>CAVYIB010000012.1:0-360672 GCA_963768435.1 uncultured Actinomycetota bacterium
CGCTGCAGCGGTCATGATCGCGTTCGCGGAGCTGATGTTGAAGGTCTTCAGGCCTCCGCCCGTCCCGCACATGTCGGTGAGGTTCCCGTCGACGCGCGGGTGGATGAGCACGCAGTTCGCGCGCATGGCCCGGACGATCGCGGCGACCTCGTCGACGTTCGGCCCCTTCATCGCGAGCGCCACGAGGAAGCCGGCGATCTGCACCTCGTTGATGATGTCGTCGCGCATGTCCTCGATGAACTCGGTCGCCTCGGCCTCGGACAGGCTCTCTCCCCGGGTGAGCTTTCCCAGCGAATCCTTGAACATCGCGGCTCCTGTCGAATCGGTGGTGAGCTGAAGGTCGTAACCTAACCGGCCGTGCCGCTCGCCACTCGACTCTGCACACTGCTCGGCATCGAGTTGCCGATCATCGGCGCCGGCACCGGCTCGATCGCGACGGCACGGCTCGCCGCCGCGGTCACGAACGCCGGCGGGCTCGGGATGACGGGCGCCGCCGGCGACCCGCCCGGGAAGGTGGTCGAGCGTGTGAGCGAGATCCGCAGCCTCACCGACGGGCCCACCGGGGTGAACGTCATCCTCGAACTCCAGCCGCTCGAGGCGGTCGAGGCGATCCTCGCGGCAGGGATCGAGGTGCTCGCAACCGGCTTCGGCGAGCCGGAGGCGGCGATCGCGCTCGCGCACGAGGCCGGGACACGTGTCTTCCATCGCTGCGAGACGGCCGAGGAGGCTCGGCGCGCCGTCGCGGCAGGCGCCGACGCCGTGATCGCGCAGGGCGGCGACTCGGGTGGCCACACCGGGATCGTGCCGACCTTCGCGCTCGTCCCGCAGATCGTCGACGCTGCCGAGGGCGCCCTCGTCCTCGCCGCCGGCGGCATCGCCGACGGCGGAGGGCTCGTGGCGGCGCTCGCGCTCGGCGCCGACGGCGTCCTGCTCGGAACGCGCCTCGTCGCCTCACTCGAGTCAGGCGCGCACGAGGTCTACAAGCGGGGGATCGTCGACGCCGCCGCCGAGGACTCGATCATTACCGACATCTTCGAGATCGGCTGGCCGGGCCGGCCCGAGCGGGCTCTGCGCAACGCGACCACCGAGGCGTGGGACCGGGAGCCCGAGCCGCGGGTGCGGCCGGTCGACCGGCCCGTCGAAGTGATCGCCCGCCGGAAGCTCGCCGGCGGGGAGCTCGAGCTCCCCCGCTGGTTCGTCGACACCCCGAACGCCGGCGACGAGGGAGCAGTGGGCGAGATGGCGCTCTACGCAGGCCCCGCGGCCGGCCTCGTCGACGAGATCCTGCCCGCCGCGGAGATCGTTCGCCGCATCGCCGCCGAGGCCGACCGGGCATGGGCCGACCTCGCGGCCAGGATGGTAGGTTCGCAGGGATGAAGGACGTCCCGCCCGCCGAGCGCACGCTTCCAGCGCTGCTCGAGCGGCAGGCGGCGGCGTTCGGCGAGCGCCCGTACCTCCAGGTCGGCGACACCGTGCGCACCTACGCCGAGATGCGGGACGCCGTGGCGAGGACGGCTGGAAGCTTCGCGGCTGCCGGGGTGAGGCGAGGAGACCGCGTCGCGATCATGGCCGAGAACCGGCGCGAGCTGGTCGACGCCTGGTTCGGCTGCGCCTGGCTCGGCGCGGCACTCGTGCCCCTGAACACCGCAACCCGGGGGCCTCAGCTCGAGCACGTGCTCATGAACTCGGGCCCGCGCGTGCTCGCGATCGAGCAGAATCTGTTCCCGCACCTCGAGGTCATCGAGATGCTGCCGCCCGAGCTCGAGCGCATCTGGCTCCTCGAGGGCGAGGGAGCGGACTTCCGCGGGCTCCCTGTCCAGGCCTTCCCGCCACTCGGCGAGGCGCTGCCGCCGAGCGACGTCGCGCCGGACGAGACCGTCTCGATCCTCTACACGTCGGGCACGACCGGCCCCTCGAAGGGCGTGATGTGCCCGCAGGCGCAGTTCTACTGGTGGGCGCTCAGCACGGCCTCGATGCTCGGCGGGCTGACCGAGGACGACGTTCTCTACACCTGCCTGCCGCTCTTCCATACGAACGCGCTCAACGCGTGCATCCAGGCGCTGATCAACGGCGGCCGGATCGTCGTCGGGCCGCGGTTCTCCGCCTCCGCCTTCTGGTCGCGAGTGGCCGAGGCGGATGCGACCGTTACCTACCTGCTCGGCGCCATGGTCTCGATCCTCGCCAAGCGGCCGGCCTCGCCCGAGGACCTCGCGCACCGCGTCCGTATTGCGCTCGCGCCCGCGACGCAGGCCGAGCTGCACGAGGTGTTTCGCGACCGCTTCGGCGTCACGATCCGCGACGGTTTCGGCATGACCGAGACGAACGCCGTGATCGGTGCGCTCGACGGCCGCCAGCGTCCGGGGACGATGGGCTACGCGATGCCGGGCTACCAGGCGAAGATCGTCGACGATCTCGACGAGGAGGTGCCCGACGGCACGCCCGGCGAGCTCGTGCTGCGCGCCGACGAGCCCTTCGCGTTCGCGACCGGCTACTGGCGGATGCCGGAGAAGACGGTCGAGTCGTGGCGCAACCTCTGGTTCCACAGCGGCGATCGCGCCGTCAGGGACCCCGACGGCAGCTTCCGCTTCCTCGACCGGATGAAGGACGCGATCCGCCGGCGGGGCGAGAACATCTCGGCCTGGGAGGTCGAGCAGGTCCTCGTCAGCCATCCCGACGTCGCCACGGCAGCCGTCGTCCCCGTTCCCTCGGAGCTGGGCGAGGACGACGTGATGGCGTTCGTCGTCGCCCGCGGCGGCGCGACGCCCGACCCGGAGGACCTGATGCGGCACTGCGAGCCGCGCCTCGCCTACTTCGCCGTCCCCCGATACGTGGAGTTCCTCGACGAGCTGCCGCTGACCGAGAACGGGAAGGTGCGCAAGTTCGTGCTGCGCGAGCGCGGCGTGACTGACGCTGCCTGGGACCGCGAGGCCGCCGGGTACGTCCTTCGCCGGTGACCGCGGTCATCGCAGGCGCAGCCGAGTCGCCGTACACGCGCCATCCCGATCCGGCGACGACGACGACTGAGACGTTGCTCGCGGACGCGTTCCTGCGGGCAATCGACTCCGCCGGCGTCGAGCGCTCGGAGGTCGATGGGCTCGGGGTGGCGTCGTTCACGCTGACGCCGGATCACGCCGTCGATCTCGCCTGGCGGCTCGGGCTGCGCGTTCGGTGGTTGATGGACGACGCGAACGGCGGGGCCGCGGGGATCAACATGCTCCAGCACGCGATGCGCGCGATCGAGGCCGGTGACGCCTCGACGATCGTCCTCCTTGCGGGCGACCGGCTGCTGCGCGAGGAGTTCGCAGCCCTTGTCGACGGCTACAACCGCGCCACCCGGGACCATCTCGCCCCGATTCCGGTCGACGGGCCCAACACCGACTTCGCCCTGCTGACGCAGCGCCACATGGCGGCCACCGGCCTCGCGCGCAGCGACTACGGGCGCATCGCCGTCGCCCAGCGGCGCTGGGCAGCCGGGAATCCGCTCGCGGTCTACCGCGAGCCGCTCACCGCTCGAGGAGTACCTCGACGCCCCGGTCGTCGCCGACCCTCTCTGCCGGTACGACTGCGTGCCGGTTGTGAGCGGAGCCGACGCGCTCGTCGTCACCTCGGACGAGCGGGCGCCGCAGGGTGTTCGGATCCGCGCGACCAGGGCGCTGTACAACCCGGACGGGCAGGAGGGCGACGGCCTGCACACCGGCCTTGCCGAGGTCGCCGGCGAGCTCTGGGGAGCGGCCGGTGCGGGCCCTGGAGACGTCGACCTGGCCTGGGTATACGACGACTACCCTGCGATGGTCCTCGTGCAGCTCACGGATCTCGGCTTCATTCCCGACGCCGATCCCGGGCGCTTCCTCTCCGTGCGGCTCGACGAGCAGCAGTGGCCGCTGAACACCTCCGGCGGGCAGCTCTCGGCTGGACAGGCCGGCGCGGCCGGCGGGATGCACGGCCTCGTCGAGGCGGTGACTCAGCTCCGAGGCGAGGGCGGCGCGCGTCAGGTGCCGGGAGCGCGACTCGCCGTCGTCACGGGCTACGGGATGGTGCTGTACCGCTACGGCGCGTGTGCGGCGGCGGTGGTGCTGGAGGCACCGTGACAGAGCTTCGCGTCCAGCTCTGCGAGGGCTGCGGCTACGCAGTCTTCCCGCCGCGCGCCCTCTGTCCGCGCTGCGGATCGCGCGACTGGCGCGAGGAGCCGGCCGGGCCCGGCACGGTGGAGCAGGTCACCACGCTCCGGGCGGGCGGGCTCGCCGCCTCGGTCGCGCTCGACGCCGGCCCGGTCGTGGTCGCACGCGCCTCCGAAGGCCTCGCCCCCGGCGCGCGCGTGACGCTCGACGACCAGGGAGGCGCGCCGACGGCTAGGGCTTGACGATCGCCTTCCCGATAAACTGACCCTCGTCCATCAGGCGATGCGCCTCGCCGAGCTCCTCGAGCGTGAACACGCGGTCGATGAGCGGGTGGAAGCGGCCGGCGCCCGGCGGCGGATGGATTCCCTCCGGGTTCGAGATCGTCCGTGGCATGACGTACCTCCTTCTCTCGGGTCAGCGCATCAGCAGGCCGCCGTTGACGTCGAAGGTCGCGCCCGTGACGAACGCCGCCTCGTCGGAGGCGAGGTAGGCGACGACGGAGGCAACCTCGGCGGTGGTCCCGAGGCGGCCGACCGGGATCGAGGCGGTGAGTGTCTCCACCTGCTCAGGGGGTAGGAGCTCGGCGAGCACCGGAGCGTCGATCGCCGCCGGGGCGACCGCGTTGACGGTGACGCCGTGCGGTGCGAGCTCGCGCGCAGCGACCTTCGTCAGCGCGATGATCCCGGCCTTCGAGGCGGCGTAGTGGGCACCGTTGACGGTGCCGCCCGCCTGGCCCGCCAGGGAGGAGATGTTCACGATGCGGCCGTACCCTCGCTCGCGCATTCGGAGGCCCGCAAGCCGGCAGCCGTTGAAGACGCCGCGCAGGTTGACAGCGAGCACCTCGTCCCACTCGGCCTCGTCGATCTCGAAGAATGGTCGCCGCATCGTGAGCGCGGCGTTGTTGACGAGAACGTCGACGCTCCCGTGCCGTTCGACGACAGCGTCGATCGCCGCCCCGAACGACGCCCCGCTGCGCACGTCGAGCGGGGCGGAGTCACATCCGACCGCCTTGGCCGTCTCCTCTGCCGCCGGCCCGTCGACATCCCCGAGCACCACTGTGGCGCCGCGGTCGGCGAGCGTCCGTCCGATCGCGTTTCCGATCCCGCGGGCACCGCCGGTGACGAGCGCGACGCGCCCCGCGAGCGAGGTCACGAGCCGGAGAGCGCCGCCACCCGCCCGGCGGCGAACTCGCTCATCGGCGTGAGCCGGATCCCACTGCGCTCCGCGATCTCGGTCGCGTCCACCGAGGCGCCGTTGGCGACGTTCAGCATGACCCCGGCGAGCGAGATCTCCCGCGGATCGCGGCCCTCGGCGTGCATCTTCTCGAGTGCCTCCTGGGGGAAAGGCAGGCGCTCGAGCTCTCTCCCGAGTAGCTCCTCGTGCAGTTCGACGACCTCGAGCTGCGAGAGGCTGTCCGGCCCGCCGAGCTCGATCGAGGCGTTCTTTGCGTCGTCCGCATCGAGGGCCCACACGGAGAACGCGGCCACGTCTGCGGCGCAGATCCAGGTCTGCGGCGCCGCGCCGTCTCCGAACACCTGGACGGTCCCCGCTTTCACATCGAACCCGAGCATCGGGCTGAACCAGACGTCCGCGAAGCTGGTCGGCTTCAGGATCGTGTACTCGAGCCTCGACGCCTTCAGGTAGGCCTCTGCCGCGAGCTTCGCCTCCTGGTGCGGGTAGTTCGGGGTCGACTCGAGCAGTGAGACGTGGACGAAGCGCCGGATCCCGGCGGTAACCGAGGCGTCGATCAGGCTGCACGTGCCGGCGCGCTCGACGATGTCGATCGCGTCGGGCCGCTCGTCGGCAGGGAACGTGCTCGCGGTTGTGATGACGTACGCCACGTCTGCCAGGGCCGGCCCGAGCGTCGTGGGGTGCTCGATGTCGCCGACGACGACGTCCGCGCCGAGAGCGCGAAGGTGCTCCACCTTCGCCGGGTCCGACGTCGGTCGCACGAGCGCCCGAACGGGGCGGCCCTGAGCGAACAGGAGGTCGCAGATCTTGCCGCCGAGAGACCCCGTCGACCCCGCGACCAGAACGACGTCGCTCATTACTCGATCTCCAGCCGCGCGAGCTCGTCGCGGATGATCTCGAGCCCCGTCGAAGCCTTCGGGAAGCCCGCATAGGGGCCGAGCAGGGCCGCGAGCGCCTCGAGCTCTTCACGGCTCGAGCCGTGCTCGATCGCCCAGCCAACGTGCCCGCGCAGGCGCGCCTCGACGCCTCCCTGGACGATGAGCGCCGTCAGGACGATGAGGCTGCGGTCGCGAAGGCTGAGACAGTCGTCGGGCCAGGCCCCGCCGGCCGTGTTGATCGCCTCCTCGCCGAAGCGCTCGCCGAAGCGCTCCGCGAACCAGGCGGGAACCTCGTCCCGGGAAATGCCCAGCTGGCTCGAATAGGCGTCGAGGCCGCGCTCGTAGCGCTCGGTCACGGGCGCAGTCTACGACTGCGGCGGTGCGTTCACAGGGGAGAGTGGCGGACGGCCTGCGAGCACCTCGGCGACGTTGCGGAACGCCCGCTCACGCATCTCGGCTCCCGACTCGAGTGAGTAGTGTGACGAGTGGCTTGTTACGACGACGTTCGGAAGGCCGAGCAGCGGGTTGTCCAGGCCGGGCGGCTCGCGCTCGAAGACGTCGAGCCCGGCGCCCCCGAGCCGTCCTTGCCGAAGCGCCTCGACCAGCGCGGCCTCGTCGACGAGGCCGCCACGGGAGGTGTTGACGAGCACCGCGCCCTCCCGCATCGCGAAGAGGCGGTCCCGGTCGAGCAGGTGCCGCGTGTCGGGTGTGAGCGGGATGTGGAGTGAGACGACGTCGCTCGTTGCGAGCAGCTCGTCGAGTGGCAGGGGTCTCGCGCCGGCAGCCTCGATCCGGGCGTCGTCGACGAAGGGGTCGTGCACGCAGATCTCGAGCCCGAGGGCGGCCGCTTTCTGTGCGAACCGCGCGCCCAGCCGGCCGAAGCCGATCACGCCGGCGCGGCGGCCCCGCAGGCGACGCACGGGGCCCGCGACCGCTGCGGTGTCCCAGCCGCCGTCGCGGACTGCGGCATCGAGCGCGGGGATCCGCCGCTCGACCGCGAGGAGCAGCGCGAGGGCGTGGTCGGAGGCCTCGTCGACGCAGTAGTCAGGGACGTTGGTGACGACGATTCCCGCCGAGGTTGCCGCAGCGAGGTCGATCTTGTCCACGCCGATCCCGAACCGGCTGATCACGCGGCAGCGTGCGAGCGACGCGATCACGCGCGAGCTGAGCGGCTCGTCGAGTGTGAGAATCGCCGCGGCATCCGCCCCGTGGGTGATCAACTCGTCCTCGGTGAGGCACGGCTGCTCGACGAGGCGGGCTCCCACGCCGGCGAGCATTTCCCGTTCTGCGTCCCCGACCTCGATCACGTTCGGGTCGGTCTTGAGGACGAACAGGTCGGTCATCGCCCCGCGTCGGCGAGCTCGGCGACGAGCCCCTCGACCCCGTCTGCGAGAAAGGAGAGGTCGGATCCGACGATCACGAGCTGGAATCCCTCCTCGAGCCATCGTCTCGCGACCGCCGCCGAGGATGCCCACACGCCTGCGGGCCGGCCTGCCGCCTGCGCGACTGCGAGCACTGAGCGGACCGCCTCGGCAATCCGCTCGTCGCCGAAGGGCACGCCCAGTGACGCGGCGAGGTCGCCTGGCCCGACGAAGACGAAGTCGAGCCCGTCGACCCTGGTGATCGCGTCGGCATCGTCGACGGCCGCAGTGCTCTCGATCTGGGCGCCGACCGCGATGGCTGCGTTCGCTCGGGCGAAGTACTCGGGAACTTTGCGCCCATAGCCTGTGGCCCGGCTCGGCCCGATCCCCCGCGCGCCGAATGGCGGGTAACGGGCGGCCCGGACGACGGCGGCCGCCTCGGCGGCCGAGTCGACGCGCGGGACGATCACGCCTGCGGCGCCTGCGTCGAGCGCGCCCGCGATCTCGACGGCTGCGTTGTCGGCGACGCGGACGAGGGCCGGCGTGCCCGCCGCGGAGGCGGCGCCGACGAGCGCCTGGACGCTCTCGCGGCCGAGGCCGGAGTGCTCGCCCTCGACGCACACGAAGTCGACGCCGAGCGCACCGACGAGCTCTGCGGTGACCAGGCTCGGGATCTGCAGGAAGGTGCCGACGAGCCGCTCGCCGCGCTCGAGCCGGACGCGGAGCTCTGCTACGGCGGCGATCACGTCAAGCCCGGACGTGGATGGGTGAGAGGGCGGGTGCCCAGGAGCAGATGGGTGAGGTGTCTGCGTGGGGGCCGTTGAGGTGGCGGTATCCGAGGGCGTGTTCGGCTTGCATCATCTTGTGGATCTGGGTAGTGCCTTCGTAGATGATGGGTGCGCGGGCGTTGCGGAAGTAGCGTTCGATGCCGTATTCGGCGCTGTAGCCGTAGGAGCCGAACACCTGGATCGCGAGGTGCGCGGCTTCGAGCGCTGATTCGGTTGCGTGCCATTTCGCGAGTGAGGTTTCGCGGGTCGAGCGCTTGCCCTGGTTTTTCATCCAGGCGGCTTGCATGACGAGCAATTTCGAGGTCTCGTAGCCCAGGACCATGGTTGCGATCATGTCCTGGACGAACTGGTAGCGGCCGATCTCGCTCCCGAACGTCTCCCGCTCCCGCGCATACGCGGTTGAGCGTTCGAGGCAAGCGCGGATGACGCCGCAGGCGCCGGCGGCGACGGTGAAGCGGCCGTGATCAAGGGAGTGCATCGCAATCTCGAACCCTTGCCCTTCCGCCCCGATCCGGTTCTCGAGCGGGATCTCGACGTTCTCGAAGAACAGCTCTCCGGTCGAGCCGGCCCAGATCCCGAGCTTGTTCTCGGTGTCCGCGCTCGTGAACCCGCGCATCCCCTTCTCGAGCACGAACGCGGTGATCCCCTTGTGCCCGGCCTCCACGTCGGTTTTCGCGAACACGAGCGCGTGATCGGCCACGGTGGCGTAGGAGATCCAGTTCTTCTGCCCGTTCAGTACGTAGGTGTCGCCCTCCCGACGGGCGGTGGTTCGCATCGCGGCGACATCGGAGCCCGCCCCCGGCTCGGTCAACCCGAAGCAGGCGAGCTTCTCTCCTTTGGCTTGCGGGGTCAGCCACCGCTGCTTCTGCTCCTCCGATCCGTACCGAAGCAGCGACAACGAGTTCAACCCGACATGGACCGAGATCAGGGTGCGGAACGCGGCCTCGCCACGCTCGATCTCCTCACAGGCAAGCGCCTCCGCCACGAAATCAAGGCCCGCACCCCCGTACGCCTCGGGGATCACGATCCCGAGGATCCCCAACTCTGCCATCCCTTCGATCAGGGACATATCCAGCCGGTGCGCGATGTCGTTCTCGACCGCCACCGGCAACACACGATCATCCACAAACGCGCGTACTGTGTCCTGCAGCAGCCGCTGCTCGCCCGAAAGCTCGAAATCCACGCGCGTAACCTAGTCGGGCGGTTGCGGTCCCGTGCGGGCCAACCGGTCGTATGTCCGATCGAAGTAGGCCAGGGGCATTCGCTCGGTTGTCGTCGCGCCCTCCTCGACGAGGCCGACGAAGACGACATGATCGCCGAGCTCGAGCTCGCGCTCGATCGAGCACTCGGCCCACGCGAGCGTGTGCGCGTGGAGAACGGGCAGGCTGCGGAAGCTCAGCTCGTAGTCCAGGTCGGTGAACTTGTCTTCGGCCTTCGAGGCGAAGAGACGGCAGACGTCTTCGCTGTCGGTGGCCATGAAGTTGACGACGAAGGCGCCGGAGCTCCGGATCGCCGGCAGCGTTCGGCTGTTGAGGTCGACGCAGACGAGGAGCAGCGGCGGAGTGAGGGAGACGCTCGTGACCGCGTTCGTAGTCAGGCCCCGTGGCGTCCCACCCGCGTCGATCGCAGTGATGATCGCGATGCCCGTCGGGAACGCCCGCATGATCGCGAGGTAGGTCTCGCTGTCCATGCCCTAGAGCCCGCTCCGCACCTCGCCAATCTACAGCGCGGCGAGGGGCCCCAGGGGTCGTCTGCGCTGGTGTCCCGTTGCCGTCCGCCTCCCACTTGCGCAACGCGTCGAGGATCTCGGGCGGGAGCGAAACCGGTCGCCCGTCGGTCACTCGCGACCGCGGCTTCGGTGTACCGATCTGGGCTCAGGACCGTCATCCGGTTGAGCCGGGTTTCCGATAAAAAACCTCTTCTGAGCAGGTATTTGTCGAGTTATGGTCTAATAGCCGCGACCCGGAGAGGTGTCCGAGCGGTCTAAGGAGCACGACTGGAAATCGTGTACGTGCTGAAAGGTGCGTCGAGGGTTCAAATCCCTCTCTCTCCGTTCGACTCAGAGGACCAAGTTGACCCGGCCCCGTCTCTCCGTGCTCGACCAGTCGCCGATTGCGGAGGGCGGGACCGGGGCACAGGCGCTCAGGAACACGATCGATCTGGCCCAGCTCGCCGAGGGGCTCGGATACGGGCGCTACTGGCTTGCGGAGCACCACGGCACGCCGATGCTGGCCTGTGCCGCGCCCGAGATCCTGGTCACGGCGGTCGCGGGGGCGACGAGCCGCATCCGCGTCGGGAGCGGCGGGGTGATGCTCTCGCACTACAGCCCGTTCAAGGTCGCCGAGGTCTTCAGCGTGATCGCCGGCCTGCACGGCAAGCGGATCGACCTCGGCGTCGGTCGCGCCCCCGGCGGAGATCTCGAGACGATCTACGCGCTCCAGCGGGACCGCCGCCAGCTCCTGCCAGAGGACTACGGCGAGCAGGTCATGGAGCTCCTCGCCTACTTCGAGGACGGGTTCCCGCCCGACCATCCGCTGGCCAGGCTCGCGCGGCTGCCGGGAGCGCCGGGCGCCCCGGAGATCTGGCTCCTCGGAACCTCGCCGGACAGCGCCGTCATGGCGGCTGAGCTCGGCCTTCCCTACGCGGTCGCGGACTTCATCGACCCCGCCGCGGCGATGAGCGGCCGGCTCTACCGCGAGCTGTTCGTCCCGTCCCGGCGCCTGAAGCGCCCCGAGGTCTCGGTGGCGGTCGGCGCGATCTGTGCCGAGACCGACGAGGAGGCGCAGAGGCTCTCCTCGAGCTGGCGGATGGCGATCACGCAGGCGGGCCACGGTGGGTTCGGGTCCCTGCCGGCCGTGCCGCGGGCACTCGAGTTCCTGTCCGGCCTCACCGGCGACACCTTCGCGGGGCGCCGCGTCGTCGTCGGCTCGCCCGAGACGGTGCGTCCTGCCCTCGAAGGGATCGCCGAGGAGTACGGCGCCGACGAGATTCTCGTGCACACCCTGACCCACAACCACCGCGCCCGGCGGCGCTCCTACGAGCTGATCGCCGAGGCATTCGGCCGCTGAGCGGCTGGTCTGGAAGCCTCTAGTTGTCGAGCCCTAGCGTGAATGTCGGCGTCGGCGACGAGTCCGGCATCCGGTGCTCGTCGGCGACCCGGCGGATCGACGTGCCCGTGGCGAGGAACTCCGTCGCGTGCTCGCCCCAGACGTGGTTGTAGACCGCGACCGTGACGCCGACGATCCCGTTCGCCTGGGCCGTCACGGCCTCCGCCTGCATCCGTGAGAGGGCGAGCTCGCGCGCCTCGTAGACGCCCTGGGTGAAGAGCTGCATCTCCTGGTTCTGGCCCGTCTGGCGGATCGTCTGCATGATCGACTGGTGGGCGATGTGGTAAACGCACGTCCCCAGGACGAACGACACCGGAACCGCGCCGACGGCGAGCAGGCGGTAGAAGTCCTGCGCCGACAGGTCGGAGGTGAACGCATGGCCGTCCGGCGCCTTGTGCACTCCGGCCCTCTCGCCGCTCGCGCGCACGGCCGTGCCGGTCGCGATGAACTCGAGCACTTCCTGCCCCCACGCGTACTGCTGCATCCGGAGCTGTACCCCGACGACGCCGTCGGCGCCGAGGTGGTCGGCCTCGGCCACCATGCGCGACATCGCGAGCTCCCGGGCGTTGTACATCGCCTGCGTCAGCACCTGGAGCTCCTGGTTCTGGCTCCACTTTCCGCCCTGAACCCCGATGTGGTAGATCGACGAGCCGACGACGAACCCGAGCGGCTCGAATCCGGCCTCGCCGATCAGCACGTACTCGGAGACCGAGAGGTCGGAGGTGAACACTCCGCCCGGTGTCGCTCCGGCGGTCGACGCGAGGCGGCCGTCCGCGGCCTCCGGTTCCCAGGTTGCGGTGCTGGCGTCGGCGTCCGACCTTCCGAATAGGGGCATCTCTCCTCCTTCGCGTAACGGCACTGTCCGAACGAGCAACGCTGACCATATCTCTCAGGTCCGAAAGCCCGCTTGCCGATTAGGGTGCTGTGGCGACGAAACGGCACCACAGTCCAACGCAGATCGAGTGCCTCGCGTGCGGATCGGTGCGTATCGTGTTCGGTCTCGGACGTTCCGACACCGGTGAGTGCCCGCGCTGCCACTACCTCGGTTGGGGGTTCTCGGACGACCTCGACGGGTCGACGCGGCGCCAGATCATGAACGGTGCTCTCGCAGTGCCCCCGTCGGAGCGGCCGCGCTACGGCGAGATCGGCCGGCCCGGCCGGTCACGCTTCCGCTGATCAGGCGCTGACGGTGACGAGCGTGCCGATGTTGACGTACGGGAAGATCTGCCCGGCCGTCGGGATCGGGACCTCGACGCAGCCGAGGCTCTGTGGCCAGCCGTAGCTCCCGCGGACGAACCCGTGGACGGCGTCGCCGCCGCTGAAGTAGTTGACCCATGGCACTCCGGGGTCGTTGTAGTGCGACCCGTCCGGGTTCGTCCCCTGCATGGTCGTTGCGGTCAGATGCGCGTAGACCGGGTACGTGCCGAGGTCGGTCGGCCGGGAGGCGATGCCGGTGTTGACGGCGGTGCGCAGCACGACGTGCCCGTTGTGCCAGAGCGTCAGCGTCTGGGGCAGCTTCTCGGTCACGTAGACGTAGCTGTAGCCGCCGGGTGAGTGGCGGCCCGAGAGCTCGTTCCGGATCAGCGCCCGGAGCACCGCCATGCTGGGGAACCCGTCGGCCGTCATCCCGTGTGCGTTCTGGAACGCCATGATCGCGCCGCGCATCAGCACCGGTCGGTCGGTCGGTGACGTCCAGAGAGCCTTGAGAGCGGCGGGGGTCTTCGGGTAGCGGAAATCGAACGCCCCCTCGGGCGGGGCGACTGCGGCTCGCACCTGGGCACCCTGTGTCAGGCGGACGACGCCCGCCGACGGGCTCCACTCGACCGGGAGGTAGCCCTGGTCGGCCAGCAGCTGCTTGATCCGGAGCAGCGAGCCCCGCGGAACCTGCCAGGTGACCGTGCGGAACGGCGAGGGGTCGGAGCCGCTGATCAGCTGGATCGACCGCGGGAGCCGCAGGTGGACCCTGCGGCCGAGCGGGAAGCCGAGGCCGCTCGGCTGGAAGACGAGCGTGTGGTCGTTGGGGTGCGTCCAGGTGCCGCGGACGTGCGGGACGAGGCGCGGCATCGTCCCGCCCAGCACCCGGTCGACGGGCTGCGAGAAGGTGAGCACGATCGGAGCCGAGGGAACGAGCGTCGTCTTCGGGGCGGGCCGAACGAGCACCTTGGGCGCATCACCGGACGGGAACCAGGTGACGCGAACGGCCGCGGGGAGGCTCTCCCACCCTCGCGGTGCGCCCGCAACCAGCGCCGTTCCGGCGACGTCCGAGCCAGAGGCGGCGATGCCGATCGGCACGACCCGCCGGGGGCGCGGCAGCGTCACGCGCCTGACAGCTCCGTCGGCCGTCTGGATCGAGACGATCTGCACCGGCCGGCTGAACTGAACGGTGACCGGGCTCCCCTCGGCCGGATAGACGAACTTCGAGCCGACCGCTGCTGCCGGCGTCCGGATCACGGCATGCACGACCTGCTCGTGCCCGACCAGCCAGCCGGCCCAGCCGGACCGGCGGACCGTTACCGCCACCGACAGGCGCGAGCCTCCCGCGATGTGCCCGGCAGGAACGACCCGGCCCGATCGCACCCGCACTGCCACCAGGCGACCGTGTGAGTCGAGCACCTTCACCGACGCGATGTGCTCGCCGGCCGGCGCAAGCGTGATGTCGGCGAGGGCCGTCGAGCCGGCCGCGATCTGCGCCTGGGGCCACCACTCGCGAATGCCGAAGAGAGCTCCGCCCGTCAACACGAGGACGACACCGAGCCCGGCGAGCGAGGTGAGGATCCAGAACCGGGGACCGCGTCCGCCGCTTCCCGTCGCAGGGACGATCACCGGGATCACGGGTGCCGGCGTCATGACTTCACGTTAGAAAACGCGTCGGCCGTGATCAAGGGTGAAAGGTGAAGATGAAGATGGCGGCTGGGATCAGGTGGTGATCCGGCGCGCACCCGAATAGTGCGAGAGGGCCCAGCCGCTCGTCAGGCTGTCGACCCGCACGTAAGCGCCGGTGTAGGGGGCGTCCACGTACTCGCCGCCGCCGATGTAGAGCCCGACGTGGCCGAGCGCATCGAAGAAGACGAGGTCACCCGGCTGCAGGTCGCTGTAGGCGACGTAGCTGCCGTAGTTGTATTGAGCATACGAGGAGTGCGGTAGCGAGACGCCGAGCCGTGCGAACGAGTACATCACGAGGCCGGAGCAGTCGAACCCGCCCGGCGAGGCGCCGCCCCAGACATACGGGGTGCCGATGTAGGACATCGCGATCGAGACGACCGAGCTGCCGTAGGACGAGGAAGGCACGTAGGTCGCGCCCTCGGGCGTCTGGGCGCTCGCGCCGACCACGGTTGCCTGTGCCGCCTGCTGCTGCGCTTCCTGCGCAGCCGCGATCTGGGCCGCTGCGTCACGCGCCATCTGCAGCTGGCGCGCCGCCTCCTGCGCCTCGAGGGTCGAGATCTCGCTCTTGATCGAGCTCAGCAGCCGTTCGCGCTCGGACATGTGCGCGGCGACCGAGGCGCGCTCGGCGCGGCGCTGGGCCAGCAAGTGATCCGCGTAGGCGCGCTCGTTCTTCAGCCGGCGGGCATGGCGCAGGACGTCTCCCTTGAAGGTGACCACCTGCCCGATCACCTGACGGTCGAGGGCCGAAAGGCGGTCGACGTTGTCGAGCCGGGTCATCAGATCGCTCATGTTCCGCGAGCCCAGCAGGAGGTCGAGCGTGGAGGGCTGGGTCGTCGTGTAGATCGAGACCAGCCGCTTGGCGATCATCTGCCGGCTCTGCGTGAGGTTGTGCCTGGCGACGACCAGCTCTCGCCGGTTCACCTTCTGCTGATACTCCACCTGCGAGAGCCGCAGGTTGGCGAGGTTGATGCGCTCGTCCGCGGCGGCGAGGTTTTGATCGAGCTGGACGATCTGCGCGTAGACCTGCTGGGCCTCGGCTTTCTTCTCGGCGATCGGCGAGGTCCCGAGCGCGGGGGCAGCCACGAGCAGGCCTGCCGATACGCCGGCAAGCAGCAGCAGCGACTTTCGCCGCCTCTGTATGACAGACCCCGTTTGAGAACGAGACCGGCCTGGGAACAGGCTCCGGCACGTCACGGCCGCGGAAACTAGCAGCCGCGCCGGTCGCGCACAAATCGCTAACGTAGATTTCCCCTGCAAAACGGGCGTTCCGGGTCGGCGGGGCGAGAGAACAGATTGTCGGTGCAAGCCCCCCTCGTCTCGGTGGTCACGCCCTGCCTGAATCCGGGAGAGCGGCTCGTCCGCTGCCTCGCGAGCGTGGCGGCGCAGACCCATCCGGCGGTCGAGCACATCGTCGTCGACGGAGGCTCGACCGATGGCAGCGTCGAGTTGCTCGGGGGCACGCCCGGGATCACGTGGATGTCCGAGCCGGACGGCGGCCAGGCTGCGGCGATCAACAAGGGCTTCGGCCTTGCGAGCGGATCGATCCTCACCTGGCTGAACGCCGACGATGTGCTGCTGCCGGGCACGGTGACCGAGGCGGTGCGCGTCCTCCGCGAGCAGCCGGGGCTCGGGCTCGTCTACGGCAACTGCCGGATCGTGCAGGAGGGCCGCGAGCTGCTCGTCTGGCGGGCGCCGCGGCGACTTACGCTGTCCGGCCTCGAGACGGGCTGGTCGATCCCGCAGCCGGGCGCGTTCTTCACCCGCTCTGCGCTCGATCGCGCCGGTTGGCTCGACGAGTCGTACGAGCTGGCGATGGACGTCGATCTCTGGCTGCGGCTGCTCTCGGCCGGGGTCGAGAGCCAGAGCCTCCGCCGGGTGGTCTCGATCTTCGAGGTGCACGAGCGGTCGAAGACCGGCTCGGTGCCTCGCCGCCGGTTCTACGAGGAGAACGCTCGCGCCTTCCTGACGGCGGGCCGCACGAGTGCGGCTGCGCACTCTCTCGGCCAGGCGGCCGCGGCGTCCTCGGCGGAGGACGGTCGCGTCGACCCGGCGCGGCTCGCGGTGGAGGTCTCGGCGGCGGAGCACGTCGCACGGGAATGGCCCGTCCCGCCGCCGCCGCGGGCGATCAGGGCCGCCGCGGCCGCCGAGGCCGCGGTGCTCGAGCTGCACGCCTCGCCGCGGGGCCTACGCCACCTGCTCGTGCGCGACGTGTGGCTCGACGGCGCCGCCCGCAGTCGCCTCGCCCACGCCGTCCGGCGGGCGGGGCCACGTCTCGCGCGGCAGGCTCTTCGGCGTCCCTGACCGCTCGGCGATCGCTGTCTCGAAGAGCGCGAGCCGCTCGGCCGCTGTGACATCCCACGAGTAGCGCTGCGCCGCGAGTTGGGCGTTGCGGCGAACCTGGAGCCGAAGCGCCGGGTCGGCGATCAGCCGCTCGACCGCCGCGATCCAGGCCTCAATGTCACGGGGCGGAACGAGCAGGCCCGTCCGCACGTTCTCGAGGATCGTCCTGGGACCGGACGCGGCGGCGGCGACCGGGGCGAGCCCGCAGGCCATCCCTTCGATCAGCCCCTTGCCGAAGCCCTCGGAGAACTTGGCCGAGACGAGGATCTCGTGACCGGCCAGCAGGCTCGGAAGATCGGCGCGGTCGTACGAGGGCACCACCGAGACGCGGTCGCGCACGGGAGCTGCGAAGTCCCCGAGCACCGTCGCCGAGGGGAGTCCCGACCCGAGCAGCGTGACGCGCGCCGACCGGTGGCGCATCAGGATCCGCTCGAGCGCCGGGACGTAGTAGGCGGCACCCATGCCGTAGGTATGGCGAGCGATCAGTGCGAGCCGGACCGGCGCCTCACGGTCGAGAGCCACCGGCGCCGGCAGCCCGAGCAGAGACTCGTCGATCCCGTTCCACACCAGATGGCTACGCGTCCGCTTGACGCCCAGTCGTGAGACGGCGAACTCGAGGTCGTCGTGGTTGAGGAAGAGCGCGAGGTCGGAGCGGCGCAGCGAGACTGCGACCTCCCGGAGTCGTTCGCGGCCGTGGTAGAGGAAGTACCGCCGCCGCAGCGGAGCGCGGCCGTCGCTGTGGTCGCGGAGGTATTCGAGATGGAGGCGATGCTCGAGCCCATGGGAGCGGGTCGAGAGCGCCGGGCCGACCCGCCGGGCCCGCGGGACGAGCCAGGTGTCGCCCGTGGCGGCGTCGACTACGTCGCTCCAGCGCCCGAGCGACCCGGCCAACCGGGCGGCGACGAGCGCAGGGAAGGCGAGCATGCGCGCCTGCGTGCGAAACCGCGCCGGAAGGTCGTCGAACGAGAGCAGCTCGGTATCGTGCCCGGCGCGGTGATACGCCTCGGCGAGAGCGATCGTCGATCCGGGCGAGCCCGTGTTGCGGTCGAGATAATGATGGATCGTCAGAACGACGCGCACTGCCTGCTCGCACCCCCCAGGTGGTCGCCGATGTCTATCGCCTGTCCCGGGCCGGCCGGGTAAGCCGACTGTAAGTTCTCATAGATGGTGGCCAGGTGGGGCGGACGGCTCGCGGTGCTCGGCCTGCTGGCCGTGGGGCTCGTCACGGCATGCGCGCACTCGAGCGCGACCACGGCGACCACGAGCGTCACCACTGCGCCGAAGCATCCCGCGGCGAAGGCTCGGGCCGCCCGCGTCCGACACCTCGTTCACGCTCGTCGCCGGCGGCGACATCGCCCTCAACGGGAGCGGCGCCAACTCCTCGACCTTCGCCGGCATCGAGCGTTACCTACACGGTGATCTCGTGTTCGGGAACCTCGAGGGCGTCCTCGCCGTCGACGGCTCGCCGAAATGTGCGCCGTACGGCGTCGACAGCTGCTTCACCTTCCGGGCCGAGCCGTCGTCGGCGAAGGCGCTCCGGGCCGCCGGATTCACGATCATGAACATCGCGAACAACCACGCAATGGACTACGGGCCGGCCGCGCAGAGCGAGACGATGAACGCCCTCCGCGGGGCGAACCTCGACTACGACGGGCTTCCGGGGCAGATCGAGGTCGTCCAGGCCGGCGGTGTGAAGGTCGCGTTCATCGGCACGGCGCCGTATCCGTGGGCGCAGAGCCTGCTCGACATCCCGGCAACGGCGGCGCTCGTCCGCAAGGCGGCGAAGGAGGCGGACGTGGTCGTCGTCTACATGCACGCCGGCGCCGAAGGCTCCTCGGCCGATCACGTGCCGAACGGGCCCGAGGTGTTCCTCGGCGAGCAGCGCGGCGATCCGCGAGCCTTCGCCCATGCGATGATCGACGCCGGCGCCGATCTCGTGATCGCCTCGGGCCCGCACACCCTGCGCGGCCTCGAGTGGTACCACGACCACCTGATCGCCTACAGCCTCGGGAACCTCGCCGGCACCAATACCCTCGCGACCGACGGGAACCTCTCGCTCAGCGCGCTGCTCTCGCTGAAGCTCAGCGGGGACGGCCGGTTCCTCGGCGGCCGCGTGATCCCGGTGCGACTCGTCGGTGCGGGCGAGCCGGTGTACGACTCCTCCGGCGCGTCGGTGTCGTTCATGCGGACGCTCTCCGTAGAGGACTTCCCGTCGTCGCTGCTCCGGATCGCCGATGACGGGTCGTTGACGGTCGCGGCTGCGAAGCGGCGAGCCGGGAAGTAGCGCTAGACCTTCGCCTTCGGCGCCGGAAACTGTTCGAGCCCGATCTCGGCCAGCGGCCTTCGCGCCCAGGCGAATCGCTTGTCGTACCACTCGATCCGGCCGAGCGAGACGCCCTGGCCGGCGGACTCGATCATCCAGCCGTTGCCGAGGTAGATCGAGGTGTGGTCGATCTGGCTTGCCTTGGCCCTGGGCGTGGGGCGGAAGAAGAGGACGTCGCCGGGCTCGAGGTCGGCGCGGTGGATCCGCTCGCTCTTCGGCACCTCGAGCGCCATCTGGGCGGCCGTTCGGCCCTTCAGCGTGTCGGGGAGGCCGGGGGCGTCGGCGTAGGACGTGAGCTTGAAGACCCGCCAGACGAAGCCGGAGCAGTCGAAGCCCGGCTCGACCTTCTCGTCCTCGCCGCCCCAGACATACGGGTAGCCGACCAGCGAGACCGCGGTGCGGAGGATCTCCCGCTGAAGCGGTGAGAGAGCCGGGATCTCGAGGCCCGAGCTGATCGCCTTGACGTACTGGACTCCTCCTGCGGCATCGGCGGCGGCCACCGGGCTCAGCGACGGGTCAGGCGTCGCGGTCTCGAGCCCGAGCGAGAGCACGCGGGCAGCCGAGAACGCAGCCTCGGCGCGGGTGGCCGTCTGCGTCGGCTGAGGCTCGAGGCTGTCCAGCCCGAGAGGCAGGTCGGGGCGGAGGCCGAGCATGCGTGCAACGACCTCGGTGCCGAAGCGGCTCGGCGGGTCGAGGCCCGCGTTGCGGGCGACGGCGGCGAACTGAGCGGCGAGCGGGCGAAGGCCGAGAGCGCGGACGACGGAAGCGTCGAGGCGCGCGATCGAGACCCGGGCGTCCGAGACAGCAGGCTCGTGCACCGAGGGAGCGCCGATTGCCGTCAACATGCCGGCGAGCTCGCCGGCGGTCAGCGGATCATCAGGGCGGAAGGTCGCAGGCTTGCCGGGGAAGAGACCATGGCTCGTCACCACGTCGATGGCGCCGCTGGCCCAGGACTGACGGGTGTTCGCACCCGCGGCCGGCCCTGCGAGCAGGAGGAAACAGCCGAGCACGAGCACGACGACACGTTCCACGCCGTTTTCATCGGCGCGAACGCGCCTTCCCTTGAGGTGCGGCCTTGCGCGGTTTTTACGTTCGGGACACGTTCGCCGAACCCTACGTGTCAATGGTGAGCGAGTGCAACACGCGAACCACCGCCCAGTGCCCCGAATCGAACGGAGAAGACCATGCACAAGCTGATCCTTCTCGTCGCCGCCGCAGCGTTTCTCGCGGTCGCCGGCTTCGCCGCCGCCGACACGAGCCCGACGACGACGGTAACGACGACGACCACCACACGGTGCCGACGCCGGCGCCGGTGACGACCACGACGACGACGGCAGGCACGACCACAACCGCCCAGTCACCCGCGCGCAAGCTCGGTCGCGGCCACTGGTTCGCCGGCTCCGTGAGCTCCGTCGGCGACTCCTCGATCACGGTCGGCGTCCTCTGGACCGGACCGAACGACGGTTACCTCAACGGCCAGACCGTGACCGTTGCCGTCCCGTCCAACACGCGGATCAGCCAGGGGCCGCGCCACCAGGCGATTGCGCTCGCCTCGATCCAGCCGGGAGATCTCGTCTCGCTTCGCGCCCGCGGGGCCGACGCATCGAGCCTGACCGCCACCAAGATCCATGTGTTCTGCAACTGCCACTGGGTCGGCGGGACCGTCAGCTCGGTAGGTGCCTCGAGCTTCCAGGTCTCCGTCAAGCGGACCGGGCCCTACGACGGCGTGCTCGCCAACACCACGATCACGCTGCAGGTCGGCTCGCAGACCGTGTATCTCGCCGGTCCGCACCATCGCCGGATCGCGTTCTCCGACCTGAAGGTCGGCGAAGGTGTCGGCGTGGTGTTCTCGGCCGACGGCTTCTTCAAGGCGCCCGGCTTCGATCCGGCCAAGGCGACCTTCACCGCCAAGCGCGTCCATGTCTGGGGCAACCGGCAGGTGCCGCCGGCCTCGACGGATTCGAGCTCCGCGGCCCAGATCACCTCGTAGCGACAGCCCGGAGCCACAGACCCGGCCGGGGGTGCCTTGGGGGCGCCCTCGGCCGCTGTCGTCAGGCTCGCGCGGCGTCGCGGATGCCCGTGATCTCCGTGATCCGGACGACCCAGCGGCCACCGGTGGCGACGAGCTCGCCCTTCCCGAAGCGGCGGCCGTTCACGAACAGCTCGACGGGATCGTCGACCCGGCGGTCGAGCGTGACCGCGGCGCCGGAGTCGAGACTCGAGGCGTGGATCAGAGGCAGCCGTGTCCGGCCGAGCTCGGCGCGAAGGCTCACCGTCACCTCGCGCACCGACTCCGGAGGCACCGAGACGCTGCTCTCCGTATCGACGAAGCGCTCGAGCTCGCGGGCGGCGGCGCGGTCGTCGAAGACATGCGTCAGCCGGATCAGCAAGGCGTTCGGGA
The DNA here is from genome assembly GCA_963768435.1 of uncultured Actinomycetota bacterium. Taxonomy (GTDB): domain Bacteria; phylum Actinomycetota; class Thermoleophilia; order Gaiellales; family Gaiellaceae; genus PALSA-600. The sequence goes on from CAVYIB010000012.1 coordinate 21,391, forward strand.
TCAGGTGCACGGCGCGGATCGTCTCGCCGGCGACGGTGTAGGTGACAGATGTCGCGCGGGGAGCGAGGTCGATCCCGGCCATTGCCTCGCCGGTCGACTCGTAGGCGCGGGTCGTGGCGGGAGCGAGCTCGAGCGCGTCCTCGAGCAGCGCCGAGGTCGTCGTCGCGGCGGTGTCGATCAGGCGGCCGGCCGCAGCGCCGATGTCCTCCAGCTCGACGCTCGAGAGCGGGCCCTCGCCGGCATCGTCGGGGTTGCCGCCCTGAGCGAGCAGGCTCACCTTGCGGGCCGCCCTGCGGCCCATGACGATGACGTTGCCGCCCGTCGAGCCGTTCACGTAGACCGCGGAGGAGATGACACCGATCGGCGGCAGGCCCTGCAGCGCGAGCTCGCCCTTGGGTGCGAGGGCGACCGGGCCGCGCTCGACCCCGCCGCCGAAGCTGCGGAGAACGTCGGCGACCGCATCGGCGATCGACTCGCCGACGAGCAGGAGCGCTTCGTCGCTCGTCACGCCTTGCCTCCCATCTTCGCGAGAACCTCGACGGCGCGAAACTCGCCGATCCGGCCCGGCCTGCAGATGTGGGTGGCGGTCTCACCGCCGAAGAGCTGTACTCCGCCTTCGATCGGCCCGAACTCGAGCATCGTCCCGGGCTGGAGGCGGAGAGCCTCGTCCAGCGTCAGCTCGATCGCGCCGACGTCGACGCGCATCTCGACCTCGATCGGCAGCAGCGCAGCGCGAACCGGGCCGTGGTCGTAGTCGACCTCCTGCCGGTCGCCGAAGTGGGCTACCGACAGCTGCTCGAGCACCGGCTCCACAGCGACGTGCGGGAAGATGACGGAGAACGTCGAGGAGCCACGGTCGAGCTTGACCTCGACGGTGAGCCCGAGCACGGCTTCGCTCGGCGCCACGACCTGGACATTCGCGATCTGCGTGTCGACGTGCCTGAGCTCGAACGTGGTTCCGACCGACTCGACCCAGGCGAGCGAAAGCTGCGCGACGAGGCGCTCCATCAGCCGCTGGCTGAGCGCGCGCTCGATCTCGGTCAGCTCGACCCGCTGCGGAGCGCCGAGGCCGTCGCCGCCGAGCATCCGATCGAGGCAGTACTGCAAGCAGGGGCAGCTCGCACGCCACGAGCGCGCGCTCCTTCCCGGGCAGCACATCCATGATCCCGAAGAGCGACGCCGCCGGAAGCTCGGCGATTGCGCTCACCCAGCTCAGCTGCGTGGTGCTGATCAGCTGGAACTCGAGCGGCAGGCGGAGCTCGGCGGAGAGTTGCGTGCCGATGCCTCTGCAGAAGGTCTCGTGCAGGCGGACGATCCGGCGGATGTCCTCCTGGCCGAACTTGGTCGGCCGGGAGAAGTCGATGTCGCGGATGCGCGGCTGCCGGCGGGTCACGCCGGGCTTCTCGGGAGCGGCCTCCTCGAGCACAGGGTCGGGCTCGGCCTTCGGTAGGACTGCGACCTCGGGCGTCGGGCGGCCTCCTCGGCGGCGGCTCCGCTTCCGGAACGGGCACGTCCACCGGTTCGGTTGCGGGCGCGTCGAGCTGCTGATCGGCGGGCTGCTCGAGCGGCTCGTCGGCGATCTCGTCGCTCACTGCAGGCTCTCCGTGCGGGGACGCGTCACGCACGTGTCATCGTTCGCGGTGCCCGGATGTTGAGCGGCGGCGGTGGCTCAACCCGGTAGTGGGGCTGTCGATAACCCGGCCGTCCCCATGCGTCCTTTTCGCTTCCAGCTGGAATCAATTCGCTCCCTGAGCGAGCACGCCGAGACGGCCTCACGCGTCGAGCTCGCGGCCGAGCTTCGGTCGGCCTGGCGCGCGAGCGCGAGCTCGCCGTGGCGACCGTCTTGCTGGAGCAGGCCCGGACGAGCATCCCGGTCGTCGACGGTGGCGAGGTCTCCGCCTGGGACATCCTGGCGACCGACGCCTACCTGCAACGGCGCGAGAGCGCCCGCGTCGCTGCGGCCGACGCGATGATCGTTCAGGAGCGTCGCATCGAGGCCCAGCGGAACCTGCTGATCGAGGCCTCCCGCAAGCGCCAGACGCTCGAGAAGCTGAAGCTCCGCCGCAAGGAGCAGCACCGGATCGAGCTGGAGCGGGCCGAGCTCGGGCGGCTCAACGAGGTGTCGCTCCTGCTTTACGACCGGCGGCTCAGGGACGCCCGATGAGCCTGGCCACGGCCCTCGAGCGCGTGCAGGAGCTCATGGCGCCGGTGCAGCAGCTCCAGCCCCAGCCCCCCGCCGCCGCTCCCGCGACGAGCTTCGCGGCGACCCTGGCGACCGCAACCGCGAGAACCGGGAGCGTCCGCCGGCTCCTCTGCGTTCACCGGCCTGATCGACTCGGCCTCCCAGCGCTACGGCGTCGACCCGTCGCTGATCAGCGCGGTCATCTCGCAGGAATCAGGATTCGATCCCTCGGCCACCAGCGCTGCCGGCGCCCAGGGGCTGATGCAGCTGATGCCGGGCACCGCGAGCGGGCTCGGCGTCAGCAACCCGTATGACCCCGCCCAGGCGATCGACGGCGGCACCCGCTACCTCAAGGGACTGCTCGACAAGTTCGGCGGCTCGACCGAGCTCGCTCTCGCCGCCTACAACGCCGGCTCCGGCGCGGTCGAGAAGTACGGCGGGGTCCCGCCCTATGCCGAGACCCAGAACTACGTCTCGAGCATCATGTCGAAGCTGGGCGTAGCCTCGACCTCGACGACGGCCTCAGGGCTGGCACCGACCTCAGGGCTCACACAGTGACTCCCGTCGCCTCGCCGGCGCCGGTCCTGCCCGGCGCGCAGACCCCTGCTACCGGCGCTGCTCCCGAAGCCGCCGCGGCGCCCACACCCGGCTCGTTGGTCCCGACGTTCCTCCAGGCCCTCGACGGCGCAGCCGCCGAGGCTGCTGCGGGCGGAAAGGTCGACCCGGCAGCCGGCAAGCCCGGCGACGCCGACGGCAAGGACGCGAAGGATACGAAGGGCTCGAAGGCCGCCCCTGCCGACGCTCTCGCAGATGTCGCGGCCGTCGTAGCCGCGGCCCCTCCCGTGGCTGTCGCGGAGACCGGCGTCGCTATTGCCGCTGCTCCACCAGCCGCTCCCGATTTGCCCGCTGCTGCCGCCGTGCCCGCTCCGGCCGCGCCGGGCGCTCCCGTTCAGGTTCCGCCGGACCCGGCCGTTGTCGCGCCTCAGCCCACGCCCTCGCCGGGTACCGACGCGCAGACGGCAGCGCAGGCCGGGACGGTCGCCGAGCCGATCCTCGCCCCGGGCCCGCAGAACCCGGCGGGCAAGATCGCGCCCGAGCGCGGTCGATGCTCCGGCGGCGCAGACCGCGGGCTCCGAGCCGCCCTCTCCGCAAGTGCCAAAGACGGCGCCGACGCGAGGGCGCAGTCGCCAGGCCCGAGACGGCTCGGTCCGCGAGCGCCGCGGCGCCGACTCAGGCTCGGCTCCTCGCTGCTGTCCACCCGAACGGGCCTCACGTCGGTGCCGCCGCTCCCGCGCCCTCCGCCGCCGCCTCGCCGACTGCACCCGCGGCGGTCGCTCAGACGCAGGACGGCCCACCGCTCCGATCAGCGAGCCCGCAGCCGCCGTGCCGGTGGTCGTCAGCTCACGTCTCGAGCATCTCCCGTCGGTCGCGCGTGCAGTAATACAGACAAGCGCCAGGACCGGCGTCGGCCGGGCCAGGATCGACCTGCGCCCGCCCGAGCTCGGGCACGTGGAGATCCGGCTGCGCTACAGCACCGACGGAGTGCGGGCGACCGTGACCGCATCGAGTGCGGCGGCCGTGCAGGCCCTCGGCTCCACGACCGGAGACCTCAAGCGGGCGCTCGAGGCCCAGGGGCTCACCGTCCTCGGGCTCGACATCTCCCAGGCCGGGCCAGAAGACCACCGCCGCCCGACGGCGACGCGAACCTGCCCTCGACCCCCGGAGGCACGTCGGGCGCATCGCTCGAAGACGACGACGACACGACGACCACCACCATCTCGCACCTTCGCGTCCCGGCTGCCGGAAGCACCGTCGACGTGCTCGCGTAAGGAGATCACGCAATGACGACCACCGACCCGACCACCTCACCGCTCTCGACGCCGCCGACCACCAGCGTCGTCAACAACACGCCGAGCGCGGTGCTCGGCAAGGACGATTTCCTGAAGCTGCTCGTGACGCAGCTGAAGAACCAGGATCCGACGAGCCCGACCGACAGCTCGCAGTTCATGAGCCAGCTCGCGCAGTTCTCCGCTCTCGAGCAGCAGACCAACGCGAGCCAGTCCCTGGCCGGCCTCGTCACCGCGACGTCCGTCACCCAGGGAGTCGACCTGATCGGCCGGAACGTCGGCTTCACGAGGGCCGACGGCTCGACGGGCTCCGGCCTGGTCGGATCGGTCTCGGTCGCCGGCGGCAGCGTCGTGCTCGACGTCGGAGGCGAGAAGGTCACGCCCGACGCCGTGACGAGCGTCAGCCAGCCGACCTCACAAACGACCTCCCAGCCGACCTCGCAGACGACTTCACAGACGACCTCCCAAACCCAGTCAACCTCGGCAACTCCGTAGCACCAAGAGAGGGGAACAACCAGCCATGATGAGAAGCCTCTTCGCCGCGATCAGCGGTCTGCGTGTTCACCAGACCATGCTGGACGTGACGGCGAACGACATCGCGAACGTGAACACCGTCGGGTTCAAGGGCTCGACCGTCAGCTTCAAGGACGCGCTCTCGGAGCTCCAGTCCGGCGCCAGCGGCCCGTCCGCCAGCCTCGGAGGCACGAACGCCGAGCAGATCGGCCTCGGCGTCCAGCTCGGGTCGATCTCGAGCATGATGGGCGCCGGCGCGATCCAGACGACCAACAACCCGTTCGACCTCGCCATCCAGGGCGAGGGCTTCTTCCGGGTCGCCTCGATCCAGACGCCGGGACGCCGCCGACCTTCGGCACCGTCAGCTACACACGAGCGGGCAACTTCACGACCGACTCGGCCGGCAACCTGGTCACCCAGGACGGGATGTACGTCCTCGGCCGCGCGCGCCGCGACGCAGGGCCCGCCCCCGACGTTCGGCACCGCCGACTCGCAGATCACGATCCCGGCCACGGCGTCGTCGGTCTCGATCGGGCAGGACGGCATCGTCAACTACATCGACGCGACCACCGGCACCTCGAAGGCGCTCGCGCAGGTCACGCTCGCCAAGTTCCCGAACGACGAGGGCCTCACGCGCGCGCCCGGCACGAACTTCATCGAGTCGCCGAACTCGGGCACCCCGACTGTCGGCGTCCCCGGCGACACGAACGGCCTCGGCACGATCGCGGCCGGCTCGCTCGAGATGTCGAACGTCGACCTGGCGGCCGAGTTCACGAACATGATCGAGGCCCAGCGCGGATTCCAGGCGAACGGCCGCGTGATCTCGACCGCCGACCAGATGCTCCAGGATCTCGTCAACCTCGGCCGCTCGTAAACCCGTAGGTAAAGGAGGACAGGCCGTGATCCCGCTTCACCGACTGACCCACCCGATGAGCCGGTGTACGTCAATCCGGACCTGATCGCGATGATCGAGACGACGCCCGACACCGTCGTCTCGATGACGAACGCGTCGAAGCTCGTCGTGGCCGAGACGGCCGAGGAGGTGACCGCGCTCGTCCGCGACTGGCGGGCGCGGTCGTCTCCCGGGCGCTCGAGGGGCCGAAGAGGCTCTGAGCAGGCAGCGGGCGGTCGGTCTCGCCACCGTCGCGCACCTTCCGCCGAACCACGTGTAAGAAGATCGCGGCGATCCCTCAAGTAGGGGGCGCCGTGAAGCCGATGAGCACAGCAGGAGATCGAGCGTCGTAACCGCAGCACGAGCGGTACGGCGTGGCCAAGGAGGGCCGCGAATTGACCCGAAGGATCGGAGCTCTGTGAAAGCGATACACCGCCATCGGCATCGGGCGGCACGCTCGCGCATGCTGCTGCTCGCGTGATCATGGAGGGCGGCAACCCGGTCGCGTTCATCAACATCCCGGCGATCCTGATCGTGTTCGGCGGGACGGCCGGGGCGACGTTCGCATCCACGAACGCGACAGATGATGAGCACGTCCGTGCAGACGGCGAAGATCGCGTTCACGGGAGTCGAGATCGATCCCGCCGCCGCCTCCAAGCAGATGGTCAAGCTCGCCGAGAAGGCCCGCAAGGACGGCCTGCTCGCGCTCGAGAACGACCTCGTCCGAGCTCGCGACGAGTACACGCAGAAGGGGCTGCAGCTCGTCGTCGACGGCGCGGACTCCGACCTCGTCCGCGCGATCCTCCAGTCGGAGATCGACGGGATGGCCGAGCGCCACGCGAACAACGCGCGCTTCTGGTCGACCGCCGGCGGGTTCGCGCCGACGCTCGGGATCCTCGGCACCGTGATGAGCCTCGTCCACGTGCTCGAGCACCTCGACCAGCCCGGACTGCTCGGCCACGCGATCTCCGGCGCGTTCATCGCGACCCTGTACGGCGTCGGCAGCGCGAACATGCATCTTCCTGCCGCTCTCGAACAAGCTCAAGGAGCTCTCGCGGTGCGAGGTCGAGTACCGGACGATGCTGCTCGAGGCGATCCTCTCGATCCAGGCCGGCGACAACCCGCGGCTGCTCGCCGAGAAGCTCGAGACGTTCATCCCGCCGGACGCCGGCGCGAGGACGGCCGCGGAGGAGAAGAAGGGCCGAGGAGCCGGCGCTCGGGCACCCGAGGCGGCGGCGGCATGACCGTAGGCTCGACGGAGCTCGAGAGCGGAGGCGCCGGCTTGCCGGCGCCGGGGCGGGAATGAGCCATGAGCGGCCCGACCCAACCGGCGGCGGCGCACGGCGCGCACGAGGAGGAGGCGAGCTCGGAGCGCTGGCTCCTGACCTACGCCGACATGGTCACGCTGCTGCTCGCGCTGTTCATCGTGCTCTGGTCGATCTCGTCGGTGAACATCTCCAAGTTCGCCGCGCTCAAGAGCTCGCTGTCGCAGGCGTTCTCCGGGAAGGTGCTGCAGGCGACTCGGGGATCCTACGGGGGCACCGCGATCCTCAACCCGGAGGGGACGCAGATCCAGAACATCGACCCGACCTCGTCGACCTCGCCGACGGCGTTCCCGGATCCGAACACGATCTCGCAGACGATCCGACGCGGAGATCAACGCGAGCCTGGGCAGGACGAGATCGACAACCTGCGGCAGGTGCGGCGCGAGGTAACGAGGCGGCGCGCAAGCTCGGGCTCGAGAAGACGATCCACACCTCGATCGACGAGCGCGGGCTCGTGATCCGGCTGCTGACCGACAAGGTGCTGTTCGCCTCGGGCCAGGCGGTGCTGAAGCCGCAGTCGCTGCCGCTGCTGACCGCAATCTGGCACATCCTCGCGACCGACGAGATGCCGAACCCGGTCCGGGTCGAGGGGAACACCGACAACGTGCCGATCTCGACGTCCGCAGTTCCCGTCGAACTGGGAGCTCTCGGCGGCCCGGGCGAGCGCCGTGCTCGAGCACGTGGGCGCACAGCGGCTTCCCGGCGACGCGCCTCTCGGTCACCGGCTACGGCCGAGCAGGACCCGGTGGCGAGCAACGCGACGGCCAGCGGGCGGAGCCTGAACCGTCGCGTCGACATCGTCGTCCTGCGGAACCCGCACGTTCAACTAGGTCGGGGCCTGAAATGAAGAGAAAACTCAAGTTCATCGTGCCGATTCCGATTCTCCTCGGCGTGCTCTTCGCGGCGTACACGTTCGTGCTCTCGCCCAAGCCGGCCGCCGCCAAGGAAGATCGCACGGCGACGCTCGTGCCGCTCTCGAACCCGTTCATCGTCAACCTCGCCGGCGGCCACTACGGCGAAGCTGTCGGTCGTCGCTGCTCCTGACCGACGGCGCCGCCGGCGTCGACCGACGGGGCTGCCGGTGACGCTGCCCGGAGGACTCCGCGGTGCGCGCGATCATCACCGACGAGCTGACCGGGATCGCGGCCCGACCGCTGATCACCGCTCGTCGCGCGACGCGCTGCTCGCCACGATCCTGAAGCGGTCTAAGCGGACGACCGACGAGCCGGTCACCCAGGTCCTGTTCACCGATCTGGCAGTCCAATGAGCGACGAGCGGTCTCGAAGGGCGCGATGGACGAGGCGCGATTGCTCATGAGCCCGCCGAGGTCGTCGCCGAGACCGCGCCGCCGCCGGTGGAGGCTCGCCTACGAGGAGATCGTCGCCGGGACGCCGGCATCTCGGCCGCGACGCGACCTGTGGCTCGTGTTCGACCTGCCGGTCGAGCTCGCGGTCGAGATCGGCCGCACGACGATGACGATCCGCGAGACCCTCGCGATCGCGCCCGGCACGCTGATCCAGCTGAACCGCATGGCCGGCGAGCCGGTCGACCTGCTGGTCAACGGCCAGCGGATCGCGCGCGGCGAGGTGGTCGCGATCGACGAGGAGTTCGGCCTCCGGGTCACCGAGATCGTCTCGCCGCGCAGCCGAGCCGACGGCCCTGGCGTCGAGGAGGCTCACGAGCGGCTCGGACGGCCGTTCGTCGTAGCTGCGGGTCGAGCTCGGCGCGGAGCTTCGTGGCGGGCGGAGCCGAGGATCTGCGAGATGCGCGACTCGGTCACGCCGAGCATGCGGCCGATCTCGGCGCCCGGAAGGCCCTGGACGTAGACCATGCGTGAGCACGTCGCGCTCGCGGTCGGAGAGCGTGGCGATCGCGGCCTTGAAGACGGCGGTCTTCTCGCGGGCGAGGAGCGCGCGGTCGGGATCGTCGGGGCCGGGGGCCGCGCCGATCGTCTCGCCGATCTCGCCGCCCTGCTCGTCGCCGGCCGGCGCGTTCAGCGACACGACGTGGGCGCGGTCGACCTCGCCGGTGCGCTCGCGCAGCTCGGCGAGGCCGATCTTCAGCTCGTCGGCGAGCTCGCTCTCGTCGGCTGCCGGCCGTGCTTCACGAGCCAGCGGTCCTGCGTCCGCTCGATCGGCGCGCGAGCGTCCGCGACGAGCGCGAGACGCGGTCCTGGCGGCGGAGCTCGTCGACGATCGAGCCGGCGACGCGCGTCCAGGCGTACTGCTCGAACGTCGCGCCTTTGGCGGGATCGAAGCGGTCGACCGCCTCGATGATCGCGACCACGCCGCACGAGACGAGATCGTCGAGCTCGCAGTGCGAGGGGAGCTCGCGCGCCTTCCGCGAGGCGAGGTACTTGACCATCGGCGAGTAGGCGAGCACGAGCCGGTCGCGCGAGCGGGAATCGCCGCGATCCTTCCAGGCGCGCCAGAGCGCTTCGGCCTCGGCGCCGGTGAGGCGGCGGCTGCCGGTCGAAACGGCCCGGCCGGTGGAGCGAAGGGTGAAGCGACTACTTCGGCAGGGGGACTGCGATCGAAGCTGACATCGGAAGCGGACCTCGCAGATCGGGGGGAAAGGGGGAACGACCCGTCTGGATCGCCCCGTCACGCGACGAGGCCGATCCTGGTTTCCGTTGATGTCGCACCCGGTTTTGACGACCCCGATCGCGCGAACGACCGTCGGCGGAGCGGCGAGGGAGCGCGGCCGAGGGAACCGGGAGGGCGCCGCACCCGGACCTCGGCGCGACCGGACGACCTCGGAGCATAGTGGGCCGGTATCTCGTCCAAGCCGTGTCCGGGGGGCCTACGCTCGCGGACAGTCCCCGGGCTAGCTCGAGGAGACACGTCTGCGGGACTGTCCCCAGGCGTGGCCGGCGGGGACAACGTGGGGGACAGTCCCCGGACCATGGCTCGTGCCGAGACATGTCTGGGGACTGTCCCCGAGGTGCCGGAACGGACGTGCCTACGACGACCGGCGCGGTCTGCTCAACCCGGCCGGGGGCTGACGATTACGGCCCCGTGTTGTTCGGTCGTCCCCGACAGACCTGGCCGCGGGCTGCTGCCGCGCGTGCCCTGAGCTCGGCCTTCACGCGGCCGCGGGCCTCGCACGGAAAGTCCACGACAAGGCCCAGCAGGGAAGGACACCGTTCCGCACGACCACACGCAGCTCCCGGGCGGTCACGCACCCGAGGTCGGCCGGCGCGCACCACGTCGCGGCCTCGAGCGGCGTCTCATGCGCCCGGGATCGGGCTATCATCGTCGTCGCCCTCATCTTCGGCATCTACTGGCTGTTGAAGCGCTACGGCCACAACAAGCGGCGGCGGCAAGAGCGACGGCCGGATGAGCGTGATCGCGACCACGGTGCTCGCGCCGAACCGGGCGCTCCATCTGGTGCAGGTCGGGACGAGATCGTCCTCGTCGGCAGCGCCGAGCACGGCGTCTCGCCGATCCGGGTCTACTCGGCCGAGGAGAGCGCGGCGCTGGGCGCAGATCGACGGCGAGCCGCCGCCCCTGCGGCCGACCGACAGCAGCGGCGGTGGCTGGGGCGGCTTCGTAGCGGCTGCGCTCGCAGACGGTGCGCAAGTGATCCTCGCCGTCGACGGCGGTCTCGACGAACAGCGCCGCCACGCCGATCCAGATCCTGATCCTGCTCTCGCTGATCACGGTGCTCCCCGGCGTGCTGCTCGCGGTAACCGGCTTCACGCGGATCCTGATCGTGCTCGGCTTCGTGCGGAACGCGCTCGGGACGCCGACGATGCCGCCGAACCAGATCCTCGTCGGCGATCTCGTTCTTCCTGACGCTGTTCGTGATGGCGCCGACGTTCCACAAGATCGACAAGATCGCGGTCAAGCCGTACATGGCCCACCACATCGACGGCAAGCAGGCGTCCTCCGGGCGGAGCAGCCGCTGCGCACGTTCATGTTCAAGCAGACGCGCACCGCGGATCTCGCGCTCTTCGTCCGGCTCTCGCACAGCAAGATCCCGAAGACCCGCGCCGACGTGCCGACCCACGTCCTGATCCCGGCGTTCATCATCTCGGAGCTCAAGACCGCATTCCAGATCGGGTTCCTGATCTACCTGCCGTTCCTGATCATCGACATGGTCGTGTCGTCGACGCTGATGTCCATGGGGATGATGATGCTGCCCCCGGTCCTGATCTCGCTGCCGTTCAAGATCCTGCTGTTCGTGCTCGTGGACGGGTGGCACCTCGTCATCCAGTCCCTCGTCGCCTCGTTCCACTGAACGGGCTTGACGCGAACCACCCCAGGAGGCACCATGAACTCGGACACGGTCACCCAGCTCGCCATCCACGCGATGACGATCACGCTCGAGGTCTCCGCGCCGTTCCTCATCGCCGGGCTCGTCGTCGGCCTGCTCGTCTCGATCTTCCAGGCCGCGACCTCGATCCAGGAGGTGACGCTCTCGTTCATCCCGAAGATCCTCGTGACCGGCGGCGTGGTCTCGTCGCCGGCCCGTGGATGCTCGGCCAGCTCGTCGGCTACACCCAGCAGCTCTTCCTGAGCATCCCCACGCTCGTCGGCCCGTGACGGTCTCCCTGCCCGAGTTCGCCGGCGACCAGGTCGTCGCCTTCGTGATCGTGATGTGCCCGGGTCGGGGGCCTGTTCGTGCTCGCGCCCGTGTTCTCCGGCCGGATGATCCCGATGCAGGTCGAAGCTGATCCTGGCGGGCGCGATCTCGTTCAGCCTGACGCCGCTCGTGACCGCCGACCGACGATGCCGTCCGGGCTCGCGATCGTGCCGGTGATGGTGAAGGAGGTGATCGTCGGCCTCGCGCTCGCGCTCGGGCTGGGGGCCGTCGCAGCGGCGATCCAGTTCGCCGCCTCGATCATGGACACGATGATCGGCTTCTCGTACGCGGCGCTGATCGACCCGATGACCTCGGCGCCGTCGGCGATCCTCGGGCAGTTCTACAGCCTGTTCGCGATCCTCGTCTTCCTGCTGATCGGCGGTGACCGGCTGATGATCGAAGGGCTGGCCGCGAGCTACCGCCTGATCCCGGTCGAACGAGATGCCGAGCCCGACGAGCCTCGGCGCTGCTCGCGACCAACGACCTGCAACAGGTGGCGATGATCGGCCTCGAGATCGGCGCCCCGGTGATCCTCGCGCTCGTCCTCGTCGACGTCGCGTTCGGCTTCATCGCGCGTGCCGTGCCGCAGATGAACGTCTTCGTCGTCGGGATCCCGGCGAAGATCCTCGTCGGCTTCGCCGCGATCGGCGCGTCGCTCGCCTTCGTCGCGGGCGATATCGGCACTCTCGCCCAGCAGGCGATGACCCAGACGCTGATCGCTCTCAGGATCCACTGATGGCGGACCGCGACGGCCGTACCGAGAAGGCAACCGGCAAGCGCAGGCAAGAGGCGCGCCGCCGCGGCCAGGTCGCCCGCTCGAACGACGCCAACTCGGCCGCGGGGCTGATCGCCGTCCTCGCCGTGCTCGTGCTCACGGCGCCGAAGCTGCTCGGCTCGCTCGAGGCGATCCTGAAGTCCGGGCTCAGCCACTCCGGCGACAACAACGGCGTGTCCTCCTCGAACATGGAGGCGCTGATGGTCCAGTCGCTGAAGTCGTTCGGGTTCGTGATCGCACCGATCCTCGCGGCCGCGCTGATCGCCGGTGTTGCCGCGAACGTCGCCCAGGTCGAGTTCAAGTGGAGCGCAGAGGCGCTCAAGCCGCGGTTCTCGAACCTGAACCCGGCGAAGGGCCTGAAGCGGGTGTTCGGCGTGAACGGGCTCGTCGAGACCGGCAAGGCGCTCGTCAAGCTCGGGACGATCGGCGGGATCGCGTTCCTCGCGATCTGGTCGGAGCTGCCGCAGCTCGGCGCGATGGTCGGGATCCCGGCCGGCGAGCTGGCCGTGCAGGCCGGCAGCCGGATCGAGGCGATCGCCTGGCGCGTGCTCGGCGTGCTCGTCGTCCTCGCCGCGATCGACGTCGTCTGGCAGCGCCACCGGATCTCGAAGTCGCTGATGATGACCAAGGAAGAGGTCAAGCAGGAAGCCCGCCAGAGCGACGTCGCGCCGGAGGTTCGCGGCGCGATCCGCCGGCGGCAGATGCAGATGAACCGCCGCCGGATGATGAACGACATCCCGACCGCGGACGTCGTGATCGTCAACCCGACCCACTATGCCGTCGCACTCCGGTACAACCCCGAGCTGCCGGCGCCCGAGGTCGTGGCGAAGGGAGTCGACCACATCGCCGCCGCGATTCGCGCCGCTGCCGAGGAGCACGGCATCCCGCTCGTCGAGAACAAGCCGCTCGCCCGGACGCTGTATCGCGAGGTCGAGATCGGCGCGATGATCCCCGAGGCGCTCTTCGTCGCGGTCGCCGAGGTGCTCGCCTACGTCTTCCGCACCGCCGCCGGCCGGGCCCGGGCGCGCCGCCGTCGCACGCAGGCCGCCCTCGCCACCCGTTGACGCTCAATAGCTCGGCCGGCCAACCGATTACGGCCCTTGCCGTGCGTCCCCTTTCGCACCACGCCTGCTGATGGAGGCTGTCGTCCCGACCCCGACCTCGTCTCTGGACGATTTCGCGCGCCGCCTGCTTGCGCGCAGCGACCTGTTCGCGGTCTTTGCGGTCGTGGTCGTCGTCGTGATGATGATCGTCCCGCTCCCGACGGGGATGATCAGCCTGCTCGTGACGCTGAACATCGCGGGCGCGCTCGTGATCATCGCCGCGACGATGTACGTGAAGAAGGCGCTCGACTTCGCCTCCTTCCCGTCGCTGCTGCTGCTGACGACGCTCTTCCGGCTCGCGATCAACATCAGCGTGACCCGGCTCGTGCTCAGCCAGGGCGACGCGGGCAGCGTCATCCACGCCTTCGGGACGTTCGTCGTCGGCGGGAACGTCGTCGTCGGGCTCGTCGTCTTCCTGATCCTGATCGTGATCCAGTTCGTCGTGATCACGACCGGATCCGGGCGCGTAGCCGAGGTCGCGGCGAGGTTCACCCTCGACGCGATGCCCGGCAAGCAGATGGCGATCGACGCCGACCTGAACGCCGGCCAGATCACCGAGGCCCAGGCGCGCGACCGACGCTCGGAGATCTCCCGCGAGGCCGACTTCTACGGCGCGATGGACGGTGCCTCGAAGTTCGTCAAGGGCGACGCGATCGCCAGCGTGATCATCGTCACGATCAACCTCTTCGGCGGGATCGTCGTCGGCGTGATGCAGCAGGGGATGTCGTTCTCCGAGGCGATCCACACCTTCTCGCTGCTGACGATCGGCGACGGCCTCGCAGCCCAGATCCCGGCGCTCCTGATCTCGACCGCGACCGGCATCCTCGTCACGCGCTCGGCGGCGACCGCGAACCTCGGGCGCGAGATCACCGGCCAGATCCTCGGCCAGCCGATCGCACCGACGCTCGCCGGCGGCGTGATCATGGCGATGGGCCTCGTCCCGGGCCTGCCGAAGATCCCGTTCTTCCTGGTCGGCGGCGCCCTCGTCTTCATCGGCCGCGCAGTCAAGAAGCAGCAAGCGAACGAGGAGGCGCGGAGACAGCCGTTGCAGCGGCTGCCGCCGAGCCCCAGGCGCCGTCGAGCGCCGATGCCGCGTTCGACGCGCTCGTCGTCGACCCGCTCGAGCTCGCGATCGGGTTCGGCCTCGTGCCGATGGCCGACAAGGCGCGCGGCGGAGGCCTGCTCGCGCGGGTCGGCGTGATCCGCCGGCAGATCGCCTCCGAGTTCGGGATCGTGATCGCCCCGGTCCGGATCTTCGACGACGTCTCGCTCGAGTCGCACGAGTACGTGATCAAGGTTCGCGGCAACGAGGCGGCCCGCTGGCGCGTGATCGCGGGCCACCGCCTCGCGATGAACACCGGCGACGCGATGCCCGGGCTGGCCGGCATCCCGACCATCGAGCCGGCCTTCGGCCTGCCCGCCGTCTGGATCGAGGAGGCCGCGCAGGCGGAGGCGGACGCGCTCGGCTACACGGTCGTCGACGCCGAGTCGGTGATCGTCACGCATCTGACGGAGACGATCCGCGCGAACGCCGCCGAGCTGCTCACCCGCGAGGAGACCAAGCGGCTGCTCGACGCGCTCAAGGAGAGAACTCGGCCGCGGTCGAGGACGTCGTCCCCGACAAGCTCGGGCTCGGCGAGGTCCAGCGCGTGCTCCAGCAACTGCTGCGAGAGGGCGTGTCGGTGCGGGATCTCGGCTCGATCCTCGAGGCGATCGGCGACCGCTCCACGACGACCCGCGACCCCGCAGCGCTCGTCGAGGCGGCCCGCCAGGCGCTCGCCCGCACGATCACCGGAGGCTACCTCGACGAGGAGCGGGTGCTTCCGGCGATCTCGTTCGGGCCCGGCGTCGAGCAGGAGGTGCTCGAGTCGCTCGCGCAGACCTCGGACGGCGAGCGGCTGGCGATGGAGCCCGCCCGCGCCGAGGCGCTGCTCGCGGCACTCGGCCGCGAGATCGAGAAGGCAACGAATCTCGGCCGCCGCCCGGTGATGCTCTGCTCGAGCCGCATCCGCCGCCACGTCCGCACGCTCGTCGAGCAGGCCTTCCCGCAGCTGCCGGTCATCTCCTACAACGAGGTCCTGCCGGGCATCCCGGTCAGGTCAGACGGGACGGTGATCGCATGAATGCCCAACTGAAGGATGGTCGGTAGATGAGCTCAGTGGAGACCCGAACGTTCCGCGCCGACGACCTCGAGGCCGCGCTCGGCGCGGTGCGCCAGGAGCTCGGCGACGAGGCGATCGTGCTGCGCCAGCGCGAGGGGATCGTCGGCGGGATCGGCGGCTTCTTCGGCCGCAAGTGCGTCGAGATCGAGGTCGAGTGCCCGCCCGAGCCCGCGGCCATGCCGAAGCCGGTCGCGATGCCGGCGAGCGCGCTCGGGAACGCGTACGCACCCGTGATGTCGTTTGCGGACAGCGGTGAGGAAGACGACGGAGGAGACCTGTTCCAGAGCCTGCTCGGCGACACGTCCGTGTTCGCCTCGACGCTGGCCGATGCGTACGAGCGCCAGCCGGCGCCGGTGATCCCCGAGCCGGTCGTGATCCCGGAGCCTGTCGTAGTGGCTCACCCGGCCGTGGTCGCCGAGCAGCTGAGCCGGCCGAGGCTTGTTCGAGCCGCTGGCGGAGCCGGCCTTCCTGCCCGCGACGCTTGCACCGCCCACGTCGATCACGCTCTCGCTGACGCGGGCCGGGCTCGACCTGCGCCTGGCCGAGAGCATCGTCTCGGACGCCGACGCGCAGCTGCGGACCTTCGATCCGGTCGAGCCGTTCGAGAACCAGGTGCGCCAGATGCTCGCAAGCCGGATCCCGACGCGCCGGCTCCAGGGCCGCTTCCGCCGCCGGGTGATCGCGCTCGTCGGCGCCCCGGGAAGCGGGCGCAAGACCTCCGCCGCGCGCCTGTGCGACGCCCACGCCGCCGCCGGCCGCCGCGTTGTCGCGCTCAGCCTCGAGCCCGTCCGCCAGACCCTCGAGCTCGGCCGGCAGACCGAAGGGCTCGACGTCGAGCTGATCTCGGCCGATCACCCGGGCTGGTCGAGTTCGCGCTCGAGCGGATCGCGCGGGCCGAGATCGTGATCGTCGACACGCCGGGCGTCGCGCCCCGCGACGAGAACGGCTGGGCGCGCCTCGCGATGCTGCTGGGGCCGATCGACGCGCACGAGACCCATCTGGTGTTGCCCGGCACGCTCGACCCCGCCGGCGTCGACGCGTTCATCGGCGTGGCCTCCGAGAAGCTCCGAGTCGACCGGCTGCTGCTCACGCATCTCGACGGCCCGCCGGCCCCGGCCCGGCTGTCTCGGCGGCGATCCGCGCCGGGATCCAGATCTCCGCGACCTCGGATGGCAGCGCCTCGTTCCGGCCGATCCCTACAGGCTCGCCTCGGATCCTCCCGTGAGCGGACGAAACCACGACGCAGAGGACGAAGCGCCCGTCGACGTCGAGGAGGCGCCGGCTCCGGCGAACCCCGACGACGCGCGCGCGATGGCCGAGATCCGCCGCGGGAAAGGGATGGGCGGGATAGCCGGCTTCGCCATCGCGGGCCTCGCCGCCTACATGCACGGCGAGCTGATCTCCTCGGTGCTCCTGCGCGCCCTGATCGGCGGGATCGTCGGCTACATGGTCGGCTGGCTCGCCGCGGTCACGGTCTGGCGAAGGATCATCCGGGCCGAGGTCAGCACGGCGTCGAGCTCGCGCAGAGCGCGCGCATCCCCAACCCAGGGCAATGAGCCGCAGTGACGGGCGACATCGAGCCGATCGAGCCATCGGCTGGAGCTTCCTGGTCGCGCCTCGTGCACCGCCGCCGCGGCGACGAGGACGGCGGGGCCGCGTGACGGCGCAGAGGAAGAGTCCCGAGGACGAGGAGCTCTCCGAGGACGAGGAGGGCAAGTCGCATATCGACGTCAGGGTATGAGAACAGACCCGAGACACACTCTCAACTCAAGCACCCCTAAAGTTGCCCCGGGGAACGCCGATACCAGTGTGCGTCGCACACCAGGGAGGTGTGAGACGTAGCGGCTCGGAGTGACGGGCCGCAGATCGGGACTCCCAAAAGCCCTTCAAGGAGGAAGAGCATGTCCCTCAGCGTTCAGACGAATATCGCGGCGATCCTCGCGAATCGGAACCTCGTGATGACCCAGAATCGGCTCTCGACCGCGATGGAGCGGCTCTCGTCGGGTTTTCGGATCAACCGGGCCGCCGACGACGCAGCAGGGCTCGCGATCTCGGAAAAGCTCGCGGCGCAGATCGGGGGTCTCGACCAGGCCCAGCGCAACGCCCAGGACGGCGTCGCGCTCGTCCAGACCGCAGAAGGCGCGATCGCCGAGGTCCAGTCGATGCTTCAGCGTGTCCGTGACCTCGCGGTTCAGTTCAACAACGGCACCCTGTCGTCGTCGGACAAGGCGGCGATCACCGCCGAGGTTGCTCAGCTCTGCGCGGAGATCAGGGACATCGGGTCGCAGACCCAGTTCAACGGGATCAACCTGCTGACCGGTAGCTCCACGATCACGTTCCAGGTCGGGTCGAACGACGGCCAGACGATCGCAGTCTCCGCGATGCAGCTCTTCGGCACCGGCGCGAGCTACGAGGTCGAGTCCGGGATCTTCAGCTTCTCCGGGACGATCGTCCTGGCCTCGATCGACTCGGCCATCCAGAACGTGTCCGGGCCAGCGGAGTACCTTCGGAGCCGTCCCGAACCGGCTCGGTCACCGGCTCAACAACCTTGCGACCTACGAGGAGAACCTCTCGGCCTCGGACAGCTCGATCAAGGACGTGGACATGGCCTCGGAGATGACGAAGTTCACTCAGCTCCAGATCCTGCAGCAGGCCGGCACGGCGATGCTCGCCCAGGCGAACCCAGCGCCACAGTCGGTACTCAGGCTGCTCCAGTAGCACCACGTAGCAACACCAGTACCACACATACCTCGCCATGCGCGGGGGACTCAGGGGGACGACAGGAGATGGGCCGCGCCAGCGGCCCGTCTCTAATTCGTGGGGGAACCAACAAGGTTCCCCCACGAGCCCTCCTCCTCGGCGGTATCTCGGCCGTGGCGCGCCTCTCGCCGGGCAAGCCCGGCTTCGGCGGCGGATGTTCGGCTGCGTCTGGGCCGAAAAGCAGGTGTCAGACACCGTTACGGAAGTGTGTCGCGGTTGCAAGAACCCCCTGCAATATCGGGCTGGGCGGTTCGAAAGGCGGTGTCAGACACCGCCTTTTACAGACGGTGCACCACGGCCTCGGTCCTGGGGTCAGGTCAGCTCTTCGAACAGCGTCAGCTGGAGGCCGGCGGGGGCTTCGAGTCGTGCGTTCAGCGAGTTCCATGGGGTGCGCGTGGGGGCGGCGATCAGGGTTGCGCCTGCTTCGGTGAGGGCGCGCGTTGTGGCCGTGGCGTCGTCGACCTCGAAGGCGATGCGGATGTGGCCGGCGACGCGGCGGCCGACCTCGACCTCGTCGATGTACTCGGCGTGGGGAGGGTCGGTCAGCTCGAGGGTTGCGCGGCCGGCCTCGAGGATCGTCACCCGGCCGCCGGGCGACGTGAACGCTGCGCGCTCCGGCAACCCGAGGACGTCGCGGTAGAAGCGGAGCGCCTCGTCGTAGTCGGTGGCAGTCACGACCACTCTCAGCTCGCGCACGCCTTCCACCTACCGTGAAACCGCGACGCGCCGGGATCTATTCCCGCGGGCGGTCAGCCCATCGAGACGAACCCGGTCGCCTCGCCCGGCTGGCGGGTGACCTGCTCGACGGCATTCTGTGTTGCCCTCGATCGTTGGTGATCGTGCCGTCCGGGTTGACCGAGTCGACGATCCCGACGTGGCGGTCGCCGAAGAGCATCAGGTCGCCGGGCTGCGGGGTCGCGGTCGCCGGAAGAAGCCGGCCGTCTGCGAAGCCCAGCTCGTGATTTCGGAGACGGAACCGAGGCCCTGGCCCGTGTCGCCGATCGGGACGCCGGCCTGCGCTGCAGCCCACGAGGCGAAGTAGGCACACCACGGCTCTCCCGCCTGGGCGCCGGAGACGGCGCCACGGTAGACGGCGATCGCCGGCCCGTCGTTCGAGCCCGGGGGCTGCTCGCTCTGCCCGATCTGGCTCTCGGCCGCCGAGACGATCGAGCCGGCCGCCGAGCGGCGTCGGCGGGGTTGGCGTTCGTTGCTGCGAGGAGCGCACGCGCGAAGCCCCCCGAGGCGGCTGCGGGTGACTGCTGCGCGATCGCGGCCTGGAGCTCGGGGAGCCGATCGAGGCCGGGGAGAGCGCCTCGATCTGGGAGATCCGGGTGAGGACGTCGGTGATCGACACCACCAGGTGATCGGCCGGCTGCGGCCGAGATAACGCCAAAAAGAAGACGTCCCCGCGACCGCAGGCGGTCGCGGGGGCGTAGCGGACGCGGGGCCCTTATCCGTAGCTCTACTGCAGCAGCTTCAGGACGGACTGCGGCGGCGTGTTCGCCTGGGCGAGCATCGCCGTGCCGGCCTGCTGGAGGATCTGCAGCTTCGTGAACTCGACCATCTCGGAGGCCATGTCGACGTCCTTGATCGGCTCTCGGAGGCCTGAGGTTCTCCTCGTAGGTGGCGAGGTTGTTCAGCGTGTGCTCGAGCCGGTTCTGCACCGAGCCGAAGAGGCTCGGGCCGTCGAGACGTTGTCGATCGCCGCGTCGATCGAGGCCAGCGTCACCGTGCCGGAGAAGTTGAAGATGGCCGAGTCGACGTCGTAGCTCGCGCCCGAGCCGAACAGCTGGAGCGCCGGTGACGGCGATCGTCTCGCCGTCGTTGGCGCCGACCTGGAAGGTGATCGTGGCGCCGCCGGTCAGCAGGGAGATGCCGTTGAACGCGGTCTGCTGGCCGATGTCCGAGATCTCGGCGCAGAGCTGCGTGACCTCGGGCGTGATCGCGGCCTTGTCGGAGGTCGAGAGGGTGCCGTTGTTGAACTGCACGGCGAGGTCGCGGACGCGCTGCAGCATCGAGTGCACCTCGGCGAGGGCGCCTTCAGCGGTCTGCACGAGCGAGACGGCGTCCTGCGCGTTGCGCTGGGCCTGGTCGAGGCCGCCGATCTGCGCCTGGAGCTTCTCCGTGATCGCCAGGCCGGCGGCGTCGTCGGCGGCCCTGTTGATCCGGAAGCCGGACGACAGCCGCTCCATGGCCGTGGACAGCTTGTCCTCGGTGTTGACGAGGTTGCGGTGGGCGTTGAACGCCTCGATGTTGGTCTGAATGCGAAGAGACATGGGGGTGAGATTCCTTTCTCAGTGTGCTGGACGACGGATTCCTCGGGGCGGAGGGAGGTCGGCGATGCTCGCCTCGGTGCGGCCTTGTTCTCGGCCTGGATCTCGAGCCAGATCTCCTCCCGGAAGATCCGGATCTCCCGCGGGGCCTCGATGCCGAGCCGGACAGTCGACCGACGATGTCGAGCACCGTGACGATGATGTCGTCGCCGATGCAGATCCCTTCGCCTACTTGCGTGTGATGACGAGCATGCGTCTCCTTCGCTATGGTCGCAAGCCGGCACCGAGACCGGTGCTCGGTCTCCACTTCGTTCAGCTCCACCTCTGCGAACAGGGGCTGCCGAACAGCGTACCCGGTGGCACCGTTGATGATCTGGCGGCCGATCCGTGTGTCGCTGTGCACGATCAGCGGGCCAGCGAGGTTGATGGTGAATCCCTGAGCTCCGCTCGGACGCCTGCACGACGCAGAAGATCTCGGCCTGCTTCGCTCGGCGATCCCGAGCCGGTCGGCGTCCTCGTCCGGGAACTCGACCTCGTAGCGCCGAAGAACAGCCACGGGTTCGTGACCGGGACGGCCAGGCTCGGCGTCTCGACCGAGTGGAGCCAGTAGAACGGGGTCTTCTCGGCTGCGGCGAGCAGCGCCTACTGCGGCCGGGAAGGCCGATCAGGCCGTCCGGGAACGTGAGGACCGTGTCGTCGCGGACCTCCAGCGTGCCGAACCGGGTGCTTTCGATCTGCATCACTGCCTCCTTATTTCAGGAAGTCGATGAGGGACGGTTGGATGATCTGGGCGCCGGCCTTCAGCGCGGCCTGGTAGACGGCCTGCTGCTGCGAGTAAGTCGGTGATGGTCTGCGCCATGTCGGCGTCCTCGGTGTCGGAGAGGAGCTTGGTGGTGGTCTCCTCGAGTGCTGCAACCGCGACAGCGCGGTGTCGAGGCGGTCGGCGCGTGCGCCGACGGTCGCCCGACGTGCTGACGTTGTCCTCGGCCGCGTCGAGCGCCTTGAGATCGGTGCTGCCGAGCGCGGCGGTGTTGTTCGCCTTCAGGTCGGCGGAGATCTGGCGGAGCGTCGCGATCAGGCCCGGCGGTGGAGCCGTCGCCGATCGACCGAGCCGCGGCGATGTTGATCGGACCTGGACGCCGGGGCCGATCTCGCGCTTCACCGACGCGGTGTCGCCCGCGTAGGTGTCGGCCGCCCCGGCTGGTACGGCGGGGTCTGGGTCTTCGTGCCGGCGAAGACGTACTGGCCGGCGTACTGGGTGTTGCCGTCGGTCTTGATCGAGTCGATGATCTGGTCGATCTCGGCCGCGATGTCGGCGTTCGCCGCTGGGGCCGGTCGATCCGTTCGCGCCCTGGACGACGAGGTCGCGGGCGCGCAGCATGAGCGTTGATGTGGCCGAGCGCGGTGTCGGTCGCGTTCTGCCAGGCGGCGCCTCGTTGACGTTCGTCTGGTACTGCGTGTTCGAGGCGAGGTCGGCGCGAAAGTCGAGCGCCTGGCTCGTGCCGAACGGGTCGTCGGACGGCTTCTGGATCCGCTTGCCCGAGGAGAGCTGCGACTGCGTCTGCTGCAGGCGGCTGGTGATGTCTGGAGGTCGGCCAGCAGCGTCGTCGTCAGCATCGAGTTGGTGATCCGATCGCTCACAGCCCGACCGTCCCGGTGTGGTTCACGAGCGTGTCGATCATCGCGTCCATCGCCGACATCACCCGCGCGCAGGCCTGGTAGCCGCGCTGGAACTGGAGCAGGTTCGTCATCTCCTCGTCGAGCGAGACCCCGGAGACCGACTGGCGCTGGTTCGTCGAGCGACTCGACGAGCGAGTTCGCGTTGCCGAGGTTCGCTGCGCCTGCTGCGAGTCGGAGCCGATCTGGGTCACGAGCTGCGAGTAGGCGGTGTCGATCGTCGCGCCGCCGATGAGCGCGGAGCTCTGGAGGTTCCCGATCGCGAGCGCGTTCGAGCCGTCGCCGGGGTCGCCCGGGTCGGAGGCGGCGATCAGGGCGGGCGAGGCGAGGATCGCGGGTTGACGGCGATCGTCGCCGCTTCGGTGCCGGACGTGACGGTGAAGAACGCGCCGCCGGCGTTGCCGTTCAGGTCCTTGCCGAGCGCGCTCTGGGTGTTCGTGGCGGACGCGAGCGCCGCCGCGAGCGCGTTCAGCTTGGCCATGTAGCCGGTGGTCGGGTCGCTGATCAGGCTGATCACCGGTCCATGCCGGCGAGCTGGCCCGAGGTGAGGCTCGTGAGCGGCAGCGTGACCGTGCTCGCGGTGTTCGCGGCGACGAGGCTCGCGCCGCCGAAGGTGACGTCGACCGAGCCGAGCGTGCCGGAGTGCCGGCGTCTGCGCGAGGTCGTGTTCCCGAGCGACGAGAGCTTGTCGATCAGGATGTCGCGCTGGTCGAGCAGGTCGTTCGGCTGCTGGCCCGCGAGCTCGGCCGCCTGGATCGACTGCGTTCAGCGAGGCGATCTGCGGGCCGATCGAGTTCACCTGGCTGACCGTCAGCGTCTCGTTCTGCGCCGTCTGGGCCTGGATCGTCGTGAGCTGCGTCGAGAGCGTGTTGATGCCGTCGGCGAGCGAGGCGGCCGACTGCGCGAGCGCCTGGCGCGTTGCGAGGTCGTCGGGCTTGTTGGCGACGTTCTGCCACGCCGCCCAGTACTTGCCGAGCAGCGCCGAGAGGCCGTTGTCGCTCGGCTCGTTGAGCGTCTGCTCGACCTGCCAGAGGCCGCTCTGCTGCGCCTGCGCCGAGCCCTGGCGCATCGTCTGCGCGCGGAGCTGGAGGTCGATGAAGCCGTCGCGGATCCGCTGGTACTGGACGACGTCGACGCCGGTGCCGAGCTGGCCGGCGCGGATGTCGGTGAAGGCCGGCGTCGTCTGGAGCACGGCGACCTGGCGCGAGTAGCCGGGGGTGCTCGCGTTCGAGATGTTGTGGCCGGTCGTGTCGAGCGAGCGCTGGTCGCGAGCAGGCCGCGCAGGGCGGTCTCGAGTCCGAGGAAGGTCGACGACAGGCTAGGCCCTCGCGTCCACGGAGGTGACGGGACTGGGTACCGCGGCCCAGCCGCCGGGCGAGTAGCCGGCCTGGGGGTCGCCCGAGATCACCCGGAGCAGGTGGTCGACGAACGTCAGCTCCTGCCGGATCAGCACGCGGTTCGAGCCGTGGACCTGGGCGACCTCGGCGAGCACCCGCGCAGTGGGCGCTCAGCGTGCCCGCTCGGCGCGGCTCGGCCGGCGCGCCGTCGAGCAGCGCCTCGAGGTCGATCGGCTCGGGAGCGACGCCGCGGCGGGCGGCAGCGGCCTGGATCAGCCGGTCGCGCTCGAGCTCGAGCTGCTTGCGCACGCCGAGCTCGGTCTGGACGTCGCCGAGGCGCGCGAGCAGCTCCTGCACGTCCTGCGTCTTGATCGCCTCGCTCTGGGCGAGCACGATCGCGAGCAGCCGCTCGGCGGAGGCGATCTGAGCCTCGAGGTGGGCGATCAGCTCGCTCACTTCGCCTCCGTCTCCGCGGTCGAGCCGGACGTGATCCCGGCGTGCGCCTCCATCGACTCGTAGAGCTCGCGCGCGATGCCGACGCCGCCCGCCGAGCTGAGGCTCTGCGCGAGGGCTCCGGGAGCATCTGCATCATCGTGCTCGTGGTCGCGTCGGAGCCGTCGCTCGACCGTCGTCGGAGCTGTCGCCCGAGCGTCGTCGGAGCCGTCGGACTGCGTCGTCGTCTGAGCGCCCTGGTGAGCTGCTGGAGAGAACCTGCTCGAACTGAGCGCGGTCGAGTAGAGCTGCTGCGCCTTCGGGCCGGCCTTGCGGACGTCGGCCGGGATGGCGCCTGGTCGACCGGCGTTGGACGTCGTGCTGGTGAGTCGTGGGGAGGATGCTGCTCATTTGACGATCTGGTTGGCGACGTCGAGGAGCTCGTCCTGGGTCTTGATCGCCCGGCTCGCGAGCTCGTAGCTGCGCTGGGCGTCGATCAGGTCGGTCATCGTCTGCGGCGAGGTCGACGTTCGAGGTCTCGAGCGCGCCCTGCTGGATCGCGTGCTGGTCGCGGTCGGGGCGCCGCTGGCGCGTCGGCGCGAACAGGTTGCCGCCGATCGGGTCGAGCCCGGATCGGACGGGACGTCGACGACGGTGATCTTGCCGAGCGATCTTGCCGCCGACGGTGACGGTGCCGTCGGGCCGAGATCGAGATGTCGGAGGGCTGCGTGCCCTTCGGCACCTGGATGGGCGGGTCGAGCTGCTCGCCGGTCGAGGTGACGATGTTGCCGTCGGCGTCGAGCCCGAAGGAGCCGTCGCGGGTCAGCGCGAGCGAGCCGTCGGCTGCTTCACCTGGAAGTAGCCGGGGCCCTGGAGCGCGAGCGACAGCGGGTCGTCGGTCGGCTGGATCGCGCCCTGGCCCTGGGTCGGGCCGAGCGTCGCGACCGCGGAGCCGGCGCCGACGGGCGACCCTGCCCGCCGAGTAGACGAGGTCGCGGAAGGCGACCCGCTGCGACTTGTAGCCGGTCGTGTTGATGTTCGCGATGTCGTTCGACAGGAGTCGATGCGCGTCTGCTGGGCCGCCATGCCTGCTGCGGCCGCGTAGATCCCGTCGGGCATCAGCTGACCGCCCCTGCGCCGTCGATCGCCTTGCTGAGCGTCTCGTCGATCGAGTGGATCACGCGCTGCGAGGCCTCGTAGGCGCGCAGCGAGACGATCATGTCGATCATCACGGTCGCCGGGTTGACGGCCGAGCCCTCGAGCGAGCCCTGGTTGACCGTCGTTCCGGCGGGCTTGCGCCGGGCGTGCCGGTGAAAGGTTGTCGCCGACCTTCTGCGGGCTCGTGAGCGAGACGACGCCGAGCGAGCCGAGCGCTCTTGCCGCCGGCGGTGATCGCGCCGTCCATCGAGACCTTCAGGTCGCCCGAGTGCGCGCCGAGCGCGATCGGCTTGCCCGGCTGGTCGAGCAGCGGATTGCCGGTCGCGGTGACGAGCCGGCCCTGGCCGTCGACGGCGAGCTGGCCGTCGCGGGTGTAGCGCGTGCCGTGCGCGGTCTGGACGGCGAGGAAGCCGGGGCCCTGCAGCGCGAGGTCGAGCGGCTCGCCGGTGCTCTCGAGCGGGCCCTGGGTCATGTCGACCGAGGTCTTCGAGATCTGGGCGCCGTAGCCGAGAGGTCGAGGGCTGGGCGCGCCCGGTCGGCGTTGAGGGCGTCGCCGAAGCTGGACTGCGAGACGCCTCGGCTTGTAGCCGGGAGTGGAGGCGTTGGCGAGATCTCCGGCGATCGAGTCCTGCCGGACAAGCTCGGTCAGCATGCCCGAGGCAGCGATTTCTAGACCACGATCCATCGTTTTGGGGGACAAGAGGGGACGACCTCCGTCGCCGCCGTGATCGGCGGGGGTGGCCGAAGTTGAGACGGCGGGCGTCAGGCGACGAGTGCGACGGCCGCGGCGGTGCCGCGGAGGCGCTCGACGCCGTGCGCGTCGGCGTGCGGAAGCCCCGCGAGCTCGCCGTTGCCGGGTCGCTCGAGAGCACTGCGGCGACTGCGGATGAGCTCGGGCGCGGGGGCGGAGCCGGCGGGGGCCGCGAGGCGAGCGCGTCCAGCGTCCGGTGTCGATGCCGGCCGCCAGGAAGGCGTCGTCGAGCGTGCGCGCGAGCGCAGCGGCGTCGTAGCCGGGGCCGTAGACGACGAGCTTCGCCTCGTCGGGGCCGAAGACGCGGCACCACTCGCGCGACGAGCTCGGGATGGGCGAGTACGTCGTCGGCGAAGCAGAGGGCGGCGAAGTGCCTCGGGCTGCCGGGGAGCTCCAGCGGCCAGGCGAAGCGGCGCACGGCGTCGGGCCAGCGGCCCGCCCAGCGCTCGTCGAGGCGCCGCCAGCCGGCGACGACGTTCTCGTCGCGCCAGGCGACGTCGTCACGGAGGCGTTCTCGAGATGGATGACGACGCTCGCCGGGCAATACGTGACCCGCAGCCCGGCATCCCAGGCGCGGATGCAGAGGTCGACGTCCTCGACGTACATGTGGTAGCCGGGTCGAAGGCGCCGAGCTCGAAGAAGGTCTCGCGGCGGATGATCAGGCAGGCGCCGGTGACCGCGGCGAAGTCGCGCGGGACGAGCACGGCCGGGTCGTCGGCCGGCAGCGCCGCGATGGACGTGATCGAGCTTGCCCTCGCTGTTCCAGACGATCCCGGCGTGCTGGATCGTCCTGTCGGGGTAGAGCAGGCGGCTGCCGGCGATCCCGACCGACGGGTCGGCCATCGTCTCGACGAGCGCCGCGAGCCAGCCCGGCTGCGGGATCGTGTCGTTGTTCAGGAGCACGACGAACTCGCCGCGCGCGAGGCTCGCGCCCTGGTTGCAGGCGCCGCCGAAGCCCTGGTTCTCCGCGTTGATCACGCAGCCAGCGCGGCCGGCAGCCTGCTCGGCGCGAAGGAATCGGCGGTGCCGTCGGTCGAGGCGTTGTCGATCACGATCACCTCGTGGGGCGTCCCGGTCGCCGTGGCGCGGATCGTCTCGAGGCATTGCCTCGTCAGCTCGAGGCGGTTGAAGACGGGGATCACGATCGAGACGAGCGGCTAATGCCGGCGAATCGAGGAGCTCGGACGAGGCGTCGAGCCTTCCGCCGGGCTGCTCGGGAGAGTTGCGAGCGGGCCCTGTTCTCGGTTTTCGGAGGACTGCCGTCGCGGCCGCGAGCCTCTGCCAGGCCACGTCGGGCCGACTCGGGGGGAACGAGCACGACGACTGCCTGAGGCCTGCTTTCAAACGCCGCCTCGAGCCTCGGGCCGACCTCGCCGCGCATGGCGTCGCGCGCAGGCGATCACTCGCAGGCGTGGCTCGTCGAGGGCGCGGGGAAGGCGGCGCTCAGACGCGAGTGCGGCGCGCCGCTCCTCGCGTAGCGAGGACGCGCAGCAGCTTCGGACTCCGCCGCCGTGCGAGCCTCGAGGTAGAGGCGACCGGTCGCTCGCGCCTGAGGCATCGGCGCGCCGCGCGCCGAGAGGTGTGCAGCGCCGCAAGCTTGGTATCCGATCCGCCCGCGCCGGCCGGCCATCGCCTCGATCACCGGTACGACTCGGGACGGCGCGCTGACCCCGCGAGCGCGATTCCCATCGCGTAGACGTCGCAGAAGCCGTCGGCGGGCGGCCGCATCGCCGAGCCCGGCGGCGTGACATGGGGGAGGTCGGGCGCGGTCGCCCAGCCGAAGTCGATCACGACCGGCTGCCCGTCGCGGACGAGGATGTTGTCCGGCTTGAGGTCCCGGTGGACGATCCCGCGACCCCAGCGCGTCGAGGACCGTCACGCAGTCCCGTGAGCGCGCGTGCTCCTCAAACGAGCGCAGTGTCCGAAGCCGGAAGCCATCGATGAACTCGAGGTCGCAGGCCGTCTAGCCGTCGCCCTGACCGGCGCCACGCCCGCGGGAAATGCCGGCCGGCGAGCCGGTTGAGCAGGATCCGCTCGCGCTCCGCAAGATCGAACGAGGTCTGCTTCCTACACGGTGCCGCCGCCTCGAGCAGGTGGACGCGGCTGTGGTAGGCGCGGCCTTCGTGCACGTCGAGGAGGCGGCTCGAGATCACCGTTTCGACCGCTCGGTGAACAGCAGCTTCGGCAGAACAGAGAGGTCGGCGGGCACGAGGGTCGACGCCGTGCTCGCGCAGGAGCGCGAGGTGGTGGCCGAGATCGTTGACCTCCGGCCGGGAAGTCGATTCCGGCCTCGGGCGAGAGCGGTCAGCTTGGCGCGTAGTCCGCGCTCATCACGCCCTTGTGCACGACCGCGTGGTAGAGCAGCGAGAGGAAATGCTCCCGTGTCGGGAGCACGAAGAACATCTCACGGGCACGCGGCGCGCGAGTAGCGATGCGAGAAGGCCTCGGGCATGTAGCCTCGCCGGTCGTGCGGATGTCGGTGAGCAGGAAGGTCCCTCGCCGTTCGGACCGAGCACGGGCACCTTCCGCTGAACGCGTAGGGCTCGGGCTGCGTCAGCGACGTGTTCCAGAGCTCGTCGAGCTTGGCGACGTGCGCCGGTGGACGAGCAGGTCGAGATCGGAGTGGGGGCCAACCTCGACGCTGTCCGGCAGGCCTTCCCAGTTGCGGAGCACCGTGTAGAGGATGTTGGGTCGTTCAGCTGCTCGAAGAGCTTGGCGAGCGGCTTGTACGGCGACCGTCTGCAGCCGCTCGCGGCCGCGGCCATCGCCTTCGAGAAGCCGAGGAAGTCTTCGATCGACATCTCGAAGCGCATGTCCCGGTAGTGGAAGTGGACGAAGGCGTCCTCCTCCCAGAACTCGGCGTCGGCGCCGTGCGTCTCGCGCAGCCTTGTAGAGGTTCTCGCAGAGCTCGACCTCGACCTCGGTCGGATGGACGATCTCCCTCGTGTCCATCAGGTAGCTTGGCGAGCTCGAGGTGCTCGTGCTGCCGCGGCGAGCCGTTCGCGCGCCAGGTTGCGATTGCCTGCTCGAAGGTGTCGACAAGCCGATCCAGTTCTCGGGCGTCAGCTCGAGCCGGACGTTCCGCCAGTGGATGTGGAAGCGCTCGCAGCACTCTAGGACGAACCGCCGGTCGAAGACCGTGTTAGCCTGCACGCGCCCTTCTGCCAGAGGCGCGATGACCTCACGTCTCCCCCTGACCCCCTTTCCGATGGGGTTTTACGACTCCAGGGTGGAAGGGGAGCGCTGCTCGGTCAGATCGGATGGCCGGCAGACGGTTACCGGCTGTTCGAGATCTCTGCGCTTGCCGGGGCGAATCCCGACGGCTTTTTCGGCGGCATCAACGAGTCGTGCTGTCTGATCGTCCCGCGAGCGCTCTGGGACGAGGTCGGTGGGCTCGACGAGGAGTTCGACATTCCGGGAGGCGGTCTCGTCAGCCTCGACCTGTTTTCGAGACTTCTCGAGAACTCCCAGCTCGCAGCTTGTAGTGCTGCTCGGGGGAGGGGTCCTTCCATCAAGTCCACGGCGGCGCTGTCGACAGGGACACGCGCCGATCCTTCAGCCTGGCACGCCCAATACCAGGCGCTGCGCGGCAGGCCGTCTATGGGAATCCGCGATTCAACCTGTGTATTTCGGGTCGATGCCCGCCCGGGCGAGAAGCTGGTTGAGCTGAGGTTCGTTCGGCCTGGCCCAGATCCGGGCCGCCGCCTGCGATGCCCCCGCTCGTCTGGTGCGGGGTGCTTCGCGAGCCCTCGGGTTATGCCGACGAGGCGCGCACCTATCTGCTCGCGCTCGAGGCGCGGGACACGCCGGTTGCCCGTGAGCCGTCCTCTCTCGCGCCGGGCTCTCCGGCCGGCAGCCAGGCCGTCGAGCGCGCGCTCGCGCGCCGGATGCCGAAGGCGAGTACGTCGTTGTCCATGGCACTCGTTCCGCATCCCGGCCAGGTCGGCCAATCGGGCGTCCCGAACGTCGTTCGCACGATGTTCGAGACCGACCGGCTGCCGGCGAGCTTCAAGCCGCGGCTGATCGAGGTCGACGAGGTCTGGGTTCCGACGGCGTTCAACGTCGAGACCTTCCCGCGCGGCGGCATTCCCGCCGACCGGCTGCGCGTCCTTCCGGAGACGATCGACTTCGAGCTCTTCGACCCCGGCGCCGTCGAGCCGCTGGCCGGTCGGGGCCGGCGCTCCTTCACGTTCCTCACGAACTTCGACTTCACCGATCGCAAGGGCTGGGACGTCCTGCTCGACGCCTGGGCCGAGGCCTTCGATCCCGACGACGACGTCTGCCTCCTCCTCAAGTGCGTGTCGCTGCACCGGATGCCCGGCGAGGCGATCCGGGGCCGCATCGAGCATACCTCGGCGGCCGCAGACCGCGCCGATCGTGGTCGACACCCGACGCTACTGCCGATGGCCGACGATGCCGCGGCTCTACGCGCCGCCGACGCCTTCGTGCTGGCGAGCCGAGGCGAGGGCTGGGGCCGGCCCTACATGGAGGCGATGGCGATGGGCCTGCCGACGATCGGCAGCCGCTGGAGCGGCAACCTCGAGTTCATGAACGACGGAAACTCCTGGCTCGTCGACGGCGAGGTCGTCGACGTCGCCGAGGGCGCGCAGACCCACACGCCTCTCTACCGGGGCCACCGCTGGTTCGAGCCCGACCGCGACGCGCTGGTCGCGGCGCTGCGCGAGGTTCGGCCGGCGGGGGCGCGGTGCGCGGCGCGCGCCGCCTCGGCCCGCGCCGACCTGATCGAGCGCTTCGGCCCGGAGCCGATCGCCGCCCGGCTCGTCGAGCTCGCCGGGCCTGCTCGAGCGCTGGAGACGAGCCGGGCCCGAAGGGTCCCGTCGACCGTGCGCCTGGCGCGGCGACTTCGGCTCGGGCCACTCGCTCGCCGTCGTCAACGACGGCGTCGTCGAGCGCTCGCGGGCGCCGGCGCGGTCGAGCGGCTCGCTCCCGGAGTCGATCCCGTCCGTGTCAACCTGGTCGGCGTCGCCGCGCAGTGGCCGCCCGTCGTTCGACGCGCCGACCGACGGGCCCGTTCGTGCTCTACCAGCCGTGGGAGTTCGGCGCGTCCCGGAGCCCTGGGTCGAGCGATCCGACGCCGCGTCGACGAGGTCTGGACGCCGTCCGAGAACACGCGCCAGGCCTACATCGCCTCCGGGCGTCGCCCGGAGCTCGTCCACGTGGTGCCGAACGGCGTCGACCTCGAGCGCTTCACGCCCGACGGGCCCGCTGGCCGCTCGGCGACGCCGAGGGCACGATCCTCCTCTTCGTCGGCGGGATGATCTACCGCAAGGGGATCGACATGCTGCTCGGCGCCTACGCGCGCGCGTTCACAGCGCCGACGACGTCTGCCTCGTCGCTCAAGGGCTTCGGCGCCGGCACGCTCTACCGCGGCCAGACCGCCGAGGAGCATGATCGCCGCCTTCCGCACGCTGCCCGGCGCGCCCGAGCTCATCCTCCTCGACGACGAGGTGCCGTACGACCGGCTCCCGTCGCTCTACCGCGCCGCCGACGTGCTCGTCCAGCCGTACCGCGGCGAGGGCTTCTGCCTGCCCGCGCTCGAGGCGCTCGCCTGCGGAGGCCGGTGATCGTCACCGCGGGCGGCCCGACCGACGACTTCGCCTCCGACGCCTGCGCCTGGCGCATCCCGTCGCAGCGCGACCCGCGTCCGAGGCGGCGCTGTTCGCCGATCCGAGCTTCGGCGCTCGCGCCCGGCGGTTCATGCTCGAGCCCGACGTCGACGCGCTCGTCGACGCGCTCCGCGCAGGCCGCCGATCCCGAGCTGAGCGCGGCGAGCCGCGCCGCCACGCGCGCGCGCCCACGCCGAGCGGTTCACTGGGCCGCGCGGCCGCACCGCGCCGCCGCCTCGAGGCGCTGCCGGGACCGCGCCCGGTCCGCACCGTCAGCCCGCCGCCGTGTCCCGGCCGCCGCGGCTTCCTGTTCGCCGTCCCGGCGACTGGGCGGAGCCCGAGACCTGGGCGCCCGCGCTCCACGCCTACGCCGAGGCGTTCTCGGCCCGACGACGACACGCTCGTCTGCCCGCCGAGCACGCCGAGGACGCAGCCGCGCTCGTCGGCGCCGAGCTCGAGCGGCGGATCGACCCGTCGACGCTCGCCGACGTCGCCCTCGCCGACCGGGCGCGCTCGACCCCGCCGCGCTCGAGCTCGCCGCCGACGCCGTCATCTGCCCACCGGCCCGACGTGCTCCCCGCGCCCGCGTCGTCTTCCCGCCGATCCCGCCGCCCTCCGCGCCGCCGCCTCCCGCACAGGAGGCCGCCATGGGCCTGCGCATCATGACGCTCGACGCCGGCGAGCCGCCGGCTGACACCTGCCCGCGACGGCTGGCGCCAGCGGCTCGAGACGACGCTCGCCCACGCCGCCGCGAGCCGTCACGAGCGACGACCTCGGGACGCTCGCCGCGATCTTCGCCGAGGTCGACGCCTGGGACGACCCGCAGCGCGCCTACCAGGCCCGCCGCCAGCTCGCCGAGCTCGTCTTCGCCGCGCGAGGGCATCGGCCGACGCGCTGGATCGAGCTCTACGTGTCGTCGCCGAGAAGCTGCTCGACGCGCTCGAGCGAGAGCCCGAGCGAGCCGGTGCTGCTGAACTACGCGGGCGTCCTGCTCTACGAGCTCGGCGAGATCGCCGCCGCCGAGCGCTCTTCGACGCCGCTGCCGCGCTCGACCCCGACCTCGAGCACGTCGCGGACGAACCGCAAGGCCGCGCGCGCCGGCGCCGCGAGCCGCCGGCCGCCGTCATGCCCGGGCCAGCTCGGCCACGCGGCCCGCGCCGCCGGCGCCCGCGCGCCAGCACATCGCGCGCGCGGCGCAGGCCGGCCCGGAGCCTGACGCTCTCGCTCGTGCATGATCGTGAAGGACGAGGAGGAGATGCTCCCGGGCTGCCTCGAGGCCGTCGCGCGGCGCGGTCGACGAGATCGTCGTCGTCGACACCGGCTCGACCGACCGCACCGTCGAGATCGCCGAGTCGTTCGGCGCGAAGGGTCGTCGAGTTCCCGTGGAACGGCTCGTTCTCGGACGCGCGCAACGTCTCGCTCGAGCACGCGACCGGCGACTGGGTCATCTACCTCGACGCCGACGAGCACCTCGTCCCCGAGGACGCGCCGCAGCTGCGCGCGCTGCTCGGCCGGACCTGGCGCGAGGCGTTCTACCTCGTCGAGACGAACTACACCGGCGGCGACGACTCCGGCGCCGCGGTCGCCCACCTCGCGCTGCGCATGTTCCGCACCGGCCCGAGTACCGCTTCGAGGGCCGCATCCACGAGCAGAAGACGCAGCACGATGCCGACCTACCTGCCCGAGCGCTTCGAGACGACCGCGATCCGGATGCGCCACTACGGCTACCTCAAGAGCCGGATCAGCGCCAAGGAGAAGTCGCGCCGCAACATCGAGCTGCTCGAGGTCGAGGCGCGCGAGCTGCCGAGCCCGTTCGTCGACTTCAACCTCGGCTCCGAGTACATGGCGCTCGGCGAGTTCGGCAACGCCCGCGAGTACTTCGACCGCGCCTGGGACGCTGCTCCGGCGCGAGGACGGCTGGAGCGGCAGGGCTACGCGCCGATGCTCGCCGCCCGCGCCGCGCAGTCGCGCCGCGAGGCCGGCGACATCGCCGGCGCCCGGCGCGCGATCGACGAGGGGCTCGCGACTTCCCCGACCACACCGAGCTCGTCTTCGAGCTCGCGCTCTGCGCGCAGGACGAGGGCGACCTCGACGAGGCGGCGGCCTTCGCCGAGCGCTGCCTCGAGCTCGGCGAGGCGCCGACGCGCTACAGCGCGCACCGTCGGGTGCCGGCACCTATCTCGCGCTGTGCCTGCTCGCCGAGATCGCGCGCGGCCCAGGGACCGCCGGCGAGGCCGAGGAGCTCTACCGCCGCGCGCTCGAGAGCATCCCGACTACGTCGCGCCCGTGCTCCCGCTCGCGGCCTGATGCTCGCGCGCGGCGTCGCGCCCGACGAGGTGCGCGCTGCAGTCCCGGCCGAGCGCCCGAGCGCGCTGCTGCTGCTCGCGACCGCGCTCTACGAGGCCGGCCACTCCGCCGAGGCCGAGGCGGGCTTCCGCGCCGTGCTCGAGCGGCAGCCCGAGAACAGCGTCGCGCGGATCGGGCTCGTCGAGACGCTGCTCGCCCAGCGCCGCTACGACGAGGCCGCGGCCGAGGCGGCGCTCGAGCCCGACGGCTCGCCGCTCGCAGCCGCGGCGACCGGCGCCGAGCTGTTCGCGCGGGCGGCCTCGGGCGACGGCCGCCAGCTGCCGCGGCGCTCGGCGCGCCCGGCTCCGCGGCGTCGCCGACGCCGACCTCGCGCTCTACGCCGCCTGGGCCGCGCGCTCGCCGGCGGCGCCGCGCGCGTCGCCGTCGTGACGGCGCCGCCTCGGCACCGCGCTGACCGCGCTCGAGGCGCTGCTGCGCGTGCAGGAGTTCGACGCGTTCGCGACGCTGCTCCCGGTCTACGGGCGATCGACGCCGCCGGCCGACGCGCCGCGACGCGCTCGCCAGCTCTACCTCCGCCGCGGCTTCCTCGAGTCGGCCGCCGAGGAGTGGATCACCGCCTACCAGGCTCGCCCGAGCCCGGTCGCTGGTCGGGCTCGCCCAGGTCGCGGTCGCCCGCGGGCTGATCGCCGAGGCCCCGAATTCGCCGCCGAGGCGGTCCGCCTCGAGCCGTCGAGCCCCGCCGGCCACAGGCTCGTCGCCGCGCTTCACGCCGACATCCGATTCGCGGCTAAAGAATCGTGCCCGAACAGCCGATGACGGTAACAGGTCGCACGCGTGGACCGACATCATTCGATACCACGGAAGGGATCGGAAACCATGCTCGAGCGACTTCCGCCCGTCGGGGACGGCAAATCACAGGCAGGATCAAGGTCGCGGCGCCGCAGGCACCCGGCCGTTCTCGCGGTCGGCTGGCTGCTGACCACGACATTCCCGCGCCGCCCGCCGCCCGAGGTGCTCGACGCGCTCGACCGCGCTGCCCGCGTGCTCGACGAGCTCGACCGCAAGCACATCACCCTCGGGCTCGTGCACGACCCGGGCTCGGGCCAGGTGCGGGTGACTGCTCGTCACGCGGGCAAGTACGGCAGCCGTGAGCTCTCGGGCGCCGGCCTGCTCAACCTGCTCGACGGCGACACGAGCCGAGGTCGAGCGGTGAGCGCAGTCTCCGGCTCCGGCTCGAGCACCTCGACGCTGTCGGCCAACTTCGCCACCTCGGGCGGCGTCTCGACCTTCAACATCAGCGGTCTCGCCTCCGGGCTCGACGACACGCAGATCATCCAGCAGCTGATGTCGATCGAGCAGCTGCCGCAGCAGAAGATCATCCAGCAGACCACGCTCGAGACGACGCGCCAGGCCGACCTCCGCAGCGATCCAGAGGCAGCTCGCCCAGCTCTCGCTCGCCGTCTCGCAGCTGATCGACCCGACCACGTGGTCGACCTCGCAGCAGATCACCTCGAGCGACCCGCGAACGTCGCGGCGACCGGCGGCGGCGTTCCGCCCGGCGGCTTCCAGGTCGCGGTGCAGCAGCTCGCCCGGCCGCCCAGCTCACGCAGACCTCGAGCGACGACCGCGAGCGCCGACGACACGCTGACGATCCAGATCGGCGCCGCAAGCCCGTCTCGACGTCAACGTCAAGGCCGGCGACTCGCTCCAGACGATCGCGAACTCGATCAACCAGGCGTCGGGCACGCCGCTCTTCGCCTCGGTCGTGAACTCCAAGCTCGTGATCTCGAGCCAGGTCACCGGCGCCGCGAACACGATCAGCGTCACGAGCACGGCGGCGGCACCGTCGCCGCCGACCTCGGGCTCGCCCAGACCGTCGCGCCGCAGGACGCGCAGTACACCGTCGACGGCGGGACGCAGCAGACGAGCGCCACGAACACCGTCACGACGATCGCGACCGGCCTGACGGTCACGCTCAAGGGGATCACCGTCGAGCCCCGCGTCGATCACGGTCGCGCAGGCCGGCGCCAACACCGCCGGCGTCAGGCCGCGCTCCAGAACTTCGTCACCGTCTACAACCAGACGATCACCTCGATCAGCGACAAGCTGAACGAGAAGAAGGTCGCGAACCCGGCGACCGACGCCGACCGCGCGAAGGGCGACCTCACCGGCGACCGTCGCTCACGCTCGCTCCTCGACCCAGCTCCGCGAGTCGCTCGGCAGCGCGTTCACCGGGCCCGGCCGGGATGACGACGCTCGCGCAGGTCGGCCTCTCGACCGGCGCCGCGGTCGGCGACGGGCGCGCTCAACCAGGACTCGATCGACGGCAAGCTCACGCTCGACACGAACACGCTCTCGACCCAGCTCGCCGCGCACTTCGCGAACGTGAAGGCGCTGTTCACGAACGCGACCGGCAGCTACGCGAGCGAGGGCCTCGCCCAGCGGCTCAACGGCATCCTCCCGCCGTACACCGGCACCAAGGGCGTGCTCACGCGCGAGATCGACGGCGAGGGCAGCCTGATCGCGTCCCTGAACCAGCAGAAGGCCGACTGGGACACGCGCCTCGCCGCCAGCAGAGGCGCTGCAGCAGAAGTTCACGGCGATGGAGACCGCGCTCTCGCAGGCTGCAGTCGCAGGGCGCAAGTGGCTGACGGGCCAGATCGCCAAGCTCAGCTAGCCGCGTGCTCAATCCGGTGCAGCCGCTGCCGACTACTCAGTCATCCCTTCCTGAAAGGCGTAGGTACGAATGAACCACTACGCGGCAGCTCGGGCGGCCTACACCGAGTCGAACGTGCTGACGGCGTCGCCGGAGCAGCTCGTCGTGATGCTCTACGACGGCGCGATCCGCTTCCTTTGCGCCGGCGGCCGAGCACGCGGAACGGCGACGCGACGCGCGCGCGAGCGGATGCGCGCGCCAGGCGATCATCGACGAGCTCAACTGCTCGCTCGACATGAGCCACGGCGAGATCGCCCGGCACCTGCGCGATCTACCTCTTCTGCTCGCGGCAGCTGATCGAGTCGACCCTCAACGACAGCCCCGAGGGTACGAGGAGGTCGCGCGGATGCTCGCGGAGCTGCGCGACGCGTGGGCGCAGGCGGCAGTCGAGCGCGCCGCGCGATGAGCGACCGCTACGAGGCCTGCTCGCCGCTGGCGCGACGCGAGCGCGAGCTCCTGGCCGAGTCGCGCTGGGACGAGCTCGACCTCTCGGGCGCGAGTGGGAGGCGCTCGCGCGCCGGCCTGCCCGAGCCGACGCCCGGCGAGCGGGCGCTCCTCGAGGAGATCGAGCGAGCGCTGGTCGAAGGTCGCCGCCGCTCCGGCCGCGCTCGAGGAGACCGCCGCAGGAGCTGGCGGCGCTCCGCCGCGGCCGCCGCGCCGTCGGCTCGTACGGCGGCGACGGTCGCGGCTCGGCGCTCGAAGCGCTCGCGGCTAGACGCGACGCTCAAGTCCGGCCGCGCGCGGCCGATGAAACGAGCGGCTTCGAGGGATCGAGAGGCGCTGAGCCCACGGACGGGCGCATCTCGAAGCACGGAGGACCGACCAATGGGACTCTTCGACCTCACCGACCTCGTTCTCGCGCGGCCTCAACGGCGCGGCGCTCGGCAGCAGGTGCTCGCGAACAACCTCGCGAACGCGAACACCGCCGGGCTTCAAGCGCTCGGACGTCGACTTCCAGTCGCCAGCTGCAGAGCGCGCTCGCACGGGCGGCCCGAGCGCGGCGCCGAGTCGCTCACGTTCAGCCGCAGACCGACACGACGAGCCGCGATCAGCGCCGACGGCAACAACGTCGACATCGACACCGAGATGGCCGAGCCTGAGCCAGAACGCGGTCGAGTACCAGGCGCTCGTCGCGGTCGCGAACGCCCGCATGCAGATGCTCCAGACGCGCGATCGGCGAGGGCGGCACTGATGAGCCGGCCTCTTCGGCGCGATCGGGATCGCCGCCTCGGGCATGGCCGCGAGCGGCTGCGCATGGACGTCGTCGCCGAGAACCTCGCGAACGCCGACACGACGCGCGGCGCCGGACGGCAAGCCGTACCAGCGCAAGGAGGTCGTGCTCCAGGGCCGGCGGCGGCAGCTTCGCCAGCGCGCTCTCGAGCGCCGGCAGCAGCGCAGGCCGGCGGCGGGGTCGAGGTCGCCGGCATCGTCGCCGACCCAGCGCCCGGCCAGCGGGTGTACGACCCGGGCCACCCGGACGCCGACAAGCAGGGCTACGTGACGATGCCGAACGTCAACCCCGTCACCGAGATGATCGACCTGATCACCGAGAGCCGCGGCTACGAGGCCGAACGTGCAGGCGATCCAGGCCGCCAAGCAGATGTCACCCGAAGACCCTCGACATGCTCCGCTAGATGGCGATCGCTCCGATTCGCGCGATCGGCGGCATCGCGCTCCCGCGGCTCCGACGGCGCCCGCTCCGCGCTCGGGCGGCCGGCGGAGGCGGCTTCGGCAGGATGCTCGCGAACGCGCTCGACAAGCTCGACGCCTCGCAGACGCAGGCGACCCAGGCGGCCGCAGCAGCTCGCGACCGGCCAGGCACCGACATCTCGTCCGTGGTGATGTCGGTCGAGCAGGCGAGCCTCGA
The DNA here is from genome assembly GCA_963768435.1 of uncultured Actinomycetota bacterium. GTDB lineage: Bacteria > Actinomycetota > Thermoleophilia > Gaiellales > Gaiellaceae > PALSA-600. The sequence goes on from CAVYIB010000012.1 coordinate 59,682, forward strand.
GCTCCAGCTCGCCGTCCAGATCCGGAACAAGCTCGTCGACGCGTACCAGGACATCTTCCGGATGCAGGTCTAGCGCTGATGGCCACCGAACGCATCCGGACGCTCTGGCGCAGCCTCGAGCCGCGCGGCCAGCTCGACGTCGCCGCGATCGGCGTGCTCGGCGTCGTCGTCTTCTACTTCCTCTTCCAGTTCGCCTCGAAGCAGAGCTACTCGACGCTCGTGACCGGCGCTCGATCCGGCCGCGCGGGCAGATGACAGGCGCTCAGCTCGGCCGGCATCGCCTACAAGCTCGAGCAACGGCGGCACCGCGATCGAGGTGCCGTCCGCGCAGGCCTCGCAGGCGCACGTCGCGCTCGCCGAGAAGGGCCTGCTCGCAGCGGCAGCCACGCCGGCTTCGAGATGTTCGACAAGACGAGCCTCGGCGCCACCGATTTCCAGCAGCAGGTCGAGTACCAGCGCGCGCTCGAGGGCGAGATCGACGACGACGATCGAGCAGATCCAGGGCGTGACGAGCGCCGACGTGCAGCTCGTGCATCCCGAAGGACACGCTGTTCGCTCGACCAGGGCTCGAAGGCGACCGCCGCGGTGCTCCTGACGACCGACACGCAGCTCGATCCGTCGACCGTCTCCGGGATCGCGCACCTCGTCGCGTCGAGCGTCAAGGGCCTCGACGCTCGAACGTGACGATCACCGACGACACCGGGCGCGCTGCTCTGGCCGAACGGGAACTCGGGCGGCGGAACGACGCGCGCAGCAAGCTCGCAGGCCGAGCAGCTCTACTCCGCCCAGCTCGGCGCGCAGATCAACGCGCTGCTCACCTCGACGCTCGGCGCCGGCAAGGCGCTGGCCCGCGTGCACGCCGACCTGAACGTCGACCAGACGACGATCGACAAGATCACGTACGCGAAGAAGGGCACGCCGCTCACGAAGCAGACCGACGCCGGAGACGCTGACGAGCGCCGGCGGCGCCGCGCGGTCCGCCGGCCGGCGCGAACACGACGCCGCGCCACGCGGCGCCGCGGCCGGCGCCGGCAGCAAGTCGAACTACTCGAACACAGACCGGCACGACGACGTTCGGCGTCGACAAGACCGTCCAGCGCACGCGTCGTCGCCCCGGGACGGTCAACAAGCTCGACGTCGCGCTGCTCGTCGACAAGTCGGTCCCGAAGGCGCGAGGTCGCCTCGCTCAAGCAGTCGGTCGCGAGCCTCGCCGGGATCAACCCGTCGCGCGGCGACACGCTCGCCGTCTCGACGATCACGTTCGCGAAGCCGGCCGCCCGAAGCCGACGGCCGCGGCCGGCGCGATCGCGGCCTGCATGGCGAACCCGCTGGGCCTCGCGCAAGTACGTCGCGCTCGGCGTCGGCTCGCGCTGGTCTTCCTCTTCTTCATGCGGCGCGGCCTCAAGCGCCGCGAGGGCGACGGCCTCGTGCGCCGAGCCGACGTGGCTGCGCGAGATCGCAGAGCGCGGCTGCCGGTCGCCGAGCTCGAGGCCGCGCCGGCGCGCGGCGAGCTGCCAGCCCGGGCGCAGCGAAGTCGCGGCGCTGAGGCCGAGGCGACGAGATCGCGACGAGACAGCCGGAGCAGATCGCCGAGCAGGTCGGCGCAGTGGATGAAGGAGTAACGAGCGATGGACGACAGGATCTCGCCGAGCCGCTCGCGTCGATCTCCGGCCGCCGGAAGGCGGCGATGCTCTGCGTCTCGCTCGGGCCCGGACGCCGCGGCCGAGATCATGCGGCAGCTTCCCGGAGGACTCGTCGAGCGGCTGACGGTCGAGATGGCGCGGACCCGACGGTCAACGGCCCGAGCAGGTCGACGCCGATCCTGCAGGAGGTCGTCGAGACCGCCTACGCCCGCGGCTACATCGTCCGAGGGCGGGGTGCGCGTACGCGCGCGACGTCCTCGAGCGCGCGGTCGGCAAGTCGAGCGCGCGGACGACATCCTCGCGCCGGCTCGCGACCGTGATCGAGTCGACGCCGTTCGAGTTCCTGCGCGGCGTCCCGCCCGACCAGATCGCGAACTTCCTGCGCAGCGAGCATCCGCAGACGATCGCGCTCGTGATCGCCAACCTGCCGACCACCGAGCTCGCGGCGAAGGTGATGCAGCAGCTCCCGGCCGAGCAGCAGGCCGACGTCGCGACTGCGGATCGCGATGATGGCGCAAGACGTCGCCCGACGTCGTCAAGCGAGGTCGCGCGCGTGATGCGGCACAAGCTCGAGATCGTGACCCAGCAGGAGTACTCGGCCGCCGGCGGCGTGCAGTCGCTCGCCGACATCCTGAACGCGGTCGACCGGACGACCGAGCGGAACATCCTCGAGCAGCTCGGCCGAGCTCCGACGCGCGAGCTCGCCGACGAGGTGCGCTCGCTGCTCTTCGTCTTCGAGGACGTGCTGAAGCTCGACGACCGCGCGATCCAGCTCGTGCTCAAGGAGATCGAGTCGAAGGATCTCGCGCTCGCCCTGCGCGGCGCGAGCGCCGAGGTCGTCGAGCGGATGCTGGGCAACATGTCGACCGCGCGCGGCCGAGATGCTCGCCGAGGAGATCGAGCTCATGCCGCCGCAGCGCCGCAAGGTGGTCGAGGAGGCGCAGTCGAAGATCGTCGCGCGCCGTCCGCCGGCTCGAGGAGGCCGGCGAGATCTTCATCTCGCGCGGCGCCGCGGCGCCGACGACGACGACGACCAGGTCGTATGACGTCGCGCAGCCGAGCGTATTCGTTCGCGGAGCTCGACGGCGTGGCAGGTCGGCCGCGACCCGCCGCCGCGCCCGGGCACGGCCGAGGAGGTCGACGCGGTCGCGGCGGCCGAGCGTCGCGGGCACGACGAGGGGCTCGCCGCGGGCGCGGGCGCTGCGCCGAGGCCGAGCTCGAGCCGCTGCGCGCCGCGCTCGTCGCGGCTGCGGCCGGCATCGACGGCCGTGCGCGACGAGGTCGCCGGCGATCGCCGAGGCGCGCGCCGTCGAGCTGGCGCGTGCTGCTCGCCGAGAAGATTCTCGCCGCCGAAGCTCGACGCGCGATCCGCGAGCGATCGCTGCACGCGTCGTGCGAGGGCGCGCTGCGCCGGGTCGATCGAGCAGCGACGACCTGGTGCTCGAGGTGCAACCCGGCCGACGTCGACCTGGTGCGGGCGGAGATCGCGATCCTCGACGTCGTCCGCCGGCGGGCCCGGCACGATCTCGGTCTCCGGCGAGCGCCGGATCGGCCGCGGCGGCTGCGTCGTTCGCACCCGCGAGGGCGAGATCGACGCGCGGATCGAGAGCCAGCTCGAACGGGCCGCGAGACCTGCTCCGGCGCAACATCTCGCCGCGATGAGCACCTCGCTCCTCGAAGGCCCCTTCCGCGCGCTCGCCGACGCCGACCTGTGCCGGACGAACGGCCGCGTGCTCGACCGTGATCGGGCTCGTGATCGAGGCGACCGGGCCTCGCGGCCGCGGTCGGCGAGCGCTGCTCGATCGAGCCGGGCCGGCGGCGAGCCCGATCCCGGCCGAGGTGGTCGGCTTCCGCGACGGCAAGACGCTGCTGATGCCGCTCGGCGAGATGAGCGGGATCGCGCCCGGGCAACCGCGTGATCGCGGACCGGCGCGCGCCGTTCGAGCTCGACGGTCGGCGACGAGCTGCTCGGGCGCGTGCTCGACGGCCTCGGCCGGCCGATCGACGGCGGGCTGCCCGCTCCAGACCGACGATGCACCGCTCGACCGTCGCCGACGCCGCCCGACTCGCTGCGCGCGCGCGCATGATCGAGACGCGCCTGCCGCTCGGCGTGCGCGCGCTCGACACGCTCGTGCCCTGCGGCCGCGGCCAGCGGCTCGGGATCTTCGCCGGCTCCGGCGTCGGCAAGTCGTCGCTGCTCGGCATGATCGCGCGCGCGACTCGAGCGCCGACGTCAACGTCATCTGCCTGGTCGGCGAGCGCGGCCGCGAGGTGCGCGAGTTCGTCGAGCGCGATCTCGGCGACGGCCTCGGGCGCTCGGTCGTCGTCGTCGCGACCTCGGACAGCCGGCGCTCGTGCGGATCAAGGCGGCGTTCGTCGCGACGACGATCGCCGAGTGCCTTCCGCGACCCGGCGCGACGTGCTGCTGATGGTCGACTCGATCACGCGCTTCGCGATGGCCCAGCGCGAGGTCGGCCTCGCGATCGGCGAGCCGCCGACCGCGCGCGGCTACACGCCGTCGGTGTTCGCGCCGCTGCCGCGGCTGCTCGAGCGCGCCGGCACCGGCGAGAGCGGCTCGATCACCGGGCTCTACACCGTGCTCGTCGAGGGCGACGACATGAACGAGCCGGTCGCCGACGCCGCGCGCTCGATCCTCGACGGCCACTGCGTCCTGACGCGCGTAGCTCGCGCATCGCAACCACTACCCCGCGATCGACATCCTCGCAGTCCGTCTCCCGGCTGACGACCGAGATCGTCAGCCCCGAGGTCCACGCCGCCGGCGGCAAGCTCCGCGAGGCGCTCGCCGTGCTCCACGCGAGAACGAGGACCTGATCGCGATCGGCGCCTACGCCCGCGGCACCAACCCGCGAATCGACGCCGCGATCGACCTCGAGCCCGCGATCGAGCAGTTCCTCCGCCAGGGCCTGCACGAGACCGCCGACGCCGCGGTGTCCGACGCCGCCCTGCTCCAGCTGGTCGCCGACCGCACCCCGCCGCCCGCCGCGGCAGCCTGAGCCCGACCCCCTGGATACGGCCCCATGCCTTGAGCTTGTTCGGAGGGGCAGGCCTCGAGCAGCGCCGGGTTACGCGCGGACGTCGAGCAGCAGGCCGTTGCGGCGCACTGCTTCGTCGTCGGCATGCTCTTCGAGATAGCCCGAGTCCTCGAGGTCGCGGTAGGCCTCGACCACGGCGGAGAACTGCTTCCGTGAGCCGTCGCCGCCTGTGTCGGGATGGAGTTGGCGGAGCAGGCTGTGGTAGGCGCGCTTGACGTCGAACGCGCTGGCGCCCGGCGCGAGGTAGAGCGTCGCCAGGGAGGAGCCGGAGGCAGTGCGATTCCCAACCTTCATCGCCGACTCAGTATGGACCGGTCCGGGGTGGTTTTGTCTGTCCCTCGAACGAGGGAATCGGGTCGAATTCCCTCCCCCGATGGGGGGATTCGCCACGTCCGCGCCGCGAACTAGGCTGGAGCCCGTAGTGGCAGGTCATTCGGCCCCGACGGCGCGCGGGTCGGCGCTTACGTGTGTCATCGCAGACGATCATCCGGGGATCGTGGAGTCCGTGACGCGCCTGCTCGAGGAAACCGGTGAATTCCGGATCGTCGGAACGGCGATCGAGGGCATCGAGGCGCTCGCCCGGATCCGTGAGCTGAAACCCGACATGGCATTGATCGACGTCGGCATGCCCCACCTGGACGGGGTCGAGATCACGCGCCGCCTGACCGAGGAAGGCATCCCGACGCGGGTGCTCGTCTATTCCGGCCAGTCCGACGCAGCCGTGGCCATCGAGGCTCTCGAAGCCGGCGCGGCCGGGTTCGTCCAGAAAGGAGGCGAGCTGGTCGAGCTCGCGCAGGCCGCGAGCGTCGTCGCGCGCGGCGGTACGTTCGTCGACGCCGAGATCGCCGCGGCTCTGAACGCACCGCGCTCCGAGCGGCCGCCGCTCCTCACCCGGCGCGAGCGCGAGGTGCTCCGTCTCCTCGCCGAGGGCTTCCGCAACGACGAGGTTGCCGAGCGGCTCGGCATCTCGCCGCTCACCGTCCGCACACACGTCCGCCACGCGATGGAGAAGCTCGACGCGGGGACGCGAACCGAAGCCGTGGCGACGGCGTTGCGCTTATCGCTCATCCGGTAGGGGACAAGGAACACGGCGTTTTGAGGCGAATTGACGTCTAAAGAAACGGCCGAGTTGAACGCAACTGCGACACCCCCCGTCAGCTGCTTGCTGATCGACGATCACCCTGCGATGATCGACGCGATCTCGAGGGTGCTGGACGGCGCCGGAATGCGGGTCGTCGGCACTGCCACCTCGGCCGCCAAGGGGCTCGAGCTGCTCGGGCGCCGCCCGGCCGACGTGGCCGTCGTCGACCTGAAGCTCCCCGACATGGACGGGATCGAGCTCGCCCAGGCGATCGCACGCTCCGCGACGCCCGCCCGCACGCTGCTCTATTCCGGGAACACCGATCCGCGGCTCGCGGGCCAGGCTCTCGCGGCCGGCGTCAACGGCCTGATCACGAAAGGCTCGCCGCTCACCGAGGTCGTCCGCGCCGTCAGGGCGATCGCCGCCGGTGGCACCTACGTCGACCCGCTCCTCGGTGGGCCGCTCGCGCTCAACGACGGATTTCCCTCGCTGAGCGAGCGCGACGAGCTCCTGCTCGAGTTCCTGTCGAACGGGATGACCGACGAGCGGATCGGCGAGCAGCTCCACCTCTCCTCGGAGACGGTGCGCGCGAACATCCGCAAGGTCGTCCGCTCACTCGGCGCGCGGAACCGCGCGCACGCGGTCGCGCTCGCGCTGAAGATCGGCGTCATCCAGTAGCCCGACGTCGTTCTACTCCGCCGCCGGCCTGATCCACGGCTTCGCCCTCACGCCGGCGACGCAGGCTCCCAGCCGGTGAGCGCGATCTCGACCGCCTTCGCGATACACCCTTCGGGGTCTGCCCACGCGCGCTCGCGACCGAAGCGCTCGACGAGCGAAACCACGGCGGCCGGGCACTCGGTCCCCGGCTCGACCTCGCCGGCCACGACCAGTGCCGGCACACCGAAAGAGAGCACACCGCCGACGACCTTCCCGGCGTATGACGTCGAATCGAGCTTGCCCTCTCCGGTGACCACGTGCGTCGCGCCCTCCAGCGCCCGGCCGAGACCGACCTCGGCGGCGACCAGCGCGAACCCGGGCACGAGCTCTGCGCCGAGAGCGGCAAGCCCACCTGCGAGGCCGCCCGCCGCGCCCGAGCCCGGCAACGACGAGACCTCCACGCCGTACTCGGCCCGATAGCGCCCGGCCAGCCCGGCCAGCCGCTCCGACAGCGCCTCGATCGCAGCGGGAGCCGCGCCCTTCTGCGGAGCGAACACCGTCGCGGCGTCGAGGAACAGCGTCTGGACGTCGCAGGCGACCTGGACGGGCACGCGGAACGGCTCTCTCAGCACCTCGACCGCCCCGAGCCCGCCGTCGGTCGTCGCCGAGCCGCCGACCGCGACGATCACGCGGACTGCGCCGGCGGCGAGCGCAGCCGCGATCAGCTCGCCCGTCCCGCGGGTCGAGGCGCGCACCGCGTCGTTGCCGCTCGCGCCGCCCATCAGTGCCAGCCCCGAGGCTTGCGCCATCTCCACGACCGCCACTCCCGCCTCGAGCCGCCAGCCCGCCTCCACCGGATCGCCGAGGGGCCCCGAGACCACCGAGACGCGGTTCGCGCCTCCGAGGGCGGCCAGCGTGCCCTCGCCGCCGTCCGCAAGCGGAACCTCCCTGCACTCCCAGCCCGCCCTTCGCGCCCCGATCCCGATCGCCCTTGCGGCCTCCGCGGCCGAGAGCGACCCACGGAACTTGTCAGGAGCGGCGACCACCACCATCTCCCCATCTTGACGCCGCGCCGTCGTGGACTACGGTGGCACCGTGGAAGGTCGGTTCGCACCCGCGCCAGAGCACCAGCCGGCGCGCCTCGCAGAGGCTGCGATCGCGCCGCCGGCCCGCGACCCCATGTGGTTCTCCCCGCTCTTCGTCCTCTCGCCGGCCCGCTCGAACTCCTCGGTCGTGACCGCGATGCTCGGGCAGCATCCGGGGCTCTGCGTGTTCCCCGAGCTCGCGCTCTTCCGCAAGGACACCGTCGATGCGCTTCTCAGCGACCCCCCGGGGTGGAGGGGGCCGCCGACGCGGCTACGGCTCGCCGGCGTCTTCCGGGCGCTCGCCGAGCATCACGACGATGAGCAGACACCCGACACCATCGAGGCGGCCGTGAGCTGGGTCGAGGCCCGGCGGGACTGGAGCGTCGGCGATCTGCTCGACCACCTGCTGGCGCTCGCGGCGCCCCGGATCGGGGTCGAGAAGTCGCCCGAGAGCTCGAGCCGCGAGGAGTACCTCACGCGGATGAGCGGCACGTACCCACGCGCCCGCTACCTCCATCTCACCCGCCACCCGGTCCCGAGCGCCGCCTCGATGCATCGTGCCTGGGAGGACAAGGGCTACTGGAACGTGAGGCCCGACCTGTTCCATCACTTCTGCCTCGCGGTCTGGTACCACCAGCACACGCGGATCGTCGAGTTCGCGAGCTCCCTGCCGCCCGATCGCGTGCTGCGCATCCGCTCCGAGGACGTGCTGAACGCCCCCGCCGAGACCCTCCCGCGGATCTGCCGCTGGCTCGGCCTCGAGGCCGGCGAAGCCGAGATCGAGGCGATGACTCACCCTGAGCGCTCACCGTACGCCCGCACCGGGCCGCAGGGCGCGGCCGGCGGCTGGGATCAGGGCTTCATGCTCGAGCCCTCGCTCCGCCGCACCGAGCTGCCCGTCTCGCTCGACCTGCCCGCGGAGTGGAACGTCGATCCCTGGCTCGCGCTGGCCGGCCGCGAGCTCGCGAGCCTTCTCGGGTACGGACGCTCATGAGCGCACCGGAGCGAGCCGAGCTCGAGCGCCGGATCGTCTCGCGCGCCCTTCGGGACCCCGAGTTCCGCGCGCGCCTCGTGGCGAATCCGCGGGAGGCAGTTGCCGAGGAGCTCGGCGTCGACCTGCCCGAGCGGCTCGAGGTCGTCGTCGTCGAAGAGCGTCCCGACCGGATCGCGATCGTGCTCCCGCTCGACCTGGGCGGTCTCGGCCCCGACGCGGTCTGGGCGATGACGGGCGAGCGCCCGCGCTAGGGCTTGTAGCTCTGGTTGTGCCAGCTGCGCGCGACCTTGTAGGCCGCGCCGGTCCAGCGCCAGCGCACATGGTTGAACCCGCCGCTCGGGCAGCAGTTCGCATCCTTTGGCTTGTAGACCGGGTCCGTCTCGATCAGGTCGGTGCCCACGCGAGTGAGGCCGAGCTTGTACCCCCCGCGAACGAGACCTACCCGGTAGGCGGTCGGGCCCTTCACGAAGACGATCCAGCCGATGTCACCGGCAGTTCCGCCGCTGGCAAGCGTGGTCACCATCGCTTTCTTCCCACCGGGAAGCGAGAGGCACAGGACCCAGTCGACCTGGCTCGGCGAAGGGCGGTACGGCTGGCTCGAGATCGACTCCGAGGCCGGGATCGTCAGACCGGTGCTCGTGATCGCCGCTTTTGCGGCCGCACGGCCACACGAGGGCGCAGTCAGAGACGCGGCGGCGAGGAGCGGGGCGGCCAGCACGGCGTCAGCTTCGCAGACGGCGATGCTGTCCCGGGTGCCACCTTTGTCTAAATCTTCGGTAACAAGGCGGGAAACACCGGCAGGAGCAGGTTCTCGGCGGTCACACTGGAGAGTAGTTGGCCACCAAGCTTGCACCGCTTCTCTGCGAGCTCCACGCCCATACGACCTGGAGCGACGGTTCGCTCACCCCGCGTGAGCTGTGCGATCTGTACGGGCGCGCCGGGTTCGACGTTCTCGCGATCACGGATCACACCGAGCCCAACTCGAGCGTCCAGGCGCACGACTTCGACGCCTATCTCGCCGAGGTGGCCCAGGAGGCGGACCGGGCGCGGCGGCTCTACGACCTGCTCGTGATCCCGGGCCTCGAGCTCACCTTCGAGAACGACGACCCGACGCTCGCCGGCCACGCGCTGGCGCTCGGGCTCCGGAGCTTCGTCGGGGTGGACGACGGCCTCGAGCCGGCATTGCGCGCGGCTCGCGCGCACGGGGCGGCGCTCGTCGCCGCCCATCCGTATCTTCCGCACGAGGCGCACTCGTCGTCGCGTCGCACCGCGGCGTTCGCATCCGACCCGGCGCGGTGGGCGCCGCTCGTCGATCGCTTCGAGCTCTTCAACCGCGACACGCTGTTCAGCTGGGTTGCGGCGGCGAAGCTGCCCGCCGTCGCGTGCGGCGACTTCCACGTCGTCGATCACCTCGCGACCTGGAAGACGCTCGTTCCGTGCCCGAAGGAGGAGTGCGCAGTGCTCGACTACCTCCGTTCGCCGCGGCCGGCATTCCTCGTCCGTCTGGAACGTGAGCCGGGAACGCTCATGCAGGCGGCCTAGGCGTCGATGACGTCAACATGCAGGGAGACCCGATGATCAGGAACTCCATGGACAGGCCTGCCGAGCCGCCGCGCGCGTGGACGGCCTGGTACCGCTTCGCGCGAGACGAGCTGGGATACGAGCACGCCGAGCGCGTCGAGTACGCGAACCTGCGCTACGTCGAGGACCTGAACCACGCCTCGCTGCGGCGCCGGCGGCGCGCAACGAGCTTGCCCCCTTCCTGACAGCGGGCTTCGTTCGGCAGCGCGCCGGGCCGAGGGAAGACCTCGTGCGGCGACGCAGCCGCCTCTCCCGTCAACAGCGCGTCGGGACGCGATCGACGCGCTTGCCGAGCGGCACGGCATCCGTACGGGCCAGAGCGGCGAGCATCGCGCGGAACCGGCTCATGTCAGGGGTGCTCCAGTCGCCGTGGGTCTGGCAGCGCCAGGCGGCGTCGAGCTCGTGATGGAAGGGCGAGGTGAGGCTCTCGGCATGGCCGATCACGTCGCCGAGGGCGATGTGGTACCGGCCCATCAGCCAGAGGGTCAGCGTCAGCGCGGCGTGGAGCTCGCGCGGGTTCGCGAGGATCTCGGCGTCGCTCACGCCGACCTGCTCGATCCCGATCGCCGTCCAGTTCAGCCCGACCGTATGCCGGCAGCGGGTGTCGAGCGGAACGAGCTGGTAGATCGTGCCGTCGCGGTCGATCACGAAATGGGCACAGTCGCCGGGAAGCTCGTGCAGCTCCGAATCGGGAACGTCGGCTGCGAACGTGTTCCAGGTGCCGGAGAAGGTCTCGTTGTCGGTGAAGTGCTCGACGATCACGTGCGGTGACGTGAGCTTCCATGCTGCTCTGCCGTAGTGCTCCAGCGAGTAGGCGGCTGTCTCGGACCGTCGGGTAACGGAGAACGGGATCCATTTCGGGACGATCGGCGGTCTTTGCGGCCCCTTCGCGCCCGCCGCGGCGGTGGAGACGATCAGGGCTGCGAGCGCGATCGGGACGAGAGCACGCACGACGTGCGACAGGGTAGACGCTCGGGCGCGGTAATTCCCCGCACGTCGTGCGCGGGGTTGTCCCGAGGCGCTCGGCGGCATGGCAGCCGAGAATCGAGACGTGACCGCCGATCTCTCTCCCCAGAGCTCGTGTGACGCATGACCTCACGGTTGCGCTGGCGCTGCTCGGAGTCGTCGGCCAGGCGACCCTGGTCGTCGTCGGCGTGGCTGCCGTTCTTGCTGCCTTCGGAGTCTCCGGCCCACTCGACCTCGCGCGTGACGCGGCGTGGGGCTACGAGCTCTGGCTCGCATTCCTCGTGGCCGCGACCGCCACAGCAGGAAGCCTGTTCTTCTCGGAGGTCGCGGGTTACGTCCCGTGCGAGCTGTGCTGGTACCAGCGAATCTGCATGTTCCCTCTCTCGATCATGACGCTGCTCATGGCGCTCGCCAACGACCACCGGGCCGCCCGCTACCTGCTCCCGCTGCCGATCGTCGGCACCGGTGTTGCCGTGTACCACGTGCTGGTCGATCGCGGCGTGGTCGGGCAGTCGAAGGCCTGTCTTGCCTCAGCTCCGGGCGGCTGCGCGACCCGCTGGATCAACGAGCTCGGCTATGTGACCATCCCTGTGCTCACGCTCACGTCGTTTCTTCTCGTGACGCTCTTCCTGCTCTTCGCGACCTTCGACCCGAAACCGGTTGGGGTCAGGGCCTGAGCCGTGCCGAGCGCAAGGCACAGCAGAGTCCTTCGCCACGAGCGCGCGGCGGCGCATCCGACTCCCGGCCGCGTGGGGCGTCCCGAGCGCAAGGCATCGCCGAAGGTTCTCGGGGTCGCGGTCGCCATTCTCGTCGCCGTGGCTGTCGCGGTCGGGATCGCGGTGGCACTCGGAGGCGGCTCAGGCTCCGGCGCGTCCGGCCTACCGGCGATCGGAACGCTTCAGGGTGGATCGGCCGGGGCGGCAGAGGTCCAGCGCCTGTTCGACGGAATCCCGCAGCACGGAAGCTTCCTCGGCTCGGCCGGGGCTCCGGCGACGATGGTCGAATACGTCGATCTCCAGTGCCCCTACTGCCGCGAGTTCGAGACGGTCGTCCTGCCGAAGCTGCTCTCGCGCTACGTGCGGGCCGGAAAGCTCCGGATCGACCTGCGGATCCTTGCGTTCATCGGGCCCGACTCGGTCGCCGGCCGCTCGGCGGCGCTCGCAGCCGCAGAGCAGGGGCGGCTCTTCAACTTCGCCGAGCTCCTCTACTTCAACCAGGGGATCGAGAACACCGGCTGGCTCGACCGGGCGACGATCGGGTCGACGACCGCGAGCATTCCCGGAGTCTCGGTGCGGAAGGCGCTCGCCGACGCCGGGAGCCGGCTGGTGGCGAGTCAGGCAACGGCAATCGACTCGGAGGCGCTCGCGGCTGGAGTCAACTCCACGCCGACGGTGCTCGTCGGGAAGGGCGGGGCGCCGCCTGTGGCCGTCTCGCTGACATCGCCGACCGACCTCGCAGCGGTCGAGGCTGCGATCGACGCAGCTCTGTCCTGACTCCCGACGGGTAGGTTCACCGTGTGGGAAACGGGTGGCCCGCACTGCCGTACGAGAAGTGGAGCGAGACGTGCGAGACCCTGCATGCGCACACGCAGGTGCTCGGGAAGCTCGCGGCCGCGCTCGCGCCGCCCGAGCCACAGCTGCTCCACGCCGCGCTCCGGCTGACCGCGCGTGGCTGGGAGACCCGGCCGCTTCCTGCGCCCGACGGCTCTGGTGCGATCGTCGTCGCGCTCGACCTGCACGACCACGAGGCCGTGGTGGAGCACAGCGATGGGCGCACCGGCCGCGTCGCGCTCGCGCCGCACCGCACTGTCGGCGAGGTCACGCGCGAGCTGCTCTCGACCGTCCGGTCCCTCGCCGGCCCCGTCGAGGTCGTCCTCAAGCCGCAGGAGACCGACTGGACGAAGCCGCTGGACGAGGATGACGAGCACGCGACCTACGACCCCGGCCAGGTCACGACCTACTTCGCCGCGGCGACGCGCGCCGCGCTCGTCCTCGCCGCCCTACGCGCGCCCTTCCGCGGCCGCTCGACACCCGTGAACGCATGGTGGGGCTCGTTCGACCTGGCGGTGAGCCTCTTCTCCGGGCGCCCGGCCCCGCCGCCCTCCGACGACTTCATCATGCGCAACTCGATGGACGCCCAGGAGGTCGCCGTCGGCTGGTGGCCCGGCGATGCGCGCTACCCGCACGCCGCCTTCTACGCCTACGCCCACCCGGCGCCGGAGGGCTTCTCGGAGGGCACGCTCGTTCCGGCCGCCGCGCGCTGGGACCCGGCGCTCGGCGAGTACCTCCTCGATTGGGCGGACGTGGTAGCAGCGGACAACCCCCACGAGACGGCGCTCGGCTTCCTCCGCTCGGCCGTCGCCCACGGCTGCACCGTCTGCGAATGGGACCCGGCGCTGACGGCGAGCGCGCTCGGGGATCCGCCGCCGATCCTCTAGGCGAGGCCGCCGGCCAGCCGGTCGACCGCATCGGCGTTCAAGATCGACGTCCTCGGCTTGACCCTCGGCGGTAGCTCGACAACGAAGGACGTCGACCCGGGGAAGTGGTGGTCGACCCAGCTCGTCCCGCTCCCTGGATAGCGCGTCAGGCGCCTGAGCGGCAGGTGAACGAGGCTCGAGTAGGCCCGCTCGAGCCCGATCGCGCCGCCGGACTCGTCGACCACACCGAGCGCCTGGTGGTACCAGATCACGAGCTTCGGCCTCAGCTTCAGGAGCAGGCGGTATACCGCGCGGCTCTCGGGCTCGGAGAGCGGCCCGTGAGGTGTGTACGCCCACGCCTGACGTGCCGGCTTCTGCCACTCCCAGGGGAAGTTCCGGTTCAGGTCGACGCCCCTCGCGTTCTCTCGCGTGTGGGCTGCGACGCCGTCCGGGTTCATGTCGGGGATCAGCCAGAGATCGACTCCCGCCGGTGCCGTCCGCTCGGCGAGGATCCTCGTGATCGTGATCCCGGCCGGCTCGTCGCCGTGGATGCAGCCGACGACGACCACCTTCACGCGGCTCGCGGGATCGCCGGTCTCGATCGCCTCGATCGACCGTCCTTGGACCGATTTGCCGATCGTGACCTGCCGTTCGCTGGCGAGCACGGTCGAGCCCGGGCCTGCGGCCCAGAGCCCTACGACCGCCGCTCCGGCGAGGATGACGAGGGACCGCACGCACGGCAGCGTAGACTCGCGGCTCGCGATGGACCCCTCGTACGTCACGTGCAGCCACTGCGAGAACGAGGTTCCGGACGAGCCGCACTGCGTCCGTTGCGGCGGGCCGCTCGGGCACCGCGAGACGCCCCACCGGCACGGGAAGCGCGGATTCGCGGCTGCGCCCGAGGAGCGCTGGTTCCACCCGCGGTTCGCCTCGACGATGTACCCGCACCTGCCGAGCGCCGATATGCGCCCCTTCCGGATCGGGGTCGGCGTGGGGCTGGCGGCCGTCGTAGTGCTCTGCCTGCTCGGGCTGTACCCGCTGGCGCTCGTCGCCGCGGCCGTCGGAGTGCCCGTCACCTTCCTGCTCTACCTCTGGGACGTCGACCTCTACGAGGACGAGCCGCTCACGGTGATCGCGTTCACGGTCGTCTGGGGGCTCATCGCCGGGATCCTCCTCGGCCTGGCCGCCGGCCATGTTGCGAGCCAGGGCGCGATGCTCGCCTCGGGCTCGAGCTCCCATCAGGTCGTCTGGCTCGGCGTCGTGCTTCCGTGCGCCGCCCTCCTGCTTGCGATCGCCGGCCCCCTGGTCCTGCTCCCCTACCGCAAGTTCAACGACGTCCTCGACGGAGTCACCTTCGGAGCGTGCTCGGCCGCGACGCTCCTCGCCGCCGAGGCGATCACGAACTCGGCCGACTTCCTCCATCTCGGCTTCCATCCCGCCGGCGACCACGGGCTGTGGATCGCCCGCCTGCTGACGCTCGGGATCGCCCTGCCGGTGCTGGCCGCAGGGGTTGCCGGCTCGGCGTGCGGCTCGTTCTGGCTCCGGTTCCGGGCTCCGGCGCGCGATCGCGACGCTCTCGGCCCGCTCGGCTCGCCGTTCCTCGCAGTGCCGCTCGCCGCCGCGGCATTGGTGGGCGGGTACGTCAGCGCGCTGTACCTGGGCCAATGGTGGACGCTCGCAATCACGCTGCTGCTCGCGGCCATAGCGCTCGTATGGCTGCGTTGGATGATCCACATCGGGCTGCGGGAAGAGGCCGGCGAGAGGCCCGTCGGCCCACCCGTCACCTGTCCGAGCTGCCACCACGAGACTCCCCTGCACACCTTCTGCGGCTGGTGCGGCGTCTCGATGCGCGCACTACCCAAGCGCGGCGCGTCGCAGCCCGAGCGCGGCGGGCGGCGCACCCGGCTCGGCACCGGGCCGAAGATCGCGGTGCTGGCCGGCTTCGGCGCTGCGGCGATCGGGCTGACGGCACTTGCGATCGTGCTCACCCGCCCGCCGGCGTCCTCGCCCGCGTGCCAGCCCGGTGTGCCGTGCGCCGCGCCGCCGAGCAGCCCCGTACCGGCGCCCCACCTTGTCGCCGGGATGTTCCGGTCGGGCACCGAATGGACGAGCGACCTCGGGGTCGACGTCCGCTACCCGAGCCACTGGGACCAGGTCGCGTCCGACACTCGCCACCTGATCGTCCAGGTCAGTCTCGAGAGCGGTACCGATGTGGCGGTCGGCGTCTTTGTCCAGCCCGGGAAGGTGACGCCGCAGGCGGCGCTGAGCAACGTCCTCGGCGACCAGCGCGCGAACTTCCTCGGCGTGCAGCGCGATACCTCGCCGGCGAACCAGATCCTCTCGCCGGAGATCGGGTTCGTCCACGGGATCTCGGCCGTCTACAAGGCGACGATCGACAAACCGCCGAGCCCCTCGGGGCAGGTCGAGATCGCGCTCGAGGCCGCGAAGCGCGGAAGTGCCACCGTGGTCGTGGAGGCGATCACGAACGAGGAGCCGAGCAGCTCCGACAGCGCCCCGTTCCCGTCCCTCCAGGCGGCCGACATCGTGCTCGACGGCTTCCAATGGACGCCCGCGACATGAGCGCGCGCCGGATCGCCGCCGTGGGCGTGCCGGCAGCCCTCGCGCTCATGGCCCTCGCGGCCGCGACGCCGAGCACGCGGTCGCGGCCTGCTGCGGCGCGTGAGGTCAGCCCGGCTGCGCCTTCGGCGATCGTCTCGTTCGCGCTCTCGCTGAGGCTCGACGAGCGGCGCCTCCGGCACGACCTCGCCGCCGGGACCTCCGTCTCGAGTGCGGCTGCGCTGGGCGCGCGCTACGGATTGCCCCGCTCAGATCAGCTTCGCGTCGAGCGGGTGTTGAAGGCGAACGGGATCTCCGTCACCCGCGAGTACCCGCAGCGCAGCCAGCTCGACGCGCGGGCGAGCGTCCGCACGCTCGCGCGCTTCTTCCACGTCGGCTTCCGCGAGCACCGCGATGCCGGCGGCGTGCATTTCCTCGCGCCGACGCGTGACCCGGCGATCCCGCGCTCGCTGCGCACCGTATGTCACCGGGGTCGTCGGCCTTGACACGCGTCCGCTCGCGCTCTCCGCCGATCTGCCTCACGGCGCGCTCAGGCCGCCCGACGCAGCGCTCGCCTACGACGTGGCGCCCCTTCACCAGGCGGGGATCGACGGCACGGGCCAGGCGCTTGCGATCGTCTCGCTCGAGGCCTTCCCGCCGGACTACTCGAAGACGCAGGACGACGTCAGCACGTTCAGAAGCACCTTCGGGGCCAAGGGCCCGGCGCCGGTGGACGTCAAGGTCGACGGAGGCGGGACCACCTCGGACTTCGGCGAGGACGACCTCGATCTCGACGTCGTGTCGGCGATCGCACCGGGCGCCCAGATCATCAACTACGAGGCGCCGAAAAGCTCGGCCGGCCTCGTCGACGTGTTCAGCCGCGTCGTCTCGGACGGGCGTGTGAAGATCGCCTCGTTCAGCTGGGGCATCTGCGACGAGGCGATGCCGGCCGCGGTGCGCAAGAACGTCGAGAGCGCGCTCAGGCTCGCGGTGCTGCGCGGTATCACGGTGTTCGTGTCGAGCGGTGACAGCGGCGCCTACGACTGCCAGCGGAGCGAGTTCTCCGACCATCGGCTGACCGTCGACTTCCCTTCGGACTCGCCGCAGGTCGTCTCGGTGGGCGGGACGCTGCTCTCGGTCCTGACAAGCGGCGAGTACGGCACCGAGTCGGGCTGGGAGGGGCCGTTCTCGAACTCAGGTGGGGGCGGGGGGATCAACACGTTCGAGGCCGCACCCTCGTGGCAGGCCGCCGCGCATATCGGGAACGGCCGGCGGGTGGTTCCGGACGTGTCCGCGAGCGCCAGCCCGACGAGCGGCTGGCTCGCGCGCGACTACGGCAACTGGGACTCGTTCGGCGGCACGAGCGCGGCGGCCCCGTTCTGGGCGGCGTCGATGCTGCTCGCCGAGCAACTCGTCGCCAAGCAAGGTGTCGAGCGAACGTGCTTCCTCGCACCGATCCTCTACAAGCTCGCCTCGGCGTCCCAGCCCTACCCGCCGTTCCACGATGTCCGCACGGGCGGGAACCGCCACTACGACGCGGGACCGGGCTGGGACTACGCCACCGGCCTTGGCTCGCCCGACGTCTACAACCTCGCCCGCGACCTGGTCGCGTACCTTCGCACGCACCCCTGTGGCCCAAGCGCCTAGGGCATGTGACCAGGCCCCATGCTGCTCGCCCCGACACGGCAGTCCGCTGTGGGTGGCGGTCGGTGGGCGCTTGGTACGCGGCTCCTAGGCTGCGTGGGTGCGACGCCGGTACGCCCTGGTCTTCGTCCGGTTGCCGCAGATCTGCATCGAGCACCAGGTCGCCGAGCGGTTCTTCGAGTAGTCGTAGAAGGACCAGCGGCAGTCGTGGTTGCGGCAGCACTTGAGCCGGCTCCAGCTGCCGTCGGCCATCGTTTCGAGGCAGACGACGAGCACGCGGCCGATCACGCCGTCGATCCCGCCGGCTCTCGGGACGAGGGCCGGCCCGGAGAAGTCGATCGTGAGTCGCGCTGCGCCGGCCGCAGCGTCGAGTGCCGGCAGCGGATCGACGACCACGGCATGCCCGTTGTTGGCATAGAGGAGCTCGCGAATCGCCTCTCGCACCGCCCGGGCGCGGTCGAGGTCGGCTCCCGAGACGGAATCGAGGCCCTGCTCCTCGAGCCAGGCGGTGAGCCATTCGCGGTCGTGCGAGAGATCGATCGTGTTGACGAAGCGCTGGACCATCCGCAGCGGCTCGGGCGCCGCGTTCGGCAGGTCGTACCGAGGCGGCTTCGGCCCCATCGACACCAGTGTAGACTTTTTGCCGGTGTCTGAGAACGTGCGGAGGCCGTCGGAGCGGCACAGCTCGCGGCGGCGTAGCTCGAGGATCCGCGCTCCTCTGGCGGTCGCGGCTGCACGGCTGCGCGCTCGCCCGGGCCGCGCGCTGCTCGTAGTGGCAGGGGTCGCAGCGGCCACGGCGGCGCTCGCGGGTGTCGTCGGCGGGAGCCTCGTCGCCCAGGACCGCACGCTCCAGCGCGCGCTCGCAGCGCTGCCCTCGTCCGAGCGGAGCTTTCGCGTCGATTCCTTCGGCCTCCCGGTCGGGGGCGGCTACGCGTCCGCCGACCGAAAGGTGCGCGCTGCGCTCTCCCGCCTGACACCCGCGAGCCCCTACCGTCTCACGTCGTTCCGCACCCTGACCGTCGACGGGCAACTCGTCCGCCTCGCCGGGATCGACAACCTGCCGGGAGTCGCCCGCCTCCAGTCCGGCCGCTGGCCGCGCGTCTGCCGCCCGAGCCGCTGCGAGGTCGTGCAGGTCGGCCGTGGCGGCAGTGCCGCGGCTCGACGAGGGGGACATCCACCTCGTCCGGGTCGGGTTCGCCGAGGTCCCGGGCCGAAATGTCTTCGGCGGCTCGCTGAGCACCACCTCGCCGGTCGCGCAGCCGCGGCGACCGGTGCTCCTCCTCGGGAACGGCGCGACCGAGTTCGAGCGCCTGCCCGCCTTCGACGGCATCTTCCGGACCTACACGTGGATCTCGCCGGTCGACCCGTCCCGGCTGCAGATCTGGCAGGTCGGCGGCGTGCTCGCCCGGGAATCCGCAGTGCAGGCCCTGCTCGCGCGCGAGGGCGACACGTTCGAGCTCACCGCGCCGGACGCCGCGCTGCTCGACGCGCGCAGCCAGGGGCACGTCGCGTCGAAGCGCATGGTGCTCGTGGGAGGCGAGATCAGCGCGCTCCTGCTCGGATTCGCCCTGGTCGCGGCGATCGGCATGCGGCGCGGGGTCTGGAACGAGGCCCGCCGGCTGTCACAGCGCGGAGCGCGACGGACGCAGGTTTGGCTCGCCGTCTCCGCCGAGGTCGGCACACTGGCGCTGGCCGGGGTGCTGCTCGGGCTGATTGCAGGGGTGATCGCCGTGCTTGCGATCTCCGGCGCGGCGGGGCTGCCGGGTGGGGCTGTTCTCCGGCACTCGCTCGTCTCGGCGCTCGGCGTGGCGATCGTCGCCGGGGTGTGGCTGGTCTCGACCCTTGCGATCGTCGTGACGGTCAGCGCCCCCGAGGGCCGTCGGCGGGGTCGGGGCCTGCGTCTCGTCGACGTCGCCGCGATCGGCGCCGCGGTCGCCGTCGTGATCGGCCTCAGCAGCGGGAAGGCGAGCGCGGGAACGCTGACCGGAAACCGGCTCCTCTACATCCTGCTCCCGGCGCTCGTCTGCTTCGTCGCCGCGGTCGCCGCCGGCAGGCTGCTGGCTCCCGCGATGCGGCTCGGCGAGCGCTGGACACGCGGCGCGGCGACCGCCCTCCACCTGGCGTTCCTCGCGCTCGCGCGGGCGCCCGCCCGGACGGTGGCGACCGTCGGCTTCCTGCTCGTCAGCATCGGCCTTGCGCTCTTCGCGGTCAGCTACCGGGCCACCCTCGACGACGGGGCCCGCGACGAGGCCGCGTTCGCCGTCCCGCTCGACTTCTCGCTCTCCGAGGGAACCCAGCTCGTGCTCCCGCTTCAGGCCGCGTCACTCAGCCGCTACGACGCGCTCGCCCAAGGCGTCGGCGCGTATCCCGTGCTGCGTCGGACAGCGAGCGTCCCCGGGCCCGGCACGACGGTGCTCTCGCCGACCGTGCTCGGCCTGCCGGCGGCGGCGATCGCGAAGCTCCACTGGCGGTCGGATTTCTCCAGCCTGACCCCGGGCCAGATCGCGAGCCGTCTCGGCACAGGCGGCGCGGTGGCGCTTCGCGGAGCCCCGATCCCGGCGGGCGCGAACGAGCTCACTCTCCGCGTGCGCGTCCGCGGCGTTCCGGTGCTGCTCGAGCTCGTCGCCGAGAACACGACGCACGGGCTGGTCAGGCTGCCGCTCGGCGAGCGGGGCCCCGGAACCTGGACGCTGAAGACGCCTCTCCCGCCGGGTCGGGCGCTGACCCAGGTCGTCGCGCTGACGGTGGCGGTCGGGCCGCTGACGGCACACCAGATCGCCCACGGCGAGGCCGAGGGCGAGGCCGCCGTCATCCCCAGCGGCTCGGCGTCCCTGGGAGCGCTCCTCGCGATCGCCCCTGCCGGCCGCACCTCGACCGTGACCGACTGGAAAGGCTGGCTCGCCCGTGGAGGCGCCCAGCTCGACTCCGCCACTCCCGCGCTTCTCACCTACTCGTTCACGAACGGCCAGACGATGGTCGTCAGGCGGCCGCAGCCGACCGACGGCCGCCCGCTGCAGGTGCTCGTCAGCTCGAACATCGCCAGGGCCGCGCCCACGGGCGGGCTGATCACCCTCAACTTCCAGGACGCCCAGGTGCCGGCGCAGATCGTCGGCGTCGCGAACCGGTTCCCCGACTCGAACGACCAAGGGCAGGGCTTCGTGGTCGCCGAGCAGAGCCATCTGGCAACGGCGCTGTCCGCCGATGCCCCGGGGACGGCGGTGCCCGACGAGCTCTGGCTCTCCGTGCCCGGCTCCGGCGCTGCGGCGCACGTCGCGAGCGCCCTCACGCGGAGCCCCTTTGCCTCTCTCGACGTTGCCTCGCGACGCGACCTGCAACATCAGCTTGCCTCTCAGCCGCTG
The DNA here is from genome assembly GCA_963768435.1 of uncultured Actinomycetota bacterium. GTDB lineage: Bacteria > Actinomycetota > Thermoleophilia > Gaiellales > Gaiellaceae > PALSA-600. The sequence goes on from CAVYIB010000012.1 coordinate 80,717, forward strand.
GCGCGGGGAATCACGCTCACCCTCGGCGCCGCCGGCCTGATCGCGGTGCTGCTCGCCGCTGTCGGCTTCCTGCTGGCGCTCGTCAGCGAGGCGCGCGACGAGCGCGGGGAGCTGTTCGACCTGGAGGCGCAGGGCGTGCCTCCGGGGACGCTGCGAAATCAGCTGCGCGCCCGCTCGCTCGTGCTGGTCGCGTTCGGCTCGATCGCCGGGCTCGTGCTCGGCCTGATCCTCTCGCGCCTCGTCGTGTCGGTGATCGGCGTCTCCGCCGAGACGAGCGATCCGGTACCCCCGCTCCGCTACCAGCCTGCGCTGGCCACGGCGCTGCCTGCCCTGCTCGTCCTCGTTCTCGTGCTGGCGGCTCTCGTCGAGCTGACCGCCCGCCATGCGCTGAAGGGCGATACGCCGTCGCGCGCGTCGTGGAGCCTCGAGTGAGCGCCGCGATCGAGATCGGCGATGCCTTCCGGATCTACGAGTCGGGCGACGCCGCCACGGTCGCGCTCCAGGGGCTCGACCTCGAGATCGAGGCCGGCGAGATCGTGGTCGCGCTCGGGCCGAGCGGCGCCGGCAAGTCGACGTTGCTTCGCGTGCTGGCAGGGCTCGAGCGGCTCTCGGCCGGGACGGCGCGCGTCTTCGGAACCGAGCTCGGCAGGCTCGACTCGGCCGGCGCCGCCGCATACCGGGCGGCTCACGTCGGCCTGCTCGACCAGCACTACGCCCGATCGCTGTCGCCCGATCTCACCTGCCGCCACACCGTCGCCCTGCAGCTCGAGCTGCTGGGGACGCCAACCGCCGAGAGCAGGCCCAGGGCCGACGAGCTGCTCGACCGCGTCGGCCTGCTCGACCGCGCCGGGGACCCTCCGGTCAACCTCTCGGGCGGAGAGCAGCAGCGCGTCGCCGTCTGCGCCGCGGTGGCACACGGGCCCGGCCTGCTGCTGGCCGACGAGCCGGCAGGCGAGCTCGACGCGGCCAACGCGACCGTCGTCTATCAGCTGCTCGGCGAGCTCGTCCACGCCGCCGGCGCGACAGCGCTCATCGTGAGCCACGACGCGGCCGCGGCCTCGATTGCCGACCGCCTGGTCTACATCCGCGACGGCCGGATCGTCGAGCAGTCGCTGCCCGGCGGGAAGCCGGCGCTCGTGATCTCGCGGAAGGGCTGGACGCGGCTACCGCATGTCTCCCCCGCCGCCGGCAAGCCGCGTTTCGCCGAGGTCGAGCAGGACGAAAGCCGCATCGTCCTCACACCCGTCGCCGCAGAGGAGGTGGGCGCCGTCGCGCCGCCGGCGATCCTTGCCGAGCCCGGCCCGAGCGCGCCCGTGGCATCGGGCGAGATCGCCGCCGAGGTGATCGGCGTCGGACGCCGCTACGGTGAGCGCGTCGTTCTCTCCGGGTTCACTCGAGCCTTCAACCGCGGTGTTCTCACGGCGCTCGTCGGGCGCTCCGGGAGCGGCAAGACGACGCTCCTGCACATGCTCGCCGGGCTCGACCTCCCTGACGAGGGCGAGATCGCGGTCGGCGGCCGGCGGTTGGGCCTGCTCGATCGCACGGAGCGCGCCGATCTGCGCCGGCGGGAGGTCTCGCTCGTCACCCAGGAGCCCGGCCTGATCCCGTATCTGACCGCCCTCGAGAACGTCGATCTCGGTCTCCGGCTGCGCTCGGAGGATCCCGGGTCGTCGCCGCGCGCGCGAGAGGCGCTGCTTGCTGTCGGTCTCGGCGAGCGGCTCGACCAGCGGGCCTCGAACCTCTCGGCGGGCGAGCGCGAGCGGGTCGCGATCGCCAGGGCCCTCGCGACCGACGCGAGCCTCCTGCTCGTCGACGAGCCGACCGCCCGCCTCGACGAGGAGAACGCGCGCGCCGTCGGCGCGCTCCTGGCGGGCGCCGCGCACGAGCGCGGCCTCGCCGTCGTGTGCGCGACTCACGACCCGGTGCTGATCGAGCTCGCCGACGAGGTCGTCGAGCTCACACCTCCCGGGTGATCCCCTCCTCGATCGCCCACACCCGGTTCGCGTAGGCCGCCACGCGCTCCTCGTGGGTGGCGACGAAGCAGGCCGTTCCCTCCTCCGCAGCCTGGTGGATCAGCTCCCAGACGACGTCACGCCAGCCCGCGTCCTGATGGGAGGTCGGCTCGTCGGCAAGCACGACGGCGGGGGAGAGCACGAGTGCGCGGGCGAGCCCGGCCCGCTGCTGTTGGCCGATCGAGGTCTCGGCCGGCACGCGGTCGGCGAGCTCGGCCAGGCCGAACCGCTCGAGCAGCTCCTCGGAGCGCGACCGATCGCTCGAGCCGGCGAGGCGCAGCGGATACTCGACGTTCTCACGCACTGTCAGCTCGGGCAAGAGGCCGAACCGCTGCGGCATGACGGCCAGCTCGTCCCAGAGCAGGTCCTGCGGCTCGGGTGAGCTGAGCGCGTACCGGATCTCGCCGCTGTCAGGGCGCTGCCAGCCGCCGAGGAGCGTCAGCAGCGTCGACTTACCGGAGCCCGAGCGGCCGAGCACGGCGCCGACCTCTCCGCGCCCGAGCTCGATGCTCGCCGAGCGGAGCGCCTGGATCGTCGCGCCGCCGACCCGGTAGGTCTTGGCCGCCTCGCGCACCGAGATGACCGGCTCGCTCTCGACCGCTCGCCTCGTCCGGAGTGGCTTGACGGCGGGCGGCTCGCCGGCGATCACGCGCCCTCGCTCGAGCCGAAGGACGCGATCCGCGGCCTCGACGACATCGGGATCGTGCGTCGCGAGGATGAATGCGGTGCCGGCGGCCGCGTGCGTGTGAATCGCCTCGAGCAGACGGTGGGCGGAGTCGCGATCGAGCTCGGCGGTCGGCTCGTCGGAGACCACGATCGGCGTGTTCCGCGCGAGGGCGAGCGCGAAGGCGGCGCGAGCCTGCTCGCCGCCCGACAGCTCGGCAGGGTGCGAGTCGAGGCGGTGCTCGATTCCGAACGCGCGGAAGAGCTCGAGCGACTCGTCGTCGGTGTTCTCGCTCTGCTCGGCGAGCGTGAGGTGAGGGACGAAGTTGGCTGCCGCGCGCTGCGCGACATAGGTCACGACGGTCCGGCGGTTCTCGCGCAGGGCGGACCCGGGCGCCCCGTCCAGCTCCCGTCCGGCGACGCGAAGCTCGCCGCTCGAAGGCCGGTCGAGGCCTGCGATCGCCCGAAGCAGCGTTGACTTGCCACTGCCCGACGCGCCGACGACGGCGGTGACGTGACCCGCCTCGAACACCGCGTCGACGTCGTGCAGGGCCTCGAGCGATCCGGTCGGCGTGACGTACACCTTTGTCAGCCGACGGCAGGTGACGAGCGGCTCAGGCGACACGGAGCTCCTCGCTGACGTCGGTCCGGCGCGAGAACAGAGAGGTGACCGCGGCGGCGATCGCCGCGACTGTGAGGAGAGCGATCGAGAGCAGGCCGGCGACGCTCCAGGGGACGACGGCGACCGACGACGGCACGAAATCGGGCAGTAGGTCGACGTGCTCGACGATCGGCGCCGCCATCGCCGCCGCGACACCGACGCCGACGGCTGCAGAGACGAGCAGGATCGCCGCAAGCTCGAGGAAGAGCGACAGGACCTCGCTGGGCGCCGTGAGGCCCATACGGCGAGTGAGCGCCGAGGCGATTCGCTGCGACTGCTGTCTGGCCTGCAGATACAGGACCAGGCCTGCGAGCGCGATCAGCGCGGCGGCGAGCGCGACGGTTCGGACGTAGGAGTACGTGCGCGTCGCGAGCAGGATCTGCGGGTCCTTGCGGAACGCGTCGATCGAGGTCACGTAGGCGATGTCCAGTCTCGGATCCTCGAGCGCCTTCACGAGCGTGGCGGGCGGGCCTTTCGCCCAGATGTAGTTGCGTGAGACCGAGATCAGTGGATTCACGGTGTGCAGCCTCCGAGCCGCGGTGGCGAGCGATCAGTCGAGGTGACGAATAGCGGGCTCGTCGTCATGCCGGGGAAAGCGTGCACGCGGTCGATGATCCGGATGGGGAAGCGCGTTCCCTGGATCGTGATCGAGCGCAGTGAGGCCGGGACGCTGTACGAGACGATCACGGGGAGCGGAAGGGGCGGGGCGGACGCGAGCTCCCGCATCTGTACGGAGGGGGACGCGCCCCACGCGCTCCGCCAGTGGATTGCCGCGGGCAGCGTCTTCGGATCGACCGTCAGAATGTCGGCCGAGGTTCCTTCGCCGGGGCCGAACACGGCGACGCCGTTGGCGTATGCGGCGAAGGTGGTCGGGAACGGAAGGCCACGTGGAACCGTCGCGTACTGGCCGACCTGCCCTTGTACGTCGCTCCCGAAGCCGATGTAGGCCTTCTCGAGCGTCGACTGCTTCAGCGACTCGCTGACCGTCTCGGCGTAGAAGAACGCGGCGAACGAGACGGCGAGCACCACGGTCAGGCCGACGAGGAGGCCGCGCGCCGCCGCGAGGCGCCGAACCGCTGTGAAGAGCGGCGTCGGGAGGCCCCGAGCACGCCCGAACCCACGCCGAAGCCCGACCCGGGAGAGCCGCGCGACGATCCCCATGACGCCCGCGACGAGCAGGAGCGGGAACACGAACACGACGAGAGTCGGGTGCTCGGTTCCGGAGGCGCCGCTCTTTGCGAGGCCGCCGCCGCCGCGGATGTCGAAGAAGAGGTACACGCCGATCCCGATCGCGATTAGCTCCCACGGGAAGAAGCGCAGCAGCCGGCGCGAGTCGCCCGAGGTGTCGAGCAGGCGAAGGAACGAAGCGCCGGCGGCCACGGCCAGCAGGACGAGAGCGATCAGCCCGACCAAAGCCGTGCGTGCGGCCCCCGAGCGGAAGGTTGCAGCATCGACCGTGCCCGCCGGGGCGAAGGCCCCGGTCGCGGCAACGGCGAGCGCGAGGCCGACGGTCGCTCCGACGATCATGGGGAGGAGCGCCTCGAGCCCGGTGCGCGCCGAGAAGACGGCGACGTGCTCCCCTCGCGCGGCCATCAATGCCGCCTCGGTGTGCCTCCGCCGCACCCCGAACGCTCCGGCGGACGCGGCCACTGCGAGCGCGATCGCGATCCCGATGTCCGAGAGCAGCGTGACGACGGGCGAGATCGCGCTGATGTTGTCGTCGGCCAGCGTGATCGCGGCCGTGAGCGAGCTGACGACGACGCACGGGCAGCCGGCCTGCCGGGCGAGAGCGGTCTTGCCTGCCGTCAGTTCGGTGGTGAGCGCCCCGACGCGCCTGTCGAGCGCCCGGGCGCCGGAGAGCGTGAGGTGCCTGGGATCGACGGGAAGCTCGTCCGTCGCGGTGAAGCCGCCCGACCGTAGCTTCGCCTCCAGGTCGAAGAACTCACCGCGGGTCGCAAAGGCGAACGGCGTCGGCACCGGAGCATCGGGGTTGGCCGGATAGATGCTCGCCACGAAGTTGGCCCAGTACGGCTCCTCCGGCTCGTACGCGAGCGCCCGATAGATGCCGGCGACGCGGACCGGCACTGTTCGCGACGGCCCGTTCTCCGACGATGTCTGCATGCGGATCGTGCCGCCCGGGCGGACGTGGAGTGCCTTGGCGGTCGTGTCGGCGATGACGAGCCCTGGGCCCGGCACGCGCCTGAGCACCTTCACGTGGTCGAACACGCCGGTGCGCGTCATGACCGCGATCTCGGCGAAGCCGTTGCCGTTCGCGTCCGTAGCGGAGCTGTCGGCGAGCTCGAGCGTCTTGATCGGCGATCCGAGCGAGCCGACCCGGGTCGCGATCTTCGCCACTCCGGCGTCGAGCCGCTTCTGTGCCTCCGTCGCGCTCTCTGTCCTGGTCGCGCCGCCGTCGCGCTGGATCTCCACGCCCGTCGTCAACGGGTCGAGCTCGTTCAGCCGGTTCTTCAGCGCGGCACTTCCCGCTGCGGTCGAGAGGAACGGCGCCGAGCTCGCCGTCAGCCCGACGAGCACGGCTGCGGCCAGGACCGCGACGAGGATGCTGACGTGGTGGCGGAGGACGAATGGCGCGCGCCGCCAGTGGGCGCTGATGCCCCCACGGTCGCGGATCCCCCGAACGCGGCCGTCGCGCCCCAAGCATCCAGAATCGCACATGGCGGTCGTCTGGCCGCCGACTACCGCTTGGCATGGGAGGGGGCCCGGGGAAACCCGCAGGCTCCCCGGGCCCACCGGGGTTGCGCAGTCGGGCTGCGCGTGCAGAGGCGAGGCCGGAGGCCGGCACCCGACCCCTGCACACGGCCTGTGCCCGTCCGAGCGGCGTCTCAAACCTCGATCCGCCGCGAGTGTGCGAATACACTCGCCGGCGTGAGCGGTACACCGCGGTTTCAACTTCCCCCTGCACGGGTAAAACGCGTTTCGTGGCGCTTACCCCCGGCATCGCGTCCTTTCGTGCGAACGGCAACGGTCCAGACCTCATGACAGGCGATGGTGTGTCGGTCACGCTGCCCGTGGTCGGTTACGAGAACGTCGCCAGGCTCGTGACCGGCGGGCTTGCGTCGCGCCTGGATTTCGGCTTCGAGGCGGTCGACGACCTTCAGCTCGCCGTCGAGCTCGTGTTGCGCGCGCTTCCGACCCGGACGGGATCGGTCACGCTGACGCTCAAGGATGACGGGAGCCGCCTCTGCATCGAGGTCGAGCCGACGGGTGGGCTGTCGCTCGAACGCTCGCTCGATGGTGCGGGCGTCCAGCTCGGGCCCTCGCTCGAGCGCCTCGTCGACACGGTTTCGCTGACGCCCGGCGACTCGCCGTCGATCGTCCTCGCCAAGGCTCTGCCGGTGCGCGCATGAACGGCGCCGCCCCCGTCTCCGAGGTCGATCGCAGGTCACTGCTCCGCGCCTATCGGGAGGAGGGGGACACTGCCGCGCGCGACCGGCTCGTCGAGGCATTCATGCCGCTCGTCTCGTCGCTCGCGCGCCGTTACGCCGGTCGCGGCGAGCAGTTCGAAGACCTCCAGCAGGTCGCCGCACTCGGGCTGGTCAAGGCGATCGACCGCTTCGACCTCGATCGAGACGTCGACCTCGTCACGTACATCTTCCCCACCGTGGTCGGTGAGCTGAAGCGCCATTTCCGGGACCGGGTGTGGTCAGTCACCGTCCCGCGCCGGTTGAAGGAGCTCCATCAGCTCCTCTCACGCCTCGTCGAGGATCTCACCGCCCGGAACGGCCGGTCTCCCACCATCCCCGAGCTCGCCGCGGCGGCGGGGGTGACCGAGGAGGAGGTCGTCGAGGGTCTCGAGGCCGGCCGGGCGTACACGGCGCGCTCGCTGACGGCGACCTACGACGTCGAGGATGGGGCGGAGGTCGCGTTGATCGACCTGCTCGAGGACGAGGAATCGGGATACGAGGAGGCCGAGAACCGGGATCTGCTCGCGTCCGGGATCCACGCTCTCGACGAGCGCGAACGGCAGATCGTCCACCTTCGCTTCGTCGAGGGACGGACGCAGTCCGAGATCGCCGCCGAGGTCGGTGTCTCGCAGATGCACGTGTCCCGGCTGCTTCGGCGAGCCCTCGAGAAGCTCGGAGAGGAGATCCAGGCCCCATGAGAACCAAAAGCCGCATTCAGCCGGGAGAGCCGAACACCGTCGTGCTGACGATGGCGCCAAGGCCCGAGAACCTGGCGCTCGCGCGGCTCGCGCTTGCCGGGATCGGCGGGGTCGCGGGAGCGGGGGACGCAGACGTCGCCGATCTCAAGCTGGCCGTCACCGAGGCCTGCACCAACTCGATCCTCCACGCGTACTCCGACGAATCCGGGGGAGAGCTCGTCGTCCGTTATCGCATCGGCTCGAGCGGCGTCGAGATCGAGGTCGAGGACGACGGAACCGGTTTCGATCCGTCCGACCCGATCGTCGAGGAGAGCGAGCGCGAAGGGCAGGGGATGGGCCTGATGATCATCCGGTCCCTCACCGACTCGATCGAGATCGAGAGCGACGAGTCCGGTAGTCGGATCTCGTTCGCGAAGAAGCTCTAGGGAGGCTAGACGTGCGCGGCGCCGGCGCTCTCGCGCAGATGCGCAATGGCGTCGTCGGGCGACTCGTAGATCGCGAAGATCCGGTCGAGCAGCGTGATCGCGAAGATCTTGCGGACGTTCGGGTCGCTACAGGCGATCGCCAGCTCCCCGCCCGCCGGGCGAAGGCGCTTGACGGCGCCCATCAGGACGCCGAGCGTGGTGGAATCGATGAAGGTCGTGCGCGAGAGGTCCACGAGCACGTTTCGCGCACCCTGGTCGATCAGCTCGCCGATCGCCTGCTTCAGCGCGGGCGCGGTATAGAGGTCGACCTCTCCGGCGACCGCGACCGTCGCAACACCTTCACCGAGATCGGTCGTCGTGAGTTCGAGTTCCATCGTTCGCCAATCGTGTACCCCCTGACCGCATTCGTCAAACACGAGGTGGGCTCCGGGAGCGATCGCCGGGTTCGAGACGGGTTACGCTCCGGGGATGTCCGGCGCGCGATCTGGGGAGGACGCCACGTGAGAACGCTCGGTGCGGCGTCGCGTGAGGCGAGGGAAGAACCTGGTGGCAGCGTGGGCCTGATCCGCCGCCGCGCCACCGCTCCCCACGAAGGCTCGGAGCCGGTCGAGAGGCTCGCGCTGCGCACGCCGACGCTGTTTCGGAGGCGGCTGATCGGCGGCGCCATGATCGCCGTCCTCATCTTCACCGGGGTCTCCGCCGCGCTCGCCTGGCGGCAGTACCGGGACGACAAGCATCGGGCAATCTCGGACCTGAACGCGCGCGTCGTCCTGGTCGGCGGGGTGGTGAACTCGTATCTCGCCGGCGGCGTGTCGACTCTCGGTGCGATGTCGGAGGCGCCATCGGTCGTCAGGATGAAGCCTGCATTGATGGCGTCCTACTTCCACCGGGTCGCAAGGAGCGGTGGGACGATCTTCAGCGGCGGCATCGGCTGGGCCGATCGCTCCGGCGAGGTGGTCGCGAGCAGCTCCGGCGGCAAGCCCGTCAGCGTTGCGGACCGCGTCTACTTCAAGACCGTATCCGCGAGCGGAAAGCCGTACATCAGTGCCGGTCTGATCGGCCGCAAGCTCCGACAGCCGATCATCGTCGTCGCCGTGCCCACACGCGACGCCGCCGGCCGGCTGACCGGGGTTCTCTCGGGCGCCATCGGCCTCAAGACGCTCGGCCAGTCGAAGCAGAACTCCGCCCTCGGGTTCGAGGGCTTGACGATCGCCGACCGCGATGGGCACCTCTTGCTCGCCGGTCTCGCCCGCACGACGAATCCGGCGATGCTCGCCCGGATCCAACAGCTCGGCCAGGGAGACTTCACAAACGCCGAAGGGCTCTCGGGCGGCAGCCATCACGTTCTCGCATTCGCGACGGCGAGCCTTCCAGGCTGGTCGGTCGTGATCGATCGCCCGGCCTCGAGCGTCTATGCCTCGGCGCGCCGGTCGCTCGAGCTCGAGATCGTGTCCCTCGGCGCGGCGCTGTTCGCGGTGCTGCTGATCCTCTTTGCCCTCGTCAAGCGCTCGCGGCGCGAGATCGAGGCCCAGGGCGAGCAGGCACAGTCCTGGAGCAAGTTCACGAGGACGCTCGCGCTCGCCTCGACGCCCGCCGACGTCGCGGATGTCGTCCTCGAGTCGGTGCAGTCGGTCTTCCCGGACGCGGTCGTCGTCGTGACGCTCGAATCCGAGGCGGGCCAGGAGACGAGGGCGACCTCGCGACTCCCCGGCTGGCGGCGCGTGGCGGGCGACAGCATCTGGCTCAGGACGATCGCGGGCCTGACCGCCGACGGGCCCGCGACCCGGTCGCTCGAGCGCGAGCGTCCGCTCCGCGATCTCTACCTTGCGTTCGGCAGGCGCCTGAAGGCGCTTCACACCTATCCGGTGTCCGGTCGCGCCCAGGGCTCCGTCGGAGGGATCGCGCTCCTGACCGAGCGCACCCGGCTGGTGAAGAGCGAGTGGGAGCTGCTCGGCGCCTTCGCCGCGCAGGCCGGGCAGTCGCTCGAGCGGGCCCGCGCCTTCGAGCATGAGCACGAGCTGGCGGTCAGGCTGCAGCAGAGCCTGCTTCCGGCCGATCTTCCCAGCAGCCAGGGCCTCAACCTGGCGGGGGTGTACCTGGCCGGAGGCGACGGGATCGCGGTCGGCGGCGACTGGTACGACGCGCTGCTTCGCCCCGACGGGATCCTCCAGCTCTGCGTCGGTGACGTGAGCGGGCGCGGTGTCGGCGCGGCGACCGTGATGGGCCGGATGCGAGGGACGTTCCGGGCGTACGCGTACGACCTGATCTCGCCGGCGGAGATCCTTCGTCGCATGCTGAGGCACGTGAACGAGGACGAGATGATCACGGCGGTCTGCGTGAGCATCGACCCGGTCGAAGGGTTGATCTCGTACTCGAGCGCCGGTCATCCGCCCTCGCTCTCTGCTCGACGGCGACGAGGCTCGCGTGATCCGGCTGGAGGACGCGAGCGCGCCGCCGCTCGGCGTGGCCGAGCCCGGCGACATGATCGAGAAGACGCTGCCGCTACCCGACCATGCCCTGCTCGCGATGTACACCGACGGGCTCGTCGAGCGCCGCGGCGAGAGCATCGACGACGGAATCGATGTTCTCGCGAAGACGATGCTCGACGTCACGGCGCTCACGGGCCGGGAAGCGATGACGGCGATCAGCAAGGCGATCGGCGCCCCGAGCGACGATGTCGCGTTGCTGCTCGGAGCGGTCGAGCCGGCGCTCTCGTTCGCGATCGAGCTGCCGGCGGTCCCGGAGAGCCTGCGCGTCGTTCGACGCCGCCTGAGGGCATGGCTCGATCGCGTGGGATTCGAAAGCGAGGCCGCCGGCGGAGATCGTCCTCGCCGTGAGCGAGGCCTGCAACAACGCGGTCGAGCACGCGTACAACGGGAACGGGCCCGGAGCAGTCGTTCTCACGGGAAGCCTGATCGCGGACGTCCTCCACCTCGAGGTCTCGGATCGAGGCCGCTGGGTCGTCAACGAGGCGAGCGACGAGCGTGGCCGGGGGCTTCATCTGATGAACGGCCTGATGGATCGCGTCGAGGTCGACGCGGGCCCGCAGGGCACACGAGTCCTGCTCGAGCGCCGGCGCGCAGCCGCCCGGTTGGACAGCGCCGCGCCACTCGCGAACTAGCCTCGTGCTGCCGTCCGCGGGGGACGGGTTTCGCTCAATCCCAGCCGCGGGAGAGCTTGAACGCCGCGTTGATCAGTCCGACGTGGCTGTAGGTCTGGGGGAAGTTCCCGCTCTGCTCGAGCGTCTCGGGAAGGATGTCCTCGCTGTAGAGCCCGAGATCGTTCCCGAGGGACAGGAGCAGATCGAACAGCTCCTGCGCCTCGTCTCGCCGGCCGATCGAGACGAGTGCCTCGACGAGCCAGAACGAGCAGACCGTGAATGCCGCCCTGGGAAGCCCGAAGTCGTCTCGCACGGCGTAGCGCTGCAGCAGTCCGTCGCCGAGGCCGAGCGCCTTTTGCGTCGCGACCACCTGGGACTCGGCGCGGGGATCCTCGGGCGCGAGAAAGCCCAGATGGAGGCTGAGCAGGAGCGCCGCGTCGATCGCCGGCTCGCCCGCCGACTGCGTGATTGCGCCGAGGTCGTCGTCCCAGCAGCGTTGCTCGAGCAGATCGGCGGCCTGCACCGCGATGGCGGTGCCGCGCTCGACCAGTCCCGGCTCGCCGAGCGCCTCGCCGATCTCGGCTGCACGCCGCGCGCCTGCCCAGTGCATGAGCAGCGTGAAGCTGTGCAGCCTCCGGACTCCGCGCAGCTCCCAGAGGCCGGCGTCCGGGTCCTCGAGCCGCGTCTCGATCTGCTCCAGCAGCTCCCCGACGAGCTGGAGAGCGCGCGGCGTTGCGATCGATCCGGTGAAGCGGGCGTCGAGGATGAGCCGGCTGATCGCCAGGATCATCTCGCCGTACACGTCGTTCTGGAGGTGGTGAAAGGCCTGGTTGCCGATGCGGACCGGCTGCTCGCCTCGGTAGCCCGCGAGATGCGGCAGCTCGGTCTCCTCGGCCTCGTCTGCGCCGGCGATCGTGTAGACCGGCTGAAGCTCGCCGCCGCGCTCCTCGGCGAGGTTGCGCAGGAAGACGAGGAAGCGCTCCATCTCGGTGGCGTGACCGAGCCGCTCGAGCGCGTTCAGCGTGAAGTAGGCGTCGCGTAGCCAGCAGTAGCGGTAGTCCCACGTGCGGCCGGAGCCCGGGTGCTCCGGCAGGCTCGTGGTCGTCGCGGCGAGCAGCGCGCCCGTGTCCTCGTACTGGTGGAGCTTCAGCACGAGCGCGGATCGGATCACCTCGCGCTGGTAGTCGCGGGGCACGCGGGTTCGCTTCACCCAGTCGCGCCAGTAGTCGACGGTGCTCGTCAGGAACCGCTCGGCCGTGTCCTCCAGGCCTGCCTCGAGCGGCTCGCCGAAGGTCAGCGCCAGGTGGTAGTCGCGGTCGAGCAGGAACGGCCGGCCCTCCTCGACGTACGTGAGCGGCGCGTTCGTCGTCAGCCGGACCGGCGTTCCGAGGCCGGTGTACTCGATGTGATTCGAGGAGCGCCAGGAGGAGGCCTCGATCCGCCCGTAGTCGTAGACGGGACGGCAGCGCACGGTCGCCCGCGGGTCGCCTTCGAGCGGCCGGATGATCCGCAGCAGCATCGAAGGCTTGAAGGCGCGGTTGTAGAGGACGAACCGGGGGGCGAAGTCGAGCAGCTCGAACGAGCCGTCCGGCCCGGAGAAAATGGTGCGCAGCACGTTCGTGTTCTCGACGTAGCCGTGGGTGATCGTGTCCGCGTCGACGCCCTCGACGACGAACTCTCCGCCCTTCTCGAGGTCGAGGAGCGGCCCGAAGACGAAGCTCGAGTCCGGACGGGGCCAGCAGAGCCACTCGATCGACCCGCGAGCAACGAGCGCGGTTGTCGAGCAGTTGCCGATGATGCCGAGCGACGCCGTCACGGCTTACGCAGCGGTATTCGGGGTAGGACTACGGATGTGAGCATTGACCCGTCGGCCGACGCATGCAGTGATTTCGTGATCGCGAGCAACAGGCTTCCGTTCACCCTGACGTCCGAGGCTGACGGGTTCGTGCTCGAGCCGAGCTCGGGCGGGCTCGTCTCGGCGCTCCAGGGAGCGAAGAAGAACGCGGTCTGGGTCGGATGGCCGGGGATGGTCGTTCCCCCCGACGCCGAGGACGAGGTGGCGCGGCTCGCCGTCGAGAACGGCTGCTCTCCGGTGCTGCTGAGCGAGGCCGAGCAGGAGGCGTTCTACGGCCGGATCTGCAACGAGACGCTCTGGCCGCTCTTCCACTACTTCGTCGACCGCATTCACTTCACGCGCGAGGCGTGGGATGTCTACACCGATGTCAACCAGCGCTTCGCCGAGGCGATCGCCGCCGTTAGCGCGCCACGAGCCCAGGTCTGGATTCACGACTTCCACCTCGCGCTCGCTCCGCGGCTCCTTCGGGCTCTCCGGCCCGATCTTGCGATCGGGTTCTTCCTGCACATCCCGTTCCCCTCGTCGGAGATCTACCGGATCCTCCCGACGAGAAGCGAGCTCCTGCGCGGGATGCTGGGGGCGGATTACATCGGATTTCATACCGGAGACTATTCCCGTCATTTCCGATCGTCATGCCTTCGGGTGCTCGGGATCGAGACCGGTCCCGACACGATCGACTACGACGACCGCACGATCGGAATCGGCGCGCACCCGATCGGGATCGACGTCGAGAGCTTCAGGGCGAGCCTGCGCGACCCGGAGACGGCGCCGGTCGAAGCCGAGCTCGACGAGCGTTACGACGGTCTCCAGCTCGTGCTCGGCGTCGAGAGGCTCGACTACACCAAGGGCATCCCGCAGAAGCTCGACGCCTTCGAGCGCGCGCTCGAGCACGATCCAGGGCTCGCCGATCGGGTGACGATGCTCCAGGTGCTGGTGCCTTCCCGGCTCGAAAGCGCCGAGTACCGGTCGATGCGCGACGAGATCGAGATGCGCATCGCCCACATCAACGGGCGATTCGGCCGGCTCGGGCACTCGCCCGTGGCCTATGTCCATCGCTCGGTGTCGCCGTCCGAGCTGGTCGCCCTCTACCGGCGCGCCGACGTGATGATGGTCACGCCGCTCCGCGACGGCATGAATCTCGTCGCCCAGGAGTTCATCCAGTGCCAGACCGACGACCCCGGCGGAGGGGCGAGCCGCAGGGGTGCGCTGCTCCTGAGCGAGTTCGCCGGCGCGGCGCAGGTCTTGCCGGGCGCCGTGCTGGTCAATCCGTGGGATGTCGACGAGCTGGCGGCGCGCCTGGTCGAGGCGCTCGCGCTCGACGCTGCGGAGCGCCGCCGTCGCCTCGACCTGATGGCGAGCCGCGTCGAGCAGCTCGACAGCACGCGCTGGGCGCAGAGCTTCCTCGCCCGGCTGGAGCGGTTTGCGCGCCCGGAGGCACGTCTGGCCCAGCCGCTGGACGGTGCCGCACGGTCGCTCGTCGGCCGGCTCTTCGCCGAGGCTCCGAGCCGGACGCTGATGCTCGACTACGACGGCACGCTCCGCGAGCTCGTCGGCCATCCGGATCTCGCCGTACCGACCTCCGAGATCCGCGACCTCCTGCGCGAGCTGGCATCGCTTCCGTCGACGAGCGTTCATGTCGTCAGCGGGCGGACGCGCGAGTCGCTCGAGGCCTGGCTCGGCGACCTGCCGATCTCGCTCTGCGCCGAGCACGGCTACCTGATCCGCCCGGCGGGCGGCGAGTGGGCGGAGCCCCTCGACGTCGACCTCCGCTGGCTCCCGCGCGTCGAGCGGCTGTTCCGCCGCGTCGCTGCCGACGTCCCCGGGACCATGGTCGAGCGGAAGACCGCGAGTGTCTCCTGGCACTATCGCCAGGCCGAGCCCGAGTACGGGATCTGGCGGGCCCGGGAGCTCCTCGTCGCGCTCGAGAACGTGCTCGCCGGCATCTCGGCCGAGGTTCTGCCGGGACGCCGCGTGATCGAGGTCAGGGCCCGCGGGGTCAACAAGGGCGTGTACCTCGAGCACGTCCTCGCGAGTAGGGCACGGAGCTCGGGGATCATCCTTGCGGCCGGAGACGACGTGACCGACAACGACCTGTTCCGGGTGCTTCCAGACGGCTCGATCGCCGTTCATGTCGGCGGGATCCGCCAGGGGGCGAGGCGATCGCCGCTCGAGCACGAGTACGTCGTCGAGACACCCGCTGCGCTGCGGTCGGCGCTCCGCGAGATTGCCGCGGTGGTGCGCTCGACTCCCGCCGCCGAGCTGTCGAGATGAGACACGCCTCGTGCTCGATCCCGGGCGTGGGCGAGGATTGCAATTCGTCGAAGCGGGATATCACCCGGGTGTGAACACCGGCTCACAACCGTTCGTCTTCCGGCCCGAGGAGGTACAGGCCGCTGCCAATCGCGCGGACTTCGACCGCCTCTCGGTCACCGTCGTGAACCTGATGAGCGCGCCGGGAGCCGGCAAGACGACGCTGCTCGAGCGCTCGCTCCCGACAGCTCGACCAGGTGCGGGTCGGCGTCCTCGAAGGCGATCTCGCCTCGAACAGCGACTCGGAGCGGATCGCTCGACTCGACCTTCCGGTCGTCCAGATCGATACCGAATCCGGGTTCCAGGGCGAGGCGTACCTCGATGCCGACATGGTCCGGTCGGCCATACCGACACTGCCGCTCCGCGATCTCGACCTGCTCGTGATCGAGAACGTCGGCGACCTCGTCTCGCCTGCGGCGGTCGACATCGGAGAGCATCACCGGGTCATGGTCTCGTCGGTCACCGAAGGCCAGGATGCCCCGCTCAAGTATCCGCCGATGTTCCAGGGCTGCGAGCTCGTCGTGATCAACAAGGTCGATCTGCTTCCCCACGTCGATTTCGATCTGGAGGCCTATCTCCACAACCTCGACGCCGTCCATCCCGGCGTCGACCGCCTCCTTCTGTCAGCCCGGACGGGCGACGGAGTCGGCCAGTGGAGCAGGTGGCTTCGCCAGCGGGTCGAGGACCACGCGGTGGCGGCATCAGCGTGAGCTTGCACGTGTTCACCCTGCGCGACGTCGAGCTTCCGGACCCTGATCCCGAGCCCGGCCCGCCGGATCCCGGGACGCCGTATCCCGTGCCCGACCCGGGCACGCCCTATCCGGTGCCCGATCCCGGGACGCCGTATCCGGTGCCCGACACCGGGCGACGCTAGACGCCGCGCTCCGTCGCCTCGGCGACATACGACATGGCAAGGGGGTTGTTCGCCCTTCGCCCGTCTGTTACGTTGCGGCGCCGAACGACGGAGGCACGTGACCGAGATTCCATTCGGAGTTCGTTCTTCATGGGAAGACGACACAGTGATCTTCGAGGTCACTGGAGAGATGGACATGGCGACCGTTCCCGAGCTTGCGAGCGCCATCGACGGGGTACAGGACGCCGCCAGGCGCGTAATCGTCGATCTTTCGGAGACGACGTTCCTCGATTCGGCCGCGATCAACAGCCTGATCCGGCATCAGCGCCAGCTCGATCGGCGAGGAGTTCTGTTCGGAGTTGTGAGCCCGGCCGACGGTGTGGTCCGAAGAGCGCTCGAGATCACCAACGTGATCGGCCGGCTCGGCGTCGTCGAGTCTCGGGCGGACGCAGTCGCCTGACTGCTCCCGAGCGCGAGCGTGAGCGAGGGCGGCAGGCGCCTCCCTTTGGAAGCGCCTGCCGCCCTCGCTCGAGATCCCTAGGCCGTTCTTCCGCTCATCGCGCCGACGAGGGCGACGATGAGAACCGCGATCAGCACGAGGAACAGGAATTTCGAGACAATAAGTCCACCGCCGATTGCGATGATGAGCAAAATAAGCAAGAGTAGCCAAAGCATGTTTTCTCACCTCCGTCCTAGCCGTCGAGGACTTGATACCCGGTATTTGGTACCGGAAAACTTCAGCGCCATTTTTCTTCGTTGGTCGCGGTTCCCGAGCCGCACACCCATGCGTCGACCCGGCCGTTAACGGTAAACGCCCGACGACTCCCCCTCGGGTCGCCGGGCGCACCGCATCAACCTCGATCGAGCGCCGGGGTGAACCGGCGCCCGCGGATTGACGTGACCTCGAAGGTACCCGGATCCTCGCCGCTCAAAACTCGCCGGCGCCGGCGGGGTCAGAGGGTCGACGACCTCGGAGCGGCCGGAGGCACCTGAAAACGGAAATCGAGCAATCCCAGCGCTCGCAGTCGTCGGCGGCAGGGGTGGGCGCTCTTCTCCGCGCCTGCCGGGGAAGCGCCAGAAACCCGGCGGGAGCGGCCGTGCCACCGACGCTGCGAGCGTGGGATGTGGCTGTGACTTCCCGGTTGGGGGATGACTCCAAACCTCGGCCACGTTTGGCCTCACGTCGGCCAGGAAACGCAAGGAGGGTGATCGGCCGCGCTCAGTTGATGCTCGGACGTGAGCGGAAGGCAGCGATCGCGCTTCGGTTCGAGCGGCTGCGCCGGCGTCACGCGACAATCGCGTTTCCGCTCGCGGTCAGGAAGAAGTACAGCGCCGACCGCGGGGGATATCTCGCGGCGACGATCTCGTACTACGGCTTCTTCTCGCTCTTTCCGCTGCTCCTCGTCCTCGTGACGGTGCTCGGGTACGTGCTCGACGGCCGACCGGGCCTCCAGCACCGGATCGTCGGCTCCGCTCTGGGTCAGTTCCCGGTGGTCGGGCCGGAGCTCGAGCAGCATTCGCTGAAGGGAAGCGGGCTCGCACTCGCCGTCGGGATCGCCGTCTCGCTCTGGACGGGAACCTCCGTGTTCCTCGCTGCCGAGAACGCGATGAACCGGATCTGGGGGGTCGCCGACGACAAGCTCCCGGGGCTCGTCTCCTCCCGCCTGCGCGCTCTGGGGCTGCTCGCAGTCCTTGGCGCCGGGCTGCTGGCGACCGCGGTGCTGACGGGAATCGGGACGACGGGTGGGAGCCTCGGCATCGCCCTACGGGCCGGGACAGTAGTCGGGTCGCTCGTCGCCAACTTCTTCCTCTTCTGGCTCGCCTTCAGGCTGCTGACCGTCGCAACGGTCGAGGCCCGAGCGCTGCGCGTGGGCGCCGCAGCGGCAGCCGTTGGGTACCAGGTGCTGCAGCTCGTCGGCTCGTACTACGTCGCGCGCACGCTGACGAACGCCTCGAACGTCTACGGGACCTTCGCCCTCGTGATCGGCCTTCTCTCCTGGATCTACTTGACCGCCACGATCGTGCTGGTCGCAGCCGAGATCAACGTCGTCGCAGCGCAACGGCTCTGGCGTGAGCCGGCGCCCCGACAGTGAACGGCCGGTCAGCCGGGCTCGGCGTCCTTCGCCGGGAACAGGACCGTGGGGACCTCCTCCTCGGCCGGGTCGACGCCGCGGATCACGACGTCGACGATCGTGACGGTGAGTGCCGCGATCGGAACGGAGAGGAGCACGTAGAACCCGCCGAAGAGCAGGCTGACCGCGAACACGGAGATCAGGACGACCAGCGGCGGCAGCCCGACCGCTCCGCCGAGTACCCGGGGCGAGATCAAGTAGTCCTGGACGAGCCGCAGGGCGAGCAGCGCGCCGACCGCCATCGCAGCCACGTGCCACGACACGGTCAACCCGGCTCCCGCTGCCAGCACCATCGCCGCGGCCGGCCCGACGACAGGGACGATCTCGAGGATCCCGGTCGCGATTCCGAGCAGGAGCCAGTACGGCTCGCCCACGAGCACGAACGCGATCGAGGACAGCGTGCAGACGAGCGTGATCATCACGACCTGGCCCCTGATGAAGGCGCCCAGCTTCAGGTCGATGAGCTCCCAGGTGTCCCGCAGCTTCTTGCGGCGAGGGCGGGCAATCAGCCCGGCGACCAGATCGACCGCCCGGTCTCGCTCGAACAGCCAGTAGGCGGCGGCCGCGAGCGTGAACAGGATGGCGATCAGCACCTTCATCGCCTCGGTGCCGGCGGAGAGAGCGGGGTGGATCAGCTTTTCGCCCGTCGGAAGATGGTGGAGGCGCAGCTCGAGGTCGTTCAGGATCCTGTCCTTGATCCCGCTGTCGCTCGTCACGTGCGGGTGCGCGTTGAGGGCGGCCTGGACCTGTATGACGAGTCGGGGCACGACGAACGCCAGCATCACGCCGAACAGGCCGACCAGCGCGAGGTAGTGGAGCAGCACGCCGACGGGGCGCGGCACCTTCCGGCGCGCGAGCCAATCGACGCCGGGGCGCATCGCGGCCGAGATCGCGAACGCTGCGAGCAACAGGGCGACGAGCACCTTGAGCTTCCAGAGCGCGACAGCCGCCACGACGGTTGCAAGGACGACGATCGTCGTCTCGAAGGAGCGGCGTGCGGTCGACTTGGGGTCGGCCTCGGCGCTCGACAGCGCTCTCGGAGGGGTCTCGGTCTCGATCATGGCCTGCGTGCTCGAGCACTGGTTCCCGAAAATGCCTGACCGTAAGCATCGGGCCCCAGGTCGAGGGCCGCCCGCCCTGATAGAGGTTCGGCTGTGATCGGCGGATTGACGGGAATATCCGGATGGGTGCGGAAACGGGACCCGAACCTGGCCGCCTTGCGGCGGGCCGGCCGGGGAGCGATCGTCATGCCCGCTGCGTTCGCGGTCGGCGAGAAGGTGGTCGGGAACCCGAACTTCGCCGTCTTCGCTGCGTTCGGCTCGTTCGCGATGCTGCTTCTCGTCGACTTCACGGGCCCGATGCGGGCCCGGCTCGGGTCGCAGGCCGCGCTCGCGCTCGCGGGCGCATGCCTGGTCTGCGTCGGCACGCTCGCCTCGCGCTCGACCTGGACGGCGGTTGCCTTGACCGCGGTCGTTGCGCTCGGGATCCTCTTCTCGGGCGTCGTCAGCTCGGTGCTGGCCGGCGCCACGGTCTCGCTGCTGCTGGCGCTCGTGCTTCCGGTGTCGATCGCCGCTCCCGCCTCGGCGATCCCGGAGCGACTCGCGGGCTGGGGGACGGCGGCCGGGGCCTCGCTGCTGGCGATCTGGCTGCTCTGGCCGGCGCCGACGGCCGACCGGCTCAGAGGCGCTGCGATCGCCGCCTGCCGGGCGCTCTCGGCGCAGATCCGTACCAACGCCGAGTACCTTCTCTCGGACGGGGAGGCCGAGCGGATCGCCCACGACGAGGCGGTCGAGCGCGGATCGGCGGCGACCGCGGCGCTCCAGCGCACGTTCCTCGCGACGCCGTATCGACCGACCGGGCTGAGCACCTCGGCGAGAGCAGTCGTACGCCTGGTCGACGAGATCGCCTGGCTCGACGCGATCGTCGCCCAGTCACCGGTCAGGCCTGCCGGGAGGCACGCCAACGGGAGCCTCTGCGCTGTCAAGTCGGCGGCGGCGGCCGTTCTCGAGCGCGCAGCCGATCTGCTCGAAACGCCGGCCGGCGACGCACCGGCGCTGAGTGACGCGCTCGGCGAGCTTCGCCAGGGCCTGAGCCGCGTCGAGACGGCCACGATGTCCGATCTGCCGCCGAGCGCCGACGGCGCCACCGCGGTCGTGTCGGCTCTCGATCCCAGCTTCCGCGCGCAGGAGCTCGCGTTCGCTGCGTTCCAGATCGCCGAGAACGCCCAGATCGCCTCGGCCGCCGACCGGCGCAGCTGGCTCAGGCGGATGCTCGGGCGGCGCCCTTCCGGCCTGCCGGGCACCGTCTCGGCCGCCCAGCAGCGGGCGGTCGCGCATTTCGAGCCGCATTCGGTCTGGCTGCACAACAGCGTGCGTGGGGCGGCGGGCCTCAGCCTCGCCGTCCTCGTCGCGAGCATGTCGGGTGTCCAGCACTCGTTCTGGGTCGTGCTCGGGACGCTCTCCGTCCTGCGCTCGAACGCCCTCAGCACCGGCCAGAGCGTCGTACGCGGCCTCGCGGGCACCGCCGCCGGCGTCGTCGTGGGCGGAGGGATCGTCGCGCTGATCGGGACCAACACGACGCTCCTCTGGATCCTGCTCCCCATGGCCGTCCTGGTGGCGGGCTTCGCCCCGGCCGCGGTGTCGTTCGAGGCAGGGCAGGCGGCCTTCACCGTCACGATCGTGATCCTGTTCAACATCATCGCCCCGGCCGGATGGCGCGTCGGCCTCGTCCGGATCGAGGACGTCGCGATCGGCTTCGCCGTCAGCCTGGTCGTCGGGCTGCTGTTCTGGCCTCGCGGCGCCGCGAAGGCGCTCGCCCAGGAGCTTGCCGAGGCGTATGTCGACAGCGCCCGCTATCTGGCAGCCGCGGTCGAGTTCGGCGCCGCCTGCTGCGACCGGCAGGTGCCGCCTCCCCCGGACGCCGAGGCCTTGCGCGCCGCGGCCACGGGACGACGACTCGACGACGCGTTCCGCACCTTCCTCGCCGAGCGAGCGGCGAAGAAGGTCCCACTTGCCGACGTCACCGGGCTCGTGAACGGCGTCGTCGGCGTCAGGCTCGCCGCCGATGCGGTGCTCGACCTCTGGGAGCGCGGTGTGGGTGCTGCCGACGGCGGCGACCGCGAAGCGGCGCGGGCCGAGCTCACGAAGATCGCCGGCTCGGTGGTCGGCTGGTACGACGACCTCGCGACGGCTCTGGTCGGGCGTGGTTCCGTCCCCGACCCGCTCGATCGCGCCGAGGCCGCTGTCAGGGCGCTCGTGGCAGCAGTCGGGCGCGATCTCCGCGACAGCGACGGGAATGCGACCGAGACCGGCGTTCGGATCATCTGGACGGGCGACCACCTCGACGCCGCCCGGAGGCTCCAGGAGACTCTCGTGGGGCCCGCTCGCGCGGTGACCCAGCGGATGCTCGCTCCGGGCAGATAAGGGATCTGTCACACTTTCGCGGAGCGTCCGCCGGCGGACGCACGCCGGGCGAAGGGGCTCGATCCTCTCTCGACCATGGCCAGCGCACCCGTTCAACGACCCGTTTCTTCGCTCCTCGGAGCGAGCTACGACCCTGGCACCGTCTTCTACGACGAGATGTTCGACGTGGACGGGCGGGCCCGCCCGCATTACGAGGCGCTGCACCGGCAGCTCGCGACGCTGACGGTCGAGGAGTTCGAGGAGCGCCGCCGCGCCGCCGATGCGTCGTTCCTGAACCAGGGCGTCGGGTTCACGGTCTACGACGAGGAGGACGCGATCGAGCGGATCTTCCCGGTCGACCTGATCCCACGCGTGATCCCGGGCGCCGAGTGGGACAAGCTCGAGCGGGGCCTGATCCAGCGGGTGCAGGCGCTCGACCTGTTCCTGCACGACGTCTACCACGAGCAGCGAATCCTGCGCGAGGGCCGCGTCCCCGCCGAGCTCGTCCTCGGTGCAACCCATTTCCGGCGCGAGATGATGGGCCTCGACCCACCCGGCGGCATCTATGCCCATATCGCCGGGGTCGACGTGATCCGGGACGGTGAGGGCGAGTACCTCGTGCTCGAGGACAACCTCCGGTCGCCCTCCGGGGCGAGCTACATGCTCGAGAACCGGGCTGCGATGAAGCGAACGTTCCCGGATCTCTTCGCGCGCTGCGGCGTCCGCGGGATCGACCACTACCCGCAGGACCTGCTCGCGGCGCTGCTCGCGGCCGCGCCGCCCGGGTCGGCCAACCCGACCGTGGTCGTGCTCACGCCGGGCGTCCACAACTCCGCCTACTTCGAGCACTCGTTCCTCGCGCGTCAGATGGGCGTCGAGCTCGTCGAGGGCGGTGATCTCGTCTGCCACGACGAGGCCGTCTACATGCGAACGACCCGAGGCCTCGAACGGGTCGACGTGATCTACCGGCGCGTCGACGACGAGTTCCTCGACCCGCTGGCGTTTCGCAACGACTCGCTGCTCGGCGCCCCAGGGCTGATGAACGCCTACCGCGCCGGCACCGTCACGCTCGCAAACGCGCTCGGGACGGGCGCCGCGGACGACAAGGCGGTCTACCGGTTCGTTCCGGAGATGATCCGGTACTACCTCGACGAGGAGCCGGTGCTCGCCCAGGTGCCGACCTATCTCGCGATCGACGACACCGAGCGGCGCTACATGCTCGACCACCTCGACGAGCTCGTCGTGAAGCCGGTCGACGAGAGCGGCGGCCACGGGATGCTCGTCGGGCCGATGGCGAGCAGCGCGGAGCGCGACGAGTTCCGCGGCCTGATCGAGGCGAACCCGCGCAACTACATCGCACAGCCGACGATCGCCCTCAGCCGGCAGCCGATCTACATGGACACGCTCCGGCCGGCGCACATCGACCTGCGCCCGTTCGTGCTCCACGGCGAGCGGGTCACCGTCGTCCCGGGCGGACTGACCCGCGCTGCCCTGCGGCCTGGGTCGCTCGTCGTCAACTCCTCGCAGGGTGGCGGCAGCAAGGACACCTGGGTGCTGCGCTGATGCTGAGCCGCGTCGCCGAGTCGCTCTACTGGACCGCCCGCTACGTCGAGCGCGCCGAGCTCGTGAGCCGGATCGTGCACGTCAACTTCCATTCGCTCCTCGACGCCGACCCTGACGGGCGCGACCAGGCGTGGCGCCGGCTCCTGCAGCTCGTCGGGGCCGACGAGATCTATCGCGAGCACTTCGACGAGTACACGGCGGAGTCGGTCAGCGAGTTCCTGCTCTGGGGCCCGCAGAACCCGAACGCGGTCACGTCATGCATCTCCCAGGCGCGCGAGAACGCGCGGGGCGTCCGCGACCAGATCTCGACCGAGATGTGGGAGGAGCTGAACCGCCTGCACCTCTACCTCGCCGGGAGCCGCCTGCAGGGCGTGATGCATGCGCAGCACCGGCAGTTCGTCCGCGTCCGTCAGGGCTCGCACGGCTTCCAGGGCGTGATGCGCGCCACGCTTCCCCGTGGCGAGGCGTATGAGCTCTTGCGGCTCGGCGCGCACATCGAGCGGGCCGACATGACGGCCCGGATCCTCTCGGTCGAGTACCCGCCTGTCGCCGCATTGCCGGTCGAGACCCTCGAGGAGACGGCGCAGCTGATCTTCCTGCTCAAGCTGTGCGGGGCCTTCGAGGCGTTCCGCAAGGCCGAGAGCTCGTGGCTGCGCAGCCCGCGAGTGCTCGAGTACCTGCTGCTCGACCGTGCCTGCCCGCGCACCGTGCTCTTCTGCCTCGAGGGCTGCCGGCGGTCGCTCGAGGCGATCGGGGGCGGCGGCAGCCCCGAGCGCGCGATCGGCCGGCTCACCTCCGAGCTCGTCTTCCTCGAGTTCACGGAGCTGGAGGGCGAGCGGCTCAAGCATCTGCTCGAGCGCGTGCTGCAGGGCATCGCGAGCACCGGTGAGGAGATTGCCTCGACGTTCTTCAAGACGCACGCCTTCGTCCCGGGCGCCTACGCCCAGGCCCAGCAGCAGCAACAGTGACGGCCGCGATGAGGCTTCGCGTCGAGCACTCGACGGTCTTCAGCTACACCGCCCCGATCGTCGAGGCGTCGACGGAGCTGCGCCTGCAGCCGCTCGAGTCGGGCGGCCAGCGCTGCATCTCGTTCCGGCTCGAGACCGAGCCGCGCGGCGTCCGCGTCCACGGCTTTCGCGACCACCTCGGGAACGCGGTCGGGCACTTCGACATCCTCGAGCCGCACGATCGCCTCACGGTCTCGGCGACGAGCGAGGTTCTCACCTCGTCGCTCGTGGACACCGCTCCGCCGACGCTGCTCGAGCTGCACGAGTACCTGAGGCCGACCCGCTACGCCACCCTCGACGGCCCGCTCGAGACACCAGCCGATGGGTCGAACGCCGTTCGCGCGCACGTGCTGATGGAGACGGTCGCGAACCGGCTCAAGTACGAGAAGGGGGCCACATCGGTGCAGACTCCCGCCCGCGAGGTGCTCGAGCTCGGCCGCGGTGTCTGCCAGGACTTCGCGCACGTGCTGATCGCCGCGTGCCGCCACGTCGGCATCCCCGCCCGCTACGTCAGCGGCTACCTCTACGACGCGGCCCTCGAGGACGGCCACGGCGCCTCGCACGCCTGGGTCGACGTCCACGACGACGACCGTGGCTGGGTCTCGCTCGACCCGACCCATCGCCGCGAGCAGGACGAGAAGTACGTCCGCGTCGCCGTCGGCCGCGACTACTCGGACGTCCCGCCGACGCGCGGGGTGTTCAAGGGAAACGCGGAGGAGACGCTCTCGGTGAAGGTCGCGGTGGCGGCCTGCTGAGCCTCTAGGCGCCCTCGACTGCGGGCGTCGCGAGGTCCGCTTCCTCCTGCACGCCGCGCTTCAATCCGAGGACGCCCACGACAGCGGCGACGGCCATGATCCCGGCCATCACGTAGAAGACCGTCTGCGTCGCGTAGGCGAAGTCGAGCTTCACGAAGTGGGGGATCCCGGCGAGGCTTCCGCCGCCGTGAGACTGCGAGATCTGCGAGGCCTCGGCTGCGGCCTTGTCATGGCTGAGCCCCTGGGCGGTCAGCGAGGTCGTGAGTCTGCCGTGCAGCTGCGAGACGAGCAGGCTCCCGAGGATCGCGAGGCCGAGGCTGGCGGCGTAGTTCCGGACGGTCTGGGTGATGCCGGTCGCCTCGCCGTAGGAGAGCCGTGAGGCCCGGTTGACCGCATCGGTGCTCGCTGGGCCGAGCATGAAGCCCATGCCGGCGCCGGACAGGATCACGAACGGGATCTGCGCGCCCGAGTCGAGGCCCGTGACCTTCTTGCCCCAGAGCCAGAAGCCGACAGCGGCCAGCGTGCAGCCGAGGACGACCGGCCGCTTCGCGCCGACGCGGTCGAGCATCCGCCCGCCGATCTGCGCGGCCACCACGAACCCGAGGAAGAAATACGAGCAGCACGAGGCTCGCGGCCGACGCCGACTTGCCGAGCGAGAGCTGCGAGTACTCGCTCGCGAAGAAGAAGACGGGGATGAACACGAGGTTCGACACTCCGAGGACGAGGTTCTCGACGGAGAACGGGCGGATCCTGAAGATCTCGCACGTTGATCAGCGGCGACGTCCGTCCGCTGCTCGAGGAAGACGAACACGACGAGCAGGACCGCGCCGACGACGACGAACCCGATCGTGCGCGGATCCGTCCAGCCCCACGTCGCCGATTGCTGGAACCCGGCGATGCTCAGCGCGACACCGGAGGCGAGGATGAGGAGCCCGCGGTAGTCCATCCTGGCCGGCTTGTGCTCGGTGACCGGCTTCGCACAGCGCGATCAGGATCAGCGCGATCGCGGCGACGGGGATGTTGACCCAGAAGATCGCCCGCCACGTCCACTGGGTGAGAGACACCGCCGAGCGCGGGACCGATCGCGGTCAGGCCGCCCGCGATCCCGAAGAACAGCGCGAGCGCCTTGCCGCGCTCGTGCAGCGAGAAGGTCTGCACGACGATCGCGAGCGCGGCCGGGAACATGATCGCGCCGCCGAAGCCCTGCACGGCGCGGAAGGTCACGAGCCAAGCCTCGGCGATCGAGCCCTTCGGCGTCAGCCCGCACATCGCCGAGGCGCCGGCGAAGACGAGCACGCCGAGCGTCACCATCCGCCGGTGCCCGACGGTGTCGGCGAGGCGCCCGCCGAAGGCGAAGAACGCCGCGAGTGAGAGCAGGTAGGCGTTGATCGCCCACTGCACCCCGGTCGCGGTCAGCCCGAGCTCTTCCTGGATGTTCGGCGCCGCGATCGAGACGATCGTCTGGTCGATGAACATCATCGAGACGGCGAAGATCATCGCCGCGAGCACCAGGTTCCTCGACTTCACCGACTGCATCGTCTGCACCCCCGATCGCCTTCGCCGCTACCTCCGAATGAGGCATTTCTATCCGGACCCCGGCGAAAAGTCGACTGTTTCCATCTTGAGCGGGGATGCGCGGATTCCGCGCGCGTCTCACCCTTCAGGCGTACCCCACCAGGGGGAGCGCAGACGGCTCGCCTGAGGGGCGCCGCGCCGGTGGAGGGGGTTCCGGTTCGGGCTGGAACCGTCGAGCTGCGAACCGGAGGCCATGGCCTGTACCTCGCTTCGCTACAGCATCGGTATCGCGTTTCGCGGGGCCGCGCGTCTGCCATGAGGGCAACGGCGGTCCGGCCGAGTGGACAGCGTGCTTCGGGGGATGTGCCGTTCCGTCAATCCCGCTCGGGCTGCGGAATCGGCAGGCTCGGCCGGTTACCCCGTATCGGCGATGAACCCGTCGGCGGGGTCTGACGATGAGCCTGCTGCGAGGGGCGGAGGGCTCCTCGCTTTCCCCTCAGCAAGCAAGGAGGATCGAGTGAACATGAGATCAGGCAAGTCGCTTGCGCTTGCGTCGGCCGCGGCGCTCGCGCTCGCGGCAGCCGGGTACGCGGAGGCCAGGTCCGCTACCGACTGCGGGCGCGCCAGCGTCACGCCGCCGCCTCAGTGCTACGACCAGCGCTGCGACCCCGGCGACGACGGCCCCGGCAACGGCCATGGAAACGGTCACGCCTACGGGCACGACAAGGGGTACGGCAATGGTGACGACAACGGCCCCGGGAACGGCAAGGGCAACGACAAGGCGGCAACGGCCACGGGCAACGACAACGGCCCAGGGAACAGCCATGGCAACGGCAACGGCAACGGAACGGCAACGGCAACGGTGGCAGCAAGGGCCACGGTCACTAGCGCCGGCGCGTAGGCGAAGCCAATGGCCGTTCTCGAAATCCAGGACACCCGCCCGAGCACGATCGCGACGAGGCTTCCGCATCTCGCGATCGTGATTCCGGCCCTCGACGAGGAGGCGACGGTCGGCGAGGTCGTCGCGGCCGTCCCGCGCCACATCGAAGGCGTGGGCAGGGTCGACGTGATCGTGGTCGACGACGGCTCCCGCGACCGCACCCGGGAGCGGGCCGTCGACGCCGGCGTCGATGCCGTCTGCACCCATCCGCGTCCGCGCGGGCTCGTCGCCGCGTTCAAGACGGGAACGCACGAGGCCCTGCGCCGCGGCGCGGACATCGTCGTGAACATGGACGCCGACGGGCAGCACGACCCCGGCTTCGTGCCAAGGCTGATCAGGCCGATCCTCGACGGCGAGGCAGACATCGCGCTCGGCGTCCGGCCGCTCTCGGCACCCACCGACGACATGACCACCGTCCGCCGGCGGGGGAACCAGATCGGCTCCTGGGTCGCGAGTCGCGCCCTCGGTCTCGCTCTCAGCGACGCGACCTCGGGCTACCGGGCGTTCTCGCGGGAGGCGCTGCTCCGGCTCAACATCCTCTCCGAGTTCACCTACACCCTCGACACGATCATCGACGCGTCGCACCAGCGGCTGTCGGTGGCCGAGGTGCCGGTGCGGGTGATCCCGCGCACGGTCGGCGAGTCACGGATGACGCACTCGGTCACGAGCTACATCCGCCGGACCGGCTCGCAGGCGGCAATGGGCCTCCTCAGGCGTCGTCTGCCGGCGGTGTTCGCCTGGCTCACGCTGATCGCCACCTGCGCCGCGGTCGCGATGACCGCGCTCTTCGTCCTGCGCTACGAGGCAGGAGGCGGAGCAGGCAGCCATCTCCCGGCCCTGCTGGCCTCGACGGTGCTTTGGGTCATCTCGGTCGGGCTCTTCGTCTCGTCGATGCTCGCCGCGGGAATCGACACCTCGCGCAAGCTGCTCGAGGAGGCTCTGTACTCGATGCGCAGGCTCGAGCTGAACCGGCCTGACGCGTGAGGCGATGCGTAAGAGCACGACGCCACGCGCACGCTCGGAGCGGCCCAGGCTCTGCGTCCTTGCGCCCACACATCCGCTGACCGTCGGGGCCGCCCAGTTCAACGCCGCCATGGTCCACGCGCTGCGCCGGACGGCCGAGGTCGAGTTCCTCTCCTGGCGCCGCCCCTACCCGCCGCTGCTCTACCGCGGGCCGGTCCGCGACGACCGGTCGCAGCCGCCGCTCGTCGAGCCGGCGGACTTCGTGCTCGACTGGGGAGACCCCCGAACCTGGCGCGTCGCCGTCGACCGGGCCGAGGCCTTCGGTGCCGACGCGCTCGTGCTGCCGTGGCTCCACCCGGTGATGGCGCCGCCGTATGCCTGGCTCCTGCGCGCCTCGCGAGGGCGATTCCGGCGGATCGTGATCTGCCACAACGTGCTCCCGCACGAGCGAGTCCCGTTCGCCGCCCCGCTCACGCGGGGCGTTCTTCGTGGGGCCGACACACTTGTCACGCATGCGCCGGCGCAGCGTGGCGAGCTCGAGGGACTGGGGCTGAAAGGGAGCGTCGTCGAGGCGTTCCACCCGCTCTTCGTCCCCGGCGAGCTGGCGTCCGAGCCGACGCCGGAGGCGATCGCGGCCGAGCGCGCACGGTCGGGCAACCCGGAGCTCCTACTCCTGCTCTACGGGGCGGTCAGGCCCTACAAGGGCGTCGACCTCGCGCTCGAGGCACTCGCCCGGGTCGATCCGAGAATCGACGTGCGGCTCGTCGTCGCGGGCCGGTTCTGGACTCCACGGGAGGAGCTCGAGCGGCACGCGCAACGGCTCGGGGTCTCGGGCCGGGTCGAGTTCCGTGACGGCTATGTCTCCAACGAGGAGACGGCCGTCCTGCTCGGCGCCTGCGACGCAGCCCTGCTCCCGTATCGGAGCGCGACGCAGTCGGGAGTGGCCGCGCTTGCGCTGGGCCACGGCCGGCCGGTGCTCGCGACCGCCGTCGGGGGTCTCCCGGCAGCGGTCGAGCATGGGTCCGACGGCCTGCTCTCCGCTCCGGACGACCCGGCAGCGCTGGCCCGGGCGATCGAGACGCTGGCCCGCGACCGCGCGCTCCTGACCCGTGGGGCCGAGCAGAGCGCGAACCGGCGGTCGTTCGACGCCTATGCCGAGTTGCTGCTCACGGCGGCCGGCACGGAGGGGCTCCAGTGACCGCCGTCCCGCGTAGCGTCCCGCTGCTCGCGGCATCCCGGTCGGCCAGGACCGCGTGGGTCGCAGCAGCGGGGCTCCTCGGCGCCGGCCTCGTCGCACGGGCGGTCGAGTCGCGCGGAGCGCTCGTCTATCCCGACGGCTACCAGTACCTCTTGATGGCGAAGGGCATCGGCGAGCATCTCCGCCCGGTGACCCAGCTCGGCCCGCACGGCGAGCTCTTCGTGCCGAACGCCGACGCGGCGCTCAAGCCGCTCTTCCCGGCCCTCGTCGCAGCCCTTCACCTAGCGGGCGCGAGTTGGACGGGAGCGGCGAGAGGCCTCTCCGTCGCGAGTGGGGCCGCCACGGTCGTTCTCACCGGCCTCGTCGCGGGCCGGCTCACCGGCTCGCGGCTGCTCGGCGCATTCGCTGCTCTCGTCGTCCTGCTCGATCCGGTCGAGCGGTACTGGGCGGCGTTCTCCTCGCCTGACGCACTCGGCCAGGCGCTCGCCCTCGGGGCGGTGCTCGCAGTCCTGGCGCACCGGCCGCGGGTTGCGGGACTGCTCGCCGGGCTCACGCTCTTCGCGCGGCCGGAGCTGGGCCTGCTCCTGCTTGCCGGCGCCGCCGTCCTCGCCCTCCGGGCTCAGGGCCGCGATCGGGCCGTCGGGTTCCTGACGGCCTCGCTCTTCACGGCGGCGGCGATGCTCGTCCTCCTTCGGCCGCCGCTCCAGCTGGTGCCGTCCGAGGTCGCGCTCGCGTGCGCCGGGGCGCTCGGCGCGGCGGTGGTCGCCCTGGCCGCGCCTCCCGCCGTCGGGGTCGCGGCCGGACTCGGAGCACTCACGCTTGCGGCGACCCGCGGAACGGCGGTCGGGCAGCTCGCCGTCCACGACCCCGCCGTCGTCCTTCTCTTCGTGCTCGCGCTCCTGATCGCGCGAAACTGCCGCCCGGCCTCGGTCGTTGCGGTCGCGTCCGGAGCGCTGGCGCTCGCCTTCGAGCTCAGAAACGGTGGCAGCAGCCGTTACATGGCCGAGCTTGTCCCTCTGGCGGCCATCGGCGCCGCGGTCGGGGTGCGCCGGGCCGCAGCGAATGTCCTGCCGCTTGCAGCCGGCACCGCCGCCGTTGCCGGCCTCGTCGCTCTCGCCGCGAGCGGCCCGGCGCCGGCACCCGGCCCGGACATGTTCGGTGCCATCGCACGCGGGATCCCGGCGAGCGGTCGGCCGATTGCGACCTCCGCGGCCGACGCGTACGGCTTCCTGCTCTCCCCGCGTTCGATCCGCCCGCTCGAGACCGGCAGTCGCGGCCTGCTCCTGGTCGACGCGACGACTCGCGCCTACGAGCCGGGGATCGCCGCGCGCGGGCGGGTCGTCGCGCGGATCCCTTCCGGGAACGGTTTCCTCGATCCGTCGGGGCGGCTCGATCTCGCCCCGGCGCTGCTGCTGGACGGCACCGCGTCCGTGAAGGGGAGCGGGGCATGAGCTCGCGCGGCCTCGCGGCGAACGCCTCGCTCGCGCTGATCGGGGACGCGGTCGCAAAGGGCGGCATGTTCGCGGCACTCCTCCTGCTGGCCCGGATGCTCCCCGTCGGAGAGTTCGCCCGGCTCGGCGTCGCGATGGCCGTGATGCTGATCCTGACCACCCTGCTCGACGGGGGCATCGGCATCGTCGCGACGCGGGAAGGGGCGTCGAATCCATCGTCCCGCTTCGATCTGCTGCACGCCGGCACGGTCGCGCGCCTCCCCCTGCTTGCGCTCACGGCCCTCGGCTGCGTCGTCGGTGGCGTCGTGCTGGACCAGCCTTCGCTCGCGCCGGCGGTGCTGTTCGCGGCGGCGGTCAACGCGGCGCAGCAGACGCTGTTCGCGACGTTCCGGAGCAGCCAGAACCTGATGACCGAGGCGGTCGCGAAGGCGTTCTGCGGGATCAGCTACCCGGCGCTCTGCGCCGCGGCGGCGCTGACCGGCCACCGCACGGCGGTCGCCGCGATGGTCGCGATGACCATCGGGCCGCTCCTGACGCTGCCAGTCCTCTACGTCCGTGCCCGCCACATCGCCGGCGCGGGAGGCACCGCGATCCGGCCGCTGCCACTCCTCCGCCGCGCCGCTCCCTTCGGGCTGATCGCCCTCGCGACGCTTCTCTACTACCGCTCCCCGATGCTGCTGATGGGCGGTCTCTCGACGCACGAGCAGACGGCCTCGTACACGCTGGCGGCGAACGTCGCATTCGGCCTGCTGATGGTCCCCGCCGCGGTCGCGACCGGGCTCCTGCCACGGCTCGCGGGCGAGACCGATCCGGCCGCGCGGCTCAGGCTCGTGCGTCACGCGCTCGCCTGGAGCTTCGCGATCCTCGCCGTCGCCGATCTCCTGGTCGGTGCGGCGGCCTGGGAGCTCGTGCCCAGGCTGTTCGGCGAGGCCTACAGCTCGGCACGGGTCCCGCTCCTGATCCTGCTCGCGAGCGGTCTTGCGATCGGGGCGGCCGGCATCTTCGGGACGGCCCTGATCGCGCTCGACCGGAGGCGCGAGGTGGTCGGCCAGGTGCTCATTGCGCTCGCGTTCAACCTCGTCGCCGGGGTCGTGCTGATTCCCGCACTCGCTGCCGACGGCGCTGCGCTCGCGACGCTCGTGACGGAGCTCGTCAGCCTCGCGTTCCTCGCCTACACCTATTCGCGCTCGACCGCGATCGGCGGCGCGCCGCGGGCGCGCCGGCAGAAGGCGGTGCTCGCGCGATGAGCGCCACAGCAGCAATCGCACGTGTGGGGCGCCTCTCGTACGCGACGCTCAGGGCGCGCCGGGTGCTCGGCGGCTGTTGCGGGCCCGACGCCCGGGTCTTCGGCCTGGCGCCGATCGTCGAGGGGAACGTGACGATCGGCGCGCGATTCCGCTGCGAGTCGCCGCAGTTCCGCACGGCCCTGACCACTTCGGCACAGGGCCGGCTGATGATCGGGGACGGCGTGTTCGTGAACCAGGGCGTCACGATCCACGCCGCGTCGAGCATCGCGATCGGGGCCGACACGATGCTGGGCGACCTCGTCGCGGTCTACGACACGAACTTCCACGAGGTCGGTCCCGGCGAAGGCGTCGTCACCGCGCCGGTCGAGATCGGCAAGAACGTCTGGATCGGGCGAGGAGCGATCGTCCTGCCCGGCGTGACGATCGGAGACCACTCGGTGATTGCTGCCGGCGCCGTCGTCACCGGCGATGTGCCCGCCTTCTCGGTCGCGGCCGGGAATCCGGCCCGGGTCGTCCGCGAGGTCCACGCCCCCGGCGACTACAAGCGCAGCTGACCATGACCGCAATCGTCCGCTCGACCATCACCGCCGCTGTCGAGTTCCCGTCGGCATTCGCCTCGACGTTCAGCCTCGCCCGCGTGACCGCAGTCTTCACCGTCTGCGCCACGCTGATCCTCGAGTTGCAGGTGACGGCCAACGGCTACGGGCTCCGCGTCACCTCGGACACACCGACCTATCTGGCTCTCCTCCGGGACATCGCGCTGCATCCGCTGAAGCAGGTCAGCCCGTTCCTCGCCGTCGCCGGTGTCCAGACGAGCCACGCCACGCCGGACATGGAGGCGCTCGCCTATATCTGGAAGCGCACCGCGCCCGACCCCTCGCTGGTCGACCCGGTCGCCGGGTACCACCTGCTCGCGTTCTGGGGGATGATCGTGACCGTCCTCGTCGCGCACTCGCTCTTCCTGTGGGTTCGCGGCGTTGCAGGCAGCCGGGCGGCCTGGGTCTCGATCCCGGTGCTGCTCGGGCTGTTCGGCCCGGCGAACGTGATCTGGGCCGGTGACCTGAGCTTCCACGGCTTCCTCTACGGGAGCTACTTCTCGCAGACGTTCGCGGTCGCGTTGCTGCTCTACGCGCTCCACTTCGTGCCGTCCGCCTCGTCGCGTGCGGGCCGGGTCGCGTGCGTCCTGCTCGTGACGCTGCTTCTCCTGACCCACCCGTTCACCGGCGTGCTCTTCATGATGCTCGCGACCTGCCAGGCGGTCGTCCGGGCGTTCAGGGGTATCGAGGGCTGGCAGCGGGTGCCGTGGGCGATCGCGATCGCGTTCGTGCTCGGCTGCGCCTGGCCCGCGTACTCGCTCTCGCCTGCGATGACGGTGGTCGGCCTCCAGGGCTGGTCGATCGCCGCCCTGGCCGCGATCGCGCCCGGCCTCGCAGCGCTCGCCGGAGCCGGTGCGCGACGGCTCCCGCTGCGGCCGGCCCCTGTATCCCTGCCGCGTCTTCCAGATCTGCCCTCGCTCACGACCGCCCTGGCGGTCGCCGGGGTAGGGCTCGTCTGCATCGTCGCCGCCTGGGAGGAGTGGCTCGCTACGCGCCCGATCACCGACCCGCTCCGGCCGAGCAACCACCTCGCGATCTACTGGGACGACCGCCTCATCCGCTGGCCGCTCTTGCTGGGGGCGGGGCTCGTGGGCATCAGCGGCCTCGTCCGGCTCGCTCGAATCGGTCGCGGCCTGCCGGCGTTCTGGTTCTTCGTCTGCTTCTCGGTTGGCCTGGTCGGTGCTGCAGGGCTGCCGATCCCTCTCTGGAACCGGGTCTTCCTCTTCTGCCAGCTGCCCCTCGCGGCCGGGACCGCCGTCGTGCTCACCCGCGCCCAGGCGTCGACGAGGTCGATCGTGGTCGCCGGGTTCGTCCTGAGCGCGGTCGTCCGGCTGTGCTTCCTTTACTACGCGCCGCCGAACATCACGTATTACCCCCAGGTCTGGCTACCCGCCGGCTATAACCTCGCCGCGCAGATCCCGCCGGGCGGCCCCGGCATCGTCGCGGCCGATCCCTATGCCAGCTACTACGTGCCGTCGGCGACCGGGCATCCGGTGCTGCTGATCTCCAAGAGCCACGTCGGAAGCCAGCCGGAGCTGGCGGCGGCCGCGAACGGGTACGCCCTCCTGCACCGCCTGTACGTCGGCCGGCGCTGGCAGGCCGCAGCGCGCACGATGTGGAGCAGGGGGGTCCGATACGTCGTCGTCGATCACCGAGTCACCCTCGGCGATCCGACGCTCGAGCAGTTCTCGGACGACCAGGACCCGCTGTGGCGCACGGATGCGCAGCGGCTCGAGCTCGGCCAGTACTTCGCGCGGCTGAACCTCCTCGGCCACGTCATCGCCGACACGCCGCAGTACGCGATCTACAAGCTCGACGCAGGCAAGGTGCGCTGGCAGGTGGGCGGATGAACCGGCCGCTGCTCTCGGTAGTCGTGTGCACTCACCAGCGAGTGCGCCATCTCGTCGCCTGCCTCGAGGGGCTCGCGGCGCTCGAGGATCCGGTCGAGGTGATCGTCGTCGACTCCGCCTCGGAGCCGCCGGTCGAAGGCGCGGTCGAGGAGTTCCGCGACCGCCTGCCGGGGCTCGTCTACCTGTACGAGCCGCAGCCGGGCCTCTCGATCGCGCGCAACTCGGGGCTGGCCGCCGCGTCCTGCGACCTGGTGGCGTTCGTGGACGACGACGCCTCTCCGCTTCCCGACTGGGCACGGCGGATCGCTACCGGGTTCGCCGATCCCGAGGTCGCGTGTGTCGGCGGAAGCTGCGCGCCGGCCTTCGAGGCGCTGAGGCCGCGCTGGATGTCCGACCGCCTGCTGGCGCTCGCGGGAGTCACGAGCTTCGGCAGCTCGCCGCGGAACGTGACGCGCACCGCCGACTATCCCTTCGGCGCGAACATCGCGTTCCGCCGGGATGCCCTCACCGCGATCGGCGGCTTCGACCCGACTCTGGGGCGCACGGGCTCGTCGCTGCTCTCGGGCGAGGAGAGCGACGTCGTCGGCCGGCTGCTGGCGCTCGGCCGCCGGGTGCGGATCGAGCCCGGGGCGGTCGTGCGCCACACGGTGACCGCCGAGCGGCTGCAGAGCTCCTACTACCACCGCCGCTTCTACTGGCAGGGCGTCACCCGCGCCAGGATGGGAGGGCGAGTCAAGCGCGCCGGCGGGCTCGTGCTCGAGCTCCCCGGGTACGTGGCGTCCTGGATCCGCACGCGCGACCGTTACTACCTCTACCGCGCGGGCGCCGAGACGGCCGGGCATCTCGCCGAATGGACAGGCCGCGCGCGATGAGCGAGCTGACCGCGGTCGTCCCGGTGTGGGGCTCGTACGTGACCTATCTTCCCGCCTGCCTGGAGGCGATCCGAAGCCAGGAGGCGGCGGCCCGGATCGTCGTCGTCGACAACGCGAGCGAGGTGCCGATCCCGCCGCAGGCATCCGACGTCACGGTCGTGCGGACGGAGCGAAGGCTGAGCGCAGGCGCCGCCCGCAACGTCGGGCTCGAGCTCGCCGACACGCCGTTCGTCGTGTTCGCCGACGCCGACGACACGGTGCTCCCCGGCACCTGGCCCTTCCTGCTCGCGCGGCTACAGGCCGACCCCGGCCTCGTGGCCGCCGCGGCACAGCTCTGGTGGGTCGACGGCAGCACCGGAGGGAGGCGTCCTGCGGCGAGCCCGCGCCCTCACGTCTATGCCCACCTGAACGGCAGGCCGAGGCTCTTCTCGCTCTACATGGCGCTCCGCATGGCGCTCCCGACGACGACGGTGACCGTCTTCCGCACGGAGACGGTCATCGCGGCGGGCGGCTACGGGGATTCGGAGCTGGCGGAGGACTGGATGCTCGCCGCTGCCGTCGCACTCCGCGGCCGGGTCGAGCAGCACGCGAGGCCGGGAGCCGACGTGCTGCTCCATCGCGGGTCGCTCTTCAACCGGCCGCTCACCCGGCGCCAGGCCAGCCGGAGCATGCGCGACGTGCGGAATCGGCTGCGCGTCGATGCCTGCACGCCTCTCTGGCTCCGGCTGCTGCTCGGCCCGATCGGGGCGTTCCACGAGCTGAAGGCGGTCGCGAGCACCGCGCGTCCCGCGTTCACCGATGCGGGAGGCGGACGGGCGTGAGCGGAATCACGGTTGTGATCCCGGTATGGGACGCCTACTGCGCGAAGCTCACGGCGTGCATCGCCGACGTCCGCCGGCAGGAAGCGAACGCCGAGATCCTCGTCGTGGACAACGCGAGCACGGTGCCGCTGCCAGAGCTTCCCGTGGGCGTGCGACGTGCTGCGGCTCGACCGGCGCGTCTCGGTGGGCGCCGCGCGGAACGCCGCGCTGGCAAAGGTCACGACGCCGTACGTTGTCTTCGCGGACGCCGACGACCGGCTGCTCCCGGGGACGCTGCTCATTCCTTGCCGGCGCACTCGACGAGAGCCCCGAGCTCGTGGCCGCCGTCACGAGGCAGCTGCACTGGGATCCGGCCACCGGCGAGCGGAGCGAGACCGGCGGCGCACCCAGGCCGGTCGTCTACCGCATCGCGCGCTTCCGGCGCCTGCTCGCGCTGTGCACGCTCAGGTTCAACATCTTCCCGATCGTCGGCTGTGCGGCCATCCGCACGGATGCCGATGCGGTCGAGCGGAGGATTCGGCGACGGCAACCTCGGCGAGGACTGGGAGCTCTGCTCGGCGCTCGCCTGGCGCGGGCAGGATCGGCTTCTTCCGCCGGCCCGGGCGCCTGTACGCCGTCGAGGACGGCTCGCTCTGGCACCGGGCCCACGAGCGCAGCGCCTTCGAGGCGCAGTATCGAGGCTTCCGCGAGCGGCTCTTCGCCGACCCCGCCGTGCCTCGCTGGGCTCGCCTCGCTCGCCCGGTCGTCGCGCGGTTGCAGCGCCGCGATCTCGACCGGATGTTCGGCGAGGGTGCCTACCATCCCCGCCCCGCTGCCCGCGCCGTGGATGCGACCCGGATGAACGGGCCGAACGCGTTCGAGCCGGTGGGAAGCCGATCTCGAAGGTGATATGACACGGGCTGACAGCCGTCCAACGGAGGTGTGTGATGCCGATCTCGAGAGGCTTTCACGGGCGACGCGCGGAAGGCCCTGCCGACCGGGTGCCGCCCGGGTCAGTACGTCACCCACGACTTCCCCGTTCTGTCCGCCGGCCCGACGCCGCACACGCCGCTCGAAAGCTGGAGCTTCGCGCTCGGTGGCGCGGTCGACGAGCCGCGGACGTGGAGCTGGAACGAGCTCCAGGCCCTGCCGCGGGAGACGGTCACGGTCGACATCCACTGCGTGACGAAGTGGTCGAAGCTCGACACGGTGTGGACGGGCGTCTCGGTCGACACGCTCCTCGAGGGCGTCGACACGACCGCCGAGTACGTGTCGGCGCGCTCGGACGGCGGCTACACCACCAATCTCCCGCTGGCCGACGTCACGGACGGCAAGGCGTGGGTTGCCTTCGAGTTCGACGGGGAGCCCCTCGATCCCGAGCACGGAGGCCCGGCCCGCCTGCTCGTTCCACACCTGTACTTCTGGAAGAGCGCGAAGTGGGTGCGCGGCCTCGAGCTGACGCAGGAGGACGAGCCGGGCTTCTGGGAGGGCTACGGGTACAACAACTACGGAGATCCGTGGCGGGAACAGCGGTACGCGGGCGACTGAACAGCCAGCGCCTCGAGTGGGAGCTCGCGAAGGTGGTCGAGCTGACCGTCGAGACGCCGAGCGTGACCAGCGTCGTCCTCGACGTCCCCGGCCACTGGTCGTACCGTGCCGGACAGCACGTCGATGTCCGCCTGACCGCGGAGGACGGCTACCAGGCACAGCGCAGCTACTCGATCGCGTCCGGCCCGGAGGACGACCGGCTCGAGCTGACCGTCGAGCGCCTGGAGGACGGCGAGGTCTCGCCCTACCTCACCGATGAGCTTCGCCCCGGGGACGAGCTCGAGCTGCGAGGGCCGATCGGCGGCTACTTCGTCTGGGAGGAGCCGCTCGGCGGGCCGCTCCTGCTGATCGCCGGCGGCTCGGGAGTCGTGCCGCTGCGCTCGATGCTGCGCCATCATCGTGCAGTCGGCAGCACCGTCCCGGTCCGGCTTCTCTACTCGGCACGCTCGCTCGCCGAGGTGATCTACGGCGACGAGCTGACGGCCTTCGGCGCCTCCGACGCGATCGACGTCCGGCTGACGCTGACCCGCGAGCAGCCTCCCGGCTGGGAGGGGTATGCCCGCCGGATCGATGCCGACCTGATCGCCGAGGTCGCCTGGCCTCCCACCGCCCGGCCGCTGGTCTACGTCTGCGGCCCCACGAGCTTCGTCGAGGCAGCGGCGAGCGCGCTGGTCGAGCTCGGTCACGAGCCCGGCAGGATCAAGACGGAGCGATTCGGCTCGACGGGAGGAGCGGCGTCATGAGCGGATCCGCGCTGGACGGAAACGCGATCGCCGGGTCGCTGTTCGACGTGTTCGGCCGCGAGATGACAGCGGCGATCGGGGTCTGCGCGTCGTGTGGCACGAGCGCCCCCGTCGCCGAGCTCGTCGTGTATCTCCGCAGCCCGGGGGTCGTCGCGCGCTGCCGGGCATGCGGGAACGTGGTGCTGGTCCTCGTCGCGAGGAAGGGCATCACCTGCATCGACCTGCGCGGCCTGGCGGCGCTCGAGCCGTTCGCCGCCGCCGCGCCATCCTCGACGAGCGGTCGACCCTACGGGGTTGGCTAGTCTGACCGATCTCGGCCGGCAGCTTTCTGGAGGGGGATTCGATGCGCCATTCGACCAACCGCTGGTTGGTGCTCGTCATCATCTGCTTTGCGCAGTTCATGGTCGTGCTCGACGGCACGGTCGTGAACGTCGCGCTGCCCTCGATCCAGAAAGACCTCGGCCTGTCGGAGACGAACCTCCAGTGGATCGTCAACGCCTACACGCTCGTCTTCGGAGGCTTCCTGCTGCTCGGCGGCCGCGTCGGCGACCTGCTCGGGCGCAAGCGCTTCTTCCTCTTCGGCCTGGTCGTGTTCACGGTGGCATCGCTGCTCGACGGGCTCTCGACGTCCTCGGGGATGCTGATCGGCTCTCGTGCGCTCCAGGGGCTCGGCGCCGCGTTCATCTCGCCGGCTGCGCTCGCGATCATCACGACGACCTTCGAGGAGGGGGCCGACCGGGCCAAGGCGCTCGGAGTGTGGGCGGCGATCGCGATCGGAGGCAGCGCGGTCGGGCTGATCCTCGGCGGCGCGATCACCCAGCTGATCTCGTGGCCGTGGGTGTTCTTCGTCAACATCCCGGTCGGGATCGTCGTGTTCCTGGCGGCGCTCCGCTATCTGCCCGAGTCGAGGGACGAAGAGGCGCATCGGACCTTCGACGTGGGCGGCGCGGTCTCCGTGACCGGAGGGCTGATGACGCTCGTCTATGCGATCGTCGAGGCGGAGGAGCACGGCTGGGGCTCCGCCCGCACGATCGCGACCTTCGCGGTCGCGGCGATCCTGCTCGTCAGCTTCGTCTTCATCGAGCTGAGAGCGAAGGGGCCGCTCGTGCGGCTCTCGATCTTCCGCACCCGCTCCCTGACCGTGGCGAACATCGTCATGTTCCTGGTCGCGTCGGGGCTCTTCGCGATGTTCTTCTTCAACTCGCTCTACCTGCAGCGGGTGCTCGGCTACAAGCCGCTGGAGGCGGGGCTTGCGTTCCTGCCGTTCACCTTCGGCATCGTCATCTCGGCGGGGCTTGCGTCGCGCTTCGCCCCGAAGCTCGGCGTGCGCGCCGTGGCGATCTTCGGGATGATCGTGACGGCAGCAGGGATGCTCCTCCTCACCCAGATCACGGTCGGGGGCACCTACCTCTCCGACCTGCTCCCCGGCCTCGTTGTGACCTCGCTCGGTCTGGGCTTCGTGTTCGTGCCGCTGACGCTCGTCGCGACGACCGGCCTCGAGGACAAGGACCAGGGGCTCGCGTCCGGCCTCTTCAACACCTCGCAGCAGATCGGCGGCGCGCTCGGGCTCGCCGATCCTCTCGACCTTCGCGGCGAGCAAGACGAACAGCGTCCACGGCGTCTCGAGCTCGCAGGCGCTGGTCGACGGCTTCCACGTCGCCTTTGCCGGCAGCGCGGCGTTCGTCCTGCTCGGGCTCGTCGTGCTCGTCGCCCTGCTCCGCCGCAGCGACGTCGAGCGGATCGAGGCGGCCGCGGCCGCCGCGCCGGCCGTCTGACGGTCAGCGCAGGCGCCTGGAGGTCAGGCGCGCAGCGCGTCGATCCGGCCGCGGATCTCGGCGACGCAGAGCTCGTCCTGAAGCTTCGCGCCGGAGCCGGGAACCGGGATCGGGTCGATGAGCAGCGTCCGCCCGTCGTCGGCGGCGATCACGTTCGAGGGGTTCACGTCGCCGTGGGCGATCGACTTCGCGTGCAGCTTCTCGAGCGTCTCCTCGACGATCGCGAGCCTTCGTTCGGCCTCGTCGACCAGCTCGAGCCCGAGCAGCGTCTCGAGGGTGTCGCCCTCGGCGTACTCGAGGACGTAGCCGACGAACTCGCCCTCCGAGCTCTTCACGACGCCGACCGGCATCGGGATCGCGGACTGAACCAGGCGATGCATCGCGATCAGCCGGTCGAACTGCTGGGGAAGGTTCTCCAGCTTGCCGATCAGCCGGATTCCCGAGTCGGCGGGAGGCGCGTACCTCGGCCAGCAGTACTTGAGGACGATCTCCTCCGGCGCGAGGCCCTGCTCGGCGAGGCGCTGCGCGATCTCGGCGCCCGAGGAGACGACGATCTCGACGAGAAAGCTCGGTTTCGCAAGCTCCGTCGCGGCGGCGGCGGGGCGTCCCGATCGACTCCTCCATTGAGCTGCCAAGGCCCGGGAAAGCATCTGGCCATCCCCCTGTTCGACACTGCGGGCGAGCACAAACGGTACCTGCCCGTCTCGATCGCGGCAGATCGCGCGCCGGTAAGCTACGGGCGTGGGCGGTGACTGCTGATGGGCGCGATCCGCCTCGAGCGCGTCAACAAGATCTACCCGGGAGACGTCCATGCGGTGAACGACGTCGACCTCGAGATCGCAGCCGGCGAATTCATGGTGCTCGTCGGGCCGTCGGGCTGCGGAAAGTCGACGCTCCTGCGGATGATGGCCGGGCTCGAGGAGATCACCTCCGGGTCGCTCTGGATCGGTGACCGGGAAGTGACGAACCTCTCGCCGCGCGACCGCGACGTCGCGATGGTCTTCCAGAACTACGCGCTCTACCCGCACATGACCGTCGCGCGGAACCTCGGCTACGGCCTGCGGGTGCGCAAGCTGCCGAAGGCCGAGATCGACGAGCGCGTGACCAAGGTCGCGAAGCTGCTCGGTCTCGAGGATCTGCTCGAGCGCCGCCCCGGCGCGCTCTCCGGCGGGCAGCGCCAGCGGGTGGCGATGGGCCGCGCGATCGTGCGCGAGCCGGCCGCATTCCTGATGGACGAGCCGCTCTCGAACCTCGACGCCAAGCTGCGGGTCGGGATGCGCGCCGAGCTGACCCGGCTGCACAAGCGGCTCAACGTGACGACGGTGTACGTCACGCACGACCAGGTCGAGGCGATGACACTCGGCCAGCGGGTCGCGGTCATGCGCGACGGCTTCCTTCAGCAGGTCGACACGCCGCAGGATCTCTACCACCGCCCGAAGAACGTCTTCGTCGCCGCGTTCATCGGGTCGCCCTCGATGAACCTCGTCGAGGCGACGATCGAGAACGGCAAGGCGGTGTTCGGCGGGTTCGAGATTCCGCTGCGCGGCGAGGAGCCGTCGGCGGGGACGGTCATTCTCGGCATCCGTCCTCAGGACTTCGAGGAGCTGGCTTTCGCGGACCCGACACTGCCGACGATCGAGGTCGAGGCAACCGTCGTCGAGGAGCTGGGCTCGGAGTCGCACGTGATCTTCCCGATCGACGCCCCCGTCGTCGACGCCGACCCCCTGCACGCAGCTGCGGGGAACGAGGAGCAGGCGGTGCTCGTGGCCGACGACCGGCAGTCGCTCTTCACCGCGACGGTCAACCCGGCCTCGAAGGTGCGTCCGGGCTCGAAATTGACGCTTGCCGTCGATTCGGCGCGGTTCCACTTCTTCGACGTGGACAGCGGCGAAAGCCTCACCGACCGGCAGCTCGCAGCGGTTTAGCGGCTCGAGCCGTACCGCTCGGCGAGCGCGAGGATCTGGCTTGCCGCGCCGTGCATCGCGGCGTCGACGAAGTCTCCGTCGCCAACCGTCCCGACGCCGTTCGTCAGCCGGTCGAGCGTGGCGTGGGCTCGCTCGACCTCGGCCGCGGTCGGAAGGTACTCGCGCTCGATGACGGCGAGCTGATCCGGGTGGATCGCGGCGCGGCCGAGGTGGCCGAGGGCGCGGCCTCGCCTGCACGACTCGGCCAGCCCGTCGAGGTCGCGAACGTGAGGGTAGACCGACTGCGGCGGCCGCGGCAGCCCTGCCGCAACAGCGGCATTCACCACCCGCCCGCGCGGCCAGTCGAGACCGGCCTCGAGCGCCCCGGTCTGAGACCTGAGGTCGGCCTCCCCGAGCGAGATGCCGTGAACTGCCGGGTGACGCGCGATCTCGTAGGCCGCCTCGACGCCTGCAGGCGACTCGATCAGGGCGTGCAGCGCTCGTCCTTCGAGGCCGGCAGGTATTCCCTCGGGTGCTTCGACCTTGGGGAGAAACACCCCGGCGATCTCGAGCACGACGGTGGCCTCGAGGTCGGCCTCGTTGCCGGCGTTGACGCGCACGAAGACCGGTTTCTCGCGGCGTGAGCCGAGCAGCGAAGCGAGGTTCGCACGCGCCTGCTCCTTCCCCGAGTCGGGGACGCCGTCCTCGAGGTCGACGATGACGGCATGCGCCCGGGAGGCGATCGCCTTCTCGACCCGGTCGGGCCGGTCGGCGGGGACGTAGAGCCACGTCAGCGGCGGGACGTTCATACAGCCCCTGCGGTGCGCAGCGCGGCGATCCGCTCCACGGACAGCCCGAGCTCCGAGAGCACGGCGTCCGTGTCGGCGCCGTGAGCTCCGCCGGTCGACCGGATCTCCCCCGGCGTCGCCGAGAGGCGGCTGGCCATGCCGGGCATCTTGACCGCACCGAGCTTCTCGTCGTCGACCGAGACGATCGTCCCGGTCGCGTTGAAGTGCGGGTCGGCGAGGATGTCCCGCGCGTCGTAGACCGGGGCGATTGCGGCGTCCGCCGCCTCGAAGGCGGCAAGCACCTCGGCCCGCGAGCGGGCGGCGATCCAGTCGGCGACCGCGCCGTCGATCTCGTCCACGTGCGCCACGCGGCCCGAGCCCGTCGCGAACCAGGGCTGCTCGACCAGGTCCTCCCGGCCGACGAGGCGTAGCACTCGCTCGGCGATCGAGGTCGCGCTCGCGGACACCGCGACCCAGCCGCCGTCGGCCGTCACGTAGACGTTGCGCGGCGCGTTGTGGCTCGACCGGTTGCCGGTGCGCGGCTGCAGCTCCCCGAGCATGTCCCACGCCGCGAGCTGCGGCCCGAGCAG
Organism: uncultured Actinomycetota bacterium; assembly: GCA_963768435.1. Taxonomy (GTDB): domain Bacteria; phylum Actinomycetota; class Thermoleophilia; order Gaiellales; family Gaiellaceae; genus PALSA-600. Next base: position 124,357 of record CAVYIB010000012.1, read on the forward strand.
CGTCATCAGCGGCTCGACCAGCGAGGTGTCGACGATCTGGCCGCGGCCGGTCTGCGCCCGTGCGTGCAGGGCGACCATGATCGCGAACGCGGTTGCGAAGGCGGTGACCCCGTCGGCGAGGGCGAGCGGTGGCAGGAGCGGCGGTCGCCCGGGCTCACCGTTCAAGGCTGCAAAGCCGCTCATCGCCTCCGCGAGCGTCCCGAATCCCGGCCGGGATGCGTACGGCCCCGTCTGGCCGAACCCGGTGACCCGGGCGATCACGAGCCCCGGATTTCGCGCCCAGAGCTCGTCCGGGCCGGCGCGCCAGCGCTCGAGCGTTCCCGGCCGGAAGTTCTCGAGCACGACGTCGGCGCCGGCGGCGAGATCGAGGAAGACGTCCCGGCCTTCCGGATTCGAGAGATCGAGCGTGAGGAGCCGCTTGTTCCGTGCGAGCGCCTTGAACCAAAGGCCCTCGCCGTCCTTCGCAGGCCCGTGGCCGCGCGCCGGATCGGGCCGTTTCGGGTGCTCGATCTTGACCACGTCGGCGCCGAAATCGCCGAGGAACATCCCCGCGAGTGGAGCTGCGAAGAGCGTGGCCGTCTCCAGCACGCGAATTCCGACCAGAGCGGTCATAGGTCGACCGCGAGCCGGAAGCCGATCTGCGACGAGCGCTCGAGCGGGCCGGTCAGGAGCAGCTCGAACGAGAAGGCGGGATCCTGCGGCCCGCCGTCGGCGTACCAGTCCGAGCCCTCCGCTTTCCAGGCGCAACCGCCCTTGAGGATCGCAAAGCGCGTCCGCCCGTCGCTGTGCTCGCTCTCCGTCCAGTTCCAGACGAGCGGCTCCACGCGCTCGAGCAGCCCCGCCTCGGCGGCCAGCTGCCACTCGTCCTCGGTGGGGAGGCGGGCGCCCGCGGCCGCGGCATGCGCGCGCGCCTCGTCGAGCGTCAGGCCGGTGAGCGGCGCGCCGGAGGCATCGGTCACCTCGCGCACGCCGATCGCGAACGGCCCGCGAGGCGCCGGCCGATCGACCTCGACGCTCGAGTGCAAGCGGGGCGGCAGGGGCTTCCACTCCTCGACGTAGGGCACCTCGCCGTAGATGCCCGTCTCGCGCACCCGGAACCGGGCGACGAGCGGCCGGGGATCGGGCGCCCGCACGAATCCATCGGGCACCGTCGACACGCTCACGAACGGCGCCTCGCGACGCACGGTCGTCCGCGCCGGGTAGGCGCTCGAGCCGCCGCCGATCACCTCGACGCCTTCCGGCGTGACGGCCGCCAGGCCCGGCAGCGGAAGCGAGAGCTCGACCTCGCGTCCTGCGAGATCGATCGTGCCGGCGAATGGGGCGGAGCCGATGTTGGCGAGCGCCCAGAGCTCCTCGCGGCCAAGACGCCAGCGGGAGCCGACCACCGATCCGTCGGGGCTGCGCGCTGCGAGCGGCGTCCAATCTCCCGTCGTCAGCAGGGCGGCGTGACTCCTCTGGATCGCCGTCATCCGCCTGAGCATTCCGCGGTCACGCTCGTTCCAGCCCACCCAGGCGCCGAAGACGTTCTCCCAGACGAGCATCCCGACACCGTTCAGCCACGCGCTCCGGAGCTCGTCGGAGTGATCCCGGTTCCAGCGGCGTGTGTGATGGAGCATGTGCCGCTGCTCGTACCAGCGCGCACGGATCACTCCGGGCACCGCGCTGTCGGCGAACCATTGCGCCCACGAGAGGTGATGATCGCCGATCCGTGCGAGCGGCAGCGTCGACTCGCCCTCGAGAGCGACCCCGGCGAGAGCGGACGTCAGCTCCGGGTTCGCCTCGCGCATCGTGTCGAGGAAGACCCCGTCGGCCCCGAGCTCCCTCACGATCGCGGCGACCGCGTCGGCGTCGGACACCGTCTCGCGCCTCGTGCCGGTGTCCCACGGGTTGTAGTCGACGAACACGCGCACATCACGAGCCTGGATATCGGCGACGAGCGCGTGGATGCCGGGGACGTCGCGGTAGAAGTCGAACTGGTTCCGGTCGTCGATCCCGATCACCGGGTAGGCGTGCCAGAGGACGAGCCCGTCGTAACCGCCGAACTTGCGCTCGCCCTCGTCGAGCAACCGGTCGGGCGTGAACCGGCCCGCCTCGCGGTCGTACAGGAGCTCGTCCCAGAGCCAGACGAGCGCGCAGCGAGAAGCACCGCTGGGCCCACGCCAGCTCGGGCAGCTCGTATGCGGAGCCGTCGTAGCCCATCCGGGCTCGCGCATCCTCACGCCAGGCGGCGAGACGCTCGCGCCAGGCCGGCCAGTCGGCCGGGTTGTCGGGCGCGGCGAGGATCTTGGCGCCGTCGAGAGCGTCGAGCGGGCCGTCGAGAGCGACGATCGTCGGAAGGTCGATGGGCCGCGGGATGAGCGGATCGAGCTCGGGCGCATCGTCCGTCATGAGACGGCGAGGGTGCGGTCGACCAGCTCCACCAGGGTGATGCCGTCGAACGTGGGCAGCGAGCTCGCAAAGCGGCCGTGGAGCGGGGCGGACCACCGCTCCTCGATCGGGCCGAGAGCTCCGAAGATCGAGCCGACCGCCGCGCCGTTCGTGTCCGTGTCCCAGCCGCCCTGGACGGCGGCGCAAATTGCCGGCGAGAACTCGTCGAAGGTGTAGAGCGCGGCGGCAACGAGCGCAGTGTTGTTGATCGCATGAACGCCGTGGAGGCTGCCGTACCGCTCGTAGAGCTGGTCGACGACCTCCTCCCAGCTTCCCTGGAGGTCGCGGGCGGTGCGCACCGCCTCGGCCAGGCGGCTCTCCCGCGGGATCACCGAGAGCCCGACGTCCGCGCACTCCGAGGCGGAGTCGACTCCGAGGGACGCGGCATGCGCCGCCGCCATGAACATGGCCGCATAGACGCCGTTCGCCGTGTGGCTGACGCGCGCGTCGCGCCAGGCCATCCTGGCGGCGCGCACCGGGTCGCCGGCGGCGGCCCACCCATAGGCGTCGACCCGAAGCCTGGCACCCACCCACTCGCGAAATGGGTTCCGCCTGGTCGCCGTCTCGGGAGGCAGATAGGCCTCGAGGAGGTTGCGCAGCGCGACCCGCTCCGCGGTGAAGATCCGTCCCGCCGGCAGGTAGTCGAGCCAGAGCTTCGCGACGTCCGCCTCGTCGAAGTCGGGGCCGCAGCGCTCGAGCAGCAGGACTCCGAGCATGGTGAAGTTGAGGTCGTCGTCCTCCGGGATGCCGTCGATGTTCTCGGCCAGGCTCGTGGGACGGCTGGCCTTGTTCCAGGGGTAGCGCTCCGTGACAGCGGGATCGAGCCCGTGCGCGGTGAACCAGCCCCTGACCGGCCAGTTGCCCGTCCCCTCGGCGATCGCGTGAATGCCCTCGCGCGAGAGGTTCTCGACGGGCTTTCCCAGGACGCAGCCGACCGCCCGGCCGAGCCAGGCCCCCGCGATCCGCTCGGGGTCCGCAGAACAGGGGGGCGCTGGATCCGCGAGCGCGAGGATCGCCTCCAGCCCGTCGGGCTCGGATGCCTCCAGCGGGCGTGGAAGGCCGTCGAGCTCGTCGAGGAGCTCGAGCGCGACCTCGCGCAACCCCGACTCGGGCGGGTCCTGCGAGGCCCCACGCGTCGGAGCGGGCTTCCCGCCGGCGTCGAGCCAGCGCCGCTCGACGCCGGCGGCATCCTTACCCTCCTCACGCGCCTGCCGGAGCTCGTGACCGACGAGATCCTCCGGCTGGATCCACGTGACCCTCAAACGGCGACTTCCGCGAGCTCGGCCAGCGCGCGGGCCCGGGCCTCGAAGCGCTCCCGGTCACGCGCCAGGATCTCGCCTGCCACGTCCGCCATGATGCGGCCCGGCTCCTCGAGGTCGAGCCGGCTCGCGGCTCCGATCTCCTCGACCAGCTCCGGAGGGACGGTAGATCCGAGGGCGCCCGCGAGCGAGCCTCCCATCGAGGCGATCGAATCCGAGTCGCGACCGTAGTTGACCCCGCCGAGCATCGTCTCGAGGTAGTCGCCGTCCGTCGCGAGCAGCAGGCCGAGCGCGACCGGCACCTCCTCGATCGCCCGGAGGCGGCTCGGGGTGCGGGCATCCTGAGCCGGCGTGGCGTAGTGCTCGCCGACCGAGTCGAACGGCGCGATCGCGGCCCGAAGCGTCGCGAGGCCTCCGTCACGCCAGCCGTCGAGCCCCGTCGCCGCTTCGGCGACCGCCTCGATCGCTGTCCGCGTCCCGTCCTTGGCGAGACGGATCGCTACGGCGACGACCGACTCGGGCGATGCCCCCGGGCGCATGGCCTCGGCGACGGCGGCTGCGAGCACACCCGCGGCCTCCCGGCCGTAGCTGGACTGGTGGCCTGCGGTCAGGTCGAGCGCCTCGAGGTAGGCGCCGTCGGGATCGCACGCATTGGCGATGCCGACGGGAGCGATGTACATCGCCGCCCCGCAGTTGACGATGTTGCCGATCCCGGCGTCCCGGGGATTCGCATGGCCGTAGCGGAGCTTGAGCACGAGCCATTTCTCCGCGAGGAAGAGCCGGTGATAGAGCAGGTCTTCACGGTCGAGCTCGGGAATCCAGGTCGGCTCGTCGACGATCAGCGGCACGACGAGCTCCTCGAGGTCGTACGCGTCGAGGTGGTCTCGCTTGGCGGCGTAGGCCTCCACGAGCACGCGCGTCATCAGCGTGTCGTCGGTGACGTGCCCTTCGCCCTTCCAAAAGGGCGAGAATGGCTTGACGACGCCCAGCCGGTGACGCATCGACTCTACGGTGCCCTCGACCCAGCCGCCGTAGTGGTTGTGGATCTCGCTCGACTCCCACCCCTCGGTCGCGCCGCCGAGGGCATCCCCGACGGCCGAGCCGGCGAGGCAGCCGACGGCTCGAGTGGCCAACATTTCCACGCTCACGTAAGCGATTCTCCTTCCGTTGTCGCTGTTCGATGGGCTGCCGCGTCCGGCCGGGCAGGCCCGGCCGGACGCGAAGAGACCGTTGTCTTAACCGTTTATCTGCTTCCACCCATTCGTGAGCTGTGTGATCAGGTCCGCCAGGCTCAGCTGGTTCGAGAGGTAGGAGCGGAACGCCGGCGTGGCGACCTGCGCCTTCCACTGAGCGTAAGCGTTCAGCGAGGTCCAGTTGGCCTTCGCGAGGTCCGGGACCGCCGCGACCGCGTTCCGCCAGCTGCCGGCGTGATTCGTCGACTTCACGACGATCGCCGCCGCCGCCGGAGAGGCCGGGATCAGCCAGTCACCGGCCGAGAGCTTCGCCATGTTGGCGGCATCGAGCGCATAGGCGATGAACTGCATCGCCTCTGCCTTATGCGAGCTCTGCTGGGCGATCGAGAACGTCTGCGGATCGGCGGCCTGGTTCTGCGTGTCGCCCTTGAGCACGGGGAACATCGCCCAGTTGAAGCCCTTCGGCGCCTGGAGGATCATCCCCTGCGACTGGTAGTTGCCTTGCACCGTCATCGCGCACTTGCCCGCGAAGAACTCGGGGAGCACCTGCGAGCCCGACTGTCCGACGCCCGACGGATCGACCGACTGGTCGGAGTAGATCATGTCGTGGATTGTCGTCAGGATCTTCTGCTCTGGGGCCCCGACGTTCAGGACCCACTTGCCCTTCTCCAGGTAGTTCCACTGGGCGCCCCAGTTGAGGCCCATCGTCTGGATGGTCGCGGTCGGGGACTTGAGGCCCCAGCACACGCCGAAGTTGCCGTTGGTGCTGAGCTTCTTCGAGGCCGCGCGGAACTGATCCCAGGTCCACGGAGCCTTGGCCGTCGGCGCCTTGATTCCCGCCGCCTTGAGGAGGCTCATATTCGCGAAGACGTTGTAGGTCTGGGACATGATCGGCACGCCCGTGATCCCGTTCTTGCGGCCGAAGTTGACGGTGTTCCAGAGCGAGGCCGGGATCGACGCCTTGAGGCTCTTCGGGATGAGCCCCGAGAGGTTCGCGAGGTAGCCGCCCTGCGTGAAGCTCGGGATGTCGGCGGCCTCGTCATGGACGATGTCGGCCGACGCGCCGCCCACGAACGACGTCAGGAGCTTGTCGTGAACCGAGTTGACGTCGACCGGCACGATCGACACCTGGATCGAGGGGTGCGACTTGTTCCACGAGGAGACGATGTTGTTCATCGCCGCCACCGTGGTCGGCTGCCACACGTACGTCGCGAGGGTGATGTTCACCACTCCGCTCTTCGAGCTCTGGCGCGCCTGCGCAGCTGTGGCGCCGAGCGCCGCAACCAACGCGACGACGACGGCCGCCCGTAGGAGCTTTCTCATCTGAGGTTCCTCTTTTCTTGTTGTGGAGTGCATCCGGGGGGTTGGTTGGGGACGGAGGTCTGGGTCAGCCCTTGACGGCGCCCGCGAGCATTCCGCGGGTCAGCCAGCGCTGGGCCACGGCAAAGATGACGAGGCTCGGGATCGTCGCCAGGAGGGCACTTGCCGCGAGCGGCCCGAGGCGGACGATCCCCTCGATCCCGACGAACCGGGCGAGCAGGAGCGGCAGCGTCGTCAGGTTCGGGGAGTCGAGGAGGACGAGGGCGAGGAAGAACTCGTTCCAGGCCGTGACGAAAGCGAAGAGCGCGGTCACGACGATTCCCGGCATGAGGAGCGGCGCGACGATAGTTCGCAGGATCGTCAGCCTGCTCGCCCCGTCGACCATGGCGGCCTCCTCGAGATCGCGTGGAATGCCCCTGACGTAGCTCTGGAGCATCCAGAGGGCGAACGGGAGCGTCCAGACGAGGTAGACGAGCACCAGCCCCTCGTGAGTGTTCACGAGGTGGAAGTCCTTGAGAACGAGGAAGAGCGGGATGATGATCAGGATCAGGGGGAACATCTGGCTGAGCAGGATCCAGCCGAGCCCGAGCTTCGAGATCAGCCCTCGTTGCCGAGCGAGGACGTAGGCGGCCGGGAGCGCGACCAGGGTCGTGAGGATCGCGGTGAGGGTGGAGACCTTCAGGCTGTTCCACGCCGCATGGAGCAGGCCGTTGTGCTCGACCGCGTCGGTGTAGTTCGCGAAGGTCGGCTGCGACGGGATCAGGTGCGGGTGGAGCGCGACGAGTTCCTGGGGACCCTTGAGGGAGATCGAGAGCATCCAGATCAGCGGGAACCCTAGGAACAGCATGTAGCACCCGAGCACGAGGTACTGCGCGATTCGGCTCGACTTCTGGCGGGGCGAGACGATCACGCCGTCGACTCCTTGAGCCTGCCCCACAGATAGAAGACGAGGATGAAGGCGATCACGAGCACCATCACGTCGCCGAAGGCCGCTGCGTAGCCGAATTGGCCGTACTTGAACGCCTCGTTGTAGGCGAACAGCGGCGGCGTCTCGGTGGAATGACCCGGGCCACCGTCGGTTAGGACGAAGACGAGCCCGAAAGAGTTGAAGTTCCAGATCAGGTCGAGCGAGGTGATCGCGATGATCACCGGCTTCAGTTGTGGCAGCGTGATCGTGCGGAAGCGCTGCCAGGCGGAGGCCCCGTCGACCGCGGCCGCCTCGAGCAGATCGTCGGGAACCGACTGGACGCCGGCGAGCAGCGCGATCGTCGTCTGGGGCATGCCCGCCCAGACGCCGACGAGAATGACGGCCGGGAGCGCCCAGCCGAAGTCGGAGAGCCAGTCGATCGTCGAGCCGGGTAGGTGCGTCCGGTAGAGGAACTCGTTGAGGATCCCGGCCTGTGGCTGGAAGAAGAGCTTCCACATGATCGCGACGATCACCGAGGGCATCGCCCAGGGCACGAGGGCGAGCGAGCGCGCGAGCCAACGGCCACGCAGGGGTTGGCTGAGCAAGAGCGCGAGCCCCAGCCCGAGGCAGAACTGGATCGCCGTCACGCTGAAGGCCCAGATCAGGCCGATCTTGAACGAGTTGATGAACAGCGAGTCGTGCAGGAGCAGGCGGAAGTTGTGCAGCCCGATGAAGTGCGTCGGCACCTGGTAACCGGCGTGCGCATCGGTGAAGCCGAGATAGATGCCCCGAAGGAGCGGCCCCATGCTCAGGATCAGGATCGGGAGCAGCGCCGGGATCAGGAGCAGGAACGACTCGGTTGCCGACAAGCCGACCCCCACATGGCTGCGGCGGCGGGCGAACAGGCCCGTCGCAGGCTTCGGTGCCGGCTGGGCCGTCACGAGGCGCTCGCTCCGCAGGTCTCGCGCACGACGAGCGTCGGGGGGACGTCGATGATGCGCGTGCGCCGGGTCGGGAGCTCGATCCGCTTCATCAGGAGCTCCGCCGCGGCCTGGCCGCGACGGGAGGCTCCCATGTCGACGCTCGTGAGCCGTGGATAGACGACGTCGCAGAGATAGGTGTTGTCCATCCCGACCACGGCGACGTCGCCCGGCACCTCGAGCCCGGCGTCGTGGAGAGCGGTAAGCGCTCCTGTCGCGAGCAGGTCGTTCGCGCAGAGGATCGCCTCCGGCGTCTCCCGTTCCAGCAGGCGCATCGTGGCCGCGCGCCCGGGCTCCACGCTGAAGTCGTCGGCAACCTCGACCAGGCGCTGGTCGAGCTTCAGTCCGCAGGCGCGGAGAGCGTCGACGTAGCCGCCACGGCGCATCTTCGCGGGAACCGTCTCGCTGGGGCCGTTGACGAGTGCGATTCGGCGCCGGCCGGCCCCGTACAGATGGCGCACCGCCTCGGCTGCTCCGAGCCGCGAGTCTGTCTGGACGGTGTCGACGCGCGCGCCGGGCGAGGCTCGCCCGATCACGACGACCGGCACGGGTGCCCGGTTGACCTCGCCGGCGAGCAGCTCGGTCATCCGCAGGGAGACCAGGATGAGCCCGTCGGCGAAGTGCCGCTGGAGGTCACGGACGATCGTCAGCTCCTCGGTCACGTCGGCGCCCGTCGAGTGGAGCACGAGCCTCCTGCCGCCCACGCGCACGACCTCCTGGATCGACGCGACCATCGCCGTGTACACGGGGTTCGCGACGTCCGGCATCGCGAAGGCGATCTGTCCCGTGCGGCGCGAGCGCAGCGACCGCGCAGCGGCGTTCGGGACATAACCGAGGCGCTCGGCCACCTCTACGACCCGCTGATACACCTCGGGCGTCGTCCGGATCCCGTTCAGCGCACGCGAAGCCGACGCGACGGAGACATTCGCGAGCTTCGCAACGGTCGTGATCGTCGGGCGTTTCTCGGTCAACAGTAAAGGATTACTGAGAACGTTTACAGCAGCAGTCGGGTTGGAGTGTGGCGGTTCGACCGTTCTACGTCAACCCGGAGCTAGGCGAGCCGCTGCTCGCCCCGCCACGATGGCGGCCGCCGCTCGAGAAACGCCCGAAGCCCCTCCTGGCCCTCGGCGCTTGCCCGCCGGTCGGCGATCACCTCGATCGTCTCGCTCGCCGGGAGCGGCGCCCTCGCGAGCCGCTTGGCGATCCGGGTCGCCTCGGGGCCGCCGGTGAGGATCTCGTCGACGACGTGCTCCACTGCGCCCTCGAGATCCGGTGCGATCTCGTGGATGAGTCCGATGCGAAGCGCCGTCCCGGCGTCGAAGCGCTCGCCTGTGACGATGAGGCGGCGGGCCGCTCCCGTCCCGATCCGGGCGAGGAGGAACGGCGAGACGTCCGCCGTCACGATCCCGAGCCCGGCCTCGCCGAGGGCGAAGCCGGCATCGGGTGCGGCGACTGCGATGTCGCAGCACGCCACGAGGCCGCAGCCGGCTCCCAGCGCTTGCCCGCGAACCCCGGCGACGACGGGGGCCGGACACGCGTCCACCGCAGCGAACATCGGCTGGAAGTGCCGGGGGTCCTTGCCGTCCTCCCCCGGGGTCGAGTCGCCGCCGACACTGAAAGTGGGGCCGTCGGCGCCGAGCACGACCACACGGGCGTCGCCGACGTCGCGGAAGGCGTGGGTGAGGGCCTCGACCAGACGGGTGTCGAGCGCGTTCCGCCGCTCTGCCCGGTCGATCGTCACGCGCAGGACGTCGCCCTCGCGCTCGACCCGGAGCCCATCCGGGGCCTTCGCCATTTCTGCGTAGTATCAGCTCGAGGCCGTGAATCGCCGCGAACACCGAAGCTTGCGCCGTGCTGGGGGCGGTTGATGGCGCGCCCAGTCATCCTGTCGGCGGTTCGGACACCCGTCGGCCGATACGGCGGCGCGCTCGCGGGCGAGCGACCTGACGACCTCGCGGCGCTCGCTCTCCGTGCAGCTGTGGAGCGCGCAGAGATCGATCCGGCCGAGATCGACGACGTGTACTTCGGCTGCGCGAACCAGGCCGGCGAGGACAACCGCAACGTCGCCCGGATGGCCCTCCTGCTCGCCGGCCTGCCCGAGTCCGTGCCGGGCGCGACCGTCAACCGGCTCTGCGCCTCGGGGCTCACGGCGGTCGTCGAAGCCTGCCGCGCGATCCGGGCAGGCGAGGGAGACCTGTTCGTCGCCGGCGGCGTCGAGTCGATGACGCGTGCCCCGCTCGCGATGCTGAAGGGCGACAAGCCCTGGTCGCGCGGCAACGTCGTCGCCTACGACACACAGCTTGGCTGGCGCTTCCCGAATCCACGTCTCGAGGCGCTCTTCCCGCTCGAGTCGATGGGGGAGACGGGCGAGAACGTCGCCGACCGCTGGGGCGTTTCGCGCGAGGACCAGGACGCCTTCGCCGAACGCTCACAGCAGCGCTGGGCCGCCGCCCAGGGGGCCGGTCGCTTCGCCGACGAGCTCGTCCCGGTCGGCGAGCTGACCGTGGACGAGCATCCGCGCCCGGAGACGAGCCTCGAGAAGCTCGGCACGCTCGAGCCCGCGTTCCGCCCCGGTGGGACGGTGACCGCGGGGAACGCGAGCGGGATCAACGACGGAGCCGCGGCGCTCGTCGTCGCAAGCGAGGAGAAGGCCCGCGAGCTCGGCTCCGCGCCGCTCGGTGCGTTCGTCGGCAGTGCCGCCGCGGGCGTCGACCCGCGCGTGATGGGCATCGGACCTGTGCCGGCGGTGCGAAAGCTCCTCGACCGCGCCGGGCTCACGGTCGCCGACCTCGATCTCGTCGAGCTCAACGAAGCCTTCGCCTCGCAGTCCCTGGCCGTCTGCCGCGAGCTCGCGCTCGACGAGGAGAAGGTGAACGTCAACGGCGGTGCGATCGCCATCGGTCACCCGCTCGGGATGAGCGGCGCGCGCCTGGTGGTCTCTCTCCTGCACGAGCTCCGCCGGCGCGACGGCCGATACGGCCTCGCCACGCTCTGCGTCGGCGTCGGCCAGGGCCAGGCGGCTCTGTTCGAGCGCGACCGGTGATCGAGCCCGATCTCTACAGGTAAACTGTACAATATGCCTGTCGAGTCATCGGTCGTCGCGGCTGTCGACGACCGCTACAAGTGGGTCGCGCTCTCGAATACGACGCTCGCGAATCTCCTCGCGACGATCGACGCGACGATCGTGATCGTGGCGATGCCGGACATCTTCCGCGGCATCCACCTCGATCCGCTCGCCCCTGGCAACAGCTTCTACCTGCTCTGGATGATCCTCGGCTTTCTCGTGGTCACAAGCGTGCTCGTCGTCAGCTTCGGGCGGCTCGGCGACATCTACGGGCGCGTGCGGATGTACACGCTCGGCTTCGTCATCTTCACCCTCGCCTCGCTGCTTCTGGCGGTCGACTGGCTGAGCGGGCCCGCCGGCGCCGACTGGCTGATCGTCTTCCGGATCCTCCAGGGGGTCGGCGCCGCGTTCCTGCTCGCGAACAGCACGGCGATCCTCACCGATGCCTTCCCTCCCGGGCAGCGCGGGCTTGCCCTCGGGATCACGAACGTCGTCGCGATCAGCGGGATGTTCATCGGGCTCATCGTCGGCGGCCTGCTCGCGCCGGTCGAGTGGCGGCTGATCTTCATCGTCTCGGTCCCGCTCGGTGTGTTCGGCACGGTCTGGTCGCACCTGAAGCTGCGGGAGCTCAGCAGCCGGCGACCTGCGTCCATCGACTGGGCGGGCAACGTCACGTTCGCGATCGGCCTCATCTCGATCATGGTCGGCGTCACCTACGGCATCCGCCCCTACGACGGTCACCCGATGGGCTGGGGAAGCCCGTTCGTCCTCTCCGCACTCGTCTTCGGGGTGGCGCTCCTCGCCGTCTTCGCCGTGATCGAGACGCGCGTGAAGGACCCCATGTTCCGCCTCGACCTCTTCCGGATCCGTCCCTACACGTTCGGCGTTCTCGCGAACTTCCTCGCCTCGATCGCCCGCGGAGGGCTGATGTTCATGCTGATCGTGTGGCTCCAGGGGATCTGGCTTCCCCTGCACGGCGTCAGCTTCGCGGCGACCCCGCTGCGGGCCGGGATCCTGATGCTGCCGCAGACCGTCGGCTTCCTGACAGCGGGCCCCATCTCGGGGTTCCTCTCCGACCGCTACGGCGCGCGAGGCTTCGCGACAGGCGGGATGCTCATGTCGGCGGTCGCGTTCGGCCTGCTCGCGTTCCTTCCGGTCAACTTCTCCTACCCCGAGTTCGCGGCGATCCTCTTCCTGGTCGGGGCGTCGATGGGCGCGTTCGCCTCGCCGAACCGCGCCGGCGTCATGAACAGCCTCCCGGCCGAGCATCGCGGGGCCGGCGCCGGGATGAACCAGACCTTCCAGAACTCGGCCCAGGTGCTCTCGATCGGCATCTTCTTCACCCTGATGATCATCGGGCTCTCGCAGACGATGCCCCACGCGCTGACGGCGGGCCTGCAGGCGCACGGCGTCGACCCGGCGACGGCAGCGCGCGTCGGTCACCTGCCCCCGGTGTCCGTCCTGTTCGCCTCGTTCCTCGGCTACAACCCCGCGACGGAGCTGCTCGGCCCGCACGTGCTGTCGCAGCTCACGCCGGCAAACGCCGCTGCGGTCAGCGGCCACGGCTTCTTCCCGCACCTGCTCAACGCGCCGTTCCACGCGGGGCTCAAGGAGGCGTTCTCGTTCTCGGTCATCGCCTGTCTCGTCGCCGCGGCTGCCTCCTGGTGGCGGGGTGCGCCGAAGCTTCCGGAGGCTGTCGTCAGGGCTGACGACGAGCCGCTTGCCGGTTCGGTCGTCGGCGAGGACGCGGTGGTACCTGCCGGCCGGCTCGGCTAGCGACGCCGACTGGTCGGCCGGGTATCGTCGCCCTCCGCGTGGTGGGGGCCTTGGGGGTCGTTCAGGCGCGATCCGACAAATGACCCGCACGGTCCAACTTCGCCGCTGGCAGAAGGCCGCTCTCGACGGCTTCATCGCGTCGCCCGAACGCGACTTCCTCGCGGTCGCGACGCCGGGAGCGGGAAAGACGACGTTCGCGCTCACCGCGGCGCGTCACCAGCTCGGCATTCGCCCCGCTCGCCTGGTGGTCGTTGCGCCGACGGCGCACCTGAAGGAGCAGTGGGCGCGGGCGGCGGCGCGATTCTCGTTGCACCTCGATCCGTCGTGGTCGGCCTCCGAGGGGAAGCTCCCGGCCGACATGCACGGCGTCGTCACCTCCTACCACCAGGTCGCGTCGAACCCCGCGCTGTTCGAACGGCTCGCGCGCGATGCGTTCGTCGTGCTCGACGAGCTGCATCACGCCGGCGAGGACCGAGCGTGGGGGGATGCGATCAGGCATGCGTTCTCGGCCGCCTGGCGGCGACTCGCGCTCTCGGGGACGCCCTTCCGGTCCGACACGTGCGCCATCCCGTTCGTCCGGTATGTCGGCGACCAGGCAGTGCCCGACTTCGAGTACGGCTACGGCGACGCGCTGGACGACCGCCGGGTCGTGCGGCCCGTCTTCTTCCCGACGACGAACGGGCAGATGGAGTGGACGGCGCCCGACGGGGCCGTCCATTCGGCGACGTTCGACGACCGGCTGGACGGAGCCCAGGTCGGCCAGCGGCTCCGGACTGCGCTCTCGCTGGAGGGCGAGTGGCTTCCGGCCGTCCTCAGGGCAGCGAACGATCGCCTCGTCGAGGTCCGGAAGGAGCAGCCCGACGCGGCGGGTCTCGTGATCGCCACCGATCGCGAGCACGCTCGCGGCATCGCTGCGCTGCTCCGGATCCGGTTCGGGACGTCCGCCCGGCTCGTGACGTCGGACGACCCGGATGCCTCGGACGAGATCTCCCGGTTCGCGACGTCCTCCGACCCCTGGCTGGTCGCCGTGCGGATGGTGTCCGAGGGGGTCGACATCCCGCGGCTCCGGGTCGGCGTGTACGCGACGACGACCGCGACGGAGCTGTTCTTTCGCCAGGCGGTCGGCCGCCTCGTCCGCTGGACCCGCGGCTTACCGCGCCAGCGCGCCTGGCTGTTCATTCCCGACGATCCGAGGCTCCGGTCGTACGCGGCGGGCATCGCCCAGCAACGCCGCCACTCGCTCCGTCGCGACGAGCGCGAGCGAGACGAGGAGGCCGGCCCATGGAGGAGACGGCGGACGACGCCGAGGAGCAGATGTCGCTGTTCGCCGTGATCTCCGCGGTTGCCACCGACCCGTTCGAGCACGCCGGCCATGGCAACGAGGACGGCGGCGAGGAGGTCGAGGACGGTACCGACGATCTGTTCGAGCTCGCGCTGGCCCCGCCCCCGCCGCTCGCGGGCGGGGCCCAGGCCGACCTCGACGGAGCGCTGACGCGTCGTGACGAGAAGCGGCTGCTTCGCGACGACAACGCGCGCCTCGCCCGCGAGCTCGCGCGGCGCACCGGGCTCACCCACGCGGAGGTGAACGCCGAGCTGAACCGACGCTCGGGCCTTCGCCGCGTCTCCGAGGCGACCGTGGCGCAGCTCGAGGCCCGTCTGGTCGCCGCCGAGCGGTGGGCCGAGACCGCCTGACGAGGGCCGGGCCGTGGCTGGCAGAGTGTCTCCAATGAAGGTCGAGGTCTGGTCGGATGTCGTGTGCCCGTGGTGCTATCTCGGCAAGCGCCGGCTCGAGGCGGCTCTCGCCGGCTTTCCGCACCGCGACGAGGTCGAGGTGGTGTGGCGCGCGTTCGAGCTCGATCCGGCGGCGCCGCGCCGGCGCGTTCTCGACGCGGCCGAGCATCTCGCGCAGAAGTACGGGATGACGGAGGAGCAGGTCGCGGCGAGCTGGCAAAGGCTGACCGCGCTCGCCGAGGCCGAGGGGCTCGAGTACCACCTCGACCGCACCGCCGGAGGCTCCAGCTTCGATGCCCACCGGCTGATCCGCCTCGGCAAGGAGCACGGCCTCCAGGACGAGATGAAGGAGCGGCTCCTTCGTGCCTACTTCACCGAGGGCCTGGCGATCGGTGAGCCCGAGGTGCTGGCAGCGCTCGGTGTCGAGGTCGGGCTGCCGGCGTCGGAGGTGGACGAGCTGCTCGCGACCGATCTGTTCGCCGACTCCGTCCGGGAGGACGAGCGGCAGGCCCAGCTCTATGGAATCCAGGGTGTCCCGTTCTTCGCGATCGACGGCCGTTACGGCGTCTCCGGTGCTCAGAGCTCGGAGCTCTTGCTCGAGGCGCTGACAGCCGCGTGGGGCGAACGCGTGGCCGCCGCTTCCTGACAGCCGCCGGCCCGCCGGGGCGCTCCTCCCGGATTTACACAGCAATTACCTAGTCGCAAACAACGCTAACCGGCGGATGACGGTCGGATGACACGGCGGGGTTAGAACCGTTCCCGGAACAGAGATGTCGTCAGCGACACGCAGGGGGAATGGCTTATGAGTCCGAGATCACGCACGAGGAGCGTCACGGTCAGAGCCGCAGCCGGAGCTGCGCTCGCCATGTTTGCGATGGCGGTTGCAACGTCCTTTGCGTCGGCGGCACCGCTTCGCGGCGCCCATCGCCACGCGAGCCCGAATCTTGCGCTGCGCCTGTCTGCGTCGGCGGGGACGGTCAGCACCGGCCAGCAGGTGACCTACACGGCGACGGTCGTCAACACCGGCCGTCGAGCCGATCGCAATGCGGGTCTCCGTGACCTGCTGCCCGGGAAGGCAACGCTGGTCTCGACGACCCCGAGCCAGGGGAGCTGCAGCGGAAGCCAGGTGATCAGGTGCAACCTCGGGTCGCTGGCCCGCGGCGCCTCGGCGACGGTCACGATCGTCGTCACGGCGGACAGGCCGGGGTGGATGACCGATTACGCCTGGGTCTCCACGAGCCCGCCCGGAGGCTGGGAGCATCGCCACTCGGTCTCGACGAATGTGCAAGGCGTCAGCTCCGAGGTCGGATTGAGCCTCACCGAGTCGCCCGGCCACGTCGACACCGGCCAGCAGGTGACGTACACCGCGACCGTCGCCAACTCGGGGAACGGAACGGCCGGGAATGTCGCGTTCCAGGATCTGCTTCCGGGGAGAGCGACCCTGGTCTCCGCGAACGCGAGCCAGGGAAGCTGCAGCGGCAACCCGACCGTCGTGTGCAACCTCGGATCGCTGAACGCCGGCGCCTCCGCCACAGTCACGATCGTCGTCACGGCGAGCCGGCCGGGATGGATGACCGACCACGGCTGGGTCTCGAGCAACCCGCCCGGGAACTGGCAGCATCATCGCGCGGTCTTGGTCTACGTCCACGACGTCACTCCGAACCTGAACCTGAAGCTGTCCGGGTCTCCGGGCGCGGTCGACCCGGGCCAGCAGGTGACCTATACCGCCACCGTCTCGAACTCGGGAAGCGGCGCGGCCGGAACCGTCGCGTTCCAGGATCTGCTCCCGGGCAAGGCGACGCTGGTCTCCGCGAACGCGAGCCAGGGGAGTTGCAGCGGCAGCCCGATGGTTCTCTGCAACCTCGGCTCGCTGAATCCCGGGGCCTCGGCCACGATCACGATCGTCGTGACGGCGAACCAGCCGGGACCGATGACCGACCACGGCTGGGTGTCGGCGAGCCCGCCCGGCAACTGGCAGCAGCAGCGCTCCGTCGACACCTATGTCCGCAACGTGAGCCCGGCGCTTGCGCTCCGGCTCAGCGGCTCGCCTGGATCGGTGAACGCCGGGCAGCAGGTCACCTACACCGCGACCGTCACGAACACCGGAGACGGCAGCGACCCCAACGCGGGCTTCCAGGACTTGCAGCCCAACAACACGACGCTCGTCACGGTCACGACGAGCCAGGGCACCTGCTCGGGCGGCCCGACGATCCAGTGCAACCTCGGCGCGCTCGACCGGGGCGCCTCGGCAACGATCACGATCGTCGTCACGGCCAACCAGGCCGGCAGGATCACCGACCGCGCCTGGGTCTCCACCAACCCGCCAGGGCACTGGGACCACCAGCACTCGGTCGACACCCAGGTCCAGCCGGCGCCGTCGACCACGACGACAAGCGCGACCACGACCACAACGCACGCCTGACCGCGCCTCCGCGCCGAGCAACCGCGAGCTGGGGGCCCGACCGGGCCCCCAGCTCGTTGTGGCAGCTCCCCTAGGATTGCGGCATGGCGCTCGCCGACTTCCCGAGGGTGGACCTGCTGTTCGGCCCCTCGCCGGTTCATCGGCTCCGGCGGCTCAGCGAGCATCTCGGTGGGGCGGTCGAGATCTGGGCCAAGCGCGAGGACTGCAACTCGGGGCTTGCCTACGGAGGGAACAAGGTGCGCAAGCTCGAGTACCTCGCCGCCGAGGCTCTCGTCGAGGGCTGCGACACGCTGGTCTCGATCGGCGGCGTCCAGTCGAACCACACGCGGCAGGTTGCCGCGGTCGCCGCGCAGCTCGGCCTCGCGTGTGTCCTCGTCCAGGAGCACTGGGTCGAGTGGCCCGACGTCGTCTACGACAAGGTCGGGAACATCCTGCTCTCCCGGATCATGGGCGCCGAGGTGAGGCTCGATCCCGCCGGCTTCGACATCGGCATCCGCCCGAGCTGGGAGCAGGCCCTCGCCGACGTCGAGGCCAGAGGCGGAAAGCCCTACCCGATTCCCGCGGGCGCTTCGGATCATCCGCTCGGCGGGCTCGGCTTCGCGCGTTGGGCCCGAGAGGTGGAGGAGCAGGAGCGCGAGCTCGACGTCTTCTTCGACACGATCGTCGTCTGCTCGGTGACCGGCTCGACCCAGGCCGGGATGATCGCCGGCTTCGCGGGAGGTGACCGGCCGCGACGCGTCCTCGGCATCGACGGCTCGGCCACGGTGCAGCAGACGCGGGAGCAGATCGCCCGGATTGCCCGCAGCACAGCCGACTCGATCGGGCTCGGACGAGATCTCGCCGACGACGAGATCATCCTGCTCGACGGCTGGCACGCCGGCACCTACGGGATCCCCGATGCCAGGACGATCGATGCGATCCGCCTCTGCGCCGGCCTCGAGGGGATGCTCACCGACCCGGTCTACGAAGGCAAGTCCATGGCCGCGCTGATCGACCTGGTGACTTCCGGCCAGATCGAGCCGGGGTCGCGCGTCCTGTATGCGCATCTGGGTGGCCAGCCCGCCCTGAACGGCTACGCAGGCGCGTTCTAACCGGCGGCGAGCAGAGCCCGGACGCGCGGAACGACCTCGGTTCCGTAGAGCTGGATCGCGTGCATGAGGTGCTCGTGAGGCATGGCGCCGTTGCTGTACTTGAGATCGAACCGGCTCAGGCCGAGCGCCCGCGCGGTGCGGGCGATCTTGCCCGCGACCGTCTCGGGCGAGCCGGCGAAGACGGCGCCGTCCGCCACCTCGAAGTCGAACTGGTCGCGGTTGGTCGGCGGCCAGCCCCGTTCGCGGCCGATGCGATCGCGCTGCGCCTTGAAGTGGGGGAAGAGAAGCTCCTGGGCCTCCTCGTCGGTGTCGGCGACGAAGCCGGGCGAGTGGACGCCGATCGCCAGCTCGGGAGCGCCGAGCTCCGAGAGCGCCCGCCGGTAGAGGTCCGCGTACGGGGCGAAGCGCTCGGGGGCGCCGCCGATGATCGCGAGCATCAACCCGAACCCGTATCGCGCGGCGCGCACCACGGACTCGGGCGAGCCGCCGACGCCGATCCAGGTCGTCAACGACCCCGACTCGGTCTTCGGGAAGACGTCCGCGCCCTCGAGTGGGGCGCGAGTCGTGCCCTGCCACGAGAACGGTTTTTCCTGCCGCACCGCAGCGAAGAGCTCGAGCTTCTCCTCGAACAGCCTCTCGTAGTCCGAGAGGTCGTAGCCGAACAGTGGGAACGACTCGGTGAACGAGCCTCGCCCGAGCGTGATCTCGGCACGGCCCGTCGAGACCGCATCGAGCGTCGCGAAGCGCTCATACACGCGGATCGGGTCGTCCGAGCTGAGCACGGTGACCGCGGTGCCCAGCTTGATCCGCTCGGTGCGGGCTGCGATCGCTGCGAGCACCACCTCGGGAGCTGTGACCGCGAAGTCGTCGCGGTGATGCTCGCCGATCCCGAACGCGTCGATGCCGACCTGGTCCGCGAGCACACCCTGCTCGACGACATGGCGGATTACCTCCGAGCCTGGCAGCCGGTTTCCATCGGCGTCGACGGTGACGTCGCCGAACGTGTCAAGTCCGAGCTCGAGTTGTTCAGGTGGCATTCGACCTCCTCCTGGAGGTTGGCCCCAGCGCGAGCGCCCAGACTAACTTGCCGAGGCAAGTAACCCGAGCATCGGGGCTCATTCCCCCGGCGAGCCGAAGATCTCCGCGATCCGCTGCCGCCGGTAGCCGAAGATGCGGTCGAGATCGTGCCGGACTACGAGGCCGTTCGCGACGCGGCCGAGCGGTCCGAGCGGCAGCTCGTATTCGACGTGGTCGGTGACCGTCGTGCCGCCGTTGCCGGGCACGAAGCGATGGGTGTGAGCCCAGGTGCGATAGGGCCCGCTTCTCTGGATATCGAGGAACCCGCGGTTCGGCTCCCATTCGAGGATCTCCGTCTTCCAGGTGATCGGCAGGCCGTGGACGGTGAGCCGGTAGTCGATGATCGCGCCCGCTCGCATCTCGATCGGAAGCGGCGTGAGCATGCGGAACCTGAGCCACGGCGGGGTGAGCGCCTCGAGATTGCCCGCGTCGGCGAAGAACGCGAATACCCGGTCGACCGGGCACGGAACTACCTGGCTTCGGTGAAATGTGTGCATCCCTGAGTCTCGCCTAAGTCCCTTGGTCCTTGGCTCGATCCAAGCGGGCCAACTAGTAACCGAACGCTGCTAACGTGCCCCGGCGCCTGTGGTGTCCGCGACCAAGGGGATCGGTGTCAAATGACATATCGTGCGAACCGCACCTTTGCCCTCGCTGCCGCCGTCGCGACGATAGCCATCGCGACGCTTTCTGGATCGGCCCAGTCCGAGGGGTTGCCCTCTCCTGTCTGGACCAAGCTGTCGGCCGGCGAAGGCGTCGACGGGATCGCCCAGCCGCGAGTCGTGCGCTGGAACGGCCGTGATGTGCTGGTGGTGGTGTGGGCACAGAAGACCGACTCGAGCCACTCGTCGATCCACAGCCGGATCCTGGGCACCGACAGCAAAGCGATTGGTGGCATCAGTGATGTCGTGACGTCGTGGTCATCTGTCACGAACGACCCTGAAGTGCTGCTGCTCCACGGCGTGCCGACGGTCGCCTTCGGTGGCCTGCGCACTACGGATAGCACCGATCCCTATACCGGCCCGATGGCCTATGCCAAGTCGGGTAACGCCACCACCTGGCGGCTGGGGCCGGGTTCGCTGACGCAGGATCATTCGGCGTACGGGGACTACGGCTTCGGCGTGGTGGACACCGGCGGAGGAGTGCCGGTCTCGGCCGGGGCCTATTCCAGCACCGATCACGTGACCGTGCACTACGGCATCGATCCTTCGATCCCTGCGGCGGCCCCTGACAAGCAGACCACGGGCACCGGCGAGGCCCAGGACGTCAACGTCGCGCGTGACTCGAAGACCGGCGCCGTCTATGCGCTGTGGTATTCCGGCGTCAGCGGCGCCCAGCAAGGCATCCACGACGCCCAGGTCTGGCCGACCGTTGGCGCACCGTCCGCTTCCGCTCCGCTGTCGGCAATCAACTTCAAAGGGGAAAAGGCCTCCGTGAACCCGGGCCAGGGCGCCGCCGTCGTCGGCCGGATCGGTGGCGGGGTCTGGGCGGCCTACGCCTCGGGCTATCCCAGCCCGACCAAGCTGGTGCTCTGGAACATCGAGACGGGCCGCACTCTGAGCCTGAACACCAGCTCCGAGATTCAGTACGTGAACATCTCGGCCGGCCCGAGCGGGCGGCTGTGGGTGTCGTGGATCCAGGGCTCCACCCTCTATGCCACACGCACCAACCCCTCGGTGACTGCGTTTGGCGTGGTCCGGTCGGTCGCGTCGCCGCACGCACCGGGTGAGTCGCCGACCCGCACCGCCGGCGATGGCACGCTCGGTCCACTAGACGCGATCATCAACGTGGTCGGTACCGCCAAGGACAGCGCCGGAAACTACCTCGATGAGATCGACGCGACCCGCATCTACGAAGGGCTGCGGGTCGGTGTATCCCCGGCCAAGATCTCCTACGCGACCGGCGGTTCTGTGGTCGTCACAGTGACGGACGCAGGAGTGCCGGTGCCCGACGTGTCGGTCACTGTCGGCGGTGTGGTCAAGCACACTGACAGCAAAGGCGACGCTACGTTCACCGTCGCCGACCACTCCGCCAACGGCTTTCACAGCGTGACGGCCACCGCAGCCGGCTGGTACGGCGGCAACGCTGCGTTCAGGGTCGGCTGAGCCAAAGCACAGGTCTTGCCGATGACGCATTCCCGCGCCGCCACCGAGATGGATAAACGCGACGCCGGGCCCGTTGGAGCTAGTTGCGCAGCAGGCGCATGAGGATGAGGATGACCAGGAGCGCCCCCTCCATTTCCATGGAGGTGCTCTACCAACTGAGCTAACAGGGCAATCCACGCACTTTAGCCGGTTCGGCGGGCATCTCCCCGTGTTGGAACGCCAACATCGCACGGTGCCCGCGGGCGACCTAAGATCGCTCGATGGAGATCTGCGGGCCGCCCGGGTCGTCCTGCACGCGCTCGGTTCTGCGCGAAATGGCAAAGGTGTAAAGCCTGCTGGGTCACCTCAGGATTCGCCGCGGCGCGCTTCGCGCAGACGGCGTCGCCGGGCTGGTTCTGGGTTTGCAGAGCATCCCGGACGGGCTCGCGAGTGGGTTGCTTGCGAGCGTCAATCCGCTCGCGGGCCTATACGGCTACCTCGTCGGCACGATCACGGGCGCCATCTTCGTTAGTTCCGAGTTCATGGCCGTGCAGGGGACCGGGGCGATGGCGATCCTGATCGCCGACGTCCCTGCGGTCCATCACGGCGGGAACCAGGCACGCGCGCTCTTCACGCTCGCGGTGCTCACGGGCATCGTCATGCTCGCGGCGGGCTTCCTCCGACTGGGTTGGGCGCTTCGCTTCGTGCCGAACTCCGTGATGGTGGGCTTCATCAACGCGGTCGGTGTCAACATCGTTCTCGGCCAGCTCAAGAACTTCACCGGATACGCAGCCCCGGGAGAGGGCCGCCTGACGCGGGCCGCGAACACGCTGATCCACCCGCGCGAGCTCCAGTGGCGCACGGTCGCGATCGGCGTCGCGACCATCGTGTTGATCGTGGCTCTCGAGCGAACGCCTCTCGGCGAGATGGGGCTCGTCGTGGCCGTCGTGGTGACGTCGGCTCTGGTGCCGGTGCTCGGCTGGTCCAACGTCGCGACACTGCACGACCTGACGGACGTCCCGAACTCGTTGCCGAGGCCGGTCCTTCCGGTTCTTCATCTTGTGCCGGTGCTGATCGTTCCGGCGATCGCGCTGACGTTCGTTGGGCTCATTCAGGGCGCGGTGATCTCGGCGAGCCTCCCGAACCCGGACGGCACGATACCGAACGTCTCGAGAGACTTCATCGGCCAGGGTGTTGCGAACGTCGCATCCGGAATCTTCCGTGGCGTCCCGGTGGGCGGCTCGCTGTCCGCGACCTCGCTGAACAAGACCGCGGGAGCGCGGACGCGCTACTCGCTGATCATCGCCGGCGTGGTCATGGCGATCGCGATCCTGCTCCTGGGAAGCGTCATCGGGCGGGTCGCCATGCCCGCGCTGGCGGGGCTCCTGATGCTCGTCGGGTTCCGCACGATCAAGCCGGACAACATCGTCGCCGTCTGGCGCTCAGGGGCAGTCCAGGCCACCGTACTTGTTGTCACGTTCGGCCTCACGATCGTGATCCCGCTGCAGTACGCGGTGCTCGCCGGCGTCGGGCTCTCGGTACTCCTCCACGTCGTGCGGCAATCGAGCCAGCTCGTCGTCAAGCGTCGCGCGCCGGGCGAAGGGGGCTTCTGGGTCGAAAGCGATGCGCCCAGGGAGCTTCCGGCCGGCGAGGTCGTCGTTCTCCAGCCGTACGGGAGCCTCTTCTTCGCCGCCGCGCCGACGTTCGAGGCTGCGCTCCCCGCTACTGGGGCCGAATCCCGCGGCTCGGTTGTGATCCTTCGCCTCCGCGGGCGAAGCGACCTGGGCATGACTTTCCTTGCGGTCTTGGCGCGCTATGCCGAGGGGCTGCTCGCGGTCGGCAGCAAGCTCATGATCGTCTCGACGAGCGACCGGCTCGACGACCAGCTCCAGCTCGCGGATGTCACGGCCACCGTGGGAACTGAGAACATCTACTCAGGCGACGAGCGTGTGGGAGCAACGTTGGCGAAGGCGTACGAGGATGCTTCGGCCTGGGTGGAGGAGCATCGATGAGGCAAGCGAGCATATTGGCCACCTGCCTGGGGCTTTCTCTGAGTGGGCGGCACTGGGCTCGAACCAGTGACCCCCAGCTTGTCGATTCTGCCCGCGCACTCATCGATAACCGCCAGCAAGTCACGGGCTATGTCCCGCTGCACGTCATCGGGCTCTCGCGCGCTGAGCCGCATCTCGTCAGTAAGGCCCCGCGCGAGGCTGGCGGCCTCGCCTGCGGCGGGCCGTCGGTCTCCCAGCGCCCGATCCTCACGCTTTCTCGCATGCAACGTGGTCGTGGTCGCGATCGAGGCCGCGGTTGTAGCTCATCGCAGCCGCGAAGAGCGCGTTGCTCCGCTTGAAACTCGTCACCGGGTCCCCCGACGCGCTGTGATCGCGCGCCTCGACCCTCCCCACGCCGTGCGGATAGCGGGCGTTGAGGTGCGCGCAGCTCGAGTAGAGCGCCGGCATCTTGGCCACCGCCGCGCCTGCGACAACGAGCGCCAGGGCGACGGGTACGGCGACGGTTGCGGCTGCTCGAGCGACGGGAGCTGGATCCTAGTTCCTAGTGCGGTAGCGTCGGCGCGCCGTCCACGCCAGGCATTATTGCCGCCCTCAATCAGCGTGAGTTTCGGACCGACGGATCTCGTCCGGCAATGAATGCGCCTTGGAGCGAAGCGCGGCTCAAGGCGATCGGGCTTCACGAGGCCAGACACACCTACGCGAGCATGTTGATCGCTGCCGGAGTCAATGCGAAGGCGATCACCCAGTACCTCGGCCATTCCTCGATCGAGGTTACGTTCGACCGCTACGGTCACCTCATGCCCGGTAGCGAGGCCGAGGCCGCCAGCCTGATCGATGCGTATCTTGAGCGAGCGAGTTCGCTTGATCGGCTTCGAGCGATCATCGACTGAGCGTCGACGAGTACGAGGAGCTGCTTCGCCCCGCTCACACGAACGAGCGCAAAGCCACCTGCCGGCTCCCACCGAGCAGGCCTGGCATCTACGAATCTCGTGCGCCAGTGAGCACGGCAATCAGTGGAGGTCGACGGACTTCCGTGGACTGGCGCGCATCACGCCAACCTCGGCGCAAACCCGCATGGCTAGCGGGTTTGCGCCCTTGAGAGCGGAGGGGAGAGGATTTGAACCTCCGATCCGCTTGCACGGATAACGGTTTTCGAGACAAGACGGCGGCTGAGGTGGAAGTGCGCCGTGTGCAGCCTGATCTGGTTGGGGTTGGGTTGCTGCGCGATCGTATGCGCGACTGTAATTGGGATGCTGCGTCGGGTTGTGACAGTTTTGGCAGTGCAAAAAGGCTTTAGCGAAGCGGTTAGTGGTCTGGATTCGGATTCGGTCTCGTTGTCGGTTTAGGCGACGATGGTTTCGATGTGGTCGGCCGTGGGAGTGGGGGTTGCCAGCCGGTCTTTTCGAGTGCCGGGCCGATGGTGGTGGTGGCGCGTCCTTTTTCGCCGGGAGCGAGGTAGTGCCGTTCGCGGGCCTTGCGGACTCGGTCCCGCGCTTGTTCGCGGCTGATCCCGAACTCTTCCGCGATGACGGGGAGGGGGTAGCGGACGCCGTAGAGGCCGAGGGCGATGTAGCGCTGCGCGACTGCGATCAACTGCTCGTCGATGATCGGGGTGCGGGGATGGGTGGCGCCGGCGAGCTTGCCGAGGAGGTCGCGTTGTTCTTGGGACATCGCTGGGGCGGCCGTGGGCGGTCGCGCGGTCGAGGGCGTGGCCCTGCCATTGCAGGCGTTCGGTGACCCGGTTGATGATTTCTGGTGGGCTGAGGAGCCGGAGGAGTTCGGTGGTGATGCCGCGTGCGATCTCGTCGTTCTTGTCGGCGAACTGTCGGTCGAAGGCGGGGCCGATGTTCAGGGTCTCGATCACGAGCCCGTTGTGGGCTGTAAGAGCGAGTGCGCCGTAGACGACCCAGAGGGCGTCGCTCTTCTCGCGGATGTGGAGGCGCTGGCCTCTCGTCCGTGGCGCGAGTCGGCCGCCGGTGCGCGTGACGACGCGGAGCACTGCGAACTCGACCAGCCGCTCGGGGTGCTTCTTGTCCTTGACGGGGTAGGCCTGAACCCAGAAGTCGGCCGGGACGCCCCAGTGGTTCGAGGACCTCGGGTGCTGAGGACGTCGGGATCGCGAGTGCGCTGCGCGCCTCGGCGAGCGTCCGGATCCTGCCGTTCGACTTCGGTGGCATCGCTGCCTGGAGCGCCGAGAGTCCTTCTTCGATCGGCTGCATCGGCCCCTGAGCGGGGCGCTTGTCGGGGGTGTGGTCAACTGGCATGAGTCGATGGTTCCGCTGTGATCATCTCCGCTACCGTGCGTATCAACACCGGAGCGCTGGTGTTGATGATGCTGAGGTTAGCGGATGGGAGGTGCGTGATGTTGGAGGTGGTGAGGGCGCGGGTGTCGGAGCTGCGGGTGAATCCGCGGAATCCGAGGCGGATGCGGCCGGAGCGGAAGCGGCCGTTTCTGCGGGCGATGGCGGAGCAGCAGTGCGCTGCTGGAGGCGCGGCCGCTGATCGTGCGGCGTTCGGACAAGGTGGTGATCGCGGGGAACCAGCGGTCTGCTGGCCGCGATCGAGCTGGGCTGGGAGACGATCCCGGCGGTGTTCGTCGAGCTTGACGAGGTCGAGGAGGCGCTCTGGACCTTCCTTGACAATCGCGGTTTCGGGGAGGACGACGAGGATCTCGCTGCCGAGCTTCTGGCGGAGCTGGAGGAGCGCGGCGGCGATCTCGACCTGACCGGGTTCGAGCGCGGAGAGACCGACCGGCTGCTCCGACGGCTCGCCTACCGCGACAAGGACCCCGATCAGCTCCCCGCGCTCGGAGCGGTGGAAGCCAGAGTCGGAGCCCGGGGTCGTGTACGAGCTGGGCGGCACCATCGGGTGATGTGCGGCGATGCGACCGACCCCGGCGCAGGTGGCCGAGCTGCTGGCCGGCGCGGAGCCGACGCTGCTGGCGACCGATCCGCCCTATGGCGTCGAGCTCGACAACGGCTGGCGCGACCGCGCTGGAGTTAACAGAAGGGCGGCCCGGGCGGCGGGGCATGCGACGACGACGCTCGCGTCGGACTCGCGGGCGCGACTGGAGCAGGGCCTACACGCTCGTGCCCTCGTTGCTGAGTCGCTCTACGTCTGGCATGCGTCGCGGTATGCCTGCGCGGTTCAGGCGGGGCTCGAGCGAGGCAGGGTTCGAGGTTCGCCAGCAGATCATCTGGAACAAGGAGCTGTTCGTGCTGTCGCGGCAGCGCTATCACTGGCAGCACGAGCCCTGCCTGTACGCGACCCGGGCTGGTGCCGCGGTGCCGTGGTACGGGCCGCGGAACCAGTCGACCGTCTGGAGCGCGCCGAGCCCGAAGATGGTCGCCGCCGCACGGCCGCGGCACGGGCGACGGCAAGGTCGATCATCCTGCCCAGAAGCCGGTCCTGCTGTACCGGCGCCCGATCGAGAACCACCTCGAGCCGGGCGGGATCGTCTACGACCCGTTCGGCGGGAGCGGCACCGCGTTGATCGCGGCCGAGCTGACCGGCCGGACCGCGCTTGTGATGGAACTTGATCCGCGCTGCGTCGATCTGATCCGCGCTCGCTACCGGGAGTTCACCGATGGCCGCTGAGCTCGAACGCGCCGCTGAGGGTGGGGCGCCGGTCAAGCTGACGCGAGGAGCGGCAGGCTGCGGATCTGCGAGGCGGTCCGGGCCGGGGATCCGCCCGGAGACGGCGGCGGTGTACTGCGGCGTCGGCGCCCGCAGCGTACTACCGCTGGATGCAGCTCGGCCGCGCCGCCGACGCCGACCCGCTCTACGCCGGGTTCGTCGAGGCGGTCGAGGTCGCGCTGGCCGAGTGGGAGGCCCGTGACGTCCTCCTGATCGGCGAGGCCGCGAAGACCGACTGGCACGCCGCGGCCTGGCGGCTGGAGCGGCGGCTGCCGAAGGTGTACGGCAAGCGGGAGCGGCACGAGATCGCGAACGCCGACGACGGCAGCCTTCCGGATCGCGGCCGCCCCTCGTTCGACCCGGACAAGCTGACCGTCGCCGAGCTCGAGCAGCTGCTCGCGCTGACCGAGAAGGCACTCGGGCGATGACGCGGCTTGACCTGAACCCGGCCGCGGTGCGGGCCGCGCTCGAACGGCGCCGCGCCGAGCAGCAGATCGCCGAGGACGCCGCGCCTGCGCAGCGGCGAGCCTACGCTTGTTCGTCGCGTCGGCCTGGCAGGTGGTCGAGCCGCGGACCGTGTTCGCGTCGAACTGGCACATCGACGCGATCTGCGACCACCTCGAAGCGGCTCAGCCGCGGAGAGATCGACCGGCTCCTGATCAACATCCCGCCCCGGCACATGAAGTCGCTCGCGGTCTCGGTGTTCTGGCCGGCCTGGCTCTGGACGTACGCACCGCACATCCGGTTCCTGACCGCGAGCTACGGCGCGCAACCTGGCCGAGCGCGACGCCGTCCGCAGCCGCGACCTGCTCCGCTCCGGCTGGTTCCGCGAACGCTGGCCCGAGCTCGAACTGAAAGACGACGTCAACCGCACCAGCCGCTACGAGAACACCCAGACCGGCTACCGGATCGCGACCGGCGTCGGCGGCGAGGCGACCGGTGAGGGCGGCGACGTGATCATCATCGACGACCCGCACAAGCTCGAAGAAGCACAGAGCGACACTGCCCGCGCCCGCGTGATCGACTGGCACGACGGCACCCTCTCGACCCGCTTCAACGACCCCAAGACCGGCGTCGAGGTCGTCGTCATGCAACGGATCCACGAGCGCGACCTCTCCGGGCACCTGCTCGAGCGCGGCGGCTACACCCACCTCTGTCTCCCCGCCCGCTACGAGCGCGCGCACCCGTTCCGTCTGGCCCGACGACCCCCGCACGCAACGAGGGCGAGCTGCTCTGGCCCGAGCACATCCCCGAGCCGCGCTCGCTCGGATCGAGCAGACGATGGGCTCGTTCCGCGCCGCCGGCCAGCTCCAGCAACGCCCCGCCGCCGCCGAAGGCGAGCTCCTGAAACGCGGCTGGTGGCGGTTCTTCAACCCCGAGTTCCTGAACCCGACAAGGTCGCGATGCTGCCGGCGCTTCACCCAGATCGTCTCGAGCTGGGACACCGCCTTCGAGGACAAGACAACGAGCGACTACGTCGTCGGCCAGGTCTGGGGGATCCACGGCGCCGACCGCTACCTGCTCTACAGCTACCGCCGCCACGCCAACCTCCAAGCAACCAAGCAGGCGATGCGCGACGCCCACGGCTGGGTCGAGCAGCGCTGGCCCGGGGCCGCGCACACGCATCCTGATCGAGAAGTCCGCGAACGGCGCCGAGATCATCGCCGCGCTCAAGCGCGAGCTCACCGGCGTGATCGCGGTCACCGTCTCGCACGACAAGATCACCCGGGCGATCGCAGCCGCGCCCGCACTCGAGGCCGGGAACATCATCGTCCCCGGCCAGCGCCGCGCCCGACAGCGCCGCCGGCTACGACGCCCCCGACTGGGTCGCCAGCCTGATCGAAGAAGCCGCCCTCTTCCCGAACGGCAAACACGACGACCAAGTCGACGCCTTCAGCCAAGGCCATCAACTGGGCCCGCAGCAACAGCCGCGGCTACGCCCGCTGGTTCGTCCCCCGCGGCCAAATCGGCGAAAACCTCTACGCCCGTGGTCTTGCTGGGCCCGGCAGCACTCACGGCGACTCATTCCGTCGCGACCGCGAGTACTACGATCCCTACGCCAGGGGGCGACCGGTCGTTCTCGGCGACGAAGAACTCGCGGCCAGACTCGGCGTCCCGCTCACCATACTCGCGCGCGTGACCGCTGATGTGCAACCGATATCGCTATTCGGTGCCGGGCGAGTACGCCCGCGAGGTCGTGGTCAGGCGTGATGCGTGCGAGGTGGAACACGTGGTGGATCACGTCGGTTCCGCGTGCGGTGTGTCTACGAACACGTGGGGTAGTTGTCGAACAGTTCGGCCAGAAGTTCACGGCCGTCCCGACCTCTCCGTCGTTCTTCATGACCGATTCCCTCCGCTGTCCATGAACTCGTCGAACGCAGACGAGTAGCGGTGGTCGATCTGGTCATCGCTTCCGTCGGCGGCGGAGCTGGGTGACGACCCAACGGATGCCTTCCTCGAGCGCCGCGACGAGCGGAACCAACGCGATCGCGGCAATGAGAACGACGAAGAGGATCGCCCCGGCTTGGCGGTGCGCGACACACGACCAGCCGGTGCTGGTCGATGAGCACTGTTCGTGGAAGGTGTGCTCGACAACGATCCCCGCGACGATGAACGCGAGCGCGGCCAGGGTCGCCAGACGATAGATCCAGAGCGTGATCCCGCGCCATTTCGCGTTCTTTTGGAGCGCGAGTCGGGCGATCGCAGCGACGAGCGCGCCGGCAAAGAGGGCAATCGCGGCCCAGTAAGCCACCGGGCCGACCTTTTCCATGAGTCTCGATCGAAGGTAGAGGCCGACGCCGAGTGCGGCGGCGGGGATGACGATCAGAAGGAGGTAGCCGCCCTTTCGCCACGGCGTCCTGAGCGGCGCCTCAAGGGGGCTGGTCGACATCGTCAACAGAATTGCTGCGCCCGCGATCGCGATCGCAAGGAGGGCAGGTAGCAGTGCTCCGAGGACGGTGGTCGGTGCGAGCAGACCCCAAATGAGGGTGCCGGTCGCCACGATGATCACCGCGATCCCGAGAACGGGTGCCCGGACGAGCAGCCGGACGATCATCGCGAAGACGAGCGTGAGTGCTCGGAGAGTCGCCAGCGGTGCGCGAACGATTGCTGGGAGTCCGCCGCCGGCGCCCGAAAACGCTGCCGTCGCGACGGCCACCCCGGTGGCTGCGACGTCAAGTCCGAGCTTCGAGGAGGCCTCCGTGGCTGGGGATTCGTCGTGGCCGAGGGTGAGATCCCGGAACCGGGTTGCGAGATTCGCCGGTGTGTTTCGGTCGGGGATGCTGAGGCTGATGTTGAGCCACTCGACGCCGCTTGTGTTTCGGCTGGCGCCGCCGTCCAGGTCGATCTGGATCGCTTGCTCGAGCTTGGGCAGTTCCTCGGCGAGGATCGCGAGCTGGATCGGAGCGGCCAGGGCTGCGCGGCAGCAGTCGAGAAGGAGCCTCGATACGAGCATCGGCGTTGTGTTTCCGTCCGCCGTGTGAGCGTCCGAGCTGAGAGCTGCCTTGAGCAACGTGGCGAACTGGTCTTTGGGGTCGGAGCCGGCGGAGCGGGCCTCGTCGATGACGACCGCCGCTGCATCGCGGACGTCGGTTTCGTAGTCGGTGCGGCGGACGGCGTAGCCGAGCGTGCTTTGCCAGGCGGTTGTCAGGGCGTCGATCTGTTTTGGCGGGAACGCCAGCGTGGCCAGGCTGCTGGCGAGAGGGGCGGTCGATGGGCGCGCGAGCGTCTTGAGGTAGTCGATGTCGAGCAGGGAGGCGAGGATGTGTTCGGCACCGTCGAGCCTGCCCCAGAGCCAGTCGTTCGCTCGCCAGGACTGCTTGAGAAAACCGGCGAAGTGGGCCAGCTTCATCCCCGCAAGCTTCTGGTCCGGCGAGACAGCAGCGTGACCAAGTGAGTTACGAACACCCGCGCTCATATGGACGAAATCGAACGGCGGAGGAAGGAGGGTCTGATCGGCTGACGCGGCGTTGCGGACGACCTCCTCGTTGATCAGACGTTGCAGAGTGAGCCTTCGTCCGAAGACCGCACTGAACGCGGGCTGCAGCGCGGAGAAACTCTCCGTGAGCATCTCCCGTACCCCAGCCTCGCGATAGGCGGCGGTAGCGCGGTCAGCGAGGGTGCCGCTCGCTGGAAGGTCGCGGAAGGTGAGGCAGACCTGGAGCTTTGCCTGCCGGATGGACTCGACGAGATCGCTCGCCTGATCCTTGGCTGCTCGGTAGACCAGCCAGTCGGGTCGTTTTGCGAGTCTCTCGCCGATCGCGATGAGAGCCTCGATCGCGATCCGCTCGCTGCTGGCGAGTCCGAACTCCCACGGATGGTCCGGCGTCCACACTCGGCCCTCAGGTCCCGGTAGCCAGGGTAGGTCTCCCGGAAGCGGGTTTGGGGGGTCTGGCACTGGCGCGTCGACGGGTGGCGCCGTCGATTGGGTGCGGTCGAGCGTCTCGAGTTGGGCGATGTCACCAGCGCCCGGCTGGAAGTCTGGCGATGCCCATTGCGCAAACACCTCGAGGCTCCCGACGTAGCGCATCGCCCGGTAGCTCTGATACAGAGCGTTCGCCGCCCGGTCGAGCTTCGCCGCGCTCGTCGCGCGAAGCCGTCGGCGTGACTGCTGTGCGAGTCGACGCTCGCTCAACTCGCGCGTGAGCCGTTCCAGGCTCTGCAGCTTCGGCAGGTCGCGCGGGAGGCTTCCCGCCGCGCTCTGAGTGCTCATCGCCGTCGGCTGAGCCGGCCCTTCGTCGGTCACCGGCGGGTCGCCGTTGGCGAACGGCGCGACCACAGCGGCACTCGCTTCTGTCACGTACGGGACGATGTAGCCGACGACTCGGCGAACCGGCAGGTAGTCGGCTGACAATGTGGCGATCCGGTTCAGCAACGGGTTGAACGGCTGATTGTCGAGAACCCCGCCGTCGATCATCCAGCGCTTCACTGCCTGATCGCTCAGCTGCAAGCCGTGCGCCTCGAACGCGACCGGGAAACTCGACGACGAGCGGGCTGCTTGCGCGAGAAGTTCGGCCGCGTTGCCGCTTCTAAACGACCCGATGGGCGGCATCGCCTCCCCTGTCTGCGGCGGCGGAACAATCTGCCCGTTCCTCGGCTGCTGGTGCTCGAAGCGGAAGACGTGACGATGGTCGAGCTCTTGGAACCGCCGCCCCGTCGAATCCGAGAACACCTCAGGCAGCCCGTAGAAGTCGGTCGCCGTCACATACAGATACACGGGCTGGTCGGCCGGACCGTTTGTCCTCCAATCCAAAAGCTCTTCAAACCGAGTGCGGAGTTGAGGGAGCACGAATTCATCGCCGCGAAGGAGCGACTTCGGCTCCGACACCGACGGCGAACGCAACAGCTTGCTGAAGTCCCCGACCGTGATCCACACATCGCGCAGCGGAGGCAGTCGCCGCTCAGCAAAAACAGCGGTCGCCAACAATGATCCGTTAATGCCCCCGGCGCTGGCACCAGCGATCACATCGACCACAACCCTTTCCTTGAGCGCCTCGAGGAGACTGGCATACAGCCCCCGCGTCGGCTCGGAGGACGAGTCCGGCTGCCGCTGCGGGGAGCCGCTCTCTCCCGGGATCGCCTCGAAGCCCGGGTCGTCGCGAAGCACGCGGCCGGCCCGCCGGACAGCGTCAATCTCCTGCGTCACACCGCCCATCCAAACGGCCAAGCTCACGCCGCCGTTCATCACCAGACCAAGCCGGACCTCACGCAGAAGCTCGGTCTGCTCAAGATCCCCAAGAGGATCCGGATTCGTTGCCCCCGACGACTCGACAGGGACGCCCGCCACAAGGGGCGGTCCGTCCGGCTGGCCTGCCATGGGAGTCTCTAACACGATCCCGCCGGCAATACAAGCCCCACCACGTTGCCGACCGTGGCCACCGCCGAACGAGGACGAGGCGACCGCGGCGCGTTGCGCAGCCCAAATCTCAGCCGAACCCGCAGGCGTGCCAGTAGAAGCGCCCCTCGGCCGGAGAGGTAATGAACAGGTTCAAAGTCGTAATAACCGTGTTGACCGCCTCATCTACCCGGGAAGTGCTGACCAATAGCACCTTCCCCTCAACATCGTTGAGAAGACCCGCTCTAAGCCTTGGTCTCCAGAACAACTGAGTAAGAAATGTTGGTTTGGATTGCTCCGAGCTGTCTTCTTCGTAACTGTTGATCGTCGCGCAAAACGCGCCGACCGCAGCCCGCTCGTAGCGATCAGGGCTCGAGGCCGCCTCGCGCATCGCCGCGAGAGCGCTGCTGGGGTTCCGTGTCTTCGCCAAGGTCGTCAATCCTGCCTTGAAGACGTCTTCCATGATCGGTCCCGGAGTAGGAAGATGAACTTTGGAAAGCCCGCGCAGTATGCTCTCGATTACGCTTGCATCCTCGCCCGGGCTGGAGCGGAACTGTCTTGTCCCATGCGACGAAGTTCTCGATGGCGCTGCGACAGACGCGCCGACGCCAAGAGCCAAAATGACGACCAGCAGTAGAACGCCTCCACGACGCGCTCGACGCACCAGGCGACTCTACGACGCGTCTCGGCCTCGTCAATGGCGCCATCCAGTCGACGGGCACAAAACATCAAGTGGGATCATCCGGGATTGAAATCACGATTGAGGGGCAGGAACAGCCTCTCAACTCAAGTCGAGAGAGGCCGACCTCGCTCAGCCATACGAAGATGACAGCCGTCCCGCAATCGAGTACGCTCGCCTCATCTGCGGCGTTGTCAGCCTTGGCTCAAACGGGAGGAGCGAGCGGGGGGATCGCACGGTGAACGTTCAAAAGAGTCTCTTGCAACGAGCGAGCGGCGCTTGCCACATCTGGGCGCGCCCGAGCTCGCGAACTGTCCGTTCGAGCCGATTCGCGCCGGCTCGCGCCGGAGGGAGGTAGCCCGAGTCATGGCGATGGCACCGCCCCCTGCAATGGCGCCACCGCCTGGCCAGGGGTCGACAGTCGGGACGACCGACAGCGCGTTCCTGTTTGCGCTCGTTCGCGACATCCGTGCCGACATCCAGGACTTCGCCCGGTCACTCAGCGTCGTTGCCTCCGCTTGCGACGTCGCTCGAGCGAGTGGATCGAACAAACCCGTTGAGATCGCGCTTGCCGCGGAGACCCCAATCGCGGACCGGCTGAGGATCAAAATCGAGGACGCTCTGCTACGGATCCGCACCGAAGCATTCGTCGGCAACCCGTCATTATGGAGCGACTGCGGCGATGAAGTCACCGCGATCGACAACCTCTGGAACCGCGTCATCAGCGACTGGCCGCCCGCGGGATCCGACGCCGAGGATGTCACACAACGCATCACGTATGTAGATGGCTTCGTCCGCGAAATCCTCGTCCACACCGCGCGCCTTACCGTCGCCGACCGACTCAACAGCCACCTCGAAACAGTCCGGATCGGCAAGGCGATAAGTTTCGACGCCGCCTTCGCCGACGAGATCCCCGACAAAGACGACCGCAACGCCATCCTGGTCTACCTCGCCGATCATCCCGGGGCAGTCAACGCAGTCATAGACACACCCCGCGGACTCGTCTTCCGGGTCGCTAAGAGCTGGAAGATCAGACTCGGGACATATCTGGCCCCAATCGCGGCGGCGGCTGCCGGAGCCGGCGTCGTGCTCATCGCCGGCGAACTTGACAACTGGCTTAACCTCAGCAACTGGCCCGCGGGGATGACGAGCGCCAGCGCTTTGCTCACGGGTTACTTCTTCGTACTCATCGGCGCGATCGTTCACGTCGCAGTCGAAGCGCTGAAACAGGAACGCTTCGGAGCCGGCACGAACTTCCTCGCCCTTGACGACGTACTCAACTGGCTCCACATCCGATACCTCTCAATCTGCG
Source organism: uncultured Actinomycetota bacterium (assembly GCA_963768435.1). GTDB lineage: Bacteria > Actinomycetota > Thermoleophilia > Gaiellales > Gaiellaceae > PALSA-600. Next base: position 159,157 of record CAVYIB010000012.1, read on the forward strand.
CCAGTCTCCTCTGGGTACTCGTCGGAATCTTCGGCCTCGCCGCAACCACCAACCCGATCAACTGGGCTACCGCGTTCTTCGTCGGCTACTCACTCGACAGCCTTGGTGGAATCTTCCTCCAACGCTTCGGCCAAGCCGTCGAACGCAACACAACCTCGCTCACTCAAACTTTCTCGGCCTAGATGAGCGGGCGATCTCGGCGAACCGCACGTCTGCGTCGCTACTCATCCGCTCAAGCGCGGTCGCCAGCTGTCGTCGAAGACTGGCGCCGGTTCGTGTTTACCAGATCGGATGGATTGGAGGCGCCGCGGAAGCCGGCAGCAGGCTGCCATCCGGTGACTCCTCGGGGTCGAGCTATCGTTGACCGCGCTCGGCCCCAAGGAGGCCCGGATGAGCTCGTTAAGAACTACATCTAGATCGCGACGACTGGAATCGCGACCATTTCGGTCGCCCACTTCTCGACCCAAGACTCGGGGAGGTAGGCGTAGCCCCCGTCGCCCCAGTCTCGCACCCCACGAGTTCTTGATGATGAAGTAGCCGTTCCCGGCGGCTTGAGGTGCGCCTGCGGGAACTTGCGTGTTCGGAACCCAGCCTGTAATGCATACGCAGTGTCCGCCCCGCGATTTCGATGCGGCTTCGTTGGGGTCGAACTTGACGTAACCGCCGCTCGCACCGTCGAAGGAGGGCAAGACAGGGAGCCCGAGCGAGATCGGAACCTGGGTAGCAAGGTAGCTGCGCGCAATCGCGGCTCCCGTTTGGGTCCGATGATGACGCCGTAGGCGTAGAACGGGTTCGCGGCCACGATATGCGCTCCGGATGTTCCTGGAATCGCCGTGTCGTAGGTGCAGACGATGAAGGTCTCGACCTCGTTTTCCCATTCTTCGACCTGTTGGGTGGCCCAGTGCCCGCTCGACCCGGTGATCCAATTGATGAAGCCTTGGACTACGTTGACGACGTCCTCGATCCACGTCGACACGGTTTTTACGACTTCGACCAAAACTTCCTTGTTCTCCGTCGAACAGGTGCGGTGCGACTGGTGATTGGTATCTGAGCACGGCCCGGCGTAGCCGTCACACGAGTGCGTGTAGAGGTGGTGGGCATCGTCATCGTTTCGGTTCAATGACCGGTTGTAGTTCCAGTCGCGCTCCCAAGGGAAGACGTAGCCCGTTGTCATTTGACCGATGACACTCACCGTCGATATGAACCCGTCGCCGTACCAGTCGAGTGGCCATGGGAACCAGTCGTGGCGACAATGCTTGTAGAGATCCTGCTCGGACAGGTTCATCCAGCGGTTGTGCTCCGCAGCGATTCGTGCCTCAGCGGCCGCGACGACGCAAAACGCCGAGCAGGTGCCTCGCTCGGCTCCCTGGTTTCGGACGCAAGTCGTGTACCACTTGAGCGGCCAGTTGCAGTTCTGGCGAAGGCCGAGGGGATTGAGCGTTGCAGGCCCGGAGACCATGTCGCTACCGTCGCCGGTTCCTTCCTCGGCCGTGCACTGGGCCGGGTAGCCAACAGGAGGGGCATCATCGATCACCGGTGGAAGTGCCACGAAGATGCGTTCGATTATCGTCACGAGCATGGTGATCGCATCCGAGATCGCCGAGGCGCTCTTCGTCTGAATCGAGACAGGTTTCGGAAGCTTTCGGAGTTCGGGTGGCGCCTTCTCCGGGGCTTGGAGGGCCGCGTGGGCGGCCGTCTCGTAGAGTTCCCGGTAGATCAGCGCGAGGTTCGTCCGCGAAGACACGGCGCGGCTCGCGACGACGGCGTCGTGGATCTTCGCATCTCGGTTCTGCAGCTTGAACGTTAGGGGTTCGCCGTCGGCCCCGCTCGTCGTGACCTCCGGTGACGGATCATCGGGAAAGCCGTCCAGCAGGTAGTTGAGCCGCCCGCCCGACTCCCTGTGCTTCGCAGACAACTGCTTCAGCGTCTGCAGATGCGCTGCACGTGCCTTCTCGTGCGCGGCTTGAGAGAGCACCTGGCTCTGCGGAGTGACGACATAAACGTCGGGCTGATCGAGAAGCTCCGAGAGTGCCTTGCCCCTGTCCTCCGGCGGCCTCACGCGGCGATCCGGTTTCATCGGTTCAACTTGAACGATCGGCATTGCTCTCACCTCCAATGGTTGATTGCAGTCATGCGGGCTGGAAAATGGCCTGCACGACCACGCACGTCCACGAGGAAGGGGAACGCTTCATCATCACGCCAACAAGGTCAACCCTTGCGCCTGCATGTGTTTCCCCCTCGCCGTTCAGCCTGCGGGAACGGGCGCGCCCGCCCCAGGGTGTTCAGCGAGAAAAGAAGGGCTAGACGTCGCAGAAGCCACAGCAATTGTGGCTGCCTAAATAGGCGGTCTCGCGAGACTCGACCCGCTGAGTGCCTGGAACCTACCTCATCCAGGGTCCTGCCGCGGCGCCGGAGCCGCGGGTCGAGATCGGGCGATAGCCACTTCGACATACCGAGGGCGGGTTTTGCGTTCGGAACTACGGTGAGATAAGGTCGAGCGGACCGGGGTTCGTCTTAGGTATCGGGGGACCAGATGCCTCCACTTGGAGGTGGCGGGATCGAGGGACTGCTGCGGCGCCAGAACCTGGCGGATTTGCCGGTGCTTGCGCAGGTCCGCCCTGTTGCGATCGGGCTAGGGGCTCTTGACGCGCGGGCGCAAATCGATGCCGTGAATAACGCCGTCGCTATCGGTGCCGGTCCAGCTGTAATCGCTCCGGCGGCGTCGGCCGTGGCGATCTTGGAAAGCCATCCAGCATTCGAGGGCCACCGGACTCTTCAGGTCGTCCTTCCTGTGTTCGGCCCGAACCGTGACGAGGATCTCTCCCGCCGGGTGTCGGAAGTTCTCGTCAACGGTATGACGGCGCTCCTGTCGCAGGGTGGAGTTACAGCGGCCCAGATCCAGGCACTGATACAGACCGCCTTCGGTGCGGATGTGCTGTCGGGGACGTTGCGCTGCGGTTTGACAGGGGACCCCTGGACGGATCTTCCATCGCCATCGGTGGGGAGCTTCGACCCGCTCGGAAGCACGCCCGGCGGCGTCGCGCCCCTGCCGGCGAGCGCCGCTCGCGCCTGTCTGAACGACATCAGCCAAGCATTGACGGACGTTGCGCGCGAGGCCGCTGTGTCGTCGGAGGCGAGCGCCTGGTGGGCGGCGCACCCCTCTACCGTCGATGCCCGCGGGATCAGGAGTATCAGTCCGAAGCGCGGCTGCGATGCCGTTGTCGTACATATCCGCGGGCGCGGCTTCGGCCCGCAGAACTCGCTCGTTCGCGTCGTTTTCACGTCGACCCGACAAACACCAGCGATCGTTTCGGACTCCGACGTCGTGTCCTGGAACGATACGGATATCGTCGTGCACGCCCCGAACGGAGTCGGGGCCGGGCCGGTCGGGTTCCTGCGCACGCAGGCCAATCCACCGCCGTCCGGCGACACGGCGACTGTGGCGCTCGCGGCGGCTGCCGTCATCAGTGAGTGTCTCGGGGTGGCCGCGCACGGCGCCGCCGAACGGATCGCGGCTGTGGGGATGGCGTTCGGGGTTACGACCGGCATGTTGCCCCTTCCACCGCAACTACCTCGTGGTGTGAATCGGTTCGCCGGCGGAAAGCCTGGAATCCTCGAATTCGGCGCCGCGGTGGTGGGAGGCGGGACGACGCTCGCGCCAGGCGGGTCACTCAGGCTGCACTACAACGTCGAGAACGCGACCCAGCTGACAATCGTTCCTTTCCGCAACTCAAACGGGGACCGAACCCAGCTACCCCCGGTTGTGTTGCCGACGTTGACTATGGGGAACGTGACGGTGGGTCCGATACCTGGTGATTGGAGCTGGGACGGCGGCTACGAGCTCCGTGCCGAGAACACCTGTACCGCCAATACGCCGGTTAGCGCGCGTGTCACCGTCGCGATGAGCAGGGCGAGGCCGAGCTTCCTCTGGGGTGTCGCAACGTGCGGCGGGCAGTATGAGGGCGGTCTCGTAAATGACTGGCAGCTCTTTACGACCAACCCCGTTTCGCTTGCGCATATGGTCTGGGCGGCGTCCATGGCTGATCCGCCGGACATCATTCCGACACCCGAGCCGCCCGGTGAGGCGCTGCGTCATGCTGACCCGTACGTCTTTAGCCAAGACGCGTTACGCGCCTCCTCGCTCGGGCTAAACGCATATCGAATGTCGATCGAGTGGAGCCGGGTGCAGCCGACCCATCACACGACTGACCCGGCAGCATTCACACAGGTGTATCTGCCGATGCTGCGTGCGCTCCGCCGCCTGGACATCGAGCCCGTGGTCACACTGCAACACCTGACGCTGCCCCAATGGGTGTTGACGCCCTCGGTCACGAAGCCGGCGGGCGATCCGAGCCTCGAGCCGGACGCCGGTTTCAATGCGTCCCTCGGTGGTTGGAGCATGTCGGCAACGGTCGACGCCTATGTCGACTACGTCGACGCCGTCGTCAGCCGTCTAGTGGCCGAACTCGGCGCCGACGTCCCGCAGTGGTGGGTTACGCTCAACGAGCCAGTCGGCTCGATGGTCGGTGCCGGTTACATCGCGGGTCTCTGGCCGCCTGGTTTCTCGGCAAAAGGCGCGCTCGCACGAGACGCGTACCTCAACCTCCTCAAGGCGCACGTTCGCGCTTACGACGTAATCAAAAAGCACATCCCGACCGCGATGATCTCAATCGCACAGAACATGCCCTTCTGCGAACCGCTCCAACCTGACCCGGCGGGCAACAACCTTGGCGCGTCGAACCAGTCGGACTACTGGTACACATGGCACTTTCTCGATTCGGTCACGCGCGGAACAGTCGATGTTGCGATGGAGGCCCGCCCGGCGAACCGTAACACGCAGACGAGCCAGGAGTTCTTTGGGATTGCGCCGGCGGATTGGACGTCGAAGCTGGACTATGTCGGTGTCAACTACTACCGGGCTTGGTACATCCAGCAGAACGTAGCCATCCAACCCGTCCTCGCCGCCGGTTTTATCGGTGGTCAGCCAAAAACGCATCTCGATCCAGGATCAGAGACCCGCTATCTGAACGATATGGGGTGGATTACGAAACCCGATGCCCTCCTGGAAATTCCTCATCAAGATCAAAACGGCGTACAACCTTCCGGTTGTGATAACCGAGAACGGGGACGCCGACGCCGACGACGTGAGGCGGTCGGCATACACGTTGTCGCACCTCGACATTCTGGAGCGGGCCAAGGCTCAGGGGGTCGATATTCGCGGCTATCTGCACTGGTCGATCACCGACAATTGGGAGTGGCAGAGCGGCTACCGTGACGTTTCCCGATTCGGTCTGTACAACGTCGACCGTGCGCAGACCGACGGGAATGGTCAGCTCACACTGCCACGGCGGCCGAACGAGAGTGCGTTCGCGTTGCGTTACGTCGCCGAGGGTGGAACGACTTCCGACGCGATTGACCGATTCGGCGCGTTCTCGGACGACGGCACCGGTGTCCGCGGCGCGACCAAGAGCATGGGGAGGCTGTTTACCGGAACCGATGCGAACGGCACCGAATTGATGCTGGTCTTGATGGCTACGAGCGGCCGACACCTGGGTCTGATCTGGAACGACGACAGCACTCGTTGGATGCGCCTCGACGAGCTGTCATTCTCGCCGGCGGCCGGACTCCGAGCTGCTCACCGCCGCGGCGGCGGTGCTGCCGAGCGCGAGCTGATCGCGGCGTTCTCCGCCGACAGATTGACTGGCGCCTACTCGGACCCGACGTCGAGCGCGGCTGCTGTCCCATTTACGCTCACAACCGACTGGCTCGTCGGCACGTGGCTCGGCGGCAGCGTCTCGCCGATAGTGATCACCCCGTTTGCCGGATGGGAGCGTGGGGTGCCCCAAGCGCCCCAGCCGCAAGCAACCACGTCTATCTACCGTGGCCGGTATTTCGAAACCGAGAGGCCAGACGCGCCGGCAAGCAGATGGTCCAGGTGGTGGCCGGCGTTCGCTATCTCAAAAGTTGGAGGTCAGGTGGACTTGCAACTAACCGATCCAGCCGGCCGAGACACGCGGCTATCGGCCACGCTCAACGGCCAGTTGCTCGCGGGCGTGGTTGCCGCGAACGGAACGATCCCAGGGGTCAACGTTGGTGACGTCTGGGCGGCTCAACGAGCGCTCGACGATGTTGGCTAGTGTGGCCCCCGGCTCGGGACTGTCAGATTCTCTGTGAAACTGGCTGTGGCTCGTTGAACTCAGTCGATCGAGCTGGCGCGATTCGGTCGCCGCGATGGACTATCAGGGTGTTGAGGATGGTCTTCCAGCCGTTCGTCTTTCCGCTCAGGTCTGAGCGGTTCTTCCACCACTGGCTCGCGCACCTTCGGGCAGGTGGGGCCGAGTCCTAGGGATTCCTATATTCGCAGCTCAGCAACATGCCGGAAGCTGGCTACCGGTGGCCGGGGTCAAATCCCGGCGACGAGCGATGAAGCGCACCACCGCCCGCGAGGCTTTCGAGCGATTCGCGAACCGCCAACTACCCTTGCTGCGCGATGGCGACGAACTACCGGCTGAGCAAGACCCGGCGGCTCGTGAACGCTCTCGTGCGCCCGCTGGTCCGTTTTGGCCTGGCAGGCCGCCGCACCTTCCTCCTGACGGTCGAGGGGCGTAAAAGCGGGCAGCGCTACTCAACGCCGGTGACGCTCGTCATGGAGGGCGACAACCGCTGGTTAGTTGCTCCCTACGGAGAACGGAACTGGGTGAAGAACGCACGTGCGGCTGGCTGGGTCGAGCTAAGCCGGGCAGGCAAGAGGGAACGGTTCCGCGTCACCGAGCTAGATGACACCGAAGCCGGGCCTGTGCTCCGGAAGTACCTGCGCAGCAATCGGGTGACGGGCACGTTCTTCGACGCGAAAGCCAACGACTCGGTTGAAGCCTTCGTCCTCGAAGCTGCTCGTCATCCAGTGTTCCGCCTCAGCAGCCCACCCCACGAGACTGCTGATTCCCGTCAGCCGGACGGGGCAGCGCCGAAGACGCGCTTGTAGATCGACTCCCAGTTCGTCGCGATCCCACGCTGAGCCGCTTGCAACGTCATCGCCCCTGAGCACACGAGATCGTGCAGCTTGTTCTCAAGCTTGTCCTTGACGTGGTAGCTCGCCTTGCCTGATCCCGGCTCGGGGAAGAGGTTCGCGATGTCGTTCGAGCCACCAAGTTCGAGGGAGACGATGTGGTCGATCTCAATCGTCCGCCCGTAGAGCCGAGCCACCATTCCGTACTCCCGCTCAACGGCGAACTTCTCTGACTGCGGGACATTGCGAATCGTTGAAGTGCGGAAGCTCGATGAGCAGATCACGGCCTTGCCGAGCCTTCTGTAGACAGCACCGGGTGAGCAGCGCCGGTCGGGCTTCACACCGCGACGGCAACGTCCAGCGCGAGTGCGGGGCGCGAGCAACCTGGTGTGACCGACCGCTGCTGGTGGCCCGGACGAGGATGACGGTCTGCTCGCGCCTGCAGGTGGCGAGGCGACGACGACCAGTGCGACCGCCAGGGACACGAGTAGGAGACCAAGTGCCGAGCGTGCGACGCCTCTCACCTGCCGAAGATAGTGGGCCGGGCGGCTCAGCAACGCTCCGGAAGCTCCGCACCGCCGTGAACCCGGCCGCTCATGATGCTACCGCGGTAAGGGTGGGGTGCCAAGATGGCCGTTCGGGACAGGCTCGCGCCAGCCGGCTCCCCGGCACCGCGTTACACCTCGCGCGGCGTGCACATCAAGCCTCTGCGGCCTGGTAGCCGAGGCTCTAGACGCAACGACGACCTTGTCCGCCTACGCGCACATGTTCGATCGGAAGCCGAGGACAAGGCGGCCCGGGAGGCGGTGGCGGGAGGTCGGCTGTAGGCGCCGCGCCATCCACTCTGGGTCCGGGTTGGCGGGGCGGTCCGAAACGCACCGCCCCGCCGGAAGGACCGCGTTTCGGATCAGCAGCCGAGCGTGGCCTCGATGTTTTGCGCCTGCGCGACGAACGACGCTGCCTGCACCCGGGTGATCTTCTTGCCGGTTTGCGCGTTCACGTCGTTGATGAACGCCGCGAGGGTGCCGCACGCATCCGCCTTGTCGTTCGCCGCGACGTACGCCTGGATCAGGGTTACCTTGTCGGCCAGGCTCCTACCGGGGCCGACACCCGTCACCGAGGCCAGCAACCCCTGGAGTTGCGCCGCGGCGCCGTTGACGGTGACCGTGAAGGTGGCCGTCACCGGGCTGTTCGCGTCGCCCGCAGCGGTCGCCGTGCAGCCCACGGTCGTGAGGCCGATCGGGAACAGCGACCCGGAGCCCGGGAGGCAGTTCACGGTCGGCAGCGGCAAGTCCTCATCGACCACGGTCGGAGGTATATAGCTCACGGTCGCCCCCGCCGGGCTGGTCGCATTGACGGTGATGTTGGTCGGCACATTCGTCAACACGAGATCGTTGTCGGCCGCCGGCGCGGGAGTGATCGCAATCCCCAGGGGCGTGAGGCCAACGGGGATCGGCGTGCCGATCGTGTTCGTCGCCACCGTGATCGGAATCACCGTGCTGCTCGAACTGCCGGTGCCCGCGTTGGTGACGTAGGCGGTCTTCCCGTCCGGCGTGATCGCCACGGCGAACGCTATTACATCGTGGATGAAGATCGGGGTGCCCGCCGTGTTCGTTGCCACCGTGATCGGCGTCACCGTCACGTTCCCCTCGCTGGCGACGTAGGCGGTCTTGCCGTCAGGCGTGATCGCCACTCCGAGCGGGTTACCATGGTCGAGGACGATCGGGGCGCCGGGCGTGTTCGTCGCCAGCGTGATCGGGGTCACCGAGCCGTCGGATCCGCACGTCGCGCCGCTCCCGCTAAAGTTGGTGACGTAGGCCGTATTGCCGTCGGGCGTGATCGCCACACCGTACGGTGCGATGCCGACGGGGATCGGGGTGCCGAGCGTATCCGTCACCACCGTGATCGGCGTCAGCGAGCCCCTCACCGAGCAGTTTGCCCCATCGACAACGACGTAGACGGTTTTGCCGTCCGGCGTGATCGCGATCCCGGCCGACTGGCCGCCGAGGGCGATCGGGGTGCCGGGTGTGTTCGTCGCCAGCGTGATCGGCGTCACCGAGCCGTCGGAACCGCACGTCGGATCACTCCCGCACTGGTTGGAGACGTAGGCGGTCTTGCCGTCCGGCGTGATCGCGATTCCGGCCGGGTCGCTGCCGACGGCGATCGGGGTACCGGGCGTGTTCGTCGCCAGCGTGATCGGCGTCACCGTGCCGTCGTCCACGTTGGTGACGTAGGCGGTGGCGCCGTCCGGCGTGATCGCCACCGCGAACGGGCCGCGCCCGACGGGGACCGGGGTCCCCGGTGTGTTCGTCGCCACCGCGATCGGCGTCACCGTTCCGTCGCCCGAGTTGGTGACGTAGGCGGTGACCGGCGAGAGGCCCGAGACGGTGTCGGTTGGTGCGGCTCGGGCGGCACCGACGAGCAGGCAGGCAGCCAAGGCGACGCCCGCGACGAGCGCCCGCGTCCGAGCGCTCCCGATCGGCGCGAGCGCGCCGACGCGTTTCGTACACACCGCTGCCCTGATCAGGGCAGATCGTGTTCTCGACCCAGAAACCTTCGGCCATCTAGTCCGTGCGCGCATCGTTCGTCCTCTCTCTCCGACTGGGGATCCGAGGCGCGAACTCTCCGGTGTCGCCCTAACAGGGCGCTAACGCCGCCGTGACCGTCGCGGGAGTCTCACTCGCTCGGAAACCAGTCGCACGAATCAGAATCGCCGCGTTTGGTCGCACCCGCCCTCGCTTGGAAGCGATCCTATTCCCGAATCCCATCTCGTGTCAATCGTCACAATCCGCGCCTTCACGGGCCTGGTCCTGCTGGAGCGAAGCCCGCCGAAGCGGGCCTCCCCACGTTCGTATAGACGCCGCTCGCGCTTAGCAGCCGAGCACGCCGATGATGTTCTTCGCCTGCGCGATCAGCGAGTTCGCCTGCGCCGCGGCGATCTTCTTCCCGGTCTGCGCGTTGACTTGATTGACGAACGCGCTCAGGGAACCGCAGGCGTCCGTCTTGTCGTTGACCGCGACGTAATCCTGGGTCTGCGTCAGCTTGTCGGCCAGGCTTTTGCCCGGGCCGAAACCGGTCACGGCGACTTGCAGGGCTGCGAGCTGTTCGGCTGCTCCCTTGACATGGACGGTGAAACTGGCGCTGCTCGTGTTCCCGTGAGCGTCGCTCGCGCTACAGCTAACCGTCGTCGTCGCGACTGGGAACGTGCCGGCGGAGGCGGGCACACAAACCAGCGAGGCGACCGTGTCGTCGGGGTCAGTCGCCGAGACCGAATAGGTCACGACTGCACCGCTAGGAGAGGTTGCATTCACCGTGATCGGCCCCGGAACGGTAATCACCGGTGCCGTCGTGTCATCCCCGGCGGATAGCTGCCACAGCACGGCATGATGCTCGGCGTTGCCCGCGGTGTACGCGGTGCCGACCACCCAGCCGCTGTCGTTCAGGGCGCGAGCTTCGCTGCTGCTGCCGCCGAGGGTGCCAAGGTCGACCATCCCGCCCCGCTCCATCCACGAGAACGCGTGCTGCTCGCCGCCCGTAGTGGTGCTGTTGCCGACCACCTGACCGCTGTCGTTGACAGCGACGGCCCCGCTGAGACTGCCGCCGAGGGTGCCGAGGTCGACCATCCCGCCCTGCTGAGTCCACGAGAACGCGCTGTTCGGAAAGGCGGCGATGCCGGTGTTGCTGGCGCCGACCACCTGGCCGCTGTCGTTCACCGCGCGGGCGCCGCTGAAGCTCCCCCCGAGGTCGACCATCCCGCCCTGCTGCGTCCACGAAAACGCGCGCGCGGGTGTAGTGGAGTTCGGGTTGTATTGGCCGACCACCTGCCCACCGCTATTCACCGCGAACGCGAAGCTCAGGCCGTCCGAGCCGCTGGGGCTGCCGCCGAGGTCGACCATCCCGCCCTGCCGCGTCCACAAGAAAGCATGAATTCGCTGCGAGAAAAAGTCCCCCGTGGAGCTGTCGCCGACCACCTCGCCGCTGTCGTTCAGGGCGCGAGCTTCGCTGCTGCTGCCGCCGAGGGTGCCAAGGTCGACCATCCCGCCCCGCTCCATCCACGAGAACGCGTGCTGCTCGCCGCCCGTAGTGGTGCTGTTGCCGACCACCTGACCGCTGTCGTTGACAGCGACGGCCCCGTTGAGGCTGGCGCCGAGGGTGCCGAGGTCGACCATCCCGCCCTGCTGAGTCCACGAGAACGCATGCTGCTCGCCGCCCGCAGTGGTGCTGTTGCCGACCACCTGGCCGCTGTCGTTGACGGCGACGGCGAAGCTGGACGTGCCGCCGAGGGTGCCGAGGTCGACCATCCCGCCCTGCTGAGTCCACGAGAACGCATGCTGCTCGCCGCCCGCAGTGGTGCTGTTGCCGACCACCTGGCCGCTGTCGTTGACGGCGGCGGCGGAGCTGGCCGCGCCGCCGAGAGTGCCCAGGTCGACCGCGACAAACGGCGAGGTCGCCGCCCCCGTGCCGCCCGCGAACGCGCCGAACACAAGCACAGCCGCGACCAGCACAAACAACGCCGCGGCCTGCCTGCACAAACTCTTCGCAGAGAAAGTCATAGCCCACACCTCCATTCCGCTTACCCCAACCGCCACTCAGCAGCCGAGTACGGCCATGATGTTCTTCGCCTGCACGAACAGCGAACCCGCCTTCGCGGCGGTGATCTTCTTGCCCGTCTGTGCGCGTACCTCGTTGCTGAAACCGCCGAGCGCGTCGCAGGCATCGGAGTTGTCGTTTACCGCGACGTCGCCCTCGATCACCGTCACCTTCTCGGCGAGGCTCTTGCCGGGGCCGACACCCGTCACCGAGGCCAGCAACCCCTGGAGCTGCGCCGCGGTCCCGTTGACCGTGACCGTGAAGGTGGCCGCCACCGGGCTGTTCGCGTCGCCCGCAGCAGTCGCCGTGCAGCTCACGGTCGTGACGCCGATCGGGAACAACGACCCCGAGGCCGGAAGGCAGTTCACTAGCGGCAGCGGCGAGTCCTCATCGACCACGGTCGGCGCTGTGTAGCTCACCGTCGCCCCCGCCGGACTGGTCGCGTTGACGGTGAGGTTCCCGGGCAGGTTGCTCAGCGCGAGGTCGTTGTCGGACGCGGGCGCGGGCGTGATTGCAATCCCGAACGCGCTGTAGGCGCCGGGGACGAGGATGGGTGTACCCGGGGTGTTCGTCGCCACCGTGATCGGCGTCACCGTGCCGCCGAACGAGTTGGTGACGTAGGCGGTCTTGCCGTCCGGGGTGATCGCGATCCCAAACGGGCCGATGCCGACGGGGATCGGGGTGCCGGCCGTGTTCGTCGCCACGGTGATCGGCGTCACGGTTCGGTCGCCGCCGTTGGTGACGTAGGCGGTCTTGCCGTCCGGGGTGATCGCGATGCCCCCTGGTCCATCGCCGACCGGGATCGGGGTGCCGGGCGTGTTCGTCGCGATGTCGATCGGCGTCACCGTGTTAGTGGTTGCGATGTAGGCGGTCTTGCCGTCCGGCGTGATCGCGATCCCTTCGGCGCTCTCCAACGCGATCGGGGTGCCGGGCGTGTTCGTGGCCAGGTTGATCGGCGTTACCAAGGGGCTTTCGGGGAAAGGGTTGGGGCCTCCGCCGAAATCGGTGCCTTCGGTGGTGACGTAGGCCGTCTTGCCGTCGGGCGTGATCGCGATGCCCCGCGGATCCCTGTCGATGCGGATCGGGATGCCGGGCGTGTTCGTCGCCACGTCGACGGGCGTCACAGAGGCCGAGGAAGCGACGTAAGCGGTCTTCCCGTCCGGCGTGATCGCGACCGCAACCGGACCGTGCATGCCTATGCCGCTGATAAAGATCGGAGTCCCGGGCGTGTTCGTCGCAATGCTGATCGGCGTGACGCAGCAAAATGCGCTCGCGACGTAGGCAGTCTTGCCATCCGGCGTGATCGCAATCCCCACCGGGCGGTCGCCGACCGGGATCGGGGTGCCGGGCGTGTTCGTCGCCAGGTCGATCGGCGTTACCAAGTGCCCGCCATCGGTCACGTAGGCAGTGACAGGTGAGAGGCCCGAGACGGTGTCGCTTGGTGCGGCTCGGGCGGCACCGACGAGCAGGCAGGCAGCCAAGGCGACGCCCGCGACGAGCGCCCGCGTCCGAGAGCTCCCGATCGGCGCGAGCGCGCCGACGCGTTTCGTAGACACCGCTGCCCTGTTCAGGGCAGATCGTGTTCTCGAGCCAGAAACCTTCGGCCATCTCGTCCCTTTGCGCATCGTTCGTCCTCTCTCTCCGACTGGGGATCCGAGGCGCGAACTCTCCGGTGTCGCCCTAACAGGGCGCTAACGCCGCCGTGACCGTCGCAGGAGTCTCACTCGCTCCGGAACCATTCGCACGAATCAGAATCGCCGCCTTGGTTGCACCCGCCACCTCGTTCAAGCGAGCCTATTCCCGAATACCACCTCGTGTCAATCGTCACAAAGCTGCTTGGCGGGCGGGTCGGCCATCGTGCGGATCGAGGTGCGCCACGAGGGCGACGAAAGCGTATGCGGCCCACCCAAGAGTTCTTGCAAGGAGTTCCCCTGTCGGTGGATCTTGGCCTCGACGAGGGGGGTCAGCTGCGTTGTCGCGGCGCCGTCGAAGATCAGGCCGGCGGCTGACAGGGTCAAGACCGACCGGCGGGACGCTGAGCGGCTGGCGAGACTGCTCAGGTTGGGTGAGATCACTCCAGTGCGGGTGCCCAGTCCGGAGGAGGAGGCGGCGCGTGATCTGGTCAGGGCGCGCGAGGACCCTCGTTGGCGCGTTGGAGCGAAGCTCGACGGTGAGCTTTTGCCCCTACAAGGGCGACTGTAGCTACTTCCACCTTGCCTTCGAGGGCGACAGATCATCGACGCCTGCTGGGAATATCAGCAGCCTTATCTCCCCGTCGGGAAGATCGCGAGCCATATCGCGTTCTACGAGAGCAAGGTGCCCCTGTCAGTTCAAGCGGACCCGGAGCCGCGATCAGCCTAAACGCCGGTTGGGCGTGGCAAACGCAATGTTGATCGAGCGTTCGACAACCTCCATGCCTCGGCCTCGCCGGGCCGACCTGCGAGCGTGGCTTTCACGGCGGCACGCCCTCTATGTGGAGGTCGCTACCGTTGCCGCGCTCTACGCGCTGTATGAGGGGGCTCGTGGTCTCGTCGTCGGGCACCGAGGAGCAGCGGAGAGCCACGCGAGCGATCTGATTGGGCTCGAACGGCACCTTCATCTGTTCCTCGAGCCGCGGGTACAGCACACGGCACGATCGATCCCGTGTCTGATCAGCGTCCTCGACGCGTCGTATCTGACGCTTCACCTCACGGTCACGATTGCGGTGCTCATCTGGCTTCATCGACGCCGCCCGGGGCGCTTCCCTTACTTCCGGACTGCTCTCTTGATCGCCAGCGGCCTGTCTGTGATCGGCTACCTGGCCTTCCCAACAGCACCACCGAGACTCGCGCTCGACGGAATCGCGGACACCGTCTCGGCAGGACACCTGAGCCTGAATCACGGCCTCGTCAGCTCGCTCTACAACCCTTACGCAGCCGTCCCGAGCATGCACATCGGCTACGCGGTGATCCTCGCGACCGCGGTCGTCACAGAGGCCAAGTCGAGGTTCCTGAAGCTTGCCGCGGCGACCTACCCGTTCTATGTGCTACTCGTGATCGTCGCGACCGGCAACCACTTCCTGTTCGACGCCGTCGCAGGAGCGCTCGTCGCAGCGATCGCGCTCAGCCTCGCCGCACGGACACTGAGAACGCCCGATCTGTCTAAGCCTCCACTCCGTCTACCTAGCCAGCCAGCGGTCCGCCCGCATCAGCAGTTGGCGCGGGCGGCTCGTCCTAGCCCCTTCAACATCTTGCTGCTCATCGCTGCGGCGCTGATCCTGGCAACTGCCTCGTCGGCTCGCGACGCGGCTGTCAACGTTGGCGGCTTCCTGGCAGTCGCCGGCGGAGCAGCGTTCGCGACGCGAGATCGCCGGCGTCCGACTCGCAAACCAGCTAGTCAGCCAAACACAGGACGCAAGGAAACACGAAGTGGACGCTGATGCTTACGCCTGAAGCCGCTTGCCCCACTCGGTCAGCGAGAGCGCCGTACGAGAAGCGCTGATTATGTTGAGTCCGCCGGCGATAGCTCCCCGTTGGGAAGCGCTCACGTGTTGTTTTCGCCGCACTCCGTCGAGCGATTTGGCGGCGACTCGTTCTGCGCACTGTGAGTTGGCGATCCTCTCGGCAGGAGGAACCGCATGGTCGTGATCCTTCGCCGAGGCTGGCGGGGTGTCAGGATCAAGGCAAGTGGCGCGGCGAGGTCCGCTAGCTCTCCGAAGCGTCCGCATCCGGTTCTTCGCCCAGGTAATCCTCAGCAGGGGCGTCCGATGACGAGTCACTGATGTTCGTCAGCGAGTCGGCGTCGAAAGAGGCAGACCGTCGGCTCTGCTCCGTGAGTTCCTCGTGGCGTTCGCCACTTAGATAGCTCTCCAACGTCGCGATCGCTAGTTCGTCTCGGGCGTCAACGAATGGCCTGCCAAAGCGTTCTCGGACAGCCCTAGCTGCTTCTTCAAGGCGCTGCTTTCCCATTTCTTTCTCGAACCACGGATAGGGGATCGTGGTTGTTCTTCTGACGAGGCCACTGAAGAGGTCGGTGCTTGAGGATTCGCCGAGGCCTGACCGGATGAACCGGATGAACGCTTCATCGTCGCTGGACACCTTGTCGACGAAGCCAGGAATAGCTTCCGGCGCTTCGCGCGACAGGAATCCAAGAAGGCCGGTGCCGAGATCTCGTTCGGTGCGCAGTTGCTCAATTGGCGCGCTCGTAATCTGAAGCACCAGATCACGAACTAGGATGAGAGCTTGACCCTGCGGGATCAGGCGGTGCCCGATGTTCTCACGGTGGCCGACGTCGTCGATGAGTTCGACGCGAGCGCTAAGGTCTTCGATCCTCGGCAGGGCTTCCTCGATGATTGCCAGGCGATCCTCGTCATGAGGCACCCGTTCCAGCAGGCGGAGAACGACCCTGCTGAGTTTTATTTCGGGACGTAGCTCGAACAGGCCTTGTCCGCCTCCTTCGCGAAGCCGCCGCCGCACGTTCATTAGGGTCGTCACAGCCAGAGCGACGGTAGGGAGGGGCGCGCCAACTGCGTAGTCTTCGAGCCTGTCAATCACGTCCTCAAGTACAAGTGGATCCAGCGGTGTAACAAGCGCGATGAAGTCGTCCTCGTTTTCTAGGCGAGCAAACAGTTCTGCGACCGTCTTCGACGGAGCAGCCGTTTCGCCAAGACGCTGGAAGAGGTAGATGCGGAGAACGTCCGGAACACGTACCAGCCGCTTCCTTCTGGCTTCCCTTAGGTCGGAGGTCACGGAGTTTCCTCCTGCGTACGAGGCCACCAGTGGAAATAGCTTCTGAACCACATAGGCAACCGCGTCCTCGTTTGGGGCCGCAACGGCGATGATCTGCTCGACCAGTTCCTTCTCCTCGTTTCGCCGTTCTGGGGAGGGTGGATCTCCCCGACGCTCCCCGGTCAGAAGCGAAACTCCGCTAGGAAGGAGTGCGTAGGAGCTCGGTGCGAAGACCCGGATAGCCTCGAGGCCGAGCAGATCAGCCATTGCAACCTCGTCCCCGAATCCCTGGAGGCTCACCGAGATGGCGCTCAAGTATCGGTGGATGTCACGGATCGTGTCAATCAACGGTCGAATGCCGCGTTCGTAGATGAGCGCCCAGTCGTCTTCGTAAAGCGGGGCCTCGGCTCCGAATCGGTCGGCGACGGCCTGCAGCTCATTCAGGAACAGGCGTCTGAGCGAAGCGGTGTCCATCTCAGGGAGATGGTGAGTGCTCTGGACGATCTTCTCTAGATAAGCGAACCCTTCGTCAGTTGTGGATCCGAGAGCTCTGGCCACGATCGCTCCGTCATAGGCCATGAGGTAGGTGACGTTCGGAAAGTCTCCGACGAGCTTCACGAGCTTCACAACATCTCGGATTTGTTCAGGCTCTAGCCGGTCGATGTCATCTACGACGACGATGACCCTCGACGTGAGGCCCGCTAGGAGCGCCCGGACCTTGTCGCGTTCCGCATGCAGACTGGGCGCGTCGCGCTCGGTCTGGAACGACTGAGCGATCTTTCCGAATCGCGAAATCCACCCGCCGGCAAACGGAATCCACCCAAGCGGAGTGAGCCTCTCCCCGTATGACGCGATCGCATTTCCTATGTCCTGGAGCCTCTTAGTGCCGCTCTCTCGAAACTGGCTCGCAAGCTCCTTCAAGAACCGGGACACGAGTTCATCAGTACGACCGAAAAGCCATGGATCAAACCGAATGACGACTGCACTCTCGTCTAGCTCCTCAACGGCCTCGCAGATCATGTTCAACAGCGATGTCTTGCCACTGCCCCAAGGGCCGACGATTCCAATCACGAAACCGCGTCCAGGTGGCCCTGCGACAACCTGCGCAGCAATCCGCTGAGCGAAGCCGTGACGGTTTAGTTGATCCTCGCGGCTGTTGACGATGGGCTCGTCGCCTCGCGCGGATCCTCGCTCGGTTGGTTCTTCAAGGTCGGGTGACACCGCGCGAATGTATCTCGGCTGATAACGAGCTTGCCTATTCGGCGCGATTAGGCCGTACGTGTCGGTGCCGCCTTGCGCCTCCGCTCCTTCTCGCTCGCTCCGAAGCTGACCGGATGTTCTGGCTAGGACGGCCTTTTCTGAGTGCGCTATGCGTTCACCGCCTTGGATGGATGCCAAGCAAACCGCATCACCCGGTCGCCGTGGGGCGCGAGCGAGAAGTCATCTCCGTCATCGGTCGAGTCCTTACGGCTCAGGGTGCTGGCGTGTCGCCTGCTGGATCAACTCGGCGACCTCGCCGGCGAGTCCGTGGCCGATGATCGGGTCGGAGAAGTCGAGCAGTGCGGCGAACGTGATGACACCGAGCCCGAGCGCGTCGGCCGCTCTGGCCTCGTCGAGCTGCTGGAACGTCATTTCACCGAGCTCGTTCGGTGGGGGGAAGCCCGCGAGCGCAGCTCCGATGCCGTAGTGAGCGACGTCAGAGGTTGTGCGGTAAATCCGGGCGTACACCAGCTCGAAGAATCTGGGGGACGTGGGCTCGAGGTCGCTATCGAGTCGCACTGCGATCGCTTTGTCGTCGGGCATCCGACCGACGCCCTCCTGCAAGAGCTCGTCCGCGCGAGCACGGAACTGCGCCACGCTCTGTCTGAACTGCTCAGCATCGTCGGGTAGGTAGCCCAGTCCCTCGAGTTCCTCACCGAGCACCGCGCGCTCGCGCGTCCAAGTCAGCATGAGCCTCCGCATCCTGTCGCGCCGCTCTTCTTCGTCGTCGACGCGGGCGAGCCAGAGATAGCGCAACGTCAAGGCGACCAGCGCGCGGGTGAGCACCGCTGCGTCATCGCCCTCGCCTCGGACTGCGATGTCACGGACGGAACGAAGGCAGCGTTGCGCGCGGGCAAACGCCTGCACGAGGAGAATGTCGTTCCAGTCGCGGAGCTGCCGCCGTTCGATCTCGGGTAGCCGCGCGCGAACAAGGTCGAGCACGCGGTCGGCGAGCTCGACCGATTGCGGTAGATCAAGCGGCCGCGCCGACGGGTGGCGCTCCTCGGACATGTCGCCCAAGCTACGGGCGCTCAAGGACGGCGCTGTTCGGACGATCTGCATCGGCCATGCGCCGAGCGCGTCGGCACGAGATGGTCGCGTTCGCCAGTTCGACCGAAAACTACGATGAACACGGACGTACGCGGACGCGTGACACGACAACATCGTGTCACGCAACCCGCATGGTTGAGCCAAGAATGGCTCTACTAAAGCGGAGGGGAGAGGATTTGAACCTCCGATCCGCTTGCACGGATAACGGTTTTCGAGACCGCCGCATTCGACCGCTCTGCCACCCCTCCAGCGCCGTTCATCGTACCCAAGGTGGACCAAAGGTCAGGGCTATAGGTGCGGACGGCAGCGCCCCAACTCGCTCGTTTGCAGGCGGATCGCTGGCGAAGGCAGCCGCGCAGGTGAGGCAACAGGAGACCGTTCGTCGGCAGCGTTGAGTGTGCGTTTAGTTGGTTGAGTCACGCTTCTGTAGAAGCGCGCATTTGCTGTGCGATGTGATCACGGGTTCATGCGAAAGCGCGACTATCCAGCGTCGCGCGCGCGATCCACGAACTGCGCATTGATCGTTAGGTGATCGCGAATGCGTGTCCGATGAACGCCTGCCCCGGCCCGACGCAGCCGAGCCGCATGACCCAAACTCTCAAGGCACGCACTCGGCCGCGGATGGTCAGAGTGCAAGGCGGATCGGCGAATGGGTCCGCGTACGCTGCCCTGTTGGCGGTTTATAAGGCGCAACGTGGTCATGCTCGCCCGTGAGGTGCTCGTCCGCAGGCTGATGAGCCCAAGTATGCGCAGCCGGCCCGCTGCCCCGGCGCCCTGGCCAGTGTCCCTTTCATCCAACGTGGATGATCCGAAGTTACGGGGGTCACGGGATACCCCGATTCAGTAGCGGTCGGGATCGTACGGATCAGCCCCAACCGATGCTTCCAGGATGGATCGAACGCAACCATGCCGACGCTTCTCCCGTCCCGGATTTCGTGGTCACGAACTGGTCGCAGTCAGGGAGTCGCAAGCGCTTGAGCTTGCGAACGCGTCCTTTAGCTCCCCCTTCGCATCCGCGTCGAGTCCCTGTAGATCCGTGACCGTCATTTTGACCTGTGTTCCCATCGTCGCGAGTGTGCTTGTCACCGTCAAGGCGGCGCTTAACGCGCCACGCACACCGGAGGCCCCGTGCACCGCGGTCTCGATCGTGTCGGCATTTTTCTGCAGGTCGGTCGAGAGCTGGTCCAGAGAGTCCCTTGCCCGTTGTCCGGCCGGCGTGTCGGGCTTGCCAAGCCCCTTCAGGTCGGACGCAAGAGCGTGCGTCGCCGACTTCGCGTCGTCGGCGGCCGTCTTCAGCCCCTTTTTCGTTGGATCGCTCTTCAGAGAACTGATGGCCGATGTGATCGCGGACTGCCAGGTCGTGATCGACGAGCAGACGCCGCTCGCCCAGGTCTCGGTAGCCGAGGCTGTCGTCGTTGCCGTCGTCGTTGAACCCCCACCGCTTGAACCACAGCCCGTCGCAAGTAGCACCAACGAAGCGACCCCGACCAATGTGAGCATGGGCCGAGACATCCAGCTCGAGTTCCGCCGTCCTTCTGCCGCCATCTGGTTCTCCTTGTGTTGTCGGGAGAGCCGGAATCCACCGGTTCACGTGACGCTTGTAGCGTCGCGCTCGTAAAGGTGAGCGGTCGTGGTCTAAGGATGAGTTCACCTAGGTGAATCCTCAGTCGAGCGCTGTGCCCTGCAGGTAGATGGCGGGCCCTCCAAGGCCTGCGTGCCCGGGCTGCGTTATCGCATGGCCCCCGAGGTCATTGACCCTTAGTCGCGACTATCGCGCCACTGCGGGCGGCATCGGCGAGTGCCTGATGGTCGCGTTCATTCAGGTCGGCGTACGCATGCGCGAACTGCGCGACCGCCCGGTCGAATTCGTCTCCATTACCGAGGTAGGCGGCGATCGCGATCCGGTCTCCCGAACGCGCGTGGGCCCGCGCGAGCGTCCAGCCGCAGATCCTCGCGTACACGAGTAGACCCTCGGGAAGGATCGTGTCGAGGTCGACGGAGGTCTTCCAGTCCCACAACTGGCGTACGTAGAAGTCGCGGCCGGGGCCCTCGAGCCCATCGGGAACGTGCAGCCAGCCGAGCAAGACGTCGCTCGTTGCCTGCATCAGAAGTTGGCCCTCGACCACGCGCTGCCCGTGGTTGGCGAAGGCGCTCCCGCCGAGCAGTGGCTCGAGCACCGAGGGCCCGGCCTCCTTGACCTGCAGGAACAACGGATCGTCGCCGTCGCGGCCGAGCAACAGCACGATCCAGCAACGCGTGCCGACGCTGCCGACGCCGACAACTTTCCGTGCAACGTCGACGACGCGGTAGCTCTGGAACAGTTCCCGCCGGTCGTTCGGGAGCGAGCGTCCATAGAGTCGCACGGCGCCGAGGAGCAGCTCGAGCGGATTGCCAGAGTCGTCCCCCTCCAGTTCGGCGAGCCGGACGATCAGCGGCGGGTCCGAGACGATCCGGGGCTCGCCATCGACGATCGCGGTCAGCTTGTCCAGCGCCTTGAGGCTGTCCTTGGTCCGAGCCTTCGCCAGGTCATGGTCGAAGGCCTTCGCATCCTTCCTGTCGTGCTTTTCCCTCAGCTCTCCCTCGAACCTCTCGGCATCGAGGCGCGCGTACCAGACCTCGATGTTCCGCTGACCTGCGAAGGCATGCATTGCCTTGCGGTAGGAGTGAACCACCTCGAGCACGGAAGAGCGTCGTTCGACGTCCGTAAAGCCGCGGTCTCTGCCGGCGACCTCGAAGCTCGTAGCAAGGCGCTTGAGGTCCCACTCGAACGGCCCGGGTAGCGTCTCGTCGAAGTCGTTGACGTCGTAGACGAGATCCCGCTCGGGCGATGCAAAGCCGCCGAAGTTCGCGAGGTGTGCGTCGCCACAAAGTTGTGCTTTCAGGCACGACCGCGGTGCTCCTCCGAGATCGTGCGCCATGATCGCGGCCGCGCCCCTGTAGAACGTGAAGGGCGAAACGAGCATACGTCCATAACGGATCGGGACCAGATCGGGTACACGCGTAGCACCCTGCTCCTCTAGCAGCCCGAGCGGGTTGCGATCGGGAGCGACCTCGAAGCCAGCGTGAGTCTCCCTCGGGACTTCGCGCCGCGCCTCTTTCCCAATCGTTTCGCGCTCGACCGGGGTCGAGTGTTGCTGTCTCCCCTCGGCACGGCCCCCGCTCTCCGCCGAGCCTGGTCTCGCCGCATGCACTCCGCCGGTGCTCATGGTGCCGTTGGTATCAGGCCGGCTCTCGCTGTGGCCAGCCCGACCTCGGGTCGCTCACCGGCCACTGCCTGGTCGATTTCGGGGGTACCCCGCATCGGTCCGATCCTTCCCCGGTGGCGTGCCTGGAGCGGGACATTCTCGCAGACTTCGTAAGCTTCGGTGCTATTCGGACCCGAAAGTCATGTCACGCTCCTCGTGCGGTTCCCGTCGGGTCGCACGGGATGATCGCCCTCTCTTTCGCGAAGCTTCTTTCCTGTCCGATCTGCGCGAGTGCGCGCTCCATCGCGACCGGGCGTAGGCCGCCCACTCCTGACTCATAGGGATGATCGAGGAACACCAGCAAGAGCAGCGTCGATGTGACGACCACCGCCACGCCGCCCATCATCGTCGCTTGCACGATGGCCCGCTCGGTGCTGTCGGCGAAGAACAACATGTAGACGAAGATGACGCCGGATGCGATCAGAAGAACGATCCAGACCGGCAATGGGATCACCCCCTCGGCACCGTGAATGCGGTCCGCGCGCCCGTTCTCGCGATCGGATCGCTGATCGAACCATTTGGAATAGGCCGTCTGCTCGGACGGCGAGCGGGGCTCCGTCGTTCGCAAGGTGCGCAGCATCGACAAGCTCCACGGGTTCCTCGAGTTGCTGAGCGTGCCGGAGCGCATCTGCGGCCACTCCTGGTAGATCACGGTGCGCGCGTAACAGACGAACTCGCAGGAAAGCCGCGCTCGCACCGCAGCGGGCAGGAACTGGGCGGTCTCGAACTGCTGCACCACCGTCCGTGCCTCGGCCTCGGCGCCGCTGCAGAGCAGGAACGTGAGTGACGAAGCACGATCCCCTCGTACCGCGACCGCCGCTTCTTACGGGCGCGCTCGCTCTGGGTTGGGGTATCCATGACGCACATCGTTAGCTCTGACAGCCCCATCGATGCAAGCCCCACAAACGACCCCGCGCGATCTAGTTCGCGCTCGACTCATACTCGGCCGAATCGCCACCATCGGAGTGGGGGGCCGAGCAGCCGGCTGATCGCCACGTCCCGCAGCAAGATTGGCGAATCCGCCCCAGAGATGCGAGCGCCAAGCATCCCAAACCAGCAACTTCTGTTCGCAGCCAGGGGTCAGCCGCGCGATCGAGTGCGCGCTCGACTCGACGGCAACTACCGCGCTCAACCGCGCCAATCCCGCCGCGCGAGCATCACCACCTCGAACCCCCTACCGCTTCGCCAACCCGCAACACCAAGTCCAGAAACGGCTAACACAGGGCGACGCGCAAACCCGCATCAATAAACGGGAAAACAGGGCCTCTGTGTTTTCGAGACCGCCGCATTCGACCGCTCTGCCACCCCTCCGGAGTGCGTTTCAGCGTAGCGTGGCCGTGCTGCGCCTGGCGCGCTGACCGGCTCAGTTCTCAACGAAGTCTGAACTCCGATCGCGCGAACGATCGCACCGAGAATGTCGCAGACTGCGTGACGACAGGTTCGATCTTGGCGGCATTTGCTGGCACGGCCTGCAAGTCTTCTTCCCTGGAGCCAGGCGGTCTTGGCTCTATGAGATCTTTCGCGCCCCATCGTTGAAGGTCTTGCTTCGCGGTTAGTCGCGGTTTCTCGCAGCGTGAATTTGACCAAAATTTGACCACCGTGTCTTCTGTCGACGCCCACCGCTTCGGCGAGGCGAAGGGGCGATCGCCAGGTCGCTGTCGACCGATGTCGATCGGGTCGAGTGTGAGGGTTTTCAACGTGCCCGCCTGAAACTCTCAACCCAAAGAGTCAACCGAAGCGGGGGCAGACCCGGACGGAGTTCCATGACCGTCCGTAACAGGTCGAATCGATCGCCTGGCTCCAACACGGCCGTTGTCGGGAGGGTTCCTTCGTCGATCCGTCCGTTCGGATATTGGAGCGGAATCCATGAATCCGTTCCGTCACGATAGTGGGGTGTCAGCGCACTCGTGACCAACTGCGAGCTCTCGGACGGTCGGCGGCAGCAGTACCCGGGGTGGGGTGGCGCTCGAGTCGGGCCCGGGCAGTCCCGCACCTAGCTGTAACTCCCAAGCACGTTGGTTCTGGTGATGGGGGCTTGGTGGCTGAGGGCTGAGTGTCGTCGTTCATGGTTGTAGTGATAGAGCCAGCCGTCAAGGGCGAGTGTGCGTTCTCGGCTTGTGGCGTAGATGGCGCCGTAGGCCCAGCTTGTGAGCATGGTGCGGATGAAGCGTTCGGCCTTTCCGTTGGTTTGGGGGCGGTAGGGGCGTGTCCGGCGATGTTTGATCCCGAGTCGGCGGCACGCGATGGCGTGGACGGCGCCGACGTAGGCGGAGCCGTTGTCGGTGAGGACGCGTTCGACGGTGATCCCGTAGCGGCGGAAGAAGCGCAGGGCACGGACGAGGAACCGGGCGGCCGTGACTGCTTTCTCGTCGCTCAGGACCTCGGCGTAGGCGAGTCGGCTGTAGTCGTCGATTGCGATGTGGACGTATTCCCAGCCGATCGTGCCGCGATCGTGGCCGTTGCGGTCACGGCGGCGAGGGTTCGGCTGTCCCTTGCGGGTGCCGCGGATGCGTTTCCCGGCGCCCCCTTCGATTCGGCCTAGCTTCTTGATGTCGATGTGGACGAGCTCACCTGGTCGGCTTCGTTCGTAGCGTACGGCGGGCTCGAGCCCGATCCGGCCTAGCCGACCAAGTCCTTGACGGCTGAGCACCGCGGAGACCGTCGAGAGCGGCATCGCCAATATCTCTGCGATCTGCGCGCCGGTCATCCGCAGCCGCCGCAGCGCGACGATCGCCCCGACGCGGTCATCGCGGGTGCGGTTAGCAACGCGATGAGGCGCCGAGGAGCGGTCAGCGAGCCCAGCCTCACCCTCGAGCCGGAATCGCCCGATCCACTTCCGAGCGCAGCGGAGACTGACGCCTGCGGCCTCGGCCGCCGCTCTGACCGTCCAACCCTCATTGAGCACACGCTCGACCAGCAGCCGCCGGCCCTTCACGCTGAGCGCCGCGTTACGGTGAAGCTTCATCCGGTGTCCTCCTTGCGACTGAGATGCCTTCGACAGCTCTCAGCCTCCAAGGAGGCCCGGATGAACCAACGTCCTTAGGACTTACACCTAGCCGGCCTACGCCCGGCCAGAAGGTCAGCGTGTCGTGCCCGCGGGCCCGGAGGCCGGCAGCTTCGTCCGGGATCGGCGGACGGGTGTCTGGGCCGAAGCGTTCGTGATTTTCTGAACTTCGAGTGCGATCTCCCGCACAGCATCCTCGAGCGCCTGGGTGCGCGACGCCAGGTCCTGGATGGCAAGAGTCTTGGGTGTCACTGAGGAAAGTGGGTGGCCCCACTCGAGAGGTCGGTCAAAGAGCCGACGTTTGCCTCGACCATCTGTTCGACCGCCTGAAAGACCGAGGCGTCTGCCTCGATCCGGAGCACGTTGTGCCCTTTCTCGTCGAGGATCTCGGAGAGGTGATGCATTGCCCATCTCGTTTCCCGGAGCATCTGGGCCGGCTATCTCGAGTTAGTGGCAATTGTAGCGTGTCGCTTCGATTTGGCGGACGGGACTGTTCGATCGGCCGGCAACCCGCGATGCCGGCGCTCGTGTTGCCGTGGTCCGGCGGCGTGGGCCGGCGAACCGTGACCCGCGCTGGATAACCGACCACGGGCGGGTCTCGAGCAACTCGCCCAGCAACAGGGAGCGCCACGGCGCGCCAGGGAGCAGCAGCGCCAGCCCGATGGACCTCCACGAAGGGCCGGGCATCGGGCTTACGTCAACCGAGCGTGAACCTTGATACCGTGCCGCAGCCGCTCCGGAGTGAGTGTCCAGGCGACGGCGACCAGCAGGGCTGCGGTCGCGACCAGGACCCACAGCGCCGCCGAGAACGAGCCTGTCGTGTCGCGGATCGCGCCGAGCACGAAGGGTGAGAGAGAGACGATCGTGTAGCCAACGCCCAGCATCATCCCGGCGACGGCTCCAGCTTCGGCCGGTTCGTGAGCGACGTCGAGCGGCAGCATCATCACCATCGGAAAACAGGCGCCGTTCGCGGTCCCGAGCAGCACCGCCCATGCGAAGCCGGCACCCGGCAACAGCACAACGCCGAGCAGACCCGCGGCATAGAGCGCAGCGAAGCCGGTCAGATAGCCGCGACGAGACCCTCTGCGATCGGCGGCGAGGCCGACCACGAGCCCCGCGGGGACTGTCGCGATCTGGAACGCGGCAAAGAGCCAACCGGCTTTCGATTCACTCCATCCGTGCTCGACGTACGCGTCGGCAAGCCATGCCGTGAGCCCGTAATAGAGCAACCCGATCAACGCAAACGAGGTGACGAGCCGCCAGGCGAGCGCACTTCGTAGGGGCATCCGCGGCCTCACCCGGCCGCGCACGTGAGTCGGCCAGCCGCGGCTCGCGACGAGCCAGACACCGGCCAGGAGAGCGGTGAGCACCGAGAAGGCGGCAAGCGACCAGCGCCAGCCCCCCAGCCGGTCGGCGAGCGGGATTGCGAGCGCGGCAGCCGCGCCGGCGCCGAACTGGATCCCGCTTGCGTAGATGCCTGTCGCGGAGTTCGGCCGGTCTGCGAACCGCTCCTTCACCGCGGTCGGCATCAGCGTCCCGGCGAAGGCGATTCCGATCCCGACGGGGATCGTGAAGACCAGAAGAACCGCGGCGTTGTCGGCCGAGACACGGAGCAGTCCCGCCACGGCGATCACCGCGATCGAAGCCGCGATCACCGCCCGCGAACCGAAACGGACCGACAGCAGCGCCGTGGCGGGGGCGAAGAGCCCCATGCAGAGGACAGGGATCGTCGTCAGCAACCCGGCGACGGCGTGCGAGATCCCGAGGCTGGCCTGAATCGACGGCAGCAGCGGCCCGACCGCGATGATCTGGGCCCGCAGCGCCAGCGACGCCATAAACAGGCCGGCGAGGACGCCGACAGGAGCTCTTCTCAACCGGGGCGCCTTACTAATTGCGGACTGTCGCCGAGCATCGGCTCGATCTGCGCGACCGCGACCCGCATCGGACGGCGAGTCTACTGCGGACGCTTCCGTGCTTGCCCCACGCCTGGTCTGTCGGCGACGGCGGCTCGATACCGAAGCTGGTGCAGTGCGTGCGACCACTCGGCAGAATGGACGAGCGGAAGTGAGCATCGAGATGAGCATCGTTCTTGCGAAGTCGGGGTCGGCTCGATGACCGGGCGGCGCTTTCTCGTCACGGGCGCCTACGGCTGCATCGGCGCGTGGGTCGTGCACGAGCTGGTCAGTGGCGGCGAGGACGTGATCGCCTTCGACGTCACGGCTGATCCGCGGCGGCTGCGGCTACTCCTTCCCGCCGACGCGCTTTCGGCGGTGCCACATGTCACCGGCAACATCGCCGATCTCGACGCTCTCGGGCGCGCGCTCGACGAGCACGGCATCACGAACGTCATTCATCTCGCGGCACTCCAGATCCCGCTTTGCCGGGCCGATCCGCCACTCGGAGCGAGCGTCAACGTGGTCGGGACGGTGAACGTGTTCGAGGCGGTCAAACGCCGGCTCGAGCGCATGGCGCCCGTCGTCTACGCCTCGTCGATCGCGGCATTCGACCCGCCGGAGGACGGAAAGCCCCCGGCGATGGTCGGCCATCCCGCGACGATCTACGGGGTCTTCAAGCGTTCGAACGAGTCGAGTGCGTCCGTTTACCGGCAAGAGAGCGGGGTCGCGAGTGTCGGGTTGCGTCCCCACAGCGTCTACGGAGTCGGACGCGACCAGGGCATCACGTCGGCGCCGACGCTGGCGATGCTCGCGGCGGTCGCCGGGGTGCCGTTCAGGATTCCCTACGGCGGGGCGGCACAGCTGCAGCTGGCCCAGGATGTCGCGCGCGCCTTCATCGCGGCCAGCCTGTGCGGTCGCGACGACGCAACCGTTCACAACCTTCCCGGCGCGCGGGTCTCGATCGAGGAGGTCGTTGCTGCGATCGGCGCGGCGGCCCCGGGCAGTATCGGATCGATCGAGGTCGCCGACGCCCTGCTGCCTTTTCCCGAGGAGCTCGACTCCACGTCGTTCGCGTCGATCGCGCCTGGATTCGTCGAGACGCCGCTCGCCCGGGGCGTCGGCGCAACGATGCAGCGTTTCGAGGCGCTTCTTTCCGACGGGCTCGTTTCGGCTCCCGAACCGGCTTGACCGCGGGCAGGCCCCTGGCGGATAGGCGATCGAAAGACGCAGCTTGCCCTTGTGCACGCGGTTTAGGAAACAGCTGCTCTATCCATTGAGCTACGGGGGGCAGAAGACCGCTGCTTGCAGGGACGTCCTGCGCTTGGACGGCAGAGTCCAGGCGGAGGCGTAGGTGGAGGTGACCGGGCGCACCGGTACGATCGGTTCTGTTGCGAGACTCGGATCGCTAGCGTACGGCTCCCGTCAATCACCGCAAAGGAGGCTGTCGATGTCGTACGTTCTGATCGTGCGGATGAAGGCCCAGGAGGGCAATGAGGATCGCGCCGCGCAGCTGATGGCCGAGCTCGCCCGGGCCACCCGCGAAGAGGCAGGCTGCGAGGCCTACGTCCCCTGCCGGGAGAACGAGGACACGCGCTCGTTCGCGATCTTCGAGTGCTACAACGACCAGGCTGCCTTCGAGGAGCACGGGCGGACGGAGCACTTCCAGCGGATCGCCGTCGGCGAGCTCTGGCCGCTGCTGGAGTCGCGCGAGCGGGTCTTCTTCGAGACGGTCTAGGGATCGATGTAGAGCGTGACGGTCTCGGTGTAGAACTCGAGGGCGGCCCGTCCTTGTTCGTGCGGGCCGAACCCGCTCGCCTTGATCCCGCCGAAAGGCACGTGAACCTCGGCACCGGCTGTCTGCGAGTTCACGTGCAGCAGCCCGGCCTGCGCCTCGTTCCCGAACCGGGTCGCCGCGGCGAGGCTTGAGGTGAAGATCGCGGAGGACAGGCCATATTCGACAGCATTTGCGCGCTCGAGCGCCTCGTCCAGCGTTGCGAAGCGGTACAGCGACGCGACCGGTCCGAAGACCTCCTGGCACGAGAGGAACGCATCGTCGGCGACGTCCTCGAAGAGCGTCGGGTCGATCAGGTACCCGTTCGCACCCTCACGTACGCCGCCTGAGACCACCCGGCCGCCCTGCTGCCGTCCGCGCTCGATCGCCTCGGCCACCTCCCTGAACTGCGACTCGTTGACTATCGGTCCAACCTCGACTTCGGGATCGAGCGGGTCCCCAACCTTCCCGCAAGCGATACGGTCGAGCAACCGGTCGCGGAACTCCTCGTAGACGGCGTCCTGCACGTAGATGCGCCGCGTGGCAGTGCACTTCTGGCCCGCCGACCAGAAGGCGCCGGCGTAGGCGGCCTCCGCCGCACGACCGAGGTCGGCGTCGTCCATCACGATCATCGGGTTCTGGCCGCCGAGCTCGAGCTGGACACGCTTGCCGAGCGCTGTCGCCTTGTCGCGGACGCCGTCACCAGTTGCCACGGAGCCGGTAAACGACACCGCGCGGACGCGGGGGTCGCGGACGAGGGCCGCACCGGCCGCGGAGCCGCGACCGGTGAGGACGTTCAGTACGCCGCCCGGCAGGTCGCTCTCGGCGAACGCCTCAGCGAGATGGAGCCCTGTGCGCGGCGCCTCGTAGGCGAGCTTCAGCACGACGGTGTTGCCGTAGACGAGCGCCGGGGCAAGTTTCCATACCGGGATGGCGATCGGGAAGTTCCACGGCGTGATCAGCGCCACGACACCGAGCGGGCGCCGGCGCGTCAGCACCTGCTGCCCTGTAGCCGATTGCTCGAAGCTCTCGCCAACCGAGCGAAATGCCTCACCGGCGGCGAAGCGCAGGATCTGCGCTGCTCGGGCCGCCTCACCGCGCGCCTCCCGCAGCGGTTTTCCCATCTCCGCGCTCATGTCGAGCGCGATCTGCTCGGCACGCGCCTCGAGCACGGCGGCCGCCGCGGAGAGATGGCCTGCGCGTCTTGCCATCGGCAGGCAGCTCCAGGTCTCGAAGGCGGTCTCGGCTGCGGCGACCGCCGCGATCGCGTCCGCTTCGGTCGAGGACTGGAAGACGCCCGTCGTCTCGGCAGGTCGCATCGGACTGTGCTTCGCGTACGTCTCGCCGCCGGATGCCTCCACCCAGGCGCCGCCGACGTAGTTGAGGCCGGTGGGCCTCACACGAGCGCCAACCGTGCTCAGTACGTCGCCCTTCCGCCCGAGATATCGAAGCACGCTCCGGTGGAGAAGGTCATCTCTTCGCTCGCAAGCCAGCAAACGAGAGCGGCGACCTCGGACGGCTCCCCCATCCGCCCGAGCGGGATCCGCGAGGTCATGTACGAAATGTGTTCCTCGGAGAGTTGTCCGAGCATCGGCGTGTTGATCACCGCCGGCGCAATCGCGTTCACGAGGATGCCGCTGCCTGCGACGTCCTTGCCGATCGCCTTCGTCAGGCCGATCACCGCCGCCTTGGACGAGGAATAGGCCCCGGCCATCGGGTTGCCCTCCTTCCCCGCGATCGACGCGACGTTGACGATGCGGCCGTACCCGCCCGCCTTCATCTTGGGGATCGCGGCGCGGTTCGCGTAAAAGACGCCGTCGAGGTTGACGGCGTGGACGCGGCGCCACTCCTCGTCGCTCACCTCTTCGGTGTGGAGCGAGTCGCCGCCGACGCCGGCCGCGCAGACGAGCACGTCGAGCCGCGGCAGCGTCTCGACGGCGGACGCGACGCTGGAGGAGTCGGCCACGTCGTCGCCGTGCCCGAGGTCGAAGACATGCACCTCGGCGCCGCCTTCCTCGAGGCGAGAGGCAACGGCGGCGCCGATCCCGCTCGCGCCGCCCGTGACGAGGGCGACGCGCCCCTGAAAGCCGTATCGGTTCGCCATTGCGCCCTTCTTATACTTGATCGCCGTGGACTTCGATCCTCGCTCCGACTACCCCGTCGGGCTCAAGCGTCCTGACCTGGTGGCGACGCCCGGCGGCATTCCGCTCGACCGAGTCTCGCTCGACGCCGGCATCGACGCGGTCGAGCTCAGTCCGGCGCCCGAGACGCTCCGATTGCAGGCAGCCGTTGCGGAGGCCGCCGGCCGCTTGCAGCTCGCCGCGAACCTGCGCCGAGCCGCGGAGCTCGCACCGCTCCCCGATGAGACGATCCTCGCGGTCTACACGGCACTCCGGCCGCGCCGCTCGACCGCGGCGGAGCTCGAGGGCTGGGCGGCTCGGCTCGAGGAGCTCGGAGCACCACTCAACGCCTCGTTCGTGCGCGAGGCGCTCGGCGCCTACGAGCAGCGGGGCCTTCTTGCCCGCTGACGGGGAGTCCGCGCGCTACGCGAGCCGCAGCGAGCGCGCGCTTCGGCGGGAGGTCTTGATCGAGCCGGTAGCGGAGCTCGGGCTCGTCGCCGCGAACGGCCCGAACGACCCGGAGCCGTCGCTGGAGATCCGTGACGGCGCGGTCACCGAGCTCGACGGACGCCGGCCGGAGGAATGGGATGTCATCGACCAGTTCGTGGCCCGCTGGGGCATCGACCCGGCCGCCGCGGACGAGGCCGCCGCGCTCGACAACGCCGAGATCGCCCGACGGCTCGTGGACGTCGACACGCTGCGGGACGACCTCGTCCGCCTCTCGCGCGGGTTGACGCCGGCGAGGCTGGCGCGGATCGTCGGCATGCTCGACCCGGTCGAGCTGATGTTCGCGCTGAAGAAGCTGCGCGCCCGGCGGGCTCCCGCGAACCAGGCCCACGTCACGAACCTGAAGGAGAACCCGGCGCTGCTAGCCGCCGATGCCGCGGAGGCAGCCGCCCGCGGCTTCGCCGAGGTGGAGACGACGGTCGGCGTCTCCCGCTACGCCCCTCTGAACGCGCTCGCGATCCTCGTCGGCTCGCAGACCGGCCGGCCGGGGGTCCTCACCCAGTGCGCCGTCGAGGAGCGCCTGAACCTGAGGCTCGCCATCTTGGGGCTCGTGACCTACGCCGAAACGCTCTCGGTATACGGCACCGAGGCCGTGTTCGTCGACGGCGACGACACACCGTGGTCGAAGGCATTTCTCGCGTCCGCCTATGCCTCGCGCGGCGTCAAGGTGCGCTTCACCTCGGGCGGCGGCTCGGAAGCGCTGATGGGGGAGTCCGAAGGGAAGTCGATGCTCTATCTCGAGTCGCGCTGCCTCTCGCTCGTCCGCGCTGCCGGCTCGCAGGGCGTGCAGAACGGGTCCATCTCGTGCGTGGCCCTCGCTCTCGCGGTACCGGGCGGCACGCGGGAGATCATGGCCGAGAACGTCCTCGCCGCGTGGCTCGACCTCGAGGTGGCCTCGGGAAACGACGCGATTGCAAGTCATTCCGAGATCCGCAAGACCGCGAAGCTGATGGGGCAGTTCCTGCCGGGCACGGACTTCGTTACCTCCGGCTACTCGGTCATGCCGCGCTACGACAACATGTTCGGCGGCGGCAACTACGACGCATGCGACCTCGACGAGTGGCTCACGATCCAGCGCGACTGGCAGGTGGACGCTGGAATCGAGCCGCTTGCCGAGGCGGACGCGATCGCAGTCCGCGAGCGCGCGGCGCGCGCGGTGCAGGCGGTGTACGAGGAGTTCGGCTTCCCGCCGATCACCGACGAGGAGGTCGCGCTCGCCGCCCGCTGCCTCGACTCGCGCGACCTTCCCGACCGCGACCGCGCCGCCGACGTGGTTGCCGGCGACCGCGTTCTCGCCGACGGCATCGGAGGGCTGGACGTCGCCCGCGCTCTCGCACGGCGCGGCTTCGACGACGTGGCCGCCGCCGTCTTCGACATGCAACGGCAGCGAGTCGCCGCCGACTACCTCCAGACGTCGGCGATCATCGGGCGCGACGGCCGCGTCATCTCGGCGGTCAACGACCCGAACGACTACCGGGGGCCGGGCACCGGCCACCGACTCGAAGGGGAGCGCTGGGAGCACCTTCGCAGGTTGCCGCACTCGGTTGACGCAAGGCTGCTCGGGCTCCGCGTGACAACGGCGCCGGAGCTGCCCGCGGCCGGCCCGGCCGAGCGCGGCTCCCGGCAGGACGAGGTCGTCGTCGCCGTAGGGCCGGCGTTCGGTGCGGCGCTGTCGGAGACGATCGGCGGGCTCTCGCATCGCGAGGTGCTCGAGGCGCTGTGCGGGGGCATACGCGAGGGAGGCGCCGAGCCGCGGGTAATTCGGGTCCGCCGCTCGTCGGATGTCGCGACGATCGGCCACGACGGAGCGCTCCTCTCGGGCTCCGGGGTCTCGGTCGGGCTGCAGTCGAAGGGCACGGCGCTGATCCACCGCGCCGACCGCCAGCCGCTCGACTGCCTCGAGCTGTTCGGGATGGCGCCCTCATTGACACTCGGCTCGTACGTGCAGATCGGCCGCAATGCGGCGGGCTACGCGCTCGGCCTCCCGGTCTCGCCCGTGCCCACCGTCCTCGACAACTACGCGCGCGCGAAGCTGATCGTCCGTACGACGCTGCTCCACGCACGGGAGTCGGCGGAGGTCGTGAACGACGCGGAGGCGGTGACCCTCGACGTCACCCCGACGCCGGTTCCCACCGCCTCCTAGGCGTCAGCTCCCCGCCTCGTCCCAGGGTTTCCCGTCGCGGCCCCAACGGTGGGCGTCGTGGCCCTCCACGATCACCCAGGTGTGCTCGCGAAGCTCGGGTGCCTCGAGCGTCCCGAGCAGGGCGTCGGTGAGCGCCTCGATCAAGCGCGACTCGAGCTCCGGCGTCAGCCGGCGCTCGAACAGCTCCACACGAACGAGAGGCACGACTATCGCTCCACGTGCGCCGCGCCGCCGCCGGGGCGGAGCACGAGGTCGAGCTCGCGGTCCGGAACGTGGTCGAGCGGCACGGGGGCGAGCGCCTCGACGAAGGTGACGCCGTTCGGCGAGTGCAGGGTGTGCCGCAGGCCGCGGTTGACGACGACGACGTCGCCCGGGCCGAGCGTCCGCACCTCGTCCTCGATCGTCATCTCGATCCCCCCGTCGAGGATGAGCATCACCTGCTCGGTGTGCTCGTGGCTGTGCCAGTCGACCGTCGTGCCGGGCTGGTAGACGACCCGGCAGAGCAGTACCTGCTCTCCCCCGACCGCGTGCAGCTGCACGCCCTCGTGGATCTGCCAGAGCTCGCGGCCGTTCCAGGTCCGGAAGGGGCCGAGCGCGATCCCTGTCTCTGCCTCGCTCATGGCTCCACCTCCAGGTACCCGGCTCCGCCGTTCGTCGAGACGGTGCGCACGGAGAGGTGCTCGTCGAAGATGACGCGCTTTCCGTCGCGTTGCGGCTTGCGGTTCGCGCGGATCGCTTCGAGGACCCGCTCCGGCCTGGCGGGCATCTCGGTCACCCACACCCCGACCGCGTCGTAGATCGCGTTGGCGATCGCGGGCGGCTGCGCGTTGTTAGCCATCTCGCCGATCGCCTTGGCGCCGAACGGCCCGTCGGCCGACGGATTCTCGAGGATCACGTTGTCTAGCTCCGGCAGGTCTCGGAGTGCAGGACCGAGGTAGGAGCCGAACTCGCCGCCTCGGTGCTCGGGAGAAGGGTAGTACGGATAGCTCTCCTCGAGCAGCCCGAGCCCGAGGCCCATGATCGCGCCGCCCTCGATCTGACCCTCGAGCAGGGTCGGGTTGATCGCGCGGCCCACATCGTAGACCTGCACGAGCTTCTCCACCACGACCTCACCCGTCTCGTCGTCGACCGCCACTTCCGCCACGCAGGCCGCATAGGAGATTGCGGAATGGGGGTCGATCTCGACCTGCCCGTTGGTGTCGTCGACGGTGGCGTAGGGTTTGAGGGCAGTCGAGGAGCCGCTGATCAGCTCGCCGTAGTTGTAGGTGGCCGCACCAGCGACATCGGCGACGCCGATCCTCTTCTGAGGCGCGCCCTTGGCGACGACCTCGCCGTCCTCGATCGTCAGGTCCTGCGCGTCGATCTCGAGCTCCTTCGAGGCGATGTCGAGGACGCGCTCCCGGACCCGCTCGGCGGCCAGCCGCACGGCGTTCCCCCCGATGAACGTGCCGCGCGAGGCGAACGTGCCGGTGCAGACCGCCGACGAGTCGGTGTTCGTGTTGTCCATCGTGACCCAGTCATAGGGAACGCCCAGCGTCTCGGCAACGATCTGGCTGTGGATGGTCTTCGAGCCCTGCCCGACGTCGACGGTTCCCGAGAAGACATCGACCCGCCCGTCCGGCTTGAGCTTGATCCACGCCTGGCTCGGGTCGCCATTCTGGTTCATCCCGGTCGGGTACTCGATCGTCGCGAAGCCGCGACCTCTGCGGACAGCCATCTAGGCCTCCTCTCCGACCAGGCGCTGCTGCGCCTCGAGGTGCGGCGGGAGCATGTCCCCCGAACGCGGCTCGGACGTCATCGTGCGGAGCCCTGCGCCGAGCTCCACGCCGATGCGCTCGGCGGCGGCGAGGGTCACGGGTACCGTCGAGGGATCCTTGAGGACGACGCCGTTCCCGGTCGTGTCGCCGATACGATTCGCGTTCTTCAACCGGAGCTCCCAGGGGTCGATCCCCATCACCTGCGCGATTCGGTTCATGTGCGTCTCGCCCGCAAACGACACCGAGGTGACGCCGAAGCCCCTCATCGCGGTCGTGGGCACGCGGTTCGTGAAGCAGACGAACCCGTCGAAGCGGAGATTCGGGATCGAGTACGCGCCGCAGTGGTGAAACGCGTGTTTCGTGACGCCGTACGGCGAGAACCGCGCGTAGGCACCGGCGTCGTGAAGTGTGAGCATCCGCCTGCCCAGGATCCAGCCGTCCTTGGAGACGGCGTCGGCGATCTCCATGTGCCACGGCGCCCGCGTCGACGACACGAGGAATTCCTCCTCACGCGTCCAGCGCCACTTGACCGGTCGCCGTCCCTTGAGCGCGAGGAGCGCACAGATCGTCTCGGTTGCGGTGTCGACCTTACCGCCGAAGCCGCCGCCGACAGTGCCGCCAACGAACTTCAGCCTGTTCAGCGGCACCTGCAAATGGGCTGCCACGACGCCCATGGAGAAGTACATGGCCTGGGTGCAGGAGTAGATCGTCAGGCGCCCATTGGCCTCCGGGACGGCGATCGCGACCTGCGTCTCGAGCGGCATCTGCTCGATCGCCTGCGGACGGTAGACGCCCTCGATGATCGTATCCGCCGCGTCGAAGGCCCAGTCGATGTCGCCTTTCCGCACACGGCGATGGTTGTACGGCCCGTAGTGCGGATACACGTTCCCCCAATGGTGGATCTGCGCCGCCTCGGGGTCGAGGCCCGTGCGCATGTCGAAGTGCGCCGCGCGCTCCTCGTAGGAGATCTCGATTGCCTCGACCGCGGCCAGGGCGGCCTCCTCGGTCTCGGCCGCGACGGCTGCGATCGGCTGGCCCTCGTAGCGGACGTCCTCCTCGGCGAGCAGCGGCTCGTCCGCGGGAACGCCGAGGCCCTCCAGGTGGCCGTACACGTTCCGAGGGACGTCGCTGTGCGTGACGATCGCACGGACGCCCTTCATCGCCTCCGCCTTCGAGGTGTCCAACGAGGTGATGTCGGCGTGAGCGTGCGGTGAGCGGAGTGCCTTGACGACGAGCGTCTTCCCGATGCGGACGTCGTCCACGAACTGCGTACGGCCGGTGACGTGGCCGACCCCGTCGTACCGCGGCAGCCGGGCGCCGACGGCCTTCACGACGCACCCCCCGACGCGGCGACGACTGCCTCGACGATCTTCACGTACCCCGTGCAACGGCAGTAGTGCCCGCCGAGGGCCGCCTTCACCTCGTCGGGGCCGACGGCGCCGGAGCGTTCGATCAGCGCGTGGGCGGCCAGCACGAAGCCCGGGGTGCAGAAGCCGCACTGAGCCGCATAGTGGTCGTGGAACGCCTGCTGCACCGGTGACAGGCTCTCGGCCTCGCCGATGCCCTCGACCGTGGTGATCTCGGCGCCGTCGACGGCGGCGACCGCGGTCAGGCACGAGCGGCGAGGCTCGCCGTCCACGAGGACGGTGCAGGTGCCGCAGCCGCCCTGCTCGCAACCGGCCTTGGGGCTCGTGATGTCGAGCTCGTCGCGGAGGACACGCAGGAGCGTCGTCAGAGGCGGGCTCGTGATGTCGTACTCGACCCCGTTGACGGTGAGATTCATGACAGCTCCAGTCGTTCGAGCGCTTGACGGACGAGGACGGGAAGGATCGAGCGGCGGTATTCGCCGGAGGCGACGGCGTCGTCGACGGGCTCGACATCCTCGAGCACGGAATGAGGGTCGCGCGAAACCTCGACCGCGCGGCATCGGAGTGCGGTCGCACCGGTTCCCGCAACCGCGACGCGAAGGTCGCTGCCATCCAGCCGAGCGGTGGCGGCGACGGCCGCGACGAGGTAGGAGTGCGCGTGGCGCCTACGCATCTCGCTGGACCCGGATCGGCGGGGGATTCGGTCATACCCGATGTCGAGGACGAGCCGGGCTCCCCGGTCTGGCGCCGACAGGAAGTCCTCGACGGGCTCGATCCGATCGCCTGCTCGGCCGGTGGAGCGGACACGCGCGTCGAGGGCGATCAGGGGAGCGCCGAGGTCGCCGCGCTGCGACTCGCGACCGGCGGGGGCGCAGAGGTTGCCGCCGATGGTCGCCGTCGCCCGGATCTCGATATCGGCGAGATGGGCGGCGAAGTCGGCAAGCGGTTGATCGGGAAGAGCGACCAGGGCGGACACCGGCGTCGCGGCTCCGATCGTGACGCGGTCGCCCTCGACGGCAATTCCATCAAGGCCGCTGCGGTGGAGCATCAGAGCGCGTGTCGGCCTGAGCCGGCCGGCGGTGATCTCGGGAAGAAGGATGGTGCCGCCACCGAAGACGGTCACTCCCTGGCCGTCCCCGAAGAGTGAGGCCGCCTCGTCGGCGGAGGTCGGTACGAGCACGTCGGTAGTCATGGGCGTGAGTCTAAGCACGCGCCGCGCGCCAGGCGCAGGCAGCGACGGAAGCACTCGATTACGATGACCCCATGGCGTTCTCGTCCATCGACGAGCTCGAAGCCGCGCTCGCGGAGGCGTCGTACCTCACCGACCGGGGCTTGGCGACCGCGCTCTACCTGGCCGTCACGCTCGGCAAGCCACTGCTGCTCGAAGGTGAGGCGGGGGTGGGGAAGACCGAGGCCGCGAAGGCGATCGCCGCCTCGCAAGGCGCGTCCTTGATCCGGCTCCAGTGCTACGAGGGGCTCGACGTCACGAATGCGGTCTACGAGTGGAACTACGCGCGCCAGCTGCTGCACATCCGGGCCGCCCAGGCCGGCACCGTCGACGAGGCCGAGCTCTTCGGCCGCGAATTCCTCATCCGGCGCCCGATCCTCGAGGCGATCGAGTCCGACGATCCCGTCGTGCTGCTGATCGACGAGGTCGACCGCGCCGACGAGGAGTTCGAGGCGTTCCTGCTCGAGGTCCTCTCGGACTTCCAGGTCTCTATCCCGGAGCTCGGGACGATCCGCGCGAAACGCCGGCCGACCGTGATCCTCACCTCGAACCGCACCCGCGAGCTGCACGACGCGCTCAAGCGCCGCTGCCTCTACCACTGGATCGGCCACCCGTCGGTCGGCCGCGAGATCGAGATCGTACGGCTCCGAGTGCCGGGCGTCTCCGAGCGGCTCGCGGAGCAGGCTGCGCGCTTCGCCGCGCAGCTCCGTGGGCTCGACCTACAGAAGCCGCCGGGAGTTGCAGAGACAATCGACTGGGTGGAGGCTCTCACCGCCCTCGGGCAGCAGGAGCTCGACGTCGAGAACATCCAGGCAACCCTCGGCTCCGTCCTCAAATATCACGAGGACCTTCTCGTCCTGCGCGACGAGGAGCTGGCAGGGCTCGTCGCGACGGCACGTGGGCAGTGAGCGACGCGCTCGTCCGTCACGTCGTCGTGTTCGGGCGGATCCTGCGGGAGGCCGGTATGGAGGTCGGGCCGGGGCGGGTCGCCGACGCGCTGCGTGGGCTCGACGCCGTCGATCTGACCGCCCGCGACGACGTCTACTGGACGCTGAGACAGACGCTCGTCTCCCGCGCCGAGGATCTCGACGCCTTCGACCGGGCCTGGGACGCCTGGTTCCTGCGTGCCGCCCTCGAGCCTCGTCGCCAAGCGGAGCCGCCGGCCGGGCCGCGGCAGCGGCGTTCCGGCGCCCCGCCGGCCGGCGCGATCGAGCTCGAGGGCGGCGTCGTCAAGCCGAGCGGCGCGAGCGAGCTCGAGCGTCTCCGTACGCGCGATTTCGCGGCAATGACCCCGGAGGAGTTCGCCCGCGCCCGGCGGCTGATCCGCGGCATCGCCGCGCAGCGCCCGCAACGGCGGACGCGGCGGCTGCACCCCGACCCACACGGGAAGCATTTGGACGTGCGGCGGCTCGCCCGCCGGTCGCTCTCGACCGGCGGCGACCCGGTGCTGCGGGCGTTTCGAAGCCGTGCCGATAAGCCGCGCAAGCTGGTACTCCTCCTCGACGTCTCCGGCTCCATGGAGGCCTACTCGCGCGCGCTCCTCCTCTACCTCCACGCCGCGCGAGGATCCGGCCGCGGCGTGGAGACGTTCGCGTTCGGCACGCGGCTCACCCGCATCACGCGGGAGCTCGCGACGCGTGACTCCGACGCTGCGCTCGCTGCCGCCGCGTCACGAGTGGTCGACTGGTCGGGGGGCACGCGGATCGGCGCGTCGCTGAAGGCCTACAATGCCGTGTGGGGCCGTCGGGCGCTGACCCGGGGCGCGGTCGTGGTGGTGCTCTCCGACGGCTTCGAGCGAGGCGACCCCGAGCTGCTGAAGGAAGAGATGATGCGACTCGCGCGGCAGGCGTTCGCGGTCCTGTGGGTCAACCCCCTGAAAGGGCACGAAGGGTATGAGCCGCTCGGCGGCGGGATGCAGGCAGCGCTGCCGTGGATCGACCGGCTCGTCACGGGCCACGACGTGGCGAGCCTCGACGCTCTCGGGCACATCCTCGGTGGGATCGACCGCCGTCACGTCGCCTGACCGAAGCGGACCGCCGAAGCGTGTTACAGTCGCGCGCGCTCTCATCCCGACGGCGAACGAGAGGAGATTCCGATGCCAGTGACCGTGCACTCCGACAGCGTTCACGAGCTCGTCGACGCATCGGCCGACGTCGAGCGGATCGCCACGGGCTTTACGTTCACCGAGGGGCCGATCTGGATGCGGGACGGATCGCTCCACTTCAGCGACATGCCTGCTGACAAACGCCGCCGCTGGCACGCCGAGGACGGGGTCACGGTGCTGCGTGACCCGAGCAACAAGTGCAACGGGATGACGCTCGACAACGACGGCAAGCTGATCGTGTGCGAGCACGCCACGAGCTCCGTCGTGCGGGAACAGCCCGACGGGGCGCGGGAAACTCTGGCCACCCACTACGACGGGAGGGAGCTGAACAGCCCGAACGACGTCATCGTGGCGAGGGACGGCTCGATCCTGTTCACCGACCCGACCTACGGCCGCATGCCGGGCTTCGGAGTCGAGCGCGAGCAGGAGCTCTCGTTCCAGGGCGTCTACCGGATCCCCCCGATGGGTGGCGGCGTGCAGCTCCTCGTCGACGACTTCGCCCAGCCGAACGGGCTCTGCCTCTCCCCAGACGAGTCCCTGCTCTACGTCAACGACACCATCCGCGCGCACATCCGGGTGTTCGAGGTCGGCCCGGAGCACTCGCTCTCGAACGGACGCGTGGTCGCAGATGGGATCGGGACGGGGGACATGGAGAGCGGCGAGCTCGTCGACGGGATGAAACTCGACGAGCGCGGCAACCTCTACGTGACCGGCCCGAAGGGCGTCTGGATCATCTCGGCCCGGGGCGAGCGCCTGGGCGTGATCCAGGTGCCGGAGAACGTCGGCAACGTCAACTGGGGTGACGAGGACTGGCGGACGCTCTACATCGCCGGGTCGACGTCGGTCTACCGCATCCGGATGAAGGTCG
The DNA here is from genome assembly GCA_963768435.1 of uncultured Actinomycetota bacterium. Lineage (GTDB taxonomy): Bacteria > Actinomycetota > Thermoleophilia > Gaiellales > Gaiellaceae > PALSA-600. The sequence goes on from CAVYIB010000012.1 coordinate 199,778, forward strand.
GCGGCAACCGGCTCGGCTACATGCACTGACATCACGAGGAGGCAGACGAGGTGGACCCGATCGACCCCAATCGAGCGGCACTGACCATTCAGGACCTGCAGAACGACGTCATCATCGAAGGCGGCGCGTTCGCCGACTCCGGTGCGCCTGCGCACGCGACCAGCCAGAACGTGGTCCAGAACGTGAAAGCTCTCGCCGCCGACTGCCGCGGCGCCGGCGTCCCGGTGATCCACGTCTGGTACATCGTCGAGGCAGGCGCCCCGGGCCTCGAGCTCAATGCGCCGCTTTTCAACGGCGTGAAAGACGCGAACGCGCTCGTCCGGGGCACGTGGGGCGCCGCGCCCGCGGATGGGCTCGAGCCGCAGGAGGGAGACCACATCGTCGAAAAGATGCGCATGAACGCATTCCACGGGACGAAGCTCGACACGCTTCTCCGCGGCCTCGGCGTCGAGACGCTGATCATCACCGGCGCCTGGACGAACATGTCGATCGAGCACACGGCACGCCACGCCGCCGACGCCGGCTACCGGGCAGTGGTCGCTTCGGACGGCACTTCGACGGTGGACGACGAGTGGCAGCGCGCCGCGCTGTCGTACGCGATGCAGAACGTCGCCCAGGTGGGGACGTGCGCCGAGATCGCGTCTGCCCTGGAAGCGTGAGCTGGGCCTAGAGTTCATGGCGTGAGCGCGACCGTGGACCTGCCGCTGCTCGAGCTCCGGTCAGACACCGGCGAGACGTTTCCTGTCGAGGATCCTTCGACGGGCGAGCATCTCGCCGACGTACCGCGGATGGGCGAGACCGAGACCCGGCGCGCTCTCGAAGCGGCCGCCCAGGCGTTCCCCGCCTGGCGGCGGCTGCTCGCCCGCGAGCGCGGGCGGGTCCTCCGCGACTGGGCGCAGGCGATGATCGACAACCAGGAGGCGCTCTCCCGCCTGCTCACGCTCGAGCAGGGCAAGCCTATTGCGGAGTCGCGCGCGGAGATCGCCTACGCAGCTTCATTCCTCGAGTGGTTCGGCGAGGAGGGAAAGCGCGTCTACGGCGATACCATTCCCACCTACATGCACGACCGCCGCGTTGTGGTCACGAAGGAGCCTGTCGGCGTGACCGCCGGCATCACGCCGTGGAACTTCCCGGCGGCGATGGTGACGCGCAAGGCAGCTCCGGCCCTTGCGGCCGGGTGCACGATGGTGTTGAAGCCGGCCGAGCAGACACCGCTCTCGGCCCTCGCCGTCGTCCGCCTCGGGCTCGAGGCCGGGCTCCCCGAGGGCGTGCTGGGAATCGTTACCGGCTCCACCGAGGACGCGCCGGTGATCGGGCGCGTGCTGACGGGGAGCCCGCTCGTCCGGAAGCTGGGCTTCACCGGCTCGACCGAGGTCGGGAAGCTTCTGATGGCTCAGTGTGCCGCAGGAGTGAAGAACGTCTCGCTCGAGCTCGGCGGCAACGCTCCCTTCATCGTGTTCGACGACGCCGACCTCGATGCCGCGGTGGCAGGGGCGCTTCTCTGCAAGTACCGCAACTCCGGGCAGACCTGCATCTCTGCCAACCGGATCTACATCCAGGACACGATCTACGACCCGTTCCTGGAGCGACTCGCGGACGCCGCGTCCGGGCTGACCGTGGGCCGCGGCCTCGATCCCGCGACCAAGATCGGCCCGCTGATCGAGCGGGCGGCGATCGAGAAGGTACAGCGTCACGTCGCGGACGCGCTCGAGCGCGGCGGCGAGCTGGTCACGGGCGGCGAGAGTCTCGGCGGCCTCTTCTACGCTCCCACCGTCATCTCCGGCGTTCCGCGGGAGGCGGCCATGGTGAACGAGGAGACCTTCGGGCCGGTCGCGGCGCTGGCGCGGTTCTCCGCCGAGGACGAGGTGATCGCAATGGCGAACGACACTCCGTACGGTCTTGCCGCGTACTTCTACAGCCGCGACGTCGGGCGCATCTGGCGTGTCTCCGAGGCGCTCGAGTACGGGATCCTCGGCATCAACACAGGGTTCATCTCCACCGAGGTCGCACCCTTCGGGGGCGTCAAGGAGTCGGGTATCGGCCGCGAGGGCTCGAAGTACGGGATCGACGAGTGGCTCGAGATCAAGTACCTCTGCATGGGCGGCGTGGAGTGATCGTCGAGCAGCGCGACTACCACGTGTACACCGGGAAGCTGAACGAGGTGGTCGGCTTGTACGAGAGAGAGGGAATCCCTCTCCAAGTCAGGCACCTCGGCCGGCTGCTGGGGGCCTTCACGACGGACATCGGGGCGCTGTCGACCTACACGAGCCTCTGGGGCTACGACAGCTACGCCGAGCGGGAACAGCGGCGGGCGGAGCTCCAGGCAGATCCCGAGTGGCGCGACTTCCTCGGACGCCTCCAGCCGCTCCTGCACACCCAGCACAACCGCATCCTCGTCCCGACGTCGTTCTCGCCGATCCGCTGATGGGCCGCCTCGACGGCAAGGTGGCGGTCGTGACCGGTGCGGCGCAGGGCATCGGCCGCGCGATCGCCGAGGGACTGGCCGCCGAGGGAGCGCGCATCGTCATCGCCGACCTGCACGGTGCCGACGACGCCGCGGCCTCCTTCCGGGACGGCGTCGGGATCACGGCCGACGTCGCCCGCGAGGACGACGTTGCGCGCATGGTGGCGGAGGCCGTCGCGGCTTGCGGGCGGATCGACATCCTCGTCAACAACGCCGGCCTGTACGCGTCGCTCGAGATGCGGCCGTTCGAGCAGATCCCGCTCGACGAGTGGTGCCGGGTGATGGACGTCAATGTCGCGTCCATGTTCCTCACCTGCCGGGCGATCGTGCCGCTCATGCGCGAGGCGGGCGGGGGACGGATCGTCAACATCTCGTCCGGGACGCCGTTCCGCGGCGTGCCGTTCCTTCTCCACTACGTCACCTCGAAAGGGGCGATCGTAGCCTTCACGCGCGCGCTCGCCAAGGAGGTCGGCAAGGACAACGTGCTCGTCAACTGCGTCGCACCCGGCTTCACCATTTCGGCTGGCGTCGAGGCTCACCCCGAGGTGATCGAGAAGCTGCGCGACGTCTCCGTGGCCGCGCGCACGCTGCAGCGCGACCAGGTCCCTGCGGACGTGGTCGGGGCCGTCGTGTTCTTGTGCGGGCCGGGAGCGGAGTTCATCACCGGTCAGACGATGGTCATCGACGGTGGCCAATACTTCCATTGATTCGCGAGCTGCTGACGGTCGCCGACCACGCCGCGGGTGTCGAGACGGGCCCGGGCGACCACGTCGTCTACGACGTCGAGCGCGACCAGGCTCATTACGGCTCGACCCGCGTCGAGGGCCGCGCCCTCGTCTGGAAGCTGGTCGAGCGGCCGCCTACCGGCGACTGGCTGCTGCGTTGCGACCGTATCGACTTCGCACCGGGCGGCGTCGCGTACCTCCACACTCACCCCGGGCCGGGGCTCCGGGTGCTGATCAAGGGCCGGATACGGATCGACACCCGGGGCGAGTCCCACGAGTACGGCCCCTGGGAGTCGTGGTACGAGACGGGGCCCGACCCGGTGTTCGCGGCCGCCTCCGAGACAGAGGAAACGGCGTTCGTCCGCGTGCTGCTCCTCCCGCGCGAGTGGGAAGGGAAGCGCACGATCAGCTACGTCGATCCGGCCGACGACGAAAAGCCCAAGCTGCAGCGCGCGCGCATCTACCTCGAGCAAGGGCTGTGACGGACGCCTCGGGCCGCCCGGGCGGCAAGCTGCTCGTCGACCAGCTCGTCGTCCACGGCACGGAGCTCGCGTTCTGCGTTCCCGGCGAGAGCTTCCTCGCCGTCCTCGACGCGCTCCATGACGCGCCGATCCGGCTGATCTCTTGCCGGCACGAGTCTGCCGCCTCGAACATGGCTGAGGCCTACGGCAAGCTCACCGGCCGCCCCGGGGTCTGCATCGTCACGCGCGGCCCGGGCGCGACGCACGCGTCCGTCGGGGTGCACACTGCGTTCCAGGACTCGACTCCGCTCCTCCTCCTCGTGGGCCAAGTCGCCTCGGATCAGGAGGAGCGCGAGGCGTTCCAGGAGATCGACTACCGGCGGATGTTCGGCCCCATGTCGAAGTGGGTTGCGCAGATCGACCGCACCGACCGCATCCCCGAGTACGTCGCGCGCGCTTACGCGACGGCGTGCTCGGGGCGCCCTGGGCCGGTGGTGCTCGCGCTGCCCGAGGACATGCTCGCCCGGGAAAGCGACGCCGCCGACTCGCTGCCGTACCGAGCTGTGAGGCCGCACCCGTGCGCGGAAGACATCGCTGCGGTGCGCGACCTGCTCGCTGCGGCGGAACGGCCGCTCGCAATCCTAGGCGGCGCCGGCTGGACGGCGAAGGCGACCGGCGACCTCACACCCTTCCTCGAGCAGAACCTAATTCCCGCGGGGGCGGCTTTCCGGCGCCAGGACACGCTCGACAACGACTCCCCGAGCTATGCCGGCGACATCGGCATCGGGGTCAACCCGGCCCTCGCGGCACGGGTGAAAGAGGCCGACGTCATCCTCGCCGTCGGGCCCCGGCTCGGCGAGATCACGACCTCCGGCTACACGCTGCTGGAGCCGCCGACGCCCCGCCAGACGCTGGTGCATGTGCACCCGGGCGCTGAGGAGCTCGGGCGCGTCTACCGGGCGGCCCTGCCGATCCTGGCGGGCCCGGAGGAGTTCGCCGCAGCCGTGCGCGACCTCCGTGTCGAGCCGCGCTGGCGCGGGTGGACGGAGGCGGCGCGCGCCGACTACGAGGCCTGGCAAGTGCACGGGCCGCTGCCGGGGGCACTCGATCTCGGCGAGTGCATCGCCCATCTCCGGCGGCGCCTTCCGGATGCAACGGTGACGAACGGCGCCGGGAATTTCTCTGTCTGGGTGCACCGTTTCTGGCGCTGGCATGCCTACGGCACCCAGTTGGCGCCTACGAGCGGCGCGATGGGCTACGGCGTCCCAGCCGCCTTGGCCGCCAAGAGCCTCGACGCCGGCCGCACCGTCGTCTGCTTCGCCGGTGACGGCGACTTCCTCATGAGCGGACAGGAGCTTGCGACCGCGCAGCAGTACGACCTACCCGTGCTCGTCCTGGTCGTGGACAACGGGATGTTCGGGACCATCCGGATGAACCAGGAGCGCATGTTCCCGGGACGCGTCGTGGGGACCGACCTCGTCAACCCCGATTTCGCCGCATTCGCCCGCTCGTTCGGGGCCTTCGGCGAGAACGTCCAGCGCACGGAGGATTTCCCGGCGGCACTCGAGCGTGCGCTGGGGGCGGGTACGGCGGCGGTGCTGGCGCTGCGGCTCGACCCGGAGGCGATCACTCCACGGACGACGTTGAGCGCTCTGCGTGCCGGCGGCTGACGATCCCTACAACGCGCTGATCACGCAGGTCGACCCGGGCCCGCCGCGGAAAGGGCCGCTGACGGGAAGACGGCTCGTCGTCAAGGACCTCATCGACACGGCGGGGATCCGGACGACCTACGGCTCGTCGATCTACGCCGACCACGTCCCGGCCCGGACGGCGACGGCCGCCGAGCGGCTGCTAGCGGCGGGGGCCCAGCTCGTCGGGAAGGCGAACCTGCACGAGTTCGCCTGGGGCGTGACGAGCCAGAACCCCTGGTACGGCACTGTCCGCAACCCGGCGCAGCCAGGCCGCACGGCCGGCGGTTCGTCGGGTGGCAATGCCGCCGCCATCGCCGCGGGTCTCTGCGACATCGGGCTCGGCACGGACACGGGTTGCTCCATTCGCCTTCCGGCGGCCTGCTGCGGCATCGTCGGGCTCAAGCCGAGCTGGGGGCGGATACCCCTCGATGGTGTGTTCCCGCTCGTGCCGACCTTCGACACGGTGGGCCCGATGGCGCGCACGGTCGCGGAGGTGGCGCTGATGTGGTCGGTGCTCGCCGGCGCTCCCGTTCCCGGCCCGGAGCTCGCGGGCCTTACGGTGGGGCTGCTCACGCGGCCGCCGTCCGTCGGCGGGCAGCCGATGCCGGAGAGCCGCGCCGCCGGACAGTACGTCGAGCGGCTGGAGGCGCTCGGCGCCCGGGTGGTCGAGACCGAGATTCCCGAGCCGCCGGGTGACACCTGGCCCCTCTTCAACTGGGAGGCGGCCGAGTCTCACCGCTCGACGTTCCCGGTCCGCGCCGCCGAGTACGGCTCGAATGTGCGCGCGAAGCTCGACGCGGCGCAGGCGGTCACGCCCGACGAGGCGGCGCGGGCCCGGGAGGCGGTGATCCGGTGGCGCGGTTACCGCCCCCCGGTCGACCTCTACGTCTCTCCGGCTGTTACGCGGCCGCTGCCGCCCGAGGACTGCGATGAGCTGGCGGTGCGCCTCGGGCTGTCCGGGTTCCTCCGCCCTTTCAACGTCCTCGGTTGGGCGGCGCTTGCGATCGGCGAGCTCCAGCTCGCAGCGCCGTCCGATGAGCGCGTACTCGCGGCGGGTCTAGCGTGGGAGCTGGCTACGGCGTGATGTCCTGCGTATGCGACCGACGCGGCAGTCCGAGCGGGATAGGGGCGCCGAAGGTCGAGTAGGTCGCAGTCACGATGATGCGGCCGCTCGAGCCTGTGCGATAGCTGACATGCACGCGCCGCACGTGCCCCTTCGGATCGATCCAGAAATCGGCGGGGAACGGATCCCGCGGGTAGTCGCGCCCAACGGCGGCGCGGATCGAGGGCGGCACGTGCGCCGCGAGCCGCGCCGGGTCGACCACGCCCTGGACGTGCACGACGCCGTCCGAGCCGACTCCGACGCGCCGCAGCTGGGCAACCCCTTCGATGAGGTATGCCGGTGCCCGGACGTGCGCGAGCTCGTCGCCGTTGGACTGCTGCTGCCGCGCGGTGAGCCGCCTCGTGTCCAGCCTCGTCCACGGCTTGACGGTCGTGTCGTTCATCGCGGCCTGGACGTTGCCGTTCGTGTAGACGTAGGGGCCGTCGACGATGACCTCTTCGGGAATTCCGCCGGAGAGAAGCAGCTTGTAGATGTGGGCCCGCGGTCTCACGAAGGCGACCGCGCCGCGCTCGTCCGCTTGCATGCCGAGGCCGCCGACCTGACCGGTGACCGCCAGGGTGAAGCGCGCCGTTCCCTCGGCGATCGTCCTCGCGCCCGCCCGCTCGGATACGGCGGGTGAGGCCGCTGACTGCGGCGGCGAAGCGTGCCGCGAGGTGCCCCCACAGCCGGCAAGGGCAGCGAGCAGAATGCCCGTCAAGCCGAGGACCGCGGAGCGCACGACCGACATTGTGCCCGCCGCTCAGAGGCGGAGGACGGACGCGCCTTCCGGCCGGGGCCGATCGTGGCTTCGGAGAACGTCGACGAATGCTGTCGCGCCCGGCATCAAGTCGGTACGCGAGTAGACCGCGACGTCGCGGATGAGTCACGGCTCGAAACGCATGGACCTTCCCCTCCGCCCCCGGCTGTCCGACCGCTCGTACCCACTTGAACTATGGGCCATGGTCGGAGAGACTGCGCCTCCGTGGGCGCGACGGGATCGATCATGTCAGTATCTCGGCGAAGAACATGGAAGAGTCGGCCCGTCTCTACGCGGCGTTCGCACGTGCGCGCCCCAAGGATCTGACCGAGGTGGGACGCTGAGCACAATCCAGCATCCGTCTGTCCGGCATGAGCGTGCGCTGCTGGCACAGGCACGCCTCGCGAAGCGCATCGGGATCGGGCTCCTCGGGCTGGTCCTCCTCTTCCCAGTCATCTGGGTGCTCTTCCTCGCGCCGACCACGGGCAAGTACGGGACCTCATTCGGCTCAGCCGTCCACGACCCGAAGGACTTCCTGATCACACTCGTGAACGGGGTGACGGACGCCGGGCTCTACTTCGTCGTTGCGAGCGGCTTCACCCTCATCTTCGGGCTGATGCGCATCGTCAACATGGCACACGGCGCCTTCTTCCTGCTCGGCGGCTACATCGCCCTCAAGATCCAGCGGCACATGGTCGGGGAGGGCGGCGCCTTCGGGCTGACGAGCAGCCAGGTCAACCTGACCCACTGGATCGTCCCCACGATCGTCGCCACCCTGCTGATCGGCGCCCTCGGGCTGGCGATGCAGCAGATCTTCCTGCGTTGGAACCAGGGCCAGGATCTCCGGCAGGCGCTGATCACGATCGCGATCGCGATCATCCTCGCCGACCAGATGCTCGCCCACTTCGGCGGCGTCGCCGAGGACATCGCCTGGCCGCGCAACATCGACACATTCACGAAGCTCCGCGTCGAGGGCATCCAGTACACGACGACACGCCTCTTCATCCTCGGCATCGCCGTTGCGATCGGCGTGCTCCTCTGGGTGTGGCTCAAGCACACACGGGCCGGAATGATCATCCGCGCCGGCGTCGACGACCGAGCGATGGTGTCGGCGCTCGGGATCAACCTGCAGCTGACGTTCGCCGTCGCGTTCTTCGTCGGCTCGGCGCTCGCTGGGCTCGGAGGGGTAATCGGCGGCTCGTTCGCGAGCCTCGCGCCCGGGGTGGACTCGAACTGGCTGCTCTACTCACTGGTCGTCGTCATCATCGGCGGGATGGGCTCGATCACCGGAGCCGCGATCGGCTCGCTGCTGCTCGGCGTCACGACCAACTTCGCGGCCGCGTACCTCCCCGCGAGCTACACCTATTACTCGATCATCTTCACCTTCGCGCTCGTAGCGATCGTGCTCGCGGTCCGCCCGCTGGGCCTCTTCGGGCGTCCCGCATGACGGGAAGAGCCAACGCCTCCACGATCGAGCGTGTCGTTGGTGTCGGAGTGGTCCTCTTCGCGCTGATCGCGCCGTTGATCCTCGACAGCTACTGGATCGGGACGCTGATGACCCAGGTGTTGCTGCTCGGCATCGTCGCCGCCAGCATGATCTTCCTGCAGGCGTACGGGGGCATGCTCTCGCTCGCCCAGGTGGCGGTGTTCGGGATCGCCGGGTTCGTCGTCGGCAACACGACCACGAATGGGAACACGAAGGGCCTGAACCTCGGCTGGAATCCCTGGTGGGGCGTCGTTCTCGGGGTCGTCGTCGCGGTTGCCGTCGCACTCGTCTTCGGCGCCATCGCGAGCAGGAGCTTCGGGATCTACTTTCTGATGATCACGCTCACCTTCGGGGTGATCGTGAACCTCTTCTTCGGGCAGGTGACCGACTTCTCGGGGTTCGGCGGCATCAGCGGCATTCCCACGCCGCACCTCGTCGGAAGCCCCGTCTCCCACCCGAACCACCTCTACTACGTCGCACTTGGCTGTGCGCTCGTCGTGTACGCGGTCCTCCGCTACGTCACACGCACGCCGTTCGGGCTGGCGCTGCAGGGGGCGCGGGACGACCCGATCCGGATGGCGTCGCTCGGCTTCGGAGTGGGCCTGCACCGAACGATCGCCTTCGCATTCGCCGGCCTGATGGCCGCGGTCGGCGGAGTTCTGTTCGTCTGGTGGAACGGCCACATCGACCCCGCCTCGATCAACCTCACGGCGACGATCAACGTGCTCGTGATCGCCGTGATCGGCGGGCTCTACCGCCTCGAAGGAGCGTGGCTCGGGGCGGTTGTATTCGTCGTCCTCAACAATTACACCCAGCAGATCGGCTTCATCGGCCCACGCTTCGCCACGCTGATCGGCGCAATCTTCCTCGTCATCGTGCTCGTCTCGCCCGGCGGCCTCATGGGCCTCTGGGACCGCGCGCTCACCCTCGTCCCGGGGCAAGGGCGCGATTCATCCGATCGAACCACGATCGCAGCCGAGCGGGCCGGAACGAACGTCTGAAAGGAGGCATCTGAAGGAGCAGAGCAGCAGGATCGACCCCAAGCGCGCAGTGACAACCATCCGGTTCGATCAAGGAGGAGAGGAATGACTAGGAGCGTCAAGCAGAGATGGACGAAGCCGGCCGGCATAGCCCTGCTGGTCTCGGCCGTCACCGCGATCGCCGCCGCGGCGGCACTCGCGCACCCGTCGGCGGGTACGCCGATCAGGATCGCGGTCATGTCGGACTGCCAGGGAGACTTCGGCTCGTTCGACAATCAAGATCTCGCGGGCGTCGTCACCGCCATGTCGCAGTTCGCAGGGGGGCACGCAAAGAACCCGAACAAGCCGCGCGACGGGTGGGTCGGCGCCTCGATCAACGGTCATGAGCTTCAGTTCGTCGGCGTCGGCTGCGGAAACGCCACACCCGACAAGGCGATCTCGGAGACGAAGCGCCTCATGGAGCAGGTGAAAGCCGACATCCTGATCGGCCCGCTCTCGGGCGACGAGTCGATCGCGATCGCCAACTACGCGAAGCAGCACCCGACGAAGACCTTCGTCGACGGTGCGGCCGGCGCGCAGGACACGACTCTGAAGGTCCGCGCTCCGAACTTCTTCCGCTTCAACGGGGACGGCGCGCAGTGGAACGCCGGCCTCGGCGACCTTGCTTACAACAAGCTGGGCTGGAGGACGGCGGCGGTCGTCGCGGACGACTACTCGTTCGCATGGACGTCCGCGGCGGGCTTCATCGCCGAGTTCTGCGGGGTCGGCGGCAACGTGACGAAGCGGGTGTTCCCGCCGCTCGGCACGACCGACTACTCGTCGTACGCGCAACAGCTGCCGACCAACGTCGACGGGACGTTCGTTGCGGTCGGAGGTGCGGGGCTGATCCCGTTCCTCAAGGCCTATGAGCAGGCCCACGGCCCGATCGACGGGAAGAAGTTCATCGGCAACCTGTTCTGGGGAACGCCGGGCGAGTTCCAGCAGCTCGGTACTCGGGTCTCCGGCGCGTACCTTGGGGGCGCCGGCACCTCCGGCGATCTCGCGACTCCGGCCGCGCAGGCCTATTCCAGGCAGGTCGGTAAGACGTTCCATACGATCCCGCCGTTCGGGGCTGCGGCTCCGCAGGCGTCGTCGACGTTCACCTACGGCTACTACATCAACACGGTGGGTCTTATCCAGGGCCTGAAGGCCGTGGGCGGGGACCTCTCCGGCGGCCAGAAGGCGCTCCAGAAGGCGATCGGGAAGGTGACGCTGAACTCGCCGTACGGGCCGCTCTCCCTGGACGCCAATCGCCAGGCGATCCTGAACGTCTTCTACCAGCAGCTCTACCTCAAGGACGGCAAGCTGGCGGTCAAGACCGTCGGTTCGGTGCCGGGCGTCACCCAGACGTTTGGCGGGACGTTCTCGACCAGCACGCCGCCGCCGGGCCGCACCAGCCCGCCCTGCACGAAGCGGTCCCTGCCCTGGATCGGGAAGGAGACCGTCCCGAAGGTCATCTCCTAGCGAGCTGGTGAGTACCGCCCCTGTCACCGACAGCGCCGAGCCGATCCTCCGTCTGCGGGGGATCGGCCGGCGCTACGGCGGCCTCGTCGCCGTGCGCGACGTCGACCTCGACGTCGCGCACGGCGAGCGGCGCGCCATCCTCGGGCCGAACGGCGCGGGGAAAACGACGCTGTTCAACGTCATCTCCGGCGACGTCGCACCGAGCTCGGGAACGATCATGTTTCGCGGGCAGGAGGTGGGAATGCTGCCGCCGCGGCTGCGCACGCAGCTCGGCATGGGGCGCACCTACCAGAAGTCCCGCTCCTTTCTCGGCCTCACGGTTGAGGACAACCTCTATCTTGCGATCCTCGGTGTCGGCTCCGGCCATCTCCGGCCGGTCGTGACGAAGCGCGACACCCAGCTGCGCGCGCGCGCACGCGAGCTCGCCGGCACGATCGGCCTCGAGGGCCGCGAGCGCGCCGTCGTCGGTTCGCTCTCCCACGGGGAGCAGCGCCAGCTCGAGATCGGGATGGCGCGCGCGTCCGAGCCGCTCCTGATGATGCTCGACGAGCCCGCGTCAGGGCTCTCGCGCGGTGAGCGCGTCGCACTGACGGAGCTCCTGCTTTCGCTCGACCCGAAGATCACGCTGATCCTGATCGAGCACGACATGGACGTCGCGCTGCGCGTCGCGCAGAAGGTGACGATGATGCACGAGGGGGCCGTCATCGTCGAGGGAACGCCCGACGAGATACGGGCCAACCAGACGGTTCACGACCTCTATCTCGGCCGCGGGTATGGCCACGATGGGTGAGCCGCTGCTCTCGGTCGAGGGCCTGAACGCGTTCTACGGCCCGGCGCAGGCGCTCCGCGACGTCTCGTTCGCGCTTGGCCCGGGGGCGACGGCGATCGTCGGGCGCAACGGCATGGGCAAGACGACTCTCTGCAACGCGATCCTCGGCGTGCCGCCGGCCCGCGTGAGCGGGTCGATCCGTTTCCGCGGCACCGAGCTCGTCGGCCGCGCCTCCTACCGGATCGCCGGGCTCGGCATCGGCTTCGTGCCGCAGGGCCGGCGGCTCTTCCCGTCGCTCTCCGTCGACGAGCATCTGCGAATGGTCGCGGGGCGAAGCTCCGGCAAGCGCTGGACGGTCGACGGGATCTACGAGCTGTTTCCGCGCCTCGCCGAGCGGAAGCGCAACGGCGGCGCCGAGCTCTCGGGCGGCGAGCAGCAGATGCTCGCAATAGGACGCGCCCTCGTCACGAACCCCACGCTGCTCGTGATGGACGAGCCCTCCGAAGGCCTCGCTCCGGCGATCGTCGAACAGCTGATCGAGACATTCGTGAAGCTCGCGGAGGAAGGCCTGGGGGTGCTCCTGATCGAGCAGAACCTCGGAGTCGCGACCACCATCGCGGATCGACTTCTCGTGATGGTTGCCGGCTCGCTCGCAGCGGAGACGACTGCCGCCGAGCTCACGTCGGACGTCGAGCTGCAGCGCCGGTTCCTCGGTGTCGAGCCTCTCGCGGACAGGGCCTGAGCGTCGTGGCGGTAGCCCTTGTCGGAACGCTCGACACCAAGGGCCGCGAGTACGCCTTCCTGCGCGACCGGCTGTCCGAGCACGGAATCGACGTGATCGTCATCGACGCGGGCGTGCATGAGCCGGCCGGCATCTGCCCTGATGTGGCTCGAGACGAGGTCGCGCGCGCCGGCGGCGCGGACGTGACGGAGCTGGAGCGGCGTGCCGATCGAGGAGCCGCGGTCGAGGCGATGGGTGCCGGGGCCGAAGCCGTGGTGCTGCGTCTGCACGCGGAAGGGCGGGTCGACGGCGTGCTGGCGCTTGGCGGCTCGGGCGGCTCCTCGATCGCGACGCGCGCGATGCGCGCGCTCCCGGTCGGTTTGCCCAAGCTCATGGTCTCGACGCTCGCCTCGGGCGACACCCGCCCCTATGTCGGAGCCGTCGACGTCACCATGATGTACTCGGTCGTCGACGTCTCCGGAGTCAACCGGATCTCGGCGCGGATCATGGCCAACGCGGCCGGGGCGATCGCCGGGATGGTGCGGGCGACGGTGCCGGCGCTCGAGACCAAGCCGCTCGTGGCCGCGACCATGTTCGGCGTCACGACGCCGTGCGTGACCGCGGCGCGCGAGCGGCTCGAGCAGCTCGGCTACGAGGTGCTCGTCTTCCATGCGACCGGCGCCGGAGGGCGATCGATGGAGGCGCTCGTGAAGGCCGGCTACCTCGCGGGCGTCCTGGACGTGACGACGACCGAGCTCGCCGATGAGCTCGTGGGCGGCGTCCTCTCCGCCGGGCCCGAAAGGCTGACGGCCGCCGGCTCCTCCGGGCTTCCGCAGGTGGTGTCGCTCGGCGCGCTCGACATGGTCAACTTCGGCCCGCGCGAGACGGTGCCGCCCCAATTCGAGACCCGCAACCTGTACGTCCACAACTCGGCCGTCACGCTCATGCGCACGACGCCCGAGGAGTGCCGTGAGCTCGGGCGCGAGGTCGGGCGCAAGCTGTCGGCTGCATCCGGCCCCACGGCGCTTTTCGTACCGCTGCGCGGTGTGTCGATGATCGCGGTCGACGGGCAGCCGTTCCACGACTCGAACGCAGACGAGGCGCTGCGCGACGGGTTGCGGGAAACGCTCGCGCCCCGCGTCGAGGTACACGAGCGCGACGAGGAGATCAACGATCCGGCGTTCGCGCACGCAATGGCGGACAAGCTGCACGAGCTGATCGGCGAGGCGGCGTGAACCGCGACGAGGCGCTGGAACGCCTCCGCGCGCAGGTCGCCGCCGCGAAGCCGGTCATCGGCGCCGGCGCAGGCACAGGGCTCTCGGCCAAGCTCGCCGAAGTCGGCGGCGCTGACCTGATCATCATCTACAACAGCGGCCGCTACCGCATGGGCGGCAGGGGCTCACTGGCCGGGCTCATGCCCTACGGCGACGCCAACGAGATCGTCGTGGACATGGCGCGGGAGGTCCTCCCCGTCGTGAGGGACACGCCCGTGCTGGCGGGCGTCTGCGGCACCGATCCGTTCCGGCTGATGCCGGTCTTCCTCGACGAGCTCCGCCGCATCGGCTTCAGCGGCGTTCAGAACTTCCCGACCGTCGGGCTGATCGACGGGACCTTCCGGACCGGGCTCGAGGAGACCGGCATGGGGTACGGCCTCGAGGTCGACATGATCGGCATCGCCTCCCGACGGGGCCTCCTCACCGCGCCCTACGTCTTCGACCCGGACCAGGCGGCGGCGATGGCACGGGCGGGCGCCGACGTTCTCGTACCGCACATGGGGCTCACCACGGGCGGTGCGATCGGCGCCGAGACCGCGTTGACGCTCGCCGAGTGTGTTCCGCTGATCCAGGCGATGCACGATGCAGCGAAGAGCATCAACCCGGAGATCCTGGTGCTGTGCCACGGCGGCCCGATCTCGGAGCCGGACGACGCCGCCTACGTGATCCAGCGCACCGAGGGCATCATCGGCTTCTTTGGTGCCTCCTCGATGGAGCGACTGCCGACCGAGGTTGCGATGACTGAGAACATGCGCCGGTTCAAGGCGATTCCCGTAGCCCACAAAGGAGGGTGATGAGCAGATTCGTCATGCAGCGAGACGTCGACCAGGAAGGGTTCGACTGGGGGGCGATCGGGTGGCGCTGCCGCCCGGCGAACACGGGCGCTAAGTCGCTCGTCGTGATGGACGTCACGCTCGAGCCCGGCGAGGGCCACGCCTTCCACCGCCACGACGGCCAGGAGGAGATGATCATCGTCACACAAGGCACGATCACGCAGTTCCTGGAGCGCGAGTCGGCGACGCTCCGCCCGGGCGACTCGATCTACATCGACGAGGGCGTCGTGCACGCGTCCTACAACGACGGTGACGAGAGGGCCCACCTTCAGGTCGTCATCGGTCCCTCGCTCGGCAATGACGGGTACGCCCTCGTCGACGTCTCGGAAGACGAGCCGTGGGCGTCGCTCCGATGACCGCGATGACGCGCCCGGTCACGCTCTTCACGGGCCAGTGGGCCGACCTGCCGCTCGAGGAGCTTGCCGCCAGGGCGGCCGCGGTCGGATTCGACGGGCTCGAGCTCGCATGCTGGGGCGACCACTTCGAGGTCGACAGGGCCCTCGCCGACGACGGCTACGCCGGTCGGATCCGCGAGTTGCTCGACCGTCACGGCCTCGGAGTCTGGGCGCTCGGAGCCCATCTCGTCGGACAGGCGGTGTGCGACCGCATCGACGAGCGCCATCGCGCGATCCTCCCGCCCGAGGTGTGGGGCGACGGCGACCCGGAGGGGGTCCGCGGCCGCGCCGCTGCGCGCCTTGCCGACACTGCCCGCGCGGCCGGCAGGCTCGGCGTGACGCAGGTGAACGGGTTCACCGGCTCGTCGATCTGGCACCTGATCTACTCGTTCCCGCCAAACGACTTCGAGGAGATCGAGCGAGGGTACGCTGAGTTCGCCGAGCGGTTCGGGCCGATCATGGACGTGTTCGACGCCGAAGGAGTCCGCTTCGGTCTCGAGGTGCATCCGACGGAGATCGCGTACGACTTCCCGACCACGCGCAGGACGCTGGACGCGATCGGCAACCGGCCGGCGTTCGGGATCAATCTGGACCCGAGCCACTTCGCGCATCAGTTCCTCGACGCGGCGCAGTTCGCGCTCGAGTTCGCCGACCGGATCTATCACGTGCACGTCAAGGACTCCAAGCGCCGGCTCGACGGCCGCCGCTCGATCCTCGGCTCCCACCTGAACTTCGGGGAGGAGGCCCGCGGCTGGGACTTCGTGTCCCCCGGGCACGGCGACGTCGACTTCGAGGATCTGTTCCGCGCGTTGAACCGGATTGGCTATCAGGGGCCGCTTTCGATCGAGTGGGAAGACAGCGGCATGGACCGTGACTGGGGCGCGGCGGATGCGCTGGCGTTCGTTCGCCGCGCCGACTTCTCACCCTCCGCCATCGCGTTCGACGCCGCGATGCAGGAGGCGGGGACATGAGCGTAGGCTGGACGGAGCTCAAAGCGGAGGTGCCGGCTTCGCCAGCGCCGAAGCAGAAACTCATAGGGCCACCGAAGGTTGCCCTATGAGCGGTGGAATCGGAGTCCAGTCCGCCTCCGGGGCGGCCGTGAAGATCCCGAACATCGGGGTCGGCATGCTCGGCTACGCCTTCATGGGCAAGGCGCACGCGAACGCCTACAAGACGCTCGCGTACATGGCGTGGCCACCGCCGCTGATGCCGCGCCTGGTCTCGATCGCAGGGCGTGACGAGGCCGCGGTGAGCGCTGCAGCGGCTCGCTACGGTTTCGAGCGGTTCGTGACCGACTGGGCCGGCCTCGTGTCCGACCCGGACGTCGAGCTCTTCGACAACTCGGGGCCGAACAACCTCCACGCCGAACCGACGATCGCGGCGGCCGAGGCGGGCAAGCACGTCTTCTGCGAGAAGCCCCTGGGGCGGAGCGCAGAGGAGAGCTACGAGATCTGGCAGCGCGTCGAGCGGGCGGGCGTCAAGCACATGACGGCATTCAACTACCGGTTCGTGCCTGCTGTGCGACTCGCCCGACGGATGATCGAGGACGGAGACCTCGGCGAGATCCACCACTTTCGCGGGCGGTACCTGCAGGAGTGGGGAACGACGACGGACAAGGCCTGGCGCTTCGAGCGGGACGCTGCGGGGTCGGGAGCACTCGGAGATCTCGGTGCGCATGTGATCGACCTCGGCCGCTACCTGGTCGGTGAGATTACGGCTGTCTCGGCTTCGACGCGAACGTTCATGCCGGGACGCGAGGTCGACGATGCGTTCGAGGCGGTTGCGGAGTTCAACGGCGGCGCGGTCGGCACGATCGAGGCCAGCCGCTTCGCGCCGGGACGCAAGAACGCCTTCGGCTGGGAGATCAACGGCTCGAAAGGCTCGCTCGCGTTCGAGCTCGAGCGGCTGAACGAGCTCCAATGGAGCGAGGGCACGAGGGGCTTCCGCACCGTGCTCGTATCCGAGGCCGACGATCCGTTCTGGAGCTGGTGGTGGCCCCACGGCCACGTGATCGGATGGGAGCACACGTTTGTCCATGAGCTCCACCATCTGCTCGATGCAATCGCCGGCAACTCCGAGGTCGCGCCGCACGGCGCCACGTTCGAAGACGGGTACCGGGCCGCAGAGGTCTGCGATGCGATCCTGCGCTCGTCCGGGTCGGGCCGGCGCGAAACCGTCGAGTACCGTACCGCGTGAATCAGGGTCTTGTAGCCTCGTGGGATGGTAACGGGGCGAATACGCCACACGGTCGCATTCACGCTCGTCCATCCGGACGGATCGGAAGAAGAACATGACTTCCTCGAGGCGGCTGGACAGCTCGCGGCTATCCCGGGGGTCGACGACTTCGAGCTCCTCGCGGAGGTCAGCCCGAAGAACGGCTACCGCTTCGGCATCTCGATGGAGTTCGCGGACCGTTCCGCCTATGACGGCTACAACGAGCACCGCGATCACGTTCGCTTCGTCCAGGAACGGTGGCTGTCAGAGGTGAGCGACTTCCTCGAGCTCGACTACGCGGCGCGCTAGCACTCTCGCTCAGTGAGCGTAGGGTGGAGTTGTTCGCCTAGTGCTTCCGCGCTGTTGCCTTGTCCCCGTGCGGTAAAGCCCCAAGGCCGGAAACCGAGCGGGTCCCTGTTTCTGAGACCGCCGCATTCGCCGCCCTGCCACCCCTCCAGGGGCGCTAGTCGTAGCCGAGCATCACCGGGCGCCCCCGCGATCACTCTCAGCGGACGGGCGCAAGTCCACCGATGACCCTGCCACACCCGCCGTGTGCGCCGCGAGGGCCACGGCGAAGTCGCGGATCGCCGCGGCCGCGTAGTGGGTCGGGTCCCAGGCGGCATGGAGCGAGATGTGCAGCGGGCCGTCGCGCCCGTCGATGTAGAGCTTGCGCAGCTCGTACGCCGGGTCGTCCGTGAGGATCGCGACCCCAATGCCGGAGGCGGACATCGCCTGGGCGACCTCGGCGACGCCCACCTCCGCGACCATGCGGTAGCTCCCGTTGATCTGCCGCACTTCGTCGTCGAACGCCCGGCGGGTGCCGTGGGTGAGATCCAGGACGACGAGTCCACGTCGTAAGAGCGTGCCGAGCCGGACCCGCTCGTGACGTGCCAGCTCATCGGTCGAGGGCACCTGCGCCCAGATCGGGAAGCGGGCGACGAGGAGCGAGGCGACGTCCGCGGGCGGAGGGCTCGTCGAGATTGCC
This sequence comes from uncultured Actinomycetota bacterium, assembly GCA_963768435.1. Lineage (GTDB taxonomy): Bacteria > Actinomycetota > Thermoleophilia > Gaiellales > Gaiellaceae > PALSA-600. The sequence continues at coordinate 218,138 of CAVYIB010000012.1, forward strand.
AGGTCGACCTCGGCGCGAGCGAGCGCCTGGTAGGCCGCATCGGCGGAGGCGACGACGAACGTGGGCGTCGCCAACGAGGTGCCGCGGGCTGCGACGAACGGCGCGATCACATCCGCGATCGTCGTGTGATGCACCGCCGCGGTGATGTGAACCTGGACGCCTTGCGCGAGCGCGATCATCGTCGAGCGGGCGGTGTCGGCGCGGGCGATCAGATCGCGGATGATCGGCAGGAGCCGGCGTCCCGCAGGGCTGAGCCGAAGGCTTCGGCCGTCGCGCACGAACAGGTCGACCCCGAGCTCCGCCTCGAGTGCCTGCACCTGCCGGGAGATCGCCGGCTGGGCAACGTGCACCTGACGGGCCGCGGCCGTTACCGAGCCGTGGTCGACGATTGCGAGGACGTAGCGCAGCGTGCGCAGCTCCATCGATACCTCCAAGGCATCGGTTCATGCCTAATTGCGTATTGGAAAGTCTAGCTCGCGTGCTCGATAGTGCTCGCGTCATCGCTTCCGGAACCTCAAGGCTCCCCGCGGCACCACCGCTGCCCGGCTCGACTACCTGCCGGCCGTCTCAACTTCGGCCTCGTCGGCGGCGTCCCATGACTGAGCACGTCGAAACTGTCACCTCAAGGAGGTCGTCGTATGCGTAGAAGAAGCAAGCTCGTCACTCTCGGCGCGAGCGTCGCGGCGGCACTCGTTGTCGTCACGGTTGGCTCGGCCGGCTCGGCCCAGCATTCAACGTCGACCGATCTCCTGCGGGTCGCATCGACCGCCCAGGTGACGACCTGGGATCCGGTGAAGTCGTTCTCGACCGAGGTGCTGTACATGGCGAACCTCTACGAGCCGCTCGTCTACGCGAACCCTCCGGGCGCATCGACCCCGTTCCGCCCCGGCCTCGCCAAGTCGTGGTCGAAGAGCGCGGACGGTAAGACCTGGACGTTCCACCTCCGCCGTGGAGTCAGCTTCCACGACGGCGAGCCGCTCACGGCCGACGCCGTCAAGCAGTCGATCGAGGCCGCGGCCGATCACGGCGGAGCCTCGTTCATCTGGGCGGCGCTCTCGTCGGTCACGGCACCGGACTCGTCCACCGTCGTGATCAAGATGAAGAGCCCGACGCGCGTCGACCTGATCGCCTCCTCCGAGGACGGAGCCTGGATCGTCTGCCCGGCCGCGCTCAAGGCCGCAGCAGCCGACCCGAACTACTTCGAGTCCGGCAAGGACTGCGGCACGGGCCCCTACATGCTCAAGTCGTACACCGCCGGCAAGGAGGTCGTCCTCACCCGCTACAGCAACTACTGGGGCGGCTGGACCGGGAACCGCTTCAGCAACGTCGTGATCGAGATCACTCCGGAGGCGATCGTCCAGCAGCAGATGCTGACCTCCGGCCAGATCGACCTCGCGCTGTCGGTGCCGCTCGAGAACGTCAAGAAGCTGGCTGCGGGCGGCAAGTACAGCCTGCTCGTGCGGCAGACGTCCCGGAACTACGTCGGGTTCTTCAACACGACGCGGCCTCCCCTCGACAACGCCCTCGTCCGGCGGGCGCTCTCGTACGCGACGCCGTACAAGGACATCATCAGCGTCGGCTCGTTCGGGTACGGCAGCCAGGCGCGGGGACCCGTCCCGTTCGGGATCTTCCCGTGGAGCGCGAAGACGCCGCAGTACAGGACGAACATCGCCAAGGCGAAGGCCCTGCTGAAGCAGGCCGGCCATGCCTCCGGCTTCTCGATGACATTGACCTACGCCGCCGAGAACCAGGACGAGGCCCGCTATGCGCCGCTGATCAAGGACGCCTACGCCAAGATCGGCGTGAAGGTGACGCTGAAGCCGATCCTGTTCAACCAGCAGTGGGCGCTCGCGAAGGGCGATCCCAAGAAGGCGCAGGACATGTTCCTGCTCCAGTACTGGCCCACCTACAGCGACGCCGGCGCGGACAACCTGTGGTCGCTCTTCCACAGCAGCGCCAAGCCGTTCTTCAACCTCAGCTACTGGAACAGCCCGGCCTACGACAAGCTCGTCGACACCGGAGCCGCGATCACCGGGACGTCGGCCTCGAAGGCGCAGGCGCTCTACAGCAAGGCCATGCAGATGCTCTACGACCAGGCACCGGGCGTCTACCTCTACGACCTCAAGTCGGTGCTGCTCGTCCCGAACGACCTGCAAGTGAGAAACTCGTCGAACGTCAACTACCCGTTCGTCACGTTCTTCTATCCGATCAAGCTCAAGGGCTAGGGACGCCCTAGATAAGGGGAAGCGAGGGGCCGTCGAGTGTCACGCTGGGTAGCTCGGCGGCTCCTCGCCTCGCTCGTAACGCTGTTCGGGATCACGACCATCACGTTCCTGCTCGCGCGGGTCGTGCCCTCGGACCCGGCTGTCGTCTACATCGGGCCGCTCGCCCGGCCCGCGGAGATCGCACGTGTCACGAAGCAACTGGGGCTCGACCGCCCCGTTTACGTGCAGTACTGGACCTACTTGCAGAACCTCGTTCAAGGAGACTGGGGAAGATCGCTCGCGACCAAGGAGCCGGTGCTCGGCGGCATCGCCACGAGGCTGCCGGCGACACTGGAACTGATCTTCGTCGCGATGGTGATCGCCCTGGCGGTCGGGATCCCGCTCGGGATCCTCGCGGCCCATCGCAAGGGAGGGGTCTCGGACGCGGGCGTCCGGGTCGGGTCGGTCGTCGGGATCTCGATGCCCGTGTTCTGGCTCGGGCTGCTGCTCCAGGTGCTGATGGCCCAGTGGCTGCATCTCCTGCCCGCCACGAGCCGGATCAGCCTCGAGACCTCGGTGCTCCATCCGATCCCGAAGGTCACGGGGTTCTACCTCGCCGACTCGGTCCTGGCCGGCGACTGGTCCGGGTTCCACGACGCGGCGACGCACATCATCCTTCCGGCGATCACGCTCGCGGCCTATCCGGCCGCCCTGATCACGCGGATGACCCGGGCTGCGATGCTCGACGTGCTCGGGCAGGACTACATCCGCACCGCGAGGACGTTCGGGCTCGGCGAACGACTCGTGCTCTGGCGGCTCGCGCTTCGCAACGCGATGCCGACGACGCTGACCGTGTCCGGGCTGTCGCTCGCGTACCTGATCACCGGCAGCTTCTTCGTCGAGATCGTGTTCGACTGGCCCGGGATCGGCCAGTACGCGACCGACGCGCTGCTCAACGTCGATTACCCGGCGATCATGGGGATCACGCTCCTCGGAGCCTTCGCCTTCCTGACGATCAACTTCGTCGTTGACCTGATCCAGGCGAAGCTCGACCCGCGGATCAGGCTGCAATGAGCGTCACCCTCGACTCGCCCGAGCAGCTTCCGCCCGCGTATCGCTCAACCGGTGGGATGTCGCGCCGTGCCTACCGGGTGCTCCGGCGGCAGCGGGCCGCCCAGGTCGGTGGCTCGATCATCGCGCTCCTCGTCTTCGTCGCGCTGGCTGCGCCGATCCTCGCTCCCTATCCGGCGCAGGGGAGGGGAGTCGCCGACGTCCCGGCCCGCGACCTCGCTCCCGAGCTGGCAGCACCTGTTCGGCACCGATCACCTCGGCCGGGACATCCTCAGCCGCGTCATCTTCGGCGCTCGGCCGGCGCTCGGCGTCTCCCTCGTCGTCGTCCTGCTCGCGATGTTGATCGGGGTGCCGCTCGGCATGATCGCCGGGTATCGGGGCGGCTGGCTCGACGAGGCATTGATGCGGATCACCGATCTCTTCCTCGCCTTCCCGCCGCTTCTGCTCGCGATCGTGATCTCGGCGCTCCTGGGGCCGAGCCTCTACCACGCGGCGATCGCGCTCGTGATCTCGTGGTGGCCCTGGTATGCCCGCCTCTCCCGCACGGTGACCCAGTCGCTGAGAGAGGCGCCGTTCATCGACGCGGCCCGCGTGTTCGGCGTTCGCGAGCCGGTGATCCTCGCGAGGCACGTGCTGCGAAACTCGACGACGCCGATCCTCGTCCAGGCGACCGTCGATCTGGGCACCGTCATCCTCGCTGTCGGTGCGCTCGCGTTCCTCGGGCTCGGCTCGCAGCCGCCGCTCGCCGACTGGGGCCTGATGGTCGCCGACGGTCGCGAGACGATCCAGACCGAATGGTGGATCTCGACCTTCCCGGGGATCGCGATCTTCGTCACGGTGCTCGGGTTCAACCTCCTCGGTGACGTTCTTCGCGACGTCCTCGACCCGAGGTCGGGCACCCGGTGAGCACGCTGCTCGAGATCGACGACCTTCGGGTCGACTTCTCGCGCGACGGCCGCGTGACCTCGCACGCGCTCCGCGGGGTGAGCCTGGACGTCGGCGTCGGCGAGGCGGTCGGCGTCGTCGGCGAGACCGGATGCGGCAAGACGCTGACGGGCCTTTCGGTCCTGCGGATGCTGCCGGAGAACGCGCGGGCAACGGGTCGGATCACCTTCGACGGACGCGACCTGCTCGGGCTCTCGCCGCGCGATCTCCGGTCGATTCGCGGCGGCCAGATCAGCATGATCTTCCAGAGCCCGGGCACGAGCTTCAACCCCGTCTTCACCGTCGGCGACCAGATCGGCCTGGTGGCGAGAAAGCACCTGGGGATCGGCAAGAAGGAGACGGAGAGCCTCGTCGCGGAGACGCTGCGCGCGGTCGGGCTGCCCAACCCGGAGAGCGTGATGCGCTTCTACCCGCACGAGCTTTCGGGCGGCATGCTGCAGCGCGCGATGATCGCGATGGCGATCATCTGCCGGCCGAGCCTCCTGATCGCAGACGAGCCGACCACCGCCCTCGACGTCACGATCGCGCAGCAGATCCTCCGCCTCCTGCGCCGGCTCCAGCGCGAGCAGGGCTTCGGAGTCTTCTTCATCAGCCACGACCTCGACCTCGTCAGCGACTTCTGCGATCGGATCGCGGTTCTCTACGCCGGTCGCGTGGTCGAGACGGGTGGGGCCGAGGAGCTGCTCCGACGGCCCCGGCACCCGTACACGCGGGCGCTCCTCGAGGCGCTGCCCGGCCGGGCCGCGCCGGGCGCACCGCTACCGACCGTGCCCGGCACGGTCCCCACGGAGCTCGACGATGCGCCGGGCTGCCCGTTCGCTCCGCGTTGCCCGCTCGCGATCGACCTGTGTCGCGAGGAGCGTCCCGCGCTCGCCGAGGTCGGCTCGGGCCACACCGCCGCCTGCCATCGGAGCGATGCCCTGTGAGCGCCGCCCTGCTCGAGTTGCGGGAGGTCGTGAAGGTGTATCCGGTTCATGGATCGGGCCGGAAACGAGCCTCGATTCGCGCCGTCGACGGCGTCGACCTGGCGATCCCGGCCGGCCGCGTGTTCGGCCTCGTGGGCGAATCGGGGTCCGGCAAGACAACGGTCGCGCGGTGCATCCTCGGGCTGACGCCGCTCTCGGAGGGCTCGATCGAGTTCGACGGGATCGATCTCAGCGCGGCCGACCGAAGCGTCAGACGGGGCCTGCGCCGGGACATCCAGCTCGTCTTCCAGCAGCCGGCGGCGGCACTCGACCCGCGCCTGACCGTCGACCGCCTGATCTCCGAGCCGCTGACGACCCACCGGCTCGCCCGGGGGGCCGAGCTCCGGGCACGCGTCGCGGGCCTGCTCGAGGACGTCGGGCTCCTGCCGATCCATCTTCGCCGCTATCCGCACGAGCTCTCGGGCGGGCAGTGCCAGCGCGTCGTGATCGCACGCGCGCTCGCGACCGGCCCTCGCCTCGTGGTTCTCGACGAGCCCACCTCGGCGCTCGACATCGTCGTGCAGGCTCAGATCCTGAACCTCCTCGTCGAGCTGCGCGACCGGCACGGCCTGACGTATCTCCTGATCTCCCACGACCTGTCAGTCGTACGGCACCTCAGCGATCGGATCGGCGTCATGTACCTCGGCAGGCTGGTGGAGGAGGGCCCTGCCGCCGCGCTGCTCGACGACCCTCGCCATCCGTACACGCAGGCGCTGCTGGCGAGCACGCGCGGCCGCGGTAGCGCCTCCCTGGACGAGCCGGCACCGCTCGAGGACGAGCTGCCTTCGACCTGGGAGCTCCCGAGCGGCTGCCGCTTCCATCCCCGTTGTGCGCTCCGCGAGAAGCTCGGCCGGCCGGAGGCCTGCGAGACGATCGATCCGCCGCGGGTCGCGGTCTCGCCCGATCACGTGGCGGCCTGCCATTTCGCCGGCGGCGAGTCGGAGGGGAGCACGGTGACGCGGGGGGCGAGGACGGCAGCGCGGAATCCCGCCACGGCCGCGGATCTCGGGCTCATGCTCGGATCGCCACCCGACCCTTCCCGGCTCGTGACGGTGGCGAACTGGCAGGAGGGGCCGATGAACCGCTGGTCCTTCCAGCATGCGAGCGAGCTCGTGCCTTCCGCCGTCGTCTCGCGCGGCAGCACGCCCGTCCTGCCGCTGGTCGAAGCCCCCGAGGAGCTCGACGGGCTCGTGCTGGACGGGGTGAGCTGCGCCTCGACCCTCGAGGCGTTCCTCGAGCAGACCTACGCGGACGGGTTTCTCGTGCTGAAGGGCGGCCGGATCGTGTTCGAGAGGTACTTCAACGGCATGCTCCCGGCCACGCGGCACCTGCTGATGTCGGTGTCGAAATCGCTCTGCGGCATCCTCGCCGGGGGAATCGTCGAGTCCGGCGCCGTCGACCTCGAGGCGACGGTCGCGACGTACGTGCCCGAGCTGTGGGACTCGACCTACGGGGAGGCCACCATCTCGCAGTTGCTCGACATGACCGCGTCCCTCGAGTTCGACGAGGACTACGCCAACCCCGAGTCCGAGGTCCAGGCCCAGGACCGTGCGGCCGGGTGGCGGCCCCGGCGGATCGAGGATCCCGAGAGCTCATACGAGTTCCTCCGCGCGCTGGCGCCCGAAGGGAGAGCACGGGCGAGCCTTCCAGTACTGCTCCGCCACCACGGACGTGCTCGCCTGGGTGCTCGAGCGGGCGAGCGGGCGGCGGTACCCGGAGCTGCTCGGCGAGGCGCTCTGGTCACGAGTCGGCGCCGAGCACGACGCGTTCATCAGCGTCGATCAGGCCGGGTTCGCGTTCGCGAACGGCGGCCTGTCGGTCTCGCTCCGCGACCTGGCCCGCTTCGGCTTGCTGGTGCTCGACAAGGGGTCGTTCGGCGATCACAGGGTGTGCTCGAGCGACTGGGTAGCGCGGATCCGCGCCGGCGCCGACCCGCGGCTGATGGCGGGAACGGACTTCGCACGCGCATATCCGGCGGGGAGCTACCGCGCCCAGTGGTGGAATACCGGTGGCGAGGACAGCTCCTTCTTCGCCGTCGGGATCTACGGGCAGTTTCTGTGGATCGACCCGGCGGCAGAGGTCGTGATCGTGAAGCTCTCGAGCCTTCCGTACGCGCTCGACCAACTCGTCACGCAGGATCACCACCGTGCGTTCGCGGCCGTCGCCGCTGCGCTCTCCTAGTGCAGCCGCGCTTTTTCGCTCAGGGGCGCTCGGAGAGGCCGAGCTCGAACGCCCGGCGTGCGGCGTCGCGGCGGGTGGCTGCGCCGAGCTTGCGTAGCACCGCGGCGACGTGATGCTCTGCCGTTCTCGGTGAGACGACGAGCCGGTCTGCGATCTCCGCGTTCGTCAGGCCGTCGGCCACGAGAATCAGCACCTCGAGCTGACGGGTCGTGAGTCCGGCGGGGTTCGAGCGTGAGGCTTCCCTTTGTCCGCGTGGGACGCGCAACCCGAGCTCGCGCATCCGGACGGTCACGCGTCGTGTGAGCGGCTCGGCGCCCAGATCGCGGGCGATCTCGATCGCCTCGCCGAGTGCCTCCTCGTCGTCGAGGAGCGAAAGCATCAGCCCGCGGTCGTACAGCCAGCCGACCTCGCGGAACGCGTCCGCGGCCGCGCGCCAGTCACGTCGGGCCATGGCGGCGTGGGGGAGTGACATCGGGGTGTCCACGGCCACCTGGATCCCGGCAACCGCCGCCCAGGCCGCCGCTCTCATCGCGTACCGGGAGCCGAGATTGCCGTGGGGCCGGATCTGCCCGACCAGCCGCTCCAGCCGCGCGGTCGGCATCGGGGCGCCGGTGGTCAGCGCCCACTCGATCTCGAGCTCGAGGACGGGGGCGATCCGCTGAGGCTCGCCCGTCCGATCGGCCTCGGCGCCGACCTCGGCGAGCCGCTCCGCCGCATCGGGGTCGCCGCGCCGTACAGCCAGCTCGGCCAGGACGGTCTTCGCGATCAACCGGACGACCACGCCGCTCTCGATCTCGCGTCTCGTGCGCCGCTCGGCCTCGTCCCACGCTCCTGCTCGGAGCCGCAGCCACGCGACGACGACCGCAGCGTACGAGGCGATGATGAACAGCTCATGCCCGGTGCCGTACGCGGCCGCCCGCTCGGCGTAACGGAGCGACTCCTTCGGCCGGACCCAGCCGAACAGGCTGTAGCCGAGGTTGTCGAGCGCCCGCGCGGCCTCGTGTCGATCGCCGGCAGCCTCGGCGACGGCGTAGGCCTCGAGGAGCGTCTCGGTGGTGCCCTCCGAGTTGAGCCGCGCGGTGCCGATGTTGACGAGCGCGTGCGCCCGCGTTTGCTGGTCCCCCAGTTGCGTCGCGAGGTCGAGCGCGCGTGTGCCCCAGAGAAGCGTCGCGTCGAGGTCCTCCGCGAGCATCTCGAGCTGAGAGACGGTGCTGTAGGCGCGGGCCAGCTCGCTCGAGGGACCGAGCGGCTCGAGCATGGCGATCGCCTCGAACGCAGCCTTCCGGGCGTTCGCGCCGTCTCCGGCGATCCAGTGCAGCCGGGAGAGGATCCGCTCGCAGCGGCCGACGGCGGCGTCGTCGCCGAGCTCGCGGTAGGCCGCAATCGCCCGCCTGATCGCCGAGAACGCATCGGGGAGTCGACCGACGAGGTAGCCGGCGGTCGCGATCTCCTCGAGGACGGCGCCCTGGTCGGGCGCCGGGAGCCGGTCGACGAAGTCCGCGGCCCGGCGGTAGTGGGAGAACGCCTCTCGATTCGACTCGACCGCGGCGGCCCGGCGGGCGGCGATGAGCGCGTACTCGGCGACGACGTCCTGCGCTCCGGCCGCCTCTGCATGGTGGACGGTGTCGGACGGGTCGGCGTCGGTCGCGAGCAGGACCTCGAGGATCTCCGCGTGCAGGCGGCGCCGCCCGGCGGTCGGGATGCTGGAGCGAATCGCGTGCCGCGCCAGCTCGTGCCGGAAGCGCACGTGACGTGGCTCGACCTCGAGCAGCTGCCGCCGCTCGGGCTCCGCCGCGGCCGCGCTCCAGTTCGGCATCAGCGCATCGAGCATCGGGTTCGGAACCCGACCGGGCACGACCGAGACCAGCTCGACCAGGTGCCGCGCGTCCTCGTCGAGCCGGGACGCGCGGGCCAGAACGGCGGTGGTCACCGTCGGAGGCAGCCCGACCGAGGCCTGCGAGCCGACCAGCTCCGTGACGTAGAAGGGGTTGCCCCGCGTGGCTGCGAACACCTCGTTCGCCCGGTCGCCGACGAGCGATGCGACGGCGCTCTCCGAGAGCGGCTCGAGCTCGATAAACACCGAGTCCTCGGGTGCGACCGCAGCGACCGTCGCGTGGAGTGGGTGGCCAGGCGGCACCTCCCCGGGCCGATAGGTGAGCAGGAGGAGCGCCGGCAGCGAACCGATCCGGCGCCCGAGCACCGTGACCGCGTCGAGCGTCGCATCGTCCGCCCACTGGACATCCTCGAGCACGAGCACGGTCGGGTGCGGCGGCCGTCGCAGCTCGGCGATCAACAGGGTCTGGATCTCGTGCGAGGCCGCTCCGGCTGAAAGAGCCGCCGCCAGCTCTCCGGAGACCGCGCTCGCGAAGTCTCGAAACGGCCCGAGGGGCCGCGGGATCGACAGGTCGTCGCAGGCGCCGACGAGCACTTGCGCGCCGGGAGCGAGATCGTCCGCGAAACGCCTCGCGAGAGCGGTCTTGCCGATCCCCGGCTCCCCGGTGACGAAGACGACCCTGCCGGTGCCCCGCGCGGCTGCCTCGCGGCCCTCGGCGAGGACGGCGAGTGCGCGATCGCGCTCGAGCAGCTCCACGGCCGAAGAATAAAGCGCCTGGCGGGCTCGGTTGCGTGTGGCCCGGGGCGACGGCTGCCCCGGGCCACACCGGACGGATCAGGTTGCGTGATAGGTCAGAGGCTTGCTCAGCGCGCCGAGGTAGCCGGCGCCTGCCTCGTTGACGCTCATCGCGACCCGCAGCACTCCTGACTGCGGTTGCTGCGCGAACACGACATTCGACCTGTAGTCGAGGGGCCTCTGCATCAGGGTCTGCCAGACCCCGTTCCCGATCTCGTGCTGGAGCTTGACCAGGCGACCCTTGAATCCGACTGCCGCAAACACATGGGCCCTGATCTGACCGCCGGTGGAGAGCTTCGCAGCGATCAACGGCATCACGCCGACCCGCACTCGCCGGCTTTGAAGCTTGCCCGAGCGCGCGAAGAAGCTGACCTGGACGACCGGTTTGATGCTGTAGCTCCACTTTCCGCCGGGACCGGTCCGCACGGTCGCGACCCGGAACGGCGACGATCGCTTGAACTGCTGCTGGTAGATCGTGACCGTCTGCCCGGGACCGGCACTGCTCAGCCTCCCCGAGAGTGTCAGCGGGCTACCGAAACGGATCCTGTACCCCGACGGTGCGATTGACAACGAGTACGCGTGGTAGCGGAGCCGGTGACTGACCCCACCGAGGTAACCCGCGCCGGCCTGGTTGACGCTCAGTGCGATCCGGATCGTCGAGCTCGGCATCGACGGCGTGAACACGAGAGCAGACCGTGACCCGAGCTGCTTCTGCATCACCGTATGCCAGGCTCCGGCGGCGACGAGCCTCTGCACCTTGATCATTCGACCGCGGAAGCGCCAGCCCGGAAGGACCTGGACCGACAGCCGGCCCGCGCCGAGCTCGCGCACGCTCACCGCCGGCTGCACCCCGACCGTGACGGTACGGCTGGGCCTGGCGCCCACCCGCGCCTGATACGCGGTCTGGATCGCGGGCTTCGCGCGGTAGCTCCAGTAGCCACCACCCCGCGTGACGACGAATGCAGTACGCGGCCGGGCGGCCATAGGCCCGACGGACGATTGCCACACGCTGGCCGGCCTTGTGGCTCGCCACCCTGCCCGTGAGCGTGACCGTATGCCCGTACAGGACGCGAAGACCCGTGACCCTGAACGTGGTCGAGCGGCCGCCCGCAGCCTGCGCGGTAGCCACCTGGGACGCCAGCGCCACCGTGACGACGAGAACGATGAACGTACGCACGTGCGCACCTCCTCATGAGGAATGCAACTGATCTACGTTGCGATCCTTCCCACTCGCGCGAATCCGAAGCGTCGTTCAGGATCGGGAGGCTCGCGTTACCAGCGCGGGCTACGGAGAAGGAGGGATTCGAACCCTCGATGGAGGTTTATACCCCCATAACGCCTTAGCAGGGCGCCGCCTTCAGCCACTCGGCCACTTCTCCAGGGCAGGCCAATCGTAGCGGAGGCCCGGGAACGCTCCCGGCGTGCTGCTAGGGGCCGGCGTCGAGGAACGCGACGAGGTCGGCGAGCTGCTTCGGCGTGAGTGTCTGGCCGAAGTTGGAGGGCATCGCGTTCGTCGGGAACCCGGGCGGCACGTACTTCGGCGGTGGGCTCGTGATCGCGCTCAGGGTGAAGTCGGCCAGGGGCTGCCCGGCCTTCTGCGCGTAGTCGGCGATGTCGTCGAGATTCGGGCCGATCGTGCCGGTGCTCGCGGCCGGCTTGAAGGTGTGGCACGCCGCACAGCCCGCGCTCGTGAACACGGCCTTGCCGGCGGTTGCGTCACCCGCAGGGGCCGCCTGGGCGGTGGTCGTGCCACCGGCCGCCTCGGCCTCGGGCTTCTCGCGGCCGAAGATCAGCACCGCCGACATCATCCCGACGAAGAAGAGGACGCACAGCGGGATGTACCAGCGGAGGCCCTTCTGGCCCGGGAAGTTCGGGTTCTTGCGCGTGAAGACGAACGAGGAGAGCAGCGCGAAGGTTATGAACAGGCCGCCGGCCACCGCCAGACCCAACTCATGCTGCGTCGAGAGCGAGAAAAGCACGACCGGAACCTAGCGAAAGGGCCCGGCTGGTGCGTCAGTTCGGTCGCCGGGGGTGACGCGAGACGGGCCCGGGTACTGTCGTTCGCGTGGGGTCATTCGGCCAGGCGGTATCGCAGACCTGGCCGCCGTTCGTGCTCGTCGCCGGGCTGCTGATGATCGGGGCGGTCGACGAGGCCGACGGGCTGTTCGCCGCCCTCGGAGTCCGGGCCGAGCGGCTGGGAGGAGGCCCGGTCGTCCTGCTCGCGGCTCTGCTCGGGCTCGAGGCGGTCGTGACCGCAGTGCTCAACCTCGACACCGCCGTCGTGTTCATGACGCCGATCGCGCTTCACGCCGCGCGCCAGCGGGAATGCGACGTACGGCCTTTTCTCTACGGCGCCCTCTTCATGGCCAACGGCGCATCGCTGCTCCTGCCCGGGTCGAACCTGACGAACCTGATCGTGCTGCACCACTCGTCCCCCTCGGGCGCGGAGTTCGCGAAGGCGATGGCGCTCCCGTGGGTGGTCGTGGTCGCGCTCACGATCGCGTTCGTCGCCGTGGCGTTCCGGCTCAGGCTGGAGGGCGGGCTCGCCGAGGAGGCGCCGCCGATCCGGTTCGGGATCGGACTGGCCGCGACGGTCGCCGCGACGGTGCTGATCCTCGCGCTCCACAACGCGGCGCTGCCGGTGCTCGCGGTCGGGGTCGTCGCCGTGCTCATCCGGCGGATCCGGCCCCGGCTCGATCTGCAGGTCATCGGCCTCCTCTTCGCTCTGGCCGTTGCGCTCGGCACGCTCGCCCGCGTCTGGGACGGGCCGGCGAAGCTGCTCGGTCACCTGGGCGGGCCCGGCGCGGCGGCGCTCGGCGCGGTCTCGAGCGTGGCCGTCAACAACCTTCCTGCCGCGGCGCTCCTCGCCGCCCAGCCGCCCGCGCACCCGCTCTCGCTGCTGATCGGCCTCAACCTGGGGCCGAGCCTGGCGTTCACCGGGTCGCTCTCGGCGTACCTCTGGTACCGCTCCGCGCAGGCCTCGGGGGTGCAGCCGTCGCTGAAGACGTCATCGGCGCTCGGGCTCGTGCTCGTCCCGCTCTCGATCGCCGCGGCGCTGGTCGCCCTGGCTCTTTCCGGCTCCCCGCTCGCATGATGAAATGCGCGCCTGACGCCCCCTTGTCTAGCTTGATGCCATGAACCGCCTGAAAGACGAGACGAGCCCGTACCTCCTGCAGCACGCGGAGAACCCGGTCGACTGGTACCCGTGGGGCGACGAGGCCTTCGCCCGCGCGCGCGAGGAGGGGAAGCCGATCTTCCTCTCGATCGGCTACGCCGCCTGCCATTGGTGCCACGTGATGGAGCGCGAGTCGTTCGCGGTGCCGGCGACCGCCGAGCTGATGAACGAGAACTTCGTCTGCATCAAGGTCGACCGGGAGGAGCGGCCCGACGTCGACTCGGTCTACATGGACGCCGCCGTCGCGATCAACGGCAACGGGGGGTGGCCGCTGAACGTGCTGCTCCGACGCCGACGGCAAGCCGTTCTGGGCTGCGACTTACCTGCCGCCCGAGCCGCGTCACAACCTTCGGAGCTTCAGGGACGTCCTCACGACGGCGGCCGACGCCTGGCGCGACAAGCGCGAGGAGCTCGAGGCGTCCTCGGAGTCGCTCACGGATCACATCCGCAAGGTCTCGACGTTCAAGCCGGTCGACGCGCCCGTCGACGAGGAGCTGATGGGGCAGGCGATCGAGGGCCTCACCTACTCCTTCGACTGGGAGTGGGGCGGGTGGGGGCGCGCGCCGAAGTTCCCGGCGGCGAGCGCGCTCGAGTTCCTGTTCCGCCGGAAGGTTCCGCGGATGACCGAGAAGACACTCGACGCGATGGCGGCCGGCGGGATGTACGACCTCGTGGGCGGCGGCTTCCACCGCTACTCGGTCGACCAGCGCTGGCTCGTGCCGCACTTCGAGAAGATGCTCTACGACAACGCCCTGCTCGCCGTCAGCTACCTCCACGGCTACCAGACGACGCGTGACGAGCGGTACCGGCGGGTCGTCGAGCAGACGGTCGGCTACATGCTGCGCGAGCTCGCGCTCGACGGCGGCGGTTTCGCCTCGTCGCAGGACGCGGACACCGACGGCAAGGAAGGAATCAGCTTCACCTGGACGCGCACCGAGGCGGATATACCCGACCAGATGCTCCACACCTTCGAGGGCGGCCGCTTCATCCTGCGCGGCGAGCTCGACGAGGCCAAGCGGGCCGAGCTCTTCGAGCTGCGCGAGCAGCGGACGAAGCCGCCCCTCGACGACAAGGCGATCGCCTCGTGGAACGGTCTCGCGCTGGCGGCGCTCGCCGAGTGCGGCCGCGTACTCGAGCAGGCGGAGTGGGTGGCGGCCGCGTCGGCGCTCGGCGAGTTCCTGCTCGGGCCCGCTCTCGACGGCCGACGGCCGGCTCCACCGCACCTGGCGCGAGGGGGTCGCGAAGGGGAGCGGGTTCCTCGAGGACTACGCCTTCGTCGCGAATGGGCTGCTCGAGCTGCATGCCGCGAGCGGCGACCTGCGCTGGCTCCGCGAGGCAAACCGCCTGACGCGGCTCGCGATCGACCTCTTCTACGACGAGGTGGACGGCGGCTTCTTCGATACGCCGTACGACGGCGAGGCGCTCGTCGTCCGCAAGAAGGTCTTCGACGATCACCCGGCGCCGAGCGGGAACTCGATGATGGCGTGGGTGCTCCTCAGGCTGTCGCGCATCTACGGCGACGACGATCTGGAGGCGAAGGCGGTCTCGGTGCTCAAGCTCGAGCTCGGCGGTCTGCAGAACGGGCCGTCGTCGTTCGGCTGGGGGCTCGTCGCAGCCGACCTCTATCTCTCGAAGCCACGGGAGGTCGCGATCGTCGGGCCGCTCGACGCGCCGGTCGTGCGCCGGGCACTGACCCGCTGGGATCCGCATGCGGTGATCGTCCACGGGCCGGCCGAGGACATCCCGCTGCTCGCCGGGAAGGAGCTCGTCGACGGGAAGGCCGCCGTGTACGTCTGCGAGCGCTTCACTTGCCAGGCGCCGGCCACCGATCCGCGCGAGCTTCTCAAGGTCTAGAACGCACCTGGCCTGCCGGGGCGTGTCCGGTCCCAGGTTACTCAAGCGAAAGTGTCACAGGCCACGTCGGAATCCCCAGTCGGGCCTGGAAATCCTTGCAATTCGCGGGCGGCCGTCTGGACATGTCCGGTGCCAGGTACGGGCAGTGAGCGGCGGGTCGGGCCGTGTTTTCGAGGTGTTTTCGCCCGTCGAATCGGCGAAGGAGATGCGGGCCGGGTTGCGAAGGACCTCAAGCCGTGCGTTCGAGGTGGGGTTTCGGTGTCGTTCTGGCGGTCGGTTCGCTCTTCTGGGCCGGCCCGGCTTCGGCGAGCCCGCAACAGGCGGGCGACCAGGTCGCGCTCCGCGCGCTCGGGCTCTACAAGGGGCCGATCGACGGGCAGGTCGGGCCGATCACGCGCGCTGCAGTCGAGGTGGCGCAGGCCAGTGCACACCTACCGGTCACCGGCGTGATCACGACCCGCACGCGCTACTCGTTCGGGCGGCTCGGACGGCCGCTCTTCGGCAAGCGGCCGATCGTCGGCGGCGACTTCGGCCTCGACGTCTCGGTGCTGCAGTTCCTGCTCGCCCGCACCGGCTACTACCACGGTGCGCTCGACGGCTTCATGGGGCCGAAGGTCGGCACTGCCGTGCGCGCCTTCCAGCAGCACGCGGGCCTCGGCATCGACGGGATCGCCGGGCCCGACACGCTCGCAAAGCTCGTCGCGAGCGGACGCCATCGCCATCCGCGGGTCACCCCGCAACCGACCCACGAGCTCTACGTCGTCCGGCCCGGTGACTCGCTGACGGCAATCGCTGCGCACTACAAGGTCTCCTTGCCGACCCTGGCGACGCTGAACCGGCTCGATCCCGCGAAGGCGCTGCTCGTCGGAACGCACCTGAGCGTGCCCGTCGCGGCCACACCGCCGGCGGCCCAGCCGGCGCCGCAGCAGACCTATGTCGTCCAGCCCGGTGACTCGCTGACCGCGATCGCCGCACACTACGAGGTCCCGATGCCGACCCTGGCGAAGCTGAACCGGCTCGATCCCGCGAGGGCGCTCCTCGTCGGAACCCAGCTGACGGTGCCGGTCGCGACAGCGCACGCATCGCTGGCAGCAGCGCCCACCGAGGTCAGGAGCACCCTGGACGACTGGGCCGCGCGCCTCGGGGTCTCGGCGCATCTCGTTCGCGCCCTCTCCTGGATGGAGTCGGGCTACCAACCCGGCGTGGTCTCCTCGGTCGGCGCCCGCGGCGTGCTGCAGGTGATGCCGACGACGCGGGACTACGTCGAGCAGGTGCTCGTCGGACACCCCGTCCCGCACACGCTCGACGGGGATGTCGAGGTCGGGATCCTCTACCTGCGCCATCTGCTCGGACAGTTCGACGGCAACACGCGGCTGGCGCTCGCCGCCTGGTACCAGGGCGAGGCGGCCGTCCGGAAGTTCGGCCTCTACCAGATGACCAGGCCGTTCGTCGCCGACGTGCTCGCGCTCCAGCAGCGGATGTAGGAGGAGCCCGTCACTACGATGTCGCGGTGCAACTCGCGGAACGCCCGCTCGACGAACTGATGGCCGAGGCGCGCGCCCTTCGCGAGGCGCGCACCGGGCCGCTCGTCACCTACAGCCCCAAGGTCTTCATCCCGCTGACGAAGCTCTGCCGGGACGTCTGCCACTACTGCACCTTCGCCGCGCCGCCCCGCCGCGGAGAGCGCGCCTACATGAGCCTCGAGGAGGTGCTCGAGGTGGCTCGCGCCGGTGAGCGGGCGGGCTGCCGCGAGGCCCTCTTCACGCTGGGCGACAAGCCGGAGCTCCGCTACCAGGCCGCCCGGGACGAGCTGGCGGCACTCGGCGTCGGCTCGACTCTCGAGTACCTCGTCGAGGCGGCACGCGCCGTCCTCGAGCACACCTCGCTCCTGCCGCACCTCAACCCGGGTGTGCTCTCGGCCGCGGACTTCGAGCTCCTGCGGCCCGTTGCCGCTTCGATGGGGATGATGCTCGAGACGACCTCCGCTCGCCTCTCGGCGCGCGGCGGCCCCCATTTCGGCTCGCCCGACAAGCTGCCCGCCGCCCGCCTCGAAACGCTTCGGCTCGCCGGCGAGGCACGGGTGCCGTTCACGACAGGGATCCTGATCGGGATCGGCGAGACGCGCGAGGAACGGATCCACGCGCTCGAGGCGATCGCCGCGGCCGGGCCCCAGGTGCAGGAGGTGATCGTCCAGAACTTCCGCGCGAAGCCGGGAACGCGGATGGTCGATGCGCCCGAGCCGCCGCTCGAGGAGCTCCTCTGGACGATCGCGGCCGCACGGCTGATCCTGCCTCCCGGGGTCGCGCTACAGGCGCCGCCCAACCTGACCGAGGACTTCGCCCGGTTGCTCGACGCCGGAATCGACGACTGGGGCGGGGTGTCGCCGGTCACGATCGACCACGTCAACCCCGAGGCCCCGTGGCCCGACCTCGACCTGCTCCGGGCTGCGACCGAGAGCCGCGGCCTCGAGCTCGTACCGCGGCTGACCGTCTATCCCGGGCACATCTCCGCCGGGTGGATCGACGCCGGCGTCCTCCCTCAGGTGCTGCGCGCAGCCGATTCCCTCGGCCTCGCGCGCGAGGACGCCTGGTCGCCGGGCGAGACCGGCGAGATCCCGTTCGTGGTGCGCCGCGACCCGGTCCCCTTCGATTCGAGCGACGAGCTCGGCGAGGACGAGATCGTCCGCCTGTTCCAGGCCCGCGGCGAGGAGCGCCAGCGCGTGCTCGCCGCTGCGGACGCGCTCAGGCGCGAGGTGAACGGCGACGAGGTGACCTACGTCGTGACCCGGAACATCCAGTACACGAACGTCTGTTACTTCCGCTGCGGCTTCTGCGCGTTCTCGAAGGGGAAGCTCGCAGCCAACCTGCGTGGAGAGCCGTATCTCGTGCCGCACGAGGAGATCGTCCGCCGCGTCGTCGAGGCGTGGGACCGCGGCGCGACCGAGGTCTGCCTCCAGGGCGGGATCCACCCGTCCTTCGACGGCGACTACTACGTCTCGGTCGTCCGCGCGATCAAGGATGCGGTGCCGGAGATGCACGTGCACGCCTTCAGCGCCCTCGAGGTCTGGCAGGGCGCCGCAACGCTTGGCGTGCCGCTCGCCGACTACCTCGAGCGCCTGCGGGACGAGGGCCTTGCCTCGCTGCCCGGCACGGCGGCCGAGGTGCTCGACGACGAGGTGCGCGCCGTCATCTGCCCCGACAAGATCACGACCGCGCAGTGGCTCGAGGTGCACCGCACCGCTCACCGCGCCGGTCTCCGCTCGAACAACACGATCATGTTCGGCCACGTCGACGGCCCCCGGAGCTGGGCCCGCCACCTGGTCGCCGTGCGCGAGCTGCAACGCGAGACAGGCGGATTCACCGAGTTCGTCCCGCTGCCATTCGTCCACATGGAGGCGCCGATCTACCTCAAGGGCCGAGCGCGCCCCGGGCCGACTTTCGGCGAGGTGCTGCTGATGCACGCAGTCGGCAGGCTCGCCCTCCATCCGTGGATCCAGAACATCCAGGTCTCATGGGTCAAGGCGGGCCCGCGGGAGTCGCCGAAGCGCTTCGTGCCGGCGTCAACGATCTCGGCGGGACGCTGATGAACGAGTCGATCTCCCGGTCGGCCGGCGCGGAGTGGGGGCAGGAGATGCCGCCCGACCAGATGGAGGCGCTGATCCGTGCCGCCGGGCGGATCCCGCGCCAGCGCACGACGACCTACGGGGAGCCGCCTGCAGAGCAGGTCGCCCGCTCCTTCGCCGCCGAGCCCCTGGCCGAGCCGTGGAGCCCGCACGTCAACGAGGCGCGCCTCGCGCGGCCGCAGCGGCTCGTCAGGCCGGCTGCAGCGCGTTAGCCGCCGCGCCGCGAGAACGCGTCGAGCCCCACCGCGGCGAGCAGCAGCACACCCATCGTGATCTGCTCGTAGAGCGAGTTGTACTGCAGGAGCAGATACCCGTTCCCGATCAGGGCGATGAAGAGGACGCCGACGACGGTTCGCCACACCGCGCCCTCGCCGCCGAGGATGCTCGTGCCCCCGACGACGATCCCGGCGAGCACGGTGAACGCGAGAGCCGTGTCGTTCGGCGAGGCCTGCGCGCTCAGCACGCGTGAGGTGTCGATCACACCGGCGAGCCCGGCCGCCGTCCCGCTGATCGCGAAGGCGAGCACCCGGACGGCATCCACCCGCACGCCTGCGAGCCGCGCCGCCTCGGCGTTGCCGCCGGCCGCGTACATGTAGCGCCCCGCCGCAGTCGTCGAGAGCAGCACGCCCACCAGGATCACCGCGATCACCATCAGCCAGATCGACGTCTTCACGTTGAAGATCTCGGTGCGGGCGAAATCCCCGAACGAGGTCTTGTCGAACAGGACCAGGAGGTTCCCTTTGGTGACGAGGCTCGAGCAGCCGCTGACGATGAACGACATCGCAAGCGTCGCGATCAGCGCGTTGATCCGGAAGAGCGTCGTCACGAGCCCGTTGGCCAGGCCGATCAGGAGCCCCGCCCCGATCCCGATGAAGATCGCGACGGGCGCGCTCGTCTGGAGCGCGAAGTGCGCGGAGACGACGCCTGCGAATCCGTAGATCGCTCCGACGGAGAGGTCGATCCCGCCCGCGATCACGACGAGCGTCGCAGCCGCCGCGATGATCAGCGTCGCCGACTGCTGGTCGAGGATGTCGAGCAGGTTGCCCCGGCTCGAGAAGGACGGGCTCGTCAGCGTCAGGACGACGAACAGGATCACGAACGGGATCAGGATCCCCAGGCTGCGGAGCCTGAGCGTGCTCGCGATCGAGCCCGCCAGCGACCGCACGTCGTGGAGGGCGCCGGGCGCCTTGGCCTCGACCTCGCTCATGGGGCAACCTTCGGTAGCCCCATGAGCTTCCGCTCCGGCACCGGCAAAGCCGGTACCTCCGCTTTGAGCTCCGTCGAGCCTACGCTCATCGCTCCTGCCTTTCGACGAACGCCGCGGCGAGGATCGCGTTCTCGGAGATCGCGCCGCCCTCGAGGTCGGCGACGAGGTGCCCGCGGCGCATGACGATCACGCGGTGGCTGAGCCCGATGACCTCGTCGAGCTCGGAGGAGATCAGCAAGACGCCGAGGCCTTCTGCGGCGAGCGAGACGAGGAAGTCGTAGATCGCGCGCTTGGCGCCGATGTCGACGCCGCGGGTCGGCTCGTCCGCGATCACGACCCGCGGGTGGCAGAGGAGCATCCGCGCCAGCAGCACCTTCTGCTGATTGCCTCCGGAGAGGGCCCCGACCGGCGCGGAGTAGCTCGCGCCTCGCACTCCGCAGCGATCGAGGACATCGTGGCCGACCCTTCGCTCGCGTCCCCGACGGACGACGCCCGCGGTTGTGAGCGAGCCGAGGCGGGAGAGCGTTGCGTTCTCGAGTGTCGAGCGCCTGAAGACGAGCCCGTCGTCCTTGCGGGACTCCGGGATCATCGCGAGGCCCGCCCGGAGGCTGCGGCGCGGGCTGCGGCCGAGGGTCGTCCCGTCTTCCAGCACCACCTCGCCCGAGGTGATCGGAGCGGCGCCGTAGAGCGCGCGTGCAAGCTCGGTCCGGCCCGCGCCGACGAGCCCGGCAAGGCCGAGGATCTCGCCTCCGCGGAGCTCGAACGTGGCCGACTCGACCCCGGGGGCGCGGACGGCCCGCACGGACATGACGACCGGGCTCGCTGCCGCCGCGGGTGTCTTGGCCGGGAAGTTCGAGGTGAGCGGCCGGCCGAGCATCGCCTCCACGAGGGAGGCCTCGGTCTCCGCGGAGGTCGCGGCCGTCTTGACGATCTTGCCGTCCCGCAGCACGGTCACCGTGTCGGCCAGGTCGAGGACCTCGCGCAGGAAGTGGGAGACGAGGATCACCGTCTTCCCGTCGGCGGCGAGCTTGCGCACGAGCTCGTGCAGGTGCCGCGTCTCGTCGGCGTCGAGCGCGGCGGAGGGCTCGTCCATAACGATCAGCCGCGTGTCCCGCGAGAGCGTTCGCAGGATCTCGATCTTCTGCTGATCCGCCGTTCTGAGGCGGCCGGCAAGAACGGTTCCGGGAAGGTCCAGCCCCGCAGAGCTCGCGAGCGCCGTGAACGCCCGGTTGAGGCGGCGATTCCGGATGAATCCGGCGTCGCGAGGCTCGACGCCGAGAAAGACGTTCTGCGCGACCGTCAGGTGCGGCACGATCGAAGGCTCTTGCGCGATGGCGGCGACGTTGTGCTCGAGCGCCTCGCGAGGCGATCCGAACGCCACCTCCTGCCCGTCGAGCAGCATCCGGCCGCGGTCTGCCCGGTGCACACCCGCGACGATCTTCCCCAGGGTCGACTTGCCGGCCCCGTTCTCGCCGACCAGTGCGTGCACCGACCCTTTGCGAACGGAGAGCGTCACACCCGCGAGCGCCTGAACGCCGCCGAAGTGCTTGGCGACGTCCAGGAGCTCGAGGTACGGGCGTTCGGCGCCTTGCGTCATGCGAGGCGCGACTGTACTGCTAGCCGGGCCACTCCGCCTTGAACTTCGAGGCATTCGCTTTTGTCACGACGCCTCCGTTCGGCAGGCCGGCGAGCACGTCGATCCCGCCGCAGCTCTTGCCGGTCTTGATCGCCGTGATCAGGCACTGCATTCCCTTCGAGCCCTCGGTTGCGGGCCGCTGCATCACGGTGCCGAACCAGGCGCCGGAAGCCACCTCCTTGAGGCCGACTCCGCCGCCGCCGTAGCCGATCAGCGTGACCTTCTTGCCGTTCAGCGCCTGCTGGGCGCCGGTCGCACCCTGGTCGGCGCCGACGATCAGGTTCATGTCCGGCTGCGCCTGGAGCATCGTCTGTGCAGCCTTGAGTGCGTTGGCCGGGTTGTAGAAGGTCTCGCCCTCCGCGACGACCTTGACGTTGTGCCCGGCAGTCGCCTGGTCGAAGCCCTTGCGGATCGCGGTGTCGAGCGAGGTCACCTTCACCGAGTAGAGGTAGCCGACCTTGCACGGGTTCGCCTTCAGCGCCGCGCAAGCCTGGTCGACGAGCTGCCCCTGCTTCTTCCCGATATCCGACTGCACGAAGACGACGTTGCCGGAGAGCCCCTTGATCGGCGGCGCGGCGGTGCTCGGGTTGCTCCCGAGGATCTGGTCGATGTTGACGACCTTGATGCCGCTCTTGATCGCCGACTGGATCGTCGGGATCAGCTGAGGGCCGAAGAGCGGCTGGACGATGATCCCGTCGTACTGCTTCGAGGTGATCGCCGTCTGCAGCTCGGCGAGCTGCTTCTTCGGGTCGTTGGCCGCGTCGAACACGGTGACGCTGGCGCCGTTGGCCTTCGCGACCGCCTTCGCAGCGGCGAGCATCGGCGCGTCGTAGCTGTTGGCGACCGCGAACGACAGGTACGCGATCCGCGGCCCCGAAGCACTCCGGCCTGCCGCAGCGCTGCTCGCACCGACGGCCGTGACGAGCACGGTGCCGAATGCGGCGAGCATGAGGACGGTTGCCGCTCTACTGCGCGACACCCGCACGGGGTTTCTCACTTTGACTTCCTCCTTGTCTGGGACGCGGTGTCCGGGTTCTCGTTGGGGCGGGGGTGAGGTGGTCGTTCAGTGGGCGTGGACATGGGCGGGCGCGCCTGCGCTCTGCACCCAGTTGGGCTGGATCTCGGTGTGCTGGAGCAGGTAGTCGAGCGAGGTCGCGGCGTTGTCCCGGGCGCGGCGAAGGTCGCCGCCCACGAGGGCGCCGTCACGCTTGAGGACCTTGCCGGCGACCATCACCGTGTCGATGTTCCGGGTGTCGGCCTGATGGACGACCGTCGAGACGGGGTCGATCACCGGGTAGGTGTTCGAGTGGTCGCAGCGGATGACGACGATGTCCGCCTGCTTGCCCGGGGTCAGCGATCCCGTGCGGTCCTCGAGCCCACAGACGCGCGCGCCCTCGATCGTCGCGAACTCGAGCACCTGACGCGTGGTCAGCAGCACCGGCTCCTCGGTATTGCCCGCGGCGAATGCAGCCTCGTGCGCGAGCAGGCGGTCCGAGGCCCAGAGGAACCGCATCTGGGTGAACATGTCGCCCGGCACCGTCGTTACGACGTCGATGCTGAGGCTCGGTCGGAGCCCGTGCGCGAGCGCCCTTGCGGTCGGCGGGGTGCCGTGGCCCATCGCCATCTCGACGGAAGGCGCGATCGAGACCTTCCCGCCCGAGTCCGCGATCAGCTGGAACTCGGCGTCCGAGAGGTAGTTGCAGTGGATGTAGGTCGTGTCGGGCCCGAGCAGCCCCATGTCGTTCAGCTGCGAGACCATCGAGAAGCGGCCGGCCCAGGGGCCCATCCCGACGTGGACGCTGATCGACGCCCCGACGTCGCGGGCGAGCTCCCAGTCGTGCCTGACGACCTCCGGCTTGCAGAAGCCGGGGCCGCGGGTGCCCATCGCGAGCGTCATCAGCCCGGAGTCGCTGGAGAAGTAGCGCTCACGCACCCGGCGGATGTCCTCAGGCGACTCGAGCTCGCTGTCGAACCACCAGGCCGACAGCGAGGTGTTCGGGTTGCCGTAACAATAGACGGCCCGAAGCCGTGCCTCGGCGAGCGCGCGGATCGCCTCGTCCGAGTGCTCAGGCGTGTTGTTGATGTGCGACCAGTCGAGCAGCGTCGTCACGCCGGCATCGATCGCCTCGAGCGACCCGAGGTAGTTCCCGGCGTACACGTCCTCGGGCCGGTAGGCGGGCGCGAGCTGGTCGAGCACGAGGTCGAAGTAGCCGCCGAGGCTCACGTCCGGCGCGATCCCGCGGATCACCGTCTCCCAGGTGTGGCGGTGCGAGTCGATGAAGCCGGGCATGACGATGCAGCCGGAGACGTCGATGATCTCCGTGTCCGGGGCGTCGATCGCGGGAGCGACGGCGGCGATCCGGTCGTCCTCGACCAGGACGTCCGCGCCGAAGAGGTCGCCGATCCCCGGATCCATGCTGAGCACATGGCCGCCGCGGAGCAAAACGCGCTTGGGCACGACGTCTCCCTTCCGGATCGAGCTCGTCCGTCCAGGTGCACTGAACGGCTGTCGCGCGATTCTTACCACCTTGGAGCAGCAGGAGCAAGCAACGGAGGCAAAACACCGCTGCGGTAAAGGAACAGCGCCCGCACGTTTAGTTGACTGAGACTGTACGCGGGGTCTATCGTTCGCGCCCGTGGATGGAGCCGTCGTCATCGCCGGAGGAACCTCGGGGCTGGGTCTTCGCCTGGCCGAGACCTACGCCGCGCGGGGGAAGCACGTCGTGATCACCGGGCGCGACGCGGATCGCTGCTCCTCGATCGCCGGCGGGGTCGAAGGGCGCGTGACGCCGATCGCATTCGACCTGGCCGAGCCCGACAGCATCGCCGAGGCGCTCGAGCCGGTCGGTGCCGTCGACCGGCTGGTGCTCGCCGCGATCGACCGCGACCACAACTCGATTCACGAGTACGACATCGCGAAGGCGACCCGTCTGGTCGTCCTGAAGCTGGTCGGGTACACCGAGGTCGTGCATGTACTGACGAAGCGACTCACGGAGGACGCGTCGATCCTGCTCTTCGGCGGCCAGGCGCTGAAACGGCCGTATCCGGGCTCCACGACGATCACGACGATCAACGGGGGCGTGACCGGGCTTGTCCACACACTCGCGGTGCAGCTCGCCCCGGTCCGCGTGAACGGCCTCCACCCGGGTATCGTCGGCGACTCGCCGGAATGGTCGGGCAAGCCTCTCGACGGGTTCATCGCGCGGACGCCTCTCGGACGGCTCGTCACGATGGACGAGATCGCCGACGCCTCGATCTTCCTGCTCGAGAACGGAGCCGTGAACGGAGTGAACCTCGAGGTCGACGGCGGATGGCTGCTTCAGTAGCGCCGCAACCGGTCGTAGTCCTCGGCCTCGGGAAGATGGGCGAGGCGATCGCAGAGCGCCTGCTCGACGCGGGCTACCCGCTCTCGGTCTACAACCGGACAGAGGAGCGTGCCGACCCGCTGGTCGCGCGCGGCGCGACCCTCGTCCGTTCGCCGGCTGAGGCTCCTGCGCACGGCGGGGTCTGCATCACGATGCTCACGGACGACGCGGCCCTCGAGGAGGTCGTGCTGGGTGAGCACGGTGTGCTGGCGCGCCCCCGCCGGGGCACGGTGCTGGTCGACATGAGCACGGTCTCCGTCGGAATCTCCGAGCGTGTCGCCGAACGTGCCGCCGAGACCGGGGTCGAGTATCTCTGCGCGCCGGTCAGCGGCAATCCCGGGGTCGTTCGTGCGGGGAACCTGACGATTCTCGTCTCGGGCTCCGAGCAGGTTGCCCGGGACGTCGATCCGGTCTTGAAATCGATCGGGCCGAAGGTGATCTATGTCGGCGACGACGACTGCGCGCGCGTCGCGAAGCTCACGCTCCAGGTTCTTCTCGGCGGGACAGCGGAGCTCCTCGGCGAGGCTCTCGTGCTGGGTGAGGCCGCGGGGATCGACCGGGCGCGCCTGCTCGAGGTGATCGGCGCCTCCGCGATCGCCTCCCCCTTCATCGGCTACAAGACCGAGCCGCTGCTGCGCGACGACTACTCGGCCACCTTCACGACCGACATGATGCTCAAGGACATCGAGCTCGTCCTCGGCCTCGCTCACGAGAGCGACCTGAGGCTGCCGTTCGCGCGCCAGCTCCGGGTGCTGCTGGAGTCCGCGTCGGTCGGCGGCTACGGGGACGCCGACTTCATGTCTCTCTACGCTCAGCTCCGGCAGGACGCGGGCGAGTCCCTCTCGACGGGAGCGAGGTCAGTGGAATGAACGAGATGAACAGGAACATTGCCTCGCGCGGCGCCACCATGGCGGTCGACTGGGAGCAGCGGATCGACTACTCCCGGCTCCGCACCGAGCGGCTGGCGCGGGCGAAGGCGATGCTCGAGGCTTCCGAGCTCGGCGCGCTCCTGTTGTTCGATCCGAACAACATCCGCTACGTCACGAGCACGCATATCGGCGAATGGGCGCGAGACAAGAACGCGCGCTGGACGCTGCTTCCGCGGGGCGAGGACCCGATCCTCTGGGACTTCGGCTCGGCGGCTCGCCATCATCAGCTCTACGCGCCTTGGCTGCCGCCCGAGAACTTCCGCGCCGGTGTGGCGCCGATGCGCGGCGCCATGCCGGTCGAGACCGGCGTGCCGGACCGGATGGCGGAGTCGCTTGCCTTCGAGCTTCGCGAGCGCGGCCTGCTCGGTGAGCCAGTCGGTGTCGACATGGCGGACCTGGTCACCCTCGAGGCGCTGAAGCGCGCCGGGATCCATGTGACCGACGGGTCGCGGGTGATGCTCGAGGCGCGGAAGATCAAGACTTCCGACGAGATCGCCCTGCTCGACCATGCCTGCGGCATCGTCGATGCCGTCTACGAGGAGATCTACCGGATGCTCCGGCCCGGCGTCTACGAGCACAAGGTCGTCGCGAAAGCCCAGCAGCTCCTCTTCGAGATGGGCTCCGACCACGTCGAGGCGATCAACGCCGTCTCGGGCGACCGCTGCAACCCGCATCCGCATGTCTTCTCCGACCGGCTGCTCCGGCCGGGCGACCAGGCCTTCTTCGACGTGATCCACTCGTTCATGGGCTACCGCACCTGTTACTACCGGACGTTCAACGTGGGCGGGATCTCGCAGTCGCAGCTGGACGCGTACAAGCAATGCCGCGAGTGGCTCGACGCCGCGATCGATCTCGTGCGCCCCGGCACGATGACCGACGAGATCGCGGCTGTCTGGCCGAGCGCAGAGGAGCTCGGGTTCCCGAGTGAGGAGGCGTGCTTCGGCCTCCAGTTCGGCCACGGCGTCGGGGTGGGCCTGTACGAGCCGCCGATGATCTCCCGCGTCCATTCGTTCCGGTGCCCCATCGAGATCGAGGAGGGGATGGTCTTCGCGCTCGAGACCTACTGCGCCGCGACGGACGGACGGTCGGCGGCGCGGATCGAGGAGGAGGTCGTCGTCACCAAGGACGGAAACCAGGTGATCACCCGCTTCCCGGCCGAGGAGCTGCTCGTCGCGGGCAAGGCATACGTCCGGGGCGCGGACATCCTGGACGCCGAGCGATCTCCCTCCAACGCATGAGTCGTTACCGGCTGATCCGCCGGGAGGAGATCGTCCTCGAGCCGGCGCTTCCCGGCCAGAGCCAGGGTCTGACGCGGCAGGTGCTGGTCGGCGGCGCGACCGGCGCGACGCACACCGGGCTGACGACGGTCGCGCTCGAGGCTGGATATGTGAACACCCATCTGCACTCGTTCGAGTCGAGCTTCTACGTGCTGTCGGGCGCGCCCGTCCTGTATCTCGAAGGCCGCGGCGTCACGCTCGTGCCCGGCGCCTGCGGCGCGATCCCTGTCGGCGTCCCTCACGCCTGGCGATCCGGCGCCCGCGCCGAGTGGGTCGAGGCGGCCTCGCCGAGGCCTCGTGCGGCTGATCAGCCACCGGACACGTTCTTCCTCGGCGCTGCGCCCTCCGGGCCTGGAGAGCCGCTCGACTTGCGCGACCCGCGCAACCGCAACCTCTTTCTCCTCTCCGACGACGACATGGACGCCGCGCGGCTGAGCGCGGGCTCGAAGGCCACGGCGCCGAAGGTCTCGGCGAGCATGGCCACCGCTGCGCTCCTCTACAGCGGGATCACGGTCAAGATGCTCGTCGACAAGCGGCTCGATGCCCAGCTGCACACGATGTTCATGGTCGGCTACCAGCCTGGCGCCGTCGCTCACCCCCACGACCATCCGTTCGAAGAGGCGTACTACATGCTCGAAGGCGAGGTCGATGTGGTCGCCGACGGCGACCGCTACGAGCTTCGGCCCGGTGACGTGTTCTGGACGGCGGTCGGGTGCATCCACGCGTTCTACGAGACGAAGGGTGGGTCGGTGAAGTGGCTCGAGACCTCGGCTCCGGGGCCGCCGGACCGGCACTCCTACCGCTTCGAGCGCGACTGGGAGTACCTCGCCGAGCGGCTCCGGGAGGGCGCCGCGTGAACGCGAAGGCGGCACAGGCATCCGAGGCCGCGCTCGACCGCGACCTGTACCTCGACCTCTATCGCCGCATGCGGCTGATCCGGGGCTTCGAGGATCTCGTCCAGTCGTTGTTCCTCCGCAACGAGATCTACGGGACGACGCACCTCTACTCGGGCCAGGAGGCGATCGCAGTGGGCTTCGCGAGCGCGCTCGACGATCGCGATCGCGTCGCGGCGACCTATCGTGGGCACGGCCACGCGCTCGCGCTCGGCGTCGACCCGCAGAAGCTGCTCGACGAGATGCTCGGGCGCGCGACCGGGATCAACGGGGGCCTCGCCGGCTCGATGAACGTCACGTCGCCCGCCGACGGGCTGATCGGCTCGTTCGGGATCGTCGGCGGCAGCATCGCCGCCGCGACGGGCGCGGCCCTCGCGCTGCGCCGAACGGGTGGAGTCGCCGTCGCGTACTTCGGCGACGGCGCGACCAACCAGGGCTACTTCTTCGAGTGCCTCAACTTCTGCAAGGTGATGAGCCTGCCGATCGTCCTCATCTGCGAGAACAACGGCTACGGCGAGTACACGGCCTTCGAGGAGGTGACCGCCGGCGCGATCCGGGCGCGGGCCGAGGTGATGGAGGTGACGGCCGAGACGATCGACGGGATGAGCGTCTGGGAGACGCGTGCAGCCGCTCAGAGGGCCGTCGAGCAGGCGAGGTCGGGAAGCGGCCCGGTGTTCGTCGAGGCGATCACCTACCGGTTCGTCGGCCACTCGCGCAGCGACCCGGGCAAGTACCGCAAGCCGGGCGAGCTCGAGCGCTGGCGGGAGCGCGACCCGCTGACCGTTCTGCGCACCCGGCTGGAGTCCGAGGGCGTCGCGCCGGCAGTGATCGACGAGATCGACGCTTCGGTGCAGGACGAGCTCACCCGGGCCGAGGCCGTCGGGCTCGCCCAGCCCTTCCCGGAGCCGCGGGTGTTCAGCGAGTTCAAGGAGCGGGGATGACGGTCGAGCTGACGATGCCGAAGCTCTCGGACTCGATGGAGGAGGCGGTGATCCTGCGCTGGCTGAAGGAGGCCGGCGACCGCTTCTCCCGGGGCGAGGGGCTCGCGGAGATCGAGACCGACAAGGCGACGGTCGTGTTCGAGGCCGAGTCCGACGGCGTGATCGCGAGCATCGTCGTGGCGGAGGGCGAGGCGGCCCGCGTCGGCGAGACGATCGCCACGCTCGGAGAGAGCGCGACCGAGGCGGCGCCCGCCCGGCAGGCTCGCGAGGTAAAGCCGGCGGCCGCGAACGTGATGGACTTCCGCAGCGCGCTCCGCGAGGCGCTCGACGAGGCGCTCGCTGCCGACGACCGTGTCATCTTCTTCGGCGAGGACGTGGCCGTTGCCGGCGGTGTCTTCGCCGTGACCCCCGGCCTCTACGAGAAGTACGGCGCCGAGCGCGTCTTCGACACCCCGATCTCGGAGCTCGCGCTGGCCGGCGCCGCGTTCGGCTCTGCCGTCACGGGGCTGCGGCCGGTCGTCGAGATCATGTTCGGCGACTTCCTGCCGCTCGTGATGGACAGCGTCGTCAACCAGATGTCCAAGTACTGGTTCCTGACGCGCGGCGAGGTGAGCGTTCCGGTCGTGATCCGCTCGGTCGTCGGGGCAGGCGGCCGCTTCGGTGCGATCCACTCGCAGATGCCGGCCTCCTGGTTCATGGGCATCCCCGGGATCAAGATCGTGGCGCCCTCGACGCCCGGCGACGCGAAAGCGCTGCTGCGCGCGGCGATCGACGACGACAACCCCGTCCTCTTCTTCGAGCACAAGCGGCTGTACGGGCTCGAGGGCGAGGTGTCGGGCGAGCCGGTCGCGATCGGGCAAGCTGCCGTCGTGCGCGAGGGCCGTGACGTCACGCTCGTCTCGGCGATGCGCGGCGTCCACGAGTGCGTGGCAGCGGCCGAGACGCTGGCGGAGTCGGGGATCGACGCCGAGGTGATCGACCTCCGTACGCTTCGGCCGCTCGACGCCGGCACGATCGTTGCCTCGCTCGAGAAGACGAACCGGATCGTCGTGGTCGAGGAAGGGCCGCTGACCGGCGGCTGGGCCGGCGAGGTGCTCGCGATCGCGATCGAGCAGGGCCTCGGCTCCCTCGACGACGCCTGGCGGATCACCACTCCGGACAGCCCCGTCCCCTACAGCCCGCCGCTCGAGGATGCCCACCTGCCGGGGGCGGAGCGCATCGCGACCGAGATCGCTGGGCGGCTTGGATGAGCGATCTGTCGACCCGCGTCCCGGAGGTGCACGAGCCGTCGCACATCGGGCCGCGTCTGCGCGCCCAGCGCGAGCAGCTCGGCGTGAGCCTGCGCGAGCTCGCCCGGCGGATCGGCGTCTCTGCGAGCCTGATCTCGCAGATCGAGCGTGACAAGGTCAATCCGAGCGTGAGCACGCTCTACTCGCTCGTCAAGGAGCTCGGCCTGGGCATGGGCGACCTGTTCTCCGCCGACGGCTGGACGTATTCGCCGGCAACCGCGCGCGACGGCGCGGGCCCGATGGTGACGCCCGAGCATCGCGCCTTGATCACGCTCGCGTCCGGAGTCACCTGGGAGCGCCTGACCGCCGCTGCCGACTCGGGGGTCGAGTTCCTGCGCGTCACCTACGACGTCGGCAGCGAATCCTGCCCCGAGGACTCGCTCGTGCGCCACGGCGGCAAGGAGTACGGCTTCGTCACCGGCGGCCGGCTGGGCGTCCAGATCGGTTTCGAGCGGTACGACCTCGGGCCCGGCGACTCGATCTCGTTCGACTCATCCTCGCCGCACCGGCTCTGGTCGATCGGCGACGAGGCGGCCGAGGCGATCTGGTTCGTCGTCGGTAGGCAGAGCGATATCCGTATGACACCATCCCCAGGCGTGGCGTGATCCGCCGATCTCGACGAAGGAGAGCATGATGCTGACAGCGACCAAAGACCTGCTTCTGCCCACGACGGTCACCGGCTCCTGGCCGAGGCCCTCCTGGTTCACGGGCAACCTCTACGAGCGCCCGTTCTCGTCAGCGATGGCCGACGTCGCCTATCGGGAGCAGTTCGTCGACGCGGTCGGCTCGGTCCTCTCCGACCAGGATCTCGCGGGCCTCGACATCCTCACGAACGGCGACTACCACCTCGATGCGGACGTCGGCGGCCGCTCGTGGTTCTCGTATCCGTCCGAGCGGTTCGACGGCATGTCGCGGTACGACAGCGAGACGACGTTCGGCTGGTCGTACCCGGTTGGCTCGTGGCTCAACGAGATCGTCGGCGCGTGGAAGTATCACGCCGTCGTGGACAAGGTGACGCCGAGGGTGCCGCTCGAGTTCGCGAAGATCTGGCGGGTCGCTCAGGCCCGCACCGGGAAGCCCGTGAAGTTCGGGACGATCGCAGCCGACCTCGCCGCGACCGTGCTCACCGTCAAGACCGACGCCTACGCGCAGGACAAGCAGGATCTGATGTGGGACATCGCGACGATCCTCAACGCCGAGCTGCTCGAGCTCCAGTCGGCGGGCTGCAAGGTGATCCAGATCGAGGAGCCGGCGA
The DNA here is from genome assembly GCA_963768435.1 of uncultured Actinomycetota bacterium. Classification (GTDB taxonomy): domain Bacteria; phylum Actinomycetota; class Thermoleophilia; order Gaiellales; family Gaiellaceae; genus PALSA-600. The sequence continues at coordinate 249,576 of CAVYIB010000012.1, forward strand.
TCCACAGCTCGGCCGCCTACGGCGCGCCTGCCGAGGTGCTCGACTTCCTCGTCGATCTTTTCAACCACACCGTCGAGGGGATCGACGAGGCCGAGATCTGGATCCACACCTGCTGGGGCAACCCGGGCGCCCAGCACTGCTTCGACCCGCACATCTCCTACGAGCCTTCGGTCGACATCTACCTCAATCGCCTCAAGGGCGACGTGTGGACGATCGAGTCCAAGGAGAACGACCACAGCCTGCTGCCGGCGTTCGCGCCGTACAAGGGGAACCTGCCGAAGAAGGTCGCCGTCGGCATGATCAGCCACCGCCACCTCCAGGTCGACACGCCCGAGGACGTCGCGATCGACATCCGGCGCGCGCTCGAGTACATCGACGCCGAGAAGCTCGTTCTCTCCTCGGACTGCGGCTTCGGGAGACAGGGCGTCCCGCGCCCGATCGCGATGTACAAGGCTGCGGCGCTGGCCCAGGGCGCGAACATCGTCCGCGCCGAGCTCGGTGGCGAAGCACGGCCCGTGCGTGCCGCCGATCCGGCCGCCCAGGTCGACGTGCCGGCTCGCGAGGCTGAGGCGGTCGGTGCGTAGGGGCTAGCGGCTGATCCGCAGCAGTGCCGTGCCGTTGGCGGTCGAGACGCCGGCGGTCGCGGCGATCGCGATCTTCGCGTTCCCGACCGGCGCGCCCGGGCGGATCTTGAACGTGAAGTCGAACGGGAAGGCTCCCGGCGTGCCGTCGGTGTTCTTCGTCGATCGGCAGAGGTGACCGCCGACCTTGGCCGGAAGCGTGACGCAGACGCTGTACTTGCCCCAGAGCCCGACGGGAGCCAGGAGCGTTATGTGCAGGCTCACGTGCGAGCCCGGCGTGGTGGACAGCGGGGCCACGTTCTGGATCCTCACGTGAGGAGCGGACTTGATCGCGGAGGTGGGATCGGTCTCCTCGAGAGCCGTCCCGCCCGGATTCGACGCGGCGACCTCGCAGATGACCCGGTCGCCGACTGCGCTCGCGGGGACGAGGTACTTCGGCACCGGGCCGCTCTGGAGGACATCGCCGGTACTGGAGCTCACGAACAGGTAGGTGAACTGCGCCTGCCCGACCCACCCGCTGGTCGTGCAGGAGAGCGTGTTGCCGACCACGAGGGGCGGGTCCCACCTGATCTCGAGGAACGTGTTGTCGCCCGCGCGCGGCGCGGTCGGCGGTGTGTTGGCGCCCATGATGAACTGCAGGATCTCCGGCGCACCCGTGTAGGTGAAGAGGCCGTGAGTCCCCGGGCCGCACGTGAGCGAGCCTGCGCTGACCACCCCGATCAGGACCGGGGCGCCGGCGGTGGTGACGAGGCCGCTGCCACTGTCGCCGCTGCAGACTGCGCTCGTGGGTGATGAGGCGCAGACCAGGATGGCGTTGTTGTCGATCAGGCCGCCGCCCGACCCGCAGCCGCCCTGCGGATCAACGCTTCCCGTCATCCAGTCGAGCGGCCCGCTGGAGGAGATCGTCGGATTCTGGCGACCGAATCCGGCCAGCCCGACTGCGGCGCCCGCCGGGTAGGTCATCCCGGAGGACGGAAGCGCAACGGTCTGGACTCCCGGGCCGCTGACGTCGAGCGGCACCGCGAGCGCGAGCACGGCGACGTCGTCGGGAGTCGGCGTCGAGCTCCACGCGTAGCCGGGGTGGATGCGGTACGAGGCGACGGCCCGGTCCTGCTCGAGGTCGGTGGGGAGCGGGGTCGTGAAGTTCGAGACACCGGCCTTGATCGAGAGCTGCACGGGCTGCGCCTGGTTCCCGGCCTCGTCGAACAGGCAGTGCGCGGCGGTGAGGATGTGCGACGGGTCGATGACCGAGCCGGTGCAGAGGAACCGGGCCGACCCCGCGACCTGCTGGACGAACACCGTCCACGGCGCCGCCTGAACCTGGATCACCGTCCCGCCCGAGACGCTCACCGCGGGCGCGGCGACGATCGCCGCCACTGCCGCCGCGACCACGAGGCCTTGCACGAGTCGCTTCAGCGCCACTAGATGAGTGGTTTCACGAGATCGTATGAGCCGGGGCGTGAGCTGGGTGCTCTGGGGCGCCGCGGCGGACACTCGGCGATGCTTGACGCATCGGTGAGTGGCCGACGTGGTGAAGCGCAGGACTTGCGGGAGCCGGCTCCGCCGGCTGCCGTGAGGCCGGAGCGGCCCAGAGCGGTCAGATCGCGCAGCCGGGCACACGAGATCGTGGAACCACTCATCTCGACTAAGGTAGCGTCCGGGCCGGGAGACCTGGTGCCGTTGCTGTCTAGCTCTCGTTCGCCGGCGGCTTGGCGCGCTGTGCGAGTCGGCTGCTTCTCCGTTGCTTTCTCGTGCCCGGCAGAGCCGTTTCCGCCATTACCGCCGTTCTCGTTGAGCATGCCGCGGAGCATCGGGATCGCCGCGGCGCCCATCCCGAGCACCTGCGAGAAGAGCTGCCCGACGCCCTCGGCGCCGTTCAGCACGGTGAGCTGGCCGATCGTCCCGAACGCCTTGGCTGCCTCGCCGACGATCTGCGGGAGCTGCTCGGCGATCTGCTGCGCGATCACCGCCTCCTGGTTGTGCGCGAGCGCGTCCGCACGAGCCTTGATCGATTCTGCCTCGGCAAGGCCCTTCGCCTTGACTGCCTCGCCCTCGGCGAGGCCTCGGGCCTTGGTCGCGTCCGCCTCGGCCTCACCGATCTGACGGGTGCGGGTCGAGTTGGCCTCCGCTTCGAGCTTGACGCGCTTGGCGTCGGCGCCGGCCGACAGCTCGACCTCGCGCGCCTGCGCCTCGGCCTGGGAGATTCGCGCGTCGCGCGCCGCCTCCGCGATCGTGCGGGTCTTGTACGCCTCGGCGTCGGCGGGCTTGCGAACCTCGACCTGGAGCTGCTGCTCGGTGCGCTCGGACTCGAGCTGCGCGACCTTGGTCTCCTGGACGACAACCTCCTGCTTTGCGGTCGCGGCTGCGAGGGGGCCTGCCTGCTCTGCCTGGGACTCGGCGCGCTGCGCCTCGGCCTTCGCCTGCGCCTGCTTGATCTGCGACTGGCTCGTCGCGGCGACCTTCAGCGCTTCGGCCTCCTGCTCGCGCTCGGTCGCCTCGCGGTCGGACGCCGCCTGGGCGATCCTGGCCTCCTTCGCGACGCGGGCAGCCTCGGGGGCCGACAGGTTCTCGATGTAGCCGGTCGTGTCCTCGATCTCCTGGATCTGGAGCGAATCGATCGTCAGGCCGAGGCGCTGCATCTCGATCGCGGACGACTCGCGCGTCGCCTTGGTGAGCACGTCGCGGTTGCGGATCATGTCCTCGATGGTCATCGTCCCGACGATCGAGCGGAGATGGCCGGCGAAGACGTTGTGCACCTTCACGTCCATCTGCTCCTCCTGGTCGAGGAAGCGCCGGGCGGCATTCGCGATCGACTGGTAGTCGTCGGCGATCTTGTAGATCACGACGGCCTTGATCCCGACCTGGATCCCCTGGGTGGTCACGCAGTCGAGATCGAGCTCCGCCTCGTGAATGTCGAGGGAGAGATGCCGGACCTTCTGGAAGCCGGGCACATAGAACGCGCCCTTCCCGACGATGATCTTGAACCCGAGGCCCGCTGCGTCCCCTTCGGCGCCTCGATGGGCCCGCATTCCCGAGATGATCAGTGCCTCGTTCGGCTCTGCGACCTTGTACAGGAACACGCGCCTACCCCCTTAGTAACGGCTGACGATGACCGTGCGAGAAACCTGGCGATCGACGACGAGCACGCGGCAGCCCTGCGGGATCTCCTCGTCCGCGTCGGACGCGTAGGCATAGAAGCTCTCCGAGCCGCCGCGAACCGGGACCATCACCTCGCCCATCTTCCCGGGCTCGATCGTCCCGGTGACGTGCCCGATCTTGCCGATGAGCTCGTGGTCGGTCTCCATCGCCCCAGTACAACTGTAATACGGAGTGAAGCGCCCCGGGAGGCCTGCGTGCGTGGCTCGCTAGGAGCTCGTGACGTGCACGATCTGGGTCGCCGTCGCGTGTGCGTTCCCGGCGGCTGCTGCGATCGAGACGCGATCGGTCCCGAGGCGGCTGATCTTGAACGTGATGGTGAACGGGACGTCGCCTTTGGCGCCCGTGGACTGAGTCGAGCGGCACTGCGACGGGTACTTCACGCCGGCGCTTGCCGGGAGCACCGCGCAGACCTTGAACAGGCGCATCGGGCCCGGCTTGCTCTTCAGGAGCACGTGCAGCTTGAGGTCCTTGCCGCTCTTGACGCTGAGCGGGGCGAGCGGCTCGATCGTCACCGGCAGGACGGTCGTCGGCGCTGCCGGCGGCGTTCTCGGAGCCGCTGCGGTCGTCTTCGTGGGTGACGGCGTCGTCTTCGTGGCCGACGGCGCCGTCGTCGTCGTCGGAGTGGCGGCGACGGGCTTGATCGAGAAGTCGGACCAGCTCGTCGCGCTCGGCAGGAAGTCGCTTCCGTTCGTCGCGAGCTTCCCGCTCGAATCCGCCTGCCACGAGCCCACGGCAGCCTGGATCACCGGTGCCACCGGGACAGCTCCGGCGCCCTGCAGATCCGAGAGGCTGAGCCGGACCGAGATCGAGCCGCTTGCCTGGACGAGCTCGGGCAACTGCCGGATGTCGACCCAGTCCGTCCCGTTCCAGCGGTCGAGATAGCTCGGAGCGAAGCTCGGCCAGACCGAGAGGTTGAGGTCGGGGTTTCCGTCGTCGTTGAGATCGACGAAGATCTGGACGGTATCGCCGGGCTGCATGAAGTTGCGGTTCGCGAACTGCACTGCGAACTGGACGGTGCCGTCGGTGTAGCTCGTGATCGTCATGCCCGAAAGATCCGCGCCGCCGCCGCTGTCACCGGTTGCGTCTGCGAACTGGGTCTGGTTGAGGACCGTGTTGTCGGCGCGCGCCGCTCCGGCACCGAGCAGCACGAGAGCGGCCAGCAACCCGATCGGAAGCAGGCGCCAGATCGCCGATTTCGCCATTCCGACAGGTTGAGGGTTCGCCAAGTCGTGCCTTCCGACCGGCGACACCCGTCACCGTTCAGTGCAATGAGGGTAGCGATACTGAGCCGATGAGGCTCGTTCCTTCGGAGCGCCACCTCCTTCGGGCCAGGGACCTGGTCGATGCTCGCTACGCGGAGCCGCTTCGCGTCGCAGATCTGGCCGCTGAAGCCGGGCTCTCGCGAGCCCATTTCAGTCGTGAGTTCAGGCGCGCGTTCGGCGAGCCGCCGCACGCGTACCTCCTCTCCCGCCGGCTCGAGCGGGCGGCGGCGCTCCTGCGGTCGACTGACCGGTCTGTGGTCACGATCTGCTTCGAGGTCGGCCTGAGCAGCGTCGGCTCGTTCACGACGAGCTTCAGCCGCGCGTATGGGATGACGCCGACGGCCTACCGCGCATCGTTCCCGCCCGCCTCGCTGCACGCGCTGATCCCGGCCTGTGTCCTGCGCGCGCACGGTCGTCCGCAACACCGCACTTTTCGAGAAGACGCCGCTCCGGGGCGGCCCTAGCATCGACCTCAGTCGATTGTTGGAGAAAGGAGAACCGTGATCAAGATCGCTTTTGCAGGGGTGTGGGTGCACGACCAGGACGAGGCGCTCGCCTTCTACACCGAGAAGCTCGGCTGGGAGCTGCGCGCCGACGTGACCCTGCCCGAGCTGGGCAATTACCGGTGGCTGACCGTCGGGCCGCCCGGCCAGCCCGACGTCTCGCTCCTCCTGAACGCCATTCCCGGCCCGCCGGTGCTGGACGCGGCGACGGCCGACCAGATCCGGAGCGTGATGGCGAAGGGATGGGCGGGCAACGTCCTGCTCGCCACCGACGACGCGCAGGCGTCGTACGAGGAGCTCACGGCGCGCGGGATCGAGTTCGTCGAGCCTCCCGAGGAGCGGCCGTACGGCATCGACTCCTCGTTCCGCGATCCGTCGGGGAACCAGTTCCGGCTGACGCAGGTTCGCGAGCCGGCTGTCGCCTGAGCCTGACCTGGATGCCGCGCCCGGCGGCGGAGCGATTTCGCCCGCTCCGCTGCCGGGTGTGTTTTGATGGCCGCCTGTTGATTCGTGAAGTCGGATGCCGTCTCGAGCTGCGGGTGTCGGGGCCGGCCCGGCTCGCGTTTCAGATCGCGGTGGCACGGGAGCAGACGGCTCGATTCGAGGTTGTCGAAGAGCTTCGGGTGGAGCTCGACGGTGAGCCGATCCCGGTGAGGGAGCTCGCCGCGCCTCACGGCGGGCGGGTTCACGCCCTGGACTCGGCGGCGGGCGCGCTCGTGGTCGACTACTCGGCGACCGCGACGGGGGTTGCCGAGCCGTTCGGTGCCTCCGAGCTCGAGCTGCTGACCTACCTCCAGCCGAGCCGCTACTGCGAATCGGACCGTCTCCGTTCGCTCGCCTACACCGAGTTCGGCGGCCTGACCGGGAAGGCGCTGCTCGACGGCGTCTCGTCGTGGGTCGGGATGCATCTCGCGTACGTCGCGGGGAGCAGCCAGCCGACCGACGGTGCGGTCGAGACCTTGCTCGCCGGTCGCGGCGTGTGCCGCGACTACGCCCACCTGACGGTTGCGCTGCTGCGCGGCCTCGAGGTGCCCGCACGGGTCGTTGCGGTGTACGCGCCGGGGCTCGCGCCGATGGACTTCCACGCCGTCGCCGAGGCGTACCTCGAAGGGAACTGGCAGGTCGTCGACCCGACCCTGCTCGCGCCGCGCGAGGCGATGCTGCGGATCGCGACCGGCCACGATGCCGCCGCGACTGCATTTCTCAGCAGCTACGGCTCGGAGCTCGAGCTCGAGAGCCTCCAGGTGCACGCGAGCTCAGCGGGTGAGCTTCCGGCAGACGACCTGGATCACCTGACCACGCTGCGCTGATCGCCTGATGCCTGACTGGAGCCGGGAGGACCTGCGTTCCGGCTCCTGCCCGAAGAGAGGAATTCCGACTTTCCGGATAGGCTTCGCAGATGAGCGGGCGCAGGCAGGCGCTGGTCGCGGCGGCAGCCGGAGCGGTTCTCCTGGCGCTCCCGTCGGTATCGGGCGCGACCCGTTCCGTGGAGCTGCCGCTGATCGCCGGCCAGGGCGTCACCGTTGCGGGCTCGAAGGTCCAGTGCTCGGTCGGGAAGGACGTCGGCTACGGCCTGAACCTGAGTGGGAAGACCTACATCGTCTGCGGGCCCTCGACCAATGTGAAGGGCGGCGGCTACGTCGCGTTGATGGATTCGGCGGGCCGCGTGTACGTGCTCTCGATCAAGACGCACAGGACGGTGTCGCTGCGCACGCCGGCAGCGGCCGTTCGTACGGCCACGTGGAAGGCCCGCCTTCACGACCAGGTCATCGTGGGCGGCGAGCCGATGATCTGCTCGATCATCACTCTCGACAACGAGGCGACGGTGCTCTGCAGCTTCTTCTCGCGGAAGGACCTCACGCACCCGCGGGCCAATTCCTATGCGTTCGCGATCAACGACACCCACGTGCTGTCGGTCAAATGGGACGCCCAGCGCAAGTCCAAGATCCTCGGCGAGTGGCCGGAACGCTGAGGATGCGTGCTCAGAGCGTGCTGATCGGCACCTCGTAGAACTCGACCGAGGAACGGCTGCCCGCATTGCCAGGCCCGGCGTTCATCGCCGCGTCCCCTTTCCGCATCGCCTCTTCGCTCTCGAAGAGGGTCACCCCGAGCATGCCGCCCGAGGCGCGATCGACGAGCAGCAGGAGCTTGGCGTCGGCGAGATCGACGGGTGCCTGCCCTGCGTCGAGCATCGTCCGGAGCTTCGCGACCCTCTTGTCGATGTCAGCCGGATCCCCTTCGAACCTCGCCACACGTGCCCACATCGGAAGCTCCCATCGCTCGGATTGGTCGGCATTACTTGAAGGGCACGATAACGGGGCCGGGGACCCGGCGGTACACGGCGAAGAAGTCGCGATCGTCGGGGACGAGGTAGCGAGTCGCCGGCTGCTGGTAGTTGGGCACCACCTTGACCGGGTCGAGGCCGTGGTGATGGGTGTAGATGATCAGCGTCGGCCACTCGGGGTTGATGTCCAGCTGCATCGCGCGAACCGCTCCTGCACGCTGGAGGATCTTCGCGAGCGTGGTCACCGTCTGATAGTCCGCCGCCGCGTAGATCAGGTTGCCGTGGCGATCGATCCCGGCTCCCGTGCGCCATACGCGCACCGCATTGCCGAGGGTGTAGCCCCACTGGGTGCTGTTGTCGAGCGCCGGGTTGAGGCGGCCGTGGTCGACGATCAGCGGCAGGCTCTGCCGCGCGAAGGCGATCTTCGGCCCCGCTACGGGGCCGCCTGTCCAGGTCCTGATGTCGACTCGGCCGTCGCGGTAGGCGATCATCGTCGCGAGCCCGTCCTTCAACGGCTCGTATTCCTTGCCGCCGATCGACGACCCGTTGTGCCCGTCGCTGTAGATGAAGCCGCCGTTGAACGTGGCGAGGAGGCGCCAGCGCTGAGCGTCGGGCACCGACATCGGCCCGCGGACAGGCGCGTTCGGCGGCTCGTAACGGCCCGGGTAGAAGGCGGTGGACGTCCGCGTGTGATCGAACCACGCGACGTAGGCAACGATCCGCGGGTAATCGACCTCCGTTCGGAACTCCGTGACGAAGGCCGCCGGGCTCCCGCGGACGAGCGGTCCCGTTCCCGACCATTGCCCCTCACCGCCCAACGGATGTGCGAAGACGGGCTTGATCGGCGGCGGTGCGTCTATGAGAGAGCGTCGAGCCCGGTTGATCGCAGCCTGACGGGCAGGCAAGGCAACGCTGGGGAGAGTCGTCAGTTGCGCGCCGCCCTTCTTCGGGGCCTTCCAGCTGTAGTAGTAGTGCTCTACCTCATCGACGAGCCAGTTGCCATGGTGGGCCCGCAGCCACTCGACGCTGCGCGGCCACAGCGGCAGGCTCGATGGCTGCATCATCGTCGTCGTGTAGGAGTAGACGGCAGGCGCAACGAGGGCGAGACCCACGACAGCGACGACGAGCCGGACGTCGCGACGCCGCTTCCGGCGGCCGCGGCGCACTCGAGGCGCCTGATCGATTGGGCCGGTGGAGTCCAGGCCTGCAAGCTAAGAGGCGCCCGATGAAGCGACCATGAGGACTGGCCGGCCGTCATCTGCTCCTAGGATCCCGTCGTGACGCCACGCCTGGCCACGTTCTCGGTTTTCATGATCAACGGCGCGATGATCGGGACCTGGGTCGCGCACATCCCGTGGCTGCAGGATCACCTCGGGATCTCGAAGGCGACGCTCGGGCTCTGCCTGCTCTGCATGGCGGCAGGCGCGCTCGTCTCGATGCCGTTGACCGGCTACGTCCTCGACCGGCGACCGAGCGCGGCGGTGACGCGCGCTTCGGCGCTGATCTTCTGCCTGATGCTGCCGCTGCCGCTGCTGGCGACGAGCCCGTACATGCTCGGAGCGATTCTGTTCGCATTCGGGGCGGTCAACGGCGTGATGGATGTCGCCATGAATGCGCATGGTGTGGCGCTCGAGCGCGAGCTGCCGAAGCCGATCATGTCCTCGCTCCACGGCGGGTGGAGCCTCGGCGGCTTCTTCGCAGCCGGGATCGTCGTGATCGCGGCTACTGCCGGCGTCGACCCGCGGCTCGAAAGCCTGGTCGTCGGTGTCGCGCTCTGGCTGGCGGCGCTCTGGGTCACGCGCCGTCTGGGCACCGCGTCGACACACTCCAGTACGGCGGCCGGGTTCGCGCTGCCCTCCCGCGCGGTGATCCTGATCGGCGGGCTGTGCTTCCTGGCGATGATGATCGAGGGCGGAATCGCCGACTGGAGCGGGATCTACCTGCGGCACAACGTCGGCGCGAGCACCGCCGCGGCGGCGATGGCATTCACCGGCTTCTCGCTCGGAATGGCGGTTGCGCGCCTCTGCGGCGATCTGCTCAACGAGCGCCTCGGTGCAGGGAGGCTGCTGCGCGGCGGCATGGCGCTCGTTGCGATCACGCTCGGCGGCGTGCTGCTCATCGGCGAGATCGTGCCCTCCGTGATCGGCTTCGCGCTGTGCGGCCTCGGCATCGCAAATGCCGTTCCGCTCCTGTTCAGCGCCGCGGGCCGGCTCGAGCCTCCAAGCCCGTCCCTGGCCGCAGCGTTCACGCTCGGCTACACGGGCTTCATCGTCGGGCCGCCGACGATCGGCATCCTCTCCGACCAGGTCGGGTTGCCGAAGACCTTCGTGCTGCTCATGCTCGCGGCGCTCACGGTTGCGGCGCTCGGCGCCCGAGCGACCGCGGTCAGGCCGGTCGATCGTGCTTCCGACAGAGCACTACCCAACGTTCCCGCCGACTCACGAGCCGGGTGAGGTAAAGGGATCGAGCTTCACGTGTCGGGTCGCCACCACCGCCGGCGAATCTCGAGCCAGGCGGAGATCAGGGCCGCGAACACCAGTCCACCGATGACGGCACGGGTGAGGTCCTCGCCGCTTGCGAAATAGGCGACCACGCCGAAGCCGAGCGCGAGAAGGACGAACAGCCAGGGCTGGCGATCAGGGGCAATACGACTCAAGGGCGGGCAGGCAATCGCCGGTCGCCCAGGAGCGCGAACGCCGCCGCGCCGACCGCGAACGCGGCACTGAAGACGAGCGCCTGAAGGAGCACGCCGCCGTAGCCGTGCCGGGAGACATCCACGAACGGATAGGGGTACCACCCGACGGCGCTGCCGCGGATGAGCGTATAGGCGAACCACGCGAGCGGATAGACGAGCCAGATCAAGGCTGTCCTCAGCCCGAGACGATGTCGGGGCGGATCGACGATCCAGTCGATCACGAGCACGGCGGGGATCAGGTAGTGGACGACGAAGTTCGCGAACGCGTTGTGCGTGTCCAGTTGCTCCTGCAGGCCGGAGAGCAGGAGGGCGAAGACGACGCCGGTGATTGCGATGTAGAAGGTGACCGCGCCGCGCACGGCATCGAAGCGCTGCGACCTCTCGTCGCGGCGAACGAGGGCCGTGAGCACCAGCATCGCTGCAGCCATGATGTTCGACTGGATCGTGAAGAAGCTGAAGAAGTTGCCGGGCTTGAAGCCCGGCGTCCCCTGTAGCCGCGTGAACTGGTAGGTCATCGCGACGACCCCGGTCACGGCGAACGCGATCCGCAGCAGATCGTGACCGAGGCGGGCGCGCACGACGCCACTTTATGCCGACTGCAGCAAAGGTCTGGAGAGAATGCGACCTCCTACGAACGACGGTTCCGCCAGACCAGGCGATGAGCCGTGATCCTGGCTCGTTCCGACGATCTCGCCGGTCGGGCTGATCGCCGTCACGTCGTCCAAGCCACCCGATGGCGGGAGCAGCGCGCTCCTGCCGTTCTCCCAGATGAAGATGCGCCGCACCTTGTCCGCAGTGGTCGTGCCGGCGACCTGGCCGAGATCACTCGGCCCGACGATGTGCCCGCCGTCGATGCCTGAATACGGATGGCGATCGATCGCGGCCGTAGAGAAGGTCCGCGCCGTTCACGTGCCCACCCCGATGATCGTGACCAGAATCTGCCCCCTGTCATTGATGCCTACGGCACTGGCTACGTCACCGTGGATGCGTCCGATCTTCGTCAGCTTCCCGTTCTGCCAACGGTAGGCGGCGACGGGCTTCGACCCCGGGGAGGGACCGAACACGTTGCCGACGATCTCCCCTCGCGCGTTGATCGCGACGGGCATGCTCTGATCCCCGAAGAGCGTGCCCAGATCGGTCATCTTGCCGTCATGCCAGACGAAGCTGTGGATTCCGCCGCTCGCTGTCCTGCTGTAGCCGATCACCTGTCCCGCATCGTTGATGCCGGTGGCAAGTGACTGGCGGCCGCCCAGAGTCCCGAGGTCCGTCACCCGACCGGCTTCCCACAGGACGGCGTGACCACGATCGCCACCGACCAGGACGCCTCGGGCATTGATCGCGCGGGCCCCGAACGGGACCGCCGCAGGATCGGCCGCCCTGTTCTTCCACAGAACGCAACAGGAGCGGTTCCCCAGGGGCTCACCGGTGATCGCGCCTGAGTCATTGACGGCCTCCGCGACTGCGCCGCCGTGCAGGAGGGCCAGGTCACCTTCACGCCACGCGAATGCTCGGATGAGTGTCTTCGTGCGACAGCCTGGCGGTGACTGGTGAGGAGGGTTGTAGGAGCAGAACCGATCCCACCCGACCTGTCCGACGACCTCACCGTGATCGTTTACGGCGGACGGCTGCACTACCGCTCGCACCCCGAGGAGATGTGGCAGGTGAAGCCCGATCTTCGTAATCGTCCAACGATTGTGCGGGGCGGCTGACGCGGCCTGAGACTTTGTCGACGACAACCCGATGACGACCGCGACGAGTGGGAGCAAGGTGAGCATCAACCAGGCCCGCGACACCGGGTTCTTCACCCCCGGCGAGTGCAACCTCGCGCGGCGCCCAGTTGAGTCGTCGCCGGGTTGGCGAGCGTCGCGGGTAGCCGTGAGAAGTCGATGGTGCGGCCCGGGACGACTGAGAGGGAGCGTGGCGCCGGCCTCCTACTTTCCGAGTCCGCCGCAGCCTGAGCCGCTTTGGACGCCTGCGCGGCGCATGGTCGATTTGAACTGCTGCTGGTGGTGGGCGAACTCCCTGTTCAGGGCCGCCTGAGCGCGAAGAAAACGCCGGCCCGTTGGCGAGTTGAAGGCTTGCGCGAGAGTGGCCGCCGTCGCTCCGGTGCCCGCGGGAAGCTTTGGCGTCGGGTTACCGCGTTTGAAGGACCGCAACAACTTCGGCATCCGCCGGGCGGTAGACCGGCGAAACGACTCAGACTCGGAGCTTGGCGACCGCCGCAGCAAGGCGGCTTCCGCAGCCGTGTCAGCGGCGAGTGTGAGAGCTCGAACGCGTGAGGAGCCTCCGGCCGGCTTGATCGAGCCACGGCGGTGCCGGTCGTGTCTTCCGGGCGCTCTTGCAGAGTGTCCGAAGACCTGCTTCGAACTGGGAGTGGACACCCGAGGAGGCGCCGCCACAGGCGCTGCCACATTCCGCCGACGGGATCGGGGGCAAAACACCCGGCCTCGAACAGGACGCAACCGCAGCAGTGCGGACGGCAGGGCGAGCGGCTTACGCCTGAGTCGCGCCGGACTCGAGCTCCAGGAGATCCTCGATCGTCTCGCGACGACGGATCACGCGTGACTCGCCTGCGGTGAGCAGCACCGCCGCGGGGCGGGGCACGGCGTTGTAGGTCGAGCTCATCGCGAGGGTGTAGGCGCCCGTTGTGGGCACGGCGAGGATGTCGCCGCGGTGCGGCTCGGGGAGCGCGACCGCGTCGATCAGCAGGTCGCCGGACTCGCAGTGCTTGCCGACGACGGTGTAGGTGCCGCCGGCCGGCTCGTCCGCCCGGTTGGCGAGGAGAGCTGTGTAACGGGCGCCGTAGAGGGCAGGGCGGGGGTTGTCCGACATACCGCCGTCGACCGCGAGGTAGATCGTCGAGTCGCCCGAATGCTTGACCGAGCCGACGGTGTACAGCGTGACGCCGGCGCGGGCGGTGAGAGAACGGCCCGGCTCCAGGATCAGGTGCGGCAGCGGAACGCCCTCCTGCTCGCAGGCGCGTTCGACCTCTGCAAGCAGGGTGCCCGTGAACTCGGCGATGGGAACCTCGGGCTCGTCGGGGGTCGCGGCGACGCCGAGGCCGCCGCCCAGGTCGAGCGTCCGCATCGTCCAGCCGAGCTCGTTGCGCGCGCGGGCTGCGAACGCCGCAATCCAGTCGACGGCCGCGCGCGCAGCTGCGACGTCGCGGAGCTGCGAGCCGATGTGCATGTGGAGCCCCTCCGTCTCGGGATCGCGGCGGAGGGCCTCGAGCGAGTCGTCGGGGGTGAGCCCGAACTTCGAGCCGTGATGGCCCGTGCGGATCGCCTCGTGCGTGTCGGCCTCGATGCCCGGGGTGACGCGAACGAGCGTCCGCGAGACGCGGGCCTTGCGCGCCCGGTCGATCTCCTCGAGCGAGTCGACGACGACGAGCGCGCCCGCTTCGGCGGCCGCCTCGAGCTCCTCACGCGACTTGTTGTTGCCGTGGACGACCAGGTCACCGCCGGTGATCCCGGCCGTTTGCGCGAACCGGAGCTCGCCGAGCGTCGAGACGTCGGCGCCGATGCCCTCCTCGGCGAGGATCCGCATCAGCGCAACGTTCGGGAACGCCTTCGTCCCGTAGACGACGGCCGCGTGCGGCGCTGCCTCGCGATAGGCCTGCGCGCGGGCCCGCAGCGTCGCCTCGTCGTAGACGACGAGCGGGCTCCCGTGCTCGCGCACGAGGTCGACGGCCGCGATTCCGCCAACCGAGAGCGAGCCGTTGTCGATCCGCGCCGTATCGGGAAAGAGCTCGAGCACACGCCGATTCTGCCTGTGGACGAGCCGACCCAATTCCGGCACAGACACGTGACACCTTTCCGGGTAGCGTGAATGCAGGGGCCCGCGCGCCCCTCGGGGGCATGTGGGGTGCGGTGGGGAGGTGAGGGCGTGTGACGGGCCGCTGGATTGGCCCGAGCACACGGCTGGCGCTACACTCAGTCGGACGTGAGACTCCTGCTTACGTAACGCAAGGAGGCGACCGCGGCGCACGCCGCGTCGGCTTCCCCTGGCCTCTCGCACAACGGGAGGCTTTTTCGTATCTAAGGACGCAAATGGACAACTACGAGCCCCACGCAATCGAGCGCAAATGGCAGCAGGTCTGGGACGAGGCCGGCGCCTTCGTGACCGCGAACCCCGAGGGTGCGGACACCCGCAAGAAGGCCTACGTGCTCGAGATGCTGCCCTACCCCTCGGGCGAGCTGCACATGGGGCACGTCCTGAACTACACGCTCGGCGACGTCGTCTCCCACGTTCGCCGCCGCCACGGCTTCGCGGTGCTGCGGCCGATGGGCTACGACGCGTTCGGCCTGCCGGCCGAGAACGCCGCGATCCGCGAGGGCGGCCATCCGCGCGAGGTGACCGACCGGAACATCGCCGCGATCCGCGCCCAGATCAAGCGGATGGGCTGGTCGATCGACTGGTCGCGCGAGGTCTCGACCCACGAGCCCGAGTACTACCGCTGGACGCAGTGGCTGTTCCTCAAGCTGTACGGGAAAGGGCTCGCCTACCGCAAGGCGGCGCCCGTCAAGTGGTGCCCGTTCGATCAGACCGTGCTTGCGAACGAGCAGGTGATCGACGGCCACTGCGAGCGCTGCGGCCACGAGGTCGAATCGCGGAACCTCGAGCAGTGGATGTTCAAGATCACCGACTTCGCCGACCGGCTGCTCGACGACATGGCGCAGCTCGAGTGGCCGGAGCGCGTGCTGACGATGCAGCGCAACTGGATCGGCCGCTCCGTGGGAGCCGAGGTGACCTTCCGGGTCGAGGAGCTCGACGAGAACGTCCCGGTCTTCACGACGCGCCCGGACACGCTCTTCGGCGCGACCTTCTTCGTGCTCGCGCCCGAGCACCCGCTGGTCGAGAAGTTCGCCGAGCGCTCGCCCGACGGCGCGGGTGCTGCGCGAGTACGCACAGCACGCCGCCGCGAAGAAGAGCGAGGAGCGCGCGGCCTCGGTCGACAAGACCGGCGTCTTCACGGGGTTCTACGCCGTGAACCCCGTCAACGCCGAGCGCATACCGATCTGGGTTGCCGACTACGTCCTGATGGATTACGGCACCGGCGCGATCATGGCCGTGCCGGCGCACGACGAGCGCGACTTCGCCTTCGCCGAGAAGTTCGGCCTGCCGGTCGTCCAGGTCGTGGCGCCCGCCTCGGGCGAGGTCACCGAGGGCGAGGTCTACGTCTCGCACTCCGACGACGAGGTGATCGTGAACTCGGCCGAGTTCTCGGGCCTGTCGTCGCCCGAGGCGAAGACGGCGATCGTCGCGTCGCTCGAGTCGCGCGGCCTCGGCCACGCCGCAGTCAACTTCCGGCTCCGCGACTGGCTGCTCTCGCGCCAGCGCTACTGGGGCTGCCCCATCCCGATGATCCATTGCGAGGCCTGCGGGCTCGTTCCGGTGCCCGAGTCGGAGCTGCCGGTGATCCTGCCCGAGGTGGTCGACTACGTGCCGAAGGGCCTGTCACCGCTGGCCGCGGCCGAGGACTGGGTGAACGTCAGCTGCCCGTCGTGCGGCGGGCGCGGCGAAGCGCGAGACGGACACGATGGACACGTTCGTCGACTCGTCCTGGTACTTCCTGCGCTACACCGACCCGCTGAACGCGGAGGCGCCGTTCGACCGCGAGCTCGTCGACTACTGGCTGCCGGTCAACCAGTACATCGGCGGGATCGAGCACGCGATCCTGCACCTGATGTACGCGCGCTTCTTCACGAAGGCGCTCTACGACGACGGGCTCCTCGGCTTCACCGAGCCGTTCGCGCGGCTGTTCAACCAGGGGATGATCTACCGCTTCGGCGCGAAGATGTCGAAGTCGAAGGGCAACGTCGTCTCCCCCGACGAGCTGATCGAGCGCCACGGCGCCGATGCGCTTCGCCTCTACATCCTGTTCATGGGGCCGGCCGACCAGGACAAGGAGTGGCAGGACACCGGCGTCGAGGGGATGTGGCGCTTTCTCACGCGGCTGTGGCGGATCGTGCACGAGGAGATCGCCCGCGAGCCTGCCGATCCCGGCACGACGCCGCTCGCGCGCAAGGCGCACGAGACGATCCACAAGGTGACCGACGACATCGACCGCCGCTTCGTCTTCAACACGCCGGTCGCGGCGGTGATGGAGCTCGTGAACGCGATCTCCGCGTCGCCCGACGATCCCGCTTCGCGCTTCGCAGTCGAGACGGCCGTGTCGCTGATCCAGCCGTACGCGCCGCACGTTGCGGAGGAGCTCTGGTCGGCGCTCGGGCACTCGCGGCTCTGGGAGGAGCCGTGGCCGGTCGCCGACGAGTCGATGCTGCAACGCGACACGATCGAGCTCGTGATCCAGGTGAACGGGAAGGTGCGCGACCGGATGACCGTCGCTGCCGGGTTGCCGAAGGAGGAGCTGATCGCGCTTGCGAAGAGCTCCGAGCGGGTGCAGGCGTACCTGGACGGCAAGGAGCCGCGCCAGGTCATCGTCGTGCCGGACAAGCTCGTCAACTTCGTCGTGTAGCCGCCGGGCGGCGCCTTCCCGGGGCCTGTGGAGAAACCGGCACAGAGCTGGCACAGACACGTGACATCTCTCCAGGCAGCCTGGACGGATGCCGTCGTTCACGCTCACTCGACGCCAGGCGATCGCCCTCGCGGTAGTCGCGCTGGTGGCCGTGTTCGCGGCCGCGCACCTTCTGGGCGGTAAGGGCGCGGCGTCGGTCACGGATGGAACGACCGCCGACATCCCGGCGCTGACTGCGCCGTCGGCCACGTCGTCGAGCGAGGCGGCAGCGCCGGCCTCGGCGGCATCGATCGTCGTCGTCGATGTCGCCGGGGCTGTGCATCGGCCAGGGCTCTACCACCTGCCGCAAGGTGCGCGGATCGCCGATGCAATCGCCCGGGCAGGCGGCGTGACGAAGCACGCGGACCAGGCGCTCGTCAATCTCGCTGCGCCGCTCGCCGACGGCGAGCAGGTCGTCGTGCCGTCGAGCACGTGCCGGGAGCCTCGGCGGCGATCGCCGCCTGCCGGCGGCCCGTCGCCGACCTCGCCCGTCGACCTGAACTCGGCGACCGTCGAGCAGCTCGACGCGCTTCCGGGGGTCGGGCCTGTGACCGCGCAGAAGATCATCGACTACCGCACCCAGAACGGGCCGTTCAGATCGGTGGACGACCTCGACGCGATCCCCGGGATCGGGCCGGCGCGGATCGACAACCTCCGAGGGCTGGTGATCGCCTGAGATTCCGGCCCGCACCCGCGCACATCCTGGCCGCAGCGCTGGCCGCCGGGCTGGCGCTCGCGAATGTCGGGCGACTGCACGGGAGCGTGCTCGTGCTCTCCGCCATCGCCGGCCTGGTCGCAGTCGCTCGCCGACTCGCCGGTCGTCCGGCTGGCGGCGCTCGCGGTCCTGCTCGGGCTCGCCGGCTGGTGGTGGGCGAGCGAGCGGCTCGACGCGCTTGACCGGAGCCCGCTCGCCGCCGAGGTCGGTCATGCCGGCCGGGTGCGCGTCGTGATCACCGCCCCTCCGGTCGAGGGCCAGTTCGATCTCCGGGCGCAGGGCCACGTGCGTACGTTCGACGGCCGGCCGATCGGCGAGCCCGCACAACTCGAGCTTCAGCTGGGCCGTTCTCCGCCGCAGGGCGCCATCCTCGACGCACTCGCCGTCGTGAAGCTGCCGTCGGGGCCCGAGAACGGCTTCGACGAGCGCACCTGGCTCCGCCGCCACGGCATCCACGTCGTGCTCCGCGTCGACGAATGGACCCAGGTCGGGTCCCGTGGAGGGCTCGGCGGCGTCGCCGACCGGCTGCACGCCTGGCTCGGCCGCTCGATCGCCCCCGGCCTTGACGGGAGAGCGGCGCGCGGTCCTCGAGGGGATCGTCCTCGGGGACGGAGCCGAGCTCTCGCCGGGGCTGCGCCAGGACTTCCAGGCCTCGGGGCTGTACCACATCCTCGCTGTTTCCGGCCAGAACGTCGTGCTCGTCGCGGCCGGTGCGCTGACGCTCGCCTGGCTGGTCGGTCTCGGCCGGTGGGTCGGCGAGATCGGCGCGCTGGCCGGGATCGCCGGGCTACGTGCTCGCGGTCGGCCCGCAGCCCTCGGTGATCCGCGCCGGGATCGCCGGAGGGCTCGCGTCGCTCGCCTGGCTGACCGGCCGGCTACGCGACGCGTGGCAGGCGCTGCTGCTCGCGGCGATCGCGCTGCTCGCGTGGAATCCGTACGCGATCTACGACCCGGGCTTCCAGCTCTCGTTCGCCGCGGTGGCGGCGATCTTCACGGTCGTCCCGCGGATCGACCGCAAGCTCGAGCGGACGACCTCTTCCCCGTGGCGTCCGGATGGGCGTCGCGGTCTCCGTCGGCTGCACGCTCGTCACAGCACCGATCGTCTGGCTGCAGTTCGAGTACCTGCCGCTCGTCGGCGTTCCCGCGAACGCCCTCGCCGAGCCCGCGATGCCGATCCTGCTCGGACTGGCCTTCGTCACCGCTGCGTCTCGATTCGTTCGCGCCGGGCGCAGCCTCGGTCGTCGCGTGGCTGAACGGCTGGACGGCGGCCTACATCGCGTTCTGCGCGAGGACGCTCGGCTCGCTGCCCTTCGCCGAGATCACCTCGACGCGGGCGCTCGCCGTCGTCGCCGGGATCTTGCTCGGCGCCGCCTACCTGGTCGTACGGCGCCGCCGGGCCACGGCATGGTGAATGTAGGAGTCGACGGCGCGCTGGACCTCGCGCTTCTCGAACGAGGCAGCATGGCTGGGCGGAGCGGGGAGGTGCTCGATCTCGACCGTCAGCCGCTTCCACTCCTCGAGCCACGATCCGCCGTGAACCCGCTCGAGCAGGACGCGGGCATTGGCGGTCAGCACGGCCTTGCCGCCGCCTGTGACCACGAGCCCGTAGGACGTCAGCCGCCGGAACGCGCCGTCGACCTCCTTGGCCCCCGGCACCGCGCGGTTGATCGCGTCCGCGGCAGCGACGATGCTGCCCAGCGAGCGCTCCTCCTCGAGTGGCGGCCCGGCGTACCGGACGGCCAGCAATATCCAGGCGTCCGTGGTGTTCTCGGCGTAGGTCATGTCACCACCTCGTTCGGCATTCTGAGCCGCCACGAAATCCCCCGTCGGGCGCCTCGTGCGCGATCCCTATGCTTGGCGCCGGTGGCCGACGATCTCAAGCCCGCGTACCTGATCGCCGGAACCGACCGGCCCAAGATCGATCGCGCGGTCGAGCGGCTCCGCGGGCGGTTCGGGACGGACGCGACCGAGATTCACCACGCGACCGAGACGACGGGCGCCGACGCCGTCGCCGGCTGCAACGCGCTCGGGCTGTTCGCCGACGCGGGGCGTCTGATCGTCGTCGAGGGCATCGAGACCTGGAAGGCCGAGGACATCAAGGAGCTTGCGGCGTACCTGAAGGCGCCGGCCCCGGCGACCACGCTCGCACTCGTCGGAGGCGAGCTGAAGAAGGACTCGCCGATCGCGAAGGCGGTCGCGGCCGGGAAGGGCGAGCTGCTCCTCTGGGACGTCCCGCAGAAGGCGCTTCAACGCTGGGTGACCGAGCAGTTCGCCCTGCACGGGACGAAGGCCGAGCCCGAGGCCTGCCGGGCGCTGCTCGAGCTCGTCGGCGACGACGTCTACGACCTCTCGTCCGAGATCGACAAGATCGCGACCTGGGCCAACGGCGACCTCGTGACGGCCGGCGACGTCGAGCGGCTCGTCGCGGCACGCGCCGAGACCACGAACTTCGCGCTCACCGACGCGTGGGGCGCACGCGACGTCGTCGGCGTGCTCCACGCCTCGGAAGGCCTGCTCGAGCGCTCGGGAGAGCCGCGCTCGCGGACGATCCCGCGCGTCGTCGGGATCCTCACCGGCCACGTCGCCCAGATCCGGCGCGTCCAGGCGCTCGAGGCGCAGGGCGTCCCGTCGAAGGATGCCGCCGTGACGCTCAAGCGGCATCCCTACTACGTCGGCAAGCTCTACTCCCAGGGACGGAACTACACGCCCGACGAGCTGCGCACGGTGACCGTCCGGCTCGCGGCGCTCGACCACGCGCTCAAGGGCGGCTCGAGGCTCGCCGGCGACCTCGAGCTCGAGCGAGCGCTGATCGAGATCACCTCGCCGCGCAGCTGACCGCCGCGCCCGAGGTCGGCTCGACCGGGGCTAGGACTTGCTCTTGGACTTGCTCTTGGAAGCCGACGCGGCAGCCTTCGGTGCTGCTGCTGCCTTCGGCGCGGGCGCCGGCGTGGGCTGCGTCGAAGCCAGGCGGGCCGCCTGTGACTTCTTCCGCGCACCGGCGTTCCGATGCAGAGCACCGCGCGAAACCGCCCTGTCGATCAACTGAACGAGCGTCCGATGCTCGGCGGCGACCGCCGAGGTGTCTCCGTCCTCGACCGCCACGCCGAGCTTCTTGGTCAGCGTCTTGATCGTCGAGCGGTAGCGCAGGTTCTCGAGCCGCTCGTCGGCGGCGATGCGGATGCGCTTCTTCTGCTGCTTGATGTTCGCCATGTCTTAAAAAGGTCTCCCGCGAGAAAACGCCCGCATTGGTGCGGGCACACAGGCGATCGTAGCAGGCGGTGAGCGGCACCGGCAGCGCCGCTCCCTATGCTCACGGCGTGGACGAGGACCAGCGCGCCCGGGAGCGGCACGCCCGATTCCAGGCGCGCAACGAGCGCCGCCGGGCACGGGGCGCGCCCGACTGGCAGACGGAATCCGCCCTGTTCTCGTGGGCCGGCGCGATGACCCCGGGCGAGGGCCTGCCGATGGGGCCGGCCGTCCCGATGCCCACCGAGCGGCAGCGCCGCCTCGGAGGCGCGGTACTCATCTTCTCGTTCGCCACCGGCCTCTCGCGGGTGATCGGCCTCGTCCGCGAGGTCGTCGCGTCCTACTACTTCGGTGCGCACGGCCCGATCAATGCGTTCACCGTCGCGTATCAGTTCCCGAACCTCGTCCGCGCGCTGCTCGCAGACGCCGCGCTCTCCTCGGCGTTCGTCCCCGTCTTCAGCGAGCTGATCGAGAAGGGCGAGCGCAAGCGAGCGTGGCGCGTCGCCTCGAGCCTCTTCTGGCTGATGCTGCTCGGGCTGACCGCGCTCAGCGCGTTCTTCATCCTGATCGCGCCGTGGATCGTCCGCCTCTTCGGCGTGCCGGGCGGGAACGAGGCCCTCGCGGTCGGGCTCTCGCGCGTGCTCTTCCCGATCGTGATCCTGCTCGGAATCTCAGGGATCGTCGTCGGGATCCTCAACACCTACGACCACTTCTCCGTCCCGGCGCTCTCCCCGGTCTTCTGGAACCTGGCGATCGTGGCCGGGCTCGTGCTCGGCGTGCCGCGCACGAACAGCATCAACACCCAGCTCTACATCTACGCATTCGCGATCCTGATCGCCACGTTCATCCAGGTGCTCCTGCCGATGCCCTGGCTCCGCGGCCTCGACCGTGGCGAGGAACGCCTTCGCGTCGTGATCGACTGGCGCGACCCGGCGGTCAAGAAGACGTTCAAGCTGATGCTTCCGGTCACGCTCGGCCTCGGGCTGATCAACATCAACGCGCTGATCGACGTCTTCTTCGCCTCGCGCTACATCAACCCCGACCTCGCGCCGACGGCGATCCAGAAGGCGTTCCTGATCTACATGCTCCCGCAGGGGATGTTCTCGGTCGCGATCGCAACCGTCCTCTTTCCCCGCATGGCGCGGCTCGCCGCCCGCGGCGACACCGATGGGTTCCGCGACTCCGTCTCGCTCGGCATCCGCCAGATCACGTTCCTGCTCTTCCCGGCCGCGGTCTTCAGCATCGTGCTCGCGACGCCGGTCGTCCGGATCCTCTACCAACGCGGCGCCTGGGGACCCGGCCAGACGCCCGTCACGGCCGCGTGCCTGGCGGCATTCAGCATCGGCCTCGTCTTCAACGGCGCGATGCTGATGCTGAACCGGGCCTTCTTCAGCCTGCAGTCGAACTGGATCCCGACCGCGGTCGCCCTCGGGAACCTGTTCCTGAATGCGCTGCTCGACTACCTCTTCTATCCGCTGGGAGCGTGGGGCATCCCGCTCTCGACGGCGCTCGTGAACGTCGCCGGGACGGTCGCGCTCGTCTATCTGCTGCGCAAGGAGATGGGCGGCATCGACGGCAGGCGCACGGCGGCGAGCGCCGCCCGCATCGTGCTCGCGGGGGCGGTCGCCGCCGGGGTCTCGTTCGCCGTCTGGAAGCCGCTCGACGAGGCGCTCGGCCACAACCTGTTCATCACGCAGCTCGTCAGCCTCGGGCTCGGGCTCACCCTCGGGATCGGCGCCTACGTCGGGTCATGCCGCCTGCTCCGCGTCCGCGAGCTCGACCAGGTGCTCGCCTTCAGGCATCGAGCGGGCTGCCGCGCAGTAGCGCGTCGACGGCCGCAGCCGCCTGCTCCATCCGCTCGATGTGGGAGCCCGAGACGACGACGAACGACGCCCCGATCTCGCGCAGGTGCGCCAGGTAGGCCTCGTGCATCTGCCGACGATGAGGTCCGTCGGTGCGCATTCCGAGCTCGTCCTGCGCGAAGGGCGTCGCCGGGTCGCACACGACGTAGAGGTCGTACTCGCGGCCCGCGAGCGAGTCGACTGCGGAGGAGCGCTCGCCCAGGTAGATCTCGTGGAAGAGGCCGGTCGTCCACGCGTTCGTATCGCAGAAGAGAACGCCGTTCGCCTGCTCGGCGAGGAAGTCTTCGTACCAGTTCTGCATCCGCGCGATCTGGATGAACTCGGCCGTCGTCCACGAGCTCCAGTCGTTCGCGTCGCGCTCGCGGAACCACGAGTAGGCATGGCCGTACTCCGGATTCCAGACCGTGCCGTAGCGCTCGGCGAGTGCGCGCGCAAGCGTCGTCTTGCCCGTGCTCTCGGCCCCGAGCAGGCACACGCGCTTGACGTACCGCGCACGGGCTCCGCCGCTCAGGAAACGGAGGTTCGCGATCGGGTCGCGGCGGATCCGGGTGCCGCTGATCGGGACGGTGCGCCTTCGCCGGTCGACCATCACGTGCTCGCAGCCCATGGCCTTCGCCCAGCGCTCGCCGTAGCGCTCGGAGGTGAAGACGACATCGGGTGCGCCGCCGAGCAGGCGGATCGTCTGCGCCGCCCACCCTGCGCTGTCGTCGCTCGCAAGCCCTACCTCGTCCTGGTCGAGCAGCACAACCGTGGCATCGGGCAGCGCCTCCTCGATCCAGCGCTTGCGCTCGTCTCCGGGGATCGGCTCGAAGGCGCGCGCAACGACGATCACGGTCACCTCACCCGCCTGCGCGAGCGCGGTCTCGATCAGGAACCTGTGCCCGGAGTGGAACGGCAGGAACCTCCCGACCACGGCCCCGCGGGCCCAACGTCGGCCGGCCGGGGCCGACCGCGTCCGGGCCCAGTCGCGGAAGCCCTTGACGCACATCGCGGCGAACACGACATAGAGCGCGCCGGTCAACGGGAGCGCCTTGAAGAAGTACAGCGGGATGTAGATCGCGTCGGCGGCGATCCAGACGAGCCAGTTCTCGATCTGCTTCCGCGCCTGCATCCACGTTGCGGCGAGGCTGAGGGCGGTCGTCACCGCGTCGGCAAGAGGAGCCGCGTCGTCGATCGAGCGCAGGTAGAGCAGCATGGCGTAGCTCGCGCCTGCGGTCAGCACGAGCAACGCGGAGGCCTCACGGACGCCGATCCGCGTGATCGGGCGCGAGGCGCGTCCATGACGCCCGCGCAGCCAGTACCACCAGCCGTAGGCGCCGAGCACGACGAAGACGATCTGCAGGGCGCTGTCGGCGAAGAAGCGCGCCTGCGCGAAGAGCACGAGGTAGAAGACCCCGTTGGCGATTCCCGCGGGCCAGGTCCAGATGCTCTCGCGAACGAGCAGCCAGACCGCGAGGGCGCCCGTGACGAACCCGAGCGTCTCGGTCATCGAGAAGGGCAGCGTGCCCGCGGCGCTGCCGCCGATCAGGAAAGCGGACGCGGCGATGCCGACCGTCCAGTCCTTGAGGTGGTGAATGCGTGCGAGGGTTGGCACCTCGGCCTCCTTGTTGGTTTCCGCCGTTCGTTCGGCGGTTCGCCCGGGACGGGCCAGGGAGCTCGATCAGGAACGCCCCCTGTGCTGTTTCGCACAAAGTAGCAGGTTTACGCCTGCAAGTCAAAAACCCCGATCGAACCTCACGCCGGGGTGTGCTCGTACTCTACGGCGATGGATCAAGGCCACATCCGCAACTTTTCGATCATCGCGCACATCGACCACGGCAAGTCGACGCTCGCCGACCGGATCCTCGAGCTGACCCACGCGGTCGCCCAGCGCGACATGCGGGCGCAGGTGCTGGACTCGATGGACCTCGAGCGCGAGCGGGGGATCACGATCAAGGCGCAGGCCGTGAGGGTGACCTGGAAGGGCCATCAGCTGAACCTGATCGACACCCCGGGGCACGTCGACTTCACCTACGAGGTCTCGCGGTCGCTGCAGGCGTGCGAGGGCGCGCTGCTCGTGGTCGACGCCGCGCAGGGGATCGAGGCGCAGACGCTCGCGAACGCCTACCTCGCGATCGAGAACAACCTCGAGATCATCCCGATCGTGAACAAGATCGACCTGCCGCAGGCCGATCCCGACGGTGTCTCGCTGCAGCTCGCCGAGCTGCTCGGCGACGACCCCGGGAACGTCCTGCGGATCTCGGCGAAGACCGGGATCGGCGTCGAGGACGTGCTCGACGCCGTCGTGGCGCGGATCCCGGCGCCCACCGGCGCCGCGGATGCCCCCGCACGTGCGCTGATCTTCGACTCGTCGTACGACCAGTACCGGGGCGTCGTCGCCTTCGTGCGCGTGGTCGACGGCGCGTTCCATCCGCGCGAGGATCTGCGGGCGATGGCGCTCGGGACGCGCTTCGAGGCGCAGGAGATCGGCGCGATGTCGCCGGTGATGGCGCCGCTGAAGGCGCTCGTCGCGGGTGAGGTCGGCTACGTGATCACCGGGCTCAAGGAGGTCTCCGAGCTGCGCGTCGGCGACACGCTGACCGTCGAGGCGCGGCCGGCCGCCGAGCCGGTTCCCGGCTACAAGGACGTGAAGCCGATGGTGTTCGCCGGGCTCTTCCCGACCGACTCCGACGACTATCCCGAGCTGCGCGACGCGCTCGAGAAGCTGAAGCTCAACGACGCCGCCCTCTTCTACGAGCCCGAGACCTCGCAGGCGCTCGGCTTCGGCTTCCGCTGCGGCTTCCTCGGCCTGCTGCACATGGAGATCGTTCGCGAGCGGCTCGAGCGCGAGTTCGACCTCGACCTGCTCGTCACGGCGCCGACCGTCGCCTACCGCGTGCGCGCCCAGAACGCGACCGAGTGGCGCGAGGTGCACACGCCCTCCGACATGCCCGATGCGGTCGACGAGATCGAGGAGCCCTACATCAAGGCGCAGGTGATCGTGCCCAAGGAGTACGTCGGCGCGGTGATGGAGCTCTGCAACGAGCGCCGTGGGCGCTTCGACCACATGGAGTACCTGGCCGAGGATCGCGCGCATCTCACCTACGAGATGCCGCTCGCCGAGATCGTCCTCGACTTCTACGACTCGCTCAAGTCGCGAACCCGCGGCTACGCCAGCTTCGACTACGACTACATCGGGTTCCGGCCCGGAGCGCTCGTTCGGGTCGACGTGCTCGTCGGCGGCGATCCCGTCGATGCGCTCTCGCTCGTGATCCACCGCGACTCCGCCTACGAGCGGGGCCGCGCCCTCGTCGAGCGGCTGCGCGAGGAGATCCCGCGCCAGATGTTCGACGTCGCGATCCAGGCCGCGATCGGCTCCCGGGTGATCGCCCGCGAGACGGTGAAGGCGCGCCGGAAGGACGTGATCGCGAAGTGCTACGGCGGCGACATCAGCCGTAAGCGCAAGCTGCTCGAGAAGCAGAAGGAGGGTAAGAAGCGGATGAAGCGGGTCGGCGGCGTCGAGGTGCCTCAGGAGGCGTTCCTTGCGGTGCTGAACCTGAACGACGGCGGGAACAAGTAATGGCTCCCGAGCCGGTGTCGGAGAAGTGGGTGGCCGACGTCCGCGCGGCGCTCGCCGGCTTCCGCAGGGTGTTCCTCGGGCAGCTCGTCCCGGGTGAGGACCGCTACGAGCTCGTGCTCACGACCCGGCCCTCGCCACCCGACGGCGAGGTCGTCGAGGCGATCCGGGGAGCGCTCGAGGGCCTGATCGGCAGGGCGGACTCGCCGATCCGGACGGAGGGGGCTGCGCCCTGGCACTTCTACCCGCCGGTCGACGATCGCGACCACGATCTGTTCGCGGGCCTCGACTGGTCGCACGCCGTCGTCGTGCACGAGCGCGTCGACTGATGGCGCGCCATCTCTACGTGCACCTGCCGTTCTGCGCCCACCGGTGCGGCTACTGCGACTTCGTGACGGCAGTCGGCCGCCGCGGCGACCATGCCCGCTACGTCGACGCGCTGCTCGCGGAGCTCGCGCTCGAAGGCGAGCTTCTGGCGCCGGAGGTCGAGACGATCTTCCTCGGCGGCGGCACGCCGACCTTCACCGAGCCCGCGGCGCTCG
This sequence comes from uncultured Actinomycetota bacterium, assembly GCA_963768435.1. Lineage (GTDB taxonomy): Bacteria > Actinomycetota > Thermoleophilia > Gaiellales > Gaiellaceae > PALSA-600. Next base: position 276,498 of record CAVYIB010000012.1, read on the forward strand.
AGCGTCTGCTCGCCGGGCTGCCCGACGCCGCCGAGGTGACCGTCGAGGCGAATCCGGAGACCGTCACGCCCGAGCTCGCGGCGCTGCTGCGGCGTAACCGCGTGAACCGGGTCTCGCTCGGCGCCCAGAGCTTCCAGCCGGGCCTGCTCGAGGTGCTCGAGCGTGTTGCCGGTCCGGACGACGTCCGGCGCGCCGTCTATCTTCTACGTGATGCCGGTTTTGACAACATCTCGCTCGACCTCATCTACGGGATCCCCGGCCAGAGCTCCTCCGAGGTGGAACGCGACCTCGCCGAGGCCCTGGCGCTCGAGCCCGAGCACCTCTCCGCGTACGAGCTCGAAGCGAAACCCGGAACGCGCTTCACGCACGCCCACGGAGCCGAGCTCGCGCGTCAGGCCGAGTCGATGGAGTCCTACTTCGAGCTCGTGGTCGAGACCCTGACCGGCGCGGGATACCGCTGGTACGAGACGGCGAACTTCTGCCAGGCGCAGGCCGTCGACGCGGCCGGAGCGGCGCGTGACCTTCGCTCGCGCCACAACCTCGGCTACTGGCTCGGGCACGACTACCTCGCCCTCGGCGTAGGCGCGGTCAGCACAATCGAGAATCGACGCTGGCGGAACGCGCCGTCGATCCGCGGCTACCTCGAGGCGCTCGAGGCGGGTGGGCGCCCGCCCCGGGAGCCGGAGGAGCTCTCCGACGAGATGCGCGAGACCGAGCGCGTGATGCTCGGGCTTCGGCTCGACGAGCCGGTCACGGTCGCATCGGCCGGGATCGACCGGCGCGAGCTGGAGCGGCTCGAGCGGCTCGGGCTCGTGAGCTGCGCGGGCGACGAGCGGCGAGGACGATCCGCGCTGCGTCGACCGAGGGGCCGCTGACGGCCGTTTCGCTGACCGCGAAGGGGCGGTTCCTCGGCGACGGCGTGACCGCTCAGCTGCTCGCCTGACGGCCTCGGCGGGGCGGTCCCCGTGCGAGCCTCCGGCGAAGGGCCTGCCCTACGATGAGGTCGAGCATGGGTACACGAGCAGAGCTGTCCGAGCGGCAACGGGAGATCCTGACGCGCGTCGTCGAGGAGTACGTCGCGACGAGCGCGCCGGTCGGATCGAAGCTGCTCGTCGAGCGCAGCTGGTTCGCCGTGTCGACATCGACCGTGCGCGCGGAGCTCGCGGAGCTCGAGCGGCTCGGGCTGCTCACGCACCCGCACACGTCGGCCGGGCGGGTTCCGACCGAGGCCGGCTACCGCGTCTACGTCGACGGCTTGCTCGCGCGGCAGGATCCGAAGCCGGCCGAGTTTCCGCTCGCGCTCGGCAGCGCGCGCCCCGAGGTGGAGGAGGCGCTGCAGGTGACCACCGAGACCCTGTCTCAGGTGACACGGCTGCTCGCGCTCGTGTCGGCGCCGCCGCTCGAGGCCGCGACGGTCAGGCACGTCGACGTGCTCCAGCTCCAGGCGAACGTCGTCGTGATCGTCGTGATCACGTCGACCGGTGAGGTGACGAAGCAGCGCTACACCTTCGGCGAGCCGCTCGATCCAGGGCTCGTGACCTGGGCCGGGGACTATCTCCGCGAGCGGCTGACCGGCCTCCGGCTGAAGTCGCGGATGCTGGTGCGCGCGTTCGAGGAGCCGGGGCTCTCTTCGCGGGAGCTGGCATTCCTGGCGATCGTCCGCGGCGCGTTCGACGACCTGGAGGACGAGCGGGAGCTCTACGTCGGCGGCGCCGCGGGGCTCCTCGACGATCTCCGCGACGAGGAGATGATCGCCTACCGCAGCCTGATCGACGCGCTCGAGAAGCGCGCATCGCTGCTCGACGTGCTCGCGCAGTCACTCGGCGTGCGCCGGCCGTTCGCGCGGGTCGGCGACGAGCTCGGAGAGTCCGGCCTGCACAACCTCGCGCTCGTCGGCGCGAGCTACGGCTTCGCAAACCAGCAGCTCGGGACGGTCAGCCTGCTCGGGCCGATCCGCATGGACTACGAGAAGGCGCTCGGGGCCGTGCGCGTCGCCGCCTACGAGCTCTCACGCTTCGTCGAAGAGGTCTACGGCGAGGAGTAATCGACCCGTGCCGGTGAGCGCCACCTTCACTGGCACGATATGAGCCCCATGTCGACGACAGAGCGCGATTACTACGAGCTGCTCGGAGTTCCCCGGAACGCCGACGAGCAGGCGATCAAGAAAGCCTTCCGCAGGCTCGCCCGCGAGCTGCATCCCGACGTCTCCGACGTGCCGGACGCCGAGGTGCGCTTCCGCGAGGTCACGGAGGCCTACGAGGCGCTCTCCAATCCCGAGACGCGCGAGCTCTACGACCGCTACGGCCACGCCGGCCTTCGCTCCGGCGGGTTCCAGCCGACGAGCTTCGACCTCGGCTCGTTCGGCGACCTCTTCAGCGCGTTCTTCGGCGACGACCTCTTCGGCGGCCGGCGGGGTGGAGGAGCAACCCGCGGCGGAGATGTCGTCGCGGAGATCGAGATCACGCTGGCGGACTCCTCGCAGGGGATCAAGGTCGAGGTTCCCCTCGAGCGCGCCGCCGTCTGCGCAACCTGTCACGGCGACGGGGCAGCTCCCGGCTCGGCGGTGATCGGCTGCACGCGTTGCGGCGGCGCAGGCTGGGTGCAGCACGTCTCCCGCGGGATCTTCGGCGAGTTCGTTCGGCAGTCGCAGTGCCCGGACTGCTCCGGCAGCGGCCGTCGCATCGAGCACAAGTGCGAGACCTGCGGGGGAGCGGGGCGGACGGTCGAGGAGCAACGGATCGAGGTCGACGTCCCGGCCGGCATCCACGACGGGCAGCGCATCCGCATCACCGGCGAGGGCCACGCGGGAAGCGTCGGCGGCCGCGCGGGCGACGCCTATGTCCTCGTCCATGTCCTCTCCGACGACCGGTTCGTGCGCGAGGGCAACGACCTCTTCTCGCAGGTCAACCTGACCGTCGTCCAGGCGGCGCTCGGCACCACCGTCGAGGTCGAGACGATCGGCGGGACCGAGCAGCTCGAGTTCCCCGCCGGCACGCAGCCCGGAGAGGTTCGCGTCCTGCGCGGCAAGGGGATGCCCGTGCTCCAGGGCTTCGGCCACGGCGATCACCGGGTGCTCGTCAATGTCACCGTGCCGCGGCGGCTCACCGACGAGCAGCGGCGGCTGCTCGAGGAGTTCGAGCGGCTGAGCGACGACGACACCTACCACCATGACCCCGGCTTCTTCGAGAAGCTGAAGCGCGCGTTCCACTGATCCGCGCCGCCGTCACCGCGCCCTCCGACGAAGCCGAGCCGCTCCGAGCCCGCTTCGTCGAGCTCGCTCCCGAGGGGTTCGAGGAGACCGAGTCCGGCGGCATCGTCGAGCTCGCCGCCTACGGCGAGGCGGCAACGCGGGTGCTCGGCGAGTTCCCCGACGCCTCCGTGCTCGAGATCGAGGAGGGCTGGGAGGACCGGTGGCGCGAGTTCCACCGCTCCGGTGCGGATCGGCTCGCTCTGGGTCGGGCCGCCGTGGGAGGCGCCGCCCTCGGATGCCCTCACCGTCGTGATCGACCCGGGCCGCGCGTTCGGCACGGGTGCGCATCCCTCGACCCGGCTCTGCCTCGAGCTGCTGCTCGAGGAGCGGCCCGGCAGCCTGCTCGACATCGGCTGCGGCTCCGGCGTGATCTCGATCGCCGCCTCACGGCTCGGATTCGCGCCGGTGACGGCGCTCGACATCGACGAGGTCGCCGTCGAGGTCACGCGCGAGAACGCAGCCGCGAACGGTGTCGAGATCGACGACGCTCGCCGCGGCCGACGCCCGCTCCGGAGCCCTACCGCATGCCGACCTCGCTGTCGCGAACATCTCGCTCGAGGCGATCGAGGCCGTCGCGCCGGCGATCACCGCCCCGCGCTGGATCACCGCCGGCTACCTCGCCCGCGACCTACCCGAGCTCTACCCGTTCCGCCACGCCGGCCGCCGGGAGCTCGACGGCTGGGCCTCCGACCTCTTCGTGCGCGAGCGGTAGGCATGCCTCGCACCGGGGTCGCGGCCGGTGGGAGCGCGTACGTTTTCGAGCCGTGACGGCCGGCTATCTCGAGCTCATTCGCCGCCGCCCCGCGCGGAGGCTGCTGTACGCGCTCTCGGTGACGACGCTCTCGTTCGGGATGCTCTCGCTGGTCGTCGTGCTGACCGTCGAGCGCGCGACCGGCTCCTATCGCGACGGCGGCTTCGCGGTTGCCGCGTTCGCGCTCTTCGCCGGCATCTCCGCCCCCGTTCGAGGCCGGCTCGTCGATCGCCGCGGCGCGAGGCGCTGGCTCCCCGGTCTCGCGGCGGGATACGCAGCCGCGCTCGTCGCTGCTCGACATCGCCGCGAAGAGCGGCGGCTCCGCCTGGCTCCTGATCGCCCTCTCGGCGCTCGCGGGCGCGAGCTGCCCGCCGCTCTTCGCCTCTGCCCGCGCGGTCTGGCCCTACGCAGTCGAGGCCGAGCTTCTCCGGCGCGGCTACGCGATGACCGCGTTGATCGCCGACGTCGGGCAGGTCGCCGGCCCGGTGCTCGCCTCACTCCTCTTCCTGGTCTCCGGCTGGCCCGGCGCCCTCGTCTGCGCCGTCTTCGGCGTGGCCGGCGCGCTGCTCTCGCTGCCGGCCCGCGGCCTCGCGGGAGCCGACGTCCGGCCCGCTCCGATGCCCGCGCTGCGCGAAAGCCCGAACCTCGTCGGGCTGCTCTGCGTCTCGGTCGTCTTCGGGGGCTCCCTCGGGATCGTCAACGTCGCCGTGCCGGCCGCCGCCGGTCACTGGGGCCACGCCGCCCTCGCAGGCCCGCTGCTCGGGCTGTTCGCGGCCGGCAGCGTGACCGGAGGGCTCTGGTACGGCACGCGCCACTGGCGCGCCCCGGTGCTCGACCGCTACCTGCGGGCCGCACTCGCGCTCGGGCTGCTCCTTGCGCCCGCCGCGTTCGCGGGAACTGCCGCGCAGCTCGCGCCCGTGCTGTTCGCGGCCGGGCTCGCCTTCGGGCCCGCGAACGTGGCGCTGTTCGAGTCGCTCGACGTCCTCGCGCCCGGAAGCGGCACCGAGGCGCTGACCTGGATCACGACCGCCGAGGCCGGCGGATCCGCCGCCGGATCGGCGCTCGCCGGCGTTCTCGTGACCCGCATCGGCGTGTCGGCGCCCTTCGCTCTGGCTGCCGGGTCGATCGCGCTCACAGCCGGTCTGGCGCTCTTGACCCTTCGGGTGAGGCGCTGACCTCGCCGCGCGGCGAGTCGGACAGTACGATCACCGCAGCAATGCGATTCAGCGTCGAATTCCTGGGCTGCAAGGTCTCGCACGTCGATGCGCACGAGATCCGCGAACGCCTGCTCGAGGACGGGCACACGGAGTCCGCCGGAGCCGACTCCGAGGTCGCGGTGATCAACAGCTGCTGCGTGACGAACGAGGCCGTCGCGAAGAGCCGCAAGGCCGCCGCTCGCGCCTCGCGCAGCCACGAACGCGTCTACTTGACGGGCTGCGCGGCGAACCTCCCCTCTGCCGCGCTCGGAGGATTGCCCAGCAACGTCACCGTGGTCGCCCGCCGTCCCGAGGAGGCCGCCGCGTTCGTCGCCGGTGACGTCGGCTCGATCGGTTGCCTCCAGGCCGACGCGCGGCTCGACCGCGTGCGCGCGTTCGTCCGCATCCAGGACGGCTGCTCGTTCTCGTGCGGGTTCTGCGTCATCCCGCTCGTACGAGGCGCGACAAGGAGCCGAAGGGCCGATGCCGTTCTCCGCGAGGTGACGAAGCGCGTCGCCCAGGGCCACCGGGAGGTCGTCCTCACCGGCATCAATCTCGGCTGCTTCCGCGACCGAGCCGCGGGCTTCGACCTGCCGAGGCTCGTACGCGAGGTCGGCGCGATCCCGGGGCTCGAGCGCCTGCGCCTGAGCTCGATCGAGATCAACCACGTCGACGATGACCTCGTCGCTGCGCTCCGAGAGACGGCCACGGTCGCGCGCCACCTGCACGTGCCGCTCCAGTCGGGCGACGACGGCGTGCTTCGAGCGATGGGCCGCCGCTACTCGAGCACGACCTTCCTGCGCCGCCTCGAGCCGCTGGCAGGCGAGTTCAACCTGACGAGCGATGTGATCGTCGGCTTCCCGGCGGAGGACGAGACTGCCTTCGGCCGGACCCTCGAGACGATCGAGGCCGCCGGGCTGACACGGATCCACGTCTTCCCGTACTCGCCGCGCCCGGGGACGAAGACCGCGGCCGACGATCCCGTCACGCCGCAGGAGAAGAAGGAGCGCGGCGCACGGCTGCGCGGCCTCTCGCGCGAGCTGGAGCAACGCCGGTGGCAGGGGAAGCTCGGGTCGTACGACACGGTGCTCGTGGATCGCCCGGGCCGCGGATACGGGGACGACTACTCGCCGTTCCTCGTCGATGCGCCCGTCGGCGAGCTCGTCCGGGTACGCGCCGAGGCGCTGACCGAGGAAGGGATCCTTGGCCTCGCCGCCTGACGACTGCCTGTTCTGCCGGCTCTTCCGCGAGGGGGACCACGTCGCCTCGACGGAGGGGTTCGTCGCGATTCGCGACATCAACCCGCACGCCCCGGTGCACCTCCTCGTCATCCCCGAGCAGCACCTCGACACCTTCCGCGATGTCGCCGAGCTCTCGCCGGACGAGACCCACCGGATGCTCGCGTTCGTCGCTGAGGTCGCCGGGGACGCCGGCCTCGAGGACTACAAGGTGCAGGTGAATGTCGGCCCGACCGCGGGCCAAACCGTGTTTCATCTGCACTGGCACGTGCTCGGGCACAAGCACGTGCATGGGACGGAGCTCCCCGACAGCAGCACCGAGGTGACCCAGCTGTGAGCCTGATCTCCGAGATCGAGCAGGATGTGAAGGAGGCGATGCTCGCCCGCGACGCCCCGCGCCGCGACGCGCTACGGCTGATCCTCTCGAGCCTGCGCTCCGCCGAGAAGGATCTACAGCGGCCTCTCTCCGACGACGAGGAGCTGCAGGTGCTCCAGCGCGAGCGCAAGCGGCGCATCGAGGCGTCCGAGGCGTTCCGCGCGGCCGGCCGGGAGGAGCAGGCGGCGAAGGAGGACGGCGAGCTTGCGATCCTGGAGGAGTTCATGCCGGCGCCCCTCTCGGAGGAGGAGCTCGAGCGGATCGTCGACGACGCGATCGCCGAGAACGGCGCGACGAGCATGCGGGACATGGGTCGCGTGATGGCCGACGTGATGCCGCAGATCGCGGGACGCGCCGACGGGAGCGCGGTCGGCCAGATCGTGCGCGAGAAGCTCGCCTAGACGTGCCCTGCCCAAGCTGCGGAGCGGAGAATCGCGACGGAGCCCGCTTCTGCGATACCTGCGGGGCCCCGCTCGACGCCGGGCCGGCGAGGGAGCAGCGGAAGGTCGTCACCGTCCTCTTCTGCGATGTCGCGGGGTCGACCGCAATGGGGGAGCAGCTCGATCCTGAGGCACTCCGGATCCTGATGTCCGCCTACTTCGACATCGCGCGGGCGGCCATCGAGCGGCACGGCGGCACGCTGGTGGCGGCTCGCAAGGGCTCGACCCTGCTCATCGAACGGGCCGACGAGCTTCTCGCCGAGCTGGAAGCTCGGGCGTAGGGCCCGTCCCTACACTGAGCCGATGCAAGAGGTTCTCGACGTCTCCAACGAGGTTGCCGCTGAGCTGGCGGTCATGGGCGAAGGGGTGCTCGAGGCCCTTCGCGACCGCCTGGGCTGCACGATCCGGCTCCGCGGGAACCAGCTCACCCTCGAAGGCGACGACGAGAAGGTGGGCGAGGCTCGCCAGGTGATCGACGAGCTCGTCGGGCTGGTCGAGGGCGGACATCCGATCGGTGCTCAGACCGTCGACGCGGTGCTCGGCGCGATCGAGGGCAACCACGACGTCCACGCGGTCTTCGACTCTGTCGTCTGGAGCCACCGCGGCAAGCAGATCGCTCCGAAGACGGTCACTCAGAAGGCCTACGTCGATGCGATCCGCCGCTCGACGATGACGTTCGGGATCGGGCCGGCCGGCACCGGCAAGACCTACCTTGCGATGGCGCTCGCGGTGGCCGCGCTCCAGGAGAGACAGGTTGCGCGGATCATCCTCACGCGCCCGGCGGTCGAGGCGGGGGAGAGGCTCGGCTTCCTTCCGGGCGACATGCTCGCGAAGGTCGACCCGTACCTGCGGCCGCTCTTCGACGCGCTGTACGACATGCTCGACCCCGAGCGCGCGAACACCTACATGGAGCGCGGCACGATCGAGGTGGCACCGCTCGCATTCATGCGTGGCCGGACCCTGAACGACAGCTTCATCATCCTCGACGAGGCCCAGAACACCTCGCCGGAGCAGATGCAGATGTTCCTGACGCGGCTCGGCTTCGGCTCGAAGGTGGTCGTCACGGGCGACGTGACCCAGGTCGATCTTCCGCGCGACCAGCCTTCCGGCCTGATCCAGGTCAGGCAGATCCTCGACAGGATCGACGGCATCTCGTTCGTCGAGTTCAACCACCGCGATGTCGTGCGGCACAAGCTCGTCCAGGAGATCGTCGAGGCCTACCGCGAGCACGCGGAGGAGACGGGCACCGGGCGGAGCAAGTAACGGCACGGATGCTGACCGTCGAGGTCGACAACAGGAGCGGCGTCGAGGTCGACGAGGGCGCAGCCGTCGAGCTCGCAGGCGCGGTGCTGCGGGCCGAGGGGATCGAGGACGGGGAGCTCGGACTCGCGTTCGTCGGGCCGGAGGAGATGCGGGACCTGAAGCGCGAGCACCTCGGCATCGACGAGGCGACCGACGTGCTCTCGTTCCCGATCGACGGGCGCGACGAGCTGCCGGAGGGGCTGCCGCGCGCGCTCGGAGACGTCGTCCTCTGCCCCGCGGTTGTCGGCGAGGCCTGGCGCGCGCCGCTGACGCATGGGCTGCTCCACCTGCTCGGGTACGACCACGGCGAGGAGATGGAACGGCGCGAACGGGAGCTGGCGAGTTGAACGGCTTCGCTTCCCGTCACAGTTTCGTGACGGTGACTGTCCCCGGACATGTCCCGACGGCCGGCAGCGACTTGCAGGGCTTTTGGCCCAATGGGAGGGTTTTGCGGCGGGCCTGTCACCGTTTCGTGACGGTGACTGTCCCCGGCCGTGGCCCGGCAGGGCAATGGGCGAAGAGGACGGCTCCGTGAGCCAGCGTTCGCCCACCCTCTTCCATTCGTTCGAGTACGCCATCGAGGGGATCGTCCACGTGCTCCGGACGCAGCGGAACATGCGGATCCATTTCGCGGTCGCCGTCGCCGTGATCGTGGTCGCCATCTGGGAGAACGTCACCAAGGCCGATCTGATCGCGCTCCTGCTGGCGATCGCGTTCGTGTTGATCACCGAGATGATCAACACCGCGATCGAGGGCGCGATCGACGTCGCGACCACCGAGTTCGATCCGCTGGCGAAGCTGGCGAAGGATGTCGCCGCCGGCGCCGTCCTGATCGCGGCGATCAACGCGGTCGCCGTCGCCTATCTCGTCTTCTCCGGGAAGGCCGCCGTCCGCACCTCCAAGCTGATCGACCGGGTCCGGGACCAGCCCGGAGAGCTGACGATCGCCGCCTTCATCATCGTGGTCATCGCGGTGCTCACGATCAAGGCAGCGACCGGCCGCGGGACGCCGCTCCGGGGCGGTCTGCCGTCCGGGCACGCGGCTCTCGCCTTTGCCGCGTGGATCGCGATCACCTACGCGGCGGGCCCCGGCCACCGCTTCCTGGTCTCGACGATCGCGTTCCTCGCTGCGCTCCTGGTCGCCCAGACGCGCGTCGAGTCGGGCATCCATTCCTCGGTCGAAGTCCTGTTCGGCGGCCTCCTCGGCGCGCTGCTCACGCTCGCGATCTTCCAGTTCTCTTCCTGAGAACCGGCCGCTCCTACACTTCATCCGTGAGCGATCTCGTCAAGAAGGCCGAAGCCGCAGCTGCTGCGGCGTACGCCCCGTACTCCAACTACCTCGTCGGCGCCGTCGTGCGGGCGCGCGACGGGCGCGAGTTCGCGGGCGTCAACGTCGAGAACGCCGCCTATCCGCTGGGGATCTGCGCCGAGAAGACCGCGATCGGCGCCGCCGCCACCGCCGGCATCCGTCCCGGAGATATCGAGGCGATCGGGATCACCGCCTCTCCTTGCGGCGGCTGCCGGCAATGGCTGCACGAGTTTCGGATCGATCAGGTCAGCTATCGGGCCGCGGACGGCACCATCCACAGCGTGACCACCGCGGAGCTCCTGCCCGACGGCTGGGTCCTGCCCGAATGAGGTCAGGCTTCGCCGCCCTCACCGGGCGCCCGAACGTCGGCAAGTCGACGCTGTCGAACGCGCTCACCGGCGAGAAGGTGGCAATCGTCTCCCGCGTCCCGCACACGACGCGTCACCGCATCCGCAGCGTCTGGACCCAGGACGACGCGCAGCTCGTCCTCGTCGACCTGCCCGGCTGGCAGAAGCCGATCGACACGCTGACCGAGCGGATGCAGAGCCGGGTCGACGACACGATCTCCGACGATCTCGACGTCGCCGTGCTCGTGGTCAACGCCCGCGAGCGGATCGGCGCCGGCGACCGCTACGTCGCGGGCCGCGTCTTCGAGCTCGGCTGCCCGGTCGTTACCGTCGTCAACAAGGTCGACCGCCTCAAGCCCGCGCACATCGTCGAGCAGATGAAAGCCGCGGCCGCGCTCGGGAACTTCCACTCGCTGCACCCCGTCAGCGCCAAGACCGGAGATGGGATCGCCGAGCTGCGCGCCGACCTCGTCGAGCTGCTGCCCGAGGGCCCGATGCTCTATCCGGCAGGCGAGGTCACCGACATGCCGCTCGAGGCGCGAATCGCCGAGCTCGTCCGCGAGCAGGCGCTCCACGTCACCCGCGAGGAGGTGCCGCACGCGCTCACGGCCGAGGTGATCGAGATCGACGATCGCCGCGTTCACGTCCGCCTGTACACGGAGACCGAGAGCCAGAAGATGATCATGATCGGCAAGGGAGGCTCGATGGTGCGCGAGATCGGCCGCCAGGCGCGCCCCGGCATCGAGGCGCTGCTCGGGCACACGATCTTCCTCGAGCTGCAGGTCAAGGCCTCGCCGAAATGGCGCCGCAACGAGACGATGCTCGAGCGATTGGGGCTGTAGAGCCTCTAGCCGGAGATCTTGTAGCCGGCGGCCGCGATCGCTGCGGTCGCGGTGCCGATCTTCTTGAGCGCGGCCATCTGGCCGACCGTCTGAAGCGCAGCGAGCTTGCCCGCCTTGAGCTTCGCGATCACCGGATCGAGCTCATCCGCGAACTCTCCGACCGCTGCGGTCAGGTTCTGGTGCGGGATCGTCACGTCGGTGGGCGGCGTCAGTGCCGCGAGCTGCTTCTGGGCGTCGCGAAGATCGGCTTGGAGCTTGACGAGGCTGGTCGCGGCTCCGGCCGCCGAGCTCGAGTCGACCGAGTTGATCGAGTTCGTCAGGCCGGTGCCGATCGCCACCATCCGCCGCGCGTAGGCCGCTTTCGTGACCGGGGCGGCCGCGACGGTCGTCGTCGCAGCGGCAGTGGTCGTCGTGGTCGTACTGGAGCTGCCGCCGCCGCAGCCGGCGGCCAGGAGGCCCATCGACCCGACGAGAAGGAGCATTGCGATCGCCTGTCTCATGCCTGCAGGCTTACCCTAGCCGCTCGGGCGGCCCTCATCGGCTCATCTACACTCGACCGATGGCCAAGGCGCCTGCACTCCCGGCCGGATTCGAGCTTCCGCTCGAGCAGCGGCTCCCGCGGATCGGCGCGATCGATCAGGTCGGCGTCGAGGCGCGCGCGGCGGAGCTCGCCAAGCGCAGCATCAAGAAGGACTCGAAGCTCTGGGCGCTCGAGCTCGCGATCAGGTGCTGTGACCTGACCACGCTCGAGGGCCAGGACACACCCGGCAAGGTCGCGGCGCTCTGCAGCAAGGCGATCCGGCCCGACCCGACGGATCCGAACGTCCCGTCGGTCGCAGCTGTCTGCGTGTACCCGAACCTCGTGCCGGTGGCCGCCGAGCGGCTTGCGGGCAGCGGCGTGAAGGTCGCCTCCGTCGCGACCGCATTCCCCTCGGGCCAGAGCCCGCTCGAGATCAAGGTCAGCGAGGTCGAGGATGCCGTGCAGCTCGGGGCCGACGAGATCGACATGGTGATCGATCGCGGCGCGTTCCTCTCGGGCCGGTACGCGCTCGTCTACAACGAGATCGTCAAGGTGAAAGCGGCCTGCGGCGACGCGCATCTGAAGGTGATCCTCGAGGTGTCCGAGCTCGGCACCTACGACAACGTTCGCCGGGCGTCCCTGCTCGCGATGGCGGCAGGAGCGGACTTCATCAAGACGTCGACCGGCAAGCTCCCCGGCGCCGCGACGCTGCCGGTTCAGCTCGTGATGCTCGAGGCGATCCGCGACGTCTACGAGGAGACCGGTCGCCGGGTCGGGATGAAGGCGGCGGGCGGCATCCGGACGTCGAAGAACGCGATCCAGTATCTCGTCCAGGTGCACGAGACGCTCGGCCCGGAATGGCTGACGCCCGATCTGTACCGCCTCGGCGCGTCGTCTCTCGTGAACGACATCCTGATGCAGATGCGCAAGGAGAAGACAGGGGCCTACCAGTCGAAGGACTACTTCACCAATGACTGAGCTCTCGAAGCGGAAGTCGGCGTCCCCGGTTCCGGCCGACTGGACATACGCGCCGGCTCCGGAGTCGCGCGACATCGTCCAGCTTCGGGAACGGTATGGCCTGTTCGTGGGCGGCGAGTGGGTCGAGCCGCGCGGCGGCGAGTCGTTCACGACGATCTCGCCGAGCAACGAGGAGCCGCTCGCGCTGATCGCGCAGGCCGGCGCCGAGGACGTGACGGTGGCGGTGGCTGCGGCGCGCGAGGCGTTCGGCACCTGGTCGACTCTCCCGGGCTCCGACCGGGCGAAGTACCTCTTCCGGATCGCCCGCATCCTCCAGGAGCGCGCGCGCGAGTTCGCAGTCCTCGAGTCGCTGAACGGCGGCAAGCCGATCAAGGAGTCCCGCGACGTCGACCTCCCGCTCGCGGCCGCGCATTTCTTCTACTACGCCGGCTGGGCCGACAAGCTCGAGTACGCCTTCCCGAACCGCTCGCCGCGCCCGCTCGGCGTGGCCGGGCAGATCATCCCGTGGAACTTCCCGCTGCTGATGCTCGCCTGGAAGCTCGCGCCCGCGCTCGCCGCCGGTAACACGGTCGTGCTCAAGCCGGCCGAGACGACGCCGCTCTCGGCGCTGCTCTTCTGCGACGTCGTCCGCCAGGCGGAGCTGCCCCCGGGCGTCGTCAACATCATCACCGGCGACGGCGCGACCGGCGCCGCGCTCGTCGACGCCGAGGTGGACAAGATCGCATTCACCGGCTCGACCGACGTCGGCAAGGCGATCCAGCGCCGCCTCGCCGGCACCGGCAAGAAGCTGACGCTCGAGCTCGGCGGCAAGGCGGCGAACATCGTCTTCGACGACGCCGCGCTCGACCAGGCGGTCGAGGGGATCGTGAACGGCATCTACTTCAACCAGGGCCACGTCTGCTGCGCCGGCTCGCGGCTCTTCGTGCAGGAGTCGATCGCCGAGCCCGCGATCGAGAAGCTGAAGAAGCGGATGGCCACCCTTCGCGTCGGCGATCCGCTCGACAAGAACACGGACGTCGGCGCGATCAACTCGCGCGCCCAGCTGGAGAAGATCACCGAGCTCGTCGCCTCGGGCAGCGCCGAGGGCGCGGAGATCTACCAGCCGCCGTGCCGCCTGCCCGAGAAGGGCTACTGGTTCGCGCCGACCGTGTTCACGAACGTCGCGCAGAGCTACCGGATCGCGCAGGAGGAGATCTTCGGCCCGGTGCTCTCCGTGCTCACGTTTCGCACGCCCGAGGAGGCGGTCGAGAAGGCGAACAACACGCCGTACGGCCTCTCGGCCGGTGTGTGGACGGAGAAGGGCTCGCGGATCCTCTGGATGGCCGAGCGGCTCCGCGCCGGCGTCGTCTGGGCGAACACGTTCAACCGCTTCGACCCGGGAAGCCCGTTCGGGGGCTACAAGGAGTCCGGATTCGGACGTGAGGGCGGCAGGCACGGGCTGGAGCCGTACCTCTCGTTCGATCACAACGGTGGTTGAGATCCGGGTCGCCGCGAGCTCCGACGAGGAGGCGCTCGCGGCGATCGACCGCGCGACCTGGTCGTCGGTCACCAGCCCGGCACCGCCCCCCGGGAAGGGCTGGACGTTCTTCGACGATCGGTCACGTCCCGAGGATGTCCTCGTTGCGCTCGACGGGGGCGAGGTCGCCGGCTACGCGCGGATCCAGCCCGTCTCGCCACTCGAGTCGACGAGCCACGTGCTGCAGGTGAACGGGATCGCCGTCGACCCGGCGAGGCAACGGCGCGGGGTGGGGCGGGCTCTGATCGAAGCCGCCGCCGTCGAGGCGCGCCGTCGTGGAGCCCGGCGCCTGACGCTACGCGTGCTCGGCGCGAACGAGGGTGCGAGGCAGCTGTACGAGTCCGCCGGATTCGTGGTCGAAGGCGTCCTCCGAGAGCAGTTCCTGCTCGACGGCGTCTACATCGACGACGTCTTCATGGCGCTCGAGCTCTAGAAGTATCCTCTCTCCGTGGCCCGGCTACCGGTCAAGAAGACCTACAAGCTCTTCATCGGCGGCGCCTTCCCGCGCTCGGAGTCGGGCCGCGTCTACGAGGCCCAGGGCCAGAACGTCGCCCGGGCGTCGCGCAAGGACGCACGCGATGCCGTGAGCGCCGCACGCAGCGCGCAACCGAAGTGGGCCGCAGCGACCGCGTACAACCGCGGTCAGGTGCTGTACCGGATAGCGGAGATGATGGAGGCGCGGATCCCGGAGTTCGCCGAGCTCTCGTCCGGGCGCGACGAGGTGGAGCGCGCTATCGATCGTTGGGTGTGGTACGCCGGGTTCGCCGACAAGCTGTCCCAGGTGCTCGGCGGTGCGAACGCCGTGTCCGGGCCCTACTTCAACTTCACCGTGCCGGAGCCGACCGGGGTCGTCGCGATCGTCGCACCGGAGGAACCGCCGCTGCTCGGGCTCGTCTCGCGCATCGCGCCGGCGCTCGTCGGCGGCAACTCGGTCGTCGCGATCGCCTCGGAGGCGAAGCCGCTCGCCGCGATCGAGCTGGCCGAGGCGCTCGCCACGAGCGATCTGCCGGGGGGCACCGTCAATCTGCTGACCGGATATCGCTCGGAGCTGGCTCCCTGGCTCGCCTCGCACATGGACGTCAACGCGATCGACCTGACCGGCGCCGACGGGCTCCGGACAGATCTCGAGCGGGCGTCCGCCGACAACGTGAAGCGCGTCGTTCTCGGAGCTCCGGACTCCCAGAGCCTGTACGAGATCTCGGCGTTCCTCGAGCTGAAGACCATCTGGCACCCGATCGGCGTCTGAGGGCTCGACCGTGAAGGTCGAGATCCTCGGCTCGGGCGGCGCCGTCACGACGCCGAGGCCGGGGTGCGGCTGCAGGGTCTGCGTCGAGGCGCGCGAGCGCGGCGCGCCGTACGCCCGCACCGGCCCGAGCGTGTTCGTGCACGGGCCGGACGTGCTGATCGACACGCCCGAGGAGTCGAAGCTCCAGCTGAACCGGTCGCACGTGACGGCGATCGCCGCCGGCCTCTACTCCCACTGGCATCCCGACCACACGGCCGGGCGCCGCGTCTGGGAGTCGCGCAACTTCGACTTCCGCTCCTGGCCGCGGCGCTTCGAGACGACGCCGATCTACATCCCGGAGCGGGTGTGGGAGGACTTCGAGGCGAACTACGGCCTGGCCGACCAGTTCCGGTTCATGGAGCGCCAGGGGACAGTCGAGGTGCGAGTGGTGCGCGAGAGCGCACCGTTCGAGGTTGGCGACACGCTCGTCACGCCGGTGCCGCTCGACGAGGAGAACGCGCACGCGTTCCTGTTCGAGGAAGGCGGGAAGCGCGTGCTCGTCGCGATGGACGAGACACACGGGTGGGCCCCGTCGGGGCTCGGGCCACTCGACCTCGTCGTACTCCCGATCGGCGTCTTCGAGCACCATCCGTACACGGGTGAGCGCCTCATTCCGGAGGAGTTCTGCAAGCCTCCGGTGAAGAAGACCCGTTACGGCCGGACGCTCGAGCTCGTGCGCGATTTGGCGGCGCGTCGCGTCGTGCTGTCGCACGTCGAGGAGATGGACAGGCTCACGCACGACGAGCTCGTCCGCCTCGGCTCGGCGGACGGCTGGGAGCCGGCGTTCGACGGCCTCGTCGTAGAAGCTTGACGGCAGGTGCGCCGAAGCGATTAGGCTTCGGCCGCAGGTGGGATCAACTCGACGGCTGAGCCAACGGATCTCCGAGGGCGACGGGATCGCGATCATCGTTCGCGTCGGCGATGCCGAGGCGGCGCGTGCCGCCCAGGAGCAGGGCGCGAAGGCCCTCGCCGTCGACCACGTGGTGGCCGGGATCCGCGACTCGAGCACCCTGCCGGTGCTGTGGCTCGCTCCCGCGGCGCCGGGCGATGCCGATGTCGACGCGATCGCGATCCGGCCGACCGACGACGACGCGGACGGCCTCGAGACCGTGATCGAGGTTCGCGACGAGGAGGAGCTCGAGGAGGTCTTCGAGCTTCGCGACCCCGAGATCGTCCTGATCTCGCCGCGCGAGAACGGAAAGGATCCGCTCGAGCTCGCGCTCGAGCTGTTGCCGGACGTCCCGGCCGGCAAGCTCGCGATCGCCGACGTCGACGTCGGCGACCGCGACGAGGTGCTGAAGCTGGAGCGCGCCGGGTTCGACGCCGTGCTCGTCGCTCCGGGTCACGTCGGCTCGCTGGTCGGGCACTCGCCGCCTGACGTCTAGCGCGCTCCCGCGATCTGGCGCACGCCGGCCTTGTCCCGCGCGCATCACGGTCGGCCGCGCGCAGGCCTCGCTCCGCACTTGTGCCGCGCGCACCGCATCTGCCGCGCGCAGGCCTCTCGCCCTGCACGCACCGCGTCTGCCGCGCGCAGGCCTCTCGACCTGCACGCACCGCATCTGCCGCGCGCAGACCTCTCGTCCTGCGCGCCGCCCCGAGTCGCCTACCGGCTCTCGCAGCCAACTGTCCAGGTCGGACGGCTGTGGATGAACCGGCACGAAACCGGCACAAATCAGGGCCCGCCAGGGCACTAGAATTGTTCTCGAGGGCGGAGGGGTGCGTCCCCACCCTATGGGCGGGGGTGCGCGTGTTGCCCGGTTTGGACAGGCTGGGCGTTGCGCCGCGTTCGTGCTCGTCGTGCAACTGCCGGCGGAACCCGTCTACCATGATCCGGGCGTGAAAGCGTTGCTTGCATCGGCCGGGATCCTTGCGGCGACCGCTCTCCTTGTCGCGGGTTGTGGAACCACGACGAAGTCCGTCAGCACCACGACGGCAGCCGCGCCCGCGAAGGCCACGTGCGCCTTCCGTCACGGGTGGCAGGTGCTCGCCAACCGGATCGGCGCCGATGTGTACTGCCCGGGCTGGCTGCCGGATCCGTTGACGTCCCAGATCGGCGGGCAGTGGAGCAACATCAACTCGGTCAGCAAGGACCGGAGCTACCTCGAGAGCTTCGTCTGGCAGGACACCGACGGGCCGGCCACGAGCGGCGAGCTGCACGTCAACCTTCGGGGCTACCCCGACCGGACCAAGATGCCGCTGTGCCTCACGGGGCTCAAGGACACGATCCTCAAGCCCTGCTTCGCCGGCGAGCACGGCACGATCACGGCCGGTGGGATCAAGGCGAAGCTCTACACCGTCAACCAGGACGCCGATACCTGGCATCTGCTGCTGCTCTGGCATCACAACGACGGGCTCTACACGCTGTCGGAGCACCTGGCACCGCCGCTCGATTACAAGAAAGTCATCGCGTATCTCAAGCAGGAGCTCGCGGGGCTCGTGCTGATCGCGCCGTCCCACTCGACGTGAGCCCGACCCGGAGGGAGCTGATTGCGGGCGCTGCAGTCGGGGCGCTCGGGCTCGCGGGCGTCTACGAGCTCGTCGACCAGCTTGCGGGCTCGCCTCCGAAACGGCCGGCTTGCGGCGACCCCGGAGCTGCCCGAGCAGCATCTCCTCCAGGGCATCAAGGTCGTGAACCAGAACGACGTCGAGGTGCTCGTGCCGCCGCTCCACCACGAGGTGATGACGGCCAAGCTCGACCTCGCACCGGCCGACCTCGCAGAGGCACAGGGGACGCTCGAGGACGTCCTCGCGAAGCTCGATGCCGACTATCCCGCGACCCCTGCCGGGCTCGGCGTCACGGTCGCGTGGGGGCTCCCGTACTTCCATCGGCTCGTTCCCGGCGCGGCTGCGAAGAGCCTTCCGTTCGACCGACGGGCCGGCAAGGCCGCGCTGCTCGACGCCCATCGTTTCCAGAGCGACCCCGTCGCCACCGTGCTCGAAGCGAACGACGTCGCGATCCTGCTCCGCTCCGATCAACGCGCTCACATCGACGACGGGATCGATCGCCTCCGCGCGACCGGGTTGCTGAAGGTCACGAGCCTGCGCCGCGGCTTCGCCGGCGGATCTCTCGAAGGCGGCGTGTCGCTCCCGCGCACGATGGCCCGCGCCGCCAACGTGCCCGGGCGCCGACCTGATCCCCGAGGGGGCCGAGCTGTTCATGGGGTTCACGTCCACGCAGAAAGCCGCGTTCGGCCCCGGCAAGATCGCGAACTTCGAGACGCTCGGGTACGTCGATCTCCGCGACAGCGGCTACTTCCGCGAGGGGACGCACATGCACCTTTCCCACGTCACCGAGGATCTCGAGGCCTGGTACGTGAACTTCGCCTTCGACGAGCGCGTCACGACCGCGTTCCGCCCGGGGCTCGACGTGCCCGAGGGAACCCAGGCCGTCCCGATGGGCCCCGAGCAGGCCTCCGACACCCACCAGGTTCGCCGCCAGTTCCACCAGACGGGGCGCATCGGGCACAGCGCCTCGATCCAGACGACCTCGCGCCTCCAGCAGGCAGCGACCGGCCCCGACGGGACCCACTACCCCAAGGGCACCGCGATCCCGATCCGCGCCGACTTCAACACGCTCGACAACCCCTTCTTCTACTCGGCCGAGCCGAGAGTCATCCAGGCCGGGCCGATGGCCGGGATCCACTTCCTGGTCTTCAACCCCTCGAGCGACGACTTCGACCGCAACCGGCTCGCGATGGACGGTGTGCTCCCGAGCGGCAACCTGCACATCCAGCCGAACGACCGCGCGCAGGGGTTCAACTCCGTACTCAGCACCACCCACCGCCAGAACTACCTCGTGCCTCCTCGGCGGCACCGCAGCTTCCCGCTCGCCGAGCTCTGAGCGCCGGCTGCGCGACAATCCGGCGTGGCCTCGCGCGCGCTGATCCTCGCGATCCTCGTCTTCGCTCTTCCGGGCTCGGGTGCCACGGCCGCCCGGACCGCCCCGACGGTGCGGATCGTCTTCGGCGGCGATGTGATGCTCGGCCGTGGCGTCGCTCGCCTCGCGGCTCGAGATCCGGATGCCGTCTTCGCGGGGATCCGGCTCCAGCTCGGCTCGGCCGATCTCGCCGTCGCGAACCTCGAGTCGCCGCTCACCACCCGGCCCCATGAGGCCAAGCACGGGCCGAATGCCCTGGAGGCGCGGCCTGCGACTGCGCGGATCCTTGCGACGGCGGCTTCGATGCGATGGCGATCGCCAACAACCACGCCGGCGACGCGGGCCCCGCGACCGTGCCCGACACGATGCGGGCGCTCCACACGGCCGGGCTCGGGGTGATCGGGGCCGGGAGCGACGTCGAGGCGGCTTACGCGCCCCGGCTCGTCCACGCGCATGGGCTGACGATCGCATTCCTCTCCTTCGACGACACCGGCGAAGGGCCGCGGGCGGGCTCGGCGACGCCGGGCGTCGCCTGGTGGAGCGCCCGCCGGGCCCGCGCTGCCGTCCTCCGCGCCCGCTCGAAGGCGGACGTGGTCGTCGTCGGGCTCCACGGCGGCTCGGACTACAACCCGACCACCGACCCGTGGCTGCTCCACCTCGGGCATCTCCTGGCGCGCTGGGGCGCCGACATCGTGTGGGGCACAGGGCCACACGTGGTCCAGCCGACCGAGCTCGTCACGGGTCGCGACGGGCGCGAGACCGTGATTGCGACGAGCCTCGGCAACCTCGTCTTCGACCAGTCGATCCCGGGGACGCGGACCGGGGCGCTGCTCGAGGTGGTGGCCGGCAAGGGCGGGGTGCGCGCCTTCAGGCTCGGCGCCACGGCTCAGGCGGCGTCGAACGCGGTCGGCGTTCTCGCGTTGGCTCAGCCGCACGGGAATGCAGTGGCGCTCGCCGGCGAGTGGTGGCGGCTGGCCACGGCACCGGCACTTGCGCGCAACAGGCGCGTGGAGCTTCCCGGCTTTCCGGGCAGGGTCGTCGACGCCGCAACCGGCGACGCCGAGGGCAACGGCGGACGCCAGCTCGCCGTTTCGTTCTGGCGTCCCTACCGGCGCACCGATGTCAACGCCGTCATCCCTCGTACGCGGCTCGTCGACCGGCGCGGACTGACCGCCCACGTCGGCCTCTACGTTCCGGGGTCGCGGCGCGAGCTCTGGGTCGCGGGGACGCTGCTCTCGCCGGTCTCGCGGCTGGCGCCCTGCGACGGGGCGCTCGCGGTCGCCTATTCGACGCTGAACGGCACCTCGACGGTCTCGACCGGCGCCTGGGCCTGGCGCGGTTTCGGCTTCTCGCCGCTGCCCGTGCTCGCAGGCCCCGGCCGGCCCGGCTGCGCCGACATCGACGGCGACGGACGGCTCGATCCCGTCATACTCGGGCGCACACGATGAGACGGCCGCTCAAGGGAACGATCACGCTGCTCGCGTCGGTCGCGCTCATCGCAACCTCGTGCGGAGGGTCGAGCTCGACATCCTCGACGTCGACCCCGGCCGCCCCGTCGGGCGCGGCGTTCGCGATCCCGGCGCCGATCGTCCCCTTCGGGCTCTACCTTCCGGTGCCGGCGACGAGCTCGAGCGCTTCCTACGCCGGCCCGTCGACACCGACGTCGCTCGCGAAGGTCGACCTCGCACCCTCCGAGAAGGCCGAGCTCAGGCAGGTTCCCGCGCTCGGGCCGATGCTCCAGAAGCAGGGCTTCGGCGTCGTTCGGTCGGGCTCGAGCCTGTTCCAGTCCGAGTACGAGGGGAACATCTACGGCGGCTTCCCGGTGTACGTCACGACCGACGCCGCCTACAACAGCTTCCACCTGGTCTTCGACAAGACGCTGCGCGACCTCGAGCAGAAGGTGCTGCTGCCGAAGCTGAGCCTTCTCGCGGCGCGCCTGCTCCGGGACGCCCATGCCCAGGCCTCCGGGCTCGGTAACTCGCCGGTCGGCAGCTCCGCCTCCAAGGTCGAGCAGCTCTACGAGGTCGCTGCCGCCGAGCTCGGGACAGAAGGTCACGCTGGGCCCGCTCGCGCGGGCCGAGAAGGCGCTGATCGACGCCCACGACCGGACGACGACCTCGCCGCTCGTCGGCGGGCAGGTCGACTACTCGCTGTTCACGCCGCGCGGCCACTACGTGCTGACCCCTGCGCTGACGCGGTTCTTCGTCGCGATGTCCGTGCTCGGCCAGATCCCCTTCTGCCTTCCCGGGACCACAGGCTGCCCAGGATCGGAGCCCGGCACGGATGGGGATCCTCGCGTCGCTCGCGCTCACGGGCGATCAGAAGGACCGGGCTCTCTGGCAGCAGATCTACGAGCCGACCGCGTTTCTCGTCGGTCTCGCGGACGACTACACACCCGACGAGGTGAGAGCCGCGGTCGGGAAGGCGGCGCCGGCCGTGCTTGCAGCAGGCGGATCTGAAGTCACTCGGCTCCGATGCCGAGGTCGGCAAGATCGCCGACGCGCTCGTCGCGGCCCGCAAGGTGCGGATCAACCCGTCGGCCGCCTCGATCCGGATCATGGGAACGCGCTTCGTCACCGACGAGCTCCTGCTGCAGCAGCTCGTGTACCCGCACGTCGGGACCTCGGCGCGTCCGCGCACGCTGCCCTCCGCCGTCGATCTCGCCTCGGCCTTCGGCGGGCAGTTCTCCGCCAAGGTGATGAAGGCGAAGGGGGCACCGACCTACGCGAACTACGACAGCCAGATGCAGGCCGACCAGCAGGCGGTCGCGACGCGCCCGGCCGAGCAATGGGGCTCGACCGTCTACGACGCCTGGCTCTACGCGCTGCAGCCGATGTTCAACCCGCACGGCTCGGCGTTCCCCGACTACATGCGCTCGGACGCATGGGCCGCCAAGGATCTCCAGAGCGGTCTCGGCTCCTACACCGAGCTGAAGCACGACACGATCCTGTTCGCAAAGCAGCTCGTCGCCGAGGCCGGGGGAGACTTCTCCAAGCGCAACCCGCTCAACTGGGTCGAGCCCGACCCCGTCGCCTTCGAGCGGCTCGCGGCCGGCGCCGACCTGATGAAGCGCGGCCTCACCCGGCGCGGGCTGCTGAGCCACGAGGCCGCCGGGCTGCTCGGCACGGAGATCGGCCTCCTCCGCTTCCTCGGGACGACCGCCCGCACCGAGCTCGCCGGCAAGCCGATCTCGGTCGCCGACAACAAGCGGCTCCGGAGCCTCGGCGACGCGCTCAGCGCGATCTGGTGGCGGACCTCGGAGCGGTCGAACCCCGATCCGTCGATCCCCGACCAGTCGGCCGTCGTCGCCGACATCGCAACCTCGCCGAATGCGATCCTCGAGCTCGGCACCGGCGAGGTCGAGACGATCTACGTGATCGTCCCGGGCCGCAACGGGACGTTCGAGCTCGCCCGCGGCGGGGTCTACAGCTACTACGAGTTCACGACGCCGCCGGCCCAGCGGCTGACCGACGAGCAATGGCGCGCGATGCTGGCCACCGGTAAGGCGCCGCCTCCGCCCGGCTGGGAAGCAGCGTTCCGCGTGCCGTGCCCGCACGCAAGCCAGGCATGCAGTCCGTCGTACCTGCCGGGCTGAGAACGGCCGACCTCGAATCAGCAACGCGGCCGGCATGGGGCCGTGTCTTGCGTTTTGCGAAGCGTGCCGTCTTTGTGACCGGGTGAACATCCTCAGATCGGCGCTTTTGCACCGATCACCGGTGCGGTGATCGAACCGGCCTGCACTACGTCGACCCGCAGAAACCCGCACTTTGCGAGCCCAGGCGTGACATTGGAGCACGAAATGCAAAACGCAAGACACGGCCCCATGCTCGAACCAGGCGACCTTTGCCCCTCGCAGCTTGGCCTGGACGACGAAAGCGGTGGGTGGAAGCGGAGCTCTCTCCGCTTCCACCCACCCTCCACGGAGGGGGCCGCGGACTTCTAGCCGAGCAGGCGTGAGCGCGGAGCGATCTCGACCCTGTTTCGGCCGTTCTCCTTCGCCTGGTAGAGCGCGATGCCGGCCGTCTTGATCAGTCGTGTGCCCGCATCGGGGTCGTCGACGACGAGCATGAGAGCCGCTCCGATGCTGATCGTGACCCGGATGGCCTCGCCCGAGTCGAGCCGGATCGTCAGATCCTCGACCGCCTGGCGGATCCGCTCGCCGAGCGTCGCGATCCCGTCGTAGGTCGTCTGCGGGATCACGACGCAGAACTCTTCCCCGCCGTAGCGGGCCAGCACGTCGCCTTTGCGGGTCATCTCCGTCATCGTGCGGGCGAGGCGCCGCAGCACCAGGTCGCCGGCATCGTGGCCGTGCTGGTCGTTGACCGACTTGAACTTGTCGATGTCGATCATCATCGCCCCGAGGTAGTCGCCCTGATCCTCGTTGCGTATCCTCCGAGAGACCTCGACCGCGAGCGCCTCCTGGAGGGCCCTGCGGTTCGCGAGCTCGGTCAGCCCGTCGGTCATCGCCCTCGTCTGGAGCACCTCGTTCTCGTCGGCGAGCTCCGCGAGCGCGCTCGTCGTCTGCTCGAGGTCGATCACCGTATTGAGGCTCACCGACATGAGCTGGGCGTGCGCGTCGTTCAGGATCTCCTGGTAGGAGTGGCCGGGAGGGAGCTCGACCGCGAAGGCCTCGGCGCTCTCGAGCACGCCTTCCTGTAGGCCGTCGAGGATCGTTGCGATGGTCTTCGGATGGAGGCCGAGCGCGCGCTCGGACTCGTCGTTCAGCCGCTTCAGGCCGGCCGCCGGGTTGGCGGAGAACAGGACGTCGGCGCACAGGATCGCGAGCTCCGTGATCGTGACCAGGTCGCGCCATTCCCGTGGCGCGTCCTCCGGCAGCCCCTCGGGGCGCTCGGCGAAGGTCGCGCCGTGGACGATCGAGGGCGGAACATGCCACTGCGACAGCAGCAGCTCTCCGACCTGGCTGCTCGTGCAGCCGAGCATCTCCTGCTCGGTCTTCTCGCTGGGCCAGCCCTGTCCGGCGGCGACCGCGACGCTGTAGCGCTCCGGCGCCGTCTTCGCGAGCGCGAGCTTCCCGATCTGCGACAGCAGCCCGCAGAGAAACGATTCCTCGGTCTTCGAGGAGCGGATCGAGGCGGCGATCGAGCGTCCGGCCACCGCGTTGACGAGGCTCCTGTGCCAGAAGAGCTGGAGGTCGAAGCCGCCGCTCGTGCCCTTGTTCGGCAGCTCGCTTGCCAGCGTGAAGCCGAGGGCGAGCACCTTGAGCGCCCGGAGCCCGAGCATGACCGCCGCGCGGTTGAGCGAGGTGACCTCTTCGCCGCGGTTGTAGTAGGCCGAGTTGGCCATCTGGAGCACCTTGCTCGCGAGGATCGGGTCGCGGGAGAGCCCTTCGGCGAGCGCGCCGATGTCGCTATCCGGGTCCTGGCAGATGCGCAGGACGTCGAGCGCGACCGTCGGCAGGCTCGGAAGGCTGCCGGCGAGCGGAAGTTGTGAGATCTCGAGCGGTTCGAATTGCACGCAGCCTGCCCTGCCCTTCTCCGTAGTCTGGACAGAGGGGTTTTCGTCGGCGCGGCGGCCGACTTTACTGCGCGTGGCTGTTTTCTACCGGCGGCCGAAGATCGAGAGCAGCAGCAGGAAGACATTCAGGATGTCGAGGAAGATCGAGGCTGCGAGCAGGGGCGCAGCCCTGATGTCCTTCGTCTTCCGGAGTCGCTGGAAATCGACCATCGTGAAGCCGGCGAAGATGACGAGACCGAGGATCGCGTAGATCAGGTCGCCGTTCGGGATGTTCACGAAGATCGTGATGATCCCGAAGACGATCAGCGCGAGCAGCGCCCAGAAGCAGATCCTGGCGAGGCCGGAGAGGTCGCGCCGTGTCGCGTAGCCCGCGGTCCCGAAGCCGGCGATGAAGAGCGCCGTCGCACCGCCGGCCTGCCAGACGGCCTGCGGGTTCGTCTCGGCGTAGTAGGCGATCGTCGGCGCCACCGCGAGCCCGACGAGCAGGCCGAAGCCGAACAGCATGAAGATCGCGAGCTGCTCCGACTTGCGGATCGCGAACTGCATCCCGAAGAGGCACGCGAACGAGGCGATGAAGAAGAGCCAGCCGTACCGGTACGACATGTCGCGCCCGAGGTATGCGCCGAGCGCGAAGGTGGCCGCCGTGAGCGCGACGAGCCCCATGGTCTGGCCGAAGAGCTGGCGCGTCTGGTCCCTGGTGGGCGCGCCGACGAGAACGGAGGATTCGGGTGAATTCATGCGGCTGCAGCCTAGCGAAGAGCCGCCACGGATTAGTACGAAGGCACGACCGGGCTTACTACGAGTGGTGGTCGTGCGGGTGCTGCTTGGCGCGCCACTCGTCCTCGTAGGCCTCGGCCGCGGCGAACTCGCGGTCGAGCTCGGCCTGGTCGGTCCCGGGCTCGAGCTTCTCGCCGACGGCGTTGCGCCTTCGCACCCCGACGAACGCGAAGATCAGGAGCGGGACGACGAGGACGGCGATGATGATGACCGGAAGCACGCCGCAACCCTACCGGGCGCCGGGGCGCCCCGGCTCCCGGGCGACCGGCCGAACATGCGGCGGGTGGGATTCGAACCCACAAGTCCCAGAGGGACAACGGCTTTTGAGGCCGTCGCGTAGACCAGTTCCGCCACCGCCGCCGGTCAACCGCAATTCTACGCAGACCTTCCTGCGCCTGCCGAGAGCACGATTTCCGCCGCATCCGCGAACCGTCTCCGGAGCTTCGCGAACGGGTGCCGCTTGAAAAAAGTGCGCACTGTGCGGATACTCACGTGCTCGTGACCGCCGACGCCTCGTCGCCCGCGCTCTCGCAGCGCCGCTCCGTCCGCCCCCCGAGCCCGGTCACCCTGATCGGCCTTGGGCTGGTCGCCCTCGTCGTCGTCTGGCTGATCGTCAACCTGTTCAACTCGCCGGCGATCTTCGCCGAGGCCTTCCTGATCGGGCTCACGAACGGCTGCATCTACGCGCTCGTCGCGCTCGGCTACACGCTGGTCTACGGGATCCTGGAGCTGATCAACTTCGCGAACGGCGACGTCTTCATGCTCGGCGGGATGTTCGCCTTCACGTTCGCGACGTGGTTCGGGCTCCATCAGGGGCAGGAGCTCCTCTGGCCGTTGATCGTGCTGATCCTGATCATGTGCGCGCTCTGCTGCGCCGCGATCAACGCGACGATCGAGCTCGTGGCGTATCGCCCGTTGCGACATGCGCCTCGAATCGCGCCGCTGATCACCGCGATCGGCGTGAGCTTCATCCTCCAGACGGCCGCTCTGATCTGGCAGGGCCCGAACCCCGTCGCGTTCCCCGACGTGCTTCCCTCGGGCCCGATGACCACGATCGACGGAGTCGTCATCTCGTGGACGACCCCGATCGTCGTCCTGCTGACCGTCCCGGTTCTCGCCGGCCTCGTCTACCTCGTCCAGAAGACCAAGCAGGGCAAGGCGATGCGCGCGACCGCCCAGGACATGAACGCGGCCGCGATCATGGGGATCAACGTCAACCGGACGATCTCGTTCACCTTCCTGCTCGCCGGTGCTCTCGCGGGCGCCGCCGGGCTCGTGTTCGCGCTCACCCAGACCGACGTTCGCTTCGACCAGGGCTTCACGCTCGGGCTGATCGCGTTCACCGCCGCGGTGCTCGGCGGGATCGGCAACCTGCCGGGCGCCGTGCTCGGGGCGATCCTGATCGGCCTGATCCAGGCATTCAACGAGGCTCTGACCTGGCACGCGCCGGGCTCGACCTGGACCGAGTCGATCGTGTTCACGGTCCTGATCCTGATCCTCGTCTTCCGCCCCGAGGGCCTACTCGGCGAGCGGACACCCGAAGGGGGCTGAGTGTCGGCGGTCGAGCACGTCGGGTTCCGCAACCAGATGCGTGCGCGGTGGCAGGCGCTGCCCGAGCGGCAGCGCCTCGTGATCACGCTCGTCGTCGAGGTCGCTCGTGTCCGTCCTGTTCTGGTTCGTCAACGCCGGGCTCGGGTACGCGAGTCGCGCTGATCTTCACCGCGCTGTGGCTCCGGAAGATGCGCCCGCTCCCGTGGCGCCTCGTGGTCGAGCTGATCGTGGCGGCGATCTTCCTGATCGGCTGGCTGGCCGGATCGACGCCCGGCGGGGTCCCGCTGGTGATCATCGTCGCGTTCGCCTTCACCTGGATCCCCGCAGGCTCGCGGCGCTGGGGGATCCCGCTCGGCTGCGTGCTGGTCGCGCTCGCCTACCCGTTCGTCGCGGCCCGGCTCTTCGAGATCCCGGTCTTCGGCCCGTTCCCGGACGTGGCCTCGGGCACCGGCACTTACATGATGGTCTTCATGATGATGGCCGTCGGACTGAACATCGTCGTCGGCTACGCGGGCCTGCTCGACCTCGGCTACGTCGCCTTCTACGCGATCGGGGCGTACGTGATGGGGTGGTTCGCCTCGGGTCAGTTCCAGGGCCAGAAGTGCAGCAATCCCCATTTCTCGGTCGACAACTGCCCGGCGCAGCTCGTCCCGAAGCTGAACATCTCCTTCGGAGGGGTCGGCCTCCCGGTCGGCACCGGCGGCATCCACCTCTCGATCTTCCTCGTGCTCCTGATCGCCGGCGCCGTGACCGCGCTCTTCGGGATCCTGATCGGCCTCCCGACGCTGCGGCTGCGCGGCGACTACCTGGCGATCGTCACCCTCGGGTTCGGCGAGATCCTGCCCCAGATCGCGCGCAACGGCGACAACATCGCCGGCTGGAACCTCACGAACGGCGCCCTCGGGATCAACCCGATCGACCAGCCCGGCTTCGGCAATCACCTCTCGAACATCACCGGCGGGTTCCTGCCGGCGAGCTTCCAGACGTGCTGCAACGCGAAGATCTTCGAGCACCAGATCTCGACCGCCGACCTCTTCTACTGGTTCGCGATCCTGCTGCTCGTCATCACCGTGTTCGTCTCGCTGCGCCTCCGGGACTCCCGCCTCGGTCGCGCCTGGATCGCGATCCGCGAGGACGAGACCGCCGCTGCCGCGATGGGCATCCCGCTGATGCGGACGAAGACGTGGGCCTATGCCGGCGGCGCGTTCTTCGGCGGTGTGGCGGGCGCGTACTACGCCTCGGCCAAGGACAGCGTGACGAGCGACGACTTCTTCTTCAACATCTCGGTGTTCATCCTCTGCATGGTCATCCTCGGCGGGATGGGCAACGTGTGGGGCGTGCTGGCGGGAGCCGCGTTCCTCGCCTTCCTGAACAAGGAGGGGCTGGCGGACATCGGCGCATGGATCAACGCGCACATCCACGTGTTCGGCTACAGGCCGAACATCGACGTTCCGCTCTACGAGACCGGGATCTACGGCGTGATCATCGTCGTCGTCATGCTCTGGCGACCAGAGGGCCTGCTTCCGTCGAGGCGTCGTGCCCGCGAGCTGCACGAGACCGAGACGCAGGACACCCCGCTCTACGACCTGCAGCACGAGGGGGCGTGATGGCGGAGGACAACATCCTCGTCGCCCAGGATCTGCGCAAGGAGTTCGGCGGCCTCGTCGCGGTCAACAACGTCAACTTCGCGGTGCCGCGCGGCAAGGTGATCTCGCTGATCGGGCCGAACGGCGCGGGGAAGACGACCTTCTTCAACATGCTCACGGGTGTGTACAAGCCGACCTCCGGGAAGGTGATCTTTCTCGGCGAGGACGTCACGGGCAAGCCGCCGCACGCGATCACCGCGCGCGGGGTCGGCCGGACGTTCCAGAACATCAGGCTCTTTGCCGACATGACGATGCTCGAGAACGTTCTCGTGGGCATGCACTCACGGCTGAAGGCGAACATGTTCACCGCCGTCCTCCGGACCCGTGGCGTCAAGGCCGAGGAGGCCCGGGCGCGGGAGAAGGCCCGTGAGCTGCTCCGCTTCGCGGGGCTGAAGCAGCACGAGGACGAGTTCGCGGGCGGCCTTCCCTACGGAGATCAGCGCCGGCTCGAGGTGGCGCGCGCGCTCGCGACCGACCCGCAGCTCCTGCTGCTCGACGAGCCCACGGCCGGCATGAACCCGCAGGAGTCGGCCGACTTCACCACGTTCGTCCGCAGGCTCCGCGACGAGAGCAAGCTGACCGTGCTGATGATCGAGCACGACATGCGCGTCGTCATGGGGATCTCGGACAGCGTCTCGGTGCTCGACTACGGGGAGAAGATCGCCGAGGGATCGCCGAAAGAGGTGCAGAAGAACGAGCGCGTGATCGAGGCCTACCTCGGCAAGGCTGCGGTCGAGGACATGAAGCGGCAGGGGCTCTCGTGAGCCGTAGGCTTCACGGAGGCGATCGAGGATGAGCACCACGCCGACGTCCGCGTCCGCCGTGGCCGACCCGCCGCCGAACGGCGACCTCGTCCTCGAGCTGTCGGACCTCCACACCTACTACGGGTCGATCCACGCCCTGAAGGGGATCTCGCTCGAGGTGCGCAGGGGCGAGATCGTCACGCTCCTCGGGGCCAACGGCGCCGGCAAGACGACGACCCTCCGGTCGATCAACGGGCTGCAGAGACCGCGGCAGGGGTCGATCCGGTTCGAGGGAAGGGACATCACGCAGGTCGCCCCACACGAGATCGTCAAGCGCGGGATCGCCCAGTCGCCCGAAGGCCGCCGGCTGTTCCCGCGCATGACCGTGACCGAGAACCTCGAGATGGGCGCGTTCCAGCGCACCGACAAGTCGGGGATCAAGGAAGACATGGATCACGTCTTCGACCTCTTCCCGCGCCTGCAGGAGCGCCGTACCCAGAAGGCCGGGACGATGTCGGGAGGCGAGCAGCAGATGTGCGCGATCGGGCGGGCGCTGATGGCGAGGCCCTCGCTGCTCCTGCTCGACGAGCCGTCGCTCGGCCTCGCGCCGATCTTCGTCGAGCGCATCTTCGAGATCGTGAAGACGATCAACGACGAGGGCACCTCGATCCTGCTCGTCGAGCAGAACGCCCTGATGGCGCTCGACCATGCCGACCGCGGCTACGTGATGGAGACCGGCCACATCGTCCTCAGCGACAGCGCAGAGGCGCTGAAGACGAACGAGCAGGTCCGGAAGACCTACCTCGGCGAGGGGTAGGCGCCGGCCGCGCCGCGCGGCCTGCGCACGCGGCTGCAACCTGGCACACAATTGGCACAGAGGCGTGACGTTTCGCCCCTGTTGCCAGAGTAGAATAGGTTTCGAGGGCGGCGGGATCGGCCCCCACCCTGGGCGGGGGTGTCGCGCGCGAGGCCGAAGAGGCGCCGGCTCGCTGTCGGCCGCGCCGGCTCGCTAGTCGGGGAGCCCGCAGCTGACGCGGAAGGTGTGGCCGTCCGGATGGCGGAGGTGGAACTCGCGGATGCCCCACGGCTCCTCGGTCGGCGGCATCGACACCTCGTAGCCGAGCTCGAGCGCCCGGGCATGCACGGCATCGACCTCGGAGCGCGACGGGACCCACCAGGTCATCCAGACGCCGCCGGTCTCGTCGTCGCCCTCGAACTGCGGCTGCGGCCCGCCGCGGGCTCCCTGGGCGCCACGGCAGAGGAACACCAGGGCGTGCTCGCCGCTCCTGATCCCCGCGAACCCGGCCTCCTCGGCGTCCTCGGGCCAGGTGAACTCCGGCACCCAGCCGAGGCTCTCGAACCACGCGAGGCTCGCCGCGATGTCGGAGACGTTCAGGATCGGCGTCACGCCCTCGACCGGCATGCGCCGACTCTACAACCGGTGACTCCACAACCGGCGCGAACCCTATGGTTTCAGCTGATGCGTACCGCTATCGCGATCGGAGTCGCCGGCGCTCTCGGAGCTCTCGCGCGGTACGGCGTCGGGGGGTTGATCAGCCGGCGGAACCAGGGGTCGTTTCCCTGGGAGACGTTCGTCGTGAACATCAGCGGCTCGTTCGCGCTCGGCCTGGTCTTCACGCTCGCGACCGACCGCTGGGAGGTCGCGCCGTGGCTGCGCTCGGCGCTGACGATCGGCTTCCTCGGCGCGTACACGACGTTCTCGACGCTGATGTTCGAGACGTACCGCCTGACCGAGGTCCGCGCCCACGGCCTGGCCGCCGCGAACATCGTCGGCTCGTGCGCCGCCGGCCTCGTCGCGGTCTACCTCGGCGTCGTGCTCGGGCGGGCGCTGTGACGCGCCTCGACGGCGACGGCAAGCTCGTCCGGATCTTCATCGGCGAGTCCGACACCTGGCACGGAAAGCCCCTCTACCAGGCAATCGTGCGGCGCGTGCGCGAGGAGGGCCTGGCCGGAGCGACCGTCACCCGCGGGATCGAGGGCTTCGGCGCCAGCTCGCACCTCCACACCTCGCGCATCCTCCGGCTCTCGGAGGATCTGCCGGTCGTGATCGAGATCGTCGACACCGAAGAGCGGATCGAGGCGTTGCTGCCGACACTCGACGAGATGATCGGCGACGGCATGGTCACGATCGAGACGGTGCGGATCCTCACCTACCGCGCGTCGGACTCGACGACCAGCGGGAAGTAGGGCGGCGAGAGCAGGTAGCCGATGCGCTCGGCACCGCGCCCACGGGCCATCCCGAGCGCCGCGCCGAAGCTGTGAACCGGCACGAAACCGAGCTGGCGGGCAGCGTGGGCATCGCGGCAGCCGGCGATCAGCACCGGCCCGAGCCTGCTCAGCGCCGAGTCGCAGGCACTCCAGGAGAGGAACGGCTCGAGTGGGTGGATCGAGCGGCCGGCCCGGTACTCGGCGATCGCCCGCTCATCGCCGAGGGCGGCCTGCTCCGCCTCCCGGAGCGCATCCGAGTCCCGCGCGGTTCGAGGATCGGCGAAGAGGGCGCGGTACGGCGTCTGGACCGGGGCGGGAAAGCGGCGCTGGAAATCATGGAGCAGGATCGCCGTGCCGCCCGGGCGCACCGGGAAGGCGTTCCGCCAGAGGCGCAAGGCGAGACCGAGCCCGAAGAACGCCGCCGAGACGGGGTTCGGCATGCCGCGGGGCAGGTACGGGGTCGTCGCGGGGATGCCGATCACGATCGCGTCGAGCGGCTCGTCGAGCGTCGCGCCCTTGAACTCGATCGCGCGCAACAGCGCCTCGGAGTGGGCCGCCGAGGGCGTGCCGCCAAGGACGGTCGCCGCCGACAGCTCGCGCGGGACCCGCTCGATGATGCGGCTCCGGATCTCCGAGGGCAGCAGCCCGATCGACCGCCGGAGCCTCGACCTTGCGATCCGCTCGAGGCTTCGCTCGTCATACGGATAGCCGCCGTAGACGTGCGGCAGGTTGAGCACGAGCGAGACGCCGTAGACCGGGCCCCGCGCCGCGAGCAGCCGCTCGACCTCGACGGCCAGCGCCCAGCCCGCGGATGAGGAGGTCTCGAGCAGAGACGTCGCTCCCGACGAGCGCAGCACCTCGCGTGAGCAGGCGCGTACGAGCGCCGACGGGCCCCCGTGCAGGACGCTCTCGGCGGCCGTCACGGTCACGACCAGATCCGTCTCGACGAGCGCAGGGGAGATGCGGACGGGCCGCCCCGCGATCGTGCCGAGCTCGACGAGGTCTTCGCTCTCGACGTCGTGGACGATCAGACGGCCACGGAACCGGCGACGGAACTCCGGCGGCACGAGCAGCCCGATCTCGCGGGGGGACGGCCGCCGGCCCAGGCCGGCCGCGACGAGGATCGTCACGTTCGCGACGCCCAGGCGGCCGAGCTCCTCGACGGTGGCCGCGATCGCCTCCTCACGCGGGTCCGGAGCGCACGAAGGAACGGGCAGGTTCGGCAGCTCGATCACGACCGTCGCCGAGCCCCCGGGCGTCACGAGCGAGGCCAGTGGAGGGCCCGCGAGCGGGAAGCGCAAGGCCTCGCGCGTGGCCGAGCCGACCGCATTCAGGATGTCCGTCGGCGGCGGCGGGCGCAGGACGACGCCGTCGTCCGGAACGTCGACCACCGCGATCCTGGCACCCGAGAGGAGCGGAATCCGGGTCACGGCGCCGGGGGTAGCATCGGAGGAGTGTCGCCGAAGACGCTGACGGGGGAAGAGCTCGAGCTCGACGACGCTCCCGCCCGGGACGCCGACCTCTTCCTCGTCGACGGCAACAACCTCGCCTACCGCGCGTTCTTCGCGCTGCCGGAGGAGCTAGCAACCTCGGACGGCGTTCCGACCGGAGCGCTCCTCGGCTTCACGAACATGCTCTTCAAGCTGCTCTCCGATTACCGGCCGAAGGCGGTTGCAGTCGCCTGGGACTCGCGGCCGGTGCACCGGAAGGAGCTGGCCGAGGCCGGCGACGTCGTCTACAAGGAGGGCCGCCGGCCGATGCCGGACCTGCTCCGCCAGCAGTTCCCGAGCTTCCGCCCGCTCGTCGAGGCGTTCGGGTACCGGAACCTCGAGTTCGAGGGCTGGGAGGCCGACGACGTGATCGCCACGCTCGCGACGCGTGCCGACTCCGAGGGGGTCCGTACGTGCGTGGTCTCGACCGACCGCGATGCATTCCAGCTCTGCTCCGACAACATCTGCCTGATGATGACCCCGCGCGGGGTCGCCGACGTGCAGGTGTACACGCCGGCCCGCGTCGAGGCGCGCTACGGCATCCGGCCCGAGCAGATCCCCGATTTCATCGGGCTGAAGGGCGACACGTCCGACAACATCCCCGGGATCCCCGGGATCGGCGACAAGACCGCCGGCGAGCTGATCGGCCGCTTCGGGTCGCTCGAGGCGGTGATCGAGCACGCCGGCGAGCTGACGCCGGCCCGGTCGCGGGCGGTAACCGAGCACGCCGACCAGGCGCGGCTCTCGAAGGAGCTCGCGACGATGCGGCGCGACCTCGAGCTCGACTTCGAGCCGTCCCAGCTCGTGCTGGATCCGCCCGACCGCTCGCAGCTGAAGGAGTTCTTCCGCCGTTTCGAGTTCCGCGGCCTGCTCTCGCGGCTCGACACGCTGGACGAGGCGCTGCCTGCGGCAGCCCCTGTCGAGTCGACGGGCGCTCGGTCCGCTGGCGGGAGGGGAGCCTTCGCTCGGGACTGAGACCGTAGGTTCGCGGCAGTCGGGCGATCGGATCGCTGTG
Organism: uncultured Actinomycetota bacterium; assembly: GCA_963768435.1. Taxonomy (GTDB): domain Bacteria; phylum Actinomycetota; class Thermoleophilia; order Gaiellales; family Gaiellaceae; genus PALSA-600. The sequence continues at coordinate 310,650 of CAVYIB010000012.1, forward strand.
GCGACAGGCGACGAAGGTGTCGTCAGTCGGCGCCCACAAGCCGATCAGCGATCGGAGGCGGCTTGATTGTTGCCACGACGCAAAATCAGGCCGGTGTAAACGCGATCGACGACACGCTGATCGCGGCCTACCTGATCGACCCGGGCCGTTCCGAGTACGAGCTCTCCGACCTCGGCGCGGAGTACGGGATCGAGCTCGTGCCGGACCCCGCCGCGGAGGAGGAGACCGCCGCGCTCGTCGTCGCCGCCGAGCTGCCGCGGCGGATCGCGCCGCTGATGCTCGCCCGCCTGGAGGAGCGGAGCCTGACGGCGCTCTACCGCGAGATCGAGCTCCCCCTCACGCGGGTGCTCGCCGACATGGAGCACGCCGGGGTGAAGATCGACACCTATCGGATGGGCGAGATCACCGCGCGCCTGGCCGAGCGGGTCGCCGAGCTCGAGTCGATGGCCTACGAGCTCGCGGGCGAGGAGTTCATGCTCGGCTCGACCCAGCAGGTCGCCCGCGTCCTGTTCGAGCAGCTCGGCCTGAAAGCGGGCCGCAAGGGCAAGACCGGGCTACTCGACCGACGCGAAGGTGCTGCGCGTCGATCCGGCAGGAGCACGCGATCGTCCCGGTGATCGAGGAGTGGCGCGAGCTCTCGAAGCTGCTCAACACCTACCTCGGCCCGCTGCCGACTCTGATCGACGAGTCGACGGGACGCCTGCACACGACGATCAACCAGACCGTCGCCGCGACGGGCCGGCTCTCGACGACGAGCCCGAACCTGCAGTCGATCCCGATCCGCACCGATCTCGGGCGCGAGATCCGCTCGGCGTTCATCGCCGAGGACGGGCGCGAAGCTGCTCTCCGCCGACTACTCGCAGATCGAGCTGCGCATCCTCGCCCATCTCTCCGGCGAGCCGAAGCTCCGCGAGGCGTTCGCGCGCGGCGAGGACATCCACCGCGCGACCGCCGCCGAGGTGCTCGGCAAGGACCCGGCGACGCTCACGAAGGGCGATCGCTCGATCGCGAAGATGATCAACTTCGGGATCGTCTACGGGATCTCGGCCTACGGCCTCTCCGAGAACCTCGAGATCCCGCGCGCGGAGGCGCAGGCGCTGATCGACGCCTACCTGGCGCGCTTCCCGTTCGTCCAGGACTTCATCGCGCGAACCGTCGAGCAGGCGACGCGCGACGGCTACGCGACGACGATCCTCGGCCGCCGCCGCGCGATCCCCGAGCTGAAGGCGAGCAACCCCATGACACGCCAGTTCGGCGAGCGGGTCGCCGTCAACTTCCCGATGCAGGGCTCGAACGCCGACATCATCAAGGTCGCGATGATCCACATCCACGACCGGCTGCGCGACGAGGGCCGCGCTGCGCGGCTCGTGCTCCAGGTGCACGACGAGCTCCTGCTCGAGGTGCCCGACAACGAGGTGAAGGCGATACGGGACCTCGTACGCGAGGAGATGTGCAACGCGTACGATCTCGATCCTCCACTCGCGGTCGACGTGGGCGTGGGGGAGAACTGGGCGGAGGCAAAGAGTTGACGATCACCACCTTGTCACCCGAAGAGTCGGGTGCGGAACCGGCTGCTCACCCGGGCGAGCTATACTTCCCGACCGTTTTGATGAGCAGCGATCTCATGGAGCAAGAGCCTGGCGTGTGGGTCACCGGACCCGACGGCGAGCTGATCCCCGACTACGAGTCCACCTTCCCCGAGATCAACGAGGGAGAGGTCGTGCACGGCACCGTCGTGCGTGTCGACAAGGACGAGGTTCTCGTCGACATCGGCTACAAGTCGGAGGGCGTCATCCCCGTCGCCGAGCTCTCGATCCGCCGCTCCGTCAACCCCGCCGACGAGGTCAGCCTCGGCGACGAGATCGACGCGCTCGTCCTCACCAAGGAGGACGCAGAAGGCCGGCTGATCCTCTCCAAGAAGCGCGCCCGCTTCGAGCTCGCCTGGAAGAACATCGAGCGCGCAGCCGAGTCGGGAGAGCCCGTCGACGGCCGCGTGATCGAGGTCGTCAAGGGCGGCCTGATCCTCGACCTCGGCGTCCGTGGCTTCCTGCCCGCCTCGCTGGTCGACATCCGCCGCGTCCAGGATCTCGACGAGTTCCTGGGCCAGGAGCTCCGCTGCAAGGTGATCGAGCTGAACCGCGCGCGCAACAACGTCGTGCTCTCGCGCCGCGCAGTGCTCGAAGAGGAGCGCAAGGAGCAGCGCCAGCAGATTCTCGACCGGCTCCAGCCCGGCGCCGTCGTCGAGGGCCAGATCTCCAACATCGTCGACTTCGGCGCCTTCGTCGACCTCGACGGCATGGACGGCCTGATCCACATCTCCGAGCTCTCCTGGTCGCACGTCAACCACCCGTCCGAGATCCTCGAGATCGGGCAGACGGTGCAGGTGAAGGTGCTCGACATCGATCGCGACCGCCAGCGCATCTCGCTGGGCCTCAAGCAGACCCAGAACGACCCTGGCAGCAGGTGCTCGAGAGCTACCACGAGAACGACGTCGTCGAAGGCCGCGTCACGAAGGTCGTCACCTTCGGCGCCTTCGTCGAGATCCTCCCGGGTGTCGAGGGGCTCGTGCACATCTCCGAGCTCGCCCAGCATCACGTCGAGAACCCGCGCGAGGTCGTCTCGCAGGGCCAGGCGGTCAACGTGAAGATCATCGAGATCGACGGCGAGAGGCGCAGGCTGTCGCTCTCGCTCAAGCGGGTCGAGCCCGACGAGCCGGTCCAGCCGCGCGCCGACGGCGGCGAGTCCGTCCATCTCCATCCGAATCTCGATCTCTCCGATCGCGACGGCGGCGACGACGCCGAGGTCGAAGACCCGACTGCCTACGCCGATCTCGCGCCGGTCGAGGAAGCGGAAGGTGAGGCGGAAGCGGAGGTTGAGGCCGAGGTCGACGCTGAGGTCGAGTCCGAGGTCGAAGCTGACGTTGAGGCCGAAGTCGAGGCAGAGGCTGAAGTCGAGGCAGAGGCTGAGGTAGAAGCCGAGGCTGAGGTCGAAGCCGAGGTCGACGCAGAGGCGGAAGCCGAAGTCGAGGCCGAGGCCGAGGTCGTGGCAGAGGCAAAGCTCGCATCCGAGCCGGCCGAGGACGACACGGCCGCAGAAGCAGCCTCCGAGGAGTGACCCGGCCGGTCGCCGTCGCGATCACCGGCGGCATCGGGGCAGGTAAGAGCGAGGCGCTTCGCGCCTTCCGGCGCTGCGGCGCCGCGACCGTCTCGAGCGACGAGATCGTCCACGAGCTGCTTCGCCACGACGAGGTGAAGCAGGCGATCGTCGGGCGCTTCGGCGAGGGAGTCGCCGGGCCTGACGGCGAGCTCGACCGGGGAGCGATCGCAGAGGTCGTCTTCGGCGACCCCCCGGCTCTGGCCTGGCTCGAAGCGCTGCTCCATCCACTCGTCTCGCGCGAGTACCTGACCTGGCGAGACCAGCTCGGCGAGCTTCCCGATCCGCCGAGGGTCGCCGTCACCGAGGTGCCGCTGCTCTACGAGTCGGGCGGCGAGGAGCGGTTCGACAAGGTGGTCGTGATCACGGCTCCCGAGAAGCTTCGGCGGATGAGGTCGCAGTCGGCGACCGACAAGCGGGAGCAGCGCCTGATCCCCGACCCCGAGAAGGTCGCGAAGGCCGACTACAGCTACAGCAACACAGGAACGCCGGAGGAGCTGGAGCAGTTCGTCAGGTCGGTCATGGACGATTTGACGGGATGAGACGTCTCGCCATCGTGCTGACGCTGGTCGCGGTTGCGCTGATCGGTGTCGCGCTCTACGTCGTCGAGTCGAGCCCGCCGTGGTTCGAGCGGATCCGCTACCCGCTCCACTACACGGCGATCGTCCGGGAGCGCGCCAAGGCCGAGGGCATCGATCCGGCGCTGCTCGCGGCGGTGATCTACCAGGAGTCGAAGTTCCGTCCTTCCGCAAGGTCGAGGTCCGGCGCGATCGGGCTGATGCAGCTCACGCCCTCGACGGCCGAGGGGATCGCGCTCCGAACCGGCGGGACGGGGTTCAAGGTCAGCGACCTCACCGACCCGAAGATCAACATCCGGTACGGCACGTGGTACCTCCACGATCTGTTCGCGAAGTACGGCTCGGTCCGGCTCGTGCTCGCCGCCTACAACGCGGGTCAGGGGAACGTCGACCGCTGGCGGAAGGCGGGCGAGGGCGTCCAGTTCCCCGAGACCCGGGCCTACATCGACCGCGTCGTGCACCTGGAGCAGGTCTACCGCAAGGCCTGGCACTCCCAGCTCTACCCGACGTTCTCCTAGCGGCAGACGGCAGACTTGCGGCATGCGCGTCTCGGCGAAAGCGGACTATGCGGTGCGGGCGATGGTCGAGCTCGCCTCGGCGGGCGAGGGCCCGGTGAAGGCCGACCGGATCGCTCAGGCGCAGGGCATCCCGATCAAGTTCCTCGAGAACATCATGTCGGAGCTCCGGAACGGCGGTCTCGTGCGCAGCCAGCGCGGGGTGGAGGGCGGCTACTGGCTCGCCCGGCCCGCCGCCGAGATCACGCTCGCGCAGGTGATCCGCGCGGTTGACGGCCCACTCGCAAACGTTCGTGGCTCCCGGCCCGAGGACGTCTCGTACGGCGGCACGGCCGAGCCCCTTCGCGACGTCTGGGTTGCCGTACGCGCGAGTCTCCGCCGCGTCCTCGAGGCCGTGACCCTCGCCGATGTCGCGGGGCGCGAGCTTCCGGACGAGATCAAGCTGCTCACCGAGGACGGCGAGGCGTGGCTCCCACACTGAGCGAGCAGGGCGGAGCTACCCGGTGCGGCAGCTTCCGCCGATCTCGTCGGCGAGCGAGATCTGCGAGATGAACACGCCGCCGGTCCGGGAGCCGTCGGAGTCCGCCCAGGTGCGTTGATCGCCGGGAATGGGCCCCCGGGCCGGAGTCCGAAGCGTCACATCGGCGTATCCGTGCGCGGGCACGCAGACCGAGACCGCGCCCCAGGTCGTCGACGACGTGGCGAACCCGTGCCATCGGGCGTAGTTCGACCTGATCGTGACCGCACGGCGAAGGTTGTCGTCGGGCCCGCGGATGCCGAACGTCAGGCCGCGCAGCTGAGCCGCAGTTGCCGATGGGACGGCGAAGACGCGGACCCGCACCGGCGTGCCGGGCTGCGTCCAGCCGTCGTCGTACAGGCCGGACGAGATCCAGTCGGCGCGCCACGGCTGTGCGGCGTGGATCAGCATCACGTCACTCTGAGCGACGACCGTGCCGGAGAATCGCGCCCGGGTCTCCTGAGCTCCCTCGACCACCCACGGCCCTCCGGAGATCGTGGAGACGCCGGTTCGCGGGTTGAAAGCGGGGTGGAGCTTCGGGAAGGTGTCGTTCGTGAATTCGTAGACCGGGGCGGGTGAGAGCTGGACGTCGCGGTCGACCGACTTGTTCCAGAACTCGTAGTCGCGCCAGACGCGCTCGCTGACCAGGTAGTCGCTCGAGGTCGGGTACGGGACGATCGTCACGTCCGCGCCGGGGCCGACCTTCTGGTCGATCCAGCCGTAGCTCGCTCCGCTCGAGCTGGTCACGGCTCGCTCGGACCAACCCTTGTGGTGAAAGAAGTACGTGAAGACGTCGGCGGAGAGGTACGGGATGATCGCGAGGGGGGCGACGGCGAAGACGAGGACGAAGGTCTGCCGCGAGAGGAGCCGGCGGCCGGCCAGGAAGATCAGGCTGAGCAAGATCGCGCCGCCCGCGAGCAGGATGCGAGCGTTTCCGAGCGAGCCGGCGGCGGAGACGATCGGCGGGTAGAGCGTCTGGATCGGCGCGTCGGAGTTGACGCCGGCAATCGGATCGGTCGGGATCGCGCCGAACGCGAAGCCGAGTGCGACGACAGCGGTGACGATCCCGAGCGCGAGCCTGTTCCCGCTTCGATCCTGAAGTGCGCAGACGAAGCCGAGCAGGACGATCGGCACGAGGTAGATCAGATATCGGTCCAGCACGAGCCCGTCGATGAAACGGAGGTCGAAGACGGTGATCTGAAGGAGCACGGCGACCGCAGCCACCGCACCGAGGCAGGCGAACGCGTGCTGCTCCGGCCGCGCGGGCGGCCGGACGAAGCGCGCCAACAGCCACGCGAGCCCGGCGGTCACCGGCAGGATCCCCACTCCGAGCGAGAAGCACGCCAGATGCCAGGCGAGCGATTTCGGGATCCCGTGCGGGACGAGGTCGCCGCTGACGGTCGCGCCGTAGACGCCGAGCGAGCCCGCGAGCCGCCCTGACGCGAGCAGCCCGACCCCGACCACGACCCCGGCCGCGTAGACGACCGCACCGAGCCGGTGCGTCGCGAAGGCACCGTTGAGCGCCCGGCGGGCTGGGCGTCCCGGCTTCCCGAGCTCGAACGCGACGACCGCGATCGGGAGGACGATTGCGAGCACGCCCAGCTGGGGGCGCGCAAGGAACGCGAGCGCGATCGTCCCGATGGCCAGCGCGTCGCCTCGCCGCGACGGCGCCACCAGGGCGCGCTGGAACGCAAGCATGGCCCAGATGAACACCGGATAGGCGACCACCTCGCCCATGAGGAGCATTGCGAAGAAGATCCACGGCATGCAAACCGAGAGCACGCCGACCAGGTAGGCGAGTGGTCGTGAGCCGGTCACCCTTCGCGCGAGCAGATAGGCCGGGATGCACGCCGACGTCATCAGATACGCGTTCAGCGCGTGAGCGTTCCGGAGGTCGCCGAGCACGTCTCCGGTGCGGAAGACGGGCGCGATCAGCACCGGGTAGAGCTGGTCGTACGAGGCCACGAACTGCCTGTGCAGCACCGGTAAAGGCGACAGCGTTCGTGCGACGGAGATCGCGCGGTGCTCGTTCAGGAGCTCGTTCGGCATCGCGTACCAGTCGCGGACTCGCGTCGTGATCGCCGCGAGGCCCGTCCCGGACACGAGCCAGAGCAGCGCCAACGGAAGCACGCGGCCGATCGTCCTCGGCACGGTGGATGCCTGTGTGCCCTGCTCGCCGGCGAGCGGTTCGCCTGAGGTCGCCGGGACGCTCACCGCGATCGAGTGTACTCCCGGGGAGCCGGGAGAGCTCCAAGCCGTCTAGGCGAAGGACGTCTGGCGGGTCGGCCTGAGGAACACGATCTGGCCCTCTTCGAGCTCGAGCCGCTCTACCTCGTCGCGGGTGAGCTGCACCGAGAGCGGCTCGCCGTTCTCTCCGACCAGCTCGACGCGAACCTCGAAGCCCAGATGAAGCACCCGCTCGATCATGGCCTCTCGCGTCGATCCGTTCGGCTCGAGCGTGAGCTCGACATCGTGTGGCCGCACGAACGCCCCGTCGATCCGGTTCGCCTGACCGACGAACGTCATGACGAACTCGTTCGCGGGACGCTCGTAGAGCTCGCGAGGGCCCGAGATCTGCTCGATCCGGCCCTTGTTCATGACGACGACGTTGTCTGCGACCTCCATCGCCTCTTCCTGGTCGTGCGTGACGATCACCGTCGTCGTGTGGGTCTCGTCGTGGAGCCGACGCAGCCAGATCCGCAGCTCCGTCCGCACGCGCGCGTCGAGGGCCCCGAACGGCTCGTCGAGCAGCAGCACCGTGGGATCGACCGCGAGCGCACGGGCCAGGCCCATGCGCTGCCGCTGGCCGCCCGAGAGCTGCGAGGGGTATCGCTCGGAGAGACCCTCGAGCTGGACGAGCGCGAGCAGCTCGCGGACGCGCGGCTCGATGTCCGACTTCGGCGCCTTCCGGACCTTCAGCCCGAACGCGACGTTGTCATGGACGGTCATGTGCTTGAACGCCGCGTAATGCTGGAACACGAACCCGACCTGGCGCTCCTGGGGAGGCCGTCCCGTGACGTTCTGCTCGTCGATGAACACCGATCCCGTATCGGGCGTCTCGAGGCCTGCGATGACCCGGAGCAGCGTCGACTTGCCGCTTCCGCTCGGGCCGAGCAGCGCGGTGAGCGACCCTGCGGGGACTTCCAGGGAGATGTCGTCGAGTGCCTTGAACTCGCCGAAGTTCTTGGAGATATGGCGGACGGAGATCGACATCAGAGCGTGGCCTCCTTCGGCCGGATCAGGAGCATCGTGACGAGGACGAGGATTGCGAGCAAGGCGAGCACGAGCGAGATGCCGTAGGCGGGAGCGTAGTTACCGTACGCGAACTGGTAGGCGTCGTCGACCCTGAGAGTGGCGGTCTGGGTCTTGTTCTCGATGTTGCCGGAGACCACCGCGACAGCGCCGAACTCGCCCAGGCACCGCGCCGTCGTCAGCACGACCCCGTAGATCACCGCCCACCGGATCGCCGGCAGCGTGATCCGCCAGAACGTCTGCCACTTCGACGCGCCCAGGGTGTACGCCGCCTGCTCCTGCTCCTCGCCGATCTCCCTCAGCGTCGGCACGACCTCGCGCGCGACGAAGGGGAGCGAGACGAAGAGCGTCGCGAGGACGATCGACGGCAAGGCGAAGAGCACCTGGAAGTTGTGGTCGAGCAGGAAGTGCCCGAACCAGCCGTTGCGGCCGTAGAGCAGGAAGAGCGAGACGCCGACGACGACGGGTGAGAGCGCGAGTGGCAGGTCGACGAACGCGTTCACGAGCCCCTTGCCGGGGAACCGTCTCCGGACGATCGCCAGCGCGCAGATGACGCCGAAGATCGTGTTGAGGGGCACGGCGATCGCCGTTACCTCGAGCGTGAGCTTGAACGCGAGCAGCGTGCTGTGCTGGGTGATCGCGTCCCAGGCGCCCCCGATGTCCTGGAACGTCCGCCAGAACATCATCGCGAGCGGCGCGAGCAGGATCATCGTCAGGTAGCCGAGCGCGCAGACCCGGAGGGTGATCTTGCTAGACACGCTCGTGCCTCGTCGCGAGCCAGCGGACCCCGCCGATCGCGAGCAGGACGACGAAGGAGATGGTCAGCAGCACGACCGCGACGGCGGCGGCCCCGGAGGAGTCCCCGCTCTGGATCCGGAGGTAGATGAAGACCGAGGAGACCTCGGTCTTGTACGGCAAGTTGCCCGAGATCAGCACCACGGCGCCGAGCTCTCCCGTCGCGCGCGCGAAGGCCATGGTGACCCCGGAGAGGATGCCCGGCAGGATGCTCGGCAGGATGATCCGGCGGAAGACGGTGAAGTTGCTCGCGCCGAGCGAGCGAGCTGCCTCCTCCATCTCGGCGTCGAGCTCGAGCAGCACCGGCTGGACGGTTCGCACGACGAAGGGGAGGGTGACGAACAGCAGGGCGAACAGGATCGCCGTGCGCGTGAACGCCAGATGGATGCCGACCGGTGACTTCGGGCCGTAGAGCGCGAGCAGCACGAGGCCCGCCACGATCGTCGGCAGCGCGAACGGGAGGTCGATCACGCTGTTCACGAGCGACTTCCCGCGGAAGTCGTCGCGGACGAGCACCCAGGCGATCATCGTCCCGACAACCGCGTTGATCAGCGCCGCGACCGCGGCAAGCCCCAGGGTGAGCTTCAGCGCGTCGACCGACTCCGTCGTCGTGACCGTGTTCCAGAAGCCGGACCAGCCGCCGTGGGTCGACGACGCGATCAGCGCCGCGAGCGGGAGGACGACCACCACCCCGAGATAGGTCGCCACAAAGCCGAGCGGGAGGGCCGAGGCGACCCTCCCGCTCGTGATGCGGGTTACGCGGCCTCGCGGCGGGCGCGAGGCTTCCGCGACGCTAGCCAGAGGTGGGCCCTCCGACCGCGCTTTCGATCTTGACCATCAGTCCCTTGTTCGGGTCGAACCACTTGGCGTCGGCCGCACGCCAGCCGCCGATCGTCTTGTCGTTCACCGTGAACTGGCCCGGCCGGACCGGGTACTGCTTGAACTGCTTGGCGACCGCCGGGACGACGGGCCGGAACCCGTTCTGGCCGAAGACCTGCTGCTCGTTGTTCGAGCGCATGAACTGGATGAACTTGTTCGCGAGATCCTTGTTCGGGCTGTTCTTCAGCACCGCGATCGGGAGCTCGATCAGCATGGTCTGCCGCGGGATGATGTACTGGATGTTCTGGCCCTTGAGGCGGGCGTTGATCGCCTCGCTCTCGTAGGTGATCAGCACGTCGCCCTTGCCCGAGAGGAAGGTGTTGGTCGCATTCGAGCCCGATGTGTCCTGGGCGACGACGTTCTTGAAGAGCTTGGCGACGTAGGCCTGCGCCTGGCTGTCGGTCTTCCCGAGGTGACGCTGCGCCCCGTAGGCGGCGAGGATGTTCCACTTCGCCGATCCCGAGCTGAACGGGTTCGGCGTGACGATCTGCACGCCCGGCTTGATCAGGTCGTCCCAGCCCTTGATCTTCTTCGGGTTCCCGTCGCGGAGGGCGAAGACGACGACCGTGTCGGCGGCGATCCCGTTGTAGCCCTGATGATCCCACTTCGCGTCGACGAGGCCCGCGTCGACGAGCAGGTTCACGTCGTCGCCGGCGGAGAGGAAGACGATGTCGGCGGGCTGACCCGCGATGACTGCCTTGGCCTGGCTCGTCGAAGGGCCGTAGGACTGCGTGAAGTTCACGCCCTGGCCCTCCGGGGTCGCCTGGAAGTCGGAGATGATCTTCGCCATCACCGGCTTCGGGGTCGAGTAGACCACGAGGTTCAGAGAGCCCCCGAGGCTGCGCGTGCTTGCTGCGCGGGCGAGGCCCGGCATCAGGTTGAGGCCTGCAAGCGCGGCGCCGCCGGCCACGCCGCGGCGAATCATTGCGGCCCGGTCGAATTTCCGGGCGTCGTCTTCGAAGCTCATGTAGTCCCCTTCTCCTAGTTTGTCCACCGACTTGATGGACTTTTACCATGAGGAACACTCATACGTCAAATAAGAACCGATTAAGAAGCCTTTTGAGCGGCCACGGGAACGCATCTGCCGCCCGCCGCGTTACACTTTGTTGAGATGTCACAGCTCGCAATCAGCACCGATCGGCTCCAGGCCTGGGTGTCCTTCATCCGGGCGCATTCGGCGATCACGCGCCAGCTGAACGCCGACCTACTGAATGCGCATGGGCTGACGCTCAACGACTACGAGGTCCTGCTGATGCTCGCGCGGGCCGACGGTGGGCGGATGCGCCGCGTCGACCTCGCACAGACGGTTGTCCTGACCGCCTCGGGGATCACGCGGCTCCTGGATGGGCTCGAGCGGGCCGGCTACGTCGAGAAGGAGACCTGCGCGACAGATCTGCGCGTCTCGTATGCCAAGCTGACCGTCTCCGGCCATCAGAAGCTCAAGGACGCCGCGACGACGCATCTCGGCGGGGTGGAGGAGCTGTTCGTCGGCCGTTTCTCGGACGCAGAGCTCGAGGCGCTTGCCGGGCTCCTCGGCCGGCTGCCGCTGCGCGGCAAGGATTGCTCGGCCGAGCACGGCGAATCGGCCTGTGGCTGACCGCCGCTCGCGTCCCGTCTACTGGAAGCCGACCTACCCGACGCGCGTCATGCGTGAGCGCGCCTTCGCGAGGCGGCAGCTCGAGCGCGAGGCGCAGCTGCGGGCAACTGCGCGGCCATCGTTGCTGGACCGCGTCCGTCGGCGCTTCCACCGGGGCTGATCCCGCCCCGGCCGTTTCGGAATCCACGGCGGCGGTAACATCCCTTCACGATGGAGGGCATAACGAATGGTCGTGCGGCCAACCCCTCGGTGGAAGCGGCCCGCCAGGCGGCGGCCCATGCCAGGAAGTTGGCCGAGCTGGAGCTCGAGCTGGCGAAGATGGAGCTGCAGCAGAAGGCACGCTCCGCAGCTGCCGGCGCCGGCTTCGGAGCCGGAGCCGCCTTCATGGCTCTCCTGGCGGTGCTGTTCGTGTTCCTGACGGCAACCGCCGGCCTCGCAACGGTGCTTCCCGTCTGGGCGTCGTTCCTCATCGTCACCGGGATCCTCGTCGCTCTGGCGGCGATCGCCGGCCTCGTCGCCCGCTCGCTCCTGAAGCGGGCGACGCCGCCTGTCGCGCCTCGGGCGGTCGCCGAGGCAAAGGCCGTCGCCGAGGCGATCAAGCGATGAGCACAGGTCGTACGCCCGACGATGTCGTGCGGGAGATCCACAGCGAGCGAGACGAGCTCGCGAGATCGATTGCGGACGTCAACCGAGATGTGCGCAAGGAGATCGCCGAGAAGCGCGCGCTCGCGAAGCGCGCCCTACCGATCGCCGCGGGTGTCGCGGTCGCGGTGATCGGCGTGATCCTCGTCCGCCGTCTGGTGTTTCGCCCGAGCCCGCCGCCCGTTCTCGTCGAGCGGTTCCGCCTCGGCCGCTTCGCGATCGTCGAGGGCTGACCTCGTCGGACGTCCCGGTCCGGGGGCTCTAGCCGAAGAACGTCTTGGCCGTCTCGTACCAGGAGTCCGGCACGAGCTTGAGCTCGGCGGTCGCCTCCGTCAACGGCACGGACAGCACCTCGTCGCCGTGGAGCGCCGCCATCTGGCCCCACTTGCCGTTGACGACCAGATCGGCCGCCTCGAGCCCGAAGCGGAGCCCCAGCACGCGGTCGCGCGGTGTGGGGCTGCCACCGCGCTGGATGTAGCCGAGCACGGTTGCCCTCGCCTGCATGCCGGTGCGGGCTTCGATCTCCTGCGCGACGGTCTCGCCGACGTTGCGGTTCTCGACTCTCGCGTGGCCGAACTCGTCGAGCTCGCCCTCGTCGTTGACCCCGGGAAGCTCGGAGCCCTCGCTCGCGACGATCACCGAGAAGTTCTTCCCGCGTGAGCGCCGGCGGTCGACGGCGGCCGCGACGTCGTCGTAGACCACCTCTTGCTCCGGGATCAGGATGTAGTCGGCGCCCCCGGCGATCCCGCTCATCAGCGCGATCCAGCCTGCGTGGCGACCCATGGTCTCGACGACGATGATCCGGTTGTGCGACTCGGCGGTCGAGTGGCACCGGTCGATCGCGTCGGTCGCGACGTACACGGCGGTGTCGAAGCCAAAGGTGTAGTCGGTGCCGTTGAGGTCGTTGTCGATCGTCTTCGGCACGCCGACGACGGGCAGGCCGTCCTCGGCGAAGAGCTTGGCCGCGACGCCGAGGGTGTCCTCGCCGCCGATCGCAACGAGCGCGTCGATCTGCTCGAAGGTCTTCTTGACCCCTTCGACGCCGCCCTCGAGCTTGTGCGGGTTCGTCCGCGACGTCCCGATGATCGTGCCGCCTTTCGGCAGGATCCCCGAGATCTCGTCCCAGCCGAGGGGCTTCAGGTTCCCGTCGATCATCCCGCGCCAGCCGTTCAGGACCCCGACCGTCTCGTGACCGTCCTCCCAGAGCCGCCGGCACACGGCGCGGATCACCGGGTTGAGTCCGGGGCAGTCGCCGCCGCCCGTGAGCATGCCGATCCTCATCGCCGCCGAATCTAGCAACGCGTGGCGCGAGGCTTCCTGGGAACCGTCCTGCTAGCCGTTGAGGATGTTGACGGCGCGCGCTGCGACCAGGAGAAGGGTGAGTAGCGAGATCGACGACTCGACGAGCATCAACTGCTTGGCCGACCGGGTCAGCGGCATCGTGTCGGTGGGGCTGAATGCGCTCGCGTTCGTGAACGAGACGTAGAAGTAGTCGAAGAAGTGCGGGCGCCAGTTCTTCTTCGACACCTCCGGATCGGTCATCTGGATGAACGCGAAGTCCCGGTCGGCCTTGGGCTCGCGCAGCCGTGCAGGCGGCCCGCCGCCGTCCAGCTCCCAGAACCAGAGTGCGAACACGATCACGTTCGTCCACCAGATCTGCGCTCCGCCGAGCAGCAGCTGCTTGCCGTGGACGGAGGAGCCCCCCGTGACGAGGAAGTGGATCAGGAAGCAGAGTGCAGCGATGTTCGCGAGGGTGATGATCGCCGTCAGGGCGATCGAGGCCATGCGCCGCTTGCCGGATTCGTAGACATGGCGGTGCGGGGCCGTGACCGCGAGCGGGATCAGGAGCGCCAGCTCGAGCGCCGGCACGAGGATCCGGAACACCGTGGTCGCGTGTGACCCGGAGATGATCTCGCTCGGAAGCGACACGTACAGGGCCATCGCGACCAGGATGCAAACGACCGCCGGCCAGCGCGGCTCGACGTCCTTGGCAGGGCCCGCGGGCTTCGATGCTGCGCTCGTCGCTTCTGTAGGCACGGCCCCGACGAGTTCGCCGCGCGCCGCTCACCCCCTTGGCAGCCTGGTCGGCTGCAAGCGTCAACCGGACCGACGCGGCGCGTTCACCAGTTCGACTCACACGCCGCCGCGCATATGCCTACGCTTCTGCCTGTCCGACCTTCCAGAAGGTGGTGCCGAGCCATGACCGACGTCGAGACCCAGGACAGATACATCGCGCTGCTGCTGCGAAGCGGCGAGCCCGAGGAGCACGCGGCGGGATCGGTCGTGTTCAACGAGGGCGACCCGGCCGACCGCATGTACGTCGTCCAGACTGGCAGTATCGCGCTCTCGATCGGCGATCGGGTCGTCGAGACCGTCACAGCGGGCGGGCTGTTCGGGGAGATCGCCGTCATCGATCGTGAGCCGCGCTCCGGGTCCGCGCTGGCCGAGTCCGACACCGTGCTCGTCGGGATCGACAAGCGCCGGTTCTGGTTCCTCGTGCAGGAGACGCCGTACTTCGCCGAGATCGTCATGCGCGTGATGGCGAACCGGCTGCGGCGCGAGACAGCGCACGCCGACTGATTCGTCGGCTCTTCTTTCCGACGACGGCGAACTGGGTTACGCTTTACGTGGGTGTTGCAGCCTCGCGGCAGGCTGTGACGAATCAAGGGGAGAGGGGTAGCGTCATGGAACCGGGCTCTGGGAGGCAACGCACGTTCACCGTTCGCCGAATTGTTGTTGCATTTGTGCTCGGAGCGGCGCTTCTGGTGCCCGTCGGCGCTTCCGCCGACTCGCATCCGAACCTGATCCTGACCGTTCGGCTCGTCCCCGGCACCGTGTCCGCCGGGCAGCCCGCGCTCGCCGTTGCGCAGTTCCGCAACGTCGGCGCAGCGCTGCTTCCGCACGTCGTCGTCACCCTTCATTTCCCAAAGGGCTTCACCGTCAAGAACGCCGACGACTGCACCGCGGTCGCCGGCTCGAGCTCCGACGTCAAGTGCGAGCTCGGTGACATCCCGCGCGGCACCACGAAGAGCGCGAACGTGATCGCAACCGTCGATCGCAACCTGGCGCAGGGCGAGAACGTGAACGTCCAGTTCGTGCTCCGTGTCGGCCTTGGCCGCCCCCAGCCGATCCTCACCGGAGCCTCGGCACAGGTTCTCGCGTCGACCGACGGCGCAAACCGCGGCAGTTGCCTCCCGGTCCCGCGCGCGCTGTCCGCCACGCTCGGGGCGCAGATCACCGCACTTCCCGCGCCGCCGGTGGCCGACCCGTCGCTCAACATCCCGTGCACGCCGCTCTCGGTCGCCGTCTCTCCGGCGCCGGGCGGCCGGGGCTACAACACGAACATGGCCAGCGTGGGCCTGCCGAAGCTCGTGAAGCCGGCGATCGTGAAGCTGACGTTCGGGAACGAGACGCTCCCCGACGAGAACATGATCGACAACGCTCCCGCCGGCAAGCACCCGAGCATGGACAACCCGAACCCGCTCTGGATCTACTACCCCGACACCGGGAAGAGGTTCGTCGTGCCGCGCTGCAACGCCGGGCCGGCGTTCCCTCAAGGCTGGCACTCGTGCATCCTCAAGGTGATCGCGACCGACACGGGCAACGGCCCCAATGACGACCTCGACCAGGGGTACATCACGCTCCTCGTCCAGGGTGCCGGGTTCGGCGACCCGCGCTACCTCGGGTAGAACCATGGGGGAACCAACGAGGTTCCCCCATGAGCCCCCTCCTCCTGGGTGGGCAGCTCGGTGTGGTGGTTCGCGGCGTGCGCTGATCGGCGGACGGTTGCTGTAGCGGTGACGCCGGCTCAGCCGGCATCACCGCCCTCGAAGATCTTCGTTGCGGTGACCTTGGCGCTGGCCTCGCGTGGTCGGACGCAAGTCGTTTGCTGGGCTTAGCTTGGGCTTCGCCCGCGCTAAGCGGCGGATGAGGGGTGTTTCTTCCGGCGGCTAATTTACGCCGGCGGGCTCGGCTAGGGCGGCTTCTACTCTGGCTATGCCGAGCAGGTGCTGCTTCTGCTCGTACAGGGAGCGGGCCTCCTCGAGCACTGCGATCCGCTCCTCGGGTGAGCCCTCGAGCGCATCTGCGAGATCGAGGAGCGTGTCGCCGCGGAACGCGGGTGCATCGGTCTCGCGGGTGAGGACGACGACCTTCCTCGCGAGCGTCTGCGCCCCGTCGGCGTGCCCACGCGCGGCCAGGAGACGTGCCTGCACGGACTGGAGCAGCGCCTGGGCCTCGACGTCACCGGGGTCGGCCAGGTCGGCGGCGACGGTGACGAGCTCCTCGGCCTCGTCGAGCCGGTCGAGCTCGTACAGCGTCTTGGCGAGCAGCGCTGCGATGTTGGGGCGCACGTAATGCTCGTCGATCGCCGTGAGCGCGTCGTAGTCGGCGCGGAGCTTCTCCTCGGCAGCCTCGAGATCGCCCGCCATCAGGTCGATCCGTGACCAGGCATCGGAGGTCCGGGACGTGAGCACGGTCGAGCCGAGATCGCGCATCACCTCGTCGCCACGGGCGATCAGCTCGCGCGCCCGGCCGAAATCGCCCGACATCGCGTGCAGCGGCGCGAGTGCGACGAGCGCCCGGCCCTCGGCCTGGCGGTCGACGAGGCCCAGGCGGAGAACCTCCTCGGATCGGTCGATCGCGACCACCGCAGGCGTGGGGCCCTCGCTGAGCGCGAAGATATAGGAGGCCGAGAGCCGTGCGACCTGCCGCGCGTCCTCCGCCTCCCTGGCGCAGGCGATCCCGTGCTCGAGTGCATCAGCGGTCTCCTGCCAGTGGCAGACGACCCCGTGGCCGAAGGCCACCATCCGCCAGGCCTTGGCGAGCACCGCCGGGGCATCCCCTTCCTCGAGCAGCGGGATCAGCCGGTCGGTCTCGCGCTGCACGTCTGCACGCCACGCATCCAGATCCTCTGCGGTCTGGTGCTCTACGAGCAGCCGCGTCAGCCGGGCGTCGGCCTCGAGTGCGGTGTCGCCGAGGGCGCCGGCCGCCTCGACCGCCTCGTCCAGGCAGGTTGTCGCCTGCGCGAACTCACCGAGCTCGAGCAGCGCCTCGCCCAGGTCGGGCAACAGCTCCGTGCGCTCCCGGGAGCCGTTCGGAAGGAGGTCGACGGTGCGGCGAAGGAGGCTCGAAGCGGCCGTCATGTCCCCGCGTGCAAAGGCCCGATGGCCTGCTGGGCCCAGGTGGCCTGCGGCCCGCCGGCCGAGCTCGCGGCCCTCGTCGTCGAGCGGCGCGAGCTCGAGCAGGTAGCGCCTGGCCTGCTCGAGGTGGTAGCCGACGATCTCCTGGAACTCGAGCTCGCGGCCGCGCTCGCGGTTGACGCGCTCGGCCCAGTTGGCGAAGCGGGAGTGGAGGCCCGACCGGGTGCGTTTCGGGACACGGTTGTAGGCCGAGTCGCGGACGAGGATGTGCTGGAAGCGGAACATGTCGGTCGCGTCCATCACGACCCGGTGGACGAGCCGGCGTGCCTCGATGCGCGCGAGCCGTTCGTCGATCTCGCCGGCTGCGTCCGGCAGGAGCTCCCCGACGGGCTCGGTCGCGAAGGTGAGGCCGATCACGGACGCCGATTCGGCGACCAGCAGCTCGTCGTTCGGCAGGAGGTCGAGGCGGGCGGCGAGCAGCGCGTCGATCGAGGCCGGTAGCGCCACGCCCGCCGAGAAGTCCGCGGTCGCGATCCACTTGCCCTCCTCCTGCCGGAGGGCTCCCTCGTCGACCAGCATCGTGGTGACCTGCTCGACGAAGAGCGGATTGCCCTCGGAGGCCTTCGCGATCTCCGCGAGGGCGTCGGCCGGCGGCTCGCCGGCGAGGACGTCGGCGACCAGCCGGCCCACCGCGTCGTCGCTGAGCGGCCCGAGCTGGAGCTCGGCGGCTCCGTCGACCTCCGGCCAGTCGGGATGGCGCTCGTTGAGCTCCGGGCGCGCAGTGCAGATCACGACGAGAGGCACGCCGGTCGTTGCCGTCGCGATGTGGTCGAGCAGGTCGAGGAGCCCGGTCTCCGCCCAGTGCACGTCCTCGAACACCGCGATGAGCGGCTGCTCCGCCGCCACGGTCTCGAGCAGCTTGCGCGCCCCCCAGAAGAGCTCGTCGAGAGGGAAGCGCTCGCCCGACAGGCCGATCGCCGCGGCGACGCGCGCGGCGACGTCGGGCTCACGGGTGAGCGCGCCGAGCTTGGCCAGCGCCGCGTCGGGTGAGTCGCCTTCCGCGATATCGGCTGCATCACGGACGATCTCGATCAACGGCCAGAAGGTGATGCCGCGCCCGTACGGGAGGCACCGCCCCCGAAGAGCCCGTCCGCCGCGCTCGGCCGTCTGGGCCATCAGCTCCTCGAGCAGGCGCGACTTGCCCGTTCCGGCGTCGGCGATGACCGTCACGAGCCGGCAGGCCCGGTCGGCGATCGCGCTGTCCAGTGCGCCCGTGAGGACGGCGAGCTCTTCCTCTCGGCCGACGAGCGGCAGATCGTGGCGACGCTCGGGGATACCGACGCGGCCGACCGAGAGCAGGCGGTAGGCCGGGACGCGCTCGGCCTTCCCCTTCAGCTCGAGTGGCTCGACGACCTCGACCTCGACGGCGTCCCGGACGAGCCGGTAGGTGGCCTCGCCGATCAGCACCTCGTAGGCCGGCGCGGCCTGCTCGAGGCGCGCTGCGACGTTGACGGTGTCGCCGGTGACGAGCCGCTGCCGCGACGCGGTCTCGCCCGACGCGATCACCGGGCCCGTGTTGACGCCCGTCCGGTTCGCGAGCGTTATCCCGTAGCGGCGCTCGAGCTCGACGTTGAGCGTGGCGAGGCGCTCCTTCATCTCGTGTGCGGCCCGGACGGCCCGCAGCGCGTCGTCCTCGTGCGCGATCGGCATCCCGAACACGGCCATGATCGCGTCGCCGATGAACTTCTCGATCGTGCCGCCGTGCTTCTCGAGCGCCAGGCTCATCTCGTCGAAGTAGCGGGTCATCACCTCACGGAGCGCCTCGGAGTCGAGCTGCTCGCCCAGGCTCGTCGAGCCCTTGAGGTCGGAGAAGACGATCGTGACCGACCTGAGCGTCTCGTGGGAAGGCCCGGCCGCCTCGGCGGCGACGAGCGCTGCGCCGCACCAGCCGCAGAACCGGAACTGGTCCGGAACCTCGCCTCCGCAGGCCGCGCAGGTGATCATCGCAAGGTTATGCGGCCGCGGCGCCGGCGACGACCGCGGCGGCCTCGTCGGTGGAGAGCTTGTCCGTACTGATCACGAGGTCGTAGTCCGTCGGCAGCTCGTGCTTCACGCCGTAGAAGCGCTGCAGGTAGTCGGCGCGCGCCTTGTCGGACTCCTCGAGCCGCTTGGCGGCTTTCTTCTCGTCGATTCCGACCGTGTCGGCGATCCGGCTCGTGCGCGTCTCGTCCGAGGCCGTGACCATCACCCGCAGCACCCCGTCGCGCTTGGACAGCGCATACGACGCTGCGTGGGAGACGATCACGACCGACCCCTCGTCGGCGGTCCGGATGACCGCGACGCGGATCAGGTCGCGGATCGACTCGGTCTTCTCGAACCGTCCGAAGTCGACCTCGAGCGTGCGGCCGGCCTTGGGGCTCTCGGCCCGTGAGACAGATTCGGGGAGCAGGCCTTCGGGGCGGGCAGCGTCGAGAATGATCGCGTCGTCGGCGAACTTGAAGCCGAGCTGGTCGGCAACGGCCTGGCCGATGTCGAGGCCGTGGGCGCCGTCGGTGTGGGAGATGCAGACAACGGTCGCTTTCATCGTCCGATCGTACAACGAGACGGCGATGAAACGGCTGCGAACCATCGAGATCGGAATCCGACACAGGCCTGGCGGCGTAGTACAGGGGACGTCCACGCAGGTAGGCAGAGCAGGAGCGAGCGAGGTGGTTTCAGCAGAGTTGTCGTCCGTCCAGCGCAGGATCCCGGGCACCCGTCCCGTGGTCGTGTTCGCGTGCGTCGTCGTGCTGGGATTGACGGTCGGCCTTCTGGTCGCCGGCCGTGGTCACGCCGCGGTCTCGCAGACGATGACCGGCTTCGTGCACTCCGACGACTCGATCGGGCTCAAGTTCGCCGACGGCTCGGCGGTCGGCGGCCAGACGGCCGTGCCGATCGTGATTCCACCGGGCACGTACTCGATCAGCGTGCTCGACGACGCGGTCGAGCACAACTTCCACATCCTCGGGCCGGGGGTCGACCAGTCGACCGACGTCGGCGGCCTCGCCACTGCGACGTGGTCGGTGACGCTTCAGCCGGGTCAGTCGTACCGGTTCCAGTGCGACGCGCATCCCGACTTCATGTGGGGCACATTCCAGACGTCCGGCACGGCGTCCGGCGCCGGAGGCACCTCGAGCGGCGGCGTAGGCACCGTGACCGGCGGCGGAGCCACCTCGAGCGGCGGCGGCGGTGGCACCGGCATCGGAACCGTGGGCACGCTCGCGGCGACGATCACGTCGGGCGGCGGGGTCACGTTCACCTTCAAGGGGAAGACGGTCACCGCGCTCAGGACCGGGACCTACAAGCTCGCTGTGGTCGACGGCAGCAAGAAGACGGGATTCTCCGTCCAGAAGCCGTCTCGGGCCACGGTCACGATCACAAGCCCCGCGTTCGTCGGCAAGCACGCGGTCAGCCTGAAGCTGACCGCGGGCAAGTGGACGTTCGCCACGCCGTCAGGCAAGCACGTCTTCACGGTCTCGTAGCCGGATCGGCGAAGATACGGCCGGGGCGACCGGGCCGATGAGCGCACGCCAATTCACCGAGCACCGTTCGTGGACGCCGGCGCTCGCCGGCCTCCTCGGAGCTGTTGCCCTGGTCCTCATGGTTCCGGCTGCCGTCGGCGCGAGCCGCGCGGCGCTCTCGCACCCGCAGATCCAGGTGGGGGGCTTCCCGACGGGGATCGCGCTGAACCCGGCGACGGACACGATCTACGTCGGCAACGGCACCACCGGCACGCTCTCGCTGATCGACGGCAAGAGCTGCAACGCCGGCAGCGCGCACGGCTGCAACCGCCACGTGACCGCGGTCACCGCCGGCGTCGACCCGATCGGGATCGCCGTCGACCGCTCGACCGACACCGTGTACGTCGCGAACGCCTCCGGCACGGTCGCCGTCGTCGACGGCCGGCACTGCAACGCCGCGAACACCTCCGGCTGCCACGTCGAGCCTGCGAGCGTGCAGGTCGGCGTGAACCCGCAGTTCCTGGCGGTCGACGAGCAGACACACACGATCTACGTCGCAAACAGCGTCTCGAACACCGTCTCCGTGATCGACGGCCGCCACTGCAACGCGACCGTGAGAAGCGGCTGCCGCCACGTGCGCGCCTCGATTCCGGTCGGGCCGGCGCCGTTTGCCGTCGCTGTCACCGCCGGCACGGTCTACGTCGCCGATCTCGGCGCGCCCAGGGTCGCAGTGATCGACACGCGTGCTTGCAATGCAACGACCGTGAGCGGCTGCGGGCGCCGTCCTGCGAGCGTGAGCGTCGGCAGCTTCCCCGGCGGGATCGCCGTGAACCCGAAGACCGACACGATCTACGTCACCGGCCAGGCGTCGAACGACGTCTCGGTGATCGACGGCCGCAGCTGCAACGGGACGGTGAGGAGCGGCTGCCGGGTTCCCCCCGCCCGCATCGCCGCAGGTGTCGGGGCGCGCGGGATCGCTGTCAACACCGTCACCGACACCGTCTATGTCGCGAATACCGCGGCGAACACGGTCAGCGTGATCGACGGATCGACGTGCAACGCGGCCGTCCGGTCGGGCTGCGGCCAGGCGGCCGCGGTTGCGCCGGTCGGCGTCAGCCCGCGCCGGGTCGCCGTCGACGCAGTGACGAACACGATCTACGTGACGAACGCGGGCTCGAACTCGGTCACGATGCTGAACGGCCGCACCTGCAACGGCGCTGTCCACACGGGCTGCCCGGGAGCCCGGATCGCCTAGAGACCAGGCGGCCTGACGATCACTTGACCTGTGTCCAGCTCGTGCCGCCGTCGTCCGAGCGCCAGATCGAGCTGTCGAACCCGATTGCGTAGGCGACATCGGGCTTCGAGGACGAGTACGCGATCGGCCCGAACATCGTGTCCGACTTGAGCGCGGTGTGCCAGGTCTGGCCGCTGTCGGTCGAGATCTCGATCCCGAAGCTCGTCATCAGGACCTTCGTGGTGTCGGTCGGCTCGACGGCGTACTCCATCACCATCTTCGTCCCGCGCGAGTCCGTGTACGTCGTCTTCTTCCAGGTCTTGCCATTCGGGCTCAGATAGGGGCCCGTGTCCATGTCGCCCCCGGCGAACTGGCCGCCCTTCATGATCGTGACCGCCCAGGGCGGGATTCCGATCTTCGTCGACGAGAGCTTGAACGACTTGGCGCCGTTCGTGGAGAGGTAGACCTTCCCACTGGTCAGCACGGCATAGAAGTGCTGCGGGTCGGCCGGGTCGACCGCGAACGCCTGCAACGCAGCGTTCGGGAGCCCAGCCGGGTGCTGGACCTTCCAGGTCTGGCCGCCGTCGGTGCTGACCGCGAACACGGCGGCGCCGCTCGTGGCAGCCCTCGTCGCTCCGGTCTTGACCACGGGGCTCGTATTCGGGGTTCCATGGGCGCCGCCGGCGTAGAGGGCGCTCCCGACCTGGACGACGCTCGTCGCATTGAAGTTCTTGGGGCCGGTCGGCTTCCAGGTCTTGCCGCCGTCGGTCGACCGCTCGAGCCCGTTCGCGGTACCGACCACCAGCACGTTCGGGTCGGTGGGGGAGACGGCCATCGTCCAGTACCAGAGCGACGACGGCACGGCAGCACCCGCAACGGCGGAGCTCGTGCTCGAGCTCGCCGTGGTGTCCGATCCGGTGGAGCGCGAGATCGCGCCGATCCCGGCGATCGCCCCGATCACCACCACCACGATCACGAGGATGATTGCGCGCCTACGGTTCATGATGCTGCCTCCTCGGCCGCTAGGCCGTCGTCCAGATCGAAATGGTGGACTGCCTCGTAACGGATCTTGGCGTCCTTCAACAGTTGCTCTACCTCAGGCTCGTCCTCCCATCGAAACGCGACGGCCACGCCACAGTTCGGGCTGACCTCCCGCGGCCCCGGCACGAGCCGGGCCCGGATGCCGGCCCTCTGCATCAGCCGCTCCGACCGCATTGCGTGCTCCGATGCGAAGAAGGAGACCACGCCACCCCAGATCAACCTGGAACGCTCCCGAGCGGCGCAGGGCTTCGGCCCCGGTCGGCGACGGTGCGCAGCGCGTCGACCGCGATGTCGATGTCCTCGTCGCTCGTGTCGAAGCCCCACGAGAAGCGGAGCGTCCCGTCGGGCGCCGTCCCGAGGCTCCGGTGCGCGGCGGGGGAGCAGTGCAGCCCGGCGCGTGTCATGACCCCCCATTCGTCGTCGATCTGCCGCGCGACGGTCGCGCACGGGATGCCCTCGAGGTTCAGGGAGACGATCCCGACGCTGTCGCCCGGGTCGGCCGGGCCGTAGATCGTGACGCCGGCGACCTCCGAGAGGCCCTCGACGAAGCGTCGGCTCAGCTCGGTCAGCCTGGCCTGGACGCTCTCGATGCCGACCTCGGCCAGATACTCCGCTGCGGCGCCGAGCCCGACGATCCCGATCGCGTTCAAGGTCCCGCTCTCGTACTTGTCCGGCGCGAAGTCCGGCTGCACCTCGAGCTCGGACTGGCTGCCCGTGCCGCCGCGGATCAGCGGCTCGATGTCGATTCTTGGGGAGAGGTGAAG
The DNA here is from genome assembly GCA_963768435.1 of uncultured Actinomycetota bacterium. Taxonomy (GTDB): domain Bacteria; phylum Actinomycetota; class Thermoleophilia; order Gaiellales; family Gaiellaceae; genus PALSA-600. The sequence goes on from CAVYIB010000012.1 coordinate 334,258, forward strand.
CAGGCCGGTGCCGGAGGGCCCGAGCAGCCCCTTGTGGCCGGGCATCGCGACGGCCGAGGCGCCGAGCGCCGAGACGTCGAGCGGGATATGCCCGGCGCTCTGGGAGGCATCGACGACGAAGGGGCGGTTCCTCTCGGCGGCCAGCGCCGCGAGGTCGCCGACCGGCAGGAGCACGCCGGTCACGTTCGACGCGTGCGTCGCGATCGCCAGGCAGGCGTCGGGCCCGTCGAGCCGCGAGACCCATTCATCGAGGTCGACCTCGCCGGTGTTTCCGTCGGCGGGGACGATGTCGATCGAGCAGCGGCCCTGCCGTTCGAGCTCGCGCAGCGGCCGCATCACCGAGTTGTGCTCGAGCGAGGTCGTCACCGCCCGCGTGACCCCCGCCGCGAGCCCGAGAATCGCGAGGTTCAGCGCCTCGGTCGCATTCTTCGTGAAGACGAGGTCGTCAGGCGTCTCGGCCCCGAGCAGGTCGGCCAGGCGCTCGCGGGCGAGGCTGACGGCACGCGACGAGGCGATCGAGCGGCGGTGGCCCGACCGGCCCGTGTTGCCGCCCGCGTGCTGGAAGAAGTCGGTGATCGCCTCGAGCACGCCCGGCGGCTTCGGCCATGACGTCGCGGCGTTGTCGAGGTACACGTCCCTCACAGCACCCACCCGCCGATGTGTGGGGAGATCCAGCTCGTGTAGACGACCGCGGCGATGTAGAAGCCGCCCAGGAAGGACCAGGCACCGACGCGGCCCTGCCCGGCCAGGACGTGCTGGCGTAGCGGGCAGGCGCCGGAGAGCGTCGTGAAGAAGCCGAGCAGCAGGCCGCCGATCAGGATCGCGGCGACCGCGCGAAGCCCGCTCGGGGTCGTCGCGGCGGCGAGCAGTCCGCGCCCCGCGCTCGAGCCCGAGATCTGGCGGATGACGCCGAAGACGACCCAGGAGCCGACGAGCATCGCGGCCACGCCCTTCAGCAGCGCGGTGTCGCGGACGAGCACCCAGTCGCGGAGCCCGCCGATCGAGCACATACGGGAGCGCTGGCCGAGGTAGCCGATGATCAGGCCGACGCCGAGCGAGGAGATCGAGACGATCATCGCCGCGCCACCCACCGCATCGAGAGGGTGGCGATCACGACGCCGCCGGCGATCCCGGCGAGCGTGAGTGCTGCCGCGACATCGCCGTACCCGGTGCGGATGATGATCCGGGTCGGGCAGCCGCCGACGAACAGGCAGGCGCACATGACGATGAAGCCGAGGCCGAACTGGCGGCTGTTCCCACCGAGGTCGATCGAGGCGAACTCGCCGTTGCGCTTCGACGCCGCGAAGGAGCCGAGCACGAGCCCGACCACCGTCAGGAGCGGCCAGTTCGCGCCCGCAGCCGTCACGTAGAGCTTCGTTCCCTCGACGTGGTTCAGCGTCCAGTCGACGAGGTCGCGCCCGTGGCAGGCCGAGCAGATCCCGTACGCAGCAGGCGGTGAGATCGAGAGCCACTGGCCGGCGACGCCGGCGATCACCGCGACTGCGAGCCCGTAGAAGATCGGCGAGCGGGGGAGGCGGCCGAACCAGGTGCGCAGGCTCGGGCCCACGCTCGCGCGCGGCGGCGTTGCGGTTCCGGCGGTCATTTCGCCGAGCAGGCCGTCGAGTTGCTGGAGCCGGGGGCGGCTGCTGCCACATTCGTCGGGAGCAGCCGGATCGCGCCGCCGATCAAGGCGAGCACGACGAACGCGGTCAGGAACAGATGCTTTCGGAGCGTCTTCGGGACCGCCCGACGCACCGTCCCTTCGGTGTTCTCCATTTTCTTCCTTACCTCCAATCGAGCGGATCCGTGCCGGGACAGACGGAGGGCGGGAAGACCGGCCGGTCAGCCGGAGACGGTGAAGGAGCATCCCTTGTCAGAGCCCGCGGAATACCCCAGCGTCCTGTAGTCGGCCTAACGAGCGTCGTGTGCCTCCGGTCGAGGCCTCACGACAACCTCCCTGTCAGAATCTCTCTTCGATTGTAGCTCCGGTGGGCCTCGATGTCTGCGTCGCGAGGCATCCTTTCCACCGGCGCTTCGCTATCCTCAGGCGGGTGGAGATACGGGTTCCGTGGGCCCTGCGGCTGGCTGTGGCAGGTGCCCTCGTCGCAGGCGCGCTCACTGCCTCGGCCGCCGAGGCGCGGCTCGCCGCGACCCCGACGATCGTCGTCAGCTTCAACACGAACGGCGTCGTGACAGCCACGCTCAACGGCACCGCGCTCGGCACGACGAGCGGTGCCCCGACCGTCATCCCGGCCGGCTACTACTCGGTGCTCTTGAACGGCCCGGGCGAGTGCATCAACCTGCCGCTGTTCGAGCTCAGCGGCCCCGGGGTGAACATCCAGGACGACATGATCGGCGGGGAGGTCGACACGCACTCGCTTCCGACGTATTTCCTGCCGAACTCGACCTACGCGTGGCACATCGATCGAGCCCAATCGATCGTCTACACGTTCCGGACGTCGTCCGACGTTGTCGGGACGCCGACCACGACCGGCTCGTCGGCGCCGTCACCCAAGAGCGACACGAAGCCGACCTCGCAGGATGTCGTCGGCTCCGCCCTCGCTCCCTTCCGCGGCACGCTCACCGGCGTCGTCACCGCGGCGGGCTCGCTCAGGGTCGCCTACAAGGGGAAGAGCGTCGCGAGCCTGAATGCGGGCCGTTACGCGATCTCGGTCGTCGACCGGAGCTCGTCGAGCGGGTTCGCCGTCAAGGGGAAGCACGCGACGGTGAGCGTCACCGGGATGGCGTTCGTCGGTAAGCGCACTGTCACGGTGAACCTGACCGCGGGGCAGTGGTCGTTCGGGCCGAGCGCATCGAAGAGCAGCTACACGGTCTCCGTCCTCGGCTGACGGCAGGGCCGGCGGCCGCTACTTCGTCGCAACCGAGAAGCTCTTCGTCCGGCCGCCTGCGGTGAAGTAGAACCAGCTGCCGGGAGTCAGGCTGACGATGAGGTGGCGCCTCCCGACGAACCCGTTCGAGCTGATTGCAACCGGCTTGCCGCGGAGCGATCTGACCGTGAAGCCTGCGGACTTCGACCCGTCGACGACGGAGAACGTGTATCGGCCCGGCTTCAGCAGCCTGACCGTCTTGCCCCCGCGGGTCAGGCTCAGCTTGCCGCCGGAGGAGACGATCGCGTCGAGCGAGCCTCGGAGGGGCGGCGCCACCTGCGAGCCGACGACCCCGCCCGCGGTCGGCTTCGTCGAGCCGGTCACGGGCGCCGACGGCAGGGGAGTGGTCGTCGTGGCGGGCGGAGCGTTGGAGGCGAGGATCGTCTGGCTGATCTTGGGGTCGAGGTCGTCGAACATGCGGTAGGCCCCGCCTGGCTGGAACGTCACGCTGAAGACCGCGGTCGTGTCGACGTTCGCTGCCTTGTAGTCCACACCGGGTCCCGAGAGGTGGAAGATGTGGTCGACACCGAGGTCGTCGGCGCCGTTGTTGTTCAGGTTGATCGTGTAGGTGCCCGGTGGGATCGTGCTGCCGACTTTCGAGCTGTCGGCGTAGCTGATCTGGAGTCCCCCGTCGACGTCGAAGTAGGCGTAGATCGTCTGCGACACCGCGCCCTCCGCTCCTGCGGCGAGGGCGAGAGCGGCCACGATGCCGGCGATCAGGCCACGCCGCATCATCACAGGGCCGCCGCGAGCCGTTCGACTCCGGCTTCCAGCTCGTCGGGCGCGGCGAACCCGAACGAGAGCCGCAGTGAGCTCGAGACCGCGCCGAAGCGCGTCCCGTCGACGGCGGCGACGCCCTCGGCGCGGCTCAGCACCTCGCGCCCGTCGGGCGAGCCTGGCAGCTGCACCCAGACGAAGAGGCCGCCCTCGGGCCTCGACCAGGTCGCATCCGGAAGATGCTTGGCGAGCGCCGCGAGCAGAGCGTCCCGCCGCACGCGCAGCCCTTCCCGCAGCCGGGCCAGATGCGGCTCGAGCGCCCCGCGCGTGAGGAACTCGTAGACGGTGGCCTGCGCGAGCAGCACCGGCGTGATGTAGGTGTCGGCCGCGATTGCCGACAGCTCCTCGGCGAGCGGCTCGGGCAGGATGAGGTAGCCGACTCGCAGCCCCGGCGCGACCGTTGCCGAGAAGGACGAGCTGTACACGCTTCGGCCTGCCGAGTAGTCGAAGATGGCGGGCACGCGCTCGCCCTCGAAGCGCGTGAGCGCGTACGTCTCGTCCTCGACGAGCAGGATCTGCTCGGTCTGGATCTGGTTCTGCGTGATCACGAGATCGACCACGCGCTTGCGCCCGGCCGCCGGTGTCGTCCAGCCGGTCGGGTTGTGAAAGCTCGGGACCACGTAGACCATGGCCGGCCGCACGTACTGGCCGAGCGTGCCCTGGAGCTCCTCGAGCACGATCCCGTCCTCGCCGATCGGGGTGCTGATCAACGACGCTCCCGCGGCAAGCAGGGCCCGCTCGGCCCGGTCGTGGATCGGGTACTCGACCATCACGCCGCGGCCGCGTGCGACGCGGCCCGCGAGCAGGCCGAGCCCGTGCAGCTGGCCGTTCGTCAGCAGCACCCGCGCCGGGTCGACCCGAAACCACTCGCCGATCAGCTCTCGCAACGGTGCGTAGCCGCTGCCCGAGCCGTACGAGAGAATCGTCTTCCCGTCGCGCGCGAACGCGGCCTGCGCGCAGTCCGCGAGCTCGCCGACCGGCAGCAGCTCGGGAGCGACCTGGTCGGAGTCGAGGGAGATGAGGGTTTGGGGGGACCCGGAGGTCCCCCCAGCCAGCACCCTCATCGAGCTACGCGGTGAAGCCCGCGGCCGCGAGCGCCGCGCGCACACGCGACGGCGTCATCGGCGCCTCGTAGAGGCGGATGCCCGTGGCGTCGAAGAACGCGTTCGCGATCGTCGCCGCGACGGCCGCCGTGGGCGGCTCACCGTTGCCGGTCGACTGGAGGTCGAACCGCTGCACCACGACCGTCGTCACTGCGGGATGATCCTTGAAGCGCAGCAACGGATACGTCACCCAGTCGAGGCTCGTGACGCGGCCGCTGTCGAACGTGACCTCCTCGTACAGCGCCCGGCTGACGCCCATGATCAGCGCGCCGGTCATGTTGCTCTCGGCCTGGTTCAGCGCGGCCATCAGGCCGGCGACCACCGCGACATACGTGTGCTTGACGGTGATCTTGCCGGTCTTGACGTTGACCTCGATGTCGGCCACGTTCGCTGCCTGCGAGTTCGCGAACCCGCCCATCGCGATGCCGCGACCGGTGCGGATCACGCCGGTCTGCTTCACCGAGTTGGCGACCTTCGGCTGCCAGTTGGCGGCTTTCGCGACAGCGATGAGCGTGTCGCGCCACTGCCACTGACCGGGGTTCGCATTCGCGGTCTGCGTGCCGACCCCGGTTCCGATCGGCGCCGTGCTGATGTTGTTCAGCCGGAACTGGTACGGATCCTGGCCCGCGAGGTAGGCGAGCTGGTCGATCACCTGCTCGTTCGCGAAGACCGTCTGCGGCGCATTCGGAGCCCGCAGCGTGCTGGTCTTGAAGTACCCGTTGAGCACGTTCACGGTCTTGCCGATGATCCGCCGGTTCGGGATGTCGTACTGCGTCCCCGAGTAGGTGGTGTCGGCCGGGCCGCTGCCCGGCTGTGACATCGGCTGGCCGATCTGCAGCTCCGTCGGTGTCTTCGCATACGCCGCCATCCCGGTGCTCGTGGCGTCCCAGGCGACCAGCTTGCCCTTGGCATCGATGCCGCCCTTGACGTCCCAGAGCGTGGCCGGGCCGTAGTTGTCCCAGCCGTGCTCGTCCCAGCGCATCCACTGCAACCGCACCGGCTTGCCGGCCACGAGGGAGCAGACCGCCGCGCATTCGTCGTTGTCGACGTGGGCGGCGCCACCGCCGAACGAGCTCGAGCCCTCGTAGTAGACGACGCGGACGCGGCTCAGGTCGTAGTTGTTCGGCAGGCCGAGCTTCTGGGCCGCCGAGTTGAGCGCGGCCGCCACCTGCGACCGGGTGACGCCGTAGCCGTTCTTCACGTGCCCGAAGATGATCGCGCTGTTCGGGGTCACGTCCGCGACCGAGACGTTCGGCCCGATCGGCGCGTGCATCTGGTAGTGGTACTTGAACGTCCCGCCCCAGGTCTTCGCGGACGACGCCATCGCGGCGTCGACACTCGAGAGCTGGCCCGCAAGACCCGGCGTGGTCGGGCCTTGAGCCGCGATCCGTGCCGGCGCCTGGCCGGCCGAGTCGCGCTGGCGCATGCCGAGCCAGAGGTTGCCGACCGGGTCGATCTTCGGCGGGTCGGACCACTTCGACCTTCAGGATCGAAGCCGCCTGGATCGCGTCGTACTCCTTCGGCGCGACGACCGCGAGGAAGTTCCCGACGCGCACGATCTGCACGCCCGGGATGTGCTTGATCGAGTCGGCGTCGACGGTGAGCGGCACCGGGTTCGTGCCGTCGCCGTAGGCACCCTGCCCGCGCGGCCGAACCACGCGGCCGTGGAGCATTCCGGGCACGCGGACGTTGGCCGCGTAGGTGTGCACGCCCGAGACGATCTCGGGGATGTCGTAGTGGGGCACGCGGGCGATCCCGACCTGCTTGTACTGGCTCGGGTTCTTCGCCGGCGCGACACCGGTGTTCAGCGTCGTCGTCGCGAACGTGACCTTCATCAGCTTGTCGCCGACGAGCTGGCCGTAGGTGACGGTCTTGCCGCCGCCGGAGACGACGCCCTTGTCCACCGTGAGGCTCGCCGCCGGCACGCCGAGGCTCGTCGACGCCATGCCAAGCAGCGCCTGCTTCGCCTCGGCCGCCGCCCGCCGGACCAGCGGGCCGCCCTGCGAGATCGACGTCGAGCCACCGGTGTTGCCGGTGTTCGGGGACGGATGAGACCCGCCGGTGTCGAACTCGATATGGCGGAACTGGCTGAAGTCCATGTCGAGCTCTTCGGCTGCGATCAGCATCAGGCCGGTCGTCGCCTGCTGACCGAGGTTGATGCGGCCCGAGTTGAGCGACACGGTGTTGTCCGCGTGGATCGAGAGGAACGAGTCGACGGCATTCGGGTCGGCCGGCCCGGGGCTCGCGAACGGGTCGATCCCCGTCGCTGCGCTCGCGGTTCCGGCCTGCCCGACGAGGCTGATCCCGACGATCAGCGCACCTCCGCCTTTCAGGAAGCTCTTGCGCGAGAACTCCTTCTCGGGAATGAGGCCCGTCATCACGCACCTGCCTTTGCCATCACGGCCGCGGCCTTCTGGATCGCGGTCAGGATTCTCGGATAGGTCCCGCAGCGGCAGAGATGCCCGTTCATCGCCGTGCGGATCTGGTCCTCGGACGGGTTCTTCGTCGTCGCGAGCAGGTCGGCGGCCTGGATCATCATTCCGTTCTGGCAGTAGCCGCAATGCGGCACCTGAACGTCGATCCACGCCTGCTGGAGCGGATGCAGAGCCGGTGCGGCGGCCGAGGTGCCGCGCTGGGCGGCCCACAGGGCAGGAAGCCCTTCCAGGGTCGTGATGTTCTTCCCGGTGACTGCGGCCACAGGGGTGACGCAGGAGCGGATCTCCTTGCCGTCGAGCAGCACCGAGCAGGCGCCACACTGCGCGAGGCCGCAACCGAAGCGCGGGCCATGCAGGTGGAGCTCGTTGTGCAGGACGTAGAGGAGAGGGGTGTCGAGGCTGGCCGTCACGCCATGCGTGAGCCCGTTCACCTTGATCTTGATGCTCGAAGCCATATGCCCACCCTCCATTGAGGTTTCATCGATGGTGAAACGCACTGGAGCTCGTCGCGGCATCAAGTAGCCAGCTTGGCCGCGACTGGAGAGGACACTACCGACGCCCTCGGCAAGTTTCAATGGTCACAAGCGGACGTTTGGGGGCCGGGCCCGGCACGAAGAGCGTGCGAATCGGATCGCCGCCTGGGCGCTGTTCAGCGTTTCTTGCGCGGAGCGAGCTTGAGTGGTGGGGAGGTGACGGTGTTCGCGAGGAGAGTGCCGCCCTTGTTGCTCACCTTGATCTGACAGAGGATTTTTTGGCCTGCTGATCTCGAGTTGGTCTGGTAGTAGTCGCGGGTACCGGTCTGCAGGACTCGCTTGTTCGCGGCGTTGATGAACGAGTACGTGCTGCCCACGGGTACGAGCCATCCGTTGGTGGAGCAGGTGAGTGTGCTTCCGGTGACGAGGGGGTGGGGCCAGGTGAGCGTGATCAAGGTGCCGCTTGTCCGCTGGGGGGCTGTCGGCGGCTGGCTGCTGCCACTGAGGAAGCTGAGGGTTTCGGGGGCGGAGAGGTAGGTGAAGATGTTGTCGCTGCCGGCCGGGCATCCTTTGACACCTTCGATGTTGATGCCGATGAGCACTGGTGGGCCTGTCGTCGTGGCGAGCCCGGAGCCGCTGTCGCCGCCGCAGGTCGCGCTCGTTGATGAGACGGCGCAGAACTCGGTTGCGTTGTTGTAGGCGATCGCGACGGTGTTGGTGAGCTTGGGGCCGCACTCGTCCTGTGGCTCGACGGTGAGGCTCATTGATTCCAGCGTCCCGGGGAGACTCGTGTCGGTGCCGCTCTGGAGCCCGTAGCCTGCCAGTGTGGCTGCTGCTCCTGTGGGGTACGGCGCGGCGGCCGCGGGAAGCGCGATGGCTTTTACGGCGGTTCCGCTGAGATCAAGCGGCGACGAGAGAGCGAGCACAGCGATGTCGTCCGGGGAGTCCAGGTTGCTGTTGTCGTAGCCCGGGTGGACCCGCACGGCGCTGGCTGTCCTATCTTGTTCGGCATCGGTTGCGCTCGGCGAGAACGGGTTCGAGACGCCGGCTTGCACCGAGACCTGGGCGGGTTGCGCAAGAGGCTCGTTGTCGTCGCCGTAGAGGCAATGCGCCGCCGTGACAACATGCGACGCATCGATGACAGCGCCGCCGCAACGCCAGCTGTGCGCACCGGTCGCGTAGGTGATGAACACGCTCCATGGGGCAGCCTGTACTTGAATCGCAGTGCCCCCAACGACGCCCGCGGCCGGGAGCACAGGCCCGACGAGCGCGGCTACGGCCGCGAGAGCGATGAGCAGAGGTCGGATCGTCTTTCTCTGCATCACCTTGACCGTAATCGGTCTCGATGTTTGAGAAGTAAAGCCAGCGGCCCACATACGATGCGCCTGGGCGAACTGGGCAACAAAAAGCCCGCTCGAGCGGGCCTTTTGACTGATGGAGCGTATCGGGATCGAACCGATGACCTCCAGCTTGCAAAGCTGGCGCTCTCCCAGCTGAGCTAACGCCCCGTACAACCAGCACCATAGCCGAATCCCGCTTATAGAGCGGGGTTCGGCGGTTACGAAAGAGTCAACCGCCGTTGCCGCAGAGAACCGCTCAGAAGGGCAATCCAGCCCAGCCGACTGGAGCACCCACGTCTCCGTCACACGCGCACTCGACCATCTAGACCGAGGCGACACGAGAGCAGGCCAAGCTCCTGCTCCGCGTCGAAGAACGCCGGTTACGTCGACTCCTCGCGGGATGCGCCGTGTACCTGGTGACCACATAGAACAGCAAAGGGCCGCATGAACGGCCCTTCGCTTGGCATCACTCCGGTTCGGTCCCCCCTCAGGTCACCGCACCGAAGCGATGCACAAATCAGCCTTGCGACACCGTCTGTCCCCCTCAGGGATGCCATCAGCCGCAGGGCTGACGAGCCCACACTATCGGCTGCCGGAATAAAAAGCCAACGCAGTACTACCGATGGTGACTACCGGGGCGGGGGCAAGTACCGTTCTTCGGCACTACTGCCGTCGACAACCCTCGCAAGTTCTCACAGCCCGTTTCCAGACGTTTTGAATCCGGGGCGCTGGCTTGCAAAGCTGGGCGCTCTCCCAGCTGAGCTAACGCCCCGTGCGAGGCACGTCTACTTCCGGGGGCGCTGTTAGGGTCGCTTGGGTGACGGCGGCGGGCGCTCAGGCGGGGTCGGGGCTCCGCGGGCGGCGCGTTCTCTGGGCTGCGATCGCGGCGGCGCTCTTCCTCGGGGCATGGGTGTGCCTCGACCACGGGTGGTACGCGCACGGGAGGATCGTCGACACGCCGATCTACCAGGGCTACGGGCTCCAGATGCGGAACGGGCTCCTGCCCTACCGCGACTTCTCGGTCGAGTATCCGCCCGGGGCGCTGCCGGTGTTCGTGGCCCCGACGTACTTCGGGCAGCCGACGGTGCCGTCCGACTACCAGCGTTGGTTCGCGCGGCTGATGGCGGCCTGCGGGCTCGCGTGTCTCGGGTTCGTCCTGCTCTCGAGGCCGTCGCGGCCGGCGATCATCTTCGTTGCGCTCTCGCCGCTCCTCGTCGGGCAGGTGATGCTGAGCCGCTTCGACCTCTGGCCGGCGGCGTTCGTCGCGGCTGCGGTCGCGGCGTTCCTGCACGACCGGCATCGGCTCGGCTGGCTGGCGCTGGCGCTCGCGTTTGTCGCGAAGCTCTACGCGGTCGTGCTGATCCCGCTCGCGATCTTCTGGACGGTGCGGAGGCGGGGGAGGGACGAGCTGGCGAAGGGGCTCGCGATCTGGCTCGTCGCCGTCGCCGCTGTGTTCGCGCCGTTCGCGATTCTCGCGCCGCATGGGCTGTGGGACGGGATCTGGGGGCAGTTCTCTCGGCCGATCCAGATCGAGAGTCTCGGCGCTTCGCTGTTGACCACCTTCGGGAGCCCGCAGCGACGCCGTCTCCCACAACTCGGTCGGGATCGTCGGCTACGGCTGGCTCGCGGCGATCACGACGGTGGTCGAGCTCGCGTGCCTCGTCGCGCTCTGGATCGGGTTCGCCCGCGGGCCGGCTGAGCAGGACAGGTTCGTTCGCTACGCCGCCGGTTGCGTGGCGGCGTTCGTCGCGTTCGGGAAGGTGCTCTCTCCGCAGTACCTGATCTGGCTCGTGCCGCTCGTCCCGCTGGTGCGCGGGCGGCGCGGTCTGGCAGCCTCGGCGCTGCTCGCTCTCGCAATGCTCGCCACGCAGTACTGGTTCACCTCGGCCCGGTACGCCGACTACATCGGTACCTACCGCTACGCGTCGCTCGTGTTGAGCCGAAATGTCTTGCTCGTCGTATTGCTCGCAGTGGTCGCGTGGCCGCGGAGGCAGCCCGTTCGAGGCTGAGACGCATCAAAGGCGCCCCCGGAATCCCGGGGACGCCCCGTGCGCGACGCGGCCCCTAGGCCGCGCGCGAAAGCCGCTCTTCGTGCCGTGCGCGCTGGATGATCAGGTCGCGATCACCGAAGCGAATCGAGGCACGAACGCTGCGCTGCTCATCCCAGAGCTGCGCGATCTTCTCGTCGAGCTGCTTGTGCTCGGCTGCTAGCTCCGCATTGTGGCCGTCGGACAGCTTGTGCAGCACGTCCGCGCGGCGATCGGAGAGCGAGTCGATTTCCTTTTTTATGTCCTGCAGGTTTCGCATATCTCTTAGAACGCTCCTTACCATCTCGGGATTCCCGTCCTGGGCTCTCCCTTGGCGACGGCTCCGGGTATGTGGATCCGCAGGTAACTATAGCACACTTGATAAGGTTAGACTTAGATTTTGTTCTGCTACGGGTTACAATCTTGTACGGGAATCGTGAAGATGATCGACCGCGCAAGTAGTACGACGAGGGACCTTCCCCTTCGTTGGCTAGGCGAAACCCGACCGGTTTGAAGGGCGGCGTGACGCTCGAGGCCTAGGTGCCGAGGCCTTCGCGTGCCCGCTCGGCGATCGACGCCATCTCGAGGCGGGCACCGGTGACGTCACGCAGCAGCTCCTCGGCAGTTGGGCCCTGGCCGAGCGACCAGAGCTCGCGCAGGAGGTCACCGGCTTCGCGCCTCGCGAACCACTCGTTTCCGAACTCGGAGCGGAGAAAGTCGCGGAGCTGCGCCTCGAACGCCCACGACCTCAGGTAGCCGGTGACGTAGAACGAGCCGTCGATGTCGTCGAGGAAGCTCTCTGCGTTGGCCGGCAGCTTGAGCGCTTCGGTGAGCAGCTCGGCGTAGCGCGGCCGCATCGACTCGGGGTCGTCCGCCTGGAAGAACTCGATCTCGTACAGCAGCTTCGCGCTGTAGCGGCGCAGGAAGTACAGCGTCGAGACCGCACCGTCGTAGGTGATCTTCGGGATGTCGGGGACGTCGAGGCGCCGGTTCAGCCATGCGGGCTCGTCGACGAGCCGCTCGAACAGCGCCGCCCAACCCTCGGTCACGGCCATGTCGCCGAGGCGCTTGGCCTCCATCGGCAGATCGCCGGAGGTGTTCGCGTAGTGCTCGGTGTGGCCGGCCTCGTGGAAGAGGGCGCGCCAGTCGTCGTGGCCGCCGATCGGCTGGATCACGAGCATCACCTTCCCGGGAACCTCGATCGGCGAGCAGAACGCGCGCGGGCTCTTGCCGGGGCGCGACTCGAGGTCGAGGTGCACGTTGCCCTGTGAGCGCAGGTCGATGCCGAGCTCGCCGAGGGTCGCCTCGAGCGCGGGGAGCATCCGGTCGGCGGGGTAGCTCGTGTCGAGCTCGGGAGCGCGGAAGAGCCTCGCGACGTCCGAGGGGCGCGCGTCGGAGAGCCCGATGCCCATGCGCTCGCGGAAGAGGCGGTCGCCGGCCTGCTCCCACATCCGCTCGGTCTCGTCGAGGAGCGAGGTGCATTGCGCGGCCAGCTCGTCGAGCTCGAAGCCGAAGCGCTTGTACAGCTCGTAGTAGTTCGGCGACCCGAGGCTCGCGACGGCGTCGCGGTCGATCCGCGCCGCGTCGAGGTAGACCGGGTTCAGATGCTCGTCGAGGAGCTCGAGCCTGGCGCGCTCCAGCCGTTCGCGGCGGTCGCGGTCGGGCTCGTTCGACATCACGACCCTGATCATCCGGTAGGGGATCTGCTCGCCGTCCACCGTCGTCTCGAGCTCCGCCTCGACATCGGCGAGCTTCTCGGCATGCTCGCGGGTGAGGCCGCCGAGGAACCCCTCGCAGGCGAAGCGCCAGAGCTCGGTCGGCGCGCCTTCGAGCCTGAGCGCGGTGTCGAGCCTGGTCAGCTCCTCGTGCGCCTCGTAGATCCGCTCCAGGTCGAGGGTCTCCTTGTGGCCGGCGAGGTGGAGGTAGTACTCCTCGTCGAGCTCGGCGATGAAACGGTCGGCGTCGTCGCGGAACGCGTCGAGCTCGGTGGTGGTCAGGTCGGTTGCCATCGACTGTCTATCCTAGGCGCCCGTGCACGAGATCAGCCTCACCAGCGAACGGCGCACCCAGTTGATCGACATCACCGACCGGGTTCGGGCCGCGGTCGAGGGGGCCGAGGGATCGGCTGTCCTCGTCTACGTGCCCGCACACGACGGCGGCGATCACGATCAACGAGAAGATCGACCCGGTGCTCGTCGCCGACCTCGAGCGGTTCTTCGAGAAGGTCGTCGGGGACGACTGGGGCTGGGTGCACGACGACGCCGACGGGCCGAACGGGCCCTCGCACGGGCGTGCCTCGGTGGCGGGGGCGCAGGTGCTGATCCCGCTCCGGGACGGTCAGCCGGCGCTCGGCCGCTACCAGGCTGTCTTCCTGTGCGAGTTCGACGGGCCGAAGGCGCGGTCCGTCTACGTGACGGTCCTGCAATAGACGTCTCGCCGCTCCTCGGCCTGCGGGTGCGAACGGAGCGGCTCGAGCTTCGCCTGCCGGACGAGCACGAGCTCGGTGTGCTTGTGCAGGTCGCGGAGGCAGGCGTCCATCCGCCCGAGGAGATGCCGTTCCAGGTGGCCTGGACGGACGGGATCGGAAAGCCGGGCTTCGCCGAGGCGTTCACCGGCTTCCATCTGGGATTGCGGGAAGCGTGGACGCCGGAGGCCTGGTCGCTCGACCTCGGCGTCTTCGCCGACGGTGAGCCGATGGGCTGCCAGGGCCTGAGCGGCGAGCGGTTCGCCGAGACGCGCCGCGTCGTCACGGGCTCGTGGCTCGGTCGGCGCTTCCAGGGGCACGGCTACGGCACCGAGATGCGGGCCGCCGTGCTCGAGCTGGCGTTCGCCGGCCTCGGCGCGGAGGTCGCCGTCTCTGGGCATGCCGACGGGAACACCAAGTCGATGCGCGTGTCGGAGAAGCTCGGCTACGAGACCGTCGGCGAAGGGTTCGTCGAGCCGCGCGGATACCCGATCCGTCAGTTGAAGCTCGAGCTGCCCCGCGACCGCTGGGCCGCCTCCCCGCGGATCCCGGTCGAGATCGAGGGCCTCGAGCCGTGCCTCGCGCTCTTCGGGCTTTCCGGGCCAGTGGCTTAAAAGCAGGTGTCAGACACCGTTACGAGAGTGTGACCGCTTCTCGCGCGGGTGGCGCGCGAACCCGCACGGCCACTGGAGGCCGGCCCCTCGGCCCTGCTCCAAAGGCGGTGTCAGACACCGGCTTTGAGCGGCTCGTCCCGAACGGGGCGGATGAATGTTCGGGACACGGCTCGAAGTCACTACGCTGGCCTGATGGCTGCGCCGGTGCAACGGGACGACGAGCTCGAGCTTCACGTCGATTCGCTCGCCTTCGGCGGGAACGGCGTCGCGCGGCTCGACGGGTTCGTCGTCTTCGTCCGGGCGGGGCTGCCCGGCGACACCGTGCGCGCACGCGTGACCAAGGTGCAGCGCCGGCACGCGGAGGCGATCACGACCGAGGTGCTGGAGGCGGGCCCGCAGCGGGTCAAGGCGCCCTGCGCGCACTACCCGGCCTGTGGCGGCTGCCGGTTCCAGGATCTCGCCTACGACGCGCAGCTCGCGGCCAAGCAGGCCTGGGTCGAGGACTCGCTCCGGCGGATCGCGGGCATCGTCGACCCGCCGGTCGAGCCGATCGTCGCGGCCGAGGAGCTGTTCGGCTACCGCAACAAGATGGAGTACTCCTTCGCGCCCGGGCCCGGACGGCGGCCCGCCGATCCTCGGCCTGCATCGCGCCGGCCGCTGGGACGAGGTGCTCGGGATCGACGAGTGCCACATCACGACGGAGCTCGGGAACCGGATCCGGAACACGATCACCGAGTGGGCGCACGAGGAGCGGCTCCCCGCCTACGACCAGGCGAACCACAAGGGCTACCTCCGGCACCTGATCATCCGCGAGGGCCGGAACACGGGCCAGGCCATGGTGCAGCTCGTCACGCACGAGCGCGAGCGCTTCGACCGGGAGCGGCTGATCGAGGTGCTCGTCGCCCATCCCGAGGTGCGCTCGATCCAGTGGACCGTCAACGACACCGAGGCCGAGGTCACGAACCTGCCGACCCAGCTCCTCTGGGGCGAGGAGGCGATCGAGGAGCAGTTCGGCGACCTCCGGTTCCGCGTCCGCCCGAACGCCTTCCTGCAGACGAACACCCGCATGGCCGAGCGCCTCTACGAGCTCGCCCGCGCCGAGGCCGCCCTGACCGGGACCGAGACCGTGTACGACCTGTATTGCGGCATCGGCACGATCGGGCTCTCGCTCGCCGGCGACGCGCTGACGGTCTGGGGGATCGAGATCTCCGAGGAGTCGGTCGCGTGCGCGATCGAGAACGCCGAGCTGAACTCGATCGGGAACGCGGCCTTCTTCGCCGGCAACGTCGGCCAGGTGCTGCGCGACCTGCGCGAGCGCGCCGGCGAGCCCGACGTCGTCGTCGTCGACCCGCCGCGCGCCGGTCTCGCCGGCAAGGCGCTCAAGCGGCTCGGCGAGCTGGCCGCCCCACGCGTCGTCTACGTCTCGTGCAACCCGACCACGCTGGCGGGCGACACCAAGCGCCTGTCCGAGGAATACGGCTACCGGCTCGTCCGCACGCGGCCGGTGGACATGTTCCCCCACACGCCGCACGTCGAGTCCGTCTCGCTCCTCGAGCGCAGCTAGACCGCTAGGCCGGCTTCCAGGCCTCGGGGGAGGCCATCCGCCGCCAGATGATGTCCACGTTCGGCAGCAGGAAGCCGAGCGCGATCCCCGGCAGCGCGGGCAGGCCGCTCTGGCTCCAGACGGTGGTCAGGGCGAAGGTCGCTCCCAGCCCGATCGTCATCCCGACCCAGGTCCAGGCCGGCCGGAGATTCCAGCGCACGCTCGCGCCGAGGAACAGCGCGAAGAACATCACGTCCGGAAGCCCGAGCCGGGCGGCGCTCCCACCGGGGACGACGAACGCGACCGACAGCTTCGTGAACGCCGCCGGATGATGCGTGGTGATCGAATGGGTCGGGCCCTTCCAGACGGAGTAGGCATCGACGAACGGGATGATGACCGCGACGAGCACCGCCCACGACAGGAACTCGAACGCGGAGAGGAAGAGCAGCCCGGCGCCCGTGACCGCTGCGAACTTGGTGAAGTTCGCGAAGACCGGCGCGTGGAGGAGCGACAGCAGAACGGTGGCGAGGGCCAGCACGGCGACGGCGATCGCGAGCTCGCGCGGCCGCTGCCAGACGGGGAGAGCGAGCCAGACCAGGCTGAACATCGCCGGCATCAGGAGCAGCGCCACGATCGCGACGCTCGGCCAGGTCGCGAGCGCCGACCGGCCCGGGGCTACCTCGAACCACGCGACGAGCGCGGCGAAGACGATCAGTAAGGCGGCAAGGCGCCCCACCAGGGGCCGACGGACTTGAAGGCGTTCCAAAAGCGCGTTTTCGAAGGCTGGTCGTCGAGTGAGAGGTCGATGTCCGGGACGACGAGGGCTTCGATCGTCGGGGTGAACTGCTGGAGCTCACCCAGCCTAGCTTCGAGCGGGCGGGAGAGCGGGAACTCGGCTCGGTTCACGAACTCGAGCGCGTCGTCGCCCATCACGACGACGAGCCGGGGCTGGACGATCCGCAGCTCCCGCGCGAACCAGTCGTGGCACGCGTCGTCGCCGGCGCCCGCGAACTTCACGCAGTTCGTGCCGAACACCTCCGCCGGGTCGACGTGCAGCCGCTCGAGCGAGCGCTTGATCGCATGCCCCGCGCGCCCGTGGAAGGCCACCCCTTCCTGCAGCTCCGGTGCCTGCGGCCCGTACTTGACCAGGAAGATCGTGCCGAGCGGGTGCCCGGTCGGCTGCGCCACGGGTGCTCCCGCGGCGGCTTCGGCGACCTCGTGTTCCAGGCGAAGGATCTCCCTGATCGCCTTGTCGAGGTACCGCTTGTAGATGTCGTCTGTGGTCACGGCGGCGGACACGGAGCATCCGGTCCTTTCTCGCCTAGCGGACCTTTTCCTTGACCTGCGCCATCCACTTCAGGCTCTGGAGGTACGCGAGCGACTTCGGCCGGCGCAGGATCTCGGCACTCTTGAGCGAGATCATGAACTCCTCCGGGTCGTTGAACGAGCGCATTCTGAGCGCGCCGGTCCCGACTCCCTGAAGCACGTGCGCGTCGGAGCCGGCGCCCATCGTCAGGTCGTACTTCCGCGCGAACCGAAGGGCCTCGTCGTTCTGCGCGTCGAAGAGCAGGCGCGCGTTGTAGACCTCGAGCACGTCGATGTCGGCCAGGTGGCGATGAAGCGTCGCCGGGTCGGGGATCGTGTGCATGCGGTCGAACGGGTGGGGGAGATAGACGAGGCCGTTCTGCTCGCGGATCGCGGCGATCGTGTCGGCGAAGGGCATGCCGCGCGGGATCTCGCGCTCGAGGAAGAGGCCGATCACCTCGCCCTGCTCGTCGGTCTTGATCTCCTCGCCGGGGATGACGATCAGGTCGCGGTCGCGTGCCTCGTCGAAGACCTCGAGTGCGCCGCCGAAGACGTTGTGGTCCGTGACGGCGATCGCGCCGAGCCCTTCGGCCTCGGCGTGGTCGACGAGCTCGGCGGGATTGACGGTGCAGTCGAACGACCACGTCGTGTGCATATGCAGGTCGGCGACGATCCACGGCCTGTCGGCGAGCGGGTCGGTCGCGGTCTTGCGGGCGGTCGTACGGCGGCGTTTCATCAGCCGGCCGTAGAGGTCGTCGAGTTGAGCCGCGACGTGCTCGAACGACTCGGACTCCGCCTCGGCCCGGGCAGCCTCCTGATCTCGACCGCGTAGCCCGGCGTCCTCGGCGAGGCGCGCTGCTGCGGCCGCCGCCAGCTCGGGCTGCTCCTCCACGCCGGCCGGCGCGGCGATCGCGCAACCCGCGGCCTTCGCCTCGAGCAGGACGCGAGGGCGCCCTTCGATCCCGGGGACGAAGATCGCCGTCTCGGCGAAGAGCGGCGCGCGAGCCGCGCCGTCGCGGGCGGTCCGGACGGTCACCCGACCGGCCAGGTCGCGCGGGATCGCGGGCCGCGCGATCAAGGGCGTCGTGCGCAAGAGCACGGCTTCCCAGTCGGGCAGCTCGCGCAGAGCGTGCAGGACGCCGCGGGCGCCCGGGCGCTCGTTCGGCCGCAGCTCGACGGTGATCAGGTTGCGTTTCGGCGCCGGCTCGAAGAGCTCGAGCGAGACGCCGGGAGACATCAGCTCGTAGTCGCCCGGGAAGCGCTCCTCCGCGGCGGCGTGGATCGGCTCCGAGAGCGCGAGCAGCGCGTCGATCCGGGCGAGCAGCTTCTCGCGCTGGGAGCGCGCCGGTGGGTAGCCGAGGCGGTGCGTCGAGCAGAACGTCGCGACCGTGAGCGCGGAGGTCTCGCGGAGCGCGAGATAGGAGATCGACGGCAGGCCCGGCTCGAACCCGTGGACGAGGTCGAACTGCCCGTGCGCGAGCGCGAGCCGGAGGTTCGCCCGTACGCCGACCGGCACGCCCATCTGCGAGCGCCGTGAGATCGGCACCGCGGGCCCGATCGCGACGACGTCGCGCGCGGGGGCGTGGCCGTGCACGACGCGACGGCCGGCGCGCAGCTCGCCCGCACGGGTCGAGGGTGCGAGAACCGTGACGTCGTGCCCGAGCGTGCGCAGCGCCGCGGCGATCCCGCCGACGTGCTCGTTGACGTCGTGGGGCTGAGACCACGCAAACGGTGTCACCAGGCAGACACGCACGCAAAGAGCCTAGCTTCGGCGCTCCGTGCGCCACCCGTCGTTCAGCGCGAGGAAAAGCGCTCCGAGCGCGGCCGCGAGGACGATCGCGGCGCCGCCGAGCCGCCCGGCGCCCAGCCAGCTCGCCACGGTCTTCTGCGTCCACTGCGCGAGCTCGGACGACGATCCGTGGCGCACGAACAGGCCGAGCTCGCGCCAGACGCTCCAGCGGTAGACCGCCGCCGCGTTCACGGCGGCGGGCCAGGTGAGGAGCACCGCGGTCGAGGCGAGCACGGACGCCGCCGCGAAGCAGGCGGTCGCGACCCGCCAGCGCGCGAATGCGGGCGCGAGCCCGAGCGCGAGGAACGGGAGCGCCGGGATGAAGAACCGCGGGCCGGGCGAGTCACCGCCGTAGGGGTCGTAGTAGCCGAGCTCGAGCAGGAGGAACGCCACGCGACACCGCTCCGCAGAGCAGCGACTCGGCCCGCGCACCGCGGCGCCACAGCAGGACGAGCCCGGCCGCGGCGAGCAGGAGCACGGGCGCGACGACGAACAGGCCGCGGTTGCCGACGAGGACGAGCCGGGCAGCGTGCCACGACGGGCGCATGGATCCCGAAGAACCCGCCGGCCTGCTGCACGGCGAACTGCTTCGACACGTACCGGTAGGAGAGGTGGAAGGGAGAGCCGAACGCGAGCCGGTCGTAGAGCCCGAGCAGCGCGACACCGGGAACCAGGCCGGCGGCGTAGCGCCCGAGCGCTCTCCCGCCGGCGAGCGCGGCGTACACCCCGACGAGAACCGCGACCAGCGCCGCCTGGTATTCGACGAAGAGCGCGAGCCCGGCGACGATCCCCGCCCAGCCGGGCCGCCGCCGCCACGCGAGCAGGAAGGCGCCGAACCCGAGCGCCGCCGCCGGCACCTCGTCGAAGTTGTCGACGGCAAGTGAGGCCGCGAGCGTTCCCACCGAGAACGTGACGAGCGTCGCGCCGCCCCAGCCCGGCGCGATCCCCTCGGCGACGCGCCCGAGCAGCAGCGCGCACGCGAGCAGCGCGATCCCGCCGGTGGCCAGGCGCACCGCCCAGAGCCGCAGATCGCCCTCGTGGTGCCACGGAGGAGGCCCGAGCCGCACCGCCTGCGCGGCGGGAATGGCCAGGAAGCTGACGCCGGGGGCCTTGTCGGTGTAGAACCGCCCGCCGAACTCTGCCCGGTCGCCGCTTCCCTGGAGGCACGTCGTCGCGGAGAGGCTTCCGTGGACGACCGAGCGCGTGACGCACATCCGCGAGATGTCCTGCGCGCCGGGCGGATGGACGACGAGCAGCGCTCCGACTGCCACGAGCACGAGCAGGATCGCCTCGTGGCGTGGACGGCTCCACGGGGCCGTGCTGGGACGGAGCTGAGCCACCGGCCGATTCAACCACCGAAGGCCCGCAGACGCTCGGCCGTTGCGCCGTAATCTACGAGCGGATGGACTCCCCTGCGTGGCGCCCCACCGGCCTCGTTCGCTATGGAGCGGCGGCGGCGCTATTCGGGGCGGCGATCGCGCTCTGGCTCCACGAGGTCGTAGTGCATCCGGGCTCGCGGATCGCCGGCGGCTTCGGCGACGCGACCGGGGCGCTCCACGACTACTGGTCGGCCCAGGCGCAGCACCGAACCCCGTTCGACTTCACCCACGACGCTCTGAACGGCGCGCCCGAGGGGTTCGAGCGCACGCCGGCGGCCCTGCTTGCCAACAGCGGCGCTGCAGACCGCGTTCGTCTGGTCTCGCGCGGCGCGGTCGGGCTGGTCGGCGCCTGGAACACGTTCCTCTTCCTCGGGCTCTTCGCCACCGCGATGGCGATGTTCGCGCTGCTCGACCGGCTCGGCTGCACGTTCGTCGCCTCCATGTTCGGCGGCTCGTGTTCGCGTTCTGGCCGTACGCGGTCGAGCGCGTCGAGGCGGGCCATCTCGGGCTGGTCCAGAACTGGGTGTTCGTCGTCGTCCTGGCGGCGCTGCTGCGCTGGAGCTCGACCGCGCACCCTCGCGCTGGGCGCTGCCGTCGGTGCGGCGCGATCGGGCTGGCGTTCTACGTCACCGCCTACCAGGGGCTGCTCGCGTCGCTGATGGCCGCGGTGTTCTTCGCGATCGAGATCGTCAGGCCGGGCGGTCGCGGTGTGCGGCTTCGCTCGGCGGCGCTCGGCGCGTTCGCCTACCTCGTGGCGATCGCCTCGCTCGATCCCGATCTTCGTGCTCTACCTGCGCGAGCGGTCGACCGTTCGGGCGACGGTCGGCCACGCCGGTGAGCGACCTCTTCCACTACGCGGCCTCGCTCTCCGGCTATCTCGTCCCCTCACCGCGCAACCCGCTGCTGCGGCGGCTCGGCGACACGGGCGCCGTTCACGTGGCTCCTCGGTCTCCATCCGTCGAATCTGACCGAGGAGACGCTCTTCTTCGGCTACACGACGCTCGCGTTCGCGGTGGTCGCCGCGGTGCTCGTCTTCCGGCGCGATGCGCGCCTGCGCGAATCCGATGCCGCGCTGGCGGGCAGCGGTGTTCGCGGTCGTGCTCGCGCCGGTCTCGTTCCTCTCTCGTTCGCGCCGACCGAGCATCTGGTGGAGTTGCCGTCCCGATGCCCGCCTGGCTGCTCGCGCAGGTCACGACCTACTGGCGGGTGTACTCGCGCATCGGCCTGCTCGCGGAGCTGGCGCCGCGATCCTCGCGGCGCTGGCGCTGACGGCGCTCGCGCGCGCGCCGGGGCGTGTTTGGCAAGCTCGTGCCGGTGGTCGCCCTGGCGCGGTCACGCTCGAGCTCCTGCCCGCCGAACCGTGCCCGTCTTCGACACGACCGCCCGGCCGCAGATGGGTCGACTGGCTGGCCGTCCCAGCCGAACGGCATCGTCGCGGCGTACCCGAGCCTCGGGCCCGGCTCGCCCGGCCGCTCGACCAGCAGGACCAGTGGTATCAGCAGTTCGACGGCAAGCCCCGGTTCGCGATCTCGGAGGCGAGCCCGTCGGTGATGCTCTCGCGGGACCAGGCGATCCGATTCGCGGCGCGCGATCTCGGCGATCCCGTTGACGCCCCGGATCCTCTCGACCGAGCACGTCCGCTACGTCGTCGTCCACGACGACGAGCTACCGCGTGGGCGGAGGCGAGCTCCGCCCGCGCTCGATCCCGCGCCTCTACACGCTGCTCAGGTCGTTTCCGGCGCGTCCGGATCTTCTCGGTCCACGCGCGGCCCATCGATCTTGCGCAGGCCGCTCGAGCAGGACCGGTTCGTGATCGCCGCAGCTCGAGGGGCTCGATCCGCCCGGCGCTCGACTACCAGGCGGGGTTCAACGCGCGCCGAGCCGTACAAGCGGATCGACGGGCCGTTGGCTTGCCGGGGAGGGGCGGGTCGCGAATCGACAACCCGGGCGGAGCGATGGACGCGGTGCTCTCGGGGCTCGCATTCAGCAACGGCAGGCCGCGACTGCTCGAGCTCGTCGACAGCGCCGGCCGCGTCGTCGCGCGGCAGCAGATCCCGGCGTACGCGACGCCGCTCGCGCTCGGCCCCTTCTCGGTTCCGCACGGCGGCTCGACGATGACGCTGATCACCGTTCCCGGAGCGGATCCCCTCGGCGGATCCGATCCGAGAACGGCGAGCGTGTTCCTGGCCGGCGTGGAGCTGAAACCGCTCCCGGCCTACGCCGGGGCCTGAGCCTTCGACTTCGCGGGCGCCTTGCGGCGGTTGCGCTCGATGAACTGCTCCGAGAGCTCGTGCGCCTCGTCGTCGACGATCTGCACCGGCGGCGACTTCATCAGGTAGGCGCTCGGGCCTTCGAGCGCGCCGCCGATCCCGTTGTTCAGCGCGAGCTTCGCGAGCCGGACGGCGTCGATCACGATCCCGGCCGAGTTCGGCGAGTCCCACACCTCGAGCTTGAGCTCGACGTTGAGCGGGACGTCGCCGAACGACGAGCCCTCCATGCGGATGTAGGCCCACTTGCGGTCGGTCAGCCACGGCACGTAGTCGGACGGGCCGACGTGGACGTTCCCCGGGCCGAGGTCGTAGTCGAGCATCGAGGTGACGGCGTTCGTCTTCGAGATCTTCTTCGACTCGAGCCGCTCGCGCTCGAGCATGTTCAGGAAGTCGGAGTTGCCGCCGACGTTCAGCTGCATCGTCTTGTCGAGATGCACGCCGCGCTCGCGGAAGAGCGAGGTGAGCACGCGATGCGTGATCGTGGCGCCGACCTGCGACTTGATGTCGTCGCCGATGATCGGCACGCCGGCCTGCTCGAAGCGGCGCTGCCAGTAGGGCTCGCGCGCGATGAAGACGGGCATGCAGTTGACCATCGCGCAGCCGGCCTCGAGGATCTGCTCGGCGTACCACTTCGTGGCGGCCTCGGAGCCGACCGGCAGGTAGTTGACGACGACGTCGACCTCGCGCTCCTTCAGGATCGCGACCACGTCGTCGGTCTCGCCCGGCGCCTTCTCGACGATCTCGGAGAGGTACTTGCCGATCCCGTCGTGCGTCATGCCGCGCGAGACGGTCACGCCGGTCTTCGCGACGTCGGCGAACTTGATCGTGTCGTTCGGGTGCGCCCACATCGCCTCGGCGAGGTCGACGCCGACCTTGCCCTTGACGACGTCGAACGCGGCGACGAACTCGATGTCGCTGATGTGGTACCCGCCGAGGTTGACGTGCATCAGCCCGGGGACGAACTTGTCGTCGGACGCGTCCTTGTAGTACTGGACGCCCTGGAGCAGCGAGTTCGCGCAGTTCCCGACGCCGATGATCGCGACGCGGACCTTGCCCTCGCGTCCCTTGCCGTTCGCGGCGTGCTTGCCGTTCTCGGACATTGATTCCTTTCGCCGGCCGAGCCCCTCGGACAGGGTCTCGACGATGAGGTCATGAGTGGACTTCTTGCGCTCGCCCGCGCGGCGCGCGAGGCGGTCTTTCAGGTCGCGCGGCATGCGGAGCAACACGTCGCCCGCGGGACGCGGGGGAGAGCCGCGGCGGCCGCTCGGCTCGAATGGAACGCCGAACCGGGAGGCGAGGATCGCGACGGCGACGTCGTTCAGGCTCGCCTTTCGCCGCTCGACCTCGGCGGCGAGACGCCGCTTCAGGTCGGGAGGCATGCGAACGAGCACGTCGCTGCGAAGCTCAGCCATCCCCTAAAGTGATAGCACATCAGTGCTATCAGCTGGAAGAGCGCGTTAGCCCTGAGGCTTGTCTCGGGCGAGCAACTGGCTGCGCACCGAGAGGATCCGCTGCAGCACCGTGACCCAGGCCGTCGCCGTGAGGACGGCGATCGCCCACGGGCAGGACGCCCCAGGGAGCGAGGACGAGGCCGGTGGTGATCACGACGACCCGTTCCGCGCGCGAGCCGATGCCGACGTCGCCTTTGAGGCCGAGCGCCTCGGCGCGGGCCCGCGTGTAGGAGACGAGGAACGAGCCGGCGACGGCGAACACCGCCACGACGACGAAGACATCCTGGTTGTGGCGCGCGAAGACATAGGCGATCGCGGCGAGCATGAAGCCTTCGCTCATGCGGTCCGTGGTCGAGTCGAGGAACGCGCCGAACGGCGTCGTCTTCCCGCCTGCCCGGGCGAGCGCGCCGTCGAGGATGTCCAGGATCGACCCGACGACGAACAGCAGCGCGCCGACCCAGTAGAAGAGGATCTCGTTTCGGTTCTCGAACAGGACGACGACCGACGCCAGCGCGCAGAGGGCGACCCCGGACGTCGTCAGCGCGTTCGGCGTGACGCGAGTGCGCGCGAGACCACCGATCGATCTGGTCGCCAGAGAGCGCGCGCCTGCGGTGTATCCCTGCTTGAGCGCAGCGGCCTTGCCCATCGAATCGGACCGTAGCAGCGGGTCAGGTGGTGCGCGGCGCGCCACCGAGCATGCGGGTGAAGGCCCGCTGGAACGTGCTCCACTTGTAGACGATCGTCATCGCGATCAGCGCGACGCCGACACCGGCGACGCAGTCGAGCCAGAAGTGGTTGCCGGTCGCCATCACCGCGAACCAGACCCAGGCCGGCCAGACGCACCAGAACACCTTCGACCACCAGTGCCGCGAGAGGCTGCAGAGCACGACGCCGACGATCAGCGAGTCGCAGGCATGGAGGCTCGGCATCGCCGCGTACGGGTTGGCCGCCAGCTGCACGACGCCGTCCGTGTGCCGGTTGACGAACCCGACGTTGAGCAGCCGGGGAGGAGCCATCGGCGTCAGGACGTAGCCGATCAGCCCGAGGACGTTTGCGAGCAGGATCGAGTTGCGGAACTTGATGAAGCCCTCGTGCCGGCGGATGTAGACCCAGAGGAGGGCGAGCCCGACGACCGTGAACTCCGAGTTCCAGTACGTCCACGAGACGAGCGCCTCGAGCCAGTGGCGCTGGATCGACGAACTGCTCGAAGGTCAGCTCGTAGAGGCGGTTGGTGACGTGCTCCTCGAACGCGACGACGCTCTGGCCGTTCGCGATCGCCTTCGCCGGGTTGCGGTCACCGGCGGCACGCGCAAGCTGGTAGACCAGGCCAAAGCCGAACCAGATTGCCATCTGGCGCCCCAGGTCTCCCCACCCACGCGGCAAATAGCGCCGCCCAGCTGCAACCACCGACGACACGATTTCTCATTCTACAAAGGCGCACCGGATTGACAAAGTCCGCGGCCGGGCCGCGCGGCGCCGGAGCTCTAGCCGCCGATGTAGCTCATCTCGACGCGCGGTGCGTCGTCGAGATTCGTCGCTTCCGAGCGCAGCTCGGAGTAGCGGTCGCCGCGGACGTGCCAGATCTCGGAGAGCCGGACGCCGAGATCCTCGTCGGTGGCCCCGCTGCGGATGAGCGCGCGCAGGTCGTGGCCGCGCACTGCGAAGAGGCAGGTGTAGAGCTTGCCCTCGGCCGAGATCCGCGAGCGCGTGCAGTCGCCGCAGAAGGGCTGGGTGACCGACGCGATGACTCCGATCTCGCCCTTGCCGTCCTTGTAGCGCCAGCGCTTGGCGACCTCGCCGCGGTACTGCGCGTCGGCCGGCTCGATCGGGAACACGGTGTCGACCGCGGAGACGATCTGCGCGGCGGAGACGACATCGTCCATGCGCCAGCCGTTCGTCGCGCCGACGTCCATGAACTCGATGAAGCGGAGGGTGTCCCCGGTCGAGCGGAAGTACTCCGCCATCGGGACGATCTGGTTCTCGTTCACCCCGCGCTTCACGACGCAGTTCACCTTGACGGGAAGCCCTACCGTTCGCGCAGCTTCGATCCCTTCGAGCACGCGCTCCACGGCGAAGTCGACGTCGTTCATCGAGCGGAACGTCGCATCGTCCATCGCGTCGAGGCTGACCGTGATCCGGGTGAGGCCCGCGTCCTTGAGCGCCTGCGCCTTGCGCGGCAGCAGTGACGCGTTGGTCGTGAGCGTGATCTCGACGTCGAGCTCCGCGAGCATCGCGATCAGGTGCTCGACATCCCGTCGGAGCAGCGGCTCGCCGCCGGTCAGGCGCAGCTTCTCCACGCCGACGCCGACGGCCGCCCGCGCGACCCGGGTGATCTCGTCGAAGTCGAGCAGCTCCTTCCGGTCGAGGAACCGATAGCCGTGCCCGAAGACCTCCTTCGGCATGCAGTACGTGCAACGGAAGTTGCAGCGGTCTGTCACCGAGATACGGAGGTCCCGAAGCGGCCGTCCGAAGGCGTCGAGAACCTGCGACATCTGTGAACAGATTAGCGTGTGGATCGGGCTGATGTCACCCCTTATTCATAAGTTGACTACTCCTT
>CAVYIB010000013.1:0-52493 GCA_963768435.1 uncultured Actinomycetota bacterium
GCAGCAGGAGCTGCCTCCTCGACGACCGCTTCCGCGGCCGGCGCGGCTGCGTCAGCCCCGCCCAGCTGCTCGATGCGGGCGTCGATCAGCCCGACGAGGTTCTGCAGCGGCGCCGACACGAGCCCGAGCAGGCTCTGCAGCGGCCCGACGATCGCCCCGAGCACCTGGCCGCGGAGGACATCGAACGGCGGCAGCTTCGCGAGCTCGTCGACATCGTCGGCCGAGATCGTCTTGCCCTGCATCAGGCCGCCGCGGATCGCCAGCACCTTCGTGGCCTTGGCCGAGTCGGCCAGTGCCTTCGCGACGGCGACCATGTCGCCGTCGCTCTCGATGAACGCGATCGCGGAGGGCCCTTCGAGCAGCGTGAGCAGCTGATCGGCTCCCGCAGCCTCTGCGGCACGGCGCGTGAGCGTGTTCTTGACGACGGTGAACTTCGCCCCGTGCTCGATCAGCGTGCCGCGAAGGGCATCGATCTGGGGCATCGTCAGGCCGCGGTAGTCGGTCACGATCAACGTGTCCGAGTTGCGCAGCTTCTCGGTCAGCTCGCTGACCAAGCGCTCTTTCTCTGTTTGTCCATTCCACCTCCCACTACGAAATCGGCCCGCCTTGCGGCGAGCCGACGAAGCTGGGAGATGTCCAGCTGGAGTCCGACCCGCCTCGGATGGGCTTCCGCCTTTCGGCTGCCATCTGTCTTAGGCGCAGGCTTTTGATGAAAAAACGAGACTAGGCTTCGACGGTCTCCAGCTCTTCGACGATCTCGCGGGTCTTCGAGGGGTCGACGTGGATGCCGGGGCCCATCGTGCTCGCGAGCGTGATCTTCTTGATGTACCGGCCCTTGGCGACGGCCGGCTTCGCGCGGACGATCTCGTCGATCAGCGCGGCGTAGTTCTCGACCAGTGCGCGCTCGTCGAAGCTGCGCTTGCCGATCGGGATGTGCACGTTCGCGCCGCGGTCGGTGCGGTACTCGAGCTTGCCGGCCTTCGCCTCGCGGACCGCCTTGCCGACGTCCATCGTGACCGTGCCCGTCTTCGGGTTCGGCATCAGCCCACGCGGGCCGAGCACCCGGCCGAGCTTGCCGACGTTGCCCATCTGGTCGGGCGTGGCGATCGCGACGTCGAAATCGGTGAAGCCCTCCTCGATGCGCTTGGCGAGATCGGCCGAGCCGACGATGTCGGCGCCGGCCTCTTCGGCCTCGCGGGCCTTGTCGCCCTCGGCGAACACCGCGACGCGCTGCTCGCGGCCGGTGCCGTGCGGCAGCATCATCGTGCCGCGGAGCTGCTCCTCGGCATGGCGGACGTTCAGCCCGAGGTTCATGTGCACCTCGATCGTCTCGTCGAACTTGGCGCCGGCGTTCGACTTGAGCAGGCGGACGGCCTCGACCGGCGAGTAGACCTTCTCGCGATCGATCACGCCGCGCGCCCCGTCGTATCTCTTTCCGTGCTGTGCCATCTAGGCCTCCACCTCTACTCCCATGGAACGCGCGGTGCCGGCGATGACCTTCATCGCCTGGTCGACGTCGCGCGCGTTCAGATCGACGAGCTTCGCCTCGGCGATGCCGCGGAGCTGGGCCTTCGTGAGCTTGCCGACCTTGTTGCGGTTCGGCTCGGCCGAGCCCTTCTCGAGCCGCAGCGCCTCCTTGATCAGGACGGCGGCCGGCGGCGTCTTCGTGATGAAGGTGAAGCTGCGGTCCTCGTAGACCGTGATCTCGACCGGCGTGATGCGGCCGTTCTCCTGCGCAGTCTGCGCGTTGAACGCCTTGCAGAACTCCATGATGTTGACGCCGTGCTGGCCGAGCGCAGGGCCGACCGGCGGCGCCGGGTTGGCCTGCCCGCCGGGGATCTGCAGCTTGATCATGGTGAGGACTTTTTTCGCCATTCGTTTCCTTTAGTCGAGCTTCATGTCAGTCAAGCTTTTTAACCTGGTCGAACCCGAGCTCGACCGGGACCTGCCGTTCGAAGATGTCCACCAGCACCTTGAGCTTCTGCTGGTCGGGGTTGACGTCGACGATCTCGCCGTCGAAGTCGGAGAGCGGGCCGCTCGTCACCTTGACCGACTCGCCGAGCGAGAACTCGACCTGGGCGCGCGGCCGGTCGGCGGTCGCGGCGCCGGTCTTGAGGATTCGGTCGACCTCGCCCTGGCCGAGCGGCACGGGCTTGGAGCCGGCGCCGACGAACCCGGTGACGCCGGGCGTGTTCTTGACGACCGTCCAGGCCTCGTCGCTCAAGTCCATGTTCACGAGCACGTAGCCCGGCAGGACGCGCTTCTCGATCTGGACCTTCTGGCCGTCCTTCGTCTCGATCACCTGCTCGGTCGGGACGACGACGCGGCGGAAGCGCGGGCGCTGCCCCATCGACTCGATGCGGTGCTCGAGGTTGGCCTTGACCTTGTTCTCGTGGCCCGAGTACGTGTTGACGACATACCAGCGAAACATGGCTACCCGTTCAGCAGTTTCTTGACGACCTGCTGCCAGATCTGGTCGTTCACGTAGAGGAAGGTGCCGACGATGATGCAGGCCACGATCACGACGACCGTTCCCTGGATCACCTGGTTCTGCCCGGGCCATTCGACCTTCTTGAGCTCGGCCGAGGCCTCCTTGCAGAAGCGCCAGAAGCGCACGAAGATGTTCCCGCCGCTCGAGGCGGAGGGGCGTGACTCCGGAAGCGGAGCGGTCGCAGCAGGCGCCTTGGTTGCCATGGCGCTAGCGCGACTCCCGGTGCGGCGTGTGCGTCCCGCACCAGCGGCAGTACTTCTTGAACTCCACCCGGTCGGGCGTGTTCCGCTTGGACTTCGTTGTCTGGTAGTTGCGGCGCTTGCACTCGGTGCAGGCGAGCGTGATCGCAACTCTTACTCCGCTCTTGGCCATGGTCTCGCTTCGGTTCGGATCACAGGAAACGTGCCCGGGCATGCTGACGCACCGCCCTCGGGCTGCGTAAGTGTAGCGGAACGGCCCCTGGCTCCCGCTACGATGGCTCGGCCAGGGCGGCGTAGCTCAGCTGGTCAGAGCGCCGGACTCATAACCCGGAGGTCGGTGGTTCGAGCCCACCCGCCGCTACTCACTCAGGTCTCGCAGCCGGGAAAATCTTCGACAAAGGTCTCAGGTGCGAGCCTACAACGCGACCTCTAGCGTGGCGCGCCGGTGCTCGTTGCGGCTACTCAACTTCGGCGTCTCGGCGTGCTGGCCGTCACGGTCGCCGCCGTCGCCTCTCTCGGGCTGGCGCTTGCCGCGACCGGAGCGGAGGGCTCGGCGCCCCTTCCGCACCGCTGAGCGGGACAAGCGTTCTCGTCAGCGGCCTTCCGAGCTGCCCGGTCACCCCCGGGTTCAACGCCGAGCGCGTCGGCCCTGGAGCGCCGCTCGACGACGGGAAGTACCTGTTCGTCGCCGACGAGTGCAACCAGACGCTGTACCGGCTTCCGAATGCCGGAGGCTCGGCCGCTCATGCTCTGAAGGCAAAGACCGGGATGATCCTCGGATTCGCCAAGCTCGGCCCGCACTACTTCGCGGGGAAGCGGCAACGACCTCTTCGACGCGCTCGCCACAACAACGGCACCAACGGTGGCTCGCCGGCGACGTATGGCTCGGTCTCGACACTCGCACCGAACGCGACGACGCTGACGACGCTGACGACAGTCGCGAGCGGGGGCACCCGCGGGGCTTCGCCGCCGTCGACTGCAAGGGCTACATGCTCGTCGATCAGTCTGGCACGATCGTGAAGCTCAGCCCGGCGCTCTTCCCGAAGAACGCCGCCTCGGGTAGTTGCTCGAGCTCGGTCAAGCACGCCTGACCGGCGGTCAGGGCTACACGATCCGGACGGCGACGCGCTTCACGACGACGCCGTTGACGCTCAGCACCGCGTACCAGCGTCCGCGGGCGAGCGGCGCAGCCGCCGAAAGCGACGAGTCGAGCGACACCCCGGCCGGCTTCGTCACGGCGCCGACGAACTTCAAGCTCGGTGTGCGCCACACGATCTTCACCTTGCTGCTCTTCGGCAGCGCCAGGAAGTGGAACCGGACCCAGAGCTCCTTCTGCGGTGACTTGACCGAGGCCGCCGCGGGCCCGCCTTTGGCCAGGCTGATCGTCGCGCCGTCGACGACCCCTTCCGGCGGAGCCTCGAGCACGACCGGGCTCTCGCGCTTCACCGGGCCCTGATTGCCGGTCGTTGCGACGAGGCGGAGGACGTAGCTGCCGGGGGCTGTCCGAGGGGCGAGGGTCAGCGTCTCGGGGAACGTGCCGCCCCGGGACGTCGTGATGTTCCGCTTCGCCTTGATCGACGCGCCGCGGCGGAGCTCGGCGATCACGTGTGAAGCGCCCGTCACCGTGAACGAGAAGCCGACCTTCGCCTTGAGCCGGCTGTTGTGCCAGCTCGCCTTGACCCCGACGTGCGTGAGCGTGAGCGACGTCGTGCCGGGATTGACCGTAGTGGTCGCGGTCGTGGTCGGCGCGGCCGTCGTCGTCGTCGTGGTCGTGGTCGTCGTGGCCGGTGCCGGCTGAAGGTAGGCGTCGATCTGGAGCTGGTAGCCGTTGACCGTCGTCCCGACCGGCGCCGTCGGCGCCGACGGGCTGCCGCCGTTCGTCAGTGGAGGTGTCCAGAGCTCGGGGAACGCGCCGAGCACGCCCGTCTTGAACATCAGCGCGCTGTTCGCGTTGTCGAGGCCGATGATGTCGCCCGCCTTGACCGGAAGGCTCGTGCTGAACTGGTCGGGGCCGAACTGGCTTCCGCTCGTCGAGACGGTCGCGCTCGAGGCCACCGCCGAGTACTTGCCCCCGCCGGCCGGACGGAGGATTCGAAGCGTCACCTTGTTGTTGGCACTGTCCGACGCGATCCGCCACGCGACGATCGTCCCGTCGACCGGCGCCGCGTACGTCGAATCGGCAACCGAGCCCGACCACTGGATGAAGGTGCAGCTCCCGCAGGCCGGATGGTTCTGGAGCGAGCCCGTGACGAGGGTCGAGGGGCCGAGCACCATCGTCCCGGGCGGCTGGGCCGCATCACCACTGTGGTAAGCGGCCGCGCCGCCTGCCAGGCCGAGCGCGGCAGCAGCCGCTCCGAAAAGCACGAGTCTCCTCATCGCCCCGATGATCGCAGACATTCGCGGTGCGGACGACACCGAGGCTGGACATTCGCCGATCGATCGCGCAGTCTGCTCCGATGAGCCACACCGTGAGCGAGTCGGTGATCGTTGCGCAGCCAATCGCCGTGATTGCGGAGTCGACCACGTGGGAGGCGTTTCCGCGGCTCTGGCCGCTCCTTCTCGACGAGGTCTGGGCCGCCGTCAGGGCGAGCGCCGAGATCGACCCGAACCGCAACGTCATGCTCTACCGAGACGACGTTCCGAACGTCGAGATCGGCGTCGAGGTGGCAACGCCGTTCGCTGCGATCGGGCGGGTCATCTGCTCGAGCCTTCCGGCCGGCCGCGTCGCAACGACGACGCATCGCGGCGCCTACGACGAGATCGGGCTGGCGCATCGAGCGATCATCGACTGGTGCGCTCGCCAGGGCCTCCAGCGGACGGGTGCCCGATGGGAGATCTACGGCCACGCATCCGAGCAGGAGTCCGATCAGGAGGTCGAGGTCTACTACCTCCTGCGCTGACCGCGTATGCCGAGCGTCGGCTCGGTCACGCACTCGAGCCGGCTCAGATCATCCGGCTCGCGCTCTAGGGTGATCCCCGATGTCCGAGGTCGAGAAGTGCTGGCGCTGCAGCGCCGCGATGGAGTGGCGCCACGGCACGTGGCAGTGCCCCCGGTGCCGCTTCAAGCTCGGTTGCTGCGAGGGCGAGCCGCAGACTGCGTGCGATACCCCGGCGGTTAGCCTTGCCGGGTGGCAGCCGTCGTCGAAGTCCGCGACCTGAGGCGCACCTACAAGACGAACACCGGGGTCGTTCGGCGGCGTGCGCTCGAGGTCGAGGCGGTGCGCGGGATCTCGTTCGAGGTCGGCCAGGGCGAGCTCTTCGGGCTGCTCGGCCCCAACGGCGCCGGGAAGACGACGACGATCAAGATGCTGATCACGCTGCTCCTGCCGACCAGCGGAGATGCGCGCGTCCTCGGCCTCGACGTGGTCCGGGATGCGCACGAGGTGCGGAGGCGGATCGGCTACGTCTTCGGCGGCGACCGCGGGCTCTACGAGCGGCTCTCGGCCTACGACAACCTCCGCTATTTCGCCGAGCTCTACGGCGTGACCGGGCGCCGCCAACGCGAGCGGATCGACGAGGTGCTCGAGCTCGTCGGCCTCGACGGGCGCGAGCAGGAGCGGGTCGAGGGCTACTCGCGCGGGATGCGCCAGCGGCTGCACATCGCGCGCGGCATCATCCACGACCCCGAGGTGGTGTTCCTGGACGAGCCGACGATCGGCGTCGATCCCGTGGGTGCGCGGGCGCTGCGATCGATGATCGCCGGGCTCGTCCAGGCCGGGAAGACGGTGCTGCTGACGACGCACTACATGTTCGAGGCCGACACGCTCTGCGACCGGCTCGCCGTGATCGCGCAGGGACGGCTCGTCGCGGCCGGCACGCCGCGCGAGCTGAAGAGCCACGTCGTCGACCGCACGGTGCTCGAGGTCGAGGTCTTCGGGATCGACGAGGCCACGGTCAAGCAGGTGCGCGGGCTGCCGGGCGTCACCTCCGTCTCGGTCGAGGATCGCGACCAGGCGCAGGTCCTGACCGTCCAGTCGCCACACGGGCTCGAGCTGACGGCGGCCGTGACCGCCTGCCTCGGCGACACGGGCGTCGGCCGGATCGCCGCCCGCGAGCCGACACTCGAGGACGCCTATGTCGCGCTTGTCACCGGAACCCCCGACGAGGACGAATGAGAGGCTATTCCCGGATCGTCTGGGTCGGCCTGATTCTCCGCGTGCGGGAGTTCTCGGTCTCGCCCTGGTTCATCCTGATGGCCGTCATCGAGCCGGTGATCTTCGCCACGATCGCCTTCTACCTCTTCCAGGAGGGCGGTCGGTCGGGGACGTTGCTCTACGCCGCACTTGGGGCCGCGATGATGGGCATCTGGTCGTCGACGCTGTTCGGGTCCGGCGGTGCGCTGCAGTGGAACCGCTGGCAGGGAACGCTCGAGCTGCTCGTCGGCGCGCCGCCGCCGTTCATCGTCGTGCTGCTGCCGCTTACCGTCGCAACGTCGCTGACCGGCGCCTACGCCCTGGTCGCAACGCTCCTCTGGGGGCGGCTCTTCTTCGCGGTCCCGCTCCACTTCGCCAACCCCGCCGCGTTCGTCGTGGCTGTTCCGGTTGCGATCCTCGCGCTCGGGCTGATGGGGCTCCTGATGGCGTCGAGCTTCGTCCTCTACCGCCACGCGAACGCGCTCTCGAACCTGCTCGAGTACCCGGTGTGGATCGCGACCGGGCTGCTCTTCCCGATCGCGCTCCTGCCGGGCTGGGTGCGCCCGATCTCCTGGGTGCTCGCGCCGACCTGGGGGATCCGCGCGATGCGCCACGCGGCGCTCGGGGGCGGGACGGTCTGGTTCCCGATCCTGATGTGCACGCTGCTCGGGATCGCCTACTTCGTCCTCGCGGGCGTGTTCCTCCGCATCTTCGAGAAGGCCGCCCGCGCCCGCGCGACCCTTTCGCTGACATGAGCCGTAGGCTTGCCGGAGGCGACCCAGGAGCGGAGGGACCGGCTTTGCCGGTGCCGGAGCGGGGATTCATAGGCCGACCGAAGGTCGGACTATGACGTCCAGCCTCCGGGTCTTCTTCGTCGGCGGGCTGATCTCGTTCCGGGCGCTCTTCAACTGGATCAAGCCGTCGCTCTACATCCCGACGATGCTCGGCTCGCCGCTCTTCCAGATCCTCTTCTTCACGTATCTCGGGCGGTTCGCCCTCGCCGGCGAGAGCGACTCGTTCTTCATCGTCGGGAACGCCGTGCAGGTCTGCGCGATGGCCGCCGTGTACGGGATGACGATGTCGGTCGCGAACGAGCGGCAGTTCGGGACGCTCGGCCCGTTGCTCGCCTCGCCGGCAAGCCGACCGGCGGTGTTCCTCGGCCGCGGCATCCCGGTGCTCGTCAACGGCCTCGTCGTGTCGGTGTTCGGGTTCCTCGTCGGCGTGGTGCTGCTCGATTTCCGTCCGGCCGCCGGGGCGTGGCCCTCGATCGCGCTGATCGTCCTGATCACCACGGCGTCGTGCACCGCCTTCGGGATGCTGCTCGGATCGATCGGGCTGTACGGCCGCGACTTCTTCTTCGTCGCGAACCTGGCCTACTACATCCTGCTGCTCTTCTGCGGCGTGAACGTCCCGCTCTCCGTGCTCCCCGGCTGGATGCAGGACATCGGCCGCTGCCTGCCGCTGACGCACGGGATCGCCGCCGCACGGGGCGTCGCAAACGGAGCGAGCCTCTCCAGCGTGTCCGGGCTCGTCTGGACCGAGCTCGGGATCGGAATCGCCTATGCGGTGGCCGGCTTCCTGCTGTTTCGCTTCCTCGAGCAGGCCTCTCGCCGGCGCGGCGTGCTTGAAAGCTTCTGAAGCCGGGTAAGATCGGCAACATGAACACGGCGGACGTCGGAGACGTCCACCTGACCGGTCGTGAGCGTGAGGTGTTGACACTCCTGGCGCAAGGCCTCCAGCTGGACGAGATCGCCAAACGGCTTGGGATCGGGTCCGAGACCGTGCGGACGCATGTCCGCAAGGCGACGGGGCGGCTCGGCGCCACGAACCGGACGCACGCGGTCGCGATCGCGATCCGGCAGCACCTCATCTAGGGCAAATGCGAGCCTTCGTTCCGGCCCTGCTCGGGGCTGCCCTGGTCGCCGGCGCCGCCGGAGCCGCTCCCACCAGGCCGCCCATGATCGGCGGCTGCTCGGTGTTCCCCGCCTCGAGTGTCTGGAACCAGCCCGTCGATCGGCTACCTGTCGAGCAGGGCTCGGCGACCCTGATCCGCTCGATCGGGCTCGACTCGGCGGTCCATCCCGACTTCGGCTCGGGGCTCTATGACGGACAGAGGATCGGCATCCCGTACGTCGTCGTCTCGGGCTCGTCGACCCCGAAGGCCAAGCCGAGATTCGACTACTCCGACGAGTCCGACCCGGGGCCTTACCCGATTCCGCGCAACGTGCCGATCGAGGGCGACCCGCGCCCCGGCGACGGCGACCGCCACGCCCTGATCGTCGATCGCGATACCTGCACGCTCTACGAGCTCTATGCCCTTCGTCGCTCCGGGAACGGCTGGGCAGCGGGCTCAGGCGCGATCTGGAGCCTGAGCTCGAACAAGCTCCGGCCTCCCTCCTGGACTTCGGCCGACGCGGCGGGACTGCCGATTCTCCCGGGGCTCGCTCGTTACGGCGAAGTGGCAACCGGCGCGATCGACCACGCACTCCGGTTCACCGCTCCCGAGACACGGCGTGCGTTCATCTATCCGGCCCGCCACCAGGCGGGCGACTCGACCAGCCCGTCGCTACCGCCGATGGGGCTTCGCGTCCGGCTGAAGGCCGGCTTCGACATCAGCGGCTTCCCGCCGCAGGCGCGCGTGATCCTGACCGCGCTCAAGCGCTACGGGATGATCCTGGCCGACAACGGCTCGCCCTGGTACATCAGCGGCGCCCCCGACCCGCACTGGTCGAACGACGACCTCCACAGCCTGGGCCGGCTCACCGGCGCCGACTTCGAGGTCGTCGACACCTCGAAGCTGCGTCCCTAGCCTCGGGCGGCGGGGACCGGCTCCGGCACCGTGACCGCAGGCGGGAGCGTCACGACGAAGGTCGCGCCCTCCCCGGGGGCCGACTCGACGGTGACCGTCCCGCGCATCGCCTCCGTGAGCTGCTTGACGATCGCGAGGCCGAGGCCGCTTCCGACCGGGCCGCTCGCGGCCGTACTTGTCGTAGAGGAAGAAGCGGTCGAACGCATGCGGGAGGTCGTCGAGCGCCAGGCCCGGGCCCGTGTCGGAGACACTCAGGCGGCGCGGGTCGGAGCGCACTGTGACCGTCCCGCCCGGCGGTGTCTCGCGGAGCGCGTTCTCGACCAGGTTGGAGGCGACCTGGAGCAGCCGGTCGTGGTCGCCCTCGACCCAGGACTCGCCGCCTTCGGCCGAGAGAGTGACGCCGAAGTCCCGCGCCGACGCCTCGTGACGGGCGACTGCAGCCCGGGCTAGCTCTCCGAGCTCGACGGCATCGCGTTCGACCGAGAACTCGTGGCGGTTCATCCGCGCGAGGTCGAGCAGATCGCGCACGAGCCGCTCGAGCCGCCGGGCCTCGACGAGGATCGTCTGCAGAGGCCTCGTCGGCCGTGAACGCGCCCTCGGACAGCCCTTCGGCGTAGCCGCGGATCGCCGTCAGCGGCGTCTTCAGCTCGTGGCTGACCGAGAGCAGGAAGTTGCGCTCGCCGGCACGCGAGGTCTCGAGCTGCAGCGCCATCTCGTTGAACGCCTGGGCGAGCGAGGCGAGCTCGCGCGCGCCTTCCTCGGGCACGTGTCTCGGGGTCTCGCCGGCGGCGAGGGCGTGGCTCGCGTCGGCGACCCGGCGTATGGGCCGGACGATCGAGCGCGCCACGAAGAACGACAGCGCCGCCGCCAGTGCCGCGCCGGCGAGCGCGGCGAGGAGCAGGTCGCCGAGGAACGGGTGCCAGGCGGCCGACTTGGCACTCGACGCTCGGAGCAGGAGAAGCCCGCGCGACGGGATCGTGCGGTACGAGTAGATGTAGCGCTTGCCCTGGTAGGTCGTGCTCCCGTTGCTCGAGCTGTTGACGTCCGGGACGATGCCGGTGAACGACGTGCGGTAGCCGACGATCGTGGTGATCCCGCCCGACACCTGCGTGTTGTTGATGTAGCTGACCGCCTGTCGGCGGGTCTTGGCCGCGCTGTCGGCCTGGCGCGCGAGCCCGTTCGCCTGCACCTTGTCGACCTGCTGCCGGGTCAGGATCGCTCCGATCCCGATCGTGAGCGCCAGGGTCAGCGCGAGCGCAGCGAGCGTCGCCGCGAACAGCCGTCCGCGAAGCGTCTTCAAGCGCTGACCGCCTTGTAACCGCTGCCGCGGAGGGTGCGGATCAGCTCGGGGCGGCCGAGCTTGCGGCGAAGCTGAGCGACGTGGACGTCGACCGTTCTCGTCCCGCCGGGATACGACACCCCCCACACCCGATCGAGCAGGACATCGCGCGAGAGCACCGAGTTCGGGTTGGCGAGGAAGTACGCGAGCAGGTCGAACTCCTTGGCGGTCAGCTCGACCGGCTCGCCGCTGATGCTCACGTCGTGCGTCTCGCGGTTCAGCGAGATGTCGCCGAGCTCGAGCAGGTCGTACTCGAACTGAGGCTCGCTGCGGCGGAGGATCGCCTTCATCCGCGCGACCAGCTCGCGCGGCGAGAACGGCTTCGTCACGTAGTCGTCGGCTCCGACCTCGAGCCCGACGACGCGGTCCGGCTCCTCGTCGCGCGCGGTCAGCATCAGGATCGGCACGCGCGAGCGTGCACGCATCTCGCGGCAGACGGTGAATCCGTCGATGCCGGGCAGCCCGACGTCGAGGATGACGATCCGGGTCGGGTGACGGTCGAGCTCGACGAGCGCCTCCTCGCCCGACCTGACCCAGATCACCGTCCAGCCGTCGCGTGCGAGGTAGCTGCGGACGAGCTCACCGACCGATGGCTCGTCCTCGACTAGAAGAACGTGGCCGGCCATGGGAGGAGCTTATTTGGCCTCGGCGTTCATCCGGTGGCCGAGCCCCCGCGCCGGAGCTCCCTGCGGATCGCCGCCGCGACCGCCGGCGGGATCTGCACCCGCACCGTCGTCGCGGGAGCCCCGTCGATCGACATCGTCGTTGCGATCTCCAGCCGGCGAACCTGCGAGAGCGACGCCGGCTGGCCGGCGATCACGATCTTGGCGCTCGGCGAGACGTTGATCACGACGACGCTGCCGTCGCGCTCCTTCAGCGTGAGCGAGCTCGCGGTGAACGCCACAACGCGGCCGCGGTCGTAGATCAGGGTGTGAGGCTGGCGCTTGATCAGCACGTTGACCGTGGCATGCGACCAGCCCGCGGGCAGGCCCGCCAGCGGGTTCCCCGCCTGCGAAGGCACCGCGAGCACGCACGCGGCGAGCACGGGGAGCGCGAGGATCGAGAGCTTGCGCATGACTCCATGATCGACCACGGCTGTCAGACGCGCACCGGTCCAACGTAATGCGAACGTAAAATTGGGCTGCTGGACAGAGAAAATTGGACTGCTGGGCAGGTCAGCCAGTGAAGCGTCCGGATCAGCGCGGGACGGCGGGGACGCGCGCACGGCGTTCCCAAGCGTCGTCCGCGGTGATTGGCACGGGTGAACCGAGAGAAGGTTACTCAACTGGACATACGCCCAAATCGCACGCGCCGTCGGAGTCGATCGTGCCGCGGTCGCAAGGTTATTTGAGCGCGACGCCCTATCCCCCGACTTCGTCACGGTCTGGAAGATTGCGAAGCTCTACGACGTCGAGGTCGACGAAATCGTCGACCCGGCCTGGTTCTACGATTCCGCCGTCATCACGCCACGCGCTGTTGAGCTACTCACCGAACTCAAGACGCCACCGCGGGAAACGCTCAAGAGCGACGGCCCGCCAGAAATCCGGAAACAACTGGCCATGCTGGCGACTAGCGACGCGCAACTCGTACGGAAGAAAGAGCGCGAACCGCGATGAACAGTACCGGGATCCGGCCGCGGCCGGATCGCACGCAGAGGAATAGCACCCAAAGGCAACAAGAGATGAGCCTTCCGCGCGTTACCTGTCCTGCCTGCAAAGCCGGGCAGGAATAATCTGGCGGCTTCGCTACCCCGAAGACGGATCGGCGCCGCGTTACGGCGTTTCCGTCGCTGGCGACCCTCCGACTGACGTCGCGGTCGGACTACGCAGTGGTCGAGGCAGCTGTCCTCGGGTCTGACCTACGTCGCGGCGGAATCCCATTCCTAACCGCCTGTTCCACTTTCCGCGGACGCCTGTCCCAGCTTGTCCCAAGTTGTACGGACCGTCCGACTTATCGTCGACGCTTCAGCCGCTGCGCGATGGCAGTTGGTGGTGAGATAGGGACACCCACGCAAATTGGCGCTGCTTGATAGGGCGAAAGCGAAAACGAGAAGATTGCGGCGTCTGCGCGCGACGCAAACGTCCGTGCAAACTTACCCGCTGGTGCTGACGAGCTTCAGCATCTTGAACATCGGCAGGTACATCGAGATCAGGATGAGGCCGACCATCGCGCCGACGCCGATCATCATCAGCGGCTCGATGATCGAGGTGAGCGACTCGATCGAGGCGTCGACCTCGTCCTCGTAGAAGTCTGCGATCTTGCCGAGCATCTTCTCGAGCTCGCCGGTCTCCTCGCCGATCCGCACCATCTGGCTGACCATCGGCGGGAAGATCGGGGTTGTCGATCAGCGGCTGAGCGATCGACGAGCCTTCGCGGACCGCGATGCGGACGTCGATCGAGCGCCTGCTCGACGACCTAGTTGCCGGAGGCCTGGCCCGTGATCTCTAGCGCCCTGATGATGTCGACGCCGGCCGCGACGAGCGTCGAGAGCGTGCGCGAGAAGCGGGCCATCGTGATCTTGCGGACGGTGTCGCCGATCTTCATCGGGATGCGCGAGCTTGAGCGATCCCAGATCTGGCGGCCCTGCTCGGTCTTCTTGTCGCGCATGAAACCGAAGATCGGGACCGCGAAGATCGGGAAGATGATGAACCAGTAGCCGCGCAAGAGCGTTCGACGCCATGGAGCACGTACTGCGTGAGGGTCGGCAGCTGCCCGTGGAGCTGGGCGAAGATCTTCACGAAGACCGGGACGATGAACATCAACATCGCCGTCAGGACGAGCGTGGCGAAGATGAACACGATCGTCGGATAGACCATCGCGCCCTTGACGCGCCGCTTGATCTGCTGCTCCTTCTCGATCTGCATCGCCACCCGGTCGAGCACGATGTCGAGGATGCCTGCGGCCTCGCCCGCCTCGACCATCGCGATGTAGAGGTTGCTGAACACCTTCGGGTGGCGCGCCATCGCCTCGGAGAGCAGGAGGCCGCCCTCGACGTCCTCGCGGAGCTGGCGCGATCACGTCGAGAGCACCGGGTCGCTCGTCTGCTGCCTCGAGGACGACCAGCGACGAGACGACGTTCATGCCGGCGTCGATCATCGTCGCGAACTGGCGCGAGAAGATCTGGAGCGACTTCGGCTTGACCCCCTTGAACATGCGGCCGATGCAGACGCGGCTCGCCGTCTCCTTGAGCTCGGTCGATCTTCTTGCGCGAGCAGGCCCTTGGCGCGCAGCTGCTCGATCGCGGCGGCGACATCGGAGGCCGAGACCGTGCCATCGAATTCGAGGCCCCGGGCGTTGATTGCGTTGTAGGCGAACGAGGCCATCGACCCTATGCGCATCGGCAATCGGCGGGCGAGCGGCACGCCGAAGGAACCGCGGCGTGGTCGAGCCCACCGGGGGGCCGGGGCGGTCGTCGTCTTCGGAGCCGGTCGCGGGATCGTCCGGCGTCGGCCGACACCTTCTTCAGACGGACGAACTGGATGACGAACCGCGATCCGTCGGGCTGTTCGCCAGCGTCACCTTGCCCGCGCAGCAGCTTCATCGCCTGCGACCCGTCGGCGAAGGATCCTCCGACGAGGGGGATCTGGACCCGGCGCTTTTTTCCGAGCGAGACAAGACTGAAGAGCGGTGACGAGCGGGGAAGTCGCCACCGACGGCGACGGTGAGACGGTGCCCGTTGATCGCACGAGCGCGGCCGCGACGGCGGCCCGGAGGGAGTCGTCGAACAGGACCGGCGGCGCTGCGGGTTGAGTCGCGGCGGGCGCGCGGCGTCGGCGGCGGGGGCGTCGTGGGCGTGGCGTCGTCGTGGTCGTGGTCGTTTGCTTGTCGTCGCGCTGCCGGGGGCGGAGCTGTTGCGCCGGCGGCCGGTGGGTCCCGACGCAGGCGCGCGGTCGGGCAGCTGGGAGTGGAACGGATCCTTCACCGCAACATGAGCTGAAGCGCGGGAGCTGCCGGGTGGCCACAGCGCCGACCGTCACCTGGGCTCCGGTGAAGGCCGACGGGCGTCGGGCGCCAGCGGTGTCGGCAAGGGCGTTTGCGCGGCAACCACGGCGGGGCTCAGAGCCGCCGCTCTAGCATCTTCAGCACCTTCGGCCCCTGAATCACGCGACGCCGGCGAAGACGACGCCGAGGCACGACGACGGCGATCTTCGAGCGGCGCTCGCGGATCTGGGCGGGCGTCGGGCGGCGCGGCGCCATCAGGCAGCGCTCCCGGTGGCCGGCGTCGTCGAGCGGTCGACGGTGGGTGCCACCGGTGCCGGCGCGGCGTAGCACGAACGCGTCCAGATCGAGGGTCGCCATGACGGGGCGCCCCCGACGCCGCCGCCGGTCCCGTTGCCGTTCGCCAGCGTGACCTCGTTGGCGACAAAGAGCCTGCCACGCTCCTTGACGTGATTCGCGTTCGAGGCTGACGTCGTGACGCAGCCGGGCGAGAAAGGCGGTGATCTCCGCGTACTTGCCGTTGATCACCACGACGAGCGGGAGCGCGAAGTAGCCGAGCGCGAGCGGCACACGCGTCGGCGACTCGTACGGACGTCACGTTGACGGAGCTCGCGCCGGCGACGCGCACCAGGTCGAGCAGGATCCCGGTGTCTCGTCGGTCCCCGGCATCGCGACCGCGAACCGGTAGAGATCGGACGCGTCGAATGGCCCGGCGTTGCGCGCGGGCCTTCGTCGACCGTAAGCAGTTCTTGCGCGTGGTGATCTCGGCCGCGAGCTTGCTCGCCTGCGCGCGTTGCGGCGCCACGACCAGGAAGTAGCCGGCGCCGGCGATCAGGACTGCGGCCACGACGAGGATGCCGCAGACGATCCACGTCGGGCTGTGGTCGTCTTCACGTGTCCCGCCCGCGGGCACGAGGGTTGATCGACGCGATGATCTCGGAACTCCCACGCCGTCGGCTTGCCGGTGCCCGGCGGGGCCCCGGTTGTCGACAAGAGCGTGACGTTGCTGAGCATCGGCAGGAGATTCAGGCGGGCGATGAGTGGGCCACTGCGCTGCGTGAACGCGGTCCCGAGGGTGAAGCCGGAGATCGCCGCGGGCGTCGGCGCCGGTGTTGCCGGGGCGGCCGTGGTGGTCGTCTTTGCAGACGAGGACGTCGCAGGGGGCGGTGCCGGTGCGGCAGCGACGACATCAGCCGGTGTCGGCGACTGGGCCGTGACGCCCGTGAGCCATATGCCCTTCGGGAGGATCCGGGCGAGATCGTTCAGCGTGACGTCCCAGGTCAGCCGCTTCGCGAGCGCGTCATCCAGGGCCGCTTCGCGCTGACTGCGATCGGCCAGCAAGCCGGCCTCGGAGGCCACGGTCTGGTCGACGGCGGGTAGCGCTGCGAACCGAGCGCGGACGACTTGAGCTCGCCACGCTTGTCGACCGGTCGCGTGCTGGTACGTATAGCCGAGATAGACGAGGCCGCGCGGCGAGGATCGGCGCGGCGGCAGCGAGGAGCAGCCCAGGGGCTCGGCGGCTCCGGCGCGACCGGCTCGTGCTCTGCGGCAGCAGATTGATCGCGCGCATCGGCGGCTCGACCCCGAGGCCGATCGCGATCGCCAGCGAACCGGGGTCGTCTGGGAGGCTCGACGTGCTTGTCCACCCGAACGTGAGCGAGCGGGTCGCCCGGCCGGACTGGCACCCCGAGAGCTCCTCGAGCGTCTCGGCGAATCCGGCGAACTGCGCGCCGCCGCCGGCGAAGAGGATCTCGCCGATGGCGAGCGAGCCGGGGCGAGCCTGGTAGAACTGAAGCGAGGAGACCAGCTCGCGGGCAAGCACCTGGAGCTCGCGCGAATCGCCCGGCGCACGGCCTCGACCTGCTCGTCCGAGAGGTCGGCCGCCTGGGTGTCCCCGTCGAGCGCGAGCGCGAGCCTGATCGGCTCGGCCTGAGACGGCGTGAGGTTGAACTCACGGGCGACGGCGACATCGAGGGAGCCGCCACCCCACTCGAGCACCCGCGTGAAGTCGCAGACTCGTCCGTCGGAGACGGCGAAGATCGTGCGGTCATGGCCGACCGCGACCGCGACGAGCGCATTCGGGCTCGGCGTCCGCCGGCCGCGGCTCAGCCAGGGCGCGGAGGAGCGCGAAGGCCTCGAAGTCGATGCCCACGAGCTTGAGCCCCGCCAGCCGACAGGCGTCGACATGGCGATCGACCAACTCCCGATGCGAGAAGACAAGCAGCACGCTGAGCCGGCGCCTCGGCGTCGGTCCCGGCGACCTCGTTGAGCACGATGTAGTCGATGACCGCGTCCGCGATGGGAATGGGAAGGCTCCTGCGCGTGGAAGCGGATCGAGTTCTCGAACAGCTTGCGGATCCTCGATCGCCGGCACCTCGAGCACGCGAACGCCGATCCGGTTGCTGGCGATCCCGAGCCGCACCGCCCTTTCGGCAGCTTGTGCTCGGCGAAGAAGGCCTTCAGCGCGGCGGCCAGCGCCGGCGGGTCGCGAACCTCGCCGCCGGCGACGATCCCGCGCTCGAGCGGAGGCGCGCGATCTCGACGAGGAGCGGCGACCGTCGTTGTGGACGTGCGCGGCGATGAGGTGGGAGGAGCCGACTCTGAGCCCGACGACCTCGGTCGCGACGCTCTTCTTGTCCTTGGACTTCTCGGCGCGGCTCTTCTTGCCCTTGGCTTCTTCTTCTTCGCCTTCTCGGGCTTCGCCTCGGTCGCCTCGGTCGCCTCGGGTCGGCTCGGTATCGGCCTCGGCCTCGAGCTCCGTTTCGGGCGCCGGCTCAGGGCCGGGATCGGTACGGGGACGGGAACCGGCGTCGGAACGGGCGTCGCGCGGGCGGTCGAACGCGGGGCGCCCGACCGGGCCCAGCACCGGGACGACCCTGGCGGCCGGCTCCGGGCTCTCGGGCTCGACCGGATCGACCGTCACGCCCGGCTCGAGCCGGGACAAGGGCATGTAGGTCGTGGGTGGGGACGCCGCCTCGACGGGCTCGTCGGGCTCCTCCGGCTCGCCCCAGGTAAAGGACGTCGCGGGTGCAGGCGCCGGCTCGGCTCGACATTGCAGCCGGCTCGTCAGCTCGACCGGGTCACCCCAGGTGAAGGATGTCCGGCGCAGGCTCCGGCTCGAAGTCGGCAACCGGCTCCTCGACTCCACCGGGTCACCCCAGGTGAACGACGTCGC
The DNA here is from genome assembly GCA_963768435.1 of uncultured Actinomycetota bacterium. GTDB lineage: Bacteria > Actinomycetota > Thermoleophilia > Gaiellales > Gaiellaceae > PALSA-600. Next base: position 18,087 of record CAVYIB010000013.1, read on the forward strand.
AGGCGCAGGCGCCGGCTCCGGCTCGAGATCGACAACCGGCTCCTCGACTCCACCGGGTCACCCCAGGTGAACGACGTCGCAGGCGCAGGCGCAGGCTCGGGCTCACATCGGCAACCGGCTCCTCGACTCCACCGGGTCACCCCACGTGAACGACGTCGCAGGCGCAGGCGCCGGCTCAGGCTCGATCGACAACCGGCTCCTCGACCTCCACCGGGTCACCCCACGTGAACGACGTCGGCAGGCGCAGGCGCCGGCTCCGGCTCCACATCGACAACCGGCTCCTCAACTTCCACCGGGTCACCCCAGGTGGACGACGCCGGAGGCGCCGGCTCGGGGAACGAAGGCTCGACGGATGCTGCGGGCTCGTTGCCGGCTCGGGGATGCTCCAGCCGTACGAGCGCGTCGGCGTCGGAGCGGGATCCTCGATCTCGTCGAGCTCGGGCCACGAGCTGAATGCTGTGGGAGACGGGGCGGCGACCTCTGGTGCCTGCGGCTCGGGCGCCGGCGCGAACGGAGCGGGCGGCTCGGCGGGCGCAAAGGCCTGCGGCACGGGCTCGGTGCTGACCCACGGCTGCGGAGCAGGCGGAGTGGGCGCGACGGGCGGCTCCGGGGCGAATGAGACCGGTGGGGCTGGAGCAACCGGCGGCGCGGGCGCGACCGGCGCCGCGGGCGCGAACGAGGAAGGTGGGGCTGGAGCAACCGGCGGCGCGGGCGCGACAGGAGCCACCGGCGGGACCGGTCGGGGCAGGGCGAACGACGCGGCCGGCGCGGCAGTCGGGAGCGGCGAGTACACCGGCGCCTGAGAAGCGGGCTCCGGCGAGAGCGGAACGTAGACCGGCGCCTGAGAAGCGGGCTCCGGCGAGAGCGGAACGTAGACCGGCGCCTGAGAAGCGGGCTCCGGCGAGAGCGGAACGTAGACCGGCGCCTGAGGAGCGGGCTCCGGCGACGCGAGCGTCGGCACTGCCAGCTCGCCCGTGCCCGAAGGCTTGCGCAGGCGGATCTCCTTCTTCCAGATCGAGGTCGGCTGCGCATCCTTCGCGGGCGGGGTCGCCTGCGGGATGCCGCCCTTGCGGCGGAGAGTGATCTCCTTCTTCCAGATCGACTTGTCGTCGGACATGACTTAGACCTCCGCCAATCTCAGGGTCGGTGCCCCGGCGGGCTTCGAGTTGATCGAGCCACCGGAGTGTTGAACGAGGGTGATGAGCTCGCTGCGACGGCTCGAGGCGCTGATCGCCTCGTCCGGGTCGACGATGCGCCGTACGATCAGCTCGGCGAGCGATTGCTCCATCGTCTGCATGCCGCTCCGCGAGCCGGTCTGCATGTAGGAGTAGATCTGCTCGATCTTGTTCTGCCGGATCAGGTTCCGGATCGCGTCGTCGGGCTGAAGGATCTCGAGTGCGGCGACGCGGCCCTGGCCGTCGGCTGTGGGCAGAAGAGCCTGGGTGACGACGCCCTGTAGCGAGCCGGCGATCATCGCGCGCACCTGATCCTGCTGAACGGCAGGGAAGACGTCGATGATGCGGGCGATCGTGCCGGTGGCGCTCTGGGTATGCAGCGTGCCGAAGACGAGGTGGCCGGTCTCGGCGGCCGTCAGCGCGGTCGAGATCGTCTCGAGGTCGCGCATTTCGCCGAGGAGGATCACGTCGGGGTCCTGGCGGAGTGCGGCACGGAGCGCCTCGGCAAAGCCGATGGCGTCTGTCCCGATCTCGCGCTGGTTGACGATGCACCGCTTGTGGCGGTGCAGGAACTCGATCGGATCCTCGATCGTGATGATGTGGTCGGGGCGCGTGCGGTTGATCTCGTCGATGATCGCCGCGAGCGTCGTCGACTTACCGGAGCCGGTCGGGCCCGTGACGACGACCAGGCCGCGCGGGAGGGTCGAGAACGCCCGCGAGGGCCTCGGGCAGGCCGAGCTCCTCCAGGGTCTTGAGCTCGTTCGGCACCACACGGAAGGCGGCGGCAAAGCTGTCGCGCTGCATGAACGCGTTTCCGCGGAAGCGCGCGACGCCGGGAATGCTGTAGGAGAAGTCGAGCTGTCGATCGAGCTCGAGCCGCTTCTGCTGCTCGGTCGTGAGCATGCGGTAGAGCAGCTGGCGGATCATCTCGCCGTCGAGCGGGGCGAGCCCCGGCACCGGCGAGAGCTCTCCGCGCACACGTAGAGCAGGCGGTGTCCCGGCCGTTACGTGCAGATCCGAGGCGCCGACAGCGACGGCCCGCTCGAGTAGTACGTCGATCGAATGTGTGTCCTCCACGGACGCTCGTATCGGCAAAGCCGCGCGTGGACTTGAACCCCCCGCCGTGAGTGAGCCGACTCACCCACGGATCCCCCGCTTGAGGCTAATGCGCCTCACCCAGACGCCGATACGGCAGGTGAATGCATCCGGGGGGCACCAGCCTTTCCCACCCCATTTCCCCAAGGAGGACCAAAGCGTGATCACCAAGATCAAGAACCGGCTCGAGAGCGAACAGGGCTTCACCCTGATCGAGCTCCTGGTCGTCATCGTCATCCTCGGCATCCTGGTCGCGATCGCGGTGCCGGCATACCTCAGCTTCCGCGGAAACGCGCAGGATGCTGCTGCCAAGTCGAACGTCCGCTCGGCCATCCCGGCAGCGGAGAGCTTCTACCAGACCGTCGTGCCGAACTCGTACACCGGTCTGAACGGTGCGGCACTTCGCACCCAGGCACCGGGCGTCTCGCAGAACGTCAAGGCCGTCGCGTTGAACACCGGCCAGGGCTACTGCGTCGAGGACACCGAGGCCGCAGGCCACGTGTACTCGTATCTCGGCGGCGCACCCGGAGCGAGCATCGCCGCGGGCGTCACGCTCTCGACGATCACCGCCGGCACGTGCTCCACCAACGACGGCGGGACAGCAGCCGCGTAACACCTCCGAGCTGCCTGCAGGGCGCGGCAATCCGCGCCCTGCAGGCCTCGGCCTCCCCCGACCCGAGTGAGTGATTCGCTCGCATCAGGGGTCTCAATCACCCGATCGGGTCTAAGTGGCCTCTGCGGGTGGGCCGATACGCCGTCTTGTAGGTCAGGCATCGCATCTATCCCTGTTGAAGGAGAACCCAGTGCACAACAAGATCAAGAACCGGCTTGCGAGCGAACAGGGCTTCACCCTGATCGAGCTCCTGGTCGTCATCGTCATCCTCGGCATCCTGGTCGCGATCGCGGTGCCGGCATACCTCAGCTTCCGCGGCAACGCGCAGGATGCTGCTGCCAAGTCGAACGTCCGCTCGGCCATCCCGGCAGCGGAGAGCTACTACCAGACGGTCGTACCGAACTCGTACAACCTTCTGACCGGTGCGCAGCTGCGCACCCAGGCACCGGGCGTCTCGCAGAACGTGAAGGCGACCCCGCTGAACGGCGGCCTGGGCTACTGCGTCGAGGACACCGAGGCCGCAGGCCACGTGTACTCGTACCTCGGTGGCGATCCGGGCACCACGGGCGTGACCGTCACCCCGTCGACGATCGTTGCAGGCGCCTGCCTCACGACGGGCGGAACCGCCGCAAGCTAAGCACCACTGCCTTCGTAGTGCCGAAGGGGCGCGGGAGACCGCGCCCCTTCGCATTTCCGAGGGATTCAAGGCTCGCGCGCCGGTGCCGATAGTCGAACTGTGACGCTCGCACTCACGACCCGGATGGTGGTTCTGATCGGCATCATCGTCGCGCTCGCGCTCGGCGTTGCCGCACTGTTCGAGCTGCAGCATTCGGGCTCGCACGCGCAGGCCCCGTTCGTGCCCGCGCGGATGGTCGTCCACCAGGCTCCGGCCGCCGCCAAGAAGAAGGCGGCCGCCGCGACTGCGATGTCAGCGACCCTCCGGCATCAACTCCGCCTGCACCGAGTGGTCGTCGCCGTGCTGTTCGCCTCCGGCGTTCCCGACGAGAGCGGCCTCGTGAAGGCCGCCAAGCTCGGAGCCCGGGCGGCTCACGCCGGCTTCGTCGTCTTCGACGTCCGCGGCGAGAAGACAGCCGAGCTCGTCGCCCAGAAGTATCCCGGCACGTCCGACCCGGCCGTGCTGATCCTGCGCCGCCCCGGATCCGTCATCACGGCGCTCCCCGGCGTGCAGGAGAGTCAGACGGTCACTCAGGCCGTCGTCGACGCCCGCCGGTGAACGGCGCCCTCATCCGCGAGGCCCTCCAGGACGGACGGAGAGTCGCTCTCCTCCGCTGCTACGACGGCACCCAGGGCGACACGATCGTCGAGGCCGAGGTCTCGAGCCTCACGCGGCGCCGCGGAACGGCGAGGTCCCTACCACTTCGCCACCGCCTCCGAGGCCTTCCGCTTCATCCAGGAATCGCTCCTGGCGCTGCAGTACCTCGGCTGCACCATCGTCGCCGTCTGACCGCGCCGGCCACGGCCTCCCGAGACCGTCGGGGACAGTCCCCCGGACGTGCCCCAGCAAGACATGGCCGGCCGAAACACGACCGGGGACAGTCCCCCGGACATGCCCCAGCAAGCCACGGCCGGCCGAGGACACGGCCGGGGGATGTCCCCGGGCTAGGACGAGACGACGCGCGCGAGCTCTTCGACCGACGTGAGGCCGGCGGAGACCTTCGCGAGACCGTCGTCCCAGAGCGTGCGCATCCCGCCGCGCAGGGCGGCGCGCTCGATCTCGTCGCGGCTCGCCTTCACCACTGCGAGGGATTCGAGCTCCTCGGTCATCAGCAGCAGCTGGAAGATTCCGATCCGGCCGCGGTAGCCCGTCTGGTTGCAGCGCGGGCAGCCGCGCTTGCGGTAGAAGACGAGGCCGTCCTGCACGCCGGCCGCCTCGGGTGAGATCCGGGCGCGCATCAGGTCCTCGACGGTCGGGGTGAACATCTCGCAGCAGTGCGTGCAGAGCTTCCGCGCGAGGCGCTGGGCCAGCACCGCCGACACGGCGGAGCCGGTGAGGAACGGCTCGACGCCCATCTCGTTCAACCGGGTGATCGCGCTCGGCGCGTCGTTCGTGTGCAGCGTCGAGAGGACAAGTGGCCGGTGAGCGCGGCCTCGATCGAGATCTTCGCCGTCTCGGTGTCGCGGATCTCTCCGACCATCACCACGTCCGGGTCGGAACGGAGGATCGACCGCAGCGCGCCGCCGAAGGTCAGCCCGGCCTTCTGGTTGATCTGCACCTGGTTGACGCCGGCGAGCCGGTACTCGACCGGGTCCTCGACCGTGATGATGTTGATCTCCGGCCGGTTGATCTGGCCAGCGCGGCGTACAGGGTCGTCGACTTACCCGAGCCGGTCGGCCCGGTCACGAGCAGCGCCCCCGTCGGCTTGCGGACGATCTCGCGCGAGCTGCGCGCGCATGTCCGGGGAGAGCCCGAGCTCCTCGAGCGTCGGCGGCCGCTTCGACTTGTCCAGAAGGCGCATGACCACCGACTCGCCCTCGACGGTCGGCAGGGTCGCGACGCGGACGTCGAGGACGCGGCCGGCGGCGACGGCGTTTAGCGAGATACGGCCGTCCTGCGGGCGGCGGCGCTCGGCGATGTCCATCTTCGCGAGCACCTTCAGGCGGGTGGTCACGCCGTTTGCAAGCCGCTTCGGGATCCGCTGCATCTCCTGGAGCACGCCGTCGATCCGGAAGCGGACGAGCAGGCAGTCCTCCTGCGGCTCGAGGTGCACGTCGCTGGCCCCGTCCTCGGCGGCCTGGAAGATAATCGAGTTGACGAGGCGGACGAGCGGAGCGTCCGAGACGCCGTCGTCGGCTTCGAGGTCGTCCTCGTCCTCGATCACCTCGAGGTCGAGGTCGGCGAGCTCGACCGCGTTCCGTGCGCTCAGCGCGTCGGTGGCGCGCCCGAATCGCTTGAGCTCGGCGAGCAGGTCGTCGCGCGGCGCGACCGCGAGCTCGACGCTGAGTCTGCGTCGCGAGGCGAAGCTCGTCGATCGCCGTCGATGTCGGCCGGATCGGCGATCGCGACGCGCAGCGTTCCCCGTCGATCTCGTAGGGAAGCGCCTCGGTGCGCTCGAGCACCGCGATCGGGATCTGCTCGACCGCGTCGGGCGAGATCGGCATCGCCATCACGTCGAGGTAGGGCAGGTGGTACCGCTCGGCGCGGGCCCGCGCGACGCCTTCGGCGGACGCGAGCCCTTCGTCGACGAGCGCCTGCGCGAGCGACCCGCGTCCGGCGCGCCCTCGGGCGGCAGCCAGCCGGTCGGGAGCGACGAGCCCGGTCGGCTCGATCAGGTCGGCGACGAGCTCGGCCAGCTCGTTGATCTGGCTCCGCGCCTCCGAACCCGGCGAATCGCTGCCGCTACGCGGCGTGCGCCGTCGACCGAATCGGTCGGCGCTGAGACGCATCGCTGCGGCCGGTTTCGTCCATATCCCTCAATCGAGGTATCGGCACCCTGCAGGGACGCCTTGAGCGAGCCGCAAAGCGAGCTACTCGTCACAGGAATGACAGGTACCAGTCCATCACGGCGGGCCCGCAAACAGCGCGAGCACCCCTCCAGCCGCCAGGAACGGCGCGAACGGGATCGCCATCTTGCGTGCCGCGGCGCCGTGGCGCGCGAGCAGGACCACGGAGGGGACGAGCGCAAACGATCATGCCCGCGAGAAGCGCGAGCGGGCACGGACCGGCCGACGCCGACCCCGAGCAGGAGCGCGAGCTTCACGTCGCCCATCCCGAGGCCGCGCGGATAGGCGAGCGCGAGCGACGAAGAGGAACAGCGCGGCGCCGAGCCCGGCCACGATCCACCCCAGCTCGGGTGCCACGCCATCTGGAGGGCGAGCACGACAGCGGTCGCGGGCAGCACGACCCGGTTCGGGACGATCCGCAGCTCGAGGTCGGTCGCCGAGACCGTGACGAGGGCCCCGCAGAAGATCGCGGCGGCGAGCGCGCGGATCGAGAGGCCCGAACGCGACGACGCAGCCGACGGCGAGGAGCGCCGTGCCGAGCTCGACAGCCGGGTAGCGCCAGCCGATCGCCGTCTTGCAGGAATGGCAGCGGCCGCGGAGCAGCACGTACGAGAGGACCGGGATGTTGTCGCGCGTGCGGATCTGCGTGTCGCAGTGCGGGCACGTCGAGGCCGGCGTCGACAGCGAGATGCCCTTCGGCAGGCGCGAGGCGACGACGTTCAGGAAGCTCCCGATCGCGAGCCCCGGCGCGAAGACGACAGCTGCAAGGACGGCGTTCATGATCCGTCTATCGGCGTGATGCTCAAGGACCTTGACTACGAGGCCGCGAGCTCGCGAGCCGGAGGCCGCCGACGACGGGCTCGTGGTCCTCGGCCTCGGCCTCGGCGGGTGCGGCATCGATGGCGCCGACGCTTGAGCTCGCGCTCGAGCGCGACGAGGAAGTCGTGGCGGTTGCTGGCGGCGTCGGCGGCGACTTCGCGCTCGATCTCGCCTGAGACCACGCGCCTCGATCAGCGCCTGCTCGAAGGTCTGCATGCCGAAGAACTCGCCCTCGGCGATCGCGTCGGTGATCTCGTCGGGCCGGCCTTCGCGGATCAGGTCGGCGATGCGCGCGTTCATGACCATCACCTCGACGACCGCGACCCGGCCGCCGTCGATGCTCGGGCAGCAGCCGCTGGGAGATCACGCCGCGCAGGACGCCGGCCATGATCGAGCGGATCGCCTGCTGCTTGCCCTCCGGGAAGAACTCGATCATGCGGCCGATCGTCTCGGCGGCGTCGATCGTGTGCAGCGTCGAGAGGACGAGGTGGCCCGACTCGGCGGCCTGGAGCGCGGTCTGCGCCGTCTCGGCGTCGCGCAGCTCGCCGATCATGATCGTGTCCGGGTCCTGGCGGAGCGCCCGCCGGAGCGCCTGGCCGAAGCTCTCGGTGTCGAGGCCGACCTCGCGCTGGTTGACGATCGACTGGTGGTCGTCGTGGAGGATCTCGATCGGGTCCTCGATCGTGACGATGTGCGAGCGCCGGGTGCGGTTGATGTGGTCGAGCATCGCCGCGAGCGTGGTCGTCTTGCCGGAGCCGGTGGCGCCGGTGACGAGCACGAGCCCGCGATGCTCGCTCGGCGAGCTTCTCGACCGCCGGCGGCAGCCCGAGCGCGGCGAAGTTCGGGACTAGCTTCGGGATGACGCGGAGCGCGATCGACGTCGCGCCGCGCTGGCGGAAGACGTTGACGCGGAAGCGCGGCAGGCCGTCGCGCGGTGTAGGCGAGGTCGAGGTCGCCGCTCTCCTGGAACGGCTCGGCGCGCTCGCGGCGCGCCCGCGGTCACCGTGGCGAGCGCACGCGTCGAGGTCGGCCTCGGTGAGCGGCTGGTGACCGTCGAGCGGCGTCGACCTCGCCGTCGCGGCGGAGCAGCGGCGGCCGGCCGAGCTTCAGGTGGATGTCGGAGGCGCCGAGCGTCGACGGCCTCGGCAAGGAGAGCGTCGAGATTCATCTCGAGTCTCTAGTCGGCAGCACGCCCGGCCGAGCTTGATCCCTCGCCGTCAGGCGCCGCGGCCGAGGATCGCGAGCGCCCGCAGCGGGACGCGCGCGAGGCCGTGCTGCTCGGCCGGGATCGGGCAGCTCGCCGTCGAGCATGCCTCGGATGCTCACCCAGAGGAGCTTCGTCCGCGCGACCTGCCAGGAGGCCCGCGGCCAGCGGTCGAGCGCCTGCTTGAGCTTCCACGAGGCGCGGTGGAGCGGCGCGAGCTCGCCGTCGACGGCTGCCTCGTACGGCTCGCAGCGTCGAGGCGCGCCCGGCGAGCAGGTCGAGGATCGCCGCCGCCGCGAGCCGCGAGGAGACGAAGCACTCGTACATCCCGTCGCCCGAGACCGGGTCGATCAGCCCGGCGGCGTCGCCGACGAGCAGCGCCCGCTCGGCGGCGATCCGCGTGCCCGGCCGCCGCAGCGGCAGCCGGTGGCCGCGCAGCTCCTCGAGCTCGTCCGGCTCGAGCCCGTGCGCCTCGCAGGCGCGCTCGAGGTGCTCGCGCAGCTTCGGCCCCTCGCTCTGCCAGCCGCCGACGCCGACGTTCGCGTGGTCGCCCTTCGGAAAGACCCAGGCGTAGCCGCCCGGGATGTCGGCCAGCTCGAGCACGAGCCGGCGCGCGTAGCGCTCGCGCGGAGCGTCGGGTACGGGACGTTCCCCTCGTACGCGACGCCGTGGACGATCCCCTCGCCGAGCCCGACCGCCTTGGCGGTGATGCCGTTCGCGCCGTCGGCGCCGACGATCGCGTCGGCCGTCGAACCGCTCGCCCGACCGAGCGTCACCGTGTTTCCGGGTCGACCGCGACCTCGCACGCCCTCGCGAACCTCCACCCCGCGCTCGCGCGCCGCGTCGAGCAGGAACGCGTCGAGCCGCGCGCCGCTGCGTCATCCAGACCAGCGGCTCGTTCGTCTTGTGCACGACCGACGCCCCGTAGCGGAAGCGCAGCTCGACCTGGTCGACCCACTCCTCGACGACCGGGGTCGGATCGACCGGGCACTGCCGGACCGCGCGCAGCGTCATCCCGCCGCCGCAGGGCTTGTCGCGCGGGAACGTCGCCTTGTCGGCGAGCAGCACCGAAGCGCCCGCTCGGCGAGCCGGTAGGCGGTCGTCGAGCCCGCCGGGCCACCGCCGACGACGATCGCGTCGTAGCGCTTCACCGACAGGAGGCTACAATGCCCCGCGCTCCCGGGGGTGTGCCCGAGCGGCCAAAGGGAACGGGCTGTAAACCCGTCGGCTCAGCCTACGGAGGTTCGAATCCTCCCGCCCCCATCGACTCATCAGAACACCGCGCGCGGAGGAGCACCTCCGATTCTCCCCCGTCGAGCCCCCGCTGACGCGACATCTCGCGAGTTAGGAGCGCGCCTTCGCGGCACAGCGACCGAACAAGAGGAGGCGTCCGATGAAGCATGCGCTTGTTGCCTGCTGGCTGCCGTCAGCCTCGGGATCTGCGCCGCGGGAGCGCAGGCGGCCGCTCCGCAGAAAGGCGCCACGCTGATCGGCACGATCAAGGCTTCGCCTTTCGCGATGACGGTCACCGTCAACGTGAGCCAGAGTGGAACGATCTCTTCCCTCAGCTACCTCTGCGGTACCGGCCGTGCGCCGACGAAGACCTACAACGTCCCCGTCGACACCGCAGGCCGCTTCGCCTACGAGAGCAAGCTCGGAGACTGGAAGCTCGCCGGTCATTTCGTAACGCCGACGACGGCATTCGTCTCGCTGAATTTGATCGCCTGCGGCGGCGGCAAAGGGTCGACCACGCTGCACGTCAAGACGAACGACAACACGCCGGGTGCGGCCGCTGCGTCGGGCGTGAAGCCGCAGCCGATCTCCTCTCTCTCGGGTGCTCTTTTTTCAACGCTTCGCCGTTCCCGATGACGATCACCATCAACGTCAACCGAGAGCGGTGCGATTTCATCCTTTTCCTACCTCTGCGGTACGGGCCGCGCCCCGACGAACGTCTTCAACATCCCGGTCGACAGCTCCGGGCACTTCGCTTATGAGAGCAAGCTCAAGGACTGGAAGGTACTGGGTCACTTCGTGACGCCTACGACCGCGTTTGTCTCGATGAGCTCGATCGCCTGTGGCGGTGGCAAAGGCTCGACGACGCTGCACCCCAAAACCTGAGGTCGCCGTCTCGGCTGGGCCGGCGCTCGCGCCACAGCATCACTAGACCAAGCCTCCCGGGATCATCGTGCCGACGCCGCCGATGACCGGGCCGACCGGGGAGTAGGGCGGGGCGAAGGTCGGGATCGGGCCCGTCCCCATGATGTTCGTCACCTGCGTCGTCAGGAGCCAGGTGTGGAACGTCCGCGCGAGCGCCGGGCCGATCGCGTTGCAGACGGCCATCGCGGCCGAGTCGGTCGGGTCGCCGTACATGGCGGCCATCTGGGCGCCGAGACTCTCCATCAGCGCAGGCGCCGAGAGCAGCGTGACCAGCGGGAACGGCACGTTTGGCGTCGGCGGCGCGACCGGCGCCGGGAACGCCGCGAAGCGACGGGTACATCGGGAGGGCAGGAATCGACACCGTCGACTGCCACGACATGAACGTCATGCCGAAAGCAGTCGCAACCGCGGTGGAGAGACGGATCTCCTCCGGAGTTCCCTTCGGAGCGGAGGCGAGAATGAGCGGTCCGATCGGTGGGCCGACCAGCGTGCCGCCCGACGCGACCACGGCGTTGATGTTGACGCCGACGATCGTCGCGGTGCGCTGCCACATGTCCCAGGCCTGAGTGACGGCCGACGAGAGGCCGGAGATCATCCGTCCCGGATCGATCGCCGTCCCGTGGGCCGGGGCATCGGCGCCCGCGTTGCCGCTGACCTCGCCCTGCTCGGCGCTCGGCCCGGCCGTTCCGGCGGCCACGGCCTCCGCGGCTGCGCCTTGCCTCGTCCCCACACCCGCCTGACCCTCGATCGCATCTGCCTCGGGCGCACGCTGGAGTGCAGCGCCTGCGCTCCGGCTGACCACGGGCTGAGCGGCAAACGACTCTCCCTGGAGCTCCGTGTGCGCGATCTCCCGAACAAGGAGATCGAACGCGGGCGGCGCGGGCGCCGGAGCCCGATCCGCGCCTGCTGGGGAGCGACCACGCCGTCGCTGAACGCGCGATTGCCGATCAGGCCGGCGAGCCGCTGCAACGCCGCCCTCGAGTCGATCTCGCGGGAGGTCGAGCGATCGCGGTGGCGCCTCGATCTCGACTGTTGGGGGACGTGGTCCAGCACGCGCTCGGGAGCCGCGAGCATACTCCGGCTCAGGGCCCGTTGCCGGCCGGGGCGAGCCCGCCGATCGCGGCCGAGCGGCGAGATCCGGACAGGAGCACGAGCACAGCCGGCAGGACGGCGAACAGGCACAGCACGAGCGACTGAGCGGCGGGACCGTGGTGCTTCGCGAGGTCGAACCCGATCCAGAGCGCCGGGAACCATGCCCAGGCGGGTGACAATGTGGGCCGGAGGATCATCAGCGTCAGCGCCGGCAGAGCCAGGTAGTGAGGCCAGGCGACCGGGGTGATGACGAGAGAGGCCAGCAATGCGAGAGCGAAGGAGTCGAGATCGCTCGCGCGCCTCGAGTACGCCACGAGCAGCAGCAGGAGACCGCCCAGGACACCAGCCGCAGCGGCGAGCTTGATCGGCACATCGAGCTGGATCAGCGCGGCGACGAACAGCACCCCGGGCCGGGCGTAGCGCTGCGCCTCGGTATGCATCAGGCCGGGATACTGGAGGAATCCGCGGAAGCCGATCACGGCCCAGGAAGCGAGGGTGACGACGACGAAGATCGCGGCCGCCCGGATGCCGCTCCGGGGCCGCACGATCAGCAGCCAGGCCAGCAGCGGCCAGATCCAGAACTTCAACGCGACCACGCCGGCCGCCGCCACGGCAGCCAGGTTCAGGCGGTCGCGATAGCGCCAGGTGAGGGCGCAGCCGAGCGCGATCAGAACGCTCGCGTTCCCGAGCATGAGGGTGTCGACCACGGGCAGCGAAAGCATCCACAGCCCGTAGCAGAGGGGATTCCGAACCCCGACCAGAGCGGGCACCGCGAGTGCTGCCGCGGCCAGAGCCACGAACCAGACCCAGGTCGCCACGTGGAGAGGGAGCCAGCCCAGCGGGAACGTGACCAGGAAGATCGGCGGCAGGTACACGGACGGCTCCAGGCCCGAGGTGGCGATGGCGCTCGAGTACGGCGAGACCCCGTGGATCACTGCCCGCCCGGGGTTCCAGATCGTGCCCTCGAAGTCCGACCCGAACCCGTTGTGCGCACGGACCGCGACGCCCTCCGTGTGGGCTTCGAACGCCATGTAGACCAGCGCTGCGCCGGCCAGGCAGCCGAACAGAGCCCGCTGGCGTCCTCCGTATCCCACCGGGCCTGTCTATCCGAGGCCGACGCCCGCCGCAAGGGGCGCTCGTCTCCGGGGTCAACTACAAGGGTCGGCGTTGCGCAACGCGATCTGGTCCTGAAGGTCGTAGTTGCCGACCAGCTTCGAGCCGGAGGCGATGGTGACCGGGAGCACGACGTTGAGCGTCGGGTACTGACCGCCCGTGCAGGTCGGAAGCGACCACAGGTTCGCCTGGTTGATGTAGTCCACCTGGAAGGTCGAGTCGACGCCGTCGCAGTTCTTGTCCGGGTCGTCCTCCCGATAGAGCCGGTAGCGGCCGGTCCCGCCGGCGACCGGGATCGTGCACCACTGCACCGCCGAGGCGTTCAGCGAGAGCAGGCCGGGGCATTCGGCGACTCCGGTCACGTTGGTCTCCGTGAGCAGGACGGTGTAGCCGCCGTCGTCGTTCAGGGTTGCCGCGCTCACGGAATGCGCGCAGTGGATGTCCTTGCGCATGCGCTCCATCGCAAGCCGTGCCTGCTCCTGCGCTGCGACGACGTTCGTCTGCTGGGCCTGGGCGTTCAGCGCCGAGACCATCGAGTCGATCAGCGGCGCCATGATGATCCCCATCAGCAGGATCACGACGAGGAGCTCGACCAGGGTGAACCCCTCCTCCTGAGCGAGGACGCGGGTCAGGCGAGCGGGCAGGTGAAATCGACGGGAGATGCTCCGTGCATCGGTTGCGGCGGGCCGGCGCTCATTCCCTCGATCGAGCGCTCGCGCAGCTGAGCAGCACGCCCGACAGAAGACACAGATGGGGATCGAACGCCAAGAAAGGCGCGGCTTTCGCTCGCTCCGGCTCCGCCTTGCGGAGTCCGAGGGCGTGGTGCTGATCTGGGCGCTCCTGATCGTGCTCGTGCTCGGGATCACCTCGGCGAGCTCCGTGATGCTCGCCACCTCGAACGAGCAGGCCTTCGGCCGCGACACCAGCTCGACCTCCGCGCTCAACGTCGCCGAGGCCGGGCTGAACGCCGCCGTCTCCGCCCTCAAGGCGTCGGACTCGACAGTGACGTCGCTCTCGAACAGCGGCACGCTGCAGGGCGGGACGTGGTCGTACACCGCCACGCGTGTTGTGGATCCGGCGGACTCGACGAAGTACACGTGGACGATCACCTCCACGGGCGTCGCGAGCCAGCCAGACGCACATCCTCCTGACCAAGCTCGGCGAGACGGTCACCCCGACCTCGACGACGACCACGACCACCACGACGATTCCCGCCTCGGCCGCGTACGGCTACGGCGTCTTCCTCGGCGCAGCCGCGTCCGACTGCACGACGTCGTCCACCAACGCGAACACGCTCGGCAACAGCGCCGCGATCACGACGAACACCTACGTCGCCGGCTCGCTCTGCCTCTCGGGCGGAGGCTCCCCACTCGATCTCGGAGCCGACCGGCAGCGCCGGCGGCACGGTCAGCTTGTACATCGGGGGCAAGCTCAAGACGAGCAACAACTCCTCGCCGATCGGGAAGTCGACGCTGAAGCTGAAGAACGCGACCGTCGTCGGCGGGTGCGTCGACGGCAACCACTCGAACGCCGCCGTCCTCTGCAGCAAGCAGGGGAATCCGACGTCGAACGTCAACAACGCCGGCTACGGCTCGGGCGTTTGGGCCGGGGCGTACTCGTCGACGCAGAACCCGATCACGAAGCCGACGATCGACCCGGCCTGGTACTCGAACGCCGCGCCCGGCCCGGGCCATCTGTGCAACAACGACCCGACCAACGTGGCGAACGTGTCGAGTTACCCGAGCGGCTGGACGGCAGCTCAGTTCGACGCGAAGGTGATCGACAACGACACGACCCGGAACACGAGCGCCACCGGCTCTCCGACGGCCAACTCGAAGATCGTCGACTTCGGGCAGATCGTCAACCGCTCCGGAAACGGGCATGCCGCCAACAGCTTCGACTGCCGCTACTACGACTCGAGCGGGAACCTGCTCGGCCGGCTCGCGTTCAGCTACCCGGCCTCCGGAAGCGAGTCCTTGACGCAACCCCGGCATCCTGACGATCTCCGGCACGGTCTTCCTCGATGTCAACCTCGACTTCGGCGCCAACGACGTCATCGAGTTCCAGGGCATCGGGACGATCTACGTCAACGGCACGGTGACGATCGAGAACGGGGCCAGCATCTGCGGCTTGCCGATCTCCGGCAGCCTTTGCCTCGGAAACCTCGACACCACCCAGAACCTGCTCGAGGTCGTCGCGGTCAACGCGAGCAACGTCTCCCCCGCCTGGAGCATGACGGGCGCCGGCACCTACGAGGGGATCGCCTTCATGAACGGCGTCTTCAACGGCGCAAACGGCAGCTCCATGGACGGCCCCGTGATCGCCGACACCGGCGAACGATGTCGGGCGCGGGGACGCTGTCGAGCACGTTCACTCCGCCCGCCGGGCGCGCCGGGCGCGGCGGCCACGTCGACGTCGACGACGACGACGTCCGGCCCCGCGGTCGCCTCGTGGGTCTCCGTCCCGGGCTCGTGGGAGCAGCTGAAGTGAAGGCACGCTCCGTGATCCGCTCGCTTCGCCGAGCCGCGCCGCCGACGAGCGCGGCTTCGGCCTGCTCGAGATGCTGATCTCGATGACGATCCTGACGATCGGGATCGGCGGCCTGGTCTCGGTGTTCTCGGCGAGCGCGCTCTCGCTGCACCGCACGGCCGAGCGCGGCACCGCGCTGACTCTGGCCGAGAGCCAGATGGAGATCTACCGCACCGTCAACTTCACCGGCATCCGGCTGGACACCAGCCTGATCCCGAGCTCGGGCAGCGACCAGTACGTGACGGGCCATTCGCAGGACGCGAACATCCCGCCCTCGACCAATCAGGCCGCCGGAGGCTCGAACGGCGACGCCGCCTGCCCGGACGTGAGCTTCCCCGCAGCCTGCCTCCCGGTCCAGACCGTCACCGGGCCCGATGGCGCGCACCAGTTCAAGGTCGACACCTACATCAACTACGTGAACAACGACGCGACGCTCTCGATCCGCACCCCCGCAACGGGGTTGACGCTGAAGCGCGTCACGGTCGTCGTTCGCGACGCGCTGACGAACGCGCTCCTCGTCGAGGACAGCTCGGCGTTCCAGGGCCCCTGACGCCTTTGGCATAGACTCGAGCCGTGGATGATCGCCGGCTGCTCGAGCGCGCCGCGGAGCTCGGAATCCAGTACGTCGAGTCCGTCCCGGACCTGCAGGTCAGGCCCGAGGCGACGATCGACGAGCTGCGCGAGATCTTCGACGCGCCGCTCCCGGAAGGGCCCACCGACTCGCTCGAGGTGATCGAGGCGCTCTCCCGGGACGCGGAGCCGGGGCTCACGCAGATGACGAGCGGGCGGTACTTCGGCTTCGTGATCGGGGGCGCGCTCCCGGTGACGCTCGCGGCCGACTGGCTCACCTCGGCCTGGGATCAGAACGCCGGGCTCGCCCTGCCGACCCCGGCGGCCGCGGTCGTCGAGGAGGTCGCGGGTAGCTGGCTGAAGGAGCTGCTCGGGATCCCGGCCGATGCGTCGTTCGCCCTCGTGACGGGCTGCCAGATGGCGCACTGGACGGCGCTCGCCGCAGCGCGGCACCACGTGCTCGCGGCTGCGGGGCACGACGTGGAGACGGACGGGCTCGCAGGGGCGCCGCCGATCCGCGTGATCGCGGGGGCCAAACGCCACGGCACGATCGATCGCGCCGTTCGCTTCCTGGGACTCGGCACGGGCTCGATCCGGCTCGTGCCGTCCGACTCGCAGGGCCGCATGGTCACGGACGCGCTCGGCGAGGAGCTCGCCCGCGAATCCGGGCCGACCATCGTCTGCGCGCAGTTCGGCGAGGTGAACACCGGCGCCTTCGACGACCTGAACGCGATCGCGGACGCGGTCGAGGGATCGGGCGCATGGCTTCACGTCGACGGCGCGTTCGGTCTCTGGGCCGCCACCTCGCCCGACCTTCGTCACCTCACCGCCGGCGTCGAGCGCGCCGACTCGTGGGCGACCGACGCCCACAAGTGGCTCAACGTCCCCTACGACAGCGGCGCTGCGTTCTGCGCCCATCCCGACTCGCACCGGGCCGCCCTCGGCATTCGCTCGGTCTACCTGACGCACTCCGACCTGGCGCGCGATCCGGTCGACTGGACGCCCGAGCATTCGCGGCGGGCGCGCGCCTTCACGATCTACGCCGCGATCCGGGCCCTCGGCCGCTCCGGCGTCGCCGAGCTGATCGAGCGCACATGCCTCCGTGCCCGCGAGATCGCCGCAGGCCTGGCCGACATTCCCGGCTGCGAGCTGCTGAACGACGTCGTTCTCAACCAGGTGCTGCTGCGCTTCGAGGACGACGAGGAGACCGACCGCGTGATCGCGGCGATCCAGGACGGCGGCGAGGCCTGGCTCGGCGGGACGGTCTGGGACGAGCGCCGGGCGATCCGCATCTCGGTCTCGAACTGGCAGACGAGCGAAGACGACGTCGAGCGCGCGGTGGCCGCGTTCCGCGCGGCCCGCTCAGTCGCGGTCGGTTAGGCGCGCCGCCTGACATGGCCGAGCGCGAGATCGCCGACATCTATCTCAAGCTGCGGGAGCAGGCGCTCTCGTTCGGCGAGGTCGAGATCAAGGCGCCGCCGGTCGTTCCGGGCGGGCGCGCCCTCGGCGTGATCATGGATATGGGCTACGACACCGCCGTTGTCAGCGTCATGGGGCTCGCGGACGGGACGACCAGCATGTACGTGTCGAACGGCGGCGGGAAGATCGGGATGGGCGACCACTCGTCGGTCGCGCTCGCAAGCAAGCGGTGGGTCGAGGTCGCGGAGACCGTCAGCCCGGTCGACGAGAGCCGACGGCGACGAGCTGCCGATGGACGGGACGATCCGGTTCAACATCCTGACGACGGGCCCGAGGCTCTTCGCGGAGGCGCGTGAGAGCGCGCTCGCCTCGGACACGCACCCTCTGCATCGGCTCTACGCGGCTGGGCAGGCGGTGATCACGGCGATGCGGCTGGTGGACGAAGCCGCTCCTTCTCGTGAGGATCGCCGTCTGCCGTCCGCAGCAGCCTTTCGTGCGCGGAGGCGCCGAGATCTTCACCGACAAGCTGGTCGCCGAGCTGCGGGCGCGCGGGCACGAGGCGGACATCGTCAGCGTGCCGTTCCAGACGTGGCCGAACAAGCGATTGCTGGAGAGCGGGCTGATGTGGCGGTTCGTCGACCTGCTTCCCGGCGGCTCGGCTCCCGCAGATCTCGTGATCGCGACGAAGTTCCCGTCGTATCTGATCGACCATCCGAACAAGGTCGTCTGGCTCGTGCACCAGTTCCGCCAGGCCTACGAGCTCGACCGGACCGAGCACGGGCAGCTGAGCGAGACGCGCTTCGACCGGGCGATCAGGGAGCGAATCACGGCTGCCGACCAGTTTGCCCTGGAGCGGGCGCGGAAGATCTTCGCGACGTCGCCGAACGTGGCGGGCCGGCTGCAGCGCTCGACGGGCCTCGAGGCAGAGGTTCTCCCGCACCCGCCGCAGGAGCTCGACTACCGGTGCGAGCGCTACGACCCGTTCGTACTCTCGGTCGGGCGGCTCGACTCGCTGAAGCGGATCGACCTGCTGCTCGAGGCGGCGGCGATCGAGCCTCGGCTTCGAGTCGTCGTCGCCGGCGACGGGCCGGATCGCGACAGGCTCGAGCAGCTCGGCTCGAAGCTCGGCCTCGGCGACCGGGTGCGCTTCGCCGGGCGGGTCGACGAGTGCGAGCTCTGGCCGAGCTGTACGCGACGTGCCGTGCCGTCTACTACGCGCCGATCGACGAGGACTTCGGGATGGTGCCGCTCGAGGCGTACCGCTCGAGCAAGCCGGTCGTGACGGCGACCGATTCGGGCGGGCCGCTCGACTTCGTCCTTGCCGGGCGAGACGGGTTGGGTGGCGGAGCCGAACGCGGCGGCGCTCGCGGTCGTCTGCGGTGAGGCGATCGCGAGCGAGGAGATCGCGCGGCGTTACGGTGAGGCCGGCTACCCGCGGGCGGTCGCGATCACCTGGGACGGTGCGATCGAGCGGCTCGTCGGCTGAGCTACGTCCGGCGCTGGAGCCAGTAGAAGACGCCGAGCGGGGAGCTGTCCAGGATCGCCAGCCGGTAGCGCGGGCGCAGGTACAGGGCGAGCAGGATCGCCGCGACGATCGCGACCGGCACGCAGATCCACGCAAGCGGCGTGATCAGCAGCAGCGGGTAGGTGAGCACGGTCACGACCCCGAGGAAGGCGAGTGGGACCGACACCCACGGCGTGAAGAACGCAAGCACCCGGATCCGGTCCTTCACGGCTCTCACGGCGCGATCTTATTCGTATGAGCCTCGAGGTAGGCGGCGTCGGCGAGGCGCTGCTGCTCTTCCTCCTCGGCGAGCACCCGCAGGAGCGCCCAGGCAAACGCGACGAAGATGATCGCGGTCTGCTCCGCGTTCATCAGGATCCCGGCGAGGTTCTGGTCGCGGATCGGCGAGAGGCCCCAGAGGCGCGGCGCGCCGGCGTAGAACGAGTAGAGCGGCGACGAGGCGAAGATGTACGCGAGCGAGAGCCATGGCGCCGTGATGAAGGCGATGCCGAGGTAGGCGAGGACGCCGAGCGAGCCGAGGCGGCGTGGCTCGCCGAGGACCGGCCACCAGAAGACCAGGCCGGCCGCGAGGAGCAGGCCGTGCTCGAGGTTGAGCGGCCAGTTGTCGCGGAGCGCCCAGTCGTAGAAGAACGCGAGGTGGACGCCGTACCAGACGACGATCCAGAGGATCAGCGCGACGGCGGGCCGGGTGAGCGCGGCGAGCGGGCGGCCGCCGGCGGCAGCGACCCGGCGGCGCATCGGCGTGGTGAGGCCGATGATCACGAGCGGCGGGCCCCAGTCGGCCATCAGCGCGTTCTGGAGCAGGTGGGCGATCAGGAGGTAGTGCGCCGAGAGCGTCTCGAGCGGCGAGTCGACCGGCACCGCGATCAGCAGCAGGCCGAGCGCGAAGACGGTGATGCGGCCGGCGCCGGGTCTCTCTTCACGCGGTGACCGGCGAACGTCCCGGATGTAGAGGGCGGCCGCGGCCAGCGCCAGGACGAGAAAGAGCGGCTCGAAGCTGAAGCGGTAGGCGCCGCTCACGTCACGCCGGCTGCCCGGCGCCGACGAGACTCGCGCGCCGCCGCCGGCGGAGCGCCGGCAGGAGCAGGAGCGCAGCGCAGGTGCCGAGGGTGAGGATCTGGTCGAGGTTCATCACGATCCCGGCGAACTGCTGGTCGTGCAGCGGCGAGAGGCCGAAGACCCGATGCGCCTGGTCGGCGTAGGCGGGGTAGAGCGGGCGCAGGCTGAAGATCAGGACGTCGGCGATCACCGTCCCCATGGCGAACAGGGCTCCGATCATCGCGAGCCGGCGCCCGAGCGAGACGCGGTGGTGGCCGGCGGGGTCGACGAGGATCGTCCAGACGAGGAACCCGGCAACGACGAAGCTCGCGTGCTCGAGGTCGTGCACGAACTGATGCCGGGCGGCGGCATCGTAGGCCGCCGGGATGTGCCAGAGACCGAACGCGAGCGCCCAGGCGACGAGCACCGGCACCGGCCTGAAGAGCCACGAGGCGAATCGCCGCAGCCAGGCGGTGTGTCCGGCGGCGCTGAGCAGAGCGGTCGGCACGACGAAGAAGAGCAGCGGCCCCCGGAGCGCGACCAGGATCAGCGCCGGCGCAACGTCGGCGATCAGCACGTGCTGGAGCATGTGCGCGGAGAGCAGGTAGCGGTCGCCGAGCTCGTCGAGCGGCGAGACGAGCGGCAGCACGAGGATCCCGAGCCCGAGCGCGAACAACGCGGCGCGATACCACCCCGCATGGTCGGCGCGCCCACGCCGCCGTAGCCGCAGGAACCCCTGCGCGAAGCACACGACCGCGACGGCGGCGAGCGCCAGCACGAGCGGCTCGGCCGTCCACGGCGACGAGAGGCCGGGCGGGTTCACGACGAACGAATCCTACTTCGCCCATTCCCGACACCGCCGCTCCGGCCACGCCTGGGGACAGTCCCCCGGCCGTGGCCGCGACGGCAACGGCCTACCGAGACACGGCCGGGGGACAGTCCCCAAGACATCGCGCAACCAGACGCGGCCGGGGACAGTCCCCCAACGTGCCCGCAACGGCGATGGCCTCCCGAGACACGACTGGGGACAGTCCCCAAGGCATCGCGCAACCAGACACGGTCGGGGATAGTCCCCCGACGCGGCCGCAACGGCCACGGCCTCCCGAGGCACGGCTGGGGGACTGTCCCCAAGACATGGCGCAACCAGACACAGTGGGGGACAGTCCCCCAACGTGGCGCTACGACCACGGCCTGCCGAGACACGGCCGGGGGACTGTCCCCACGACATGTCTCGTTGCGGCATGTCCGAAGGGGTGGTCTACGAGGCTCCTCAGCCGGGTCACAGCTGGCTCTGAGGAGGCGGGCGGATCCTTGCTGCATCAACCAAGCAAAGGAGACGCGATGACAACTCAGACACTCAGACGCGAAATCGACACGGCCCTCGGGGACGTGGTTCGGGACGGGATCGCCCGCTCGGTCGCCGTGATCGGGCTGGCGGGCGTGGCGTTGATCCACGTGCTCGACCTGCCGGGGACGTTCGACTCGCAGGCCTACAAGGGCTGGCTCTACCTCGGCCTGATCGCCGGGTGCGTGGTCACGGCCGCGGCGCTGATCCGGGCGAGCGATCCGCGGGCCTGGTTGGCGGCGATTCTGCTGCCACTCGGGGCCATGGTCGGGTTCGTCATATCGCGCACCGTCGGGATTCCCGGCGGTGCGGACGACATCGGCAACTGGACGGAGACGCTCGGCCTCGCCTCGCTCTTCGTCGAAGGCGCGGTCGTCGCGCTCGCCGCCGGCGTGATCCACGCACGCTCGAGCGCCCGCAACCCGGCCCCCGCGCCCGCCCGCTCCTGGTCGCAGGCGGTGGCCCGATGATCCGCGCCGCCGTCGTCGCCACCATCGCCGCCCTCGCGCTCGCCACCCAGCCGGCGCTCGCCGCCTCCACCGCGGTGAGCACCAACTGGTCGGGCTACGCCGTCAGCGGCACCACCTACAAGTCCGTGAGCGGCACCTGGGTCCAGCCGAAAGCCAACTGCACCTCGACCACCGCCGCCACGAGCTCCTCCGCGTTCTGGGTCGGGCTCGGCGGCAACTCGACCACATCGAACGCGCTCGAGCAGACCGGCACAGAGGTCGACTGCCTCGCCAACGGCACCGTCCGCTACTCGGCGTGGTACGAGCTCCTCCCGGCAGGCTCGGTGAAGGTCGCCCTGAAGGTCCACGCGGGCGACCGCATCTCGGCCGCGGTCAAGGTGAACGGCACCGCCGTCACGGTGTCGCTGAAGAACGCGACCACCGGCAAGGCCTTCACCAAGACGCTGAGGATGGCCGCGCCGGACATCTCCTCCGCCGAATGGATCGCCGAGGCGCCCTCGACCCTCACCCCGGGCGGAACGGCGGTCATCCCGCTGACCGACTTCGGGACGGTCAGCTTCGAGAGCGCCGCAGCCACCTCGACCGCCGGCCACACCGGCACGATCTCCGACTCGGCCTGGTCGGCGACGAAGATCCAGCTCGAATCCGAATCCTCGGGCGGCGGCCCGGGCGGCCCCTACGGCCACTACACCGCCGACGTCACGAGCGGCGCGCTGGCCACGCCCACCCGGCTCACCGCAGCAGGAAGTGCTTTCGCCGTCACCTGGAGCGAGGCTGCCTCGGCCACGGGCCCCGGCTTCGGTGTATGAACAGCGTGCCGGAGCTGGAATCGACTCACAGGCGATTCACAGCTTCGGCACCGCATTTCTCAGACAACCCACAGCTACTCCAGACAGACTTGCCTTCATGAACACGCTGACCGACACCGCAAACGCCAGGATCCTCGTCGTCGACGACGAGCCCGCGATCGTCGACGCCGTCGCGACCGCCCTCCGCTACGAGGGGTTCGAGGTCGAAGAGGCCGCGAACGGCCGCGACGCCCTGTCGACCACGATGACCTTCGAGCCCGACCTGATCGTCCTCGACTGGATGCTCCCCGACATCGACGGCCTGGAGGTCGGCAAGCGCCTGCGCGAGCGCGGCTTCAAGACCGCGATCCTCTTCCTCACCGCCAAGGGCGGCGTCGAGAACAAGGTCGAGGCTCTCCGCGCCGGCGGCGACGACTACGTGACGAAGCCGTTCAGCCTCGCCGAGATCGTGGCCCGCGTGCAGGCGATCCTCAGGCGCACCGGCAGCGAGCTCCCCGGCGACGTCCTCCGCTACGGCGACCTCGTCCTGGACGAAGGCCGCCACGAGGTCTTCCGCTCCGACAACCGGATCGATCTGACCGCCACCGAGTTCAACCTGCTCCGCTTCTTCCTGCTCAACCCGCGCCGCGTGCTCTCGAAGGGGCAGATCCTCCAGCACGTGTGGCGCTACGACTTCGGCGGCAACACGAACGTCGTCGAGACCTACGTGAGCTACCTGCGCCGCAAGCTCGACGCCGCCGGCCCGCCGATGATCAAGACCGTGCGCCAGGCCGGCTACATGCTCGAAGCCGAGCGACGGTAGCCCGTGCTCAGGCGGCTCTCGCTCCGCGCCCGCCTGCTGATCGGCGTGATCGCCCTCGCGGCGGCGGGCCTGATCGCCGCCGACCTCGCGACCTACGCCGCCCTCAAGTCGTTCCTCTACGACCGCGTCGACAGCACTCTCAACTCGACGCACCCCGGTGTCGAGCACGGCCTCTTCCCCACCCGCGGCCCCAAGCCCGACGGCCCGGGCCCCGGCGGCAACCTCCAGGGGCTCTTCAACTCGATCCCCGGCTACTGCATCCAGCTGCGCAAGACGAACCAGACGATCCTGCAGAGCGCGTGCATCCCCGAGTTCGGCGACTCCGAGGCCGCCCCCGGCCCGAAGCTGCCCGCGACGGTCACCCTCCCCGCCGAATCGAACACCGATGACGGCGACCGCGTGCACTTCTTCACCGTCGGCGCGCTCAGCGGCGGCGGCCACTACCGCGTCCGGGCCTCCGCCGAGCCGAGCGCCCCGAACCGGATCCTGCTGATCGCCGCACCGCTCAACAGCGTCGACAGCACGCTGCATCGCCTCCTCCTGATCGAGCTGCTCGTCACCGCAATCGCGCTGATCGCGATGACCGCCGTCGGCCTGTGGGTGATCCGGATCGGCCTGAAGCCGCTCGACGCGATGGGCAGGACCGCCGCCGCAATCGCAGCCGGCGACCTCTCGCAGCGCGTCGAGGAGGACGACCGCACCGAGGTCGGGCGTCTCGGGCTCGCACTGAACAGCATGCTCGAGCACATCGAGGAAGCGGTGAGCGCGCTCGAAGCCTCCGAGAGCAAGCTCCGCCGCTTCGTCGCCGACGCCTCGCACGAGCTCCGCACCCCGCTCGCCGCCGTCCGCGCGTACGCCGAGCTCTTCACCCGCGGCGCCGCCAGCCGCCCCGACGACCTCGAACGGTCGATGAAGGGGATCAGCCGCGAGTCCGAGCGGATGAGCGTGCTCGTCGAGGACCTGCTGCTCCTGGCACACCTCGACGAAGGAAGGCCGCTGACGCTCGAGCCGATCTCGCTCGAGGACGTCGTCGCCGAGGCGATCGAGACCGCGAAGACACTCGAGCCCGACCGCCCACTCGAGGCCGACCTGACGCCGAGCACCGTCCTCGGCGACCACGACCGCCTGCGCCAGGTCATCGACAACCTGCTCGGCAACGTCCGCGCCCACACCCCGCCCGAGGCCCTGCTCCGAGTCACGCTCGCGCACGACGGGGAGACCGCCGTCCTCTCCGTCGCCGACTCGGGCCCCGGGATGGACGCCGAGACGCGCGAGCATGTCTTCGAGCGCTTCTACCGAGCCGACCCATCGCGCGCCCGGGCGAGCGGCGGCGCAGGACTCGGGCTCGCGATCGTCGACGCCGTCGTCGAGGCGCACCACGGCACCGTCGAGGTCGAGTCGGAGCCCGGCGCGGGAACCACCGTCCGCGTGCGCATCCCGCTCGCCCCCTAGCTCCCTCTCACCGCCGGCTCATCGGCGACGCCTACCGTCGCCGACTCGAACCCCTCGAAAGGAGCCAGCTTGAAGCGCCTCACCCTGCTCGCCGCCGGCTCGGCGAGCATCATCCTCTTCCCCGCCGCCGCCCGCGCGGCCACCGGCCCCCAGCTCTGGTCGCAGGCCGGCTGCGGCGGCTGCCACACCCTCAACGCCGCCGGATCCACCGGAACCGCCGGCCCGAACCTCGACTCGTTGCGCCCCTCCGCAGCGGCGGTCGCCGACCAGGTGGCCTCGGGCGGCGGCGGGATGCCGTCGTTCAGCGGCTCGCTCTCCTCGACCGACATCCAGGCGCTGGCCGCGTGGGTCTCCGGGTCGGCGGGCGGGGCGAGCGCAGCTCCGGCGAGCGGCCTGCCCACGACCGCTGTCGCTCGCCTCCAGCGCCAGCTCAAGAAGCTCCGCTTCTTCCACGGCCCGGTCACCGGCTTCTACGGGCCCCTGACGATCGCCGCCGTCAAGCGCTTCCAGCGCTCTGCCGGCCTCACAGCCGACGGCCTCTGGGGCCCGAAGAGCGCGAGCGCTCTCAGGCTCCGCCTCAACTAGTTCTCAGCAGTTTCTTAGCTCGGTCACATCGGCCTCTCATCGCCCTCGACCAGACTGGCATCTATGAAAACTCAACTTGCAGCAGCCCTGAGCGCGCTGACGATCGCGGTGCCCGCCTCGCAGGCGGTCGCCGCGACGCGCTCGGCCTCCACTGCCACGGCAACGAAGGTCGTCACCCGGAAGCTCGTCGGGACGACCGCGACCGCCAGTCGGTGGGGCAGCGTCACGACGATCGTCACCGCGAAGATCACGACCAAGAACGGCAAGACGACGATCCGCTACACCGACCTCGGCGGGAACTACACCTACCACACCGACCGCTCGCAATACATCATGTCGCAGTCGCTCCCGTACCTCCGCCAGGAGTTCCTGAAGGCGCAGAGCGCCAACATCCAGGGCGTCTCGGGCGCGACCGACACGAGCCAGGCGTTCGAGCAGTCCTTGCAGTCAGCCCTACTGAAGCTCTCGAAGTAACTGATCCCTCGAAGCTGGCCGCGAGCCGGCGGCCCGCCCGGCCGGAAGCGACACCCAGACATCGGACGCTCCGGGATCGGGCGAGGCGCCGGCCTCGCCGCCGTGGGCCTCGGCGATCGACCGGACGATCGCCAGGCCGAGCCCGCTCCCGCTGCGCGGCCGCGCCTCGTCGGCCCTGCTGAACCGGTCGAAGGCGCGCGTCGCGAATCCCTCGGGGAAGCCCGGCCCGTCGTCGGAGACATGCAGCTCGACCCGCCCATCGCGGCGAACGGCAGACAGCCTCACCGTCCCCGCGCCGTGCACGAGCGCGTTGTCGACGAGGTTGCCGATCGCCTGCTCGACCCGCTTCGCATCCACCTCGACCGTGAGCTCGTCGTCGACCTCGACATCGATCGTGCGCCCCGCGTAGTCGGCACGCGCCTCGAAACGAGGGGCAACGGCCGCGTACAGCTCGCTGACGGCGACCGTCTCCGGATGCACCGTCAGCTTCCCCTGATCGGCGCGGGCGATCACGAGCAGGTCGGCGGCGAGAGCGGTGAGCCGCTCGGTCTCCTCGGCGGCCGACCGGATCGCGTCCTCGAGCTCCGCGTTCGAGCGCGGATGGCGAAGCGCGAGCTCGAGCTCGGTCCGAAGCAGGGCGAGCGGGGTGCGCAGCTCGTGCGAGGCGTCTGCGACGAATCGCCGCTCGTGCTCGAAGGCGGTCTCGAGCCGCTCGAGCATCTCGTTGAGGGTCTCGGCGAGCCGCGCCACCTCGTCGCGGGCGGGCGGCACCGGCAACCGGCTGCCGGGGGTCGCCGCCGAGATCGCGCTGGCCTTTCGCCGCATCGCCTCGACCGGGCGAAGCGCCGCGCCTGCGAGCAGGTAACCGCCGAGCGTCGCGAGCAGCAGCGCGAGCGGCAGCGCCAGGGCCAGCTCGCGGCGGAGATCCTCGAGCGACTCGGCCCGTGCGCCGAGCGAGGTCGCGAGCACGAGCGCGCTCGCCTGCTTGCCCGACCGCGGGATCGCGAGCAGCCGCCAGCGTCCGGAGCGGCCGGGGATCGACACCGTTGCGCGCACCGAGCCGCCGGCGGACACCATCCGTGCCTGGCTCGCGGTGAGCAGCGCCGGCAGGCCGACCGGGTCCGAGAGCGACACGGCACCCCGGGCCGAGAGCACCTGGGCAAAGCTCACGCCGCTGTCGGATTCCCTGTCGACCGGCGGGCGCCCCTTGTCGAGCCGGAGGGTGACCGAGGTCGCCTTCGCGAGGAGCGTCTGGTCGGCGGAGCGCAGGAGCGTCGAGCTGACCCGCACGTAGACGAACGCACCGACCGCCGCCAGCACGAGCGCCATCGCCAGGGCGAAGGGCAGCGTCAGGCGAACCCGGATCGGGATCCGGTTCATCCGGTGCTCAGCCGGTACCCCACGCCGCGCACGGTCTCGATCGAGTGGCGGCCGAACGGACGATCGACCTTCTCGCGCAGGTAGCGGATGTAGACGTCGACGACGTTCGACTGGCTCTCGAACGCGAGATCCCACGCCGCGTCCAGGAGCTGAACCCGCGACATCACCTCTCCCGGGCGCCGCATGAACGCCTCGAGCAGCACGAACTCCTTGGCGGTGAGATCGAGCTCGTCGTCACCCCGCCACGCGCGGTGGGTCGCGGGGTCGAGCCGGAGATCGTCGACCTGAAGGGCGGAAGGCCGCTCGGCGGGCGCGCGGCGGGCCAGAGCCCGAAGTCGCGCGAGTAGCTCGCTGAACGCAAACGGCTTCGACAGGTAGTCGTCCGCGCCCGTGTCGAGGCCCTCGATCTTGTCCTCGATCGCGTCGCGCGCGGTGAGCATCAGCACCGGCGTCCAGACGCCCCGGGCGCGCAGCTCCTTGCAGGTGGCGAAGCCGTCGATGCCCGGAAGCATGACGTCCAGGACGATCGCGTCGTAGGGCGCGGCGCCGGCCATCCAGAGTGCCTCCTCGCCGGTCGGGGCGAGGTCGGTCGGATGACCTTCCTCGCCGAGACCTCGAACGAGCAGCCGTCCGAGCTTCGGTTCGTCCTCGACAACCAGGATGCGCATCGTCTAGATCGTCCCTCCTGGAGATGAGCGCTGCATGAAGAGGCTGCTCATGGGCCTCTCATCGGCACCTGGTCAACTGGTTCCCATGGCGGAGCTCTCCACTCTCAGGCGCTCGACCGACGGCATCCCGCACTCGCGGCGTTCTCGGCGGCGCGCTCGGCAATCACCGCCTCACTGCGCTCGTCGGGCTCGTGCTGCTGCTCGGCCTGGCGGTCGAGGGAGCGACGATCCCGTTTCTCGGCTCGCTGCTCTCCGTCCACATCTTCGTGGGGATGCTCCTCCTCGGCCCGGTCGCGCTCAAGCTTGCGAGCACCGGCTACCGGATGGTTCGCTACTACACCCGCGGCCCCGAGTACGTCCGGCTGGGGCCGCCCGCCCCGCTGATGCGGGTGCTCGTCGCCCCGGTGCTCGTGCTCTCGACGCTGTCGTTGTTCGGGACGGGGATCCTGCTGCTCGCCCTGCCGCATCGAGGCACCGTGTCCATGCTGCACAAGGCGAGCTTCATCGTCTGGGTCGGGGTCATGTCGATCCACGTCCTCGCCTACGCGCTCCGCGCCTTCCGAGGGGTGGCCGCCGACTTCATGGATGCGCTCCCCCGTGGACGCTGGATTCGGATCTCCCTCACCCTGCTCGCGATCGCGGCCGGCGTCGTGATCGCGGTCGAGACCTACCCCCTCGCCCATCCCTGGCTCAACCACCACCACTGGCCCGGCGGGGACGGCGGCTGAGCCGTGATTCGGGTCGGGTTGATCGCGGTGCTCGGCGCCGCCGCGATCGCAGCGCTCGCCGGATGCGGTTCCTCGACGCCGACGCCGACCACCACCGCGACCTTCGGCACGCCGAGCAAGCCCGCCGCCGCGAAGCCGCGAACCGACCCGGCGTACGTCGCTCTCGGCCTGCCCGCCGTGCATCCGGGCCCGCTGCCCGGGTACATGCTGATCGCCGACCGCAACAACAACCGCACGCTGATCGTCTCGCCGACCGGCAAGATCGCGTGGAGCTACGACAAGCCTGCGCGGCCCCGACGACGCGTTCTTCACGCCCGGCTGGCGCTCGATCATCACCAACGAGGAGTTCAACGACACGCTGCGGCAGGTCTCGCTGCGTGCCAAGCGCGTCACCTGGGAGTACGGCCACGAGGGCGTCGCCGGCTCGTCACCCGGCTACCTGAACACGCCCGACGACGCGTACGCGCTCCCGAACGGCAACGTGACCGTGGCCGACATCAAGAACTGCCGGATCGTCGAGCTCTCGCGCACCGGGCACGTGGTCCGGGTGCTCGGAGGCAGCTGCACCCACGATCCGCCGCGCGGCTTCTCGAGCCCGAACGGCGACACCCCGCTTCCCGACGGCGGCCTCCTCGTGACCGAGATCGGCGGCTGGATCGACCGGCTCGCCGCCAACGGCAGCCTCGTCTGGTCGGCGCGCTCACCGGTCAGCTACCCCTCCGACGCGCAGCTGCTCCCGAACGGGCACGTGCTCGTCGCGTCCTTCACCTATCCCGGCCGGATCGTCGAGATGACCCCGTCGGGCCGGGTCACCTGGTCGTTCGGGTCGAGCTCCGGCCCGGACCTGCTCGACAAGCCGTCGCTCGCGGTCAGGCTCCCGAACGGGATGATCGCCGCGAACGACGACTACAACGACCGCGTGATCCTGATCGACCCGCGCACGAAGCAGATCGTCTGGCAGTACGGCCACACCGGCGTCCCGTCGGCCGCGAACGGCTACCTCTCGAAGCCCGACGGCATCGAGTTCCTGCCGGCGAAGGTCGTCGGCAGTGCTTCGACAGCGGCGCGGATGACCACGGCGGCGGGTGTCCGCGTCGCGACCGTTGGCCACCTGCCGTCAGCGGCCTCCCGGCTGGCCGTCGTCTCGGCCGGCGGCGGACGCGTCGTCGTTCTCGGAGGGCTCGTCTCGGGGAGCTCGTCGACCGAGATCCTGGCGGGGAAGCCCGGCAGCCTTCGCCGGATCGGGACGCTTCCGATCGCGACCCACGACGACGCGGCGGTGCTCCTCGGCCGAAGCATCTATCTGCTCGGCGGAGGCCAGGTGACCTCGAGCGACGCAATCGTCCGCGTCTCGACCTCGGGAGCCGCACGCAAGACCGGCTCGCTCGGCGAGCCGCTCTCCGATCTCGGCGCCGCAGTCGTCGGCAACACGGCCTACATCGCGGGCGGCTACACAGGCTCGCAGTACGCCACCGGGATCCTCGCCTTCCACGGTCGTACACCCCACCTCGCGGCCCGGCTGCCCGTCGGTCTGCGCTACGCCGGGGTCGCGGCGCTCGGCGGCCAGATCTACGTCGCCGGCGGGATCACGACCACCGGGACGAGCAGCGCCGTCTACCGCTTCGACCCGGCAACCGGGGTCGTCTCACAGGTGGCGACGCTGCCCCAGCCGGTCGCCCATGCGCCGCTCGTCGCGCTCGGTGGCTCGCTCTACCTGATCGGCGGCGACGGAAGCTCGGCGATCGAGCGGATCGGTCCCAACGGCTCCGTCGCGATCGCCGGCCGCCTTGCCGCGCCGCTCGCCAACGCAGCGGCGGTGCCGATCGGCGACTCGATCTACGTCTTCGGCGGCGACGGCTCCGACGCCGTCCTCCGCGTCACTCCCCGGGCGTGAGCCAGGCCGCGGCGGTCCCGCGGACCCGCAGCACGACCCGGCTCCCGATCTCGGGAGCCTGAGGGCCGGGCAGGCGCGCGAGGATCTCGAACCCGGGGCGCTCGCCGGGCGGCGGCCCCCACGCGGGCTGGTCGATCCGGACGCTGACGAGCACGTCGTGGCCGTGGAACTCGCGGCTCGCGACGACGCCGCGCGGCACGCCGCCGTCGCCGTAGGCGAGCTCGATCTGCTCCGGCCGGACGAGGACGCCGACCGCGCAGGGCTCGGACGCCGGAACGTTCAGCTCGACGCCGATCTCGCCGAGCACCGACTGCACGACGCCGTTCTCGAGCCGGCCGAGCAGCAGGTTCCCGTGGCCGACGAAGCGCGCGACCTCGCCGTTCACCGGGCGCGTGTAGAGGATGTGCGGCTCGGCGAACTGCACGATCGACCCGTGCTGGAGCACCGCCACCTTGTCCGCGATCGACAGCGCCTCGTCCTGGTCGTGCGTGACGAGGATCGCGGTGGCGCCGGCGGCGGCGAGCACGTCGACGACCTCGCGCCGCATGCTCGTGCGCAGCTCGACGTCGAGCGAGGAGAACGGCTCGTCGAGCAGCACGAGCGCAGGCCGCGCGGCGAGCGCGCGGGCGAGCGCGACGCGCTGGCGCTCGCCGCCCGAGAGGTGGTGCGGCAGCCGCTTCTCGAACCCGCCGAGCCCGACCATCTCGAGCAGCTCGGCCACGCGCGCGTCGATCGCCGCCCGGTTCTTGCCGATCTTCCCCGAGCGCAGCCCGAAGGCGACGTTGCCCGCGACGGTCAGGTGCGGGAAGAGCGCGCCCTCCTGCGGCACGTAGCCGATGCGGCGCTTCTCCGGCGGCACGAACTGCTTGGGCCCCTCGACCACCTGGCCGCCGAGCGCGATCGTGCCCTCGTCGGCGTGGTCGAAGCCGGCGAGCAGGCGCATCAGCGTCGTCTTGCCGCTTCCCGACGCGCCGAGGATCGCCGTCAGCGAGCCCGCCTCGATCTCGAGCGAGACGCCGTCGAGCACGACCCGCTCGCCGAACGACTTCCGCAGGCCCGAGACCGACACCGAGACCGACTGCTCCGCGCTCATGACGCGGCCGCGATCCGCTCGAACCAGCGGCCGAGCAGGAGTCCCCGGCAGCAGCGCCACCAGCAGCAGCGCGAACGCGTACGGCGCCGCGGCCCCGTACGAGAAGTCGCTCGTGAAGGCCCAGAAGCCCGGTCGCGAGCGTGTTCACGCCGGTCGGGTGCAGGATCAGCGTCGCCGTCAGCTCGGTCGAGGCGCTGATGAACACGAGCGAGAAGCCGGCGATCAGCCCCGGCGCGATCACCGGCAGCGTGATCCGCGCGAGCACCGACAGCCGCCCGTGCCCGAGCGACCGCCCCACCTCCTCGAGCCCGGGCGGCGCCTGCGCGATCCCGGTGCGCACCGAGACGAGCGCGAGCGGGAAGAACATGATCGCGTAGGCGACGATCAGCTCGAAGCTCGAGAGGTAGAGGTTCGGCACGAACCGGATCGTGAAGTAGACGAGGGACAGCGCGACGACGATCCCGGGGAGCGCCTGGACGATGTAGGTCGAGCGCTCCATCGCGACCGTCGTCCGGCTGCGGTGGCGCTCGACGAGGATCGCGATCGGCACCGCGGCGACCGTCGCGAGCGCGGCGGCGGCGCCGCTGTAGAGCGCGGTGTTCACGGCGCGCCGAGGATCGAGATCGGCGGCAGCGTCGAGGACGTCCCCTGGACGAACCAGTAGGCGAGCGCGTAGACCGGGAGCCCGATCGCCGCCGCGAGCAGCGCGACCAGCCCGAGCACGACCGGCACCGTCCACCGGCCGAGCGCGACCCGAACGGCGGGACGCGCGATGTGGCTGCGCCGCGCGGTGCCGGCGCGGCCGCGCCCGGCCGCCTCGCCGAGGAGCACCATCAGCCCGAGCAGCACGAGCACGAGCGAGAGCGCGCAGCCGACGGTCGTCGAGTAGCCGCGCTGGAACTCGGTGTAGATCTGCGTCGTGAACGTCTGGAAGCGCAGGATCTCGAAGGTGCCGAACTCGGCCAGCAGGATCAGCGCCACGAGCAGCATCCCGCCGAGCAGCGCCGGCCGGATCTGGTACAGCGTGACGCTGAAGAACGTCCGCAGCCGCCCGCGCCCGAGCCCGCGCGCGACGTCCTCGAGGCTCGGGTCGGCGCTCCGCAGCGACGCCGCGACCGGCAGGTAGACGAGCGGGTAGCTGCCGAGCGTCATCACGAGCACCGCCCCCCAGTACCCGTTCACCGAGGGGTCGATCGAGATCCAGCTGTAGGCGAGCACGAAGTCCGGCACCGCGAGCGGCAGCACGAGCACGATCGCCCAGAAGCGCCGCCACGGAAGGTTCGTCCGCTCGACGCACTAGGCGACGGCGACGCCGATCACGCCGCAGAGGAACGTGACCGCGACCGCGAGCCGGACCGTGTTCCAGATCAGCGTCAGCGTCAGGTGGCGGAAGATCAGCGGCTGGAGCGTCGACCAGCCGACGTGCGCCGCCTGCATCAGCAGGAAGATCAGCGGCAGCAGCACCGCCGTGACGACGACCGTCCCGGCGCCGAGCAGGCTCGGCGGCGCCGGCCTGGCGTCGACGTCGTGACCAGCCGCGAGCTCCGGAATATTCGTCATGGGTGGATCGGGCAGGTCACCCGATCTGTTCTACAGCAGGCTGGCCTGGCGCAGCAGAGCGATCGAGGCGGCGCCGTCACCGAGCTGCTTCACCGTGATCGGGTCGGGCCGCAGGGTCGCGAACGGCACGAGCGGCTTGGCGGTGACCACGCCCGACCCGAGCGGATACTCGAAGCTCTGGTCGTGGCCGATGATCTCCTGGCCCGGCTTGCTGACGAGGAACGCGAGGAACTTCTGCGCCTCGCCCTGGTGCTTGCTCGAGGCGAGCGCTCCGGCCCCGGCGACGTCGATCACGTAGCCCGGGTCGCCGTTCGCGAAGAAGTGCTCGGCCGAGTGGATCTTCTTGGCGCCGAGCTCGTCCTTCAGGCGGTACCAGTAGTAGTGGTTGATCACGCCGAGCAGCGCCTGGCCGTTGTTGACCTGGGCGACGAGCGACCTCGTTGTCGGGGTAGATGTGCCCCTTGGCGTTCGCGCGGATCGCCTTCAGCCACTTCTCGGCCGCGGCGTTGCCGTAGCGCGCCGCGACGGCGGTGACGATCGGCTGGAAGTCGGTCTCGGTCGGCGCGAGGGCGAGCTTGCCCTTCCACTTCGGATCGGCGAGATCCATGATCGAGCGCGGCAGCTCGGACGCCTTCAGCTTGCTCGTGTTGTAGACCATCGTGCTGACCCGGGCCGAGACGCCTTCCCAGTCCTTGCGCGGCGAGCTGTACTTGGCGGACGTGTCGGCGAGGGTCGAGCCGTCGACCTTCGCGAGCAGCCCGCGCTCGCCGAGCGCCTCGAGCGGCGGGGAGTTCTCGGTGACGAACACGTCGGCCGGAGACTTCGAGCCTTCCTGGATGATCTGCGCCGCGAGCGTCCCCTCGTCGTCCGAGCGGATCGCGACCTTGATGCCCGTCGCCTTCGAGAACGCCGCGGCGAGCGCGGACACGGTCTGCGGATGCTGGCCGCTGTAGACGGTGAGCTCCTGCTTTCCGGAGGACTTCGACCCGTTGACCGCGGCGATCACAGCGACAACCGCGATGACCGCGACCACGGGTGCTGCAAAGGCAAGAACTCGGCGCACGTTTTTCCCTTTCGTCGAGACGGGGCCCGACGGGCGCCGCGGTTTCCAAAGGAGACTTGTAAGGCACACCTTACATGAGTGCATCCGCGCAACTGCCTTATGGAGTTTGTAACGGATCTGAGTACATATGGTGTACCGATGGTGACGGCGCTCGCGCGGCTTATCGAGCCCCGCCGCGCGGCCTGCCTGGCTGTGTTCCTTTAAGCGCGGACGTAGACGAGGTCGAGGAAGACGTTCCCGTGGCCCCCGGTGTACGCGCGCGCGTACTCGTCG
>CAVYIB010000014.1:0-29544 GCA_963768435.1 uncultured Actinomycetota bacterium
CGGTAGACGGCGCTGCTCGTTCCGCTCGTCGTGATGCCGCCGGCGACGTAGATCTGGCCGCCGAGCGCCGCGACCCCGGCGTACCGCAGGCCGACCGGCAGGCGCGCCGCGAGGTGGGGCGTGCGACCGTGGAAGGCAAGGATGCCGGTCGCGTACTGCGAGCCGGTGTAGCCGCCCGCGATGTAGGCCGTGTTGCCGACGACCGTGGCCCCGAGATCGGAGAGCGGCTCGCCGAGCGAGCCCGTCTTTCGTGCCGCTCCCGAGGCCGAGACGCGGACGATCGCGTCGCTCGAGGTCACCTGGCCGCCGCCGAGCAGATAGATCGTGCGTCCGAGCAGCACGGCAGCGTCGTCGTGGGTCGCGATCGGGAGCGTCCCGACCCGCTGGAGACTGCCGGGCTTCCCCGCCAGGATCTCGGTCGACGACGAGCCGTTGACGAGCCCTCCGAGAGCGACGACGCGTCCGCCGCCGACGGAGACGACGGCGAGCCGGGATGCCGCCGAAGGTAGATGGCCGACCGTGGTAACGCGAACTCCCGCTGCGGTGGTCATCCGCGAGGCGGCGGACGGGCCGCCGACGACCTTCGCCGGCAGGAACTCGATCCCGTCCGGCTTCGACAGGTAGCCGTTCGCCGCAGAGGGGACGCCCGTGTGGCCGTACTGCCAGACGATCTGCTTCGTGCGCGGGTCGATCAGGATCACGCGGTCGTTGTAGTCGTCGTTCGCGGCGATCATCCCGTTCGGCAGCCTCACGGCGAGCGACGGCTTGTCGAGCATGTTCGGTCCGGAGCTCGCGCCGAACGACCACGTGACCCGGCCCGAGGGCGTCATCTCGACGATCCGCCCGGGGTAGGTGAACGACGCGACGAGCACGTGCCCGTTCGGGAGAAGCTGCGCGTCGGAGGGGTAGCTGACCGGCGAGCGTGCCGACCAGACGACGCTGCCGTTGGCGGCGAGCCGGTCGATCCAGCCCCCGATCTCGGTCACGAGCAGGCCGCCGTCGGGCAGCGGCGTGTCGCCGTTCGGGCTCGAGAACCCGTTCGGCGGATCGTGGGTGCAGCTGCCGCCGAGCACTCGCACGACGTGGCCTGTCCGGGAGAGCTCGACGATCCGGCAGTTCTTGATGTCGGCGACGGTCACGTTGCCGTTCGGGAGCGCGTACGCGTCGTCGGGGGTGTTCAGGTAGCCGGGGGAGGAGCCGGCGATGCCGCCGTGGCCGTACTCCCACGTCACGCGCTTGGCCCGCAGCGAGACCTGCCGCAGGGTGTCGTTGAACTCCTCGTTCGTGATGATCGAGCGCCAGCCGGGCGTGAAGAACGCATCGTCGGGGCCGCTCAGGCGGTCGTAGCTCCAGGCGATCTTGCCGGTGGGGGAGACGATCAGCGTGCGGTTGTTGTTGCGGTCGGCGATCAGCATGTAGCCCGGGAGGGGGCCAGGATGTACTGCCGGCAGGCCGAGGGCGACGTAGGCCGGATCGGTGCGCGGCTTCGCGGGGGCTGCTTTCTCGGGCGCGCCGAAGGACGAGGTCGTGGTCGGCGCCGGCGTCGAGGACCCACAGCCGGCGAGCGCTGCGATCGCGGCGGCGCCCAGCGCCGCGACCAACCCGGCGCGAATCACGGGCTCAGCCGTCCCCGCCCGGCCAGTGATGGTGGTTGAGCCAGGGATGGGCGAGCGGATAGGTCTCGACCGCAACCACGACTCCGGCCGCGATCGCGAGCAGGGTCAGGGAGATGCGAATCCAGCGCCCGCGGGGCAGGGCATCCATGAAATCGGCAGCCACCCCTCGGAAGGCGCGGAGTGCGTAGGCGAGGACGTGGATCGACATGACGCCGACCCAGACGATGAAGCTCGCCTTGTGCAGCATGGACACGGTGCCCCGATGCGGCAGGGCGAGCAGCAGGATCCCCGTCCCGAACAGGGACAGCGTCGAGAAAACGAGTATCGGGGCGACGAGCACCCGCATCAGCGGGGCGGGCGGCCCCAGCCGGACGTACTCCGGGCTCCGGGTGTAGTAACGGGTCATCCGATAGCCGGTGCTCGCGAGCTTGAGCGCCACCGGGCCGAGCAGCAGCATCCCGACGAAGATGTGGACGGAGAGGAGCGAGCCGAGAAACGGGATCGTCGCTCCCTCGACCGCGAGGCCGAGCAGCAG
This sequence comes from uncultured Actinomycetota bacterium, assembly GCA_963768435.1. Classification (GTDB taxonomy): domain Bacteria; phylum Actinomycetota; class Thermoleophilia; order Gaiellales; family Gaiellaceae; genus PALSA-600. Next base: position 2,152 of record CAVYIB010000014.1, read on the forward strand.
GACGAGCCCGGCCAGCGCAGTGAGGCGGTGGTTGCCGAGCGCGCCGCCGAGGGCACTGCGAGTGCGGGACGCGGCGCTCGTGCGCCGGAGACTGGTCAGCTCGGTCATGGGAGCCAGTTGACCAGAGGCCGATGAGAGGCCAATGAGCAGCCTCTTCATGCAGCGTTCATCTGCAGGAGCGACGATCTGCGCATGCGCATCCTGGTTGTCGAGGACGAGCCAAAGCTCGGACGGTTACTCGTCCGGGGCCTCGGCGAGGAGGGTCATCCGACCGATCTGGCCCCGACCGGCGAGGAGGCGCTCTGGATGGCCGGTGCAGCGCCCTACGACGCGATCGTCCTCGACGTCATGCTTCCGGGTATCGACGGTTTCGCCACCTGCACGGAGTTGCGCGCCCGCGGTGTCTGGACGCCGGTGCTGATGCTGACGGCGCGTGATGCGATCGAGGACAAGATCGAGGGGCTCGACACGGGCGCCGACGACTACCTCGTCAAGCCCTTCGCCTTCAGCGAGCTGCTCGCGCGACTTCGGGCGCTGGCCCGCCGGGCGCCGTCCGAACGGCCGACCGCCCTCCAGGTCGGCGACCTTCGCCTCGACCCTGCCACGCATCGCGCCTGGCGCGGCGACGACGAGCTCGACCTGACCGCCAAGGAGTTCGTGCTGCTCGAGGCGTTCATGCGCCGGCCGGGTGAGGTTCTCTCGCGCGTGCAGCTCCTCGACGCCGCGTGGGATCTCGCGTTCGAGAGCCAGTCGAACGTCGTCGACGTCTACATCCGCTACCTGCGCGAGAAGGTCGACCGTCCGTTCGGCCGCCACTCGATCGAGACCGTGCGCGGAGTGGGGTACCGTCTGAGCGCAGGATGAATCGGATCCCGATCCGGGTCCGCCTGACCCTCCCGTTCGCGCTCGCGATGGCACTCGTGCTGGCGGCGGTCGGTGCATTCGTCTACGTCCGGGTCAGCTCGACGCTCCTTCGTTCCGCCGACCAGACCCTGCTCGCCAAGGCGACCTCGGTGACGCTCCGGCTCGACAAGGGCCGTCCACCGGTCGACCGGGAATCCGACAGCGGAGTGAGCTTCGCTCAGGTGCTCACGGGTGGAGGCGGTGTGTCGCTGTCGGACCCGCCCGGCTTGCCGGCGCTCCTCACCGCGAGCCAGGCACGGCTCGTGGCCGGCGGCGGCTCGGTGCGCGCGACGGTATCGATCCCGGGCCGCTCCGGACGCTGGCGGCTGCTCGCGATACCGCGCTCGGGCAAGCAGGCGAGCGCGCTCGTGCTCGCGACCTCGCTCGGCGCGCGCGCGGAGTCGCTCGAGGATCTCCGCCGGGAGCTGGCCCTCGCGTTGCCGCTGGCGCTGCTGCTCGCGACGCTCGGCGGCTACCTACTGGCGGGTGCTGCGCTTCGGCCGGTCGACGCGATGCGGCGCAAGGCGAGCGCGATCTCGGCAGCGACGCCGGGAAACCGGCTGCCGGTGCCTCCGGCGCGCGACGAGATGTCACGGCTCGCGGAGACGCTCAACGAGATGCTCGAGCGGCTCGAGACCGCCTTCGAGCACGAGCGGCGATTCGTCGCCGACGCCTCGCACGAGCTGCGCACGCCCCTCGCGCTGCTTCGGACCGAGCTCGAGCTCGCGCTCCGCCATCCACGCTCGAAGGCCGAGCTGGAGGATGCGATCCGGTCGGCCGCAGAGGAGACCGAGCGGCTCACGTCGCTTGCCGCCGATCTGCTCGTGATCGCGCGCGCCGACCAGGGAAAGTTGACGGTTCATCCCGAGACGGTCGCGGTGAGCGACCTGTACGCGAGCGTCACTCCCCGGTTCGAGGCTCGCGCCGAGGACGCGGGTCGCACGATCGAGGTCGAGGTCGATGAGGAGCTCACCGTCGAGGCCGACGTGAAACGGGTCGAGCAGGCGATCGGGAACCTCGTCGACAACGCGCTCGTGCACGGGGGTGGGACGGTGAAGCTGTCTGCCGTCCGCCGCGACGGGCGGGTCGAGTTGCATGTCGCGGACGATGGTCCCGGGTTCCCGGCAGGGTTTGCGGCACGCGCGTTCGACCGGTTCAGCAGAGCTGACGAGGCGCGGCCGCGCAGCGGGAGCGGGCTCGGGTTGGCAATCGTCCGGTCGATCGCCGAGGCCCACGGCGGCGAGGCCGGCGTCTCGCCCGATCCCGGAGCGGCCGATGTCTGGTTGTCGCTTCCGGCCGGGCAGGCCGCCGGCTCGCGGCCAGATTCAAGGGATCAGTTATTTAGAGAGCTTCAGCAGGGCTGACTGCAAGGACTGCTCGAACGCCTGGCTCGTGTCGGTCGCGCCGGAGACGCCCTGGATGTTCGCGCTCTGGGCGCTCAGGAACTCCTGGCGGAGCATCGGGAGCGACTGCGACATGATGTATTGCGAGCGGCTCGTGTGGTAGCTGTAGTTGCCGCCGAGATCGGTGTAGCGGATCGTCTTCTTGCCGTTCTTCGTGGTGATCTTGGCGGTGACGACCGTCTTGACGCTCCCCCACTGGCCTGCGGTGGCGGTCGTCCCGACGACCTTCCGGGTGACGATCTTGGTGGCGGTGGCCGTGTCGGCCGAGCGCGTCGCGGCGACCGCCTGGCCGGCGGGCACCGCGATCGTCAGCGCGCTCAGGGCTGCTGCAAGTTGCGTTTTCATGAGAGCCAGTTTCGTTACCGCCGATGAGAGGGCGATGTGACGAAGCTAAGAAACTGCTGAGAACTAGAGCCGGCGCCGGAGCGCACTCGCGCTCTTCGGGCCCCAGACGCCGTCGGCCTTGAGACCGGCCGAGCGCTGGAAGCGCTTGACGGCCGCGGTCGTCAGCGGTCCGTAGTAGCCCGTGACCGGGCCGTGGAAGAAGCCGAGCTTCTTCAGGTCGCGCTGCAGGCGGGCGGTGGCGGTCGTGGAAAGGCTGCTTGCCGGGGCCGCGCTTGCGCTCGCGCCGCCCGCGGACTGCGAGACCCAGCCGGCGAGAGCCTGGATGTCGGTCGAGGACAGGGAGCCTCCGAACGAGGGCATCCCGCCGCCGCCGTAGGTGACCTGGCTCGCGACTGCGGCTGCGGAGGGGCGCAACGAGTCGAGATTCGGGCCGCTCGAGCCGCTCGAGCCGGCGGCGTTCAGGGTGTGGCAGCCGCCGCAGCCGGCCTGCGACCAGAGCTGCGGGCCCGTGGCCGCCTGGGCGGTGGCGGGAAGGAGAACGAGGGTCGCGGTTCCGGTCACGAGCAATTTCAGGCGCTTCAAGCTGGCTCCTTTCGAAGGGGGCGAGCCTCGAAACTAGGAGTCGCCGATGAGCCGCCGGTGAGAGCGCTCAGGGAGCGAGCGGGATCCGCACGCGGACGGTCGTTCCGACGCTCGGCTCCGACTCGACCTCGACGGTGCCGTGGTGCGCGTCGACGACGGCGTCGACGATCGCGAGGCCGAGGCCGGCACCGCCGCTTGCGCGGGCGCGCGAGGGGTCGGCGCGGTAGAAGCGCTCGAAGACGTGTGCGCGGGTCTCCTCGTCCATGCCGGGGCCGGAGTCGGAGACCGCGAGCACGGCGCTCTCGCCGTCGTGGGAGAGGGTCACCTCGAGCGGTGCGTCGGGTGGCGTGTGGGCGCGAACGTTCCCGAGCAGGTTGTCGATCACCTGTCGCAGCCGGTCGTGGTCGCCGAGGACGGTGCTCGGCGTCAGCTCGGCCACGAGCGGGCGGTCGGGCTCGAGCGTCTTCGCGGTCTCGATCGCCTCGGCGACAACGTCCTCGAAGGCGATCGGCTCGAGCGTGAGCGGCCGGCCCTCGTCGAGGTGGGCCAGGAGGAGCAGGTCATCGACGAGCACGCTCATCCGCTCGGACTCGCGGCTGATCCCCTTCATCGACCGTTCGAGGTCGTCGGGGCGGCTGGCGGCGCCGCGGGTGAAGAGCTCGGCGTAGGCGCGGACGGCGGCGAGCGGCGTGCGGAGCTCGTGCGAGGCGTCGGCGACGAACCGGCGGAGCTTGCTCTCGGAGGCCTCGAGCGCGCTCACCGCCTCCTCGATGTGGGCGAGCATGCTGTTCAGCGCGAGGCCGAGCCTGCCGACCTCGGTGCGGTCGTCCTCCTCGACGCGCTGCGAGAGGTCGCCGGCGGCGATCGCGGCGGCCGTCTTCCCCATCGCGTCGAGAGGCTTCAGCCCGATCCGGATCACCCAGAGGCCGACCACGGTCATCGCGATCAGCGCGATCGCGGTGACGAGCAGCTCGATCAGGAGCAGGCGGTGGAGCGTGCTGTCGACGCTCGTCAGTGGGGCGGCGATCAGCAGGATCCGGTTCGGAGCGCTGGGCTCGATCGACGCGCGGACGCGGTAGCGGTCGCCGCCGCTGGTCGCGCCCGTGGTGAAGAACTTCACCCGGTCGCCGTCGTCCGAGTTCGACTCGGCAGGGAGGGTGACTGTTGCGGGGAGCTTCGGGCCGGGGGCAGCCTCGGAGTCGCCGAACTGGGGGACGCAAACGCTCTGCAGGATCGTCTGGTTCGTCTGGCGCAGCTGGATGCAGTAGCCGGGGATCGAGAGAGCCTGGAGGTCGCCGCCTCGGCCGGGGCCGCCGGGGAGGGGGCCCCGCGAGGGGAAGACGGCATGCTCGACGCCGGGGTGGGTCGAGTTGAGCGTGCTGTCGACGCGGTCGTAGAGGAACGACTTCAGTGCGGCGTAGGTGGCGAGGTCCGCAGCGATGAGGCCCGCCGCGGCGAGGACGATCACGCCGATCAGCAGGCGGGCGCGGAGCGAGAGCCGCCTGAGCACGGGTTAGCGTCGCTCGGCTTCGAGCATGTAGCCCGCCTGGCGCACGGTTTTGATCATCGGCGGGCCGGCTGCGTCGAGCTTGCGGCGCAGGTAGCTCACGTAGGTCTCGACGACGTTCGTGTTGCCGCCGAAGTCGTAGCGCCACACGTGCTGGAGGATCTGGCCCTTCGAGAGCACGCGGCGCGGGTTGAGCAGGAAGAAGCGGAGCAGGTTGAACTCGGTCGCGGTCAGGTCGATCCGGCTGTCGGAGCGGAACACCTCGTGGCGGCCCTCGTCGAGGACGAGGTCGCCGTAGCGAAGGACGTCGCCGGGGAGCTCGCTGCCGGTGCGCCTGAGGATCGCCTGCACGCGGGCGACGATCTCGGCGAGGCTGAACGGCTTCGTCACGTAGTCGTCGCCGCCGGCGCGAAGCGCCTCGACCTTGTTCTCGACGCCGCCCTTGGCGGTGAGGAAGAGGATCGCGGTCTTGAATCCGCGCTCGCGGAGGCGCTTGCCGACTTCGAGGCCGTCGATGTCGGGGAGCATCCAGTCGAGGACGATCAGGTCGGGCTCGAAGGTCATCGTGGTCGAGAGCGCGTCGCGGCCGTTGGCGGCCTCCTCGACCTCGAACCCCTCGTAGCGGAGGGCGGTCGCGACGGCGTCGACGATCGCGGGCTCGTCGTCGACGACGAGGATGCGGGCATTCGTGGTCTCGGTCGGCGTGTTCATGAAGGCAAGTCTGTCTGCAGTAGCTGTGGGTTGTCTGAGAAATGCCGTGCCGAAGCTGTGAATCGGCTGTGAGTCGATCACAGCTCCGGCACGCAGTTCAGACACCGAAGCCGGGGCCTGAGCTCGAGGGGGCCTCGCTCCAGGTGACGGCGAAGGAGCTGCCGACGGACGTGAGGTTGCTGGGTGTGGCGGTGGCGCCGGTCGTGGCGTCGGCGGTGTAGGGGCCGTAGGGCCCGCCGGGGCCGCGGTTGGAGGATTCGGACTCGAGCTGGATCTTCGTCGCCGTCCAGGCCGCGTCGGAGATCGTCCCGGTGCGGCCTGAGCTCGAGGTGGCTGCGGCGTTCTTGAAGCTGACCGTCCCGAAGTCGGTCAGCGGCAGGACAGCCGTTCCGCCCGGGGTGAGGGTGGAGGGCGCCTCGGCGATCCACTCGGCGGAGGAGATGTCTGGTGCCGCCATCCTGAGCGTCTTGGTGAACGCCTTGCCGGTGGTCGCATTCTTCAGTGAGACGGTGACGGCGGTGCCGTTCACCTTGACCGCCGCCGAGATGCGATCGCCGGCGTGGATCTTCAGGGCGACCTTCACGGAGCCCGCGGGGAGGAGCTCGTACCAGGCCGAGTAGCGGACGGTGCCGTTGGCGAGGCAGTCGACCTCGGTGCCGGTCTGCTCGAGCGCGTTCGACGTGGTCGAGTTGCCGCCGAGCCCGACCCAGAACGCCGAAGAGCTGGTCGCGGCCGAGGTGGAGGTGCAGTTGGCCGTGGGCTGAACCCATGTGCCGCTGACCGACTTGTAGGTGGTTCCGCTGACGGCGTAGCCCGACCAGTTGGTGCTGACCGCGGTGGAGGCGGCGAGCGCCGGCTGGGTGGCGAGCGCAAGGGCGGCGACGGTGGCTACGACGGCGGCGCGGATCATCGGGCCACCGCCTGCGACCAGTCGCGGGCACGTGCCGGGGCGGGGTTGCGGGCCGTCGAGCGAGCCTGGATCACACCGGCGGCGAGCGCGACGACGGATCCTTCGACGAAGAGCGAGGCGAGGCCGAGCGCTTCCGTCCAGTTGCCGATGTCGTCCGCACCGCCGGGAATCCCGACGGTGCGCGATATGACGAACCCGACCATCGCGCCGAGTGGCAGCAGCATCGCCGCCAGCCAGGCTCGCGGATCGCTGGCCCTGATCAGCGCGGCGGCGGTGAGCACGCATCCGGCGATCAAGCCGAGGTAGAGCCAGCCCTTGTAGGCCTGCGAGTCGAACGTCCCGGGGAGGTCGAGCACGTGAATCAGCGCCACGCTCGCCAGCCCGACCACGGCGATCGAGCGGGCGATCCCGTCCCGAACCACGTCGGCGAGCGCCGAGTCGATTTCGCGTCTGAGTGAGGTATGGGATGTCATCGCGTCTCCTTTGCTTGGTTGATGCAGCAAGGATCCGCTCGCCTCCTCAGAGGTCGCTGTGATCCGCCTGAGGAGGCCCGTAGACCGCCCCTCCGGACATGCCGTACCGAGACATGTCGGGGGGACAGTCCCCAGACGCGTCCCGGGAGAACGTGGCCGTTGCGGACCTCGCGGGGGACAGTCCCCAGACATGTCTCGCGCAGCCAGTTCGTGGGGACTGTCCCCAGACGCGTCTCGGAAGGCCGTGTCCGTTGGGGCACGCCGCGAGGAACATCTCGCAGTGCAGGAAGTTCGTGGCGACAGTCCCCCAGACATGTCTCGAGCGCCGTGTCCTTTGGCGGTGGCCAGAGAACGGCGGCTGGACATGTCTCGCGGCGGCATGGCTGGGGGACAGTCCCCAGACGTGTCTCGGGAGAACGTGTCGGTTGCTGACACGTCGGGGGACTGTCCCCCGGACTGGCTTGCGTCGGCGGGCGAAGTAGGATTCGAGGCGTTGTGAACCCGCCCGGCCTCTCGTCGCCGTGGACGGCCGAGCCGCTCGTGCTGGCGCTCGCCGCCGTCGCGGTCGTGTGCTTCGCGCAGGGGTTCCTGCGGCTTCGGCGGCGCGGGCGCGCCGACCACGCGGGGTGGTACCGCGCCGTGCTGTTCGCGGCCGGGCTCGCGATCCTCGTGCTGCCGCTCGTCTCGCCGCTCGACCTGCTCGGCGACCGCTACCTGCTCTCCGCGCACATGCTCCAGCACGTGCTGATCGCCGACGTTGCGCCCGCACTGATTCTCGTTGCGCTGCGTGGACCGCTGCTCTTCTTCGTCGTCCCGACGGCGCTCCTCAGCGCCGCCGGCCACACGGTCTGGTTGCGGCGGTTCGCGTCATGGCTCTTCCGGCCGCTGCCGGTGCTCGTCGCCTGGGCGCTCGCGTTCGGTCTCTGGCACATCCCGGCCGCCTACGACGCGGCCGCTCGCCACCCGCTCGTCCATGACCTCGAGCACGCGAGCTTCGTGATCGCCGGCTTCCTCGTCTGGACGATCCTGATCGACCCCGCCGGCCACCACCGCGTCTCGCTCGGACGGCGCCTCGCGATGATCGGCGCGCTCTTCGCCATGGGGACGGTGATCGCCGACGTTCTCATCTTCAGCCTCCGCCCGCTCTACCCCGCCTACGCCGACCAGGCGCACCGGGCGTTCGGCCTCTCGCCGCTGCACGACCAGCAGCTCGCCGGGATCGTGATGAACCTCGACCAGATCCTCACCCTCGGCACGTGCGCCGCGCTTCTGCTCCTCCCCGCGCTGCGCCGCCGGCGGCGCGCGAGCCTCGTCGGCGCCGGGCAGCCGGCGTGACGTGAGCGGCGCCTACCGCTTCAGCTTCGAGCCGATCTTCGTCGTTCTCGCGCTCGCGGCGGCTGCGCTCTACATCCGCGACGTCCGCCGGTCACCGCCGGAAGAACGGCCCGGTGCCGGCCGCGCCACCGTCTTCACGCTCGGCCTGCTGCTGATCGCGGTCCCGGTCGACTCGCCGCTCGAGACGCTGTCGGCCCACTACCTCCTGATCGCCCACCTGCTCCAGAACGCACTGATGGCCGACTGGGGCCCACCGCTCGTGATCATCGGACTGACCACCCCGATGCGCCGCCGCGTCGCCGCAGCCGGCGGCCGGCCGCTCGCGGCGCTCACGAGGCCCGCCGTCGCGCTGATCCTGTGGATCGTCGTCTGGTACGGCGTCCACTTCGCATTCTTCTACGACTGGGCGCTGCGCGCGAACTGGCCGCTCAACCTCGAGCATGCGCTGCTGCTTGCCGCCGGCCTCATCTTCTGGTGGCCGGTCCTCGGCGAGCCGCGTCGCCTCGGCTCGCTCGGCGTGCTCGCCTACCTCGGGATCGCCTTCGTCACCGCGCCGTGGCTCTCGCTCGCCTACATCTTCGCCTCCTCGCCGCTCTACTCGTTCTACGCCGGAGCGCCGCGACTATGGGGCCTCTCGCCGATCCGCGACCAGAATCTCGCCGGGATCCTGATGAACGCCGAGCAGACGGCGATCATCTTCGTCGCCTTCGCGTGGGCGCTCCTCAGGGTGCTCGCCGAGGAAGAAGAGCAGCAGCGCCTCGCCGACGCCGCCTACCTCGAGGCTCATACGAATAAGATCGCGCCGTGAGAGCCCTACGCGACCGGATCCGGGTGCTGGCGTTCTTCACCCCCTGGGTGTCGGTCCCGCTCGCCTTTCTCGGCGTCGTGACCGTGCTGACCTACCCGCTACTCCTGATCACGCCGTTCGCCTGGATCTGCGTGCCCGTCGCGATCGTCCTGGCGATCCTGCTCGCGCTCTACCTGCGCCCTCGCTACCGGCTCGCGATCCTCGACAGCTCGCCGCTCGGCGTCTTCTACTGGCTCCAGCGCCGAACCTAGAGCTCAGCCGACGAGCCGCTCGATCGCGCTGTCCCACGTGATCGCCACCGCCCGCGGGTAGCCGGCCTCGCCGTAGCGACGCGCGGTCTCCTCGCTCGAGATCGCCTCCCTGCACACCGCAGCCAGCGCCTCCGCGGTCGGCTCCGTCACCCAACCGGTCTCGCCCGGCCGAACGTAGTCGAGCGGCCCGCCGGAGTCGGTCGCCGTGACGACCGGCTTGCTCGAGCGGTACGCCTCGAGCGGCACCATCCCGAAGTCCTCGTCGATCGGTGCGTAGTAGACGGCCCGGCAGGTCGCGTAGAGGTCGGCCAGCTCCGACTCGTCGACGCGCCCGGTGAAGCGCACCCGGTCTCCCAGAGGGCGGGCGAGCGCTTCGAGCCGCTCGCGATCGGGCCCGTCGCCGGCCACGACGACTCGTAGCCGCGGCTCGATGGCAGCCGCCTCGAGCAGCAGGTCGATCCGCTTGAGCGAGTCGAGCCGCCCGACCGAGAGCACGAACGGGTCGTAGCGGTCGCAGCGGTACGCGAGCTCCTGCGGCGGGTGAGGGAGAACCTCGGCCTCGAGCCCCGTCGATCGCTGAAGCCGGCCCGCCACGTTCGGCGACGTCGCGAAGATCTTCCGCGCCCGTTCGAGCGCGAATTGGTCGGCGGCGGTGATCCGCTCGCGGATCGCCCGGTCGAAGCGCGTCTCGCTCAGCTGCCCGTGGTCGGTCCCGTCGAGCTCGTAGGCCTGCCGGAACTGATGGACGAGCCAGACGACCTTGTTCGGATGGTCGATCAGGTACGACGGGAACTTCGTCGCGATCACGAGATCGGCCGGCGCCGAGCCGCCCGGGAGCAGATCGACGAACCTCCACATCAGCCCGCTCTCGAGCAGCCGCTTGTTCGGCCACGTCTGGAACGGCACGCTGACGATGTCCGCCTCGTGGCCGCGCTCCCGGAGCTCTTCGACCAGCTTGTCCGTGAAGATCTCGGCGCCTCCGCGCACGAAAGGCTGCTGCGGGCGGCAGACGGCGATCCTCACACGGCGAGCCTAACCGGGGCCGGCCTCGTCGACGAGCCGCATCGCGGTGATGACCGCCTGCCCCGCCGCATAGAGCCGGTGCAGCGGGTGCGTGTCGATGCGGAGCTCGCTCTCGCGCGCCTCCGCGAAGAGCCTCGGCCCGGTTGTCAGGATGTTGAACCTGACCGTCCCGTCCAGCGGCAGCTCGTCGCCGTCGATCTCGGTGACGGGGCCGGCCGTCTCGGCGACCTCGACCCAACGCTTGCTCGCGAGCCCGACCGACGAGTGGTCGCCCATGCCGATCTTCCCGCCGCCGTTCGAGACGTACATGCTGGTCGTCCCGTCCGCGAGCCCCATGACGGTGACGACCGCGGTGTCGTAGCCCATGTCCATGATCACGCCGAGCGTGCGGCCGCCAGGAACGACCGGCGGCGCCTTGATCTCGACCTCCCCGAACGAGAGCGCCTGCTCGCGCAGCTTGAGATAGATGTCTGCGATCTCGCGCTCGGCCACGTGGGCCTTGCCTACCCGACCGCGACCGACCGGGCCGCGCGGAACGCCGCAACCGCACGCTCGACGTCGTCCTCGCTCGTCTGCCAGTTCGAGACCGAGATCCGGATCGCGCGGCGGTCATCCCATACCGTTCCGCCGAGCCACGCCTCGCCGCCGTCCTGGATCGCGGCGATCACGCGGTCGGTCTCCTCGTCGTCCTCGAAGCGCAGCAGCACCTGGTTGAGGACGACGTCGTTCAGGATCTCGCACCCTGGGATGTCGCGGATCCCGTCGGCGATCTCGCGGGCCCGGTGGCAGGTTCGCTCGATCAGGTCGGCCACGCCCGAGCGGCCGAGGGCGCGCAGCGCGGCGTAGATCGTGAAGGCGCGGGCCCGCCGGGAATGCTCGGGCGTCCAGTCGACGGGATCGCGCGCCGCGTCCGAATGCGTCAGGTAGACCGAGCGGATCCCGAGCGCGGCGCGATGCGCGTCGGGGTGAGCGCAGAACGCGACCCCACTGTCATACGGGACATTCAGCCATTTGTGCGCGTCGGTCGCCCACGAGTCGGCGCGCTCGACGCCGGCGGTCAGGTGGCGAAGCTCGGGTGAAGAGGCGGCCCAGAGCCCGAACGCCCCGTCGACGTGAAGCCACGCGCCGGTTCCCTCGACCGCGTCGGCGATCGCGTTCAGGTCGTCGAACGCGCCGGTGTTGACCTCGCCGAACTGCGCGCACACGATCGTCGGGCCCGGCTCGCGCGCAAGCTCCTCGGCGAGCCCGTCCGTGATCATGCGGCCCTGCGAGTCGGACGGGACGAGCCGGATCGAGTTGGTTCCGAGCCCGAGGAAGCGGACGGCGCGGTCGATCGTGCCGTGGCGCTTGGCTCCCGCGATGACGCGAATCGGCGGCGCTCCGGCGAGCCCGTCCGCCTCGGCGTCGTGGCCGGCGGCCTCGAGCACGTGGTGCCGGGCAGCTGCGAGCGCCGTCCAGTGCGCCATCTGGCAGCCCGTCACGAGCGCAAATGACGCGTGCGCCGGGATCCCGAGCAGCTCCTTCAGCCAGCTACCGGCGACGTCCTCGACGACCGCGGCCGCCGGGGTGGGCAGGGCGAGCCCGGCGTTCTGGTCCCAGACGGACGTGAGCCAGTCGGCCGCGAGCGTGACCGGGAGCGCGCCGCCGATCACGAAGCCGAAGTAGCGCCCGCTCGTCATCTGGGTCAGCCCGGGCTCGGCGTCGCGGGCGAGCGCCTCGATCACCTCGAGCGAGTCGGTCGGCCCTTCCGGCAGCGGCGCGTCGAAGACCTCGCGCAGCTCGTCGATCGTCGCGGCGGGCCTGACAGGCAGGTCCGGAACGGACTCGACGTACGCGATTCCGAGCTCCGCGGCGCGCTCCAGCAGCCGGCGATCGTCCACGGCTCGAGTCTATGTCAAGGAGTTAGGGGCGAACGATGACTCGAGATGGCCTGGTATAGGCGCGATCGCCGGCTCAGCCGGGGATCGCGCTAGAGCAAGCAAAGGCTCACCGACGGGAACCGAACCAAGCTGCGAGACGCGCGCTCAGATGTGCGCCCTAGCCGGAAGAAACGGTCCGGCCACAGCTCCAACCGCAAGATGTCGGAGAGGGGGCCCACGGGGGAGAACCGGAGGTGCTCCCCCGTGAGCGTTCTCCCCCGTGTTTGAGTGGGGGCGGGAGGATTCGAACCTCCGTAGGCTGAGCCGACGGGTTTACAGCCCGTTCCCTTTGGCCGCTCGGGCACACCCCCGGGAGCGCGCGCATTGTAGCCTCCTGGGGTGAAGCAATACGACGTGATCGTGGTGGGGGGCGGGCCGGCTGGCTCGACAACCGCCATGCGGCTGGCAGATCAGGGCGCTTCGGTGCTGCTTGCCGACAAGGCGAAGTTCCCCAGGGACAAGCCTTGCGGCGGCGGAATGACGCTGCGCGCGGTGCGCCAGTGCCCGGTCGATCCGACCCCGGTCGTCGAGGAATGGATCGACGAGATCGAGCTTCGGTTCCGTTACAAGTCGACCGTCGTTCACCATACGAACGAGCCGGTCGTGTGGATGACGCAGCGAAAGCGGCTCGACGCTTTCCTGCTCGATGCGGCGCGCGAGCGTGGCGTCGATGTACGCGAAGGAGCCCGGGTCGCGGTCGAGCCGGACAACTCGGTCATGATCTCCGGCGAGCGGTTCACGGCGGACGCGCTGATCGGCGCAGACGGCGCGAACGGCGTCACGGCCAAGGCGGTCGGGCTTGGGGAAGGGGATCGTGTACGGCGTCGCTTACGAGGGGAACGTCAAGTACCCGCGGCTGCCGCACGAGCGTTACGCGAACCGGCTCGTCCTCGAGATCGCCGACATCCCGGGCGGTTACGCCTGGGTTTTCCCGAAGGGCGACCACGCGAACGTCGGTGTCGGCGGCTGGCAGAGCGAGGGGCCGAAGCTGCGCGAGCACCTCAAGCGCGCCTGCGAGGCTCATGGTCTCGAGCCGGAGGATCTCGAGGAGCTGCGCGGGCACAGGCTGCCGCTGCGCCGCCCGGGGACGCGGATCGCCACCGACCGGGCCCTCGTGGTCGGGGACGCCGCGGGCCTCGTCGACCCTGTGTCGGGCGACGGGATGTACGAGTGCTTCGTCTCCGGACGACTCGCGGCGGCGGCCGTGATGGAGCTGCTCTCAGGGCGCGCCTCGACGCTGCTCCCGTACGAGCAGGCCGTGAGCGCGGAGCTCGCGCCGCTTCACCGCGCCTCCTGGAAGCTCAAGCAGGCCCTAGACCGTTGGCCGCGCGCCTCCTGGCAGGTCGCCCGCTCGAAGCTCCTGTGGGTCTCGATTCGAGGCATGCTCGACGGGGAGCTTCCCGATCCGACCAAGCAACGCGGTCTCGCACGCGTACCGCTTCGCGCGCTCGCGCTCCTGGGACGAGGAGCCGGATAGGGGATCAAGTTCGAAGATCGGGCTGCCGACTAGGGAACCACATGGAGCTCGATTCGATTCTCGGCGAGGCCGTTCGCCTCAGGGCTTCGGACGTCCACCTGAAGGTTGGCAGGCCGCCGCTCGCTCGCTGCGACGGCGAGGTCAACCCGCTCGAGGCGCCGGAGCTGAGCGAGCAGGACATTCTGGGGTTCGTAGCGACGGTGGCGGGATCGCAGAAGCGGCTGGAGCAGTTCCAGACGACCGGCGACCTCGATATCGCCTACACCTCCGACGGCCTGCCGCGCTTCCGCGTCAACGTCTTCCGGCAGCGGGGCGCCACCTCGATGGTGATGCGCATCATCCCCAACGAGGTCCCGAGGTTCACCGAGCTCGGGCTTCCGCGGGCCGTCGAGCAGCTTGCCGAGGAGCACCGGGGCTTGATCCTCGTCACCGGCGCGACCGGCTCGGGCAAGACGACGACGCTCGCGGCGATGCTCGACCACATCAACCGGACCCGGCGCTCGCACATCGTCACGATCGAGGACCCGATCGAGATCGTGCACCCGGACCGGATGTCGATCGTGAACCAGCGCGAGGTCGGTCTCGACACCGAGAGCTTCGGGCAGGCGCTCCGGCGCGCACTCCGCCAGGATCCGGACACGATCATGATCGGCGAGCTCCGCGATGCCGAGACCGCCCAGACCGCACTGCAGGCCGCGGAGTCGGGGCATCTCGTGCTCTCGACCCTCCACACGGTCGACGCGGCCGAGACGATCGGGCGCATGATCGAGTTCTTCCCCGACACCAAGCAGCAGGCGATCCGTTCGATCATGGCCGGCGTCCTGAAAGGCGTGGTCTCGCAACGGCTTCTCCCGCGTGTCGGCGGAGGCCGGGTCGCGGTGGTCGAGGCGATGGTCATCAACGCACGGATCGCCGATCTGGTGCGCGAAGGCAAGCCGGACGAGATCACGGACGCGATCGCGGAAGGCGAGTACTTCGGGATGCAGACCTTCCAGAAGGCGCTGATCGAGCGGCGTACTCTGCGGGTGACCTGGAGCAAGACGTCGCTGCTGACGCGGCAACGAGCAGGCATGACTTCCTCGTTTCGCTCTCGCGTCATCTCAAGCAGCAGGCGGTTGCGCAACAGCGGCGGATCGCGCGGAGGTCGAGGACGACGAGGAGTCGGCGGAGGCACGCGTACCTCGAGACCCCGACCGGTCTCAGGCTTGCTCGCGCCGCAGGCGAATGATCCTGAGGCGCATCAGGGGCCGCTTCACTGACGACGAGCGTGGAGTCACGATCATCGAGATGCTCGTCGTGATGATCATGATGGCGTTCATGCTCGACGGCATCGCCAACGTCTTCGTCTCGGGCTCGCACGCCCAGTACATGATGGCAAGCCAGATCGCCTCGCAGCAGGACGCTCGCGTCGCCCTCGAGCCGGCTCGAGTACGAGGCTCACTGCGCGTCGGCGGCGACGATCGTCGGGGGTGGCGCGGGAGTCGCCTTCACGATGCCGAGCCAGTGTGTCAACGCGACCGGCACCGTGACCTGGTGCGTCGTCCGGTGGGGCGCTCAAGCGGTTCACCGTCTCGGGCTGCACCGGCACGGGCACCGTGTTCATTCGCTACGTGACGTCGGCGACGCCATTCTCGCTCGCGACGACGACAGGCGATCTGCCCCGGCTCGTCGTACAGCTCGTCACGAACCAGGGCACCTCGTCGGCCCAGCAGTTCGCCGTCGAACGACACGATCACGCTCCGCAACGCTCCGGCAAGTTAGCTCGTTTCCCAGTTCAAGCCTACGCTCTCGCCTGCCGATAGCGTCACCGTGAACGTCGCGTTGGCAGCCGTCGTTTTCGCTCCCGCGCTCGCCATTGGGAGCTTCCTCAACGTCGTCGCGTCGAGGCTGCCGCTCGGAGAGTCGATCTCGAAGCCGCGCTCGCGTTGTGGGAGCTGCGGCGAGCCGATCAAGGCGCGCGACAACATCCCGCTCGTTTCCTACGTGCTACTGCGCGGACGATGTCGTTCCTGCGACGCCTCGATCAGCCGCCGGTACCCCGCCGTCGAGCTGACGACCGCCCTGCTGGTCGCCGCCTGCGTCGTTGCGTTCGGTCTTTCGATCCACGCTCTGAGCGCCGCGATCTTCTGTGTCGCGCTCGTCGCCGTGTCTGCCACGGACATCGAGCGCAGGATCATCCCGAACCGCATCGTCCTGCCGGCGACTGCGGTCGTGCTGGCGCTGCAGCTCGCCTGGGACCCGAGCCTCGAGTGGCCTGTCGCCGGGCTCGGGGCGGCCCTCTTCCTCTTCGTCGCCGCGCTCGTCTACCCGCGCGGGATGGGGATGGGCGACGTCAAGCTCGCACTTCTGATCGGCGTCGCCGTCGGCTGGTCAGTGCCGTTCGCGCTGATGGCGGGGATGATCGCGGCGCTCGTCCCCTCGGCTGTCCTGTTCGCGCGCCACGGCGCGGCGGCGCGCAAGCTTGCGATCCCGTTCGCGCCGTTCCTGGCGCTCGGCGGGGTTCTCGCATTGTTCTTCGGTGAGGACCGTGATGGGTTGGTATCTCGGAACCATGCGTTGATCCTGAACCCGGCTCTTCCCTAAAATCGGAGTCTCGGACGGCGCTGTTCTCAAGGCATCCGCGTTCCGTGCCGATACCTCAATCGAGGGATATGGACGAACCGCGGCCTTCAATCGCGCGCGACGAGGTTCCCGGCAAGGAGCAGGGCACGCCACGGCCTCCGGCGCACGAACCACTCGCCGTCAATGCGGCGCTCGGCGGGCGAGGCCAGAACCAACGCGCTGAGCGAGCTCGTCTCCGACATCCTCGAGGCGACGGGGCTCGTTCCGGCGGACCGGCTCGCCATCGCCCGCGACCGGGCCGGCCGTGGCTCGATCGCCCAGGCGCTCGTCGACGAGGGCATCGCGTCGCAGGAGGGCGTTGCCCGGGCGATCGCCGATCGATACCACCTGCCCTACGTCGACATCCTTTCGGAGGCGCCTTCGCCCGACGCGGTCGAGCAGATCCCGATCACCGTGCTCGAGCGGACCTGCGCGATCCCGTACCGGCTGAGCCAGGGCGTGCTCAAGGTCGCGATCGCCGACCCCGCGAACATCGCCGCGATCGACGAGCTGCGCCTCGCCACACGACACGCGGTCGAGCTCGCGGTCGCCACCCGCGACGACATCCTCGTCGAGATCAAGCGCTTCTCACGGTCGAGTGAGGCGCTCGGCGCGCGCAACCAGGCCGACATCGACGAGCTCGAGTTCCTGGACGAAGAGACAGAGGACGACCTCGAGGTCGACGACGGCGTCTCGGACGCACCGCTCGTGCGTCTCGTCAACTCGCTCATCTACCAGGCGGCCGAGGACGGAGCCAGCGACGTGCACGTCGAGCCGCAGGAGGACTCTCTGCTCGTGCGGTTCCGGATCGACGGCGTCCTCCAGGAGGTGCAGCGGATCCCCAAGCGCCTCGCCAACGGCGTGACGACGCGACTCAAGGTTCTCGCCAAGCTCGACATCGCCGAGCGTCGCAAGCCGCAGGACGGGCGGATCTCGCTCACCGCAGCGGCCGCAGGCCGCACGCTCGATATTCGCGTCGCAACCCTCCCGACGGTCGAGGGCGAGTCGGTGGTCATGCGCCTCCTCGACAAGTCGAAGCGGGCGCCGACGCTCGAGGAGCTCGGCCTGTCCGAGCAGATGCGCGCCGCAGCTCGGAGAGGTCGTCAGGCGGCCGACCGGCGCGCTGTTCGTCACCGGGCCGACCGGCTCGGGTAAGTCGACAACCCTCTACGCCGCGCTCACCGAGATCAACCGGCCCGAGATCAACATCATCACGGTCGAGGACCCGGTCGAGTACCGGCTCGCCGGCGTGAACCAGGTGCAGATCAACCAGCGCGCCGGCCTGACCTTTGCCTCAGCGCTTCGCTCGATCCTCCGCTCGGACCCCGACGTGGTGATGGTCGGCGAGGTCCGGGACGGTGAGACGGCCAAGATCTCGATCGAGGCCGCCCTGACCGGGCACCTCGTGCTCTCGACGCTGCACACGAACGACGCACCGAGTGCGATCACGCGTCTCAACGAGATGGGCGTCGAGCCGTTCCTGGTCGGGTCGGCGGTCTCGGCGGTGCTGGCGCAGCGTCTCGCGCGCAAGCTTTGCCCACAGTGCTGCGAGCTCTACTCGCCCTCGGAGGAGGAGATGCTCAAGGCCCGGGTCGCCCCGGACCTGATCGCCCGCAGCGACGGCGCCGCCTTCTACCGCAAGGTCGGCTGTCCCCGCTGTAATCAGAGCGGCTACCGCGGCCGGATCGGAGTCTTCCAGCTGATGACGATGACCGAGGAGATCGAGCGGCTCGCCGTGACCAAGGCGAGCCGCGAAGAGGTCGAGCGCGCGGCGTACGCGACCGGCATGCGCACGCTGTGGGATGACGGCCTCGCCAAGGTCGCACAGGGCCTTACCTCGATCGAGGAACTGGCCCGCGTCGTCGCGAGCTGACAGTCCTCAGCGGATGTCGCAGCCGAGATAGCGCAGCGCCAGGGCGGTCTCCTGAACGAACCGGTGCGCCTCGGGAACGGTCTCGAAGCGGTACGGCCCGCGGAGGACCGGCTGCGATGCGCCGGCCGGAAGGACCTCGGCCTCGACGACGGTCGCGCCGTCACTCTCGTAGCAATGGATGATCGCCACCCGCCGACCCTCGAGGGTCGCCTCGCGAACGAGATCCGGGCTCAACGCCGCGCGTCGGCGATTGCCTGGGCGACGGCATCGCCGTCGGTGTAGCCGTCGAGCTCGACGACGACCGTGCCCGGGCGCTTCGTGACGAGGACGGCCGGGTCGAACGGGTTCTTCATCATGTTGGCCGTCGCGGCCGCGATCGCGTCATTCCGCACGTCCAGCGCCACGACCTTGACGTGCTGCGCCTTCGCTCCCTTGCGAACCTGCGCGAGCACCGCCGCGTCGACCGGATCGCCCGGTGTGTAGACGAACGCGACGACCAGCTTGCTGTGCATGAGCGCGGCGTGAAGCGGTGCGGGAAGGCCGGGGGTCAGCAGCCACCGGGGCGACGATCTGCATGGCGGGCCGGAGTGGTGTGCGGCCTCGAGACGGCGCGGCGTGGGAGTGGCTCGAGACTCACGGGCGTGGTCACGACCGGCTTCGACCCGGACTTGTTCTGCTCGAGCAGGAACAGGCCGGCTCCGGCGGCGACGATCGCGAGTGCCACCAGGATGATGATCTTCGTCGTTTGTGAGAGCTCGATGGTCATCTGGTTCCTTATCGGCACGGGACGAGGGGCGGCTTGATGGGCGAAAATGCGGAGGGGCGCGGTTGCCCGCGCCCCTCCGGTCAGAGCGTGAAGCAGGTCGACGCCTAGGTCGCCGTCGCTACGCCGCGCCGTCGGAGAGGCAGGTCCCACTCTGGATCGTTGCGACCGTGCCGGTGCCGGCGATTGCACCGCGCCGGGTCGCCGCCGATGTAGTTCCAGATGACGCCGTCGGCTCCGTGTCCTGGATGCAGTAGGCCTTGTCGCCGTTGAAGGCACGCGGCGACGTTCGGGAGACGCCAGGCGCCTCGCTTGCGCAGCTGGGCGCCGGTGAGCGAGTTGTAGGGCCCGGTGCGGAGTTCAGCAGTGTGTCCTGGTAGTAGCTCTCGGCCGCCGGGATGGCCGAGCGGACGTTCGACCTTGGCGGCGGCGATCTTGGCGTTGCCGGCGAAGCTCAGGTACGCCGGGACGGCGATGGCGACGAGGATGCCGAGAATGATGATGACGACGAGGAGCTCGATCAGCGTGAAGCCTTCCTCGCTCGCCATCCGGGTCTTGATCTTGTCGATCACGTTGATGTGTCTCCTCGTTAGTATTCGCACTGGGTGATGTGGTGCGCGTGACTTCGCGTCGGTATCGGCCGCCGACCCGTCGGCGCCGTTAGCCCCGGATGGGTGATTTCGGCCCGCCGAGGGGCATATCCGTCACCAAAAACGAGGAGGTGAGTTCCGCATGCGCGATCTCGCGTTTGCGGTTCGCGCGGAAATGCGCGGAAACGAGGGGCGCGGTTGCCCGCGCCCCTCGCCGTACCGCGATGTCAGGTTGAGCTGCGTGGTCGCCGGCCACTCGCGCGCTCGGTAGAGGCAGGTGCCGCTTGGATCGTGCAGCCGCGCCGGTGCAGCGTGGCCTACCGCGCCGGGTCCACCGCTCGTAGTAGTAGTAGACGACGCCGCCGGCTCGCGTGTCCTGGATGCAGTAGGCCTTGTCCGTGTTGAGATCGGGCCCGCCGTGACGTTCGGGCCGACGCCGGGCGCTTCCTTGCGACTGGAGCCGGTGAGCGCGTGGTATGATCCCGGCGCGGAGTTCAGGTGTGCATCCTGGTAGTAGGCTCTCCGCCGCCGGGATGGCCGAGCGGACGTTGGCCTTGGCGGCGGCGATCTTCGCGTTGCCGGCGAAGCTCAGGTACGCCGGGACGGCGATGGCAACCAGGATGCCGAGAATGATGATGACGACGAGGAGCTCGATCAGCGTGAAGCCTTCCTCGCTCGCCATCCGGGTCTTGATCTTGTCAATCACGTTGGTGTCTCCTCGTTCGTAGATCGGAGTGTGGGTGTTGTCGGGCAGGTGACCCGGACTCCGGTATCGGCCGCCTACCGAGCGCGCATTAGCCCCGAACGGGTGATTTCGCGCACCCGCAACGAGGGATATCCATCCCCAAAAGCGAGGGAGGTAAAGTTCCGGGCCGCCGCTGCCGATAGCCACGTCCGTGGACGAGATGCACTCAATTGATTCGTGGCTCGAGCAGGCAGTCGAGCGCCACGCATCGGACCTTCACCTTGCGGCCGGGTCGCCGCCCGCGATTCGCGTTCGCGGCGCGATCGAGGTGCTGCCCGATATCGCCGAAGCTCGACGCCGAGTCGATCCGCGTAGCTGCTCTACGGCATTCTCACGACCGAGCAGCAGAAGCGCTTCGAGCTCGACCGCCAGATCGACCTCACCTATTCGGTGCCCGGCGTCGCCCGGTTCCGCCTCAACGTCTTCATGGAGCGCGAGATGCTCGCCGCCGCCTTCCGCGTCGTGCCCCACGAGCTCAAGACGCTCGAGGAGCTCGGGCTACCCGAGTCGCCTCGCCGAGCTGACGAAGCTGCCCCGCGGCCTCGTCGTCGTGACGGGCCCTACCGGCTCGGGTAAGTCGACGACTCTCGCGGCGATGATCGACGAGATCAACCGCACTCGCCACGATCACATCATCACCGTGGAGGATCCGATCGAGTTCCTGCATCGCCACAAGCGCTGCATCGTCAACCAGCGCGAGATCGGCAACGACGCGAGCGGGTTCGCCGCGGCGTTGCGCGCGGCGCTTCGCCAGGACCCCGACGTGATCCTGGTCGGCGAGATGCGCGACCTCGAGACGATCGCGACCGCGCTGACCGCCGCGGAGACCGGGCACCTCGTCTTCGGGACGCTGCACACCCAGAGCGCGTCCAGCACGATCGACCGGATCATCGACGTCTTCCCGGCTGCACAGCAGGATCAGATCCGGGCGCAGATCGCAGGATCGCTTCAGGGCGTCGTCACCCAGGCGCTGCTGCCGACCGCCGACGGTCGCAGCCGCGTCGCGGCGCTCGAGATCCTCGTCCCCGACGACGCGATCCGGAACCTGATCCGTCAGGCCAAGGTCGAGCAGATCTATTCCTACATGCAAACCGGTTCCCGGAGCGGCATGCAGACGCTCGAGCAGTCGCTGGCTGACCTCGTCGTTCGGCGTGTAGTCAGCGCCGACGAGGCGATCGGCCGCTCGAGCCGCCGCGACGAGCTCGTCGGATTGCTCCAGCGGGCAGGCGTGTCGCGCGGTGGATCGTTCGACGAAGCGGCAGCGAGTGCAAGTCACACCGGACTGAGAGTCGCAGGAGGCTAACCATGGCAGACCAGTCGATCTGGAAGAAGGAGATCCATCTCCGCAAGCGCACGGGGGATCCCGTGCAGGCAACACCGCCACCGAGGTTCGAGGAGAAGAAGGATTCGATCTGGCACCGCGAGCTCACCTTTCGCAAGAGCGAGAAGACCATGGACGAGCCGGTGGCGGAAGTCGCACCTGCTCACGAGGCTGCGATCCAGCCCGTCGAGCCGCCTGTGCAGGCTGCGAGCCGATTGCGGATCCTCCCGTCGTTGGCCCTCCAAGCCGTTTCGAGCTCGCCCCCGAGCCGGCCGCGCCGGCCTACCAGCCGCCCGTATCTCAGCCTGCCGCCGAGACCTACTCCAGTCCGGCCTACGCCTCCGTCGCCGGCTCCGAGCCGAATGAACTGCAGGTCCCCGTGCGCGCTGAGGAGCCTCGCGTCGAGAGCGCATTCGGCGCTCCCGCTCCGATGTGGGAGGGCCACGCGGCCGAGCTGCCAATGCATCCGCCGGTGGCTGAGCCAAGCGTCGAGGTTCCGCCGGCCGGCTTGCCGCCATGGGCTGCGCCGAGTGACCCCGAACCAGTCCACGAGCCCGTGGCTGAGGCCCCGGTTGCCCAGCCCGAGGTCGAAGGCTTCGAGTGGCGCCATGCCGGCGCATCGGGGGACGGCACCGAGCCGATCGTCCCGAACACGTTCGAGCCCGCGGCCGAGCAGCACTTCGAAGAAACCGTCGTCGAGCCTGCCGCGCAGAGCCCGCAGCCGTACCACGAGCTCACCGGTACGACCTACCAGAGGGTTGATCTCGAGCCGCGGGACGTTCCCGAAACCTGGGCCGGCGTCGTCGAGCAGTCCGCTGTGCCGGTCTGGGAGCCCGAGTCGCCGGCTCCCGCCGCAATCACATCGACGAACCGTTCGTCCTCGACGATGAAATCTCCGAGCCGTACGGTGAGCCCGACTACGGAACGCCCGTCGAGCTCCCAGATACGAGTTTCGTCACAGAGAGCCACGAAACGCAGCATCCAGAGCCTGAGAGCTTCTCGGATGCGCCTCTGCCGAGCCAGCCCGCCCCGACCTGGGGGCTCGGCGAGCCCTATGAGGCAGCCGCGCCGGTAATCGACGTCGGTGCCGGGCGCCAGGTCGAGGAGGACGCGGACACGGAAGCCTCGCAAGATCCGCCCGTGGATCTGTCGGTGACGACGTGGGCATTCGAAGCGCCCGACGAGGAGAACGACGCGCTCGAGCCGACAGCCGAGCCCGTCGCAGAGCCGCAGCTCCCGCCGCATACACGCATCCCATGGCGGCTCCCGATGACGAGCCGGCCGATCACGGCGATGCCGTCGCCGCGACGGTTGTCGCGGCCGCCGTGGCCGGCGAGAGATCGTTGCGCCGAAGAAGAAGAAAAAGAAGGACAAGGACGAGAAGAAGGGCCTGAAGCGCGAGGTCGGCTTTCCCTCGCGCAAGGGAAAGTCCAAGGAGAAGTCGGGCGAAAAGTCCAAGGGCGGAGCCGCAGCCGGCCTCGTGGTCGGGCGCGGAGAAGCACACGATCAAGAACGTCGTCGGTCTCAGGATCGGCTCCTCGCAGCTTGCCGCCGCCTACGTTCACAACAACGGATCAGCAGAGCTCGTACAGCTGGCTCGCACCACGCTCGCGCGCGGCATCGTGTCCGGCGGCGAGGTCCGCGACCCCGAGGCGCTGACGCGGGCCCTCAAGACCTTCTTCACCGAGAACAAGCTGCCGCGCCGCGGCGTCCGGCTCGGAATCGCGAGCAACCGCATCGGCGTTCGCGTGCTCGAGGTCCCGGCCGTCGACGACAAGAAGCTCTTCGAGAACTCGCTCCGATTCCACGCGCAGGAGACGCTGCCGATCGCCGTCAGCGACGCGATCATCGATCACGTCGCGCTGGGCGAAGGCGTCGACGAGAACGGAGAGCCCACCGTGCGTGTCCTCCTGGTATTCTGCGCACCGCGAGCTCGTCGAGCAGCCACGTCGAAGCTTGCCGACGTGCCGGGCTGAAGCTCGACGGCGTCGACCTCGAGGCCTTCGCTCTGCTCCGGGCCCTCGCGGTGCCGCGCGCCGAGGAGACCGAAGCGGACCAGCGCTGTCGTCGCGGTCGCGGTCGGACAGGAACGGACGATCTTCGCGGTCTCGGACGGGCGCGTATGCGACTTCACGCGGGTGCTCGAGTGGGGCGGAGGCGCGATCGACGTCGCCATCGCGCGCGCTCTCGGACCTCACGCCGTCGCAGGCCGAGCCGATCAAGCACGGGCTCTCGCTCAACGGTGACAACACGATTCCGGGCTCGAGCGGGGAGAAGGCCAACGCGCCCAAGCGGCCGCCCGGAACGAGCTCCAGGTGCTCTCCGCGCGAGCTCGTCGCTTCGCTCCAGTTCTATCAGGCACGTCCCGGCTCGCTCGACATCGGGGAGATCCTCCTGTCGGGGGGCGGCGCCGAGCTCGAGGGCTTCGGCGCCCGAGGCTCGAGCAGCTGGATCGGCGTGCCGGTCACGGTGGGCGATCCGTTTCTCGCGGGTCGTGATGGGTCGTAAGGTCACTCGCCCCGACGGGGTCGGCTCGCTCGCAGTCGCAATCGGGCTCGGGATCGAAGACTGATGCGCGCGGTCAACCTCAATCCGAAGAATGAAGGGCGCGGCGCGAGCAACCTGCCGAGCCCGTGGATTCTCGTCGCGGCCCTCGCGCCCATCCTCGCGATCGTCCTCGTGATCCTCCTCTATTCGCACGAGCAGACGAAGGTCCAGGGGAAGCAGGCCGAGCTCACCGCCGTCCAGAAGCGCCTCGACACCCTCCAGGCCTCGGGGCAGAAGACAGCGCCGAGACCGGGTTCGTGAGCGTTCGCGCCTCCTGGGAGGCCGCGCTCCAGGACGCGCTGTCCAAGCAGATGCCGTGGGACGTGACGCTGGATGATCTTGCCCGGGTGCTTCCGTCCGATGTCTGGCTCACGGCCCTGTCCGTTCAGACTCCGACTCCGGCGAATGTGGCGCGCTCCGACACCCCCGCCCCCCTCGACGACGACCACTACGACCACGACGACGACCACGACAGAGACCACGCCGGTCGCCGCTCCCGCAGTGAACCCGACGGCGCTGACGATGTCGGGTTTTGCAAGCTCGAATGAGGAGGTCGCCACCGTGCTCGCCCGGCTTCGACTGCTGCCGATGCTGAACAACGTGACGCTCGGCAGCACCGGCATCGTGGCGGGGGCGACCGGCAAGTCGTACGTGACGTTCTCGCTCACCGCCAGCATCCAACCTGTCCCGACAGGAACCGGGCTATGAACAAGAACAAGAAGCTCCAGCCTCAGGTGCTCATCATCGGCGGCCTCGTGGCGGCCGGTCTCCTGATCCTCGTGGGGGGCTACCTTCTTCTCGTCTCGCCCGAGAGCTCGAAGGTCTCGGGTCTCTCCAACCAGCTCGATGACGCCCAGACCCAGGTGATCGTCGCCGAAGGCGCGCAGGCCAAGCCGGTGCCGTTCCGGGCCTCGGACCTCTTCCGGCTCGCGAGGGCGATGCCGAGCGGGACCGACATGCCGGGGATTCTGCTCGAGCTGAGCCACGTGGCTCGCCAGAGCTCCGTCACCGTGACCTCGGTACATCCGTCGCCGCCCGTCAATCTCGGAATCGGCTACTCGGCGATTCCGATCGCGATCACGGTCACCGGTCGCTACACGGCGATCACCAGGTTCGAGCATTTGCTACGGACGAGCGTCCGTCTGCGGACCGTGGACAACCTCGTCGTCGGCGGAAGGCTGTTCGACAGTGACACGATCGCACTCGCTCCCGCGGCCGGAGCGTCGACTGCAACCGGATCGGGCACAACGCCGCCATCAGGCACGGCCGCACCCAAGCAGCCGAGTGACGAGCTGACGGCGAGCATCGGGCTCGACGCGTTCACGTTCGGCGGCCCGCCGGCGGTCTCGGCCACTGCGGGGTCGGGCGTCTCGACCTCCACCTCGACCAGCGGGAGCGGAACCTAATGGCACAGTCGCGCCGTCCCACTCCAGCCCAGATCCGCGAACGCCGCGCCCGCACGGCCGCGATCGTCCTCGGCGTGTTCATGCTGATCATCGGGTTCATCCAGGGCCCGAAGCTCCTGAAGACGATCAGCGGCGGCTCGTCGGGGAGCACCCCGGCGGAGACCTCCGCGACCGCGACCGTGAGCGCTACCGCGGTTGCCACCATCACTCCGTCGTCCGCGATGGGCAGTGGGCAGCTGTTCGGCTTCTCGCTCCTCAAGAAGCAGGCGAACCCGTTCCACTCGCAGATGCCGACTGCGGCGCAGACGTCCGCAGCGACTCAGACCACGACCACGAGCTCCGGAACCTCGAAGAGCTCGAGCGGCTCCGCGGGTACGAACGACGGCGGCAGACAACCACGACATCGAGGCGACACGACCACGCCCACGCCCACACGACGGGGCTTGTCACGACGACCCCGGCGCCCGTCACGCTGCCGATCACGGTCACGACCCCGTCCGGGCTGCTCGCCGCGATGATCAAGGTGAACGGCAAGGTCGAGAGGATCGGCGTCCAGGGGACGTTCCCCAAGAAGACGCCACTCTTCGAGCTCATCTCGTTCAAGGGCAAGCGCGCGAAGATCAAGGTCGTCGGCGGCTCGTTCGCAGACGGTCAGTCCTATCTCTTCCTGACCCCGGGGCAGAAGGTGACATTCGTCAACCAGTCCGACGGTACCCACATGTCCGTCCGATTCATGAAGACGGCCCATGTCCCCCAGGAGAGCTGACATCACCGCTGCCGGCGACCACGGCTCCCGGGTCGAGCGGGCCCCCGCCCGCCACGCCGCCGCCGCGACCGCCCGCCCACCACGACCGCCACGTCGGGTTAGCCCCATCCAGTGATCTCGCTGCGTGGCGGGGTTGCCGATCCCGCGAGAAGAATGTTTCGCCGTTTCGTCTCGGATGAGAGTGGGGTCGCACTCGTGCTCGCGCTCATGGCGGTGCTCGTGCTGTCGATCCTGACCGGCTCGGTGCTGTTCGCGACCGCGGTCAATCACCGCAACGCGTATACGACGATGGAATCGGACAAGGCCTTCGGGCTCGCCGAGGAGGGCATCGCGTACGCCGAGGGCCGCTTGTACACCGCGACCCAGCCGGGCCTGGCGAACAACGTTCCCTCGACGTCGATCTCGCAGGACGGCGGCACGATCGTCTACTCGGGCGTGGCTCGTCTCGACCGTCTGGACGCTGACGGCCACCGGAACGTACAAGGGCGTCTCGCGGAAGGTGACCGTGCAGGCCCCACAACCGCCGGCGACGGTGCAGTACGACACGACCCCGTGGAACTACTTCTTCGTCAAGGGCGGCGCGACGTGCCTGACTCTCGCCGGAAATGGCGCAACGAACATCCCGATGTACACCCAGGGCGACATGTGCATCAACGGAAACGGATCGTTCACCGGGTCGGATCTCGAGGTGAAAGGCAATCTGACTGGGCTCGTCGGTAACGCGAAGATCGGCTCAAGCGGCAGTCCCATCTCGAAGATGAACGTCGGGGGAAGCTGCTCACCCTCGTCGCCCGGGCCGCCGCCGACTGGATGCGCAGGCGACACGAGTCCTTTCTTCGTCAGCGCTCCCGGGATCGGGCACACGGTGCCAGACGATCAACAAGCCTGCAGTCGACTTCCCGACGTACTACAGCTCGACGAATCCGGGACCTGCGAGCGGGCACGGATGCAACGCGGTGAGCAGCGGAGTGCCGGCGAACTTCTTCGACAACGACACGACGATGAATGTCAGCAACGGGAACATCAACCTCGTTCCAGGCTCGAACTACGACTGCAAGGGGACGAGTGGTGAGCTCAAGTGGACCGCCTCGACCAAGACGCTCCAGTTCATCAAGGTGGGCGCGAACGACCCGC
>CAVYIB010000015.1:0-113587 GCA_963768435.1 uncultured Actinomycetota bacterium
CGCGCCCGAGTCGACGAACACGGCCGTGCCCCCTTCGACGTCCCCGACGATGTAGGCATTCGAGAGGTACTGGCTGTCCAGGCTGCGGGCGACGAGCACGCCTGCACCCTACCGACCCGAAGGGCTCTGTCCCCGGCGGCCACGTCCGGGGACAGTCACCGTCACGAAAGTGTCACGGGAGGCGGGGGAGAGGGGGGAAAGCCTGCAAAGTCGAGCTGCCGTTTCGGCCATGTCCGGGGACAGTCCCAGTAACGGAAGCGTCACGAGCCTCGAGGTCGCGGGATTTCCCGATGACCCTGCCGCGAGCTAGGCTTGAGGCCTCACCAACGCCCCGGGAGGACACATGCCAGGCCTGATCGCGCGCACGATGACGATCATCAAGGCGAAGTACTCGAAGCTGCTCGACAAGAACGAGAACCCGAACGAGGTGCTCGACTACTCCTACGAGCAGCAGCTGCAGCAGCTTCAGAACGTCAAGCGCGGGATCGCCGACGTCGCGACCGCCAAGAAGCGGCTCGAGATGCAGTACAACACGATGGAGCAGCAGGCCGAGAAGCTCGACGGCCAGGCCAAGGCAGCGCTCCAGGCGAACCGCGAGGACCTCGCCCGTGAGGCGCTCACCCGCAAGGCGGCGGTGCAGGACCAGCTCCAGGGGATCATGCAGTCCGGCCAGCAGCTCGAGGCGCAGCAGCAGAAGCTCGTCGAGAGCGAGAAGGCGCTCGCCGCGAAGATCGAGCAGTTCCGGACGCAGAAGGAAGTGATCAAGGCGCAGTACTCGGCCGCCGAGGCGCAGGTGCGGATCGGCGAGGCCGCGACGGGCATCTCGTCGGAGATGTCCGACGTCGGGCTCGCGGTTCAGCGCGCGAAGGACAAGACCGAGTCGATGCAGGCCCGCGCCGACGCGATCGGCGAGCTGACCGCGGCAGGCGCGCTCGAGGACTTCACCTCACCCGGCGACGACATCGACCGCCAGCTCAAGGAGATCCAGAAGAGCGGACAGGTCGACGACGAGCTGGCGAAGCTCAAGGCGGAGATCGGCGCGCCCGACGAGCCCGCAGCGGTCGACGCCGCTGAGCCCGCTGCCGCGATCGAGCCCGCCGAGGAGCCCGCAGCCGCGGCTGACGCGCCCGCCAAGCCGGCGCCGCGCAGTCGCGCACCGAAGAAGACGACGTAACGCTCTAGATCGGCGCGTCGAACAGGGCGAGCCAGCGCGTCAGGTCCGGCTCCACAGGAAGCTCGGGCTCGAGCTTCGCCTTCAGCGCGAGCTCGGTCGCGTTGTCGCGCTCCTGCCCGTTGCCGGTCGGCACGAACGGCCAGAACGTCCCGGTCTTGAACCCGTAGATCCAGTACACGGGATGCTCGCCGCCCTTGAAACGGAACGGGGCTGCGAGGAGCCTGTCCCCGAACCCCTGGTCGGTCATCTCCTGGGCCACCGCATGCACCGAGGTGATCTGATCCTCGAGATCGGGGTCGTGGATGATCAGCCACTCGAAGCCGTAGGTGTCGGTCTTCCGCTCCACCTCGCCGCCGGCCGAGCGGCCCGCGGCCTTGATCAGCGCCTCGATGTCGTTGTCGACGCGGGTGAAGTCACCCGACGAGAGCGGCTTGAACGTTGCCGCGCCCACGCCCTCCGTCGTCAGCCCCAGCTCGGACTCGAGCGTCACCGCCGCGGTCGCGAGCGCAAACAGCCGGTCGTCGCGCGGACCCTTGAGCTGCTTGCGCCCGAAGAGGACGTCGCGCAGGCCCAAGCTCAGGCGACCGGGCGGCCCATCTCGCGCGCGATCTCGGCGAGCGCTGCGAGGCGCTTCTCGATCGGCGGGTGATCCATGAACATCTCGGCCATCATCCCCTTGGCGCGGGCCGGGATGATGAAGAACGCGTTCATGCCCTCGACCGCGCGGAGGTCCTGCTGCGGGATCAAGGTCATCTGCGAGGAGATCTTCTGGAGCGCGCTCATCAGGTACTCGGGCGCGCCGGTGATCATCGCGGAGCCGCGATCGGCCGCGTACTCGCGGTAGCGCGAGAGCGTCCGGATCAGGACGAAGCTGATCCCGTAGACCGCCATCGAGACGAACAGGACGATCATCCAGATCGGGAGCCCACCCTGGTTGTCGCGGTTGTTCCCGAAGCCGCCGAACATGCCGGAGTACATCCCGATGCGCATCAGCAGCGCAGCGAGCATCGCGAAGAAGCTCGCGATCGTCATCGTCAGCACGTCGCGGTTCGCGATGTGCGACAGCTCGTGGGCGATCACGCCCTCGAGCTCCTTCTGGTCGAGCCGCTGCCAAAGGCCGGTCGTGACGCAGACGGCCGCGTGCTTGGGCGAGCGTCCGGTAGCGAACGCATTCGGGACAGGAGTGTCCATCACGGCGATCTTCGGCTTGGGCAGGTCGGCCATCGCGCACAGGCGCTCGACGATGTCGTGCAGCTCGGGCGCCTCCTCGCGGGTGACCACCTTCGCCCCGGCCGCGGCAAGCGCGAGCTTGTCGGAGGTGAAGTACTGGACGAACGCGAGCACCCCGATGATCAGGATCATCGGAACGAGCCCGACGTTGAAGAGACTGAAGAGGACGACCGCGAAGATGACGTACAGGAGTCCCAGCAGCGCTGTGGTGGTGAACATCCTGAGCGTGAGCCCCGCGTCCCGTCCGTATGTGCGACGTTTCATGGATCCCATGGTACAGCGGGTATCTCGGCTGCCAGAGCGGCGTTAAGGCTGCTCTTAGCTCGCCGGTGCGCCCCGGGAGGCCCGACAACCAGCGTTGCGAGCGACAACCGTGAGAGGGCTGCCCCGGTGCCGATAAACTCGCGGGCCGTGCGCCGCTTTGCTCCTTTTGCCCTGCTCGCATTGATGCTCGCCGGTTGCGGCGGTGTCCCCGGGAGGGGGCACGAGACCACGCCGACCCCCGTAACGATCATCGGGAAGGCGCCGGTTCCGCCGGCTGCGATCGTCGGCGACCCGGTCGGCGGCAAGAAGGTCTTCACCGACGCGGGCTGCGGCGCCTGCCACCGCTTCACGCCGGCGGGGTCGACGGGCAAGGTCGGGCCGGACCTCGACAATCTCGCGACCTACGCCAAGGCGGCGAACCAGGAGCTGATCGCGTTCACGAAGACCTCGATCGTCGATCCGAACGCCTACATCGCGCCCGGCTACAGCGCGAACATCATGCCGGGCAATTACGGCACGACGCTGACGCCGAAGCAGCTCGCGGATCTCGTCGCCTTCCTGGTCAAGACCCCCTGAGCCTCGCGCTTCCGCCAGGGTTCCCCGCCGACGTCGAGGTGATCGCGACCGATCTCGACCGGACGCTGATCTGGGACGACTACGAGCTCCGGCCTCGCACTCTGGCGGCGCTCGCCCGCGCCCGCGACGAGGGGCTGCGCGTGATCGTCGCGACCGGCCGGATGGTGCAGTCGGCTCAGCGGGTGCTCGAGCCGGCGGGCTCGGTCGATCCGCTCGTCTGCTACCAGGGCGCGGCCGTGATCGCGGCCGACGGCAAGTGGCTCCGGCACGAGCCGATCCCCCTGGCGCTCGCGCGGGAGGCGATCGAGGCCGTCCAGGCCGAGGGCTACGGGCTCAACGTCTATGTCGACGACGAGCTCTACGTGTCGGAGGTGACGCCCGAGGCCGAGCGCTACGCGACCTTCCAGCAGATCGAGCTGCACACGGTCGGCTCGATGCTCGACTGGCTCGACCGGGCGCCGACGAAGCTCGTCGTGATCGGCGACCCGGACGCGCTGGACGGGCTCGGAGGACGCATGCGGGCGCGGTTCGACGGGCGGCTCTGGGTGACGAAGTCGTTGCCGTTCTTTCTCGAGTTCGCCGACGAGGGCGTCTCGAAGGCCACGGGGATGGAGTTCCTCGCCGAGCGGCTCGGGTTCTCTCGCGAGCGATCGGTCGCGTTCGGCGACGGCGAGAACGATCTCGACCTGATCGAGTGGGGTGGGTTCGGCGTCGCGGTCGAGAACGCGGATCCGCGCGTGAAGGCGATCGCCGACTGGGTCTGCCCGCCGGCGGCCGAGGAGGGTGTCGCTCAGGTGATCGAAGCGGTTCTAGACTCACGAGCATGATCGACCTCCGCGCAGCCCGTGAGGATCCCGACCGCTTCCGCACGGCGCTCGCGCGCAAGGGCGCGGCCGAGCGGTTCGATGCGCTGCTCGCAGCCGACCAACGGTGGCGCGAGGCTCTGCCGCGCGTCGAGGAGCTCCGCACGAAGCTGAAGCTCAAGGGGAAGCCGACGCCGGAGCAGCTCGCAGAGCTGAATCAGGTGAAGGAGCAGCTCAGGATCGCCGAGTCCGAGCTCGCGACCGTCGAGGCGGAGCGCGACGCGCTGCTCGACCAGGTTCCGAACCCGCCCGACCCGACGGCGCCCGACGGGAACACGGACGAGGATGCCGAGGAGATCCGCCGGGTGGGCGAGCAGGGCCCGCCCGGCCCGGAGCACACGGAGATCGGCCGCTTCGAGATGGAGCGCGCCGCGCGGCTCTCCGGCGCGCGCTTCGGCTACATCACGGGCGACTCGGCGCTCGTTGCGATGGCGCTCTACCGGCTCGCGATCGAGCGAGCCGCCGCGCACGGCCACACGCCGCTGATCCCGCCGGTGCTCGTACGCGAGCAGGCGATGTACGGCACCGGCTTCTTCCCGACCGAGCGCTCGAACATCTACTCGCTCGAGGCCGACGACCTCTACCTCACCGGCACCTCGGAGGTCGCCCTCGCGGGCTTCCACATGGACGAGATCGTCGACGAGCTGCCGCTGCGCTACAGCGCTTTCTCGACCTGCTTTCGCCGCGAGTCCGGCGCCGCGGGCAAGGACACGCGCGGGATGTTCCGCGTCCACCAGTTCAACAAGGTCGAGCTGTTCGTCTACTGCGAGCCGGAGCGGTCGGGCGAGGAGCACGACCGGCTCCTGGCGATCGAGGAGGAGCTCGTCCAGTCGCTCGGGCTGCCCTACCGGGTGGTGAACGTCGCCGCGGGCGACCTCGGCGACCCGGCCGCGAAGAAGTACGACATCGAGGCGTGGTTCCCCCACCAGCAGCGCTATCGCGAGATCACCTCGACCTCGAACACGACCGATTTCCAGGCCCGCCGGCTGAAGATCCGCTACCGCGCCGGTGAGAAGCGCCTCGAGACGCCGCACACGCTGAACGGCACGGCCGTGACGGACCGCTGGCTGCTCGCGGTCCTCGAGAACTTCGGCGGCGAGGTTCCGGACGTGCTGCAGGCACTCGGCGCACCGGCCCGCGTCGAGAATTAGCTCGTAGCGACCGCGACCCGACGGGCCGGGAGACCGGCTAGCCTGGACTGCGTGAACGGCAGCAGGGCGGTGGTTGTCGGAATATTCCTGTCCCTGGCGGCGACACTGCTCGCCGCGTCGGCGCTCGCGGCGTCCATGCCGCATCGAGACCAGTTGAGCGCGCTCTATGCGGCCGATCATCACGGCACACGGCCCAGGACCGACGCCGACCTCGCGCCGTACTCCGCGCAGTTTCAGCGAGTCCTCGCGTCCTGCACGATCAACTCGTCCGATCTCGCGAACGCGACGCTGTACATGGCCGGCCATGCCTCCAGACAGCCCGGGGTCTCACCCGTGACGAACCTGGCGATGATCACGGCGATCAGCCACACGATCACGTGGCGCTCGCCCAAGGACTGCTGGGACATGTTCAACAGGGTCGAAGCCAGGCTCGCCGCTCGGGCCGCCTCGAAGCTGATCGTGAACCGTCACCAGCTCGGGTCGCTCTTCGGGTTCGACCACATGGGGAAGGTCCCGGCGAGCGACACGGAGCTGCTGCCCTACTCGAACTCCTTCCAGCACATCTACTCGTCGTGCCAGATCAGCATCGACGCTCTCCCGACGCAGGTGATCTCGCTCTCCGAGATGGCCGCCGAGCTCGGTGGGCGTAACGTGACCGCGCTCGGGATGATGAAGGCGATCGAGCGCCGGATCGTGTGGAAGGGCCGCCAGGACTGTGCCGGTGTTTTCGAGAATGCCGAGGCGCACATGGAGTCCGGCGGGCCGTGAACGGCTGAGCCCTGTCTGGCAGCCGCGAGCGCCGCATCCTGTTGAATAGACACCTGCGGCGGGGTGCCGGAGCGGTCGAACGGGGCGGTCTTGAAAACCGCTGGGCGTGAAAGCGTCCCCTGGGTTCAAATCCCAGCCCCGCCGCTGTCTTTCTCGGACCGTCAGAGCCTCACCGGACAGTCGGGGCGCCGTGGATCTCGGCCTTCTCGGCCTGCCGGAGCGACCCGATCCAGTTCTCGTAGTCGATCTTGCCGCCCAGCCACGGCTCCATCTTGAAGCGCTTCTCGATCACCTGACCCTGGAGGTCGGTGTAGCGGACCCAGTACCGCTCGAGCTCGGTCGGGTCCATCCCGAACGTCGTGTAGTGGATCACGCCGCCCTCGTCGACCCACGTGATCATCGATCTCACCGGATCCGGGCTGATGTCGGCGATGCGGGGAGCCATCACGTTTGCGAAGTCGGCGGTCGAGGGGATGCGGTCGGTCATCGTCGCGACGATCGGCTCGCCGGGGTGATGGTGCTTGACGCTCTCCCAGAGCTTCTCCGCCGTCGAGGCCGGGCCCTCGACGCTCGTCTCGTCGCCGTATCCGAGTATGTACTTGTTGTCTTTCTTGTTGCGCCAGATGCCGACCTCGCGCGTCGGGTCGGCTTCGAGCGCCTCCATGTAGGCGTTGTGTGCCGAGCGGTAGTCGTCGAAGACCTGCATGAACTTGTTGGGGAACGCCCGCGCCCTGACGGCGATCTTGTCGCCGAGCTGCCCCGCCTTCTCGCCGAGGATCTTCTGGGCTTCGGCGACGAACGCCTCCTTGTCGCCGGTCTGCTCGAGCGCGGTCACTGCGGCCTTCAGGCCCTTTGCGGCGGAGATAGCGTCGCCGACGGCGAGGCCGAGCGCGACGATGTCGCTGACCACGGCGAAGAGGTCGGGATCCTCCTTCGACATCTTTGCGAGGTCGGGGTCGAGCGCGACGTTCTGGGCGGCACCCTGCGCCTGGGCCTGCGCGATGTCGTGGCCGAGCTCGACGGCCGAGACCGCGCCCTGTGCGACCGCGCCGACCGCAAGGCCGATCGGCCCGGCGACGGCGGTCGCGACCACCGTCAGGGTCAGCGCGAACGACTCGGCCGCCATTCGTAGCCCCTCGGCATCCGATTTCTCGTCTGCGTACACCTTCTCGACCGCCTTCCCGAGCACCGAGTCACGCGGCACCCCGAGGCTGTCGAAGGCGAGATCGGGCACGTCGCGCAGCTCCCAGAGCGACACCGTCTCGTCGTCGATGTTCTCGCGCGTCTTGTCGATGTTCTTCTTCGTCTCCGCGGCCCAGCCGCCGGTCATCTTCATCATGTCGTCGTCGCCGACTGCCGCGAGGTACCCGGGCCTGTAGGAAGGGTGGAACAGGAACACGTGCTCGAGGCCGAGCGCCCGCCACCGCGCCAGCAGCGCCCCCTTCTTGTCGTACACCGCCTTCTGGGCCTTCGTCTGCTCGTCGGCGTCCGGGGCCGGGCTCCCGTCCGGTTGCGGCTGCGGCTGCGGGGATCCACGGTCGACGTCGGCCTGGAGGCCGTCGAGCGTGACCTGCGGCTTCGGCCCCTCGAACGGGAACTCGAGCTGGCTCAGTTCGCCGACACCCGCAGCGATCTGGTTGTCGGCGGTGCGGAGCGCCGTGATGTCGTCCCACGCCGTCTCGGACGCCCGTCCGTGCTGGGTGTAGTAGTCGTACCGGAGACTTTCGTGCTCGACCGCGGCCTGGTTCTCGTCGAGCATCCTTCCTGCGATCTCCTTGGCGCGCTTCTTCCAGGTCTCCGGGAACTTCCCGACGAGCTCGATCAACTCTTCCTCGCTCGCGACCCCGGCCTTCTTCAGGCCCTCGGCGACCCTCGTTTGCAGCCCTTCGAGGTCGAGGCCGACCGAGTCGATCCGTCCCTGCGCCTTCTTCATCTCGCCGTCCTTCTCGGCGCCAGAGAGGTCCTTCGCGCTCTCGAGATCGGTTTTTGCTTGCGCGAGGTCGGCGCGCGCCTTGTCGCGCTGCTCGATCACCGTCATCAGCTCCGAGCCGCCGACCATCTTGTCCAGGTTGGCGCGCTCGGCGTCCGGGAGCTTGCTGACCTTGCTGAGCACCGTCTGCGCGTAGAGCAGGCGCTTCGCTGCTTCGGGATCGAGCGTCGGCTGCGGGCCCTGCGGACCTGCGTTCTGCGGGTCGTCCTGGGCGGGCGCTGCGGTCTGGGCGGGCGGCGGCGGCGGCGCCTGCGTGCCGGCATCCTGCCGGAGCAGCGCCGGCGGGCGACCCGAGGCGAGCGTGCGTGCGAGGGCCTGGTTCCCGACCGAGGGCGCAAGGCTCGCGACCCGGTCGACCGGGCTCAGGGGAACGTCTGTCGCCGCCGCTTCGGACGGCTCCTCCTGGTTGACGCCCACCTTCGCTCGCGGCATGGCGCGTGCCGCGGCGAGTTCGGCGTAGGACGTGTTCCTCACTCTCCTTGCGTCGAGTTGGCCAAGCCGCCTGCGCCGCACGACGATATACCGCGCGCTCGGCGGAAGTCAATGCGAGCGGGGGGATCGGTCGAGGCGAACTTTCCGCTCGACGCGGCGTCTCTAAGTCCGAGTCGAGGGTCCCGCGCTTGACAAACGGTCAACTCTCGGGCATAAACACGACACCTGAATCACCTCTCATGTTCCACGATGCCAGAGGTGCCCACCGTTGCACGAACGGAAGGACTGAACACATGCGCCATCGTCTCTTGAAAGCACTCGTCGCCGTGGGGGCGGTGACCCTCGTCGTCGGCGCGGCCACCGTCGCTGCGGCGACCACGCACCACGCTTCGAAGTCTTCGGTGACTGCTTCATCGGGCTACAACGTCGGCATCGTCTACTCGCGCACCGGGCTCCTCGCGGCGTACGGCGCGGAGTACGTCGAGGGCCTCAAGTACGGCATCCAGTACGCCACCAAGGGCACGGGCATGGTCAACGGGAAGAAGATCAACCTCTCGTACGCCGACGATGCCACCGACCCGGCCACCGGCGTGTCGCAGATGAAGAACTTCATCGGCCAGGGCGACACGATCATCGCCGGCGCCACCTCGTCGGGCGTCGCGCTCCAGGAGGCCCCGATCGCGGCCCAGAACCACGTCCTCTTCATCTCGGGGCCCGCGGCCTCGGACGCGATCACCGGGCTCAACAAGTACACGTTCCGCTCCGGCCGCCAGACCTACCAGGACGTCGCTGACGCGTCGACCTACCTCACCGGCAGCGGCAAGAACGTCGTCGTCTTCACGCAGGACTCGGCCTTCGGCCAGGGCAACTACGCCGCGGTGAAGGCGATCATCGGCTCCAAGGGCCACACGGTGACTCCGGTCTACGTGCCGCTCTCGGCGACCGACCTGACGCCGTTCGCACAGCAGGTGAAGCAGGCCAAGCCGGATCTGCTCTACGTGGCCTGGGCCGGCTCGACCGCCCCGGCGATGTGGTCGGCTCTCGACCAGCAGGGCGTGTTCTCCAGCGTCCAGTCGATTGTCACCGGCCTCGCCGAGCGTGCGACCTACCCGAGCTACGGCCCGGCCGTCGGGAAGATCCAGTTCATCTCGCACTACCTCTACCAGGCGCCGTCGAACAAGGTCAACACCTGGCTCGTCACGCAGATGCGCAAGAAGAGCCAGTTCCCCGACCTGTTCACCCCGGACGGCTTCGTCGCCGGCCAGATGATCGTGCACGCGCTCCAGGTCGGTGACGGCAACGTCGACAAGATGGTCCCGGCGCTCGAGGGCTGGAAGTTCCTGGCCCCGAAGGGCTGGCAGGCGATCCGGCCGCAGGATCACGCGATGCTGCAGCCGATGTTCCGCGTCTCGCTGAGCCAGGTCGGCAAGGTCTGGACCGCGAAGGTGCTCGGGACGGCGAACGCCTACCAGACCGCCCCGCCGATCACGACCGTCCTCCAGGGCTAAGAGGTCGACGAACGCGATAGTTAGTGGATCGTGAGCACCACTCCGATCCTCGGTACGGAGGAGCTCGGGCTTGACATCGGCGGCGCGGTCATCGTCGCCGATGTCTCGCTCGAGGTTGCTCAGGGCGAATTCGTCGGCGTCATAGGCCCGAACGGCGCCGGCAAGACCTCCCTCTTCAACCTGCTCTCGGGGCTTCGCCGTGCGAGCTCGGGCCGCATACGCCTGGACGGAGAGGACATCACGACCCGCGCCGCTTATGCGCGCACCCGGCTCGGTCTCGGCCGCACCTTCCAGGTCTCGAACGTGTTCCCGCTCCTGCCGGTACGGGAGAACGTGCGGCTCGCCGCCCAGGCGCGTCTCGGCGGCACATTGCGGCTCTGGCGGCGCGCGAGCTCGGTGAAGGAGGCGGTCGAGAAGGCCGACTGGGCGCTCGAGCGGGTCGGGCTCGCTGCGCGCTCTGCCGCCGCCGCGGGATCTCTCTCGCACGGCGACAAGCGGCGGCTCGAGCTCGCGATGGTGCTGGCCGGCGAGCCACGGGTGATCCTGCTCGACGAGCCGATGGCCGGGGTCTCGGTCGAGCACGTCCACGAGCTCGTCGAGCTGATCCGCACGGTTCACGTCGAGGAGAAGAAGACCGTGCTGATGGTCGAGCACCATATCGAGGTCGTCACGGGCCTCGCGGACCGGATCGCCGTCATGCACCACGGCCGCCTGCTTGCCTGCGACACACCGGCGGCGATCATGGAGAACGCCGCCGTGCAGGAGGCATACGTGGGGGAGCTCCTGTGACCGCGCTGCTCGAGGTTCGCGACCTCCACGTCCGCCTCGCCGGCTCGCACATCCTCCAGGGCGTCAGCTTCGACGTTCCGGAGGGCACCGTGACCGCGCTGCTCGGTCGGAACGGGGTCGGCAAGACGACGACGCTCCGCGCCCTGCTCGGCCTCGTCCCCCGCGAGGGACGGGTCGCTCTCGGCGGCGACGAGATCACGCACGAGCAGACGCACAAGATCGTCCAGCGGGGCGTCGGCTACGTCCCCGAGGATCGAGATGTCTTCGCCGCGCTCACGGTGACGGAGAACCTGCAGCTCGCAGTTCGGAACGGATCGAGCCGCTTCGGCCTCGTCTACGCGCTCTTCCCCGAGCTCGAGACGCGAGCGGAGCAGCGGGCCGGCACCCTGTCGGGCGGGCAGCAGCAGATGGTCGCGATCGCGCGGGCGCTGCTGAACGAGAACCGCATCCTGCTCGTCGACGAGCCGACCAAGGGGCTCGCGCCGATGGTCGTCAACGAGGTCGCCGCTGCCCTCGAGCAGGCCTGCCGGGAGAGCACTGTGCTGCTCGTCGAGCAGAACCTCGCCGTCGTCCGCCGCCTGGCCGAGCACGTCGTCGTCCTCGACAACGGCCGCGTCGTCTTCACCGGGCTCGCCCGGGAGCTGCTCGACGACCGCGGCCGCGTGCACGCGCTTCTGGGGGTTGCATGAGCACCGTCGTTCTGCTCGCGATCACAGGGCTCGGGCTCGGCGCGATGTACTTCCTGATCGCCTCGGGCCTGTCCCTGATCTACGGGCTGATGGGCGTCCTGAACTTCGCGCACGGCGCTTTTCTCACCGTCGGCGCGTACGCGATGTGGTACTCCGAGACCAAGCTCGACGCCGTCCCGGTCGTGCCGCGGTTCATCCTCGCTGCGCTGATCGGGCTGGTCGTGGGAACCGTCGTCGCGGCGCTCGTCGAGCTCTTCCTGATCCGGCCGCTCTACGGCCGCCACATCGAGCAGGTGCTCGTCACCGTCGGGCTCGGCCTCTGCCTCGTCGCGCTGATCCGGTCGATCTGGGGCCCGGACCCGAAGTTCGTCGCGCTCCCGCCCTGGACGCGCGAGACGACGAGCGTGCTCGGCGCCTCGATCCCGAACGACCGCTGGATCGAGATCATCACGGCCGCCCTCGTGCTCGTGGGCCTCAATCTCTTCCTACGCCGAACCCGGTACGGGCTGATCGTCCGCGCCGGCGTCGAGAACCGCGCGATGGTGACCGCGCTCGGGATCGACGTGAGGCGCGCGTTCACGCTCGTGTTTGCAATCGGCGGGGTCGCCGCTGCGCTGGCCGGCGTCCTGTCGGCGCTCTACTTCGGCACGGTCGATCCGGAGCGGGGGACGAGCCTGTTGATCTTCGCGTTCATCGTGGTCGTGATCGGGGGCCTCGGCTCGATCGGCGGGACCGCGGCGGCTGCAGTCCTGGTCGCGCTCGTCCAGCAGTTCGCGAACTACTACGCGTCGTCCGGGATGGGCGATCTCTCGGTCGTCCTGCTGCTCGCGATCGTCCTGCTCGCCCGCCCCGGCGGACTGACGGCGGCGGCGCCGGCATGACGCCCGGTCAGGTTCGCTCCGTCGTCGTGCCCGTAGTGGTTTTTGGGCTGCTCGCGACCGTGCCCAAGCTCGGCGTCGACATCCCGGTTCTCTTCCCCGGCAGCTTCGACAGCCCCGGGACGCTCCAGTTGCTCGCGCTGATGCTGACCTTCGCCGGGCTCGCGCTCACCTACGACCTCCTCTTCGGCTTCACCGGCCTGATGTCGTTCGGCCATGCCCTCTACTTCGCGGTCGGCGTCTACGTCGCGGCGGTCGCGATGACGAAATGGCACTGGGGCTTCTGGCCTTCGATCCTGTTCACGTGTGCCGTCGGGCTCCTCTTGCCGCTCGTGCTCGCCACGATCAGCCTGCGGGTGACGGGAATCGCCTTCGCGATGGTCACGCTCGCGTTCGCGCAGGCGGGCTCGGTGCTTGCGTTCAAGAACCCCGGCGGGCTGACGGGCGGCGAGGACGGCTTCGGGGTCGACTACACGAAGCTGCCTTCCGAGTTCGTCGGCATCTTCAACACGAAGAACCTCTACTGGCTTGCACTCGTGTATGCGGCTTTCGTCTTCGTCGTCGGCCGTTGGGCGATCAACTCCTCGCCCGGGCGGGTGTGGCAGGCGATTCGCGAGAACGAGCTGCGGGTCGAGGTGCTGGGCATGCGGCCGTTCGACTACAAGCTGATGTCGTGCGTGCTCGCGTCGTTCCTCGCGACGCTGGGCGGGATCGTCTACCTGATGCTGATCAGCGGAGCGAGCCCGGACGTGACGACGCCGCCGTTCACCCTTGCGCTCCTGATCATGGTCGTGATCGGCGGTACCGGCTCGCGCTGGGGCGCCTTGATCGGAGGCGTCGTCTACACCTATCTCGATCATCGCCTGGCCGATCTCGCCGGCTCGAGCGCGGTCTCCGACCTGCCCTCGGTGTTGCGTGTCCCGCTGCGCGAGCCGACCTTCATCCTCGGTCTGCTCTTCATTCTCACCGTCTACTTCGCCCCCGGCGGCCTGGCGCGGCTCGGGCGGATTCGTCGCCGGCCGACGGCGCTCGAGGAGGCGCTGTGAAGCTCGCGTGGGACTCCCAGGGCGACGGCGCTCCGCTGCTGCTGATCCACGGGCTCGGTTACACACGTCAGGGTTGGGGCCCGCTGCGCGAGCGGCTCGCACGCCGGTACCGGGTGATCTCGTTCGACAACCGCGGGATCGGCGAGAGCGACATCCCGCCCGGCCCCTACACCGTCGAGGAGCTCGCCGGCGATGCGGTGCAGGTGTTCGACGAGGCCGACGTCGAGCACGCACACGTCCTCGGGGCGAGTCTCGGCGGTTTCGTGGCGCAGGTGGTCGCCGCGGAGCACGGCGAGCGGGTCGAGCGGCTGATCCTGGCCTGCACTTCGCCCGGCGGGCCGGGCTCGTATCCCTTGCCCGAGCAGACCCTGCGGTTGATGGCTGAGGCCCCGTCGCTCGCGCCCGAGGTGGCTCTGCGCCGCTTCGTCGAGAACGCGGTCGCGCCCGCGGCTTCGCCCGAGCTGATCGACGAGATCTACGCGTATCGCCAGAAGCATCCCCCGGACCCGGGCGGATGGGCTGCGCAGGCCGGCGCGGGAGCCGCCTGGGATGCCGACGGACGGCTCGAGCGGATCGCCGCACCGACGCTCGTCGTCGCGGCCACGGCCGACAACGTCGTCGACCCACGCAACTCGGACCTGCTCGCCGAGCGGATTCCGGGGGCTCGGCTCGAGCGGATCGAGGGCGCCGGGCACATGCTCTTCTGGGAGCAGACCGAGGAGTTCGCGGGCATCGTCGAAAGGTTCCTCGGATGATGCCGTTGACGATCGACCGGATCCTGCGGGATCGCGCCCGCGCGACACCCGACCGCGTGGCGATCGACGCGGCCGGACGTGCCTGGACCTACGCCGAGCTCGACCGCCGCTCGGACGAGCTCGCCGCGGCCCTCGAGCCGGGAAGCCGCGTCTCCACGCTCACCGGCAACACCGGCGAGCACGTCGTGGTCTTCTTCGCGTGCGCGAAGGCCGGGGCGATCCTCCATCCGGTTTCGTGGCGGCTCGCGCCTGCCGAGATCGCCTTCCAGCTCGACGACGCCGAGCCGGCCGTGCTGCTCGTCGAGGACGAGTTGCGCTCGCTGGCCGAGGCAGCACTCGAACTGGCGCACGTGCGTCCTCCCTTCGAGCCTGCCGGGGCCGCGGCGCCCGCGCGGCCGCCGGAGGGGGACGACCCGCTTCTCCTCATCTATACGAGCGGCACGACCGGAAAGCCGAAAGGCGCGCTGCTGACCCATGCGAACTGCTTCTGGACGAATCTCTCGTTCGACCTCGCCACGGGGCTCGGGCCGCGGGACGTCGTGCTGCAGGTGCTGCCGCAGTTCCACGTCGGCGGGTGGAACGTCCAGTCGCTGCTCGCCTGGTGGAAGGGCGCGCGGGTCGTTCTCGAGCGCGGCTTCGACGCCGCCCGGGCTCTCGACCTGATCGAGCGCGAGCGGGTGACGACGATGATGGGCGTCCCGGCGAACTACCTCTTCATGTCCGAGGAGCCGCGCTTCGCGGATGCGGATCTCTCGTCGCTGCGACTGGCGGTCGTCGGCGGTGCGCCGATGCCGGTGACGCTGCTGGATGTCTGGGCCGAGCGGGGCGTCGAGATCGTCCAGGGCTACGGCCTGACCGAGGCGGCGCCGAACGTGCTCTGCCTGCAGTCGGAGGATGCACGCCGCAAGGCGGGCTCAGCGGGCAGGCCGTATCCCTACGTCGACTGCCGGCTCTCGGCGGAGGGCGAGCTGCTCGTCCGCGGCCCCAACGTCTTCCCCGGCTACTGGCGTAACCCGGACGCGACCGCAGCGGTGTTCCGTGATGGCTGGCTCCTGACCGGCGACGTCGCAGAGTGCGACGAGGACGGCGACTACTGGATTCGCGGGCGCCTCAAGGAAATGGTTGTCTCCGGCGGTGAGAACGTCTACCCGGCCGAGATCGAGGCAGTCCTTCAGCAGCACCAGGCGGTTGTCGAGGCCGCCGTCGTGGGGGTCCCGGACGAGCGCTGGGGCGAGGTGTGCGCGGCCTTCGTCGTCTGTCGCGTGCCCGTGGCAGACGAGGAGCTGCGTGAGTTCTGCCGCTCCCGTCTGGCGCGCTTCAAGGTGCCGAAGTCGTTTCACCTCGTCGACGAGCTGCCGCGCAATGCGATCGGCAAGGTCGTCAGGGACGAGCTCGCCCGGACGGCGGTGAGCGCATGACCGAGGTGATCGTCACGAGCGCAGCGGGCAAGCCGCTCTCCCAGCGGGGCCTGGACACCCGGCGCCGGCTGCTCGACGCTGCCGAGAAGGTGTTCGGCGAGCACGGCTATCACGACGCCTCGATCGTCAAGCTCACCGAGACGGCCGGCGTCGCGCAGGGCACGTTCTACCTCTACTTCGACTCGAAGAAGGCGATCTTCGACGAGCTCGTGCGTGACCTGAACAGCCGTGTCCGCCACGCGATGAAGGAGGGCTCCTCCCAGGGTGGCACGCGCGTCGAGCAGGAGCTGCTCGGCTTCAAGGAGTTCTTCCGCTTCACCGCGGAGCACCCGGCGCTCTACCGGATCATCCGCCAGGCCGAGTTCGTCTCGCCCGAGATGCTCCAGTACCACTACGAGCGGCTCAGCCACGGCTATATCGACGCGCTCAAGGCGGCCGTCGATGCCGGAGAGATCGGGGCGCTGGACCCGGAAGTGACGGCATGGGCCCTGATGGGCCTCGGCGAGCTGATCGGTTTGCGCTGGATTCTCTGGAACGGCGGGGCTGAGGTTCCGGAGAACGTCTTCGGCGAGCTGGGCCGCATCGTCGGCTCGATCCTCGGGCCGAACGAGTGAGGCGCGTGGGGCTCCAGGCGACCGCTTCGTACCTTCCGGAGCGGTGGCTCACCGCTGCCGAGATCGGCGAGCGCGCCGGGATTCCGGAGGCCGTCCTCGTCGAGAAGTTCGGCCTGCGCGGTAAGCATGTCGCGGCGGAGGACGAGCACGTCAGCGACCTCGCGGTGCAGGCCGCGGAGCGCCTGTTCGGGGAGACCGGCATCGACCCCGGCTCGATCGACGCGGTTGTGTACTTCGGATCGATGTGGAAGGACTGGGGCGTCTGGCAGGCCGCGCCGTGGATCGCTCATCGGCTCGGCTGCACCCGTGCTTTTGCGATCGAGTACGACAACGTCTCC
The DNA here is from genome assembly GCA_963768435.1 of uncultured Actinomycetota bacterium. Lineage (GTDB taxonomy): Bacteria > Actinomycetota > Thermoleophilia > Gaiellales > Gaiellaceae > PALSA-600. Next base: position 16,484 of record CAVYIB010000015.1, read on the forward strand.
CATGGAAGCCCGATCGCGCTGCGCCTCGTCCGCGACGTGCTGCGGGCGGAGCCTGAGCTCCAGCGGGTGTTGATGGTCGCGGCCTGCCGGGAGTCGTATCTGCTCGACTACGGGAATGCGCGGTCGCGGTTCATGTTCAACTTTGGGGACGGCGCCGTTGCTGCGCTCGTCGTCGGCGAGCCCGAGCGGAACGAGGTGCTCGGCGCGCATGCGATCACCGATGGATCGCTCTCCCTCGAGGTGAAGCTGGCACGCGGGGGATCGGTCGACCCGGACGGGTATCCGTTCCTGGAAGTCACGAACCCGGAAGCCATGAAGGCGAGGCTCGACGACGTGTCGCTCCCGAACTTCGTCGCGGTGGCCCGCGGAGCGGTCGAGCGGTCGGGCGCGTCGCTCGGCGAGCTCAGATTCGCCTGTCCGCTGCACATGAAGCGCTCGATGTACCTGATGCTCCTCGAGCGGCTCGGGCTGGGTGCCGACCAGGCTGTCTACCTCGACGACACCGGTCACATGAGCGGCGTCGATTCGCTCTTCGGTCTCGACCGTGCTGCGCGAGAGGGACGGCTGGCCGACGGGGATCTCGTGCTCCTGATCTCTGCGGGCACCGGCTACACGTGGGCGGCGTCGGTTGTCCGCTGGGGGCCCCTCCGGTGACGATCGAGGAGCTGCACGCCGGAATCGAGGTCGGCCCTTCGGCGTGGTTCGAGGTTCCCCAGTCGAGAATCGACACGTTCGCGGAGGCGACGGGTGACCGGCAGTCGATCCACATCGACGAGGAGCTGGCGGCCGCGGGCCCGTTCGGCGTGACCGTCGCCCACGGGTTCCTGACGCTCTCGCTCATCCCCGCCGCGGCCTACGAGCTCTTGCCGGTCGAGGATGCGGTCGCGATCAACTACGGCCTGAACCGGGTGCGCTTTCCGGCTCCTGTTCCCGCCGGATCGCGGGTGCGTGCGAGGATCCGGATCGACAGTGTCGAGCCGATCCAGGGTGGGGTGCAGGTGATGATGACCGTGACGTTCGAGCGCGAGGGCGGCGAGAAGCCCGTGTGCGTGGCGGAGCAGCTGTTCCGCTTCGTGGCCTGATGCGCGTCGCACTCGTGACCGGGGCCGCGGGCGGGATCGGCGGCGCTATCGTCGCGCGGCTCGCGGAGGACGGCTGGTCGGTGCACGGCGTCGACCTCGCCGACGCCGACCTGACGACGGCCGCGGGCAACCGTGCCGTGGTCGATGCCGCGCTCGAGCGCTACGGTCAGCTCGACGCCGTGGTCGCCAACGCCGGCTTCCAGCACGTCGAGTCGATCCGAGACTTTCCCGAGGAGCAGTGGGACGCACTGATCGCGCTCCTGCTGACGAGCCCGTTTCTGCTCGCGAAGTACGCCTGGGACGCGCTGGCCGCGTCGGGCGACGGCCGCTTCTGCGCCGTCTCGTCCGTGCATGGCCTCGTCGCCTCGCCGTTCAAGGCGGGCTACGTCTCCGCCAAGCACGGGGTGCTCGGACTCGTGAAGACGATCGCGCTCGAGGGTGCCGCGGTCGGGATCACGGCCACGGCGATCTGCCCCGGGTACGTCCGCACGCCGCTCGTCGAGGCGCAGGTCGCCGATCAGGCCCGCGTGTACGGGGTCTCCGAGGAGCAGGTGCTCGAGGAGGTGATGCTGGCGCCTCACGCGGTGAAGCGGATGCTCGAGCCCGAGGAGGTCGCCGATGTTGCCGCCTTCCTGCTCGGCCCGACCGGACGCGCGTTCAGCGGCGCTCCGACCGTGCTCGACCTCGGCTGGACGGCGCGGTGATCCGGAGATACGAGGCGCGTGACTACTTGTGGAAGAACTGGGCGAGCACCCCTGCCTGGAACGGATCCGGGCTGACCACGAGGCTGCCCGAGAACGGGTAGCTCAGATCGACCAGGACGACGAGCGACAGGGCGACGACGAGGGAGATCGAGCACGCTCCGATCAGGTGGAACCAGAAGCTCCGCGACCCGACGAGCATCACGTAGCCGAGAATCACGAATGCGCCGACCAGGATGAGTGCGAGAACGAGCGACGGGATCCCGCCCGAGGCTGTGCTGAGCCGCCCACGGCGCGCGATCAATGCTGAGTTGAGCTGGCTCACCGAGTCGTTGTAGAAAGCGGTCGCTTGCGGCGAGGTCGGCCTCGCCGCCTCGAGCGCCCTGTAGATGCGATTCACGTCGTCGGAGGCCTGCGGGCTTTCGTGGCCCTCGCGGAGCTTCGGCCACTCGTCGGTCACGATTGCGTGCGCGTAGGTCCCGATCGCTGCGCGCACGCGAGCGCCCTGGGCCGAAGGAAGCGCTTCGCTGTCGCGCGTGATCGCCGCGAGCGAGTCCGCCTCCTGACCGACGTTCTCCTGGGCATTGCCGAAGTTCTGGTACTCGATCACGATCACGAACGCGAGCAGCAGGCCGAAGAGCGATGCGACCACACCGAGCATCTGCGACGAGACCTCGGCGTCGAAGCCCTCGCGTGTCACCGGTACGAGGCGCCGGATCAGCCACACGCCGAGCAGAACGAGACAGACCGTGACGACGATCGTCCCCGCCACGAGCGCGCTGACCGGCACGTGGTTGATGACCGACCGGAGCACCAACGAAGCCTTCGCCGCGCATGCCGGCCTCCCTTCGGCCCGTTCGCCCGAAGCGGCCGGTCGGGTGCTTCATCCCATGAAGGTGACGGGCGCCGGCCTGCGGGGAGCTTCAGCCGTCGCTGAGCCCGCGGACCATCGTCTCCAGACGAGCGAGCCGCTCGTTCATCTCGGCGAAGCCCGATTCGATTCTCGCCTCCCACTTCGACTCCGCGACCGCTGCGGCAACGTCTTGCAAATGGGTGGCGCGAGCGACGAACGTCGAGGTGACGGCCGCCGTGACGATCGCGACGAAGGCGATCCCTTCGAGCATGACGGCCGCTGCGACGATCCGTCCCGCGACCGCCTTGGGTGTGACATCGCCGTAGCCGACGGTGGTGACCGTCTGGATCGCCCACCACATCCCGATGAAGATGTTCGGATACTCGCGGTGATCGAGCACCCGCATCAACAGGCCGCTCGCGAGCACGATCAATGCGGTGGTCGAGACGATGACGCCCGCCGCGCCACGCACGCTGACGGGATTGCGCAGGAATCGCGCCATCTGCCGTTCGAGAATGACGACGCGAGCCATACGGCGCGCTACGCCCGGGACGCGCGGAGATCCCGGCGATGGGCCAGCGCCGGGGAGAGGGCGGCAGCCAGGACGAGGACGGTTCCGATGAGGATGATCCAGAAGAAGATCGCGATCACGATCCCGAACGCGCCGTAGGTCGTCGAGTACCAGTTCAACCAGTGCGTGAACAGCAAGACGGAGATCAGGCGCAGAACGAGGAGGCCGAGCGCGGTGAAGACGGCGCCGGGAACCAGGTCCCGGGCGGTGACACGCCGATGAAGCAGCAGGCGCGGCGTCCAGACGAAGAACGCGATCAGGAGCCCGAACCAGACGACGTCGAGGATCCAGCCGATCCAGGACGGGTCTCCCCTGAGCTCCTTGACCTGAACCACGAACAACACGGCACCTCCGACCATCACCGCAAGCACCTCGGCGTAGCGGGCCTGGTCGGAAATCGTCGACTTGCCCAGGTCGAACCCCCAGGAGCGGGCCTGGACGAGCTGGAAGACGCGGGCGAACCCGAGCCCGAAGAAGAACAGGTCGATGATCGCGATCAAGACGGCAGAGAGCTTGTGCTCGCCGGCGCCCCGCATCACCGACGAGAACAGGTCGGCCGTCGTGCCGTGCAGCTTCAGCCGGTGCTCGATCCGGTCCGAGAGAGCCGTCGGATCCTTGTAGATGTAGCTCGCGGTGACAAGGAACACCGGCAGCATCGTCAGGAAGAAATAGGCGCTCAGGAGCACCGCGTAGAGCTGGCCATCCGCAGCCTGGTAGCGGCGTACCCAGCCGATCGTCGCGCCCTTGCGCGAATCCGGCGCCTGGTTCTCGATCCAGAGCCGGCCACGCTCTGCGACGGCGTTGCCCTTCGCTGCCGCCTGGCGCACCCGGGCGGGGACGCGTGAGGCCGTCGGCTCGACGCCGCCGGGCACCGGCTCGGTTGGCGGCTCGCTCACACCACGCCGCCGGCCGTCGAGCTCTGTGGCTCTGCGGTCAAGCGATGGCCGGGCGGGTTCGATCCCTGACCATGTAGGCGACGATCAAAGCCGCAGGGAAGAAGAACAGGCTGAAGATGAAGTAGAGAAAGAAGCTGTGTCCCTTTCGACCGGCGACGCGCGCAGGCCAGAACGCGATCAGGATCCAGATGATGAGAAAGACGATCCCTCCGAACATCCAACCACTCGACGCCACCAGCATTGAGGCCTCCGGTCATAGGGTCGGCCGCGAGTCGCCGCGACCTGCGTGACGTGATCATGGTCCGGGTCGGCCGGGCGTACATCACCCGTTCAGGGTGAAGCTGGAACCTTGCGGAACAGCTGAGCCAGATTGGAAGCGCCTCTATCTGTCCTCGGCGGTTGTGCCGTTGGCTTTCGGTCCCGAAAACTTGCGGCCGAGGGATCGCCGTCTAGAACCAGCTGGCGATCGTGTCCCCGATGCTGCTGAGGTCGTCGCCGAAGCTGGAGAACGCGTTACCGATGGCCGAGATCGTGTCGGAGCTGAAGAAGCTGGAGAGCGCGTCCTCGATCTCGGAGACCGTCTCGTTGAACACGTTGGAGAGAACGCCTTCGATCTCCTTGGCCGTGTCACCGATCGCAGCCAGGGCCGATGTGACGGCCTGGGCGGTTGCGCTGTAGGCGTTCTCGAGCGCCATCGCGACGTCGTTGATCGCAACGCCGATGGTGTTCTGGAGGATGTCGGCGACCTCGTTGATCGTGCTGTGGAACACGCTCTGGAGGGCCGACGCGATCTCGCTCGCCGTGGCCGAAATCTGGTCGAGGACCTGAGCGACCGCCGCGGCCGTCTCGTTGTAGAGGGTCTTCACCTCCGACGCGATCTGGTCGACCGTGTAGTTCAGCCCCTTGAAGATGCCGGCCAGGGCAGCGTCGGCCTCGTTGAAGAAGCTCTGCAGCTCGCCGCCGATCTGATCGATCGTGTAGTTGAGGCCCTTGAGGATGCCCGCCACCCCGTCCGCCAGCTCGTTGTAGACCGTGCTGAGCGCGCCGGTGATCGCGTCGATGCCGGCGTTGATCCCCTGCAGGATCTGGGCGGCGACCGCGGCCGTCGCGTTGAAGGCGGTTTGCAGCCCGCTCGCGATCTGGTTGTAGGTGTAGTCGAAGGCCTCGTGGAGGACCTGCGCTGCTTGCTCCGCGGTCTTGGCGAACGTGTCGCCGAGCGCCCGCGCGACGCCGTCGATGTCGTAGCCGAGGTTGATCAGCTCGTTGACCGCGTCGTTGTAGCCCTCGACGAACGTGTTCTTGAGCACGTTCGCGAGCTGGACGGCCGTGTAGCCCGCCTGCTCGAGCGTCGAGATCGCGGAGTTGAATCCGCTGGAGATCGCCGAGCTCAGGGTGTTGAAGCCGGTCGAGAGGGCGCCGATCGCGGTGCCGAAGCCGCTGACGATCGCGTTCGCCGCGATCGAGAAGCCCTTCGAGACCTGGTCGGCCACGGTGTTGTAGGCCCCGGTGAGCGCTGCCCCGGCTGCGGAGAACCCTTGCTTGATCGCGTCGATCGCGACCGGATACCCGGCGACGATATAGCCGCCCAGGTCGGATAGGCCCTGAACGATCTGCGGGCCGTATGTCGAGATCACATAGGCGATGCCGGCCGCTGCCAGGCCGCAGGCGATCGAGCCGATGCCCTCGGTGGCGACCAGGCAGGCGGCACCGATCGCGAGACCGACCGTGTCACCGACGCACTGGGAGACCGTCCCGTGCTCGCAGTCCTCGACGGTGAAGTAGAGGCCGAGACCGATGCCGGCGGCGCCCAGGAGCTTGCCGGCGCCTTCCGCGAGCCCCGTCTCGGCGTCGGCGGCCTCGCCGAGATCGCGCTCGACGGCGGCTCCCGCCTCCGCGTATCCGGGGCCGAGATCCCTGATCGCGGCTGCTGCGTCCTCGACGCCGGGGCCGGCCTCGGCGACGCTCGTGTCGAAGTAGTCCGCGATCTTCGTGACGCCCTTGATCCCGGCCTTCAGCGCGATCACGCCGTAGCGCGTATCCCCGACGATGTTCGCGTCCTCGGTCGAGTGGCCGTTGAACGCGGACGTCTCGATATCGGAGCCCGTCAGGTTGCCGCTCGGGTCGGTGCCCGTCGTCGGCATGTCGTCCGCGAAGACATACGGCGAGAACACCGGCTGCCCGATCAGCGGAGCGACCGGGTCGCGCTGCGTGAAGCGGCCCGTCGACGGGTCGTAGTTGCGCGCGCGCATGTCGTAGAGCCCCGTCGTCGGGTCGAGGAGCTGGCCCTGGAAGAGCAGCGGCTCGGTGGGAGCGGCGGTCGGGCCCGTCTGGGTGGCCGTCACGTTCCCGAAGGCGTCGTAGAGGTACGTCTCGAGCACGGCGCCGGTGCCGTCGCTGAGCGCTGTGACGTCGCCCTGGCCGTCGGTGTGCAGGAAGAACGTGCCGCCGGGCGTCTGCATCGCGACCGGCCCGACGCCGTAGATGATCCGGGCGAGGAGCGCGTTGCTGCCGTCGCGCTCGAGGGCGAGCAGCGGAAGCTTGCTGCTCGGATCCCAGGAGAGGTTGACCGTCGAAGGAGTGGGGCCGGTGACGACGCGGGTGGCGCGATTACCGTCACCGTCGTAGCCGTAGTTGATCGTGGTCGCGCCGCGCGTGACCGTCGCGAGCTGGTCGGCGGCGTTGTAGGAGTACGTCGTGGTGGCGCCCGCGATCGTCATGCTCGTGACGTCGCCGTTCAGGTCGTAGGTGTAGGCGGCCGGGTTTGCGCCCGACTCCGACGTGACCTCGTCGCCGGCGTTGTAGGAGATCGTCGTGCCGTTCACGGAGAGCTGGTTCCCGACGGCGTCATAGGCGATCGGGTTTGCGTGCGTGCCCGTGCCCGGGTCGCCGGCATCCGGCGTGGCGAGCGGGTTCGCCGTCGTCGGCGCCGTGAAGTCCGACGTCGTGCCGGAGTTGTCGTTCCCGTTCGGGGAGCCCTGCGAGGCGGGGGAGCCGCTCGTGCAGGCCGGCGACGGGTTCGGCGTCGTCGGGTGGGCGGCGAGGGACGACGTGGTCGACTGGGCCGAGACGCGGGCCGTGTCGTCGTAGCCGAAGCTCGTCACGGTGGTCTGCGTCCCGACGGTCGTAGCCTGGCCGAGCGGCGCACCGGCTGCGTCGAAGCTCCTTGCCATCGCGAGCTCGGTCGTCCCGCCGCACGAGAGGGACAGTGCGTCGACCTGGCCGGCCTGGTTGTAGTCCTGGGTCTGGACGACGCCGTTCGAGTACGTGAGGCCGGTCACCCGCCGGCGCGGCGTTGCGGAGATAGGAGACCTGAGCGCCGGTCGTCGACACGCCCATCACGTCGTGGCCGTCGTCGTAGCTGTAGGTGACCGTGCTGCCGTCCGGGTAGGTCTCGGTCATCTTGCCGGGGACGCTGTAGTCGTACGAGAACGTGTTGTTCGCGCCGTTGGCGGCTGTGACCAGGTTGCCGCTCGCGTCGTAGGCGAACGTGTGCGTCCCGGTCGTCGGGTCGGTCATCGCCGTGCGGCGCCCGGCCGGATCGAAGGCCTGGCTGACCGTGATCGAGGCATGGCCGGCCTGGGTGTAGTCGATCCGGGTGCGCAGGTCCTGCGCGTTGACGGTGTACGCAGTCGTCCGGCCGTCCGGGTCGGTCGTCGAGATCAGGTTCCCGGCAACGTCGTAGGCGTAGGTCGTCGCGTGCCCGTTCACGGTCATCTGCGTGCGCTGGCCGGCTCCGTTCACGACGTACGAGGTGACGTGCCCGTTGCCGTCGGTCACGCCGGTCAGGTTGTCGGCCAGGTCGAAGGCGAAGGTGGTCGTGCCGGCCGCGGTCGTGACCGAGGCCGGCAGCTCGTGGCTGTTGTAGGTGAACGACGTGACGCGGCCGTCAGGATCGGTCAGAGACTTCGTGTTCCCGACCGCGTCGTAGGTCGTGGTCGTGGCCGCCCCGTTGACGGTCGACGTCTTCACGCGGTTCGCGGCGTCGTAGGTGAACGTCGAGGAGTTCCCGGCGGTGTCGCCGGCGGTGAGGACGTTCCCTTCGAGGTCGTACGTGTAGCTCGTCGTGATCGCCGAGGGGTCCGTGACGGAGAGCTGCCGCCCGGTCGTGTCGTAGCCGTAGCTCGTCGTGCGGCCGCCCGGGTCGGTGCTCGAGAGCAGCGTCCCCGACGGGTCGAACAGCGAGGTGCTCGCGCCACCGGGCCCGGTCACCGTCTGCGTCAGCGTCGGCTCGTCCCAGGCGTACGTCGTCGTCTGGCCGTTCGGGTCGGTCACCGTCGCGATCTCACCGGCGGGCGTGTAGGTCGTCGAGGTCGTCTGCGGGCCCGGCGAAGTCGTCGACAGCAGGTTCCCGTCGGCGTCGTAGGTGCTGGTCGTCTGGAAGCCCGGGTCGAGCGGGAGGCCGGCCTTGTGCCCGCGCGGATCGGTCGAGACGAGCTTCTGGCCGATCTCGTTGAAGGTGTACACGGGGCCGAGGCCGTCGAGCGAGTTGTGCGCGAGGCTCAGGCGCTGGAAGCCGTTCTTGTTCCCGGCGCCGTCGTAGCTGAACGTGACGATCCCGGTGGGGCCGTCGGCTTCGAGCTCCTCGCCGAGGTAGTTGTAGAGATAGTGCGTCGCGCCGGTCGAGGGCCCCGCCGGCGTCGTCTGCACGAGATTGCGGCCCGAGTAGGCGAAGGACTTCGTGTTGCCGTTTGCGTCGGTCTGCGTGAGCTGGTTGTGCAGGCCGTCGTAGGTGAAGCTCGCGACCGCCGTCCCGCCGCCGTCGAGCGGGCTCACCTCCTTGAGGAGATCGCCGGCCGGGCTGTAGGTCGTGGTCGTGATCCGGCCGAGCGGGTCCTGGAGCTCGATCGCGTCGAGCTGGTTGTCGTAGCTGTAGGAGGTTGTCGCGCCGTCCGGCAGCTGCTCGGCGATCAGCGCGTTCCCCGAGTACTGGTCGAGGTAGGGCGCCGTCGTCGTCGGGACGCCCGGCGCGAGCCGGACGACTGCCGTGCGCGTCGAGGTCTGCGTCGCCGGGCTCCACTGGTAGGAGTCGACGAAATGCTTCTGGCTTCCGGTCGCGGAGGCCGTCAGGACCCGGCCGAGTGGGGTGTAGCTGACGGTGAGGCGCGGGTTGCCGTTCGGATCGGTGACTCCGGTGAGCAGCCCGAGGGTGTACGAGTAGGTCCAGGTATTGCCGTTCGCATCGGTGAAGCCGGTGAGCGCGCCGCTCGTGTAGCTGTAGTTGACGCTTCGGGTCGGCGTCGAGATCTGTGTCACCTCGCCGGCGTTGTTCTCGCTGACGAGCACGACGAGCGGGGTGTGGCTTCCCTGGCCCGAGCCGTTCGCGGTCGCGACGAGCTTCCACGACGCGTCGTACGCGGTTCCCGCAGTCGCGAACTGGCTCGACGAGAGCGCGGTGTCGCCGGTCGTGAACTGCGTCTTGCCGTTCGCGAGCGCGGTCGCGTTCGCCGGGTTGGCGAGGTTCTCGGAGATCAGGTTCGCGTCGAGGATCCGCATCGACTCCGAGAGGCCGAGCATTGCCGAGACCACCCAGCCGGAGTACGTCGCAGGCTGCCCCTTCGGAGCGGTGAGCGTCACTGTCGAGAGCTGCTGGAGAACGTGGACGATCCTGTCGAGAGCGGCTCCGCCACGGGCCGGCACCAGGTGGTTGCCGTCGAGCCAGGAGCCCGCGTCGAGCGCGACTCCGAGGTCGCCGATCGTTCCCTCGAGCAGGTCGACGGTCGGCGAGGAGCTGCTCATGTCGACGATCTTCCCGCCGGCTCCCACCGCCCAGGCGTGGTCGTGGTCGACCGCGTCGATCCCGCCGAGCGCATTCGGGCCGCCGGGCGCTCCGATCGACACCCAGCCGGTTGCCTCGGTCGAGCAGCTCGTCGGGCAGTACCAGATCTGGCCGTTCGCGCCCGCCGCCCAGACCTCGGAGTTCTGCGTGGAGACCGAGGTGAGGACCGTCGAGCCAAGCCCCGGTGGTGTGACGTTCTTCCAGACCGAGCTCGTCGCGCCGCTCCCGGTCGTCGGGCTGTTGCACCTCGCCGAGCAGGCCCAGATCGCTCCGGAGCCGACCGCATAGGCGTCGTTGCCGTCGGCGACCCACACCGAGTTGAACGTGATCCCGCTCGCCGGCACCGAGCCGCCGGCTCCCGCGGCAAGCTTCGACCACCCTGCGGGGCTCGTCGAGCAGTTGACCGAGCAGGCGAGGATCGTGCCGTTCGAGCCGACAGCGAGCACGAGTGCGCCTCCCTGGCCCGCCACCCCGTTGAGGCTCGTGGCCGTGAGGCCTGCAGGTGTCACGTTGGCCCACACCGCGCCGCCCGGCCCGTTCGTCGACGACTTGCAGTTGTTCGAGCAGGCCCAGAGCTGGCCCGCACCGGTCGCCGTCGTGCCGGCGGCGAAGACGCGGTTCGAGTCCTGCTCCCACAGCGAGGTGAAGTTGACGGTCGCGGGAGGCGTGCCGGCCCCGGAGAGCGCCTTCCAGGCCGCGCTCGCGGTGCTGCAGCCCGAGGTGCAGACGAGGATCGTCCCGCCGGTGCCGACGGCCCAGTCGGGGCCGTCGCCGCTGTTCGCCGCGATCGCGGTCAGGCTCGTGCCGGGCGCGCAGCCGGTGACGTTCGTGTCCTTCGTCCAGGTCGAGCCGTTGGTCGTCAGTCTCCAGCGTGCAGTTGGCGCCGACCGCCCAGACATGCTTGCTGTCGATCACGGCGAGCGCGTTCAGGTTCTGGGTCGTCCCCGAGCTCTGGCCTGACCAGGCGAGCGTCCCGATCTCCTCACCGAGGCTTGCCTGCATGCCGAGCGCGAGCGCCTCGGCGGAGCCCGTGATCTGGCTCAGGCGGCCGGCCGTGTAGATGAAGTGGAGGCCGATCCCGTTCGGCGAGAGGTAGTTCTGGATCTTGCCGCCGATCGACTGGAAGCTGACGCCGTCGAAGCGGGTCACGGTGCAGAGCGGGAGCTGGCAGGAGAGCGTGGCGCGCGCCCCGGGCGGCGGGTTCCAGCCGCCGTGGCCGTTGCTCGTGTAGACGAGCTGCTGGCCGTCGGCGCTCCGGACGACCGCGGTGAGGCCGTTCGCCGCCACAGTGACGCCGGCGTCGAGCAGCGACGACCAGCCCGGGCCGAACGCCCCGCCCGTCAGTGTCCGGCGAGTTGTAGGCGCGGTTGACCGTGAGCGACTCGCCGACTGCTGCCATCGTCAGGTCGCCGTAGTCGAGCTGCAGCGCTCCGGTCGCGCCGTTGACGTCGTCGGTGACCGACGTCGGGTTGCGCCCGAGCACCGAGCCGCCGAAGGTCTGTGGGCCCGGGACCGCGACCGGCACTACGCCGAGCGGGGCGCCGCTCACGAGCTTGAACGGCGCGCTGTCGACCGAGCCGAGGCCGGGAGCGCTCGCATGGAGGGTGAACGTCCCGGTGTTGCCGGCCTCGCAGCCTGCGAACTGCGCGGCGCCGGCGGCGTTGGTCGAGACCGGGTTGACGGAGCAGGTGAGGGTGCCCGAGGAGATGCTCAGCGAGACCGGAGAGCCGAGGTTCGGCACCGGGTTCCCGCCCGCGTCGGTGACGACGACCTGGGGCTGCGCGCCGAACGGGCTGGCGACGACCCCGCCGGCCGGTTGGACGCCGAACGCGAGCCTGGCGGCGGAACCGGTGGCAACCGCAAACGCCGCGCTCGTCGCCACCAGGCCGCCGGACTTCGCCGTCAGCCGGTAGCCGGGGCCTGCGAGATCGACGGCGCAGCTCGGAGAACGTGGCTGTTCCGCTTGCGGTGGTCAGAGGGTTCGTCCCGCAGTTCAAGGAGGCTCCGCTCGTGCCGGTGCCCTGGGCGATCGCCAGCTTGACGGACGAGCCCGGCACGGGATTCCCGCCGAGATCCTCGACCGCGACGACCGGGTGCCCGGAGAAAGCCGTCCCGCCGCTCGCTCCGGACGGGGAGGTGACCCAGACCACCTGGGCCGCGGTCCCGACGCCGACCGTGAACGGGTCGCTGACGGCCTGCGGTACGCCCGGGGAAGCCTGGAACGGTCGCGACGAGCCGGTAGGTGCCGGCGAGATCGACCGAGCAACCGGCGAACGTCGCGGTGCCGGTGCCGGCCGGCTGAGGGTTGGCGGAGCAGGTGAGCTTTGCCCCGACCGGGCCGCCCTGGAGGGCGAGGCTCGCCGAGGCCGAAACCGGGTTGCTGCCTCCGTCGGTGACCGGACGACGGGCTGCGTTCCGATCGGAGCGCCGCCCGTCCCGCCGACCGGCTGGATCGTGAAGCCGACGCTCGCCGGCCCGCTGCCGGAGACCAGGAACGGCGCGCTCGAGCCGGTGTACGCGTTGCCGGAGATCGTCGCCGTCAGCACGTAGTTGCTCCCGACCCTGTCGAGCCCGCAACCGGTGAAGGTCGCGATGCCGCCGGACGTGGCGGCGGACGGGCAGGTCAGGGTCGCTCCGGGGGCGCCGGTGCCCGGCTTGATGGCGAGGCTGACCGTGCCGGATGCCGTGGGGACGAGGTTTCCGGCCGCATCCTCGACCGCGACGACCGGCTGGGTGCCGAACGACTGGGCGGCCTGGGCGCCCGTGGGATTGGTCGTGAAGACGAGCTGTGAGGCGTCGCCCGAGCTGACGGTGAAGTTGCCGCTACCGGTCGTGAACGTCCCGTCCACCGTGCCGTCGCTCGCCACTCCGACGAGCTGATAGGCCGAGGTGGAGGCCTTTCTGATCGTGCAGTCGGTGAACGTCGCGTCGCCGTTTACCGCGGCAAGCTTGTACCCGGGAGTGGCGTTCGCCGGGGCGGCGGTCTCGCCGCCGGTGCAGGTCAGCGATCCCGGTCCCGTGGCCACGCCGAGGCCCAGCGTGTAGCTGCCGGCCGTGACCGTGTTGCCGCCCGCGTCCGCGACCCGGAGCGCGACATCGGGGCTGAAGTCGGCGCCGGCCTGGATGTCGGTCGGCCCCTGGCTGAAGATCACCTGAGCCGCCGGCCCCGGGATGATGTTGAACGAGCCGCTCACCGCACCGGTGAGCGAGCCGTCGGTGGCGGTGAGCGTGTACCCGGTCCCGACCTTGTCGACCTTGCAGCCCGCGAAGGAGATGACGCCGTTGGTCTCGGTCTGGCTGCAGCCGGAGAGTGACCCGGGCCCACCGGACGACGGAGCGTTCACCTGGAGCGAGACCGTCGAGCTGTCCCCGGTCACGATGTTGCCGTCGGTGTCCTCGACGGCCACCCTCGGCTGGGTCGCGAAAGCAGTGTCGCCGGTCGAAGTGCTCGGGCTCGCCATGAACACGAGCTTCGCGGCCGAGCCGGTGGCGGTCGCGATCGCCGAGCCGGACAGGAGCAGCAAGCCCGCGACCGCGGCAGCAAGAGCTACGCGGGCTACGAGCCCACGCCTTTTCCGCGCCAAGCCAAACGACGCCGCAACGCCCTTGCGCACCCGCCACCTCCGTTGAAGACCGAACTCGACCCCGAGAGCTTTCGTTATGGAGCTTCCGTGAAAACCGCCCTAAAAGCAAGGGCAAACCTGTACGACCCCCCGAAAGAGGGAGGATGCCAGTCCGTTCGGACGACGCAGCCTCCCTCGGCGATTTAAGCCCCTCGTAACCTGGCCGCCTAGGCATTTGCGACCCTGCGCGCTACCCTGTCCCCGTGGACTCGGGGGATGCCAAGACGGTTTCTGGCCCGCGCTTCGCGGGTACGACGAGAGCTGCGATGCGTCTGGTCTTCGCCTGTGCTCTGCTCGCGGGCCTGCTGTTCGCGGCCCCGGCCGCGCAGAGCCAGAGCTCGACGGCGCTCTTCCTGTACGTGAGCTTCTTCGCCAACGGCGACATCGCGGTGACGCTGCCCGACGGGACGCCGGTCGGCGTCACGAGCGGCTCGCCGACGGTCATTCCCGCCGGGTTCTACACCGTGCAGATGACAGGCCCGGGTGGGTGCACGAACCTGCCCTATTTCAACCTGAAGGGCCCCGGGAACAACATCATCGACAGCATGGACCAGGGCGAAGAGGCGAACAAGAACGTCAACGCGAACTTCCTGCCGAACTCGACCTACACGTGGTGGAACGCGCAGAATCCGAGCCAGGTCTTCACGTTCGTGACCAACGGCCAGGTGGTCGGGACGGCGCCGACGGTGCCCGATTCGGGCAAGCACGGGACGGCGACGACCACGGATCTCCTCGGCTCGGCGCGGGCGACGATCCGCGGCACGCTCACGGGTGCGGTGAGCGCGGCGGGCAAGGTCAGCCTCGCGCTCAAGGGCAAGAGCGTCGGAAGCCTGCAGTCCGGCAAGTACAAGTTCGTGATCAGCGACAAGAGCGCGACGAGCGGGTTCATGGTGCAGAAGGGCTCGCGCTCACCGGCCTCGATCAGCGGCGTCAAGTTTATCGGCAAGCAGACGAAGTGGGTCATCCTGACCGCCGGCAAGTGGAGCTTCCTGCCGGTGGCGGGCAAGCCGGCCTTCACGATCACCGTCAAGGGCGCGTCGAGCTAGAGAGATCAGCAGGCGGTCTCGCCCGGGCCGCCGCAGCCGAGACCCGGCCAGCCACCGCGGTAGCGCGCCGGCACGGAGCTGAAGCTTCCGGGGCCGCCGTACAGCACGGCGATCTCCTGGCGGTTCCCGAGTGCGACCCGGCGCGGGTTCCCGGTGACGCGCTTGCCGTTCACGTAGACGCGCAGCTGCTTGCCGTGCCCGGTGCAGTAGCCGCCGACGCAGCTGGGCGTGAGGCGCACGCCCCATTCGTCGAAGAAGGAGCCAAGGGTGTAGGTGCCGGCCCGATCGGGCTCGACGTGGATGATCCCGCTCGTCGAGTGCGTGTGGATCGGTGAGTTCGCGACGTCCGCGGCGTAGACGTGGCCCGGGGTGCAGTCGCCGACCTGGATCGTCGCCGGCGGGCACGGCCCGTGGTCGCGCGGCGCGGCTTGCCCGACGCCGGCCGGGATCGTCACGGGCTTGCCGTCGAGGACCACGTCGAGGTGGACATGATCGTGGCGCACGAGGTTCCCGATCACGGGCGTCAGGCCGGCATAGGCGATCTGGCTGAGCGCGTAGGCCGGCAGGCCCCAGGGGACGCGGCTCGTGCGAGGCTTCGTCACGGGCTTCGAGCCGGACAGGAGCGCGCAGGGATCGATCACCGTCGCGGTCGAGCGACCCGGTGCGAGCCGGAACTTCGGTGCGACGAGCGCACCCGTCCCGTCGGTCGCCACGAATGGGATGTGGCTTCCCGTCCACCAGAGCCACACCTGGTGCCCGTGGAACGCGACGCTCCCGGTGCGGGTGTCGGCGGTGTAGGAGCCCGAGCTATGAAGCGTCACCGACCTGCCGGTCTGCGTGTTGCGCAGCCTGATCGTGCTCGGGCCGACGAAGTCGTACTGCATCACCGTCGTCGTGGGCTGGTCGCTCTGGCTCGCGGTGGTCACGGTCACCGCGACCGGGAACCGGCAGAGGTTCGACTCGACGCCCTTGAACGTCGAGGTCGAGGAGCCGACGGCCAGCCCGCTGCCCGCGAACGCGGCCGGCCACGGCCACGATCGCCACCGCCGCCGTCGCAACCACGGCCTGCTTCGAGCGCCGGTGCATCCGTCCAGGGTACTCCCGGTACGCTCTCCCGGTGGGTCGGGCCGAGCACGGCGACAACTAAACCCTTGCGTTCCGAGATCACGATCGACCGTGGCGCCCTGCGTACCAATCTGCGCCGGCTGACCGTCGCGCTCGGCGGTGCGGAGCTCTGGGCGGTGGTGAAGGCCGATGCCTACGGGCACGGCGCCGCAACCGTGTCCGAGACGGCGCTCGACGAGGGTGCGAAGGCGCTTTGCGTCGCGACCGTGGGGGAGGGGCTCGAGCTGCGAGACGTGTTCCCGGCGGCGCGGATCATCGTGCTGAGCCCGGCCCACGTCAGCGAGCACCGGGCCGCGCGAGCCGCCGGCCTCGAGCTCGTGGTCATCGATCCTCCCTGGCCGGAAGGCATTCCGCTCCACGTCAAGGTCGACACCGGGATGGGGCGGTGGGGCATCTCCGATCTCGTCGGTGCGAGCCCGGATGTGGTCGGGCTGCTCAGCCACTTCGCCTCGGCGGATGTCGATCCCGAGTTCACGGGGGTGCAGATCGCCCGTTTCAGCGAGATCGCGGCGCGCCATCCAGGCCTGACGTGCCACCTCGCGAACAGCGCCGGGATCCTGCGGTACCCGGCCGCGCGGTTCGACGCTGCCCGGGCAGGGCTCGCGCTCTACGGGCTGTCGCCCTTCGGTGCCCATCCGGCAGACGACGGGTTGCAGCCCGTGCTCGCCTGGCGCAGCCGCGTCGCCCAGGTCAAGCGGCTCGAGCCCGGCGCGAGCACCGGCTACGGACGCCGGTTCGTCGCCGAAGCTCCGACCTGGATCGGGATCGTCCCCGTCGGCTACGCGGACGGGTGGCGGCGCAGCCTGACCGGCGCCGACGTTCTCGTCGGCGGTGCGCGAAGGCCGGTCGTCGGAACGGTGTCGATGGATTCCTTCGCGGTCGCGCTCGAGGACGCGGTCGATCCCGGCACGCCTGTCACGTTGATCGGCGACGGGTTGCTCGCGGAGGAGCAGGCCGCGGCCGCGGGAACGATCACCTACGAGCTCGTCAGCCGGCTGAACAGCTCGCCGGCCCGAGCCCGGCGGGTCGTCACTGCCTGATCAGGAAGCGGCCCTGATCAGGAAACCGTGCTCGAGCATCTGCCGGACGACGGGGATCGCCTTCGTCGCGAAGGTTGCCCGGTCCGCGCCCTCGCGGTCGGCGAGCTCCGTCGCGAGCTCGGCCAGCGTTCGCCTGCCGTCGAGCCCCGCGACCAGGTGCGCGATCAGCGGGTCGATCCCCGCGGTGAAGCCGAGGCCGTCGTCGAGCCGCAGCTCGATCCGGTCGATCGTCCACTCCCCGTCGGCGAGCTGGACACGTTGCTCGACGGTCACGCGGGGAGCCAGCTCGAAGCGATCGCCGAGGATCTCGGCGGCGCTGCCGAGGCCGTTGAGGTAGTCCTGCGCTTCGAAGAGCCGGACGAGATGCTCGCCGGCGGGACGCAGGCCCGACGACGGCAGCTCATGTGACCGGATCCAGTTCGCGGTCGCGTCACGGCGGCGGAGGATGACCGCGCCGTAGCCGATCGACTCGATGCCAAGGCCTTCCAGGTAGGCGAGCCAGCGGTCGATCGTCTCCTCCATCTCGGTCGGGTCGGCGTTCGGGTCGGCCGTCCAGTTGCCGATGTGGGTGAGTGGATCCTGTGTCCCGTAGTGCAGGAACAGCGCGTCACAGCCGCTGTGCTCGAGCCACTCCTCGAGGCGAGCCGAGCGATCCTCGCCGGGCGTGTGAACCCACGAGACGAGCACGCTGGCGTACCCGCCCTCCGTGAGCGCGCCAGGCATGGCAGTCACGATGTCGCGCGAGACCGCATCTCCCTGGAGGCCGCTGTCGCGGAACAGGTACGCCGACTCCGGCGAGATCACGTACGGCGGGTTGCAGACGACCAGGCCCGCCCGCTCGCCGGCGACCGGCTCGAAGTAGCTCCCCTGCCGGAGCTCGACGTTCTCGACCGCGTTGAGCAGCAGATTGAACGCGGTGAAGTTGAGCGCCCGCTCGGCGATGTCCGTCGCGATCACGAGCCCGGAATGTCGGGAGGCGAGGATCGCCTGGATCCCGGCGCCGGTGCCGATGTCGAAAGCCTTCTCGACCGGCCGCCGAACGGTCAGGTGCGAGATCGTGACCGACGGGTTGTGGACGCCGGCAACGTGGTCGGGCCGGTTGGCCTCGCGCACGCCGGTGAGGTCGGAGGCGACGAGGACGTCGCCGTGCGGGACGATCTGGGCACACGCCCAGACGCCGCCGCCGCCCGAGTCCAGGAGCCCGAGCGTCTCGGCGCGCTCGATCGAGAGGGGCGCGAGCGCCCGCCGCGCTTCGGCCTCGGGCACCGGCACGCCGAGCACGAAGAGCGCGGTCAGCGTCCCGAAGGTGCCGAGCTCCGCGAGCCGCCGCTTGAGCAAGGGGATCTCGCCGGGCCGCGCCAGGATCGGCCCTTCGACCTCGAAGGCCTTTCGAACTGCCTTTCCGTCGAATCCCGCGGCGACGAGCACCTCACGCAGCTCCGCGATCGGGGCGGGATCGTCGACCGCCAGCGGCCCCGCCACCGGGTGCTCAGCTGTCGTCCGAGCTCTCCTCGACGGCGCGGGTCTGGAGCTCGGTGACGACCGCCGGGTCGGCGAGCGTCGTCGTGTCGCCGAGCGGCCGGTTCTCGGCCACGTCCCGCAGCAGGCGGCGCATGATCTTGCCGCTGCGAGTCTTCGGCAGCTCGGTCGTGAAGACGATGTTGGCGGGCTTCGCGATCGGCCCGATCTTCTCGGCAACGTGGTTGCGCAGCTCCTCGAGCTTCTCGACCGACCCGACTGCGCCGCCCTTGAGCGTGACGAAGGCGACGATCGCCTGCCCCGTCATCGGGTCGTTGCGGGCGGCCACGGCCGCCTCCGCGACCTCCTGGTGATCGACGAGCGCCGACTCGACCTCGATCGTCGAGATCCGATGCCCCGAGATGTTCATCACGTCGTCGACCCGGCCGAGCAGCCAGAAGTCGCCGTCCGAGTCGATCCGGGCGCCGTCACCGGCGAAGTAGACGTCGCCGTACTTCGACCAGTACGTCTCGCGGTAGCGCTGATCCTCTCCGTACAGGCCGCGCAGCATCGCGGGCCACGGCTTCTCGAGGACGAGGTACCCGCCGCCGCCCGGCCCGACCTCTTCGCCGGCCTCGTTGTAGATCGCAGCCTCGATCCCGGGGAACGGCCGCGACGCCGAGCCGGGCTTCGTCGTCGTGATTCCCGGGAGCGGCGTGATCAGGATCATCCCGGTCTCGGTCTGCCACCAGGTGTCGACGATCGGGCAGCGGCCGCCGCCGATGTGCTCGTGGTACCAGACCCACGCCTCGGGGTTGATCGGCTCGCCGACCGAGCCCAGAAGGCGCAGGCTCGACAGATCGTGCGCCTTCGCGTGCTCGGGGCCCCACTTCATATGGGTGCGAATCGCCGTCGGCGCCGTGTAGAGGATGTCGGCCCGGTAGCGCTCGACGATCTCCCACCAGCGGTCGCGGGTCGGGAAGTCCGGAGTGCCCTCGTACATCACGCTGGTCGTGCCGTTGCAGAGCGGCCCGTAGACGATGTAGGTGTGCCCCGTCACCCAGCCGACGTCGGCCGCGCACCAGTAGACCGAGCCCGGCTTGATGTCGAAGACGTAGTAGTGCGTCGTGGCCGCGCCGACCAGATACCCGCCGGTCGTATGCGCGATCCCCTTCGGCTTGGCGGTCGTGCCGGAGGTGTAGAGGAGGTAGAGGAGATCCTCGGCGTCCATCGGCTCACAGGGGCAGGCCGTCTCGTCGACGGCGACCTCGTGCCACCAGTGGTCGCGGCCCTCGGTCATCGGCACCTCGCCGCCCGTGCGGCGCAGGACGATGCAGCTCTTCACGCCCGGCGCGGCGGCCATCGCCTCGTCGGCGGTCGTCTTCAGCGGCACGGTGGAGCCGCGGCGCCACGCCTCGTCCTGGGTGATCAGCACCTCGCAGCCCATGTCCTCGAGCCGCCCGCCGAGCGAGTCGGCCGAGAAGCCGCCGAACACGACGGTGTGGGGGGCCCCGATGCGAGCGCAGGCGAGCATCGCCACGGCCGTCTCGGGAACCATGCCCATGTAGATCCCGACCGGGGTTCCCTTCTTGACGCCGAGCGCCTTGAGCGCATTCGCGAGCTTCGTCGTCTCGCGCTGGAGGTCGGCGAAGGTGATCTCCCGGCGGTCGTCGACCGGCTCGCCCTCCCAGTAGTAGGCGACCCGATCGCCGTTCCCCGCCTCGACATGGCGGTCGACGCAGTTGTAGGTGACGTTGAGCTTCCCGCCGACGAACCACTTCGCGTAGGGCAGCTCCCACTCGCAGACGGTCTCGAACGGCTCGAACCAGGTCACGCGCTTCCGAGCCTCATCGGCCCAGAACTCGAGCGGTTCGCGGTCGTAGATCTCGGGCTGGGCGTTCGCTGCCGCCGCAAACTCGGGCGACGGTGGATACCGCCGCTCCTCGAGCTGCATCGTCTCGATCGCGCTCTGTGGCTTTTCGGCCAAGACGCGCTGACGCTAGCGGTCCGGCGCGCCCGCGACCAGGTCGACGACGCGGATCCGCATCCGTTCGAGCTGCGACTCGTCCGGATCGAAGCGCGCCTCGGCACGATCCTGCTTCGCATCCGCCGAGTAGAAGAGCTGTGCCCAGATCGATCCCGGGCGGGCCAGCCTGAAGGCGGTGACGAGGCCGATCGGCGGCACGAAGATGCTCACCAGGCCGAGCGTCAGCTTCCCCTTCAGGCAGGTGACGAGCGAGAGGACGATGCTGACCACGATCACCCCGAACCCGATCGCGCGCGGCAGCTCCGTCTTGTCGTGGACGCCGAATGGCGAGATCCCGACCAGCAGCAGCGCCCCGAGCAGAAGCCACATGATGCAGGCGTCGATCGAACGTCTCCCCTCGGGAGTCCAGTAGACGTCGCGCAGGTGGAAGGTGAGGGCGAACTCGTCGAGGATGAACGCGCCGCCGACCCCGAACGAGACAGCCAGCGCCTTCCGCGTCATGTTGTCGCCCGGGTCGAAGGCGATGTCGATCATCCCGGTGGCGAGGACGATCACGACCCCGAGGACCATGTGGTGGACGTGCACGTCGCCGATCCGGCCGCTCGGCCAGCGATGGCGGCGCGCGAGCCGCGTGTACAGCCGCACGAGGGCGAACGTCAACAGCGACGCGCCGAGCATCAGCAGCAGCGCTTCGCGACCCGCGAGCCCGTAACGGTGGATCTCGACCGGATCGTGTAGCGCTTGCCTCAGGTGGTGGAAGTGGTGCAGGGAGTGCACGCCGCTGAAACTCTAGGCGGCTCGGCGGCCGGGTGCAGGGGATTGCGTTGCGATTCGGTTACGCGCGGGCGTCCGTCGCCGGCGCCGCTAGGGTCCGGCGGTGGCGCTCCGTGAACGAGTCGTTGCCGCCGCGCCCTCTCGCAATGCCGCGCTCGTGCTCGGCGGGCTCGTGCTGGCGCTCGTGGTGCTCACCGTGCTCGTCGCGGCGGGATCGTTTACGCGGGTCGACCAGTTCTCCGTCACCCACCTGATGCCGTGGTTGGAGCCCGGCCTCCGCGGGCCGGGCGGCTCGGCGGGCTACTACCGGCCGTTCGCCCTGCACACGACGACCTGGGCGAAGCTGTTCGACCTCTGGACCTACCCGTGCTCGCTCCTGATCTCCTCGCTCGTCGTCATCTGGGCTGCGGTCGTCCTCTGGCGCCGCTACGGGCCGGTCGTGGCGCTCGCGCCCGCCGCGGCGTGGGTGATCGGGAACGGGATCGAGGTGATCGGCAAGGGGACGATCACCCGGCCGGCGCTCTACGGGCACATCAACGGGGTTCCGGTGCACGTCACCGCCTTCGACGACTCGTTCCCGAGCGGCCACATGCTGCGCGGTGTGATCGTCGCGTTCGCGATCGGGCTCGTGTTCACGCGGTCGTGGAAGTGGGCGGCTGTCTGGGCGGCCTTCGTCGGGCCGCTGCTCGTGCTCCAGTCGGCGCACACGATCACCGACGTGATCGGTGGTGCGCTCGTCGGCCTGATCCTGCTCGTCCTGATGCTGTCGGTCGTCCGGAGCGAGTCGCGCGTTGAACGCTGAGCTCGACGTTCTCTCGGCGCTCGACCGGGGCGAGCTCGGCGACCCGCTGGCCGTCGTCGCCTACCTCGCCGGTCAGCGCGTCGACCTGCCGGAAGGCGAGCTGAACCAGGGGCGCCGCCGCTCGATGCTGCTGCTCGCGGCGGGCGGCGATCCCCATCGAGAGATCGGCGTCGACGACCGCGCGGTGAAGGCGCTCGCTGCCGATCTGCACACGGACGAGCGGCAGGCCCAGCTCGCAGCAGGCCTCGACGAGCTCGCCGTTCTGGCCCGCGACCTCGCGAGCTCACGCGCTGCCGTTCTCTTCCTCGCCAAGGACGTCGATCTCGCCTGGCGGCTCTTCGCGCTCGGGTTGCTGGCCGAGGAGCTCGGAGAGGCTGCCCCGGAAGGGTGACACCAGACGAGTGATTCGGCTTGAGGGCGCGAAATCGAGCGCCGATGTGCCGGGTATGAAGCGCCTCGTCCTCTCCCTCGCTGTTTTCGCCGCCTGCGCCGTCTTCGTCTCGGCTGCCGGCGCCTCCCAGGTCATCTCGACGAGCACGGTCACCGGGCTTTCGCTGCAGCTGAACGCCAAGGGCGAAGCGCTCCTCACCTACAACGCCGGCGGCAAGCGCGTCCACGTGCTCGTCTGGGGCGCGATCAACGCGAGCCCGACGAAGCCGGGAACGGCGCAGATCGCCTTCAAGCTCGACTACTCGGGCGGGTACCAGAAGTACTTCCAGGCGAACCCGAAGGCGCAGGCGCTCGTCAAGCAGTACCACAAGATCAAGGGCACCCCCGGCTACCTGGCCAACCCCGTGATCAAGGAGCTGCGGCAGGTGCAGCTCACGGCGGACAACTACTGGAAGACCGCGTTCCACGGCGGCTGCGGCAAGTACGACGGGCCGGCGCTGGCGTGGGGCGTCGTCGCCTGCAAGGCGTCCGACGGCAGCTACTGGGCCGTCCAGGAATGGCAGCGCAAGCTTCCCGACTACGGCGTCGCCGGCAGTGGCCTCGACGACGCCCTCGAGGTTCACCTCTCGCACTGGTCGGGCCCGCTGCCCGTGCTGACCGTGAACACCGACTGGTCGTGGCACCAGTGGAACCACCTCTACGGGACGTTCACCTACGACGGCGCGCCGGTCTTCGGCCTCGCCTCGACGGCGACCGGGCAGCCTCTCGACAGCTTCGGGCGCAATCTGTACCTCGACACGTTCGACTCGGCCTACGGCACAGGCTGGAAGCGCGAGAACAGCTTCCTGACGCACAAGGGCGACGGTGTCTTCTGCTACAGCGTGAACCCGCACCCGGGCCACCCCGCAGGCACGGGCACGGAGTATCGGGCGACGATCATGGGCCCCGGCGTCACCCCCGACGTGATGTGGACCGGTCAGGCGCCCGGCGCCTACGACAAGTCCACGGACGCCGAGCGAAACATCGCGATCTCGGGCCTGCACGACACCCTCTGCAAGCCGAACTGAGTCCCCGCGGCTGGCGGAGGTCCCCTCTCCGCGAGCCGCAGGGGTCCTTTGGCTGAGCCGCCGGGCCCGATGAGTAGGGTTCGGCGGTGATCGAGGACGGGGATGCTCAGCGTGCGCTCTTCCGGCGGTGGCCGGCCGGGGTTTCGGTCGTCGTCGCCGAGTCGGGCGGCCGGAAGGCCGGGCTCACGGTCTCGTCGCTCGTCTCGGTCTCGCTGACGCCGCCGCTGGTCGCGATCTCGCTGGGTCGGAGCGCGTCGCTGTTCGAGGTGCTGGACGCGGCGGACGACTGGTGCGTCTCGATCCTCGGCCGCGACCAGGAGGGGCTCGCGCAGCACTTTGCGCGCAGCGTCCCGCCGCTCGTGCAGTGGGATGGGATCGCGGTTCGCTCCGACGAGCCGCGGCTGCTCGAGGGCGCGGTGGGATGGATCCGCGCCCGCACGATCGACCGGCATCCTGCCGGCGACCACGTGATCTACGTCGCTGCTGTCGAGCTGCTCGAGCCGGGCCCCGGCCAGGGTTGCCTCGTCTACGTCGACCGCCGGTACCTCGCGCTGTGACCGGCGTGGTCGTGTTCGACATGGACGGCGTGCTCGTCGACTCCGAGCAGGTCTGGGACGGGGTGCGCGAGGAGCTCGCCGCCGAGCGCGGCGGGAACTGGCACCCGGGCGCTCAGCGCGACATGATGGGGATGAGCTCGCCCGAATGGTCGCGCTACATGCACGACCGGATCGGCCTCACCGAGTCGCCGGAGGAGATCAACCGGATCGTCGTCGAGAGGATGCTCGAGCGCTACGCCGCCGGGCCGCCGTGGATTCCGGGCGCCCTCGACGCGGTACGTCGCACAGCCGAGAGCTACACGCTCGGGCTCGCATCCTCGTCCAACCGCGAGCTGATCGACGTCGTGCTCGCGGCCGGCGCGATCACGGATCTCTTCGCTGCCACCGTCTCCTCGGAGGAGGTCGCGCGCGGAAAGCCCGCTCCCGACGTCTACCTGGAGGCCGCGCGCCGGCTCGGCGTCGATCCGGCCGCCTGCGTTGCGATCGAGGACTCGCACAACGGGATTCGCTCGGCCAAGGCCGCCGGCATGGGCTGCATCGCGATCCCGAACCCGCTCTTCCCGCCGGGCGACGCCGTCGCCGAGGCCGACCTCGTCCTCGGGAGCATCGCCGAGTTGACGCCTTCGGCGATTACGCTTGAGCGATGAAGGTCGAGGCGATCACGATCGGGGCGTCAGACGCGCTCCGCCCGGTCGACTCCGTTGCCGCTGTTGCCGGAAACGGGCTCGAGGGCGACCGGCACTACCGCGAGAACGGCCAGCGGGCGGGAGGCGCGATCACCCTGATCGAGGCCGAGGTGCTCGAGGACGTGGGGCTGAGCGGCCCGCAGTCGCGGCGGCAGGTCGTGGTTCGCGGCGTGCGCCTCGACGAGCTGATCGGCCGCACGTTCAAGGTCGGCGAGGTCGAGTGCCGCGGCGTCGAGATCTGCGAGCCCTGCCTTCACCTGCAATCGCTGACCCGGCCCGGGATCATCGACGACCTGCTCCACCGGGGTGGCCTGAATGCCGACATCCTCAGCTCCGGGACGATCTCGGTCGGCGACATCGTCGAGCTGAACGTCTAGCCCGCCACCGCGATGCGGAACCTCGCGGTCGCCGTCGAGGCGTTCGGAGCCGACATCGTCACGCTTCCCTGGAGCTGCTGGCCCGCCGACCAGCGGGGTGGGGTGAACTTGCAGGTCACGACGCCTGCGGCGAGCCTCGCCGACGACCGGACGGTGCGCGCTTGAGGGACGGCCCGCCACCTCGACGAGTCGAAGCCCGGGAAGCCACTCGACGACGCGCAGGCCCTTCTCCGCCGCCAGGGCGCGGCCGTCGACCCGGCCGGTGACGCCTACGTTCGCCAGCCCCGGCCGAACGCCGCGGCGCTCACCGGCGCGCCGGCCCTCGACCAGTGCATGCCGCCGGGAAGCGGCGTCGGCGGGAGCACCGAGGGAAGCGGCGCGAGGGCCGAGTGTCCGAGCCCGCCCGCGAGCGCCGCCGGAGCGGCGAAGAGCGCAAGCGGGAGCAGCGATCAGCAACACGCCCCGGAGGCTCCGCGCGGTCATCGCGCGGTCAATCCAACCACTGTTGGCCGCGCGCCGCGCGTCAGGCGAGGACGCTGCCGCGCGAGATCGTCTCGATGCGTGCGCCGCGCGCCGCCACCTTGGCCTCGATCAGCTGGGCCGCGATCGTCACCGCCACCTCTTCGGGCGTGCGCGCCCCGATCTGGAGGCCGATGGGTGCGTGGAGCCGGGCGAGAGCCGCATCCCCGACGCCGGCCTCGCGGAGCCTGGCCGTCCGGTCGGCCCGCGTCTTCTCGCTGCCGATCGCGCCGATGAAGCCGGCGTTCGAGCCCAGAGCGAGCTGAAGGGCGGGAACGTCGAACTTGAGGTCGTGCGTCATCAGGCAGATCGCCGTCCGCTGGTCGATCGGCGCACGCGCCAGGAACTCGTCGGGCCAGTCGTCGGACAGCTCGTCGGCGTCGGGGAAGCGCTCGCGCGTCAGGAACACCTTTCGCGGGTCGCAGACCGTCACGCGGTATCCGAGCTGCTTGCCGAGCGGGACGAGAGCGGAGACGTGGTCGCTCGCGCCGAAGAGATAGAGGTTCGGCCGCGGGGCGTAGGACTCGACGAAGATCATCTCGCCGCCGGCGCCTTCGACGATCGCGCTCTCGCCGATCTCGAGCAGGGAGCGAGTCGCGGCCGAGAGGAGCGTCGCCGTTGGAGCTCTCGGGAGCGAAGATCGCCTGCTCGCCGAAACGCTCCTCGCCGAGGCTGAGGGTGACCGCGATCGGGCGGTCGCTGCGAACGGCGTCGGCGATCGGCGACACGAGGTCGGGGTCGAGTGCGTAGACGGCGACGGCGATCTTGCCGCCGCAGGTGAGGCCGACGTCGAAGCCGTCCTCGTCGTCGAGGCCGTAATGGACGAGCTTGCCGCGAGAGCCGTTCAGCACCTCGTTGGCCTCCCGGATCACGGCGGGCTCGACACAGCCGCCGGTGACGCCGCCCGCGATCTCGCGCCTCGACGAGACCGCGAGTGCCGCTCCGGGATCGCGCGGGGCCGAGCCGATTCGCTCCACGACGGAGCCAAGCGCGACGGAGGCGCCTTCGCCCGTCCAGCGTTCCAGGATCTCGATGATGTCCCGCATCGGAAATGATCTTTATTGCTGCAACAAGAGAATAGCGCTCCCTACCTGCGGTCCCGTGCCCGCGCGTACCCCCGGACTTCGTTGGTGGCTGAGCCAAGTGGATTGGTTGCAACCGAATTTCGTCACTGCTGGTCTAATGCCTCGATGCCCGACCAGGCCATGACGCTCAGGCTCGCCGTTTTCCCTCGCACGGGGCTGCTCACCGACGCGCTGCTCATCCTCGGAGGGGCCGGGCTTCGTCGGGTTGATGGCGCAGATCTCCGTTCGCATCGGGTTCACCCCGGTCCCGATCACGGGTCAGACGTTCGCGGTGCTGCTCGTCGGCGCCGCGTACGGCTCGATGCTCGGCGCGGCCACGCTGTTCGCCTATCTCGTGCTGGGCGTGATCGGCGTTCCGCTCTACGCCGACCAGAAGCACGGCTGGGACGTCTTCAGCGGCGCGACCGGCGGCTACATCGTCGGCTTCATCGTCGCCGCCGCCGTGACGGGGGCCCTCGCCGAGCGCGGCTGGGACAAGAAGTTCTCGTCGTCGATCGCCGCGATGCTGACCGGGAGCGTGATCATCTACGCGTGCGGCTCGATCTGGCTGCACCACTACCTGCACGTGAGCTGGAACACGACCTTCGTCGACGGGGTCTACCCGTTCATCCCGGGCGACCTCGTGAAGCTGTACCTCGCCGCCGCGGCATTGCCCGGTGCGTGGAGCCTCGTACGCCGGCTCCGCTCGAAGAACCTCTAGCTCGCGACGCAAGACACGGCCCCATGCCTTGAGGCCGGATCGGAGAGCCGCCCGCCGGGTGCGTGCGATACGAGCTAGGCGGGCGCAGCACGGCGAACTGGTCGGTGATCTCGAGCACCCGGGTGCGGAAGCCGTAGAGCTCGGCGGGGCGTCCACCGGCGGGGCCGGGCTCGCGACGGGTGCCCGGTGCCGACGAGCAGGTGCCGGCGCACGAGCACGCGCTGGAGGTTCGTCGCCGAGACGTCGTGCGCGAGCGCCGCGCGGTAGAGGTTGCGAAGCTCGGAGATGGTGAAGCTCGCCGGCGCGAGCGCGAAGCCGATGTTCGTATAGGAGAGCTTCGCGCGTAGCCGGTCGCGCCCGGCGAGCACGATCCGCTCGTGGTCGAAGGCGAGGTCCGGGAGGCTGTCGACGGGGTGCCAGCGCGTGTCGTCGGGCAGCGCCGGGTCGACGTCGCTCGGGACCAGCCCGAGATAGGCGGTCGCGAGCTCCCAGCGCAGGGGGTTTCGGTCGGGATCGCTCACCGTCTCGAGCTGCTCGAGGTGGGCCAGCTCGCGCACGTCGACCTTGGCCGCAAGGTGGCGGCGGATCGACTGCTCGAGCGTCTCGCCGCTCGCGAGCTCGCCTCCCGGGAGGGACCAGGCTCCCGAGTACGGCTCGAGCGCGCGCTCCCACAGGAGCACCTGGAGCCGTCCTTCGCGCACCTGGAGGACGACCGCGACGACGGTCTGAGCGGGGCTCACTGTTTTCGCCCAGGGATCGGAAACCATGCTAGACTCTGCACCAGGTTATCGACTGTGAGGATAAAACCTGCAGATGCGCGCCACACGGGCGAGCGTAGACCGTACGGCCTGATCGTGGTCGGCGGGGGCGTCGCCGGATTGACCGCCGCGCTCGAAGCCGCCGTCGAGACGGACGTGCTCCTGCTCGCGAAGGCGCCGGTCGCCGCCTCGAACAGCTGGAACGCGCAGGGCGGCGTTGCCGCCGCGATCGGCGAGGGCGATTCCCCGGCGCTGCACGCCGCCGACACGTTTCGCGCGGGCCGTGGGCTCTGCCGCGAGAGCGCGGTCACCGTTCTCACCGAGGAGGCGCCGGCACGCATCGCCGAGCTCGTCGCGCGGGGGGTCGAGTTCGACGACGACCTCGGCCGCGAAGGCGGCCACTCGATGCGCCGGATCGTCCACGCCGGAGGAGCCGAGACCGGGAAGGCAATCTCCGAGGTGCTCGCCGACCACGTCTGGAACCACCCGCGGATCGATGTCGCAGACGAGGTGAAGGTGCTCTCGCTCTGGACCGAGGGTGGTCGTTGCGTGGGCATCGTGACCGACCATGGCACATTCACGGCTCCCGCGACACTGCTGTCGACGGGGGGCTATGCCGCGCTCTGGGCGCGGACGACGAACCCCAGGGGGGCGCTCGGCGAGGGGCTCGTGCTCGCCTACGACGCCGGGGCGGCGCTCGCCGACCTCGAGTTCGTCCAGTTCCACCCCACAGCATTGCTCGACGACGGCTTCCTGCTGTCGGAGGCGCTCCGCGGTGAGGGCGCCGTGCTCGTCGACGGCCACGGAGATCGCTTCACCGACGAGCTCGCGCCGCGCGATGTCGTTGCGCGCGCGATCGCCGAGCGGGGCCACGCCGGCCTCGACCTGCGTGCGATCGAGCGCGGCCGCTTTCCCGGCCTCATGGCCACGCTTGCCCGGGCCGGCTACGACCCCGCGATCGAGCCGATTCCCGGTCTCACCGGCCGCGCACTACACGGTCGGCGGGATCGTCACCGATCTGGACGGGGCGACGAGCGTTCCCGGCCTCTACGCGGCCGGCGAATGCGCAGCGACCGGCGTTCACGGCGCGAATCGGCTCGCGTCGAACTCGCTGCTCGAATGCCTCGTCTTTGGTCGCCGGGCCGCGCTCGCAGCCCTCGGCAGCCGAGCCGCGTGTCCGGTCTCCGGGCCGCCTCCCGTCGCGTCGCCGGAGCCTCCTGCGAGCGCGGAGCTCAAGCGAGAGCTCTGGGAGGACGCGGGCGTGATCCGCAACGCCGAGGGGCTCGAACGCCTCCGGAGGGCCCCGGGCCTGCTCCCTCGCCTGATCGCCGAAAGCGCGCTCGCGCGTGAGGAGAGCCGCGGAGCGCACTTCCGCTCCGACTTCCCGACCGAAGACGATGCGTTCCGCTCCCATGTCGTGCTCAGGCGCGGACACGAGCTGGTGCTCGAGCCGTGGAGCTGACCGCCGAAGACGTCGACCTCGTCGTCGCCTCCGCGCTTGCGGAGGATGTCGGCGACGGTGACCTGACGACCGAGGGGGTCGTTCCCGTCGGCGCCCGCTGCCGCGCCGAGCTCGTGCTCGAGGAGGCCGGCGTCGTCTGTGGCGTCCAGGCGGCGGTGAGGGTCTTCCAGGCGCTGGACCCGGCGATCGCGGTCGAGATCCTCGCGGACGACGGCACCCGCGTCGAGGGCCCGACGACGCTTGGCCCGGCTCGAAGGCCCGGCGCGCGCGATCCTCACCGGGGAGCGCACGGCGCTGAACCTGCTCGGCCGGCTCTGCGGTGTCGCGACGCAGACCGCCCGATACGTCGATGCGGTCGCCGGCACGGGCGCGACGATCCTCGACACGCGCAAGACGACTCCGGGCCTGCGCTCGCTCGAGAAGTACGCCGTCCGCTGCGGCGGCGGGACCAACCACCGCTCCGGGCTCTACGACGCGATCCTGCTCAAGGACAACCACCTTCGCATCGCCGGTGGGATCACCGCCGCGATCGGTGCGCTCGGCAACCGGAACGGCACCGCCGGTAGAGGTCGAGGCTGAGACGCTCGAGGAGGTCGTCGAGGCGATCGAGGCGGGCGCCGACCGGATTCTGCTCGACAACATGAGCCCGGCCGAGGCCGCCCGCGCGGTCGAGGTCGTCGGCGGCCGGGTGCCGCTCGAAGCCTCGGGCGGGGTGAACCTCGCGACCGTTCGTGCCTACGCCGAGACGGGCGTCGAGTTCGTCTCCGTCGGTGCGCTGACGCACTCGGCTCGCTCGCTCGCGGTCTCGCTCGACGTGGAGACGGAAGAATGACGGCCGTCGAGCACGGCGCCCTCGCCGAGGAGGTGCGCGCGCTCGCCCGCGAGCGCGACGCGGTCATCCTGGCCCACAACTACCAGCTGCCCGAGGTGCAGGACGTCGCCGACTACGTGGGCGACTCGCTCGGCCTGTCCCGTCAGGCGGCGGCTGCGGAGGCCTCGACCATCCTGTTCTGCGGCGTCCATTTCATGGCCGAGACCGCAGTGATCCTGAGCCCGGAGAAGACAGTCCTGATCCCCGATCTGAAGGCCGGCTGCTCGCTGGCGGCGTCGATCGACGGAGCACAGCTTCGAGAGTGGAAGTCACAGCATCCGGGAGGCGTGGTCGTCTCGTACGTGAACACGACCGCCGAGGTGAAGGCCGAGAGCGACTACTGCTGCACGTCGGGGAACGCGCGCGCCGTGATCGAGGCGATCCCGGAGGACCGGGAGATCCTGTTTCTCCCCGACATGTTCCTCGGTCTCTGGCTCGAACGCGTCACCGGGCGCAAGCTGAAGATCTGGCTCGGCGAATGCCACGTCCACGCCGGCATCCGGCCGGCCGACATCGAGCGCTGGCAGTCCGACGCGCCCGACGCCGAGCTGCTCGTCCATCCCGAGTGCGGTTGTGCGAGCCAGGCGATGGCCTTCGCGAACGACCGCACGCACATCCTCTCGACCGAAGGAATGGTCGACTTCGCCCGGCGCTCGCCGAAGAAGAAGTTCGTCGTCGCGACCGAGACCGGGATCATCCACCGCCTGAGCAAGGAGGTGCCGGAGAAGGAGTTCCTGGCCGCCCGCGAGGCGGCGGTGTGCAAGTTCATGAAGATGATCACGCTCGAGAAGGCCCGCGACGCGCTTCGCGACCTGAAGTACGAGGTGACGGTCGAGCCGGAGCTCGCCGCACGCGCCCGTGGCGCGATCGACCGCATGGTCGCGATCGGCTGAGTGGTGCCGAGAAGCCCGCGCGGGGCGGTGACCTACAGGTGGTCTGCTGCTCCGGACAGGGTCGATGCCTGCGTCTGGGTCAACCACCCGGGTTGGACGAGCGCCGCGACGCCGCTCTTGTAGGCGACGACGAGCGCGGCCTTCTGCTTCGCGGTCAGCTTGGTCGTGATCGAGTTGAGGCTCTGGCACAACGCGTTCACAAGCGCGTCGGTCGCGGCCCTCTGGGCCGTCTTCAGCGAGCCGTACTTCGCCGACGACTGGACGAATTGCTTCGTCAGCTGGCAGAGGCTTGTCGGCGTCACCTGCACGGTGAAGGCGCTGGACCCGGTCCCGGTGTTGCCGGCGTTGTCGGTCGCGCTCGAGGAAGGCGTGTTGCTCCCGATCGGGAACGACGAGGCAGGCCCGCCGATTGCCGCGCAGGTCGAGGCAATCCCGGAGAGATTGTCGGTTGCCGAGCAGCTGATCGTGACGGTCTGGTCGATCGTGTAGCTCGCCGGGTGACTTCCGAACGTCACCGTCGGCACCGTGGCGTCTCTCTTGACCGTGACCGACTTCGTGGTGGTACCCCCGCCGCTCGTGGCGGAGCAGGTGTACGTCGTCCCGGCCGAGTCCGTCATGAGGACGGTCGTGTCGCAGCCGGTAGTGGAGGAGACCGTCGACTCGGGATCGCTCACCGAGAAGGACACAGTCACATTCCCGCGATACCAGCCGGCGGACCCGGCCAGTCCGACGACCGAGGGTGTGACGACCGGGCCGGTCGTGTCGGTCGGTTGGAGCTGCTTGGCGAACGTCCATGTGCTCGCGCTCGACGTTCGCACCGTGACCCTGGCTCCGCCGCCCGGCAGCGACGCACGCTGGGAGATGCAGGGATCGGGATTCGCCGGGGTCGGCGTCGTGCACGCATGTACCTGTACACCGTCCTTCAGCACCTGGACGTTCGTGTAGTCGAGGCCGGCTGGGGCGAGCAGCGAGCCGTCCAGCTCGAAGACGATCGTGAGCGGGTTCGAGGCGGTCGGCGAGGGCGAGACGCTGGCGTTGATCTGCGCCTGCAGGCCGAGAAGCTGGAACCCTGCCGTGCTTCCAGAGGCTTCGCCCTCGACGATCGTGACGGTGCCGCCGCTTGGCGAAGTGACATCGGTCTCGAGCGGATCCGACGGGCTCGCGGTGCTGCCGGTCGACACCGTGCCGCCCGCGGCGACCGGCCCGCCGCCGCTGTCGCCCGGTACGGCGTTTGCGAAGTACGTGTCGTACTGGTCGTTGTTGTCATCAGTGGTCAATGGCTCGGCCGTGACGATCGTGACTCGCGAGCCGTCGCGCGAGTACGGGCCCAGCGACACGTCGAACGGGCCGCTGCCAGGAGACACCGCAGAGACGTGAGTCCCGTCCCACTCGTAGATGTCCTGCGAGTCGTCTGTGTCCGTGGCAACGAGCCTCTCGAGTGTCGCGAAGAGCAGGTTGCCGGTTGATGGAATCACTGTCTGGCCGGCACTCTCGTCGAATGGGCCGTTCCCGCCTGTTGGCCCGACCGTCGCGATCCGGGTTTGACCACCGGAGCGCTCGTAGACGTCGACCTGGTTGTCTGTGTCCGAGGTGACGAGCTGCTGATCGGTCTCGAAATAGGCGCGCATCCCGTCTGCCGACACTCCGACGAATGAGGAGTCAAAGGCCCCGCCGCTCGAGGCCGGCCCCTGCGAGACCAGGATCGTCTGACCGCCGAAGCGTTCGTAAACGTCCCGTTGGTCGTCCGTGTCCCCAGGAACGAGTTGGTCGAATGACGTGAAGAACACGTGACTGCCGTCATCGGAAACGCCGCCAATAGCTGCATCGGACGGCCCGTTGCCGCCGCTCTGACCGGTTGAGACGAGGGAGGCCTGACCGCCGGACGAGTCGTAGACGTCGACAGCGGTGTCCGTGTCCTCCGGGACGAGCGACTCGACGGTCGTGAAGAAGACATGGCTGCCGTCCTTGGACATCCCGGCGCAACCCGCGTCGACCGCGGCGTTTGTGGCGGCCGGCCCGGTCGAGATGAGCGTCGCCTGCCCATTCGCGATCTCATACACATCGAAGTAGGCGCCGAGGAAGCCGCCGTGGTCTGTGTCGGCCGCGACCAGCGGGGTGTTGGTCCGGACGACGATGTGCGTGCCGTCGGACGATGCGCCGCAGAACCCCGGCAACGGCCCGAGGTTCCCGGCCGCGAGACTCGTCTGGCCGCTCGTGTATCTGAAGTACGTCTGAGGCGAGAAGCTCTGGAACAGCGCTTGATCGAAGTAGATGCTCGACCCGTCATCCGAGATCGCCATGAGGTTGAGGGCAAACGCCAGGCCGGGCCCGGGTGAGGTGAAATTGTAGGCCGCCGAGGGCTCTTGCGTCACGAGCGCCGTCTGCGCGGCCGACCACACATAAAGGTCCGGAGACGTGTCCGCATCGGTCGCAATGAGCGGTTCCCGCGTGCTGAAGACAGCGTGGCTTCCGTCGGCGGAGATGCCCGACAGGCCTGCGTCGAACGCCCCGTTTCCACCAGCCGGTCCGGTCGAGACCAGCGTGTATTGCCCATTCGACTGTTCGTACACGTCGAGCTGGCTGTCGGTGTCCCCCGGGACGAGCTGCGCGCTCGTGTTGAAGAAAACCTTCGAGCTGTCAGCCGAGAAGGCGACGTTGCTCGTGTTGGGCGGCAGCAACTCGAGATACCGTTGCGTGGCCCCCGCCGAGCCGATGACAAGCGTCGCGAATACCGACGCGCACGCCGCGAAAAGCAAGAGCCGCAGAGCTCTCATGTGGCCTTCCTCTCGTCTGAGAAGCAGGACGCCGCTTGGATGATTGCCCGCCACCCGAACGCCGTGATCGTTGCGGCGACCATATACCCCTCCGGCAAGCGATTACAAGTGGCGGCTGAGCGGGCCTGGCTAGGGCCATGATGTGGGGGTGACCAGTCGCAGGAGCCCCGCTGCCGGTGCCTTGGCGAGCGTTGCCGCGGTCGCCGCCGTCACCGCGGTGATCTGGCTGCTTCAGCGCTGGATCCCGGTGCTCAGCCTCGGGATCCTCTACATCTTCGCCGTCCTTCCGATCGCGGTCGTCTGGGGGCTCACGTACGCGGTCGTCGTGTCGGTCGCGAGCATGCTCGCGTTCAACTTCTTCTTCCTCGATCCGGTGCACACGCTCACGCTGACCGACTCGCGCAACTGGTTCGCGCTCGTCGTGTTCGTCGTCACCTCGATCGTCGTCTCGGAGCTCGCCGCGAGGT
Organism: uncultured Actinomycetota bacterium; assembly: GCA_963768435.1. Taxonomy (GTDB): domain Bacteria; phylum Actinomycetota; class Thermoleophilia; order Gaiellales; family Gaiellaceae; genus PALSA-600. The sequence goes on from CAVYIB010000015.1 coordinate 50,824, forward strand.
CACGCCGGCGGGCGCGCGAGGCCTCGCTGCTCGCGGAGATCGCGACAGCGCTCCTCGAGCACGGGACCGTCGAGGCGGAGCTCGAGCAGATCTCGGCCGACGCCGCCCGGGCCCTGCACGCCGCGCGGGCGGAGATCACTCTCGGCGACGAGCCGCGAGACGGCTTCGCGCTCACTGCGGGCGGCCGGCGTGTGGGGACGATCCGGCTCGAGGGCGGAAGCTCGACCGATGCGAGCACCCGCCGCCGCCTTCTGCCGGCGCTTGCCTCGCTGCTCGGCGTCGCGATCGACCGGGAGCGGCTTGCCCGTGAGGCATACGAGGCCGAGGCGCTCCGCCGGGCCGACGTGATCAAGACGGCTCTTCTCCGGTCGGTCAGCCACGACCTGCGGACTCCGCTGATGGCGATCTCGACCTCGGCAGGCGCTCTCGCGAGCCCCGAGCTCGCGATCGACGAGGCAGACCGGGACGAGCTCCTCGCCACGATCCTCTCCGCCTCCGACCGGCTCGATCACCTGGTCGGCAACCTCCTCGACCTCAGCCGCTTGCAGGCCGGTGCCGCCGAGCCCCAGCGGGTGCTGGTCGAGCTCGACGAGATCGTGATCGGCGCGCTCGACGAGCTCGGCGCCGACGCCGGGCGGATCGAGGTGTCGCTCCCGGACGATCCGCCCGCCGTCTCCGTCGACGCACACCAGATCCAGCGCGTCCTCGTGAACCTGATCGAGAACGCGCTGAAGTACTCGCCCTCCGGGGAGCACATCCGCGTCCAGGTCGCCGCGACCGGGTCGGAGGCCCTGATCCGGGTGGTCGACCACGGGCCGGGCGTGCCGCCGGACGAGTACGACCGGATCTTCGAGCCGTTCCAGCGCGGCGACCGCTCCGGCGAGTCGCCGGGGGCCGGGCTCGGGCTCGCGATCGCGCGAGGGTTTGCGGAGGCGAACGGCGGGCGCCTCACGGTCGAGTCACGCCTGGGCCAGGGCGCAGCGTTCGTGCTCTCCTTCGCCCGGGCGACTCAAGGAACCACGGTCGGAACCACGTGAGCAGAGGCTCGTGAACGGCTCTACTCGCGTGCTCGTCGTCGACGACGAGCCGCAGATTCTCCGGGCGCTCCGGACGAGCCTGCGCGGCGCCGGCTACGAGGTCGAGACGGCCGAGACGGCCGAGACGGCGCTCGCCACCGCCGCGATGAGGCCGCCGGACGCCGTCATCCTCGACCTCGTGCTTCCCGACGGCACGGGGATCGAGGTCTGCCGCGAGCTGCGCAAGTGGAGCGCGGCACCCGTGATCCTTCTCTCCGCCGTCGGCGAGGAGCGCGAGAAGATCGCCGCCCTCGACGCCGGGGCCGACGACTACGTCACGAAGCCCGTCGGCATCGACGAGCTGCTCGCGCGGCTCCGCGCCGTCCTGCGCCGGGCAGCGCCGTCCGGCGACCCGGTGATCGAGGTCGGCGAGCTGACGATCGACATCGACCGCCACACGGTCTCGATGGCCGGCGAGCCGGTCCACCTGACCCCGCACCAGTTCGAGCTGCTCCGCGTGCTCGCGGTCAACGAGGGCAAGCTGATGACCCAGCGCGCGCTCCTGCGCGAGGTCTGGGGCCCGGGCTACGGAACCGAGGCGAACCTCCTGCACGTCAACGTCTCGCAGCTGCGCCGGAAGATCGAGCGCGACCGTGCGAACCCGCGCTACCTGCTCACGGAGCCGGGAGCCGGGTACCGCCTGGTCGAGCCCGCCTAGAGACCTTCAGAGTTTCTTCAGGCCGGCCCCTGACATCTTCAGGCGGCCTTCAGCGGCCCCTTCCTACCGTGGAAGCCAGATGTATGACCTGGCAGCTATCGGGATCGCGGCGGCGTGTTTCGCGTTCGCCTACCTCGTCCTCTGGGTGCTCGACCGCGTCTGATGACCGCCGCCGACCTCTTCGGGCTCGTCGTCGCGCTACTCGTCTTCGCGTATCTCGTCTACGCGCTCTTCCGGGGTGAGCGGTTCTGAGCGGCCAGGGCATCTCCCAGATCCTCGTCTACTCGGTCGTCCTCGTCGCGCTCGCCTACCCGCTCGGGATCTGGATGGCGCGGATCTACACGGTGCCGCGCGTCGCCGGCCGCTTCTTCGCCTCGCTCGAGCGCGGCTTCTGCAAGGTCGTCCGCACCGATCCCGGTCGCGAGCAGGACTGGAAGGGCTACGGCCTCACGGTCCTCGTCTTCAGCGTCCTCTTCTGGATCGTCCTCTATGTGATCCAGCGGATCCAGGGCCACCTCTTCCTGAACCCGGACCACATGCAGGACGTGCCGTCGCATCTCTCGCTGAACACGGCCGCGAGCTTCATCACCAACACGAACTGGCAGTTCTACGGCGGCGAGTACACGATGTCGTACCTGACCCAGATGGCGGGGCTGGCGGTGCAGAACTTCGTCTCGGCCGCGGTCGGGATCGCCGTTCTCTCGGCCGTCGTCCGCGGGCTCGCGCGGCGCTCGTCGGCGACGATCGGCAACTTCTGGGTCGACCTCTACCGCACGCTCGTCTACCTGCTCCTGCCGCTGGCGGTCGTGTTCACGGTCTTCCTGGTCTGGCAGGGCGTGCCGCAGACCTTCCACGGCCATGCGACCGCGACGACGCTCCAGGGCGCGCAGCAGACGATCGCGCGCGGCCCCGTCGCCTCGCAGATCGCGATCAAGCAGCTCGGGACGAACGGCGGCGGCTTCTACAACTCGAACTCGGCGGTCCCGTTCGAGAACCCGACCGGGCTCTCGAACTTCTTCGAGATGCTCGCGATCCTGCTGATCCCGGCGGCCGAGGTCTTCATGTTCGGGCGGATGGTGTTCGCGCGGCGACACGCGTGGGCGGTGTTCGCCGCGATGTTCGCCGTCTTCGCGATCGGGATCGCCGTGAACCTCCCGGCCGAGCAGCACGGGTCGGCGGTGTTGCGCCACTCCGGGGTGAACCTCGCGATGAGCAGCTCGCAGAGCGGCGGGAACATGGCCGACAAGGAGATCCGCTTCGGGCAGGCCGCCACCGCGAACTGGACGGTCGCGACGAGCGACGCCTCGAACGGCTCCGTCAACGGCGGATTCGACGCGCTGACGCCGGCAGGCGGAGCTGTGCCCATGGTCAACCTGTTCCTCGGCGAGGTGATCTTCGGCGGGGTCGGCTCGGGTCTCTACGGCATGTTCTTCTACATCGTCCTCGCCGTCTTCGTGGCCGGGCTGATGGTCGGCCGAACCCCGGAATGGCTGGGCAAGAAGATCGAGGCGCGCGAGATCAAGTACGCGGCCGTCGGCGCCCTCTTCGTCCCGACGCTCGTCCTCGTCCTCGCCGCGATCTCGATCGCGACCAAGTCCGGGCTCGCCTCGATCTTCAACCCCGGCGCGCACGGGTTCAGCGAGACGCTCTACGCCTACGACTCGCAGGGGAACAACAACGGCAGCGCATTCGCCGGCTTCGGCCTGACGAACTTCAGCGCCGACCTCGGGACGATCGCGATGCTCTGCGGCCGCTTCGTGCCGATGTTCGCCGCGCTCGCGCTCGGCGGCGCGCTCGCGAAGAAGAAGATCGTCCCGGCGTCCGCGGGCACGTTCCGCACCGACGGGCCGACGTTCGTCGTCCTGCTCGTCGGCGTGATCGTCCTGACGGCCGGCCTGATGATCTTCCCGGCCCTGACGCTCGGCCCGATCGTCGAAGGGCTGATGAACTGATGCGCGGGATTCTCAGCTCGGTGATCGCGATCGTCGTGATCACCGCGATCTTCGGCTTCGGCTACCCGCTCGTGATGACCGGCATCGCCCAGGTGGCGTTCAAGAGCCAGGCGAACGGCAGCCTGATCACGGTCGACGGCAAGGTCGTCGGCTCGAAGCTCGCCGCGCAAGGGTTCGCAGGAACGAGGTACTTCCACGAACGGCCCTCGGCGACCTCGCCCGCCTACAACGCGGGAGCGACGACGTTCGCCAACCTCGGGCCGACGAACCAGACGCTCGCCCAGAACGTCCACTCCGCCGCCGAGGCGATCCTGAAGCTGGAAGGCCCCTACAACCCGGGGCCTGACCGTCCACGGTATCCCGGTCGACGCCGTCACCACCTCGGGCTCGGGCATCGACCCGGAGATCTCGATCGCCTACGCCGATCTCCAGGCACCGCGCATCGCTGCCGTCCGCCACCTGCCGCTCGCGACCGTGCAGCAGCTGATCTCGAAGCACACGATCGGCCGCTCCTGGGGCTTCTTCGGCGAGCCCGGAGTGAACGTGCTCGAGCTGAATTTGGCCCTCGATCAGGGGAGCGCCGCCTAGATGGCCCGCAAGGACAGCAGCATCTTCGCGCCGGAGATCGTGCGCGGTGCGGTGGTGGGCTCCTTCCCGAAGCTCGATCCGCGCCTCCAGTTCAAGAACCCGGTGATGTTCATCGTCGAGCTCGGCAGCGTGATCACGACCGGGATCTTCGTGCTCGAGCTCGTGCGCGGGGAGACCGGCTCGCTCTGGTTCGTCGGCGTGATCACGTTCTGGCTCTGGCTGACCGTGCTGTTCGCGAACTTCGCCGAGGCGGTGGCCGAGGGCCGGGGCAAGGCCCAGGCGAACGCGCTCCGCGCCACGCGCACGACGACGACGGCGCAGCGCCGGCTCGACAACGGGACGCTCGAGGACGTGCCCGCCGCCGACCTTCAGCGTGACGACATCGTCGTCGTCGCGGCCGGCGGGGTCATCCCGGCCGACGGCGAGATCATCGAGGGAGTCGGCTCGGTCGACGAGTCTGCGATCACGGGCGAGTCGGCGCCGGTGATCCGTGAGGCCGGCGGCGACCGGTCGGCCGTCACGGGCGGCACGAAGCTCCTCTCGGACCATCTGGTGATCCGGGTCACCCAGGAGCCCGGGCGCTCGTTCCTCGATCGGATGATCGCGCTCGTCGAGGGCGCTGAGCGCCGCAAGACGCCGAACGAGATCGCGCTCAACATCCTCCTCGCCGGGCTCACGATCACGTTCCTCGGCGCGGTCGTGACGCTGAAGCCGTACGCGAGCTACGCCGGGACGCCGCTCTCGCAGACCGTCCTGATCGCGCTGCTCGTCGCCCTCATCCCGACCACGATCGGCGCGCTCCTGTCGGCGATCGGGATCGCGGGGATGGACCGGCTCGTGCAGCGGAACGTCCTCGCGATGTCGGGCCGGGCGGTCGAGGCATCCGGCGACGTCGACGTCCTGTTGCTCGACAAGACCGGCACGATCACGCTCGGCAACCGGCAGGCCTCCGAGTTCGTCCCGGTCGACGGCGTCCCCGTCGAGGAGCTCGCCGAGGTCGCACAGCTCTCGTCGCTCGCGGACGAGACGCCGGAAGGGCGGTCGATCGTCGTTCTGGCCAAGGAGCAGTACGGGCTGCGCGGGCGGGAGCTCTCCGAGCTCGAGGCGACCTTCATCCCGTTCTCCGCGACCACGCGGATGAGCGGCGTCGACTTCGACGGCAAGCAGTACCGCAAGGGCGCGGCCGACGCGGTCAAGCGGTGGGTCGAGGAGCAGGGCGGCAAGGTCCCGGCCCGCCTCGACGAGGAGGTCGACAAGATCGCCCGCGCCGGAGGCACGCCGCTCGTGGTGGCGCAGGACAACTTCGTGCTCGGCGTCATCCACCTCAAGGACGTCGTCAAGGGCGGGATGCGCGAGCGGTTCGACGAGCTGCGCAGGATGGGAATCCGCACCGTCATGATCACCGGCGACAACCGCGTCACGGCCGCCGTGATCGCCGAGGAGGCCGGCGTGGACGACTTCCTCGCCGAGGCGACCCCGGAGGCCAAGCTCGCCCTGATCAAGGACGAGCAGTCCAAGGGCCGGATGGTCGCGATGACCGGCGACGGGACGAACGATGCCCCGGCGCTCGCCCAGGCCGACGTCGGCGTCGCGATGAACACCGGCACCTCGGCCGCCAAGGAGGCCGGCAACATGGTCGACCTCGACTCGAACCCGACCAAGCTGATCGAGATCTGCGAGGTCGGCAAGCAGCTGCTGATCACCCGCGGCGCGCTGACCACCTTCTCGATCGCAAACGACGTCGCCAAGTACTTCGCGATCCTGCCCGCGATCTTCGCGTACACCTATGCGACGAAGCCGGGCCACACCGGGCCGCTCGAGGCGCTCAACGTGATGCATCTCGGCACGCCCGAGAGCGCGATCATCTCGGCGATCATCTTCAACGCGTTGATCATCCCGGCTCTGATCCCGCTGGCCCTGCGCGGAGTGCGCTACCGCGCGATCGGAGCCACGGCGCTGCTCAGGCGCAACCTCCTGATCTACGGCCTCGGCGGGATGATCCTCCCGTTCATCGGGATCAAGCTGATCGACCTGCTCGTCCACAACGTCTTCGGGGCGTGACCCGGGCGCGTGCGAGGACGTCACCGGATCCTGCTCGGGATGGCCGCGGGAGTCGGGAAGACCTACCGGATGCTGCAGGAGGGCCGCCAGGCCCGGCTCGAAGGCGTCGACGTCGTGCTCGGCTACCTCGAGCCTCACGACCGGGCCGAGACGATGGCGCTCGCCGAGGGCCTCGAGGCGATCCCGCATCTTCGTAGCGTCGTCGGGGGCGTCGAGCTCGCCGAGATGGATCTCGACGCCGTGATCAACCGCCGGCCCGAGCTCGCGCTCGTCGACGAGCTCGCTCACACGAACCTGGCCGAGGCACGCAACCGGAAGCGCTACGAGGACATCGACGAGATCCTCGCCGCCGGGATCGCGGTCACGTCGACCGTCAACATCCAGCACCTCGAGAGCCTCAACGACGAGGTCTTCGAGCTGACCGGGGTTCGGGTGAGGGAGACGTTCCCCGACCGGATCCTCGACGAGGCCGACGAGGTGCTGCTCGTCGACCTCGCGCCCGAGGCGCTCCAGGAGCGGCTCCGAAACGGCAAGGTCTACCCGCAGGCACGCGTCGACACCGCGCTCGAGAACTTCTTCCGCCTCGAGAACCTGGCCGCACTTCGCGAGCTCGTCCTCCGTGAGCTCGCCGAGGACGTCGAGGCGCGGCGGACGACTGCCGTTCTCGACCCGCTGAGCCAGCAGGCGGTGGCCGAGCGGATCCTGGTGCTCGTCACGCCGGAGCCGCGCTCCCAGCGCATCCTGCGCCGGGCGTTTCGCTCGGGGCAGCGGCTCGGCTCGGAGATCGACGCCGTCTGGGTGCGGCGTCCCGGGCCAGCAGCTCACCCAGGCGGAGGAGGTCTCGCTTGCTGCACTACGGCGCCTCGCCAGCATCCTCGGCGCGCATTTCATGGAGCTGGAGGGGACCAGCCTGCCGGACGCCGTGAAGCAGTTCGTGGCGGAGCGGGGCACGACCTACGTGTTCCTCGGCACGCCCGACGAGTCCCGGTCGGACAGAGATCCTGCGCGGCTCGCTCGTCTCGAAGCTCGTACGCGACCTGCCCGGGGTCGACATCAGGGTCGTCTCGGATCGCGCGCTTCGCGAGGAGCACGAGCGATGACCTGGGCAGTCCTGGTCGCCCTGGTGATCGGCGCGGCTCTCGCCGCCTTCGCGGTGCGCGCCTGGCGTCTCCGCCGGGTGGCGGCGCGACATACGGTCGGCCGGATCCTCGTGCCGTTCACCGGAGGCGGCCTCGACCCGACCGTGCTCGCGGCCGGGATCAGGATCGCCCGCGCCGAGGATGCGACCCTCGTTCCGGCCTACCTGATCGTGGTTCCGCTCGAGCAGCCGGAGGACGCTCCGATGCAGCAGCAGGTCACGACCGCCATGCCCCTGCTCGAGGCGGTGGAGCACGCGGCGCTGAGGGCGGGCGTGCCCGTCGACGCAAGGATCGAGAGCGGCCGCACTCCGGTGCATGCGCTCAAGCGCCTCTGGGAGGCCGAGCACTTCGACCGGATCGTCGTACCGGCACCTGCCGGGCGCAGGCGGGGCTTCACGCCGAAAGACCTCACATGGATGCTCACGCACGCACCGAGCGAGACGCTCATCCTGCGCCCCGACCCCGCCGCCGCGGGCGGCAACGGCAACGGGGCTGCGCCGGTCTCGCAGCTGTAGCTGCCAGTTGAGCCTTCGCCAGCTACCTTTCCAGATTGAGACCGGGATCACGCCCGGAAATTCATCCCTTTCACAGGATCCGGTGCTTTTGTGTGTGAGATCCAGGTGACGCGAGCAGTGGGAGGCAGACGAAATGGTTGATGCGAGGAACCGGCTGACGGAAGAGGACAAGGAGCATCTGACCAAGCTCGAAGAGGCGCTGTTCGAGATCCGTCGCGTCATCGCGGGCCAGGAGGAGATGCTCGAACGGTTGCTGATCTGCCTGCTCGCAGGCGGGCACCTGTTGATCGAAGGCGTCCCGGGGCTCGCGAAGACGCTTGCGATCAAGTCGACCGCCTCGGTGCTCGGCGGCTCGTTCTCGCGCGTCCAGTTCACTCCCGACCTGGTGCCGAGCGATCTCGTGGGCACCAGGGTCTTCCGTCCGGACAAGCACGACTTCGACACCGAGCTCGGCCCCGTCTTCTGCAACTTCCTGCTCGCGGACGAGATCAACCGCGCGCCGGCCAAGGTGCAGTCCGCGCTGCTCGAGGTGATGCAGGAGAAGCAGGTGACGATCGGCCACACGACGCATCGGGTGCCGGACCCGTTCCTCGTCCTCGCGACCCAGAACCCGATCGAGTCCGAGGGCACCTACCCGCTGCCCGAGGCGCAGGTCGACCGTTTCATGCTCAAGGTGCTCGTCGACTATCCGTCGCACGACGAGGAGCTCACCGTCGTCGCTCGCTCGCTCGAGCCGGCTCCCACTCTCTCCACCGTGCTCTCGATCGACGGGCTGAAGGCGCTCCAGGCGATGGTCTCGAAGGTCTTCGTGGACCCGGCCCTCGTCAGTTGGGTCGTCGATCTCGCGACGGCGACCCGGAAGCCTGCCGACCACGGCCTCGAGGCGATCGCTCCGTACATCTCCTACGGCGCGAGCCCCCGCGGGCCGATCAGCGTCATCGCGGCCGCCCGCGCGCTCGCGGTGCTCCGTCAGCGCGACTACGTCCTGCCCAGCGACGTCGAGGCCGTCGTGCGTGACGCGTTCCGCCACCGGCTCGTCCTCTCCTACCAGGCGCTCGCGGAAGAGGTCTCCGCGGATCAGGTGCTCGATCAGGCTCTCGCTGCCTTTGCACCGCCCCAGATCGATCTCGGCCGCCCCGCCACCGCGGTGGCGTGAAAGGGCTCGTAGCCGCAGTAGGGACGAAGCGGACTCCCGCTCGGCCCGGCCCTGGGGCGATCACCGCTGAAAGCCTCGAAGCGCTCGAGCTCGCGATCGGGCGGCGGGTCGACGGCCTCCTGGCCGGCGACTACCGCTCGGCCTTCGCCGGCGTCGGCACCGAGCTGTACCAGGTGCGCGCGTACGAGGCAGGAGACGACGTTCGACGGATCGACTGGAACGTCACCGCCCGGACCGGCCAGACGCACGTGCGCGTCGAGCTCGCCGAGCGGGTCCTCGTCACCTGGCTGATCTTCGACGCCTCTGCCTCGATGGCCTTCGGGACCTCCGAGCGGCGTAAGGCAGACGTGGCCGAAGGAGTGGCGCTCGCGATCGGCCATACGGCAACCCGGCGCGGCAATCGGCTCGGGCTCGTCGCGTTCGGCGCCGACGACCCCCGCTGGCGCCGTCCCCGGCAGGGCCGCCGGGGCCTGTTGCTCACACTCGCAGCACTGCGCGAGGAGCCGGCCGGGAACGGCGGGCTTGCCGACGCGCTCGCGCTGCTCGACGGCATTGCGCTCCAGCGGTCGCTGGTCGTCGTCGTCTCCGATTTCCGTGGCCCGTTCGACTGGCGCCAGGGCCTCCTGCGGATCGCAGGCCGCCATCCGACGCTCGCGGTCGAGATCCGCGATCCCCGCGAGCAGCAGCTCGCCGATGTCGGGGAGCTGCGGCTCATCGACCCCGAGACCGGGAGCCAACTGCGCGTGGACACCAGTGACCGGAAGCTGCGCGAGCGCTTCGCCGAGGCGGCAGCCGAGGAGCGCAGCGGCCTCGTGCGGATGCTTTCGGCTGCCGGCGTGCGCCATGTGGCGCTCTCGACCGAAGGCGACTGGCTGCGCGAGCTGGCCGCTTTCCTGAAGAAGAGCAACGCGCGTTGATCGCGTTCGCCTTCAGCTTCAAATCGCCGGACCTCTTGCTGTTCTTGCTGCTCGTGCCCGTTCTGATCGGGCTGTACCTCTGGATCGACTCGAGTCGCGCGCGGCGAGCGGCGAAGTGGTCATCGGCGGCGCTCCTGCCGAACATGGTCGTCGGCGCGCCAGGATTCCGGAGGTACATCCCGGCGATCCTGTTCGGGGTTGCGCTGATCCTGCTGCTCGTCGGCTTCGCCCGGCCGCAGGCGAAGTTCAAGAGCGCCAAGGACGGCGCAACGGTTGTCCTGATGATCGATGTCTCCGGTTCGATGGGCGCCACGGACGTGCGGCCGACGCGGCTGCTCGCCGCCGATGCGGCCGTGACGGACTTCGTGAACAGGCTGCCGTCGAAGTACCGCATCGCGCTGATCACCTTCTCGAACCACATCTCCGTCCGCGTTCCCCCGACGTACGACCACGATCAGCTGATCAAGGGCCTGCCGAAGAAGCCCGAGCTGGAGGGGACGGCGCTGGGAGACGCGCTGTCGGAGGCGGTCGCGGTGGCCAAGAAGGCTGTGGGGCCGAGCAAGCCCGGGCAGCCGCACCCGCCCGCCACGATCCTGCTCATCTCCGACGGCGCCCAGAACGCCGGCCGGATCAAGCCGATCCCCGCCGCCAAGCTGGCCGCCAAGGCGGCGATCCCGGTCTCGACGGTCGCGCTCGGCACCCCCGGCGGGGTTGTCCACCAGACGGTGCCGATCGGCACGAGCGGTAAGACCTTCCCGCTCGTGCAGCAGGTGCCGGTCGATTCGACGACGCTGCGCGCGGTCGCCACGGCGGGCGGCGGCAAGTTCTACGCCGCGCAATCCGCGACTCAGCTCGAACAGGTCTACAAGGCACTCAAGAACCGGCTCGTCTACACCAAGCAGTACCGGGAGATCACGGTCGCCGTGACCGTCGCGGCCCTGATCGTTCTCCTCAGTGGGGTCGCGCTCTCCGCTTACTGGTTCCGGAGGCTCGTATGACGGCCGGCCGGTTCGTCCTGGCCGGCGTCGTCGCCGCGCTCGCCGTCGCCGCGGTACCGGGCGCGTCCGTCGCGGCGAACACCGGGAACGAGTGCAACGGCGTTCCGCGCTGCGTCCCGGTCGCGGGGCCATGGGTCGCCGTGCCGGTTCACGGCGAGGTTCTGTACTCGCTGAGCTGCCCGAGCGGGGGAGTGGTGGCGGGCACCGACGGCCTCGGGAGCAGCCTCGACATCCGCGGCTACTTCGACGGGATCCTCGGCAGCCCGGTCGCCTTCGGGCGGACGACCCATACCCAGGCGCTGTTCCGGGCGGTGTCGGCCCACCATCATCCGGGTTACTTCAAGCCGTTCATCGGCTGCATCCCGTCTCCCTCCTCGGTCGCGAACACGATCTCGACCGAGGTCTCGCCGGTCGGCCCGCCGCTCGACTACGTGGCGAAGAGCGTCAAGGTGAACCCTGGCTTCCAGCGCACGATCACGCTGTCGTGCCCCCAGGGCGAGTCGCTCGTCGACAGCTGGAGCTCGACGGCATTCGACACTCCGCGGCCACCGCCGGCAGGGCTGAGCTCGGCGATCGCGGTGAAGACGCAAATCGTCGGCAGCCGCGCCCACCTCCTCGTGACGGCCAGCGAGGCGCTGCCCCCTGGGCTCAAGGCACAGGTTCAGGTTGGGTTGAGGTGTGCGAGCGCATGACGCTCGGATCCCCTACCTACCTGCTCGCCCTGCTCGTCGTCCCGGCCGTGATCGTCCTCGGCCTCCTGGTCGCGCGGGCGAAGGCGCGCTTTCCGGTCACCTTCACGAACCTCGGGGTCCTTGCAAGTGTCGTAAGCGGTCGTAGGCGCACCTGGAAGCGGCTGATCGCGCCCGCGCTGCTCATCCTGGCGCTCGTCTTCGCCACAGGCGCCCTCGCACGCCCGCGCGTCAATCTCTCGCAGCCCGACCAGAACGCGACGATCGTGCTGCTCGTCGACGTCTCGGGCTCGATGCGCGCCAACGACGTCGAGCCGACCCGCCTCGATGCCGCAGTGAACGCCATGAGGACGTTCCTCGACCGTCTGCCGAAGCAGTTCAAGGTCGGCCTCGTTGCGTTCAGCTCCGAGCCCGAGCCGCTGATCAACCCGACCTCGAATCGCGACGGAGTCAGGGAGGCGATCTCCCTGCTCGAGCCCGAAGCCGGTACCGCCGTGGGAGACGGGGTCGTCGTTGCGCTGAAGATGGTGACGGCGTCGCTGAAACAGGCGGGCTACGTCCGCAAGCCCGGCCAGCCGGCTCCGGGCGCAATCGTCCTGCTCTCCGACGGAGCGCAGAACCGCGGTCTGCTGCAGCCGCTCCAGGCCGCGAGGATGGCGAAGAGCGCCGGGATCCGGATCTACCCTGTCTCTCTCGGCACCCCGAACGGCAAGGTCACCTTCGGGTTCGGCGCGTTCACGAACTCGGTCCCCGTGCCGCCCGACCCGGTCACGATGAGCCAGATCGCCGCCGTCACCGGCGGCAAGGCGTACACCGCGCGCACAGCCTCGAGCGTCGTCCAGATCTACAAGACACTGGGATCGAGCATCGGGCGGACGCACAAGCGCGTCGATATCGCCGCCTGGTTCGCCGGGGTCGCCGCGGCCTTCCTCGCAGCGGCCGTGGGCGCGAGCCTGTTGCTCGAGAGCCGTATTCCCTAGGCTGGATCTACGCTCAGCCGAGCGGGGTTGCGCGTTCGGTCGAGCGACGGCGAACCCGTGACCTGACGGTCAAATCGTCCACGAGCCGGCGGTCGCCGGGGGGCGGCTCGGCACTCAGGGCCTCGACGTCGAGCGGCAGCTCGAACCAGAAGTGCGAGCCTGAGCCGGCTGCGCTCGTGAAGCTGATCCGCCCGCCGTGGGCCTCGATGATCTCGCGCGACACCGCTAGGCCGAGCCCGGTGCCTGCGATGCCGCTCTCGCGCGCGCTGCCGCGGAAGAACTTGGTGAAGATCCTCGACTGGTGCTCGTCGGGGACGCCGATCCCGTCGTCGCGGACGTGGATCCGAGCCATCCCGTCGGCGATCTCGCCCTCGACCGTGACGACGCCGCCGCCGGGCGAGTACTTGACCGCATTCCCGAGGAGGTTCGCGATCACCTGGGCGAGCCGCTCGCGATCGCCCTTGACGGGCAGAGTGGCAGGGCCGACTGCGACATCGACCACGTGCTTGTGCGACTTGTCCCTGACGAGATTCGCCTCGGCGACGAGCAACGGCCTGAGATCGAGCGGTTGCAGGTTGATCTCGACCTGGCCGGTCTCGACGCTCTCGCTGTCGAGGAAGTGGTCGATCAGCGACGAGAGCCGGTTGCCCTGCTGCTGGATGATCTCGAGGTAGTGGCGGGCACGAGCCGGGTCGACCTCGCGGTTCAGGAGTAGGCTCGTGTAGCCGAGGATGCTGGTGAGCGGGTTCCGAAGCTCGTGCGAGACGATGCTGACGAGCTGGGACTTCATCCGCTCGCTCTGCCTCAGCTCCTCGTTCTGAACCTCGAGCACACGTTTCCCCTGCTCGAGCGAGCGCGCCATGTTGTTGAAGGCGCCGGTCAGGGCCAGGATCTCCGCCGCGCCTCGTTCCGGCATTCGGGTCGAAAGGTCGCCGGCAGCGACATGGCTTGCGCCCGTTGCCACCGAACGTACCGGGAGTGGCGATCCCGCGGACGACGAACAGCCCGAACAGGATCAGCAAGCACGCTGCGCCGCTGAGGGCCGCGACACCGACCTCGACCGCCATGGTCGACCGGCGCTCGGCGGTGGCGGAGTCCGTTGAGGCCAGTGCGGCCTCGCCCGCCAGCAGTCGTTCCAGGCGGGTGCGGATCAATGTCACCTGGTGCAGCCCCTCGCGCGTCGCGACGGGTGCGCGCGCCGCGCTCGGGGAAAGGTTGTTGAAGATGTTGATCAGCGGGAGGCCGTAATCGTGGACGTAGGCGCGCACGAGCGCCGCGAGCTGTTGGGCAAGGCGCTCCTGGTCGGGCCGGCCGGCGAGAGCGTCCGTGACCTGCTTGGTCGCGACCGGCACGCGGTTCTCGGCCCGCCGCCACGAGCCGAGGAAGCGGGCGTCGCCGCTGATCACGAAGCCGCGGAGGCTCGCCTCCAGCTCGTTCACGACCTGCTCGAGACGGAGCGTGGCGCTCGACACGTCCCGCGAATGTGCCTGGACGTTCGTCGACCCTCGAAGGTTGGAGACGGCAGCAAGCATCAGTGCGAAGGTGCCGGCTACGAGCAGCGCGAGCAGGACACTCCCTGCGACGGCGCGCGAGAGCAGCGACCGGGAGACCAGCCACAGCTTGAGCCGGGAGACGTCAGACTGCGGTCGCAAGAAGGCTTTCGACGAGCGACGACAACGCCTCGGGTCGGAACGGCTTCTTCAGGAACTCTGTAGCGCCGGCCAGGTAGGCCGCGCGCCGGTCGCTCTCGGCCGCGAACGCCGACACGACGACGATCGGCATCGCCTCGAGGCCGGGTTGGGCGCGCAGATGCTCGATCACCGTGAGCCCGCTCGTCCCTTGCATCATCACGTCGAGGAGCACGAGATCCGGCTTCACCTGCTCGACGAGGTCGATCGCCTCGGCCCCATCGGCGGCCTCGGCAAACTCGTAGCTGGGCTCGAGCGAGATGCGCATCAGCTCGCGAAGATCCGGTTCGTCGTCGCAGATGAGGATCGTCCGGCGGCCTGCCATCCTCAGACGCCGAGCCTGAAGATGAGGAAGTCGTGCGACGGCAACCCGCCGAGGAAGGTCACCGTCAGGCTGCCGTGCACGTTGTCGTAGATTCCTGTGCCACCCAGCACCGCGAGCTCGTAGAACAGCCGCGAGGCGATCACACCGCCGACCATGATCTTCCCGCCCGGCATGAAATAGGTGCCGCTGCAGTTCTCGGAACCGGTACCGGTGTTGATGCAGGTGAGGTCGGCGTGGCCGATCGAGCTGGCCGTGATCCCCTTGTTGAAGAGCAGCTGCCGGTAGAAGTCGAAGTCGCCCGCTCCGGGCCCGCGGCGGCCTTCGTCGACGTGGGTGTGCTTGATCATCCGGTCGGTGACCCGGATCGCGCCCGGTTGGTCGAGCGTGCTCGAGCCGAGCGCGTTCGCCGCAATCGTGAGGAACACCGCGGCGGCGGCAAGCGGAAGACCGATGTTTGCCGCCGCACGCAGGTTCATCAGACCGCCGCCACCAGGCTCCGCAGACGCTCCTCGTAGATGCTCCGCAGGTCTGGCTCACACGCCACGAGGCCGTGGATCGCGTCCGGGTCGAACTGGCTGCCGGAGCGATCTTCGAGCTCGTTCAGCGCGTCGTCCCACGACATCGCCTTCCGGTAGGGACGCCCGTCGGTCATCGCGTCGAGCGCGTCCACGACTGCGAAGAGGCGTGCACCGGCCGGGATGTCGAGGCCGGCGAGGCGGTCGGGATAACCCGTCCCGTCCCACCGCTCGTGATGCGAGCGGACGACCTTCAGCCCTTCGCCCACGAGGAGCGGGACCCCGGCGAGGAGCTGCTCGCCGATCACCGGGTGGTTCTGCAGCTCGGCCCGCTCGGCGGCGTCGAGCTCCGTCGGCTTGTGCATGATCCGGTCCGGGACGCCGATCATCCCGACGTCGTGGAGCTGGAAGCCCCACTCGAGGCTCGGATCGTCGATCAACGCCGGCTCGACCTCGAGTGCGAGCCGCACGCCATAGGCGTTGACCCGGTCCGAGTGGCCGGCCGAGCCGAGGTCGCGCGAGTCGATCGCGGCGCTGAGCGCCACGAGCGTCCGCCGGTGCGCCTGATCGAGCAGCTCGTGCTGGCGCTGCCCGATCTGGAACAGCCGCTCGAGCTCGATTCCCTGCGCGCCGGCGGAGTCACCGGTCGGAACAGGGGGCTCGATCTCGAGCGAACGCCGGAGAAGCGCAAGCAGCTCGAACGGATCGAGCGGCTTACGCAGGTAGGCCGTCGCGCCCGCAGCCTTGGCCCGCCCGCTTGCCTCGGCGGAGCCGCTGATCACGATGACCGGGAGCGAGCGCGTCCGCGGGTTCTCGCGGAGACGCTCGCAGTAGAACAGCCCGTCGATTCCGGGCAGGCCGATGTCGAGAACGACCGCGTCAGGCAGATGTATCGCGATCGCGCGCTCGGCCTCGATTACATGATGGGCCTCGCTGACTTCGATTCCCTCGAGCTCGAGTGCGGCACGTACGAGGTCGCACACGGACTCATCGTCGTCGACAACGAGTACCTGATGCTTCCGAACCATGTGATTCCCCCTCTGGTCGTAGCTTCAGCAACTCGTTATCGGCAGAAAAGCCTGAGACTTGAGAGGCAATTTGCAACCCCTGCAACGGGGCGGTTTCTCAGAGATCCAGGTTGAGCTCCCGGAGCGCGAGAAAGACCGCTTCGCTGAACGTCGGGTACGGCTGGATCACGTCGAGCAGCACCTCGATCGGAGTTTCCGCGCGGATCGCCAGCGTGAGCTGCTGGAGCCATTCGCCGGCCTCCGGCCCGACGGCGACGGCGCCGGTGATCACGCGCCGCTCCGGGTCGGCGGCGATCTTGACGAACCCCGCGCGCTTCGGTCGCTCGTAGGTCGAAAGGCGCGGCGTGGAGGTGAGCTGCCAGGTCGAGATCCTGCCGCTGTCGAGGGTGCCGACGGTCGCGACCTGCGGGTCGGTGAAGATCGTGCTCGGGATCGCGCGGTGGTCGGCGCGCGTCTCACGCCCGTCGATGTCATAGGCAGCGATCCGGGCGTGGTACTTGCCGACGTGAGTGAAGAGCGCGATCCCGGTGACGTCGCCGATCGCCCAGACGTTCTCGGCGGCCCGCATCTGCTCGTCGACGACTATGCCGCTGCGGCTGGTGGTCAGGCCGAGCGCATCCAGGCCGCCGAGGTTCGGGCGGCGGCCCGTTGCGACGAGCAGCTGGGTGAACGGGATCCGGGTGCCGTCGGCGAGCACGACGTCCTTCCCGTCGACGGACGTGACCTTCTCGCCCAGGCGAATGTCGACCCCGTCCTCGCGTAGCCCTTCTCCGACGAGCTCCGCTGCCTCTGCGTCGATCCGCATCAGCAACCGCTCGTCCGCCTCGACGAGCGTCACGCCCGATCCGACCCGGGCGAAGAACTGGGCCAGCTCGCAGCCGACCGGCCCACCGCCCAGCACGACCAGCGCCTCGGGCACGTCGGTCGTCTCGGTCGCCTCGATGTTCGTCCAGAAGCCCGATCCTGCGAGGCCGGGAATCGGTGGAATCACAGGCCCCGAGCCCGTCGCGATCACGAGCCGGTCGTACTCGAGCTCCTGGTCGCCGACCGTCACGACTCCCGGCCGTGTGACCACCGCCTCTCCGCGCACGAGCGCGCATCGCTGCCCCGCGAGCCACTCGACCTGCGAGGAGTCGTTTCGCTCCGCGACCAGGTCCCGCCACGCGAACACGCCCGCCGGATCGAGCTTTCCCGGCTCGAGCCCGGGCGCCCGCCGTGCCTCCGCGACGAGCTCGGGAGCCCGCAGCATCGTCTTGGTCGGCATGCAGGCCCAGTAGGAGCACTCGCCGCCCACGAGGCGCCGCTCGACGAGCGTCAGCTCGGCCGCGGCGTCGAGCCGGCGGAGGGCTCCGACGAAATGCTCGCCGGACGACCCTCCACCGAGAACGACGACACGCAACGAACCGCTCGCTTTACGAGAGCCCGTTGGCCTTCAGGAACGACTTCGCCACAGCGGCGGCCGACTGCTTGTCGACTTCGACTGCTTTGTTCATGGCGAGGATCGCTGGGAGTGTGAGCTTGGCGGAGACGGCGTTGATGGTCTTGGTGAAGCTCGGTCCGGCTGTTTTGGCGATCGAGGTGGTGACGATCGGTGCGACGTTTTGGAAGCCGGTGATGTGCTTGGGGTCGGTCAGGACGGTGTATTTCGAGGGTGCGGCGAGTGGGGGGTCGGTTGAGAAGACGTCGGCTGCGAGTACCGATCCGGAGTCGAGTGCTGCGTAGGGGGAGACGCTTCCGACGGAGGCGAAGGTTGCGTTCTTGAGCCCGTATTGCTTGGTGTAGCCGACGAAGCAGGTGTTGCGGGTCTGGCATTCGGGGAAGCCGCCGAGCTTGAACGCGCCGACTTTGGAGAGGTCGGAGATCGTTTTCAGCCCGTACTTCTTCGCGGTTGCGTTCGTGACTGCGAGTACGTCTGTGTCGTAGAAGGGGGTCGGGTTGAGGACGGTGTAGCCCTTGCCGGCCTCGAGCGACTTGGCGAGCTTGTAGGTCGCTGCGGCTGTCTTGGGTGAGTTGGTCTTGTGGAAGACGTCCTGGACGATCACGCCCATGTATTCGGGGTAGAAGTTGATCTTGCCGCTGGTGAGCGCGGACTGGACGATCTCGGTCGAGCCGATGTTCTCCTTGTAGGAGACGTCGAAGCCCTTCGCCTCGAGGGCCTGCTTGTAGAGCTCGCCCAGGATGTACTCCTCCGGGAAGTTCTTCGTGCCAATGACGATCGTCGGCGCTGCGTGAGTTGCCGGGCGGGCTGTCCCCGCGAGCAATCCACCCAAGACGATCGCGATCCCCAGCGAGATCGTGAATGCCGCCCGAGCAGCGCGCCTTCTGTGTTTCCTGATCACATTCCCTCCTCGTTGTCGGTTCCCATCGCGGCCTGGACCCTAACGGCCCTGACGCCGCGTGGCGTCACAGTTCTCTCTAACGCAACAAGGACTACCCATACTCCCGCGGATAAGGCCATGACGCAGAGCGAGGCCCCGACGACACCGGAAAGTCGGTAGGTCGCCTGGTTCGCAATGATGTCGCCCAGGCCGCCCCCGCCCGCGTAGGCGGCGATCGTGGCGGTCGCGACAACCGTGACGGCCGCGACCCTGAGCCCGATGTAGAGGAGCGGCAGCGCGAGCGGAAGCTCGATCTTGGTCAGGATCCCGCGCGCGGAGAATCCCATGCCGCGCGCCGCCTCGACGGCGTCCCCGTCGACCCCCTCGACTCCCAGGTAGGCGTTCGTCAGGATCGGGCCGATCGCGAGCACGGCGAGCGCGACCATGTTGTTCGTGAACCCCAGCCCGAGCACCGTCAGGAACACGGCGATCAGGAAGATGCTGGGGAGCGCGCGCACGAAGATCGATGTCCCGATCGCAAACCCCGAGCCGCGGTGGAGGTGACCGAGCACGATCCCGAGCGGAAGCGCGATCAGCGAGGGCGATGCCGAGCGCGGCACCGGAGAGCTCGAGCTGCTCGATCGCCTTCGTGAGGAGCAACTGCGGGTTGTCGACGATGAAGCGCAGCGCCTGCACGAACGTGTGGGCGTTGGCGGTGTCGCAGATCACCGGGCCGTGGCCCTCGACCACGGTGTCACGTACCTGCGGGCCGCCACGAGCGCCCCGTCACACAGCAGAGCGCAGCCCCACGGCGAGAGCGCCCGCCGAGTAGATCTCGGTCTTGAAGGGCGTCGGAAGCCCGATCGCATAGAAGATCGGGTACCCGAGCCCCTTCTCCGAGATCGTCGCGGCGATCGTCGCGATCGCGATCGTCGAGACGACCGCGATCCGCAGGCCGCCGATCATCGCCGGGAGGGCGAGCGGCAGCTCGACTCGGGTGAACGTCTGGTTTCTCGTCAGTCCCATCCCGCGCGCCGCCTCGAGCACCTCGGGCGGGGCTGCGTTGAGCCCCGCGACGAAGTTCGGGAAGAGGATCACGAGCGTGTAGGCGACGAGCGGGATCTCGAGGGTCACGTTCGAGTAGCCGGTGATCGGCACCAGGATCTGGAAGAGCGCGATGCTCGGGATCGTGTAGACCAGGGCGGCGACGATCGAGATCGGCTGCTCTGTCCGCCGTCGCCGGTGAGCGAGGAGCGCGAGGCCGAACGCCAGCACGGAGCCGATCACGACCGCGATCGCGGTGAGCTCGATGTGCTCGACGAGCGCCGGTTGCAGGGTGTCACTCCAGTGCTGCTTCACCCAGCCCCAGCAGAACAGGTTGTCGCCGGTGACACAGGAGCTGCCTTGCCCGAAGTCCGGGATGACGGGCCCGGCGGCGATCACTGGAGGAGACCGGCCGCGTGGGCGAGGGTGACCACGCCGAGGTCGGCGCCGTCGTCTCCCACGACGACCAGCCGGTCGGCGCCGCTCTCGATCAGCAGCGAGACGGCGTTCCTGACCGTGGTCGAGCCGGCGGCCTGGACGAGGGGGCGGTCGGCCGGCACGGGGTCGAGCTCGAGGTCGGTCAGCCTGCGGAGCGCGAGCCGGCGAAGGGCGCGGTCCTCGCCGATGAACTGCGCCACGAACTCGTCGGCGGGGTGCGCGAGAACCGCGTCCGGGGTGTCGTACTGGGCGAGCACGCCGCCTTCGCGCAGGATCGCGATCCGGTCGCCCATGGTGATCGCCTCGTCGATGTCGTGGGTGACGAAGATCACCGTCTTCTCGACCTCCCGCTGGAGCCGCCTCACCTCCTCCTGCAGGCGGGCGCGGGTGATCGGGTCGAGGGCGCCGAACGGCTCGTCCATCAGCAGGATGGGAGGGTCGGCGGCGAGCGCTCGGGCCAGGCCGACACGCTGGCGCTGGCCGCCGGAGAGCTGCGCCGGATACCGCTTCGCATCGCTCTGCTCGAGACCGACGAGGTCGAGCAGCTCGGCGGTGCGCTCACCGATCCGCTGCTTCGGCCAGCCGAGCAGCCGAGGCACCGTCGCGATGTTCTCGCCGATCGTCATGTGCGGGAAACAGGCCGGCCTGCTGGATCACGTAGCCGATGCCGCGGCGGAGCTCCACGGCCGGTAGTTCCTTGATGCTGCGGCCGTCGATCCTGATGTCGCCCTCGTCGAACGGGATCAGCTTGTTGACGAGCTTGAGCGCGGTCGTCTTGCCGCCGCCCGAGGGGCCGACGAGCACGCAGAAGGTGCCTGCCGGGATGGTGAGCGAGAGGTCGTCGATCGCCGCCCCGTCGCGTCCTGCGTAGCGCTTGGTCACCTTGTCGAAGACGATCTCGGCGGCCGAGGTCATTTCGCCCGCGCTCCGCGGTTGGTGATCCCGACGAGCCCGGTGACCCCGCCGGCCGCGACGAGCGCCGCGGTGAGCACCATCGAGGTCTGGAAGCCTGCCTCGTCGAGGTTCGTGCCGTTGCTCGCGACGGCCGCTCCGACGACGGCGATGCCGAGCAGGCCTGCGATCCGGGCGATTGCGTTGTTCACGCCGGAGGCGATGCCCGCGTCGCTCGGCCCGGCGTCGGCGAGCACCGTCGAGGTGAGCGGGCGCCACGATCATCGACAGGCCGAAGGCGAAGAGGACGATCGGCGGCAGCAGCTCCGTCCAGTAGTCGAACCCGGGCCCGAGCTCGCGCATCCAGAGGCAGGCAACGGCGCAGATCAACGGCCCGATGCCCATGAACCAGCGCGGCCCGAGCCGCATCGAGAGCCGCCCGAAGCGGCCCGACAGGAAGAACATCACCACAGTGATCGGGAGTGTCGCCAATCCGCTCCGAAGGGGCGAGTACCCGGCGACCTGCTGCAGGAAGAGCACGAGGAAGAACGTCAGGGTCGAGAGCCCGGCGTAGACCGTCAGCGTCTCGAGGTTCGCGAACGTGAAGTTCCGGAGCCGGAAGAGGCCGAGCGGGAGCATCGGTGCCTTCGTGTGGAGCTCCCAGAGGATGAAGAGGCCGAACACGACGATCCCGCCGACGAACGAGAAGACGATCAGCGGGTCGCCGTACCCGCGCGTCGGCCCCTCGATCAGCGCGAACACCGGCCCGGCCAGGCCGAGCACGCAGAGGATCCCGCCGACGGTGTCGATGCGGGCGTGCTTGCCCGTGCGCAGGTCCCCGCGGAGCGCGACCATCACGAGGGCGGCAGCGGCCGCCACGAGCGGGAGGTTGATCAGGAAGATGGCGCGCCAGGAGACGGCGGTGACGAGCCAGCCGCCCGCCACCGGCCCGACGACGAAGGCGATACCCGTCCAGGCCGTCCAGGTGCCGATCGCGGCGCCTCGTTCCTCGCCGCTGAAGACGACGGTGATCGTCGCGAGCGCAGCCGGCGTGAGCAGGGCTCCCGCGACGCCCTGGAGCGCGCGGGCGAAGATCAGCGCATCGGCGCTCCAGGCGAGGGCGCAGAGGGCAGAGGTCAATCCGAACGTGCCGAGCCCGATCAGGAAGACCTTCTTGCCGCCGAAGAGGTCGCCGAGCGAGCCGCCGACGAGGATCAGCGAGCCGAGCGTCAGCAGATAGGCGTCGACGACCCACTGCTGGAGCGCGAGGCCGCCGCCGAGGTCGTCCTGGATTGCGGGCAGCGCGACGTTGACGACCGATCCGTCGACGAACACGATCGCCGACCCCAGGATGCAGCCGACGAGCGTCAGGCGCTTGCGCATCCCTTCGCTCAATTCGTCGATACTAGTTTTTGCCATCGGATTGCTCGAACGCCACAAGGAGGCGGGAATGCCCGGCTACACGATCAAGAGGCTCGATGACGTGCCGGACGTGCTCGGCGACTACCCCGGAGAGATGCGGATGCTCACGACCGGCCTCGGTGCCGAGCAGGTCGCTCTCACCTACCGGCGGATGCCGCAGCACACTGGCGGCAAGGGGTCGTACGGCCATAGCCACGCGACGCAGGAGGAGCTCTACCTCGTCGTCTCCGGGAAGCTCCAGTTCAAGCTCGGCGACGAGATCGTCGAATGCGGCCGCGGCACCGCGATCCGGGTCGCGCCCGAGGTCGTTCGCTCGGTGTGGAACGACGAGCCCGAGGATGCAGAGCTCGTGATCGTCTCGAAGCGCGTGGACGATCCGCAGGCCGAGACCGACTACGCGCCGGACTTCTGGCCTGAGTAGACAGCTGAAGACCATCCTTGCTGTGCTCGTGGGTGTTGCGGTGCTCGCGCCGTCCGCCGCGGCTCGGGCTGCGGGTGCACCCGGGTCGTTCTCCTCGAGCGATCCGCTCCTCGGCAGGATCTGGGCCGCGTCCGTCAAGACGGCGACCGACATGGTCGCGCCCGGCCCGTTGACGACCGATGCCGAGGGACAGCCGTGCGCGATCGCGCTGCCGGAGGTGCTGCTCGACGGCCTCGTCCGCGACCGGTGCCCCTACGTCGGCGACCAGGCGGTGAGCGGGCTCACGCTGCTCGTCTCGACGCCCTCCGATGCGCCTCTCCTGAAGAGCATGATCCTCTGGTACGCGGCCGCGCAACGCGACGACGGCTCGATTCCGGCGAGCCCGTACGAGGGTGCGACTCTCACGCTCTTCGACTACAACGCCTACTGGGTCGAGGACGTCTACGACTACGTGCTCTATACGGGCGATCTCGCACTCGCCCGCGCAGGTCTGGCCGAACCTCGTGAAGCTGATGGACACCTGGTACCCGGCGCAGCTCGGGCCGGACGGCTTGCTCGTGAACAACCTCGGCGCCTTCGACTACGCCTACATCCCGCGCAAGGGGACGACGGTCGCGTACTACAACGCGGGCTACGTGCGGGCGCTGCGCCTTGCGGCGCGGCTCGCGGGGTGGATCGGCGAGCCGGACGAGGGTGCGGCCTGGACCGCGCGAATCGCGCCGCTCGCCGCCGCGTTCGGCCCGGCGTTCTGGGACGCATCGGTCGGGGCGTTCCGCGATGCGACCGACGGGCCGGTCGTCCACCCGGAGGACGGCAACGCGTTCGCCGTTCTGGCAGGACTCGCATCGCCGGCCCAGGCCAGGTCGGCTCTCGACTACCTGGGCGGTCACCTCTGGCAGCCATACGGGGCTGCGATCGCCGACAACACGGTCTGGGACGGCTACCCGTGGGGCGACTACGCCGACAAGCGCGTCTACCCGTTCATCTCGTACTTCGAGGTCGTCGCCCGGTACCAGACCGGGCTCGACCCTTCGGCGCTCGCGCTGATCCGGCGCGAGTGGGGCTACATGCTCGGGAACGGGCCGAAGGCGACCATGTGGGAGACGATCGGGGCCTTCGGCAGCCGCGCCGGTCGACCCGCTGCCGTCGTTCGACCACGGCTGGTCGAGCGGCGCAGCGCCTGCGCTTGACGAACTATGCGCTCGGCGTGCAGCCGGCCTCGCCCGGCTTCGGCTCCTACGTCGCCCGGCCGCATCCGGCCAACCTCAAGTGGGCGCGGGGCATCGTGCCGACGCCGCACGGGTCGATCGTGTTCCGCTGGGCGGCGACGAAGCACGACGATCACCGCGACGGTCGTCGCGCCGGTCGGCGGCACGATCATCCTGCCGCGCGCCGGGCCGTCGAAGCTCGACGGCAAGAGGATCCGCGAGCAGCGGGGCGAGACCGCGGTGAAGGTCGGCCCCGGGACGCACACGCTCGTCGTGACGGCCGGATAGGGCCCGACAGGCTCTACGCCTCGATGTCGGCGGTGCGCAGGCCCGCGTGACCGGAGCGCTGGCCGAGCGCGTGGAAGGGCTCGGGCTCGCGGCTGCCCTCGACGCAGTCCGCGACGTACTCGCCCATCGTCGGGCCGTGCTTGAAGCCGTGCCCCGAGCCGCCGCCGACGAGCCACCAGTTGCCGTGCTCGGGGTGGCGATCGACCAGGAAGTGCGTGTCCTCGGTGAGGTCGTACTGGCAGACCCGCGTGCCGACGATCGGGGCGTTCGCCAACGCCGGGAAGCGGCGCGCCGCGAAGGCGCGGGCCCGGGCCTCCATCTCGGGGTCGGGGACGCGCTCGAGCTCGTCGGGATCGATGTCGGCGCCCCGGCCGTCGGGCGAGATCTTCATGCCCATCCCGTTGAGGTCGCCGTGGCCGTAGTACGGGCCGTCGTACTCGCAGAACCCCGGCGCGCCGTTCCAGCTCGCATCGACGCCGAAGAAGAAGACGTCCCGGCGGGAGATCCGCTGCTCGACGAGGCCCGGGAAGAGCTTCGGCATCCAGGCCCCGCACGCCCAGACGACGACGTCCGCACGCGGTGGCTCGGCGGGGGTCGGCCTTCCGGGCCTCAGGTCGAGGCCGGCGGCGATCGCCCTGGTCGCCACCCGGGCGTTGAGGATCCCGGCGCCGGGCTCGTAGAGCACGGAGCGGAGATCGTCGCCGCCGAGCGATGGGTACAGGCGCTTCGCTTCCTGGGGGTCGAGGCGCTCGCAGGCGATGCCGAGGCGTTCGAGCGTCTGCTGGCTCTGGTCGGCGAAGTCGCTCGCGCCCGTGTCGAACCACGCGATGCCGACCGGCTCGAAGAGCGGCAGCCCCGAGGCCGCCTCGAGCTCACGCCAACGCTCGAGCGACCGCACCGCACTCAGCGTGTACCACTCCTGGTCGCCGTGCGAGAAGCGCAGGAGGCGGGTGTCTCCGCCGGAGCCGGAGCGCGTGTTCCCGGGCGAGTACTGCTCGTGGAGCGTCACGTCCCAGCCGCGGCGGTCGAGCTCACGCGCGATCGAGGCGCCGAAGACGCCCGCGCCGACGACGGCGGCGCTGCTCACGACTGGAGCGGCGTCAGGCGGAGGCCGAGCACGTCGGGCCGGTGGTAGTGCCCCGCAGCGTCGAACCGCTGCCGCTCGGCCCAGAGGACGGCAGGATCGAGGTCGGCGTACAGGATGCCTTCCTCGTCGTAGAGCGGGCCGGCGAGATAGGAGCCGCCGGGCGCGAGGATCGCAGAGCCGCCGCGGCCGACGATCCCGGTGCCCTCGATCAGCCGCCGGAGCGGGAAGTCGTCGGGATAGGAGGCGGCGCGCTGGAAGTGGGAGGGGGAGATGACGAAGGCCCGCGACTCGCGCGCGATGTGGATGAGCGTCGGCTGCCAGGCGTCGCCGTCGTCGGCGGTCGAGGCGATGTAGATCTCGACGCCGGACTCGTAGAGCGCAAAGCGCGCGAGCGGCATGTAGTTCTCCCAGCAGATCAGGCCCCCGATCCGGCCGAGGGGTGTCGGGATCGCGCGCAGCCCCTCGCCGTCGCCCTGGCCCCAGATCAGGCGCTCGTGGTTCGTCGGCACGAGCTTGCGGTGCTTCAGCGCGAGCGTCCCGTCGGGGGCGTGGTAGAGGAGCGTGTTGTAGAGCGTCGAGGGGCGGGCGGGATCCACCTCGGTGACGCCGGTCACGATCCAGACGCCGTTGGCCCGCGCCGCCTCGCCGATCCTCGCCTCGGCCTCGCCGGGAACGGCAACGGACTCGCGGGCGAGCAGCGCGAAGGCCTCGGTCGCGCCGGGCTCGGCCCAGCCGGCAAGCGCCTTCGCCCAGACCGACGACGGGTAGGCCGGGACGAACGCCTCGGGGAACACGAGCAGCTGCGCTCCGTTCCCGGCGGCCTCGGCGGCGAGCACGGCGAGCTTGTCGATCGTCGCCTCGCGGTCGAGGATCACCGGCTCGGCCTGGATGCAGGCGACCTTCACGGGAGCGTCCATCGCGCGAGCCTAACCGTCCCGGCGCTCGTCGATCGCCTCACGGAGCGTTTCGACGTACTCGCGCAGCGCGGCCGGCCCCTCCTCGGCGACCTGGACGGCGCGCGAGCCGACGACGACGCCGTCGGCAATCGCGGCAACCGCCGCCGCATGGGCCGGTGTGGAGATGCCGAAGCCCGCATACAACGGGACGTCCGTGAGCGCCCGCGTCCGTTCGACGAGGCCGGCGAGGGCGGGGGAGACCTCCGTGCGGGCGCCGGTCGTCCCCGTCAGCGAGACCAGGTAGAGCCAACCGTCCGTATTCGAGGAGCAGAGCTGGATCCGCTCGTCGGTCGAGGTGGGGGCGACGAGCTGGATACGCGGCACGTCGTGGTGCTCCTCGACCGGCAGGTCGACGATGATCGCGCTCGTCGCACCGGCCTCGCGCGAGTCGGTGACGAAGCGCTCGTAGCCGTACGCCTCGAGGATCGCCGCATACGTCATCGGGATCAGCGGGACGTCGACCCGCGCCCGGGTGTCCGCGATGCACGCCAGGCACTCGGCCGTGCGCATGCCGCGCGCCAGGGCACGCTCCGAGGCGCGCTGGATCGTCGGGCCCTCGGCGAGCGGGTCCGAGAACGGGATTCCGAGCTCGACGATGTCGGCGCCGCCTTCGACCGCGGCCTCGGCGAGCTCCGGCGTTTCCGGCTCGCAGACCAGGTAGATGACCAGCTTCGTCGTCACGGTTTCTTCGCCCGCGGCTCCGGCTGCGCACCCGGCTCCGGCTGAACGCCGTGTGCGATCACCTCGGCCAGATCCTTGTCGCCGCGCCCGGACAGGCAGACGACGACGAGCTCGGCGTCGAGGTCGAGTGTCCGCGCGAGCGCGTGCGAGCTCTCGAGCGCCGGGATGATCCCCTCGGTCTCGGCGAGGCGATGCAGCGCGGCGAGTGCCTCCTCGTCGGTGCAGGGCAGGTAGACGGCGCGGCCGGAATCGCGCAGAGCTGCATGCTCGGGGCCGACGCCCGGATAGTCGAGACCGGCCGAGATCGAGTGGGCGTCGGCGATCTGGCCGTCGTCGTCGGCGAGCACGGATGAGCGGGCGCCGTGGAGAACGGCCGTCCTGCCCGAGCCGAGGCTCGCGGCTCCCGCAGCCTCGACGCCGACCAGCCGGACATCCGAGTCCTCGATGAACCCGTAGAACGCGCCGATCGCATTCGAGCCGCCGCCGACGCAGGCGATGACCACCTCGGGCAGACGGCCTTCCTGAGCCAGGATCTGCTCGCGCGCCTCGTCGCCGATCACGCGCTGAAGATCGCGGACGAGCTCGGGATAGGGGGCCGGCCCGACGCAGGAGCCGATCATGTAATGGGTCGTCTCGACATTGGTGATCCAGTCGCGGATCGCCTCGCTCGTCGCCTCCTTCAGCGTCTTCGTGCCGAACTCGACAGCGCGCACCTCGGCGCCGAGCAGGTGCATCCGCTCGACGTTCGGCGCCTGGCGGCGCATGTCCTCGGCGCCCATGTAGACCACGCAGTCGAGGCCGAACCGGGCGCAGACCGTTGCCGTCGCGACGCCGTGCTGGCCGGCGCCCGTCTCGGCGACGATCCGCTTCTTGCCGAGCCGCGTCGCGAGCACGGCCTGGCCGAGGGCGTTGTTCAGCTTGTGGGCGCCGGTGTGGAGCAGGTCCTCGCGCTTCAGATAGACGCGCCGGTCCGGGTCGAACCGCGCCGCGCGGGTCAGCGGCGTGGGGCGGCCGGCGTAATTGGTGCGCAGCTCGTGGAGCTCCTCCCAGTAGCTGTCGTCCGCGCTTGCGGCCGCCCACCCCGCGGTGAGCTCGTCGAGGGCCGGGATCAGGGTTTCCGGCACATACCGCCCCCCGTAGATTCCGAATGTCTGTGTCATCTCGTTGCCTCCACCCAGGCTCGAATCAGGTCATGGTCTTTGATGCCGGGCTCGCTCTCGGTCGATCTCGCCGAGTCGACCGCCCAGGGCCGCACGGCGTCGATCGCCGCGGCGACGTTCTCGGGGCCGAGCCCGCCGGCGAGCATCACGCGGCCCTCCCGGGCGCGGGCGCGCTCGATGTGCGTCGGGTCGTCGGCCTCCCACGGGAGATCGACGACCTCTCCGACCTGGCGGCCGTTCCGCCGGAGGACGCCGTCCCGGGCCCGGTGCCCGTCCTCGAGGTCGTAGAACTGGACGAGATCGGCGCCGGTCTCGTGCTCCTCGCCGACGAACACCGCGACCCGGAGCACCGTCTCGGGTGCGTCGAGCAGCTCGTCGGTTCGGCGCGGGCTCTCCCTGGCCAGGATGAACCCGACGAGATCGGCCCCCGCCTCGACGGCCGCATCGACATCCTCCTGGCGCGTGAGCCCGCAAACCTTGACGAGCGGCCGGTGAAGTAGCTCCTCCAGCTTCGCTCCCGGATCGGGCGCTCGCATCAGCGTCGAGCCGACGAGCATCGCGTTCGCTCCCGTCACCTCGGCGGCGGCGCCCTGAGCGCGCGTGGCGATCGCCGACTCGGCGATCAGGATCCGGTCGCGCGGAGCGCTTTCCAGCAGCCGCAGCTGAGCGCCGCGATCGAGCTCGAAGGTCGAGAGGTCGCGGGCGTTCACGCCGATCACCGGCGCCCCGAGCAACCTCGCGCGCTTGAGCTCGGCGGCATCGTGGGCCTCGACCAGCGTGTCGAGCCCGAGCTCGTGCGCCAGGCGCATGAGGGCCGAGCACTGCCCGTCGCTGAGGTCGCGGAGGAGGAGCAGCGCGGCGTCGGCGCCCGCCTCCTTCGCGGTGCGCAGGTCGTCGGCGGTCGAGAAGAAGCCCTTCGCGAGCAGCGGTAGCGTGGTCGCCGCCCGAGCCGCCCGCAGGTCGTCCCAGGTCCCCGCGAAGCGCTCGTCGACGAGGACCGACATCGCCCGCGCGCCGCCTTGCTCGTAGCTCCGCGCGATCGCGACGATGTCCGCGTCCGGCCGGATGTCGCCCGCCGACGGCGACCGCCGCTTGAACTCTGCAATCGCCCCGAACCCGGGGGCTCCGAGTGCGTCGCGGAACCTCACCGTGACCTCCGCGTCACGGGGACTGTCCCCAGATCGGTGCGCTGCAACGGGTGATGGGCAAAGGGGTTCCGGACGATCCTGTGACACTTCTGTTGCGGTGACTGTCCCCGGACGTGGCCCGGCACGGCAAGGGTCATTTGGACACGGCCTGCTGGGAGAAGGCGATCAGATCGTCGAGGCGGGTCCCGGCGGCGCCCGAGTCGATGGCGACGCGGGCGAGCCCGAGCCCTTCGCGGAGATCGGCGGCATGGCCGGAAGCTGCGATCGCGCCGGCCGCGTTGAGCAGAACGGCGTCGCGGTGGGCGCCCTCGGTGACCTCGCCCTCGACGACGTTGCGGAGCTCACGGGCGTTGGTCTCCGGGTCGGCGCCGCGCAGGCCGCGCGGGTCGCACTCGGAGATGCCGAGATCTGCCGGGTCGAGCTGGTAGGAGCGGACGCGGCCGCCCTCGACCTCGCACACGAGGTTGGGGCCGACGGGGGAGAGCTCGTCGATGCCGCCCGCGCCGTGCACCACGAACGCTCGGCGCGCGTCGAGGCGGACGAGCGCCTCGGCGATCGTGAACGCGATCTCGGGCGCGTAGACGCCGACGACCTGAGCACGTGCGCCCGCAGGGTTCGTCAGCGGCCCGAGGACGTTGAAGATGGTGCGCGCCGCGAGCTCCTTGCGGACCGGGCCTGCGTACTTCATCGCCGGATGGTGCGCCTGGGCGAACAGGAATGCGAACCCGAGCCTGTCGATCGACTCCTCGAGCAGCTCGGGCGGCTGCTCCAGCTCGAAGCCGAGCGCCTCGAGCACATCGGCGGCGCCCGTCGCCGAGGAGGCGGCCCGGTTGCCGTGCTTCGCCACGCCGGCGCCCGCGGCGGCGGCCACGAGGCCCGCAGCGGTCGAGATGTTCCAGGTGTTCGCGCCGTCGCCGCCCGTGCCGGCCGTGTCGACGAGGTCGTCGCGCTTGGGACGTACCCGGAGCACGTGGGCGCGCATCGCCTCCGCGCAGCCGGCGATCTCGTCGGCGGTCTCGCCCTTGAGCCGGAGCGCGACCAGGAACCCGCCGATCTGCGCCGGCGTCGCCTCGCCCGCCATGATCGTGTTCATGGCTCCGCGGGCCTCCTCCTGCGAGAGGTCGTGCCCGTCGAGTAGCCGCTGGAGGGCCGCCTGGATCACGACCGCTCCAGGAAGTTCTTCGCCAGCTCCGGCCCGACCGGCGTCAGGACCGACTCGGGATGGAATTGCACGCCGTCGACGGCCAGCTCGCGGTGGCGGACGGCCATCACCTCGCCGTCGGAGGCGGTCGCCGAGATCTCGAGGATGTCCGGGACCGACGTCGCGGCGAGCGAGTGGTACCGGCCGGCCGCGAAGCCTTCCTCGACCCCGGTGAAGATCCCGCGCCCGTCGTGGGTCACGTTCGTCGCCTTCCCGTGGACGAGCTCGCGCGCCTGCCCGACGGTTCCGCCGAACACGCGCACGATCGCCTGGTGCCCGAGGCAGACGCCCAGCACCGGCACGCGGCCCGCGAGCGCCTGCACGGCTGCTTCGGACACGCCGGCGTCCTCCGGGCGGCCGGGGCCCGGCGAGATCACGAGCTGCGAGGGCGCGAGCTGCTGGACCTCCTCAATCGTGATCTCGTCGTTTCGCCGCACCACCACCTCCACACCGAGCACGCCGAACAGGTGCGCCAGGTTGTACGTGAACGAGTCGTAGTTGTCGATCAGGAGCAGCATCAGGCTGTCGCCGCCTTCGCCGCTGAAGTCTCTGCCGCGTCGATCGCGCGCTCGACCGCGGCGAGCTTGTTCAGGCACTCCTGGTGCTCGGCGGCCGGGTCGGAGTCGGCGACGAGACCGCCTCCGGCCTGGAGATACGCGACGCCGTCGTGGAGGAGCATCGTCCGCAGCGCGATGCACGTGTCGAGCCCGACGCCGGGAATGTGGTACCCGACGACGCCTGCATAGAACCCGCGCCGGTAGCCCTCGAGCTCCGAGATGATCTGCATCGCGCGCACCTTCGGCGCCCCGGACACCGTGCCCGCCGGGAATGTCGCGCGCAGCAGGTCCCACGGCCCGACGCCGTAGGCGATCTCGCCCGCGACCTCGGAGACGAGGTGCGTGACGTGGGAGAACCGCTCCACCTGCAAGAACCGCTCGACGTGCACGGTCCCCGGCCGGCAGACGCGCGAGAGGTCGTTGCGCCCCAGATCGACGAGCATCACGTGCTCGGCGCGGTCCTTCTCCGAGGCGAGCAGCCGTTCGGCGTCGCCATCCCCGGCTGCCGTCGTGCCGGCAATCGGGTTCAGGCTCGCCCGGGTGCCCTCGAGCTTCACGTGCGTCTCCGGCGATGAGCCGACCACCGCGTAGTCGCCGAGCTCGAGCAGGAACATGTAGGGCGAAGGGTTGATCCGCCGCAGCGACCGGTAGATCGCGAGCGCCGAGGCCGACGTCCGCCGCTCGGCGCGCTGCGAGAGGACGATCTGAAAGGCGTCGCCGGCCCGGATGTGCTCCTTGCAGCGGAGGACGCGCTCCTCGTGCGTCGCCTGATCGGGGAAGCGGACGAGCGGGCCCGACGGCGCTCCGGTCGTTGCCGAGGGCGTCTCGACCGGCTCTTCGAGGAGCGCGCGGATCTCGTCCGGATCGCCTCGCAGCACCTCCGAGACGCCGCCAACGTGATCGAACCGCAGGAGCGTCTCCGCGACCACGAAGCAGCTCACGGGCAGCCCGGGCCCGGCCTCCGGAAGCGGGACGGTCGGCTCGAGCTCGGTGATCCAGTCGTACCCGACGTGCCCGACGACCGGCTCGCCGAGCGCCTCGGCCTCGTGGACGTCGACGAGCCGCGATCCGCCGCCGACGAGCGAGTACCGCCCGAGCCGGCCCTGGTCGACCGACTCCAGCAGGAAGCTCGCGCCACCCGCGACGCGCAGGCGGAGATACGCCCCGAGCGGGGTGAGGAGATCGGTGTCGAGGAGTGTGTTCTTCGTCGTTTCAGGCATGAAAAAAGACCCTCACGGGTCCTGCAGAGCGGGTTCGGGATGTCCTTGCGACCGGCCTCAGGTCAGACGCAAGCTCCCGCCCCGCTCGCGCGCCACAGCCACCACGAACCATGCGGGGAAGGAGTCATCGCCACCCAGGATAGGCGCGCCTGGTTCAATCCGCAAGCCGTGCCGATCCCCGCGCTCCTCCACGACCTCCTCACCACGGCGGGCCCGTCCGGTCACGAGGAGCCCGTGGCCGCGGTCTGGCGCGAGGCCGCGTCGAAGTTCGCCGAGGTGCACTCGGACAGTCTCGGCAACTCCTTCGCGCGGGTCGCGGCCGGGGGAGCCTCCACGCTGGCGCTCTTCGGGCACATCGACGAGGTGGGGGTCGCCGTCACGCACATCGACGGTGACGGCCTGCTCTCGTTCGCGATGATCGGCACATTCGAGAAGGAGGTGCTGAACGGTCAGCGCGTCGTGATCGCAGGGCCCGACGGGCCGGTCGAGGGTGTCGTCGCGGGAGCAGAGAAGCTGCACATCGACATCGGCGCCACCGGCTTCGACGACGCCGCAGCCCGCGTCTCGATCGGCGACGCGGGGGTCTGGCGCGGCGAGCCGGTCGAGCTCGGCAACGGCCGCATCGCCTCGCGCGCACTCGACAACCGCCTCGGCGCGTACGTCGCGCTCGAGGCGGCACGACGGATCGCCGAGGCAGGGGACTGCCGGCGTGGACGTCGTCGCGGTCGCCTCGGTTCAGGAGGAGCAGCAGCACGACGGCGCGCAGGCCGCTGTCTACGCGCTCGAGCCCGACGTCGCTCTGGCAATCGACGTGACGTTCGCGTCCGACGTTCCCGGCGCCGACCCCGCCCGCTACGGCAAGATCGAGCTCGGCTCCGGGGCCACGATCACCCGCGGCACGATCATCAACCGCCATGTGTTCGAGCTGCTCCTGCGCACGGCCGAGGAGGAGCAAATCGCGCACGCGGTCGAGGTCTTCACGCGCCGCACCGGAACCGACGCCGACGACGTGCACAAGTCGCGCGGCGGAGTCCCGACCGGAATCGTCTCGATCCCGCTGCGCTACATGCACAGCCCGGGCGAGATCGCCTCGCTCGACGACCTCGAGGCAGTTGTCGCCCTCGTCGTCGCGTTCGCCCGGCGCCTCACCCCCCAGACCTCGTTCCTCCGTTAGGCTCGGGCGATGGCCCGCAGCGTCATAGTCGGCGCGGTACGGACGCCGTTCGGCAGGCTCGGCGGCGGTCTCGCGTCGCGGCCGGCCGCAGAGCTCGGAGCGATCGCGATCCGCGCCGCGCTCGAGCGCTCCGGGATCGAGCCGCACGAGCCGCAGTACGTGATGATGGGCCAGGTGCTCCAGGGCGGCGCCGGACAGGCGCCGGCGCGGCAGGCGGCGATCGCCGCCGGGATCCCGATCGAGACCCCCGCCGAGACGATCAACAAGGTGTGTGCCTCCTCGATCCGGGCCGTCGAGATCGCCGACTCGATGATCCGGGCCGGAGATGCCGAGCTGATCGTGACCGGTGGGATGGAGTCGATGTCGAACGCCCCGTATGCGCTCGCGCAGGCGCGCTTCGGCTATCGGCTGGGCGACGGCACCCTGATCGACCTCATGGTGCACGACGCGCTGACCTCGACCTTCGACGGCAAGCACATGGTCGAGCAGGCGTCGTTCGTCTCGCGTGACCTCGGCATCTCGCGCGAAGTTCAGGACGCCTGGGCCTTTCGCTCGCATCAGCGGGCGGTCGCCGCGATCGACGCAGGACGGCTTGCCGAGGAGATCGTCGCGGTCGGGGATCTCGACGCCGACGAGAGCCCGCGCCGCGACACCTCGCTCGAGAAGCTCGCCTCGCTGAAGCCGGTGTTCGACCCCGAAGGCACGACCACGGCGGGCAATGCGCCGGGCGTCAACGACGGCGCCTCGTGCGTTCTCGTCGCCAGCGAGGAATGGGCTGCTCGGCGCGGCATCGAGCCGCTCGCGACGATCGTCTCCCAGGGGTATGTCGCGGACGAGTTCGCCTACCTGGCACGCACCCCGGCCAAGGCAGCGGGCATCGCGCTCGCGAAGGCCGGTAAGACGATCTCGGACGTCCGGCGGGTCGAGATCAACGAGGCCTTCGCGTCGGTTGCGGCGCATTCGGCCCGGTTGCTCGGCGCCGACGAGGAGATCGTCAACGTGAACGGCGGCGCCGTCGCGCTCGGGCATCCGGTCGGCGCTTCGGGCGGAAGGATTTTGACGACGCTCGTCTACGAGCTGAGGCGGGAGGGAGGCGGCCTCGGTGTCGCCGCCATCTGCTCCGGCGGCGGCGGGGGCGACGCGTTGTTGATCGAGGTATGACGGAGGTTCGCGCCGCAGGCGGCGTGATCGTCCGCGACGGCGCCGTGCTCGTCGTTCATCGCCCGCAGTACGGCGACTGGACGCTCCCCAAGGGAAAGCTCGACCCGGGCGAGTCCTGGGAAGAAGCGGCGCTCCGCGAGGTCGAGGAGGAGACCGGCCTCACCTGCGAGCTCGGTGAAGAGCTCGGTCGGACGTTCTACACCGACAGCCACGGCCGCGACAAGGAGGTCCGGTACTTCCGGATGGAGTCGGACGGCGAGCCCTCCGCGCAGAACGAGGTCGACGAGGTGCGCTGGGTTCCGCTCCTCGAGGCGCGCGCGCTTCTCAGCTACGACCGCGATCGCGATCTGATCGACACGATCGCCTGACGGGGCCGTTCTCCGGGTCTCTGACCCATCGGGCCGGAGACTGTCCTAGGATCAGGAAGCGAAATGCCTGCAATCGACGACCTCCGCGACCTGCTCGACCACCAGCGGCAGGCGATCGAGAGCTCGGAGCCGGGAGTTCGAGACGGCGCCGATCCCGAGAGCCTGCACCGCTTTCGCGTGGCGACGCGCCGCTCGCGGGCGCTGATCCGGGCATCGAGGCCGCTCGTCCGCGACCAGCTCGCGAACCTCGACCGGGAGCTGCGCTGGCTGGGCGGCATCTCCGGGCCGGTTCGCGACCTCGACGTCCTGGTCGATCATCTCGCCGGCATGCTCGACGAGCTGGGCGACGATCGCGCGGGCGCCGACTCGATCATCGCGGCGCTGGACAAGGAACGGGCGGCGCAGCGGGCGATCCTCGTCGAGGCGCTGGACACCGATCGTTTCAAGCTTCTCCTCGACCGGTTCGGCGAAGCTCTGTCCACGCTGCGCGTGACGGACTCGGGCGTCTCGCTCGTCGCGATCGCAGCCCGCGAGTACGAGCGGCTGAGCGCCGCGTACGAGGCGCTGGGTCTGCAGGCGAGCGACGACGACCTCCACGCGGTCCGGATCAAGGCGAAGCACGCCCGTTACGCGGCCGAGCTTGCGGCGCTCGGCCACGGCGAGGAGTTCACTGCCCTCGCCCATTCGCTACGCACGATCCAGGACGTGATCGGCGACCATCAGGACGCCGTCGTCGCCGAGGAGCGCGTCCGCGACCTCGCGACGGATGCCTCGCGAATCGCAGCGGGGCGCATCATCGAGCAGGAGCGGAGCCGCAAGCGCCGGTCACGCGCCGACCTGCCGTCGGCCTGGAAGCGCGTCGAGCGCGCAGCCGAGCTCGCGTTCCAGAGCTAGGCGGCCTTGACGCTGGCGGCGAGCTCGATCGCCGCGCCCTCGCGAACGCCGCCGCCGCGGACGACGCGGAGCGGGACGTGGAGGCGCGACTGGAGCGCTTCGAGGATCACCGCACCGGCCGCGAGCGTCCTCACCCGCTCGAGGTGGACGTCGTAGAGCTGCGAGATCTCCTTCGCAGGGGTGCGGGCCAGGATCCCGGCCACCTCGTCGAGCTCGTCGGCGCCGAGCGTGGCTCCGACGATCGAGCGGATCGCGCGGGCGCTGCCGCCGACGGCGAGCGCGACCTCGGGCAACGGGGGAAGGAAGCCGTCGAGGATCCGATCGACCTCGAGGCGAGCCTTCTCGATCGCCGAGTCCCCCGGTGGATCGTCGTTGAACAGCCTGCTGGCCAGGCGCATCGATCCGATGTCGACCGAGCGGACCCAGGCCACGCCGTCCCGGCGCGTCCCGACCGTGACCTGCGACGAGCCGCCGCCGACATCGCACACGGCGATCAGCCCGGTCCTTCCGCGGCGGGAGACGGCAAGTGCCCCGACGAAGGCGAGGCGGCCCTCTTCCTGCGGTGAGAGGAGCCGCACTGGCACGCCTGCGGCGGCCTCGAGCCGGGCGATCAGGTCGGGGCCGTTCGCGGCCTGCCGGCCGGGGCTCGCCACCAGAACCTCGACCCGATCGGCGCCGTGCTTGCGGGCGATGGCGACGAACTCCTCGACGCAGGCGGCGGTCTCGGCGAGCCTGTCGGCGGGGATCGAACCGGTGCGCTCGATCGGCTCTCCGAGTCGAAGGAGCGCCTTCTCCCGGTGCACCTCGGTGCCGCTCTTCGACACGTGGAGCCGGACCGTGTTCGATCCGACGTCGATCACTCCGACCGTCATGATCCCGTGATACCGCCCAACCCTGGCGGCAAACGTCAGACCCCGGGTGACGCGCGGCGCTTCGCCCGGACCCGCCCGCGCATCGCGACGAGCTGGGAGGCTCGCCGCCGCTCGCCGGGATCGGGCTGCACTCGGGTC
This sequence comes from uncultured Actinomycetota bacterium, assembly GCA_963768435.1. GTDB lineage: Bacteria > Actinomycetota > Thermoleophilia > Gaiellales > Gaiellaceae > PALSA-600. The sequence goes on from CAVYIB010000015.1 coordinate 87,756, forward strand.
CAGGAGCCGTTGGGGGCCAGCGTCCAGGCTTGGGAGTTGTCGTTCAGGAGGCGCCGGAAGATCGTCTCGATCTCGGCGCGAACGTGCGGGGCCTCGACCGGGAGGATCATCTCGATCCGGTGGTCGAGGTTGCGGGGCATCAGGTCCGCGCTGCCGAGCAGATAGGTCTTCGAGTCGCCTGCCTCGAAGCAGTAGAGCCGGCTGTGCTCGAGGAACCTGCCGAGGATCGAGCGGACGCGGATCCGCTCCGACAGTCCCTCGACGCCGGGGCGGAGCACGCAGACGGCGCGAATGATCAGGTCGATCTCGGCGCCTGCCTGTGACGCCTTGTAGAGCTCCTCCGTGATCTGCGGGTCGGCGAGGTTGTTGACCTTGATCCGGATCCGGGCGTGCTCGCCCGCTGCGGCTGCGGCGCCGACTGCACGGATGCGCTCGACGAGCTCGCGGCGAAGGTTGAACGGGGCGACCAGGATCTTGCGGAACGAGCTCGGCCGTCCGAAGCCGGTGACGAAGTTGAAGAGGTCGGCGATGTCGGCTGCGATCTCGGGGTCGGCGGTGAACAACCCGACGTCCTCGTAGATCCGTGCCGTGGTCGCGTGGTAGTTGCCTGTGCCGATGTGGACGTAGCGCTGGAGCGACTCGCCCTCGCGCCGGATGACGAGGGTCGTCTTCGCGTGGATCTTCAGGTCCGGGAACCCGTAGACAACGTGGACGCCGGCCTGCTCGAGCGAGCGTGCCCACTCGATGTTCCGCCGCTCGTCGAACCGCGCCTTCAGCTCGACGATGCAGACGCTCTGCTTGCCGTTCTCGGCGGCCTCGATCAGGGCCGGGGCGAGCGCCGAGTCGTGACTCGTGCGGTACACCGTCGTCTTCAGGGTCGCGACCGCGGGATCCTTCGCAGCTGCGCGGACGAAGCCCTCGACGCTCGTTCCGAACGAGTCGTACGGGTGCTGCACGACGATGTCGGACGAGGCGATCTCGGCGAAGATATCGCCGTCCTTCGGCTTCGCGAGGCGCCGCTGGGTCTGCGGCACCCACGGCTCGTACTTGAGGTCGGGCCGGTCGAGGTCGGTGAGCTGCATCACCTCGCGCAGGTCGAGCAGGCCGTGCACCGGGTAGACCGCGTCGGGCCGAACGGCCAGGCGCTCGGTGAGCCGCGCCACCATCGCCCGTGAGATCGAGCTCGACACCTCGAGCCGGACGACCGCTCCGAACCGGCGCTTGCGCAGCTCGCTCTCGACGGCCTCGAGCAGGTCGTCCGCGTCGTCGGAGATCTCGGTGTCGCCGTCCCGCGTGACGCGAAACGCCGCGCGCTCGGTCAGCTCCATACCCGGGAACACCGAGCTGAGGTGATGGGAGATCACGCCTTCGAGCGGGACCATCAGCCCACGGTCGCCGAGCGCGACGAAGCGCGGCAGTGTCTCGGGGACCTTGACGCGCGCAAAGCGCTCCTCGCCGGAGTCCGGGTCGCGCACGGTCACGCCGAGCGAGAGCGAGAGCCCCGAGATGTACGGGAACGGTTGGCCGGGGCCGACGGCGAGCGGTGTGAGGACGGGGTAGATCTGGCGGATGAACCGCGCCTCGAGCTCGCCGCGCTCGGTCTCGGTGAGATCCTCGACCGTGCCGAGGACGATCCCCTCGGCGGCGAGGGCCGGCATGAGCTCGTCGCGCCAGAGCTTCGACTGCGCGCTCGTCAGCTCGAGGACGCGCTCGCGCACGTCTGAAAGTGCCTGCTGAGGGGTGCGCCCGTCGGGCGAGCGGACGCTGACGCGCGCGATCACCTGGTCGAGCAGCCCGGCGACGCGCACCATGAAGAACTCGTCGAGGTTCGACGAGAAGATCGCGCAGAACTTGACGCGCTCGAGCAGCGGCTCGCCGGGGTCGGCGGCGAGGTCGAGGACGCGCTTGTTCAGGTCCAGCCACGAAAGCTCCCGGTTCAGGAGGGTCGGGCCGGGGGTCTCGGTGATCTGGCGGGGCGTTGTTGCCAAGGTGTCCCATCATCCCCGAACAGCGGGGAATGTGGTGTGTCTCTTCGGTGAACTCTAGTGACGGAGTCGCGTTCCCTGCGGGGCTACTCGGTAGCGGCGTCGCCCGCAACCATAGTGTCACTATGCTTCCGCCGATGCGGAACGACCGGCTGCTCGTCATCATCGCCGTGATCGCCGGTATCGCGCTGATCGCGGTGGGGATCGTCTACTTCGTGGAGCCCGCGGACTCGCTGCCGAGCTTCTTCCCGGGCCATCAGGCCGGGTCGGATCACCATCACGTGAAGCATGGGATCGCCGCCGTCCTGCTCGGCCTCGCCTGCTTCGTCTTCGCCTGGTTCCGCTCGGCGCCCAAGAAAACCGCAGCTGCGTGATCCTTCTCTCGCTGATCACCTACCCGCGGGCAATCATCCTCGGGCTGATCCAGGGTGTCACCGAGCTCTTCCCGATCTCGAGCCTCGGCCACGCCGTGATCCTTCCGCGGCTGTTCGGCTGGAACATCCACCAGAACGACAAGTACTTCCTGACGTTCCTCGTCGCCACGCACCTCGCGACGGCGCTCGTCCTGCTCGGGTTCTTCTGGCACGACTGGGTGCGGATCGTGAAGGGCCTCGGGCGCTCGCTCCGCGACCGGGGGATCGGGCCGGACGACAGCGACGCGAAGCTCGGCTGGCTGCTCGTCGTCGGCACGATCCCGGCCGGGATCCTCGGGCTGCTGCTCCAGGACAAGCTCCGGAGCGTGTTCGCGTCGTCGACCTCGGCCGGGTTGTTCATCGCCCTGAACGGCTTGATGCTGTTCGGGGCCGAGCGCCTTCGCCGCCGCGCGCCGCAGACCGACACCGACGACGACACGCGGATCGCTCGCCAGCTCACCTGGTCGAAGGGCCTCGGCATCGGCGCCGCCCAGGCGCTCGCGCTGATCCCCGGGCTCTCCCGCTCCGGCGCCTCGATGGCCGGCGGTCTGCTCGCCGGGCTCTCGAACGAGGACTCGGCCCGCTTCGCCTTCCTGCTCGCCACGCCGATCATCGGCGCGGCCGCGCTGCTCAAGCTGCCCGAGCTCGCCGGCCCCGACGGGAACGGCGTCCGCGGCCCTGCACTCGCGGGCGCGCTGGCCGCCGCCGTCAGCGCCTACTTCAGCATCAAGTTCCTGATGCGCTACTTCGAGACGAGGACGTTGATCCCGTTCGCGGTCTACTGCCTCGTGCTCGGCGTGGCCGTCTCGATCGGCTTCGCCCTTTCCTGACGAGGGCGCGATTGTGACTATCTGGTAAAAGCCCCGGCGATGGCGCGCCTTCGGTTGACCCCGCAGAAGCGCGAGTTCTACGACCTGTTCTCGGAGGGATCGGCGAATGCGCTCGCGATCGCGAGCCTGCTCGTCGAGTTGCTCGAGAGCTGGCCGGAGAGCCGCGACAAGCTTGCCGCGATCCGCGAGCTCGAGCATCAGGGCGATCGCGTCACCGGCGAGGTGATCGGCCTGCTCAACCGGACGTTCGTCACGCCGTTCGACCGCGACGACATGTATCGCCTCGCCACCGTCATCGACGACATCTGCGACCACATCGACGAGGCCGCCGACAACATCGACGCCTACGAGGTGACCGAGATCCCGCGGGCCGCGATCGAGCAGGCCAAGGTCGTCGAGCGGGCTGCCGCCGCGCTGCACGCTGCGCTCGGCGTGCTCGAGGGCTTCAAGGACTCGCGCGCCCACCTGGTCGAGGTGCGGGAGCTGGAGAACGAGGGCGACCGGTTGTCGCGCGAGGCGATCGCCGACCTCTTTCGCTCGGGGCAGGACCCGCTCACGATCATCCGCTGGAAAGACATCCACGAGCAGATCGAGGAGGCCGTCGACGCGTGCGAGAACGCGGCCGACGTCCTCGAGGCGATTCTCGTCAAGAACCGTTGATCCTGCTCGTCATCACGGTGGCGTTCGCGCTGGCGTTCGACTTCACCAACGGGTTCCACGACACCGCGAACGCCGTGGCGACGAGCGTCTCGACCCGCGCGCTGTCGCCGCGGGTCGCGGTCGGGATCGCCGCCCTCGCGAACCTCGCCGGCGCGTTCGTCACGACCGCCGTCGCGAAGACGGTGGGGCAGGGGATCATCGACTCGAACCTCGCCACCGAGAAGACGGTGCTCGCCGCCGTGATCGGCGCGATCGTCTGGAACCTGGTCACGTGGTGGCAGGGCCTGCCGTCGTCCTCGTCGCATGCGCTGATCGGCGGGCTGATCGGAGCAGCGATCGCCGAGTCCGGCCCGAGCGGGGTCGAGTGGCACGGCGTCGTGCACAAGGTCGTGATCCCCGCCGTGTGGGCGCCTGCGATCGCGTTCGCGGCGGCGTTCGGCGTTCCTCGTGCTCATCTACTGGGTCTTCAAGTGGCTGACCCCCGGCGTCGCGAATCGCTCGTTTCGGGCCGGGCAGCTGCTCAGCGGCACCTGGGTCGGGTTCACCCACGGCGCCAACGACGCCCAGAAGACGATGGGCGTGATCGCACTGGCGCTGTTCGCCGAGGGACAGATCCACACGTTCTACATCCCGACCTGGGTGAAGATCGCCGCAGGCCTCGCGATCGCCGCCGGCACGTACACGGGCGGCTGGCGGATCATGAGGACGCTCGGCCAGCGCGTGTACCAGCTCGATCCGCCGAGCGGATTCGCCTCGCAGGCGACGGCCGGCGCCGTCATCTGGGCCTCGACCAAGTACGGCTACCCGCTCTCGACGACCCACGTGATCTCGGGCGGCGTGATGGGAGCCGGGCGCGACGAAGCGGCTCTCCGCGGTGCGCTGGGGCGTCGCCGGGAGCATGGTGGTCGCCTGGCTGCTCACGATCCCGGCCGCCGCGATCGTCGCCGCCATCTGTTACTTCCCGATCGACGCGCTCTTCTGATGCGCGCGGGCCTCGGATCGGGAAGCGGCGAGATGTTCGCGTTGTTCGCGCAGGCGGGAGAGAACGCCGCCCAGATCGCCCTGGCCGTAGAGGCGCGCTTCCGCGACTACCCCGCGAGCGCCGTCACCCAGGAGCAGGTCAAGGAGCTCGAGCACGAGGGCGACCGGATCGTCTCGAACCTGCTCCGCTCGGTCGAGAGCCAGTTCGTCCCGCCGTACGACCGGCAGGACATCGTCACGCTCGCCTTCGCCGTGGACGAGGTCCCGGACAAGATCGAGAGCGCGTCGGAGCTCCTCGGCCTCTACAACATCGAGGCGCCGACCCGGCAGTCACTCGAGCTCTGCGGCCTGCTCGTCCGTGCCACCGCCGAGCTCTCGGCGCTCCTCTCCCGCCTGAAGGGCCTACGGGGCTCGGCGCCCGAGATCCTCGCGATCAAGGAGCTCGAGGATCAGGCCGACCGGGTCGCCCGCGCCGCCCGCGCCGGTCTCTTCAAGGACGATCGGATCGACCCGACGCTCGTGATTCGCTGGAAGGACATCTACGAGGCGCTCGAGGATGCGGTCGACGCCTGTGAGACGGCCGCGCACCGGATCGGCAACATCCTCGTCAAGAACCACTAGCCGAAGATGACGAGCGCGATCGTCGCGAGCCCGAGCGCGATCCCGAACACGAGCAACGCGAGTGCCACTCTCGCGTCGAGGCGCGCGAACTCGCCGCGGTCGACGGCGCGCTCGACCGCCTTCACGCGAACGTGCGCGAAGACCAGGCAGCCGAGCCCGAGCACCCCGTAACAGGCTCCGACGACCTGGTAGGGCCACGCAGTGACGTTCGCGACCCCCGGGACGATTCGGCCCAATGCGATGCAGACCGCGAAGGCCGCGAGCCCGGTGCGGAGCCAGGCCAGGTAGGTGCGCTCGTTCGCGAGGCGCGTCCGGCGCGCCGCATCCTGCGTCTCGTTGGCGCCCAAAGTGAGCGGAGCTTAGTGAGAAGCGTCGGTGAGCTCACGGAGCTCGCCGGTGACCACGAAGGTGATCTGCTCGCCGATGTCGACGGCGTGGTCGCCGATCCGCTCGACGCAACGTGAGATGACGAGCATCCGCAGGCCGTACTCGCGCTCCTCGGGCGAGTCGCCCAGCGAGAGAACGTCGTCGACGGCCTGGCGGTTGGCGCGGTCGATCAGGTCGTCGAGCTCGTTCAGCGAGGTCGCCTTCTCGACGTCCCGGTCGGCGAACGCGTCGAGCGCGACCCGGATCATCTGCTCGGCGCGGCGGCCCATGTCCTCGAGCGAGTCGAGGATCCCGTCGTCGCTGACGTCGAGGTTGCCCATCAGCTTCGTCAGCTTGGCGACGGTGACGCAGTAGTCGGCCATCCGCTCGAGGTGCAGGTTCACCCGCAGGATCGCGAGCACGAGGCGGAGGTCGGTCGCAACCGGGGTCTGGCGGGCGAGCAGCGACTGCACGCCGGTCTCGATCGCGAGGTAGCGCCGGTCGATCTCGTCGTCGAAGCCGATCACCTCCTCGGCGAGCTCGGAGTCGCCGCGCGCGAGCGCGTTCAGCGCCGAGCGGAGGGCCCGCAGGACGAGGTCGCCCTCCTCCTGGATCGCCGCCTCGAGCTGCTCGAGCTCCTCGTGGAACGACGCTCTCATCCGAACCGGCCGGTGACGTACCCCTCTGTCCGCTCGTCGGCCGGCGAGGTGAAGATCTTCTCGGTCGAGTCGTACTCGACGAGCACCCCGTGCCTGCCCTCCTCCTCCACCTGGAGGCTGAAGAACGCAGTCATCTCGGCGACGCGCGCTGCCTGCTGCATGTTGTGCGTGACGATCACGAGCGTGTAGTCCTTCTTCAGCTCGTGCATCAGGTCCTCGATCGCCTGGGTCGAGATCGGGTCGAGCGCCGAGGCCGGCTCGTCGAGGAGCACGACGTCGGGCTGGACGGCGATCGCCCTCGCGATGCACAGTCTCTGCTGCTGTCCTCCGGAGAGGCCCAGCGCGGACTTCTTGAGCCGGTTCTTCACCTCGTCCCAGATCGCGGCGCGCTTGAGCGCCTGCTCGACGCGGTCGTCGAGGTTGTCCTTCATCCCGAGGATGCGGAGCCCGTAGGCGATGTTGTCGTAGATCGACTTCGGGAACGGGTTCGGCCGCTGGAAGACCATCCCGATCCGGCGGCGCACCTCGATCGGGTCGACGCCGTGGCCGTAGAGATCCGCGCCGTGGTAGAGCAGCTTGCCCTCGATCCGCGCGCTCGGCACCAGGTCGTTCATCCGGTTCAGGCAGCGCAGGAAGGTCGACTTGCCGCAGCCCGACGGGCCGATCAGCGCGGTGATCGCGTTCTTGTAGATCTCGAGCGAGACGCCGCCGACCGCGAGCGCGGTGCCGTAGGAGACGGAAAGGTTCTGGATGTCGAAGACAGCCTCGTTGGAGATCGACTCGCTCGACGCGCCTGCGCGGTTACCCCCAGCGGCGCAGGCGAGCTCCGGCTTCGGGTCCGAAGGTTCGGCGGCAGGGGCATCCGAGTGGGGCGGCTCCACGACGCTCATCCTCTCGAGTGTCGCTTGTCACGCGGACCGCCCGGGGTGCATGACACGTGTACGTGTGGTTACAGAATGGTTACAGGCTCTATCGCGTCTTCGATTCTCGCTGGAAAGCTGCGGTTCGTGGAGGCCGACGTCCCGACCAGGCCCGGCTTGCGCCGGACTCGCAATGGCCTCGACCGGTTCGGCGACCGCCTGCTGTATCGGCTGACGGCGATCGCGGCTCTCGGGACGTTCGTGCTCATCGCCGCGATCATCTGGAAGCTGATCGAAGGCGCCTGGCCGTCGATCAAGCACTTCGGCATCAGCTTCGTGTGGACGAGCGCCTGGGATCCTGTCCACGAGAACTTCGGGGCCTTGCAGTTCATCCTCGGCACGCTCGATCACATCGTTCGGCGCGCTGCTGATCGCGGCTCCGCTCTCGATCGCGATCGGCCTCTTCCTCAGCGAGCTCGCCCCGCCGGCCATCCGCGGCCCGATCGGGACGCTCATCGACATGCTCGCGGCCATCCCGAGCGTCGTGATCGGTCTGTGGGGCATCTATCGTCCTCTCCCCGCCGATCGCCCACACCGTCGAGCCATTCCTGCACAAGTGGTTCGGTTTCATCCCGCTCTTCGGCACGCCCACCGAGAGCAGCGTTTTCACCGCAATGCTCGTGTTGACGATCATGATGGTCCCGATCACATCGGCCGTCTGCCGAGAGCTATTCCTTGCGGTGCCACGCGACCTCGAGGAGGGTGCGCTCGCGCTCGGCGCGACTCGCTGGGAGATGGTTCGCGGCGTCACCCTCCAGTACGCGCGAAGCGGGGTTGTCGGCGCGGTCATCCTCGGCCTGGGGCGAGCGCTCGGCGAGGCGATCGCTGTGACCCAGGTGATCGGGAACTACGTCGCCCCTGAGCGTCAACCTCTTCGCCCCCGGCGATACCCTCGCGAGTCGGATCGCCAACCAGTACCAGGGAGCCGACACGGCGCTGACCCTCCACTCCTTGATCTATCTCGGGCTGGTGCTGCTCGTGATCACGCTGATCACGAACGTGATCGCCCAGCGGATCGTCCACCGCTTCAACGCACTCCAGCGGGCTTGAGCGTGCAGGTGTCGACGCCACCGCTTTCCCTCACAGCGACAGGTCGGTCGCGCAGACGGCTCCGGATAAGCCGGATCGCGGAGATCGCCGCAGTCTCCGCGGCGCTGCTTGCGGTCGGGGTGCTCGTGCTGCTCGTCGGCTCGGTCTTCGTGCGTGGCTACCACGCTCTCAACCTGGATCTCTTCACGAAGGGCCCGGCGACCTTCGGGCAAACGGGCGGCGGGATCTCGCAGGCGTTCGTCGGAACGATCGTCCTCATGGTTCTCGCAACTGCGATCGCGCTGCCGATCGGCGTTCTCGTCTCGATCTACGTCTCCGAGTTCGCGCCTCCCCGGCTCGGCCGAGCAGGCGCGCCTCTGGCTCGACGTGCTGAACGGCTTCCCTGCCATCGTGATCGGCATCTTCGTCTTCACCCTGCTCGTCGTCGGGCAACGGACAGAGCGGTTACGCCGGGGCGTTCGCGCTCTCGATCATCATGATCCCGCTGATCTCGCGCACGACGATGGAGATGCTCGCCCTCGTTCCCAACCATCTCCGTGAAGCGAGCTACGCCCTCGGCGTCTCGAAGTGGCGAACCGTGCTCGGGGTTGTCCTTCCGAGCGCCGCCGGGGGCATCCTCACTGGGACGATCCTTGCAATCGCGCGAGCTGCGGGGGAAACGGCGCCCTCTTCTGTTCGTCTGCTCGATTGCTGCAAACACGGTCAACTGGAATCCGAAGAACGCCCTCCGCGTCCGATCCCGGTGACGATCTTCCAGTACTCCGAGGCGCCGGATCCGGCGCTTCACGAGCAGGCGTGGGCGGCGGCGTTCGTCCTGATCATCGCGATCCTGGTCATGAGCCTCGGCGCGCGCCACCTCCACGATCGCTCACGTAAGCGCCTCGGGCAGATCCAGTAACCGAGCGATACATCGTGGCTGTGTTCACCAATTCGTTACCTCGTCGAAACAGCTTCGCTGCCCATAAACAGCGGCATGACCGGCACTGTGATCGCCGAATGACACGCAAGCCAATCAAAGCCCTGGACGGAGAGAGGAACATGCTCATGAAGCTCACCCCAAAGAGGACAATCGCGCTGCTCGCGGTGGCCGTGCTGACTGCTCGCGGCGACTGCCTCGGCCGGCGCCACCCAAAGAAATCGCTTGGCGGATCGTTGACCGGCGCCGGAAGCACATTCGTCTTCCCGCTCGTCTCGCAGTGGATCCCGGCATATCAGTCTGTCGCCGGTGCGACCATCACGTACGGCTCCGTAGGCAGTGGAGCCGGCATCGCGCAGATCACCGCGCGCACCGTCGATTTCGGCGCGAGGGACGCTCCGATGACTCCCGATCAGGCCACTGCCTGCAACTCGTGCGTCCAGATCCCCTGGGCTGTTTCGGGCACCTCGGTCGACTACAACGTGCCCGGGATCCCGCAGCACATCAAGCTGACCGGAGCGGTCGTCGCTCAGATCTACCTCGGCGCGATCTCGAACTGGAACGATCCTGCGATCGCAAAGCTGAATCCGGGCGTGAAGTTCCCGGATCAGAAGATCACGCCGGTCTATCGCTCCGACGGATCGGGCACGACATACAACTTCACCGACTACCTCTCGCATATCTCAGCGACCTGGAACAAGCAGGTCGGCACGTCGACGACAGTCAGCTTCCCTGGCCGGCGTCGGGGGTAAGGGGAACGCGGGCGTCGCGGGCGTACTCTCGCAGACACGCGGGTGGCGATCGCCTACACCGACATCGCATACGCGGTGACGAGCCATTTCCAGACCGCGATGATCCAGAACGCCGCCGGGAAGTTCCTTTTGGCGAACAACGCCAACATCCAGGCCGCGGCAGACACCGGTCGCCAAGGTTCCGGCAAATAACGAGCTCTCGATCGTCAACCCGCCGAAGACGGCCCCGGCGGCCTACCCGATCTGCACCTTCACCTACATGATCGTCCCGACCAAGAGCGGAAACGCGCCCCTGCTGCGCCAGTTCATCTTCTGGGCGCTGACGTCGGGGCAGAAGTACGGTCCGCCGCTCAGGTACATGAAGATCCCGAAGGTCGTGCTCGTCGCGGCCGAGAAGACGCTCAAGCAGGTTCAGAGCGGCACGTGAGTCTTCGCTGACGATGTAACGAGATACGTACTCCCCGTCCGGGGGTGACAGAGCGGAAGGGCGCCGACGGGCGCCCTTCCGCGTTTAATATCCGCGGTCGATGAGCGATGCGGTCCGTGACCTGATCGGCGCCTACGACGAGGCATGGAACCGGCAGGATCTCGACGCCCTCTGCTCCTTCCATGCCGACGACGTCGTCTTCGCGAACCACACGGCGGGCGAGGTCGTCGAAGGCGCGGATGCGGTTCGGGCTCACATCGCCGGGATCTTCGAGCGCTGGCCGTCGCTTCGCTTCCGCGGCCGGCGCTTCTACGCGGCCGACGACTTCGCGGTCAGTGAGTGGACGGCGACCGCGACGCGCGACGACGGCAGCGAGATCGAATGGGACGGTGTCGACGTCTTCCCGATTCGCGACGGCAAGATCGCGCGCAAGGACGTCTACTCGTCCTCGCACGCGCCGCGAGTACTCGGCTAACGGCTCTGGGAGTCGGGGAAGCGGCAGCGGATCTGCAGGCCGTGCCCGCGCGAGCCGGTCGCCTCGACCGTGCCGCCGGCGGCCACGACGATGTGCTTGACGATCGCGAGCCCGAGGCCGGTGCCGCGCGTCGCCCGCGCGGCATCGGCGCGCCAGAAGCGCTCGAACAGGCGGGCGATGTCCCCCTCGCCGACTCCGATGCCGTCGTCGGCTGCGTTCAGCACGCTCGCGCCGGGCTCGCGCGTGACCGACAGCGTGAAGACGGCCCCGTGGCCGGCATACCGGATCGCGTTCTCGGACGAGGTTCTCGGCGACGATCCGCAGCATGCTCGGCCGTAGCGGCAGGTCGACGCTCGGATCGCCGCTCGCGATCAGCTCGAGCCCGGCCCGCCCCGCGCGCGCGTCGAGCTTCTCGATCACCTGCTCGAGCACCGGCAGAGCGTTCGTGTGGCCGAGCGAGACGACCTCCGTGCCGCTCTCGAGCTCGGAGAGGAAGAGGATCTCGTCGATCAGCGTGCTCGCGTTGTGCACCTCGGCGCGGGCCTGCTCGAGGAGGGCATCGACATCGGCGCCCGGCAGATCGGCGGAGTCGAGGAGGATCAGGATCCGTGCGAGCGGCGTCCGGAGCTCATGTGAGACCGAGGCGGTGAAGCCCGCGCGCAGCTCGTCGAACGAGACGTCTTCCGGCGCCGGCTCCGGCACCGTCATGGTCACGGGCAGCTCGTCGCTCCGTTCGACCTCGGTGGCAGCGTCCTTTCTGCGAAATGGAGCCTTCACCAGATCGTCACCAATTCGCTACCTGCTTCGTACCGGACACGGCACTATGGTAGGTGCGTGGGAAAGATCCTGATCGTCGAGGACGACAATGTCATCGCGGATGGGATGGCGCGGCACCTGACTGCGGCCGGTCTCGACCCGATCGTCGTCGGCCGCGGGGAGCTCGGGCTCGCGCGCCTCCGGTTCGAGAATCCCGACGTGTGCGTGCTCGACCTGATGCTGCCCGAGCTCGACGGCTGGAAGCTGATCGAGACGGCAAGGTCGGAGGGGATCGGCACGCCGATCGTCGTGGTCTCCGCCCGGGGAACCGAGCACGACCGCGTTCACGCCCTGGAGATCGGGGCCGACGACTACCTGGTCAAGCCGTTCTCGATGCGCGAGCTCGTCGCCCGGGTCGGCGCTGCCGCGCGCCGCGGCGTGCGCCCGGCCGAGGACCGGCGCGGTGAGGCGATCGAGATCGAGGAGCTGCGGATCGACCCGCGCGAGGTTCAGGCGTTCGTCGACGGCAAGAGCGCCGGGCTGACGCCGACCGAGTTCAAGCTCCTCTACACGCTCGCGCTCGAGCGCGGCCGGGTCGTCACCCGCGACGAGCTGCTGCAGAAGGTCTGGGGCCGCCGCGAGACGCACCGCGACCGCACGGTCGACGTGTTCGTTCGCCGGCTGCGGCAGAAGGTCGACCGCATCGCGCCGACCCACACCTTCATCCACACGCGCTTCGGCGTCGGTTACAAGCTCGAGCCCGTTCCTAAGTAGACGCCTATAGTCGGGCAATGAGCTCGAGGCGCCGAGACGAGCCGGTCCGGCTGACGCGGATCTACACGCGCGGCGGGGACGGTGGACAGACGTCGCTCGGGGACGGATCGCGCGTCTCGAAGCTCGACCCGCTCGTGCGCGCCTACGGCGAGGTCGACGAGCTGAACTCGCTGCTCGGCTGGGCGCAGGTCACCGCGGCCGACCCCAGGCTGACGCGGATCCAGAACGAGCTCTTCGACCTCGGCGCCGATCTCTCGGTGCCCTGGACGGAGGGCGACGGGAAGCTGAGGATCGAGCAGGGGGCGATCGACCGCCTCGAGGCCGACTGCGACGAGGCGAACGCACCGCTCTCGGAGCTGCGCAGCTTCGTGCTGCCCGGCGGGAGCGAGACGGCCGCTCGGCTCCACGTCGCCCGCGCCGTGTGCAGGCGGGCCGAGCGTGAGGTGCTCGCCGTCGGCGTCGAACGCGCCCTGAACCCGCTCGCGGCGGTCTACCTCAACCGACTATCCGACCTGCTCTTCGTGCTCGCCCGCGCCGCGAATGCCGGCGGCGCGGAGCCGCTCTGGCTTCCTGGCGGCGAGCGCTGAGAACCTAGACTGCCCTCGATGGCTGGGAGCATCCGCGTCGTGATCGCCAAGGTCGGCCTCGACGGGCACGACCGCGGCGCCAAGGTGATCGCACGAGCACTCCGCGACGCGGGCATGGAGGTCATCTACACGGGCTTGCACCAACTGCCGGAGGAGATCGTCGAGACGGCGATCCAGGAGGATGCCGACGCCGTCGGGATCTCGATCCTCTCGGGGGCTCACATGACGCTCGTGCCGCGCATCGTCAGCCTGCTTCGCGAGCGCGGCGCGGGCGATGTACTCGTGCTGGTGGGGGGGACGATCCCCGCCGACGACGTCGCCGAGCTTCGCGCCGGCGGGGTCGCTGCCGTGTTCACGCCGGGCGCTGCGACCTCGGAGATCGTTGACTTTCTCCGGGCGAACGCCGCTGCGTAGAGTGCGCGTCCGATGAAGATCGCCGTCTGCGTCAAGGCCGTGCCCGACTCCGCGACGGGGAGGCGCATCGATCCCGCCTCCGGTCGCCTCGATCGCTCGGGAGACCTCGCCGTCTCCGACTTCGACCTGCACCCGGTCGAAGAGGCGCTCCGCCTGCGTGACACCGCCGGCGAAGGCGAGGTGGTCGTGCTCTCGCTCGGGCCGGCCGGAGCTGTCGACGCGATGCGCAAGACGCTCGCCATGGGTGCCGATCGCACCGTTCTCATCAGCGATGAAGCCTTTGCCGGAGGCGATCTCGTGACGACCGCTCACGCTCTCGCCGGCGCGCTCGCGCGCGAGGAGGCCGACCTGATCCTCTTCGGCCAGCAGTCGGCCGACGGTGACGGAGCCTGTCTCTGGGCGGCCGTCGCCGAGGTGCTTCGGCGGCCGGCGATCTCCCAGGTGGCCGGGCTCTCGATCGAGGCGGGCAGCGTCGTCGGGCGCCGCCAGACCGAGTACGGATACGAGCGGATTCGAGCACCGCTTCCTGCCGTTGTCGCCGTGTCCGACGCGATCAACGAGCCCCGCTATCCATCGCTCAAGGGGATCATGAGCGCGAAGTCGAAGCCGCAGGAGACGCTGGGATCCGCCGACGTCGGGGGCGTCCAGCAGGCGCAGACCACGGTGATCGCGCTCTCGGCGCCACCGGAGCGCGGCGACCGCCGCCGCCTCGAGGACGGCGCATCCGCTCCGGAGGAGATCGTCGCGTTCCTCGTCGAGAGGAGGCTGCTCTGAAGACGCTCGTCTTTCTCGAGCACCACGATGGCGCGGTCACGAAGCCGTCGCTGGCGCTGCTCTCGCGGGCCGCGCAGCTCGGCGGCGAGACGTGTGGGATCGTCGCCGGCTCGGGTGTGAGCGGAAGCCGCGGCGGCTGCCGGCGGCTTCGGCGCCTCGGTCATCTTCGCCGCCGACGACGAGCGCCTCGCGGCGCCGCTTCCGCAGCCGCGAGTCGACGTGCTCGCGGCGCTCGTCCGCGACGAGGGCTTCGACACGGTGCTGTTCGCGCAATCGGTTCTCGCCTCCGACATCGCCGCGGGCCTCGCGTTGCGAGCTCGGCGCGGGGCTCAACTGGGACCTCGTGGACCTGGAGGAGGACGGCGAGACGCTGGTCGGCAAGCGCCCGGCGCTTGCCGACTCGGTCTGGGTCGACGTGGGGTGGGCGGGCACTCCGCGGCTCGGCCTGTTCCGGGCCGGCAGCTTCGACCCGGCGGAGACCGGCGGCGCGGCCGAGGTGCGCGACGTTGCCGTGACGCTCGAGCCGCATTCCCTGCTCGCGGAGCTCGTCGAGCCGGCGACGGCGGACGAGCAGGCCGGCCCGTCGATCGAAGAGGCCGACGTCGTCGTCGCCGGAGGTCGGGGCCTCGGCGGTCCCGAGGGATTCGGGCTCGTCGAGAACCTCGCCGACGCGCTCGGCGGCGCTGTCGCCGCAACGCGCGCTGTCGTAGACGCCGGGTGGTACGCCTACTCGGCGCAGGTCGGCCAGACCGGCAAGACGGTCTCGCCCAAGCTGTACGTCGCGGTCGGCATCTCGGGTGCGATCCAGCACAAGGTGGGGATGCAGAGCTCGGGGACGATCGTCGCGATCAACAAGGATCCGAACGCACCGATCTTCGACTACGCCGATCTCGGCGTCGTCGGCGACCTGAACGAGATCGTGCCTCGGCTCGCCGAGCTCGTCAGGCAACGTCGCAACGCGTGAGGCCGTCCGACTACCCGCCGCCGTGGTCCGACGCCGAGGCGGTCGCCGCGCCCAGCGACGCCGAGCCGATCGAGGTCGGGGTGCTCGTGGTCGGCGCGGGTCCGGCCGGGCTCGCTGCGGCGATCAAGCTCGGGCAGTTGATCGCCTCCGATCCGGAGACGGCGGCCATGCTCGGTGACGTTCCGGTCGCCGTGCTCGAGAAGGGGAAGGCTCCCGGGTCGCACCTGCTCTCGGGGGCGGTGGTCGATCCCGACCCGCTGTGGCGGCTCCTGGAGGGTGTGCGCTCGCCGGCTGATCTGCCGACGTACGGGCAGGTGCCCGGCGAGCAGGTGCTGCTGTTGACGAGCGATCGGGCTCTCCGGCTTCCGGTCCCGCCGACGATGCGAAATCACGGCAACGTCGTCGTCTCGGTCTCGCAACTCGGGCGCTTCCTCGCCGAGGTCGCCGAGGAGGGCGGAGCCGTGATCCTGCCGGAGACCGCCGGCGAGTCGCTGCTCGTCGAGGAGGACAGCGTCGTCGGCGTTCGGACCGGAGACAAGGGGCGCGGCCGCGAGGGCGAGGAGCTTCCCCGGTTCGAGCCGGGCTCCGACCTCCGTGCGAAGGTGACGATTCTCGCCGAGGGGACGCAGGGGCATTTGTCGCTGGCGGCGTTCGATCGCTTCGGCCTGGCCGGGTCGAGCCCGCAGACGTGGGCGCTCGGCGTGAAGGAGGTCTGGAGGGTCCCGCGACCGCTGCGCGAGGTGATCCACACGATGGGGTGGCCGCTTCGGCCCGCGGCGCGGTATCGCGAGTTCGGCGGCTCGTTCGTCTATCCGATGGGCGAGGACCTGGTCACGATCGGGATGGTCGTCGGGCTCGACTACCGCGATGCGTCCGTGTCGATCCACGACCTGCTCCAGCAGCTCAAGACCCACCCGCGGATCAGGCCGATCCTCCAGGGGGGCGAGCGGATCGCGTGGGGAGCGAAGACGATCCCGGAAGGTGGGTTCGTTGCGCTGCCCCGGCAGATGCACGCGCCTGGCCTGCTCGTGGTCGGCGATGCGGCGGGGCTCGTGAACGTGCCGGCGTTGAAGGGGATCCACTACGCGGTCGAGTCGGGCCGGCTCGCTGCGGAAGCGGCGTGGAGGTCGCTCACCGGGGGCGACCTCGGCTCCTATGACACGGCGCTGCGCTCGTCGTTCGTGTGGCGCGACCTTCGCGGCGTGCGCAACATGCGGCAGGCGTTCGGCGCGGGCTTCTGGCGCGGCTCGGCCGTCGCAGGCCTTGCCACGGTGACGGGCGGTCGCCTCCCGACCGGCAACAGGCCCACCGAGGCCGACGCCTCGCACGAGATCTTCTCCGGCGACGGAGCGTCGTCGTACCCGGCGCCGGACGGCTCGCTCACCTTCGACAAGCTGTCCTCGGTCTTCCTCTCCGGCAACCGCACCCGGGACGACCAGCCGAGCCACATTCGCATCGCAACCCGCGTGCCGGCCGAGCTCGGCGAGCTCTGGTCGAACATGTGCCCGGCGCAGGTCTACGAGGTCGAGCCGGCCGGCGAGGACGGCCTCGTCGAGGTCAAGGTCACGCCGTCCAACTGCGTCCAGTGCGGCGCGATCACCGCCAAGGGCGGCCGGCTCACCCCGCCCGAGGGCGGCTCGGGGCCGGAGTACACGCTCACCTGAGGATCCCTGCTCCGCCGTTCCAGGCCTGCCGGCATCGCTCTGCGCCTTCGTCGATGAAGATTCGAAAGCCCTCGCGGGCACGATCCGGATCCGGGCCGAAATGTCGGAGGAGCGGCGCGACTCCGAGGGCCGACGGCTGGTGGTCGAGGCCTGCGGTGGCGCGATAGCTCGTCCAGGTCGTGTCGGAGGGATGGTCGCCGACTCCGGCCCGCGCCGGGTTCCAGAGCGTGTACCGGATACTCGCGAACAGCTGCTCCTCGGACTCGATCTGCTTGCTGAAGAACCGCTCGCCGACGCAATGGTTGATCCGCCCGAAGCGGGCGTTCGAGGCGAGAGCGAACCCGGTGTTCAGGTGTCGCATTCCATTCGAAAGCCCGGCGGCCCCGATCTGCAGGACGAGGTGGAAGTGGTTCGTCATGAACGCCCAGGCGTAGACGTTCCAGTCGAACCGCCGGCGAACGACATCGAGCCGGACCGGCAGCAGCTCGCGCAGCGCGTCGTCGAAGATCGGCTGCCTGTTGTTTCCTCGCGAAACGATGTGGTACGAGGCCCCTGCGACCTCGGCTCGACGCTGACGCGGCATGTATGCAGTGTAGACAACGAAGGCGAAACCGGGCCGGCGTTTTTCCAACTTGGCACACTTTCGTCACTGGGACTGTCCCAGGACTTGGCCCGCAGGGACGGGTCGGGGATTTTGGTTTGCGCGCTCGAGAACCGCGTCACCGGGCCGCTCCGGCTGCAGGCGCCGTCACACTTTCGTGACGGTGACTGTCCCCAGACATGTCTCGGGGCGGCATGGCTGTCAGTCCCACGGCTAGGCTCGCCCCGTGATCACGTCGGTGGACAACCAGCGCGTGAAGGACGTTCTGCGGCTGCGAAAGAGCCGCGAGCGGAAGCGCAGCGGGTTGTTCGTGGCCGAGGGGCCCCGCGAGGTGGAGCGTGCGCGCTCGGCCGGGCTGCGGATCGTGGAGACCTACTACTCGCCGGCGATCATCGACTGGGGCGAGGGGGAGACCGTCAGCGACCGGGTCCTCGCGAAGATGGCCTACCGCGAGGAGCCCGAGGGCGTGCTCGCGGTCGTGGAGGCACCCACGCGGCGGCTTCCACAGAACGGCGCCCTGTATCTCGTCGCGGTGGCGGTCGAGAAGCCCGGGAACCTCGGGGCGATGGCGCGCTCGGCCGAGGCGGCCGGGGCCGACGCGCTCGTCGTCGCGGAGGCGAAGGCCGACGTCTGGAATCCGAATGCGATCCGGGCCTCGACCGGCGCCGTCTTCACGCTGCCCATCGTCGAGGCGACGCTGGGCGAGATCGCGAGCCTCGGCGTCACCATCGTCGCTGCCGCCGTCGGAGCCAGCACCCGATACAGCGATGCCGATCTCGGCGGCCCGGTGGCGATCATCGTCGGCGCCGAGGATCGCGGCCTCGGGGCGCGCTGGCTCGGCGCCGCAGACATCCAGGTCTCGATCCCCGTCTCCGGAAGCGGAGTCGACAGCCTCAATGCCGCCACCGCGGCGGCGATCCTGCTCTTCGAGGCGGTTCGCCAGCGTGGTTAGCCGCGACGACGTCCTCCGCGCGCGGCCGATCGTCGAGAGGCATCTGGCTCGCACGCCGATGCTCTCCTCGCGCACGCTCGGCGCCCGGCTCAAATGCGAGCTCTTCCAGCGAACCGGCTCCTTCAAGTCGCGTGGCGCGATCGTCAAGCTCGCGTCGCTGACCGACGACGAGCGCGCCCGCGGCGTGATCAGCATCTCCGCCGGGAATCACGCCCAGGCCGTTGCCTACGCAGCGGCCGAGTACGGCGTCGACGCGCTGATCGTGATGTGGAACGGCGCCTCCGAGCAGAAGATCGAGGCCACGAGGGCCTACGGCGCGACCATCGACCTCGAGGCGACCTCACCGGGCGAGGCTTTCACGCGAGTTCAGGAGCTGACCGAGCAGACCGGCCGTGCGTTCATCCATCCGCACGAGGACCCGTACGTGTTGGCCGGCGCCGGGACGCTCGCGCTCGAGATCGAGGAGGACGCACCCGACGCCGACGCGGTGATCGTCCCGGTCGGCGGCGGCGGCCTCATCTCGGGCATCGTTGCGGCGCTCGGCAAGAGCGGCCCGATGCGGGTGATCCCGGTCGAGGCGGAGACGAGCCAGGCGCTCCATGCCGCGATCGCGGCCGGCGAGCCGGTTCGCGTCGACCCCCTCTCGATCGCCGACGGGCTCAACGTGCCGGTGATCGGACGCCCGGCGCTCGAGGACTGCCGCGACCTCGAGACAGTCCTCGTCACCGAGGAGGAGATCAAGCACGCCTTCCGCTTCCTCTACGAGCGCGCGAAGCTCGCGTGCGAGCCGAGCGGAGCCGTCGCTACCGCCGCGATCCTCGCCGGGAAGGTCGATGCGAAGCGCCCGGTGGCCATTGTCACCGGTGGCAACGTGGCCGCCCATACCGCCTCTGGTATCCTGGATTTCCGATGAAGGCTGAGATCCATCCCGAGTACGTATTTGCGACGGTTCATTGCTCGTGCGGAAACTCGTTCGTGACCCGATCGACTTCGCCCGAGCTGAACGTCGAAATCTGCTCGCAATGCCACCCGTTCTATACGGGTAAGCAGAAGCTGGTGGACACCGGCGGCCGCGTCGAGCGCTTCCAGAAGCGTCTCGAGAAGGCCGGCCGCTCGGCATCGAGTAGCTCCTCCTAGCCATGGCAGGAACGATCGGCGGCCAGGCCGTCCTCGAGGGCGTCATGATGCGCGGCCCACGCAACTGGGCTGTCGCCGTCCGTAAGCCGGACGGCCAGATCGCGCAGGTCGGCTGCCCGATCAGCTCTCCCATGGCGCGCCACTGGGTGCTACGCCTCCCGATCGTCCGGGGCGTCGTGGCGCTCGGCGAGTCGCTCACGATCGGCTTCCGCGCGCTCTCGGTCTCGATGAACTACGCGACGCATACCGACGACGGCGGCGAGGATGCCGAAGAGGTCGAGATCGGCCGCTGGACGATCTTCTTCTCGTTCGCGGTGGCGATCGGCTTCGTCCTGGTCGTCTTCAAGGTCGGCCCCGGGCTGATCACCGACTCGCTGCCCATCAACGACGGCTTCTGGTTCGTGCTCGTCGAGGCGGCGATCAGGATCAGCCTGTTCGTCGGCTACCTGGCCCTGCTGAGCCTGCTGCCGCCGCTCAAGCGCACGTTCGAGTATCACGCTGCCGAGCACAAGGCGATCAACGCCTACGAGGCAGGCGAGGTGCTCACCCCGGAGACTGCGCAGCGCTACTCGTTGATCCACCCGCGCTGCGGCACGTCGTTCCTGTTCTGGGTCGTCGTGATCAGCGCCTTCGTCTACGCGCCGTTCGGGAAGCTGCCGATCCAGTACATCATCCTGACGCGGATCGCCTTCCTGCCGTTCATCGCCGGCATCGCCTACGAGCTGATCCGCTTCGCGGGGAAGCACGCCGACAACAAGCTCCTGATGACGCTGCTTGCGCCCGGCCTGTGGCTGCAGCGGCTGACGACGCGCGAGCCGAGCCTCGACCAGCTCGAGGTCTCGATCAAGGCGCTGAACGAGGTGTTGGACTATGAGGGCCGGCTGACGCCGGCAGATCGACGAGTGGAGGTGATGGCGTAATGCCGACCGTACGCAGAGCCGAGGTCGAATGGGTCGGAGGCTTCATCGACGGCGAGGGAAAGATCGTCTCGACGACGACCGGAGCGCTCCCCGAGCTCGAGGTCACCTGGCAGTCCCGGGTCGACGAGGACCAGACGCTGACGAGCCCGGAAGAGCTCCTGGCCGCAGCTCACGCATCGTGCTTCGCCATGCAGTTCACGTCGGGTCTCGCCGGCTCCGGCTGGGATCCCGAGGAGATGACCGTTGCCTGCGAGGTCACCTTCGAGATCGGAGTCGGGATCACCGAGTCCAAGCTGACCGCGACGGTCACCGTCGACGGCCTCACCGACGAGCAGATCTACGAGATCGCCCAGCGCGCGAAGATCATGTGCCCGATCTCGCGGGCCCTCGCCGGCATCGACATCACGCTCGAGATGCCCGACCTGATGCTCGACGACGACGAGGACGAGGAAGAAGTAGCCACGACCGAGGTCGCAGCGCCAACCGACGATTAGGGCGACCGGCCCCGGCTGGCTAACCTGAGCCGCGGCCATGCCTGATCTGACCAAACTCGTCGAGGAGCTCGAGCGCTCCTACACCGAAGCGCAGGAGCGGATGTCCGACCCTGCGGTCTACAACGACCGCCGCGAGGCGGAAGAGGTCGGCCGCCGACTGAAGAAGCTCGAGGGCCCGTACAAGCTCTCGCAGGAGTGGCGTCAGGCTGTCGCCGACCTCGAGGCAGCCCGGAACGACCCCGAGCTGGCCGAGATGGCGCCGGAGTACGAGGCCGACGTGAAGCGGCTCGAGGTCGAGCTGGAGCTGTCGCTCGTCGAGACCGACCCGGCGGACGACAAGGATGTGATCATCGAGGTTCGCCAGGGCGTCGGCGGTGACGAGGCGGCCCTCTGGGCCCTCGATCTCGCGCGCATGCTCGAGCGCTACGCCGAGCGCCGCGGCCTACGCTGGGAGGAGATCGAGGTGAGCCCGAGCGAGGGCGGCGGGATCAAGGAGGGCGTCTACGCGATCAAGGGCAACGGCGCCTACGCGGTCTACAAGTGGGAGGGCGGCACGCACCGCGTTCAGCGAGTGCCCGAGACCGAGTCCCAGGGCCGCATCCACACCTCGACGGGGACGATCGCGGTCATGCCCGAGGCCGAGGATGTCGACGTCGAGATCGACGAGAAAGACCTCCAGATCGACGTCTTCCGCTCCTCCGGCCCCGGCGGCCAGTCGGTCAACACGACCGACTCCGCGGTGCGGATCACACACCTCCCGACGGGCGTCGTCGTCGCGATGCAGGACGAGCGCTCCCAGCAGCAGAACCGGTTGAAGGCAATGCGTGTCCTGCGCGCGCGTATCTACGAGGCCGAGCGCTCCCGGCAGGCGGCCGAGCAGGCCGCCGTGCGCAAGGCGCAGGTCGGCACCGGCGAGCGGGCCGAGAAGATCCGCACCTACAACTATCCGCAGGACCGCGTCACCGATCACCGGGTCGGCGTGAACGGCCGGCTCCAGGACGTGCTCACCGGCGACCTCTTCGTGTTCACCGAGGCGCTCGCAGCCGACGCGCAGCGACGCGCCCTCGAGGGCGGAGACGCGTGACCCTCGGCGAGGTGCTCGCGGCGACGACCGAGTACCTCGCACGAAAAGGAGTCGACACTCCGAGGCTCGACGCCGAGCTGATACTCGCCAGGGCGTTCGGGCTGACCCGGATCGAGCTCTACACGAGCTTCGACAAGCCGCTGACCGAGGCGGAGCGAGCTGTGGCGCGGACGCTCGTCGAGCGGCGCGGCCGCCGCGAGCCCCTCGCGTACGTGCTCGGGGAGTGGGGGTTCAGGCGCCTGACGCTCCTCACCGACGCTCGCGCCCTCGTGCCGCGGCCCGAGACCGAGACGCTCGTCGACCGGGCACTCGCCGCGATCGCGGGTCTCGAGGCTCCCACGGTGGTCGACGTCGGCACGGGAACGGGCGCGATCGCGCTCGCGATCGCCGACGAGCACCCGGGCGCCGACGTCACCGCAACGGACATCTCGCCCGATGCCCTGGCGCTCGCCAGGGAGAACGCGGACCGGCTCGGCCTCGGCGTCGCCTTCGTCGAGACCGACCTGCTCGAGGGGCTGGTCGGGCCGTTCGACCTCGTGGTCTCGAATCCGCCGTACGTGACGGAGGGGGAGATCGAGGGCCTGCAACCGGAGGTTCGCGACTGGGAGCCGCGCGTCGCTCTCGTCGGCGACCGCACCGTCGAGCTCGCCGGCGCGGCCTGGGCGGTGCTCCGGCCGGGCGGCGCGATCGTCCTCGAGACGCACGAGGATCACGCGGGCGCGATCGCGGCCGCGCTCGACGACATGGGTTTTCGCGAGGCTACGATCTCCAGGGACCTCGGGGGAAGGGAGAGGGTGGTCGAAGCACGATGGCGGTCGGCGACGTAGCCAGGGCGATCGAGGCGATTCGTGCAGGCGAGGCAGTGCTCCTACCCGCGGACGGCGTGTACGGCCTCTGCGCATCTGCCTACCGTGAGGGCCCGGTGCATCGCCTCTACGAGGTGAAGGGCCGCGACGCGGGCCAGCCTTCGGCGATGATCGCCGCGAGCGTCGCGATGCTGATCGAGTGTGTTCCCGAGCTGCGCGGGCGCTCCGAGGTGATCGTTCGGGCGCTCCTGCCCGGGCCGTTCACCCTCGTGCTCCCGAACCCCGCGCGCCGGTACGGCTGGCTCACGGGCGACCGCCCCGACACGATCGGCGTTCGAGTCGCCGACCTGCCGACCGAGTCGCAGCACGTTCTCGACGCGGTCGGTGCGGTTGCTGCGACGAGCGCGAACGACCCCGGGGAGCCGTCGCCGGCGAGCCTCGACGACGTGCCCGTCCGAATTCGTAAGGGTTGCAAGGCCGAGATCGACGCGGGGCCGCTTTCCGGGCTCGCCTCGACGGTGATCGACTTCACCGGCCCGTACCCGCTCGTGGCCCGCGTCGGCGCCGGCGATCCCGAAGAGGCGATTGCCCTGGCGGCCGAGGCGCTCTCGCTGCCCATCGCGTAGAGGCTTGATGCGGACGAGACAGCCACGCGCGCGCCGGGGTGTCATCCGCTGCCGCGGCTCTCCCCCCTAACAAGGAACTACGATGGAGGCCCGGCCTCGAGCAAGGAGTTGACCCATGGCGATCGCGCAGGAGACGTTCGAACACCTACGGACGGCGGGCCTCGCCGACGTCGACCCCGAGATCGCCGACACCCTCGGCCGCGAGCTCGAGCGCCAGCGCGGCCAGATCGAGCTGATCGCGTCGGAGAACTTCACCTGGCCGTCCGTGCTCGAGGCGATCGGCTCGACGCCGACGAACAAGTACGCCGAGGGCTATCCGGGCAAGCGCTACTACGGCGGCTGCGAGGTCGTGGACGAGATGGAGGAGCTCGCCCGCGAGCGGGCCAAGTCGCTGTTCGGGGCCGAGCATGCGAACGTCCAGCCCCACGCGGGCGCGCAGGCGAACATGGCCGTGTACTTCGCGGTGCTCGAGCCGGGCGACCGTGTCCTCGGGCTCTCGCTCGACCACGGCGGGCATCTGACGCACGGGCTGAAGGTGAACTTCTCCGGGAAGCTCTACGAGTTTCACCACTACGGCGTCTCGCGCGAGACGATGACCGTCGACTACGACGAGGTGCTCGCGAAGGCCAAGGAGGTGCGGCCGAAGCTGATCGTCTGCGGCGGCTCGGCCTATCCGCGGACGGTCGAGGCCGACCGGTTCCGCGAGATCGCCGACGAGGTGGGGGCGATGCTGATGACCGACATGGCCCATTTCGCGGGCCTGGTCGCCGCGGGGCTGCATCCGAGCCCGGTACCTCACTCGCACTTCGTCACGTCGACGACCCACAAGACCCTCGCCGGCCCGCGCGCCGGGTTCGTGCTCTGCACCGAGGAGTATGCGCAGGCGGTCGACCGGGCGCTCTTCCCGGGATGCAGGGCGGCCCGCTGATGCACACGATCGCGGCGAAGGCGGTTTGCTTCCGGGTTGCCGCGACCGATGCCTTCCGCGAGTACCAGAGCCAGGTTCGCGCGAACGCCGACACGCTGGCCTCGGGCCTGATCGACGGCGGCTTCGACGTGCTCACGGGCGGCACCGACACGCACCTCGTCCAGCTCGACCTCCGGGCGACCGAGTGGACGGGCCTCGCCGCCCAGGATCGCCTCCACGACGTGAAGCTGACGGTGAACCGGAACACGGTGCCGTTCGACGAGCGCCCGCCGATGGTCGCCTCCGGTGTCCGCATCGGCACCCCGGCCGCCACGATGCGCGGCTTCGACGAGGAGGACTTCTCCGAGGTCGCGTCGATCATCGTCGACGCCCTGTCCGACGACGCCGACACCGACGCCCTCGCCGCCCGCTCGGTCACCCTCTGCGACCGCCGCCCTCTCTATCCGGGCTTCCGCGGCTACACGACGTACGCCACCTGACCAGAAAGGTCGGCTGTGGATCATTCGTTTCACGTTCGTTTGCACAATCTGGCACCGGACATGGCTGGAAAGCCAACCGCCGACCGCAGGGTTTCTCGTCCTCGTCTGTCCACCGCGGCCACCGGGCCCGGAGCGTTTCAGGCGGGAACCTGGCACCGGACATGTCCCGCGGAGCCATGTGCCGGAGGGGCATGGCTGTAACCGAGGTCAGGCATCCGCTCGTTCGCCACAAGCTCGGGCTGCTGCGGGACGTCAACACCGACACCGAGATGTTCCGCCGGCTCGTCAACGAGCTGACGCTGCTCCTGACCTACGAGGCGACCAAGGACATGGGGCTCGAGGAGGTCGAGGTCGAGACGCCGCTCGAGCGAATGACCGCCTACCGGATCCCCGGCAAGAAGGTTGCCGTCTGCCCGATCCTGCGGGCCGGGATCGGCATGCTGGACGGCGTGCTCTCGCTGATCCCGGTCGCCCGCGTCGGCTTCATCGGCCTCTACCGCAACGAGGAGACGCTCGAGCCGGTCGAGTACTACGTGAAGCTCCCGGCCGACATCGCCGAGCGCGACGTCCTACTCCTCGACCCGATGCTCGCCACCGGAAACTCGACCGCCCACGCGATCGACGTGCTCAAGCGCGCCGGCGCCAGCCGCATCTCCCTCGTCTCGCTGATCGCCGCACCCGAGGGCGTCGCGCGGATCCAGGAGGCGCACCCCGAGGTCGACATCGTGGTCGCGTCGATCGACTCCCACCTGAACGAGAAGGGCTACATCGTCCCCGGCCTCGGCGACGCGGGAGATCGCCTCTACGGCACGAAGTA
>CAVYIB010000016.1:0-149008 GCA_963768435.1 uncultured Actinomycetota bacterium
TCGTCGTGACGCACGACCAGCTGCGCGAGGGCGCCAACGAGCAGATCTTCGGCGGTTGGCCGCAGATTCTGTCGGGCCTCAAGACGTTGCTCGAGACCGGTGAGCCGTTGACGACTCCGGGTTCCCTGCTCTACGCGCAGCCCACCGCCTGAGCGGCGAACGGCCGACGCGAGGAGCTACTGCGTCCAGCGGCGGCGCGCCAGCTCACCCATGGAGGGAGTGAGCGCGCCGTCGCGAACGCGGCCCCGCCAGAGCAGGGCAGCGGCTACGGCCCAAGGGGCCGCCGCGAGAACCGTGAGGAGTACGGGTGCTGTCGATTGATAAACAGGCATGAATGGATTATGCCTGACAGATAGCCCCTGCCGGAGAACCTGGAGCCGCTCCCGGCCAAACAGGGCCGCATGAATGCTACGATTTTTGCTGACCCCGGACTCGGCCGTACGCGTCTTCCTTGCGCGGCGTCGCTGGGCCGGTGGTGACTCACTATCAGGAGGTGGCAATGGCCCTCACCAAGGAAGCCAAGCAGGAGGCAACAAAGAAGTTCGGAAAGTCGGCGACGGACACGGGCTCGCCCGAGGTCCAGATCGCGATGTTGACGGAACGGATCAACGGCCTGACCGAGCACCTGCGGACCCACGCGAAGGATCACTACTCGCGTCGCGGGCTGCTGAAGCTCGTCGGCCGGCGGCGCCGGTTCCTGAACTACCTGCAGAAGAAGGATCTCGAGGGCTATCGCGCCCTCATCAAGGAGCTCGGCCTGCGCCGTTAGCTCCCACGCCCCGAAGGGTGGAAGTTTGAGCGAGCCCGGCGCCCGGTTTGAGCGAGTCCGGTGCCCGGGTTGGCTCAAACTCTCCACCCTTCACCTAGCACAGTGGAGGAATAGAGAATGAGTATTGTCGAAGCCGAGCAGCAAGCGGCGCCGGTTTCCGTGACCCTTTTCGTTGGAGGGAAGGAGATCACGTTCGAGACGGGCAAGCTCGCGAAGCAGGCCGACGGCGCAGTCGTCGTCCGCTCCGGCGAGACCATGGTCCTCGCGACCGCCCAGGGTCGCCCCGACGCACGTGAGGGGCAGGATTTCTTCCCGCTCACGATCGATGTCGAGGAGCGGGCGTATGCCGCCGGGAAGATCCCCGGCGGTTTCTTCAAGCGCGAAGGTCGCCCGACCGAGCGCGCGATCCTGACGGCGCGGATGATCGACCGCCCGATCCGGCCGCTCTGGCCGAAGGGCTACCGCAACGAGGTTCAGTGCATCGCCACCGTCCTCTCGGCGGACATGGTCACCTCGCACGACATCCTTGCGATCAACGGCGTCTCCGCGGCGCTGATGATCTCGCCGATGCCGTTCTTCGGCCCGATCGGCGCAGTTCGCATCGGCCTGATCGAGGGCGAGCTGATCGTGAACCCGACGCTCACCGAGCAGTTCGAGGAGAGCACGCTCGACCTGATCGTCGTCGGCACGAAGGAAGGCCTCACAATGGTCGAGGCCGGAGCGGATCAGGTGCCCGAGGCGAAGCTGCTCGAGGCGCTCGACCTGGCGCACGAGGAGATCAAGAATCTCTGCGCTGCCCAGGAGGAGCTCCGCGAGCGGGCCGGCAAGCCCAAGTGGCTCGACTCGTCGGTCACCGAGGATCTCGACAACCGCTACGGCGAGGAGATCGCATCCAGGATCGCCCAGCAGGGCATCCACGACGGCGGTTCCGTCGTCGCGGAGATCCTGGAGCGCGAAGCCGGGACGATCACGATGGGCTCCACCGAGGGGGACATCCTCAAGGAGCTCCAGACCCGGATGTCACTCGCGGCGATCCTCGAGAAGAAGCGTGCCGCCGCGGCCGACGGCCCGGTTCGCGCGCAGTTCGAAGCCGACCTGCGCGCTCTCACCGAGGCCGAGCAGGACTCCAAGGAGCTGAAGTCCGCGAAGCAGCACCTGCTGTACGAGCGGATCGTCGACACCGTCGACCTGCCGTTCCCGACGGCGCCCGAGGGCTCCGAGGGCGGCACCCGCGACGGCGCGACCAGGTCCTACGTCCGCAAGGCCACCGAGGCGATCTACAAGGACCTCGTCCGCAAGAAGATCGCGGTCGACAAACGTCGCCCGGACGGCCGGTCGGAGACGGAGATCCGCTCGATCACCTGCGAGGTGGGCGTCAGCCCGCGCACGCACGGCTCGGCGCTCTTCACCCGCGGCCAGACGCAGATCATGTCGCTGCTCACCCTCGGCACGGCCAAGGAGGGCCAGCGGATCGACGATCTCTCGCTGGAGAAGGATCGCCGCTACATCCATCACTACAACTTCCCGCCGTACTCGGTCGGGGAGACGGGCCGCATGACGGGCCCGCGCCGCCGCGATATCGGCCACGGTGCGCTCGCTCAGCGGGCGCTCGAGGCCGTCATCCCGGATGCTGCGGACTTCCCGTACACGATCCGCATCGTGTCCGAGACGCTCGAGTCGAACGGTTCGTCGTCGATGGGCTCGGTCTGTGGCTCGACGCTCGCCCTGATGGACGCCGGCGTGCCGATCAAGGAGCCGGTCTCCGGCATCGCGATGGGCCTCGTCAAGGAGGGCGACGACTACGTCATCCTCACCGACATCCAGGGAGCCGAAGACCATCTCGGCGACATGGACTTCAAGGTCGCCGGCACGCGCAGCGGCATCACGGCGCTGCAGATGGACATCAAGATCACGGGCGTCTCCCGCGAGATCATGGAGCGTGCTCTGCAGCAGGCTCTCGAGGCCCGCGAGGCGATCCTCGACCGGATGCTCCAGGCGATCAGCGAGCCCCGCACGGAGCTCGCCAACCATGCGCCGCGGATCTCGACGATCCAGATCAACCCCGAGTACATCGGCATGGTGATCGGCAAGGGCGGCGAGACGATCCGCTCCCTCGAGTCCGAGTACGAGGTTCAGATCGACATCGAGGAGGACGGCACGATCCTCGTGTACGCCACCTCCGGCGAGAACGGCGACGCGGCGATCTCCGCGATCAACGCGCTGACCAAGGATCCCGAGGTCGGCGACGAGTTCACCGGAAAGGTCGTCAAGACGACCGACTTCGGCGCGTTCGTCGAGCTGAAGAAGGGCACCGACGGGCTGCTCCACGTCTCGAACGTGGGCCCCGGCCGCGTCAACCACATCGAGGATGTGATCGCCCGCGGCGATGTCCTGGACGTTCTCGTCCAGGAGGTCGACAAGGCCCGCGGCCGCATCGGCCTCAAGCTGGTGCTGAAGCACGAGAACGGCGGTACCGTCACTCCCGAGGAGCTGATCGAGCGGGCGAAGGATGCCCCGCCGCGTGAGCCCCGCGAGGAGCGCCCGCGCGACCGCGATCGCGGCCGCAGCGGCGGTGGAGGCGGACGCCGCTAGAGGACGGAGCTCCCTGAGGGGACGGCCGCGCGCCGTCCCCTCAGGGCTATGCTCGAGCCCGTGACGGTTCCCGAGGATCCACACCGGGATACGGGTGCCGGCCTGGCGCCGACTGGTGAGGGCTGGTTTGTCCTGAATGCCCGCGATGCCCGCTGGCGCCGCCGCGAAGGCCGGGGCTACAGCGTCGCTTTCACGGGCTCCTCGGACGCCGAGTGCGAATCGCAGTTCCCTCAGGTCGGCGTGAACCTGTTCGTCCTCGGCCCCGGCGAGCCGATCGGCATGTACCACCGGGAGGCCGACGTGGAGGACTTCCTGATCCTCTCCGGTGAGGCACTGCTCCTCGTCGAAGGCGAGGAGCGCCCGCTCCGCCAATGGGATTTCGTCCACTGCCCACCTGACACCGAGCACATGATCATCGGAGCCGGAACCGGCCACTGCACCCTCGTGGCGATCGGCGCCCGTGAGCATATGTCGAGCCCGGACTGGGGCGAGTACACGGTCAGCGAGCTCGCACAACGCCACGGCGCCGGCGTCGACGAGCCGACATCCGACCCGGATGTCGCATACGCCCGCTTCCCGAGCACCGAGGTGACCCGGTACCCCGGCCGTCTCCTTCCGGGCGACGATCAGGCGTAAGGGCGGTCGGGCAGCCGGCGGCAATTTCGCCGGATAGGCATCTCGCTCGGGTCAGTTTGGTGGCGCGTCCAGTCCAGGTTTTGTGGGGTGCGTGAAGGGTTGACTCGCCGAGTTCTCGCCAGATCAGATCGGGCGAGACTCCAAGAGATTGTTTCCCAAGGCCTAGACACCGATCTCTGAAAGGTGAGACAATCGCCGCCGGGATCCTGTCCAGGGTCCAATCGACAGGCAGCCGGGGAAGGGGTCATCTGTATGAGGTCTGGTCTTCTTTCGAAGTTCACTGCGCCGTGCGCCAGTGATGTGCTGAGATGCTGGCTAGCAATCCGGGAGCAGAGTCAAAGATGCAGGCCCACGATCGGATTGATCGCGTGCGTGGCGACGGCCTTGACTGTGTTCATCGCTGTCGCGCCGACGGCGCAGGCAAAGCCGCCTGTGTCCAAGGCGTCCTTTGTGGTGTCGGGCCCGACGTCCGCTGTTGCGGGGGCCGGGCAGACGATCACGGTGACCGTTCTGCTCAACGGCAATCCGAACCCGGGCTATCGCGGCACGGTCGGCCTCACTTCGACGGATGCCCAGGCAACGCTGCCGACGTCGTATACGTTCACGAAGGCGGATCAAGGGGCCCACTCCTTCGCGGTGACGCTCAGGACGAGCGGTTCGCAGAAGGTGACCGTGACCGATGCGGCTTCGAGCGATACCACGGGGTCGCAGACGGTGACCGTCTCTCCGGCTGCGGCGAAGACATTCGCTCTGAGCAACCCGGCTTCTGTGACGGCGGGTGCGGGTCAGAGCATCACGCTCACCGTCCGCGATCCGTTCAGCAACGTCGCGGCGGGGTATCGGGGCACCGTCCGTCTCACGTCTTCGGATCCGCAGATCGTCCCTGCGAACTACGTGTTCACTGCTGCCGACGCGGGCTCACACGTGTTCGGCGTCACGCTGAAGACCGCCGGCTCACAGACTGTCACGCTGAGCGATACCTCGACAGCGACGCTGTCCGCCACCTCGACGCCGGCTGCGGTCTCTCCCTCGATCGCCACGTCCTTGAGGCTCGCCGGGCTCACAAACGCCGGCGCCGGAACCACCCAGCCAGTTGTCGTCAGCGCGCGTGATGCGTACGGCAACGTCGCCACCGGTTACAGCGGCACTGTCGCCTTCAGCTCCAACGATCCGGCCGCGACGCTTCCGTCGGCCTACACGTTCCTCCCCGGCGACGCCGGCTCAAGCTCCTTCAGCGTCACGCTGAAATCGGCGGGCCAGGACAGCGTGACCGCGAAAGACTCGACACTGTCCTCGTCGCAGACCGTCACGATCAGCGCCGGCCCCGCCGTCGCGTTGCGCATGACCACCGCCTTGAACCAGTTCGAGGGATCCGCGGTCACCACCGCTGGCCAGACCCTCGACGTCATCCTCACGGCGGTCGACGCCTACGGCAACACAGCGACCGGCTACGCCGGCAGAGTCGAACTGACCTCGACGGACGCCAGGACGGTAGATGGGCCGGTGCAGTTCATCGCCGCCCGCGACCAGGGCAGATTTACCGTGCATGGAATCGCGTTCTTCACCAAGAAGATCTACGACGACCACGCGTTTCTCACCGCCGTCGACACCGGCAACAGCGACATCACCGGCGGGCTGAGCTTCGAGGTGCTGCCGGGACCCGCGGTCAGCTACTCGCCCTGCCCGCAGCCGCTCTACGGGGTCGCCGGACCGGACGGATCGCCTGCGCCTTACTCGCAGGTGGACGACCCGATCGGTGTCAATGACCCAATCGGCCTGGACTTCAAGGCCCTGGACGCGTATGGCAACAACGCGACCAACCCCCTGAGGACCAACAATCCCATTACCGGATTCGAAAACCTGCCGCCCGGCTATGAGGCAACCGCCACCATCACCACAAGCGACACCCAAAAAGCAAACGTCTTCGGCGCGTTCTTCACCGCGACGTCAAACTTGCACCAGCCCACGGCAGTGATAACCCTGCGAACAGCCGGCAGGCAGACGGTCACCATCACCGACCCGAACCACTCGAGCCTCAAAGAGACCTGCTCATACACGGTCGTCGGACCGCAGGCCTTCACCGGAACGATCAGCCTCGCCGACCCAAAGACGACCGGCGAGACGACCACGTTCTTCTTCGCCTCTTCCTACCTGCCGCCGAACGACACGGGCATGACCATCGACAGCCTCAACGGCCCGTACGTCGACAATCCGATCAGCGGTCTCGGCAAGCTCGGAACAGTCGCCTCGACTGGCCTGCCGAACCTGCCAGGGATAGCTTGGGACCTGAATCCGACGCCGGTCCCTCCGGGCACCAACACCTGCGACACACTGACACCTTGCGTCACGGGGGCCCCGGTTCAGATCCCCTACACGATCCGTGACGACTTCGGCAACACCTCGACAGGGCTCATAACCGTCAATCCCTGGAACGCCGTCGTCCCCAACCACGGCGTCAACTGGACGATCAACGGGCAGCTTCTCATAGAAGGCATTCCCGGCCAAACCATTACGCCTAACGCGCCACTCAGCGGAACCGTCACTCGCGCTGACCCTGGCTCCGGGTCGGCGACTTTTCAAATTGGAACCGACGCGACGATGAGCGTCGCACTACCCACCGACTCCACCTTGCACATCGGTAGCCCGGTCTCAGTCGTGGTGCAGCCGCTCAATGTCACAGGCAGCCTACAAAACATATGCCTTGCAGACCCAACAACAGGCGTAACCCACTGCAACACAATCGATGGCTGCACAGCACTCACAGACGGCCACACTGGGATCGGGGTCGTCTGCCAGGTTTCCAACTTCGCAAAAGTCACCATCACCCAGGGCGACAGCGCCGGCGGGGGCACTCAGACATCGCAAAACACGTACGACACCGTCGCCTATGACGTATGCGCTCAGGTCATCGCAGGGGTCCAAACAAGCGACGGCTGCGCGACGGTCGGACTCTCGTTCTCCCCAGGGACGCCACCACCGGCAACGGTAGGGCAGCCGTACTCCTACCAGTTCCAAGGAGCCTCATCCCTCAACGAGGGCGTTGCGTACATAAAGAGCACCGGACAACCACCCCCGGGGTTGACACTAGACTCCGATGGGCTCCTGCACGGCACCCCGACGGGGAACGGCGGCACCACTTACCGCTTCGTGTTGACAGTGCAAGGACTGGAAAGCAAGCTGACAACGGATACCCTAATCGCGATACCGGTCGCGAGCGGCACGCCCGTCGGGAACGGGTAGTGCCCGGGTTGGGGAAGAGCCGCACCAGCTAGCCCAGCTCCAACCAGTAGTTCACGTACATGGCTGGCGGTTGTGTCGCCGGGGCACCGAAAGGTAGCCCCGGCGACACCCGCAGCTTTCCGCTGAGCCAACAGCGCTTCGCTTCCCAGCCACGCAGCTGAAGCACACGGAGCAGGCACCTCACCAACGGCCACGCGGCGAGTCGCCACGGGGATTCGCGCTCCACACGACGCCCTTGTCCTTCGGCCAGGCGCCGACTTCGAACACTCCGAGCACGACGCCCAACTCGAAAGCGGCGCCACCTCAGTCACGCCAATCAGCGACGCGAGCGGCAAGCGAGGGTCACCTGGTTCATTTTTACCGAACCGAACTCCTGCGTCGGAGTGTCTAGCCGAACACACGCGCAGCCGTCAGTCTTGCCGCCAGGACGGGGTCATCGAGATCCACGTGCGCGCCTCGAAGTGGATGAAATCGCCGCAACCCCTCAGGCTGAAGATCAGAAGTCGTTGAGGGAAAACAGTTGCGAGATGACATCGTCGAGCGCAACGGATTCCTCGTTCGACAGGACGGCGAGCGTCATTGCAGTCTCGGGTAGCCAGGCCAGAAGTGATCGGTACCCAGGGTTGTCGCCCGGATGAAACCAGGCGGGTTGCCCCAGGATCGACCCGACGTAGACACCGTAACCAAAAGCAGATGCCGAGATCGCCTCGCCGTCCGTAGGGAGCTGATGGATCGTGGCGTGAGGGCGCCGCATCAACTCCAACGACTCCGCGGAGACCAGCTCGCCACCGGATAGAGCTTCGGCGTATCGGGCAAGGTCACCCACGGTCGTCCAGAGATCACCTGTGCCGACGAGCGCAGTCAGCTCTGCGACCAGCGGGGCGGGCTCCGCGTCTCTATGACCCATCGCGACGAGGGAACGCTCAGGCACCACGCCGGAGGTGGTCGCACGCAGGCCGAGAGGATCGAAAATGTGCTCGGCGACGAAGGGCCCGTACGGCTGGTCGCTTGCGGCCTCGACGATCGCCGCCGCCACGAGGTAGCCCACCCCGCTGTATTCCCAGCGGGTGCCGGGGCGGCTCCTGAGAGGAAGTCGGGCCGCCTGATCCAGGATGTCGTCGGCCGCCGGCGGGCACGAGATGTCGACGCCGGGGATGTCCTGCCAGCTACCAAGGCCCGAGGTGTGGCTCAAGAGGTGACCCACGGTCATCGGCTCCCATTCCGGCGGGGCTTCCGGCCACCACCGGGAGACGGGGTCGTCGATTCGCACCGTGCCACGGTCGCTCAGGACCATGATCGATGCCGCGACGAACTGCTTGCTGATCGACGCCGCCTGGAACCGGGTGTCGATCGTGCAGCGCCTTCCAGTAGCGTCGTCGGCCGGCCCATTGGCAGCACTGCGGACCGCGACCCCAGCTCGAGTCAGCTGAAATGCGCCGGGCAGGAACTCCGCGTCGCCCTTCATCGATCAAAGCTACCCTCGCCGGTCTCCAAGAGTGCATGAACGCGCTCGTTCCCTACCCTCCGCCGCCGTTGGCGCCCGAGGGTGCCGGCGTTGGGCCTCCGATCGGCACCGTGTCGATCGAGGCGCCCGAAGACGACTGAGCGACCAGCGAGGCCGCAGAGGCCGCCGCGCCCGCGGGGAGCGTGAGCAGGAACCAGCCGTCGGTCGCAGTCGCCTGCCCGAGGACCGACCCCGGCGGAGTCGACGACCTCGACCTTCGCCACGCTGTCCGGGGCCTGCCCGAAGACCATGGCCGCCCCGCCGCCGGCGGTCTGGATCTCGGCGTTCAACCGCCCGTCGCCGAGCGGGCCTCCGACCGTCATCGTGCTGCCCGGCGCATGCGAGCCCGACTGTCCGGTCATGGTCATCTCGCCCATCCTGCCGCGGCCCCCGATGCTCACCGCACAGCTGATCGGCCCGGGGTCGGTTGGTGCCCCGGCGGCATCGAGTTGACGGAGATAGGCACACGTTCCGCCGCCGGTCGTCGGGGCGGTCCAGAGCTCGAGCTTGCCCCCGTCGACAGTCGACGCCGAGGTGCGCTCGACGGCCAGGTCGATCTGGGGGGTGAGCGATGCGTCCGGGGTGCGCGCGGCGGCGAGGCCGAGTGCCTGCTGGACGTCGCCCGGGATCATCCCCGCCGCGGTCGCCGTGCCGACGATCACGAGGGCAGCGACGATCCCGAGGGCGATGCGGCGGCGCAGACCGAGGCGCGGCTTCCTCCGCGGCGCGCAGGTTAGGGCATGAGCGAGCGTTTCCATGAATGCAGTCCTTTCCTGGAGCTGGAGGGCGTCGGTGGGACCAGTGGCCTCCGGCCGGAAGGAGCGGAGCGCGTCGAGCTCGTCGTTCATCGCGATGTGGCCTCCTTCGGGATCGGAATGGGCCGGTCGTCTCGAGTTCTCCCGTTCGGCTCGAGAAGTTCCCGCAGGCGCGCCTTCGCTCGATGCAGCTTGGAGCGAACCGTGCCGACAGGCAGATCGAGCACGGCCGCTGCCTCCTCGTAGGAGAGCTCGTCCCAGGCGACGAGCAGGAGCAGCTCCCGGTCGAGGTCCGAGAGCGCGAGCAGCGCCTCGCGCATCCTGGCCCAGTCGGCGGGTGCGTCGAGCCTCCGGTCGGCCGAACCGAGGTCTGGTTCTCGATCGGCGGTCAGGACCTCCGTCGTGACCCGGTCGACGGCGGCGAGATAGCGGGCGAACCGGCGCCGCTCGTGGAGGATCAGCTTCGACGCGATTCCAAGCAGCTAGGGCAGCGCATCGACCGCCTCCGGCCGGAACGACCGGCGCTTGGCAAAGGCCCTGGCGAAGGCCTCGGACGCGATCTCGGACGCCTGGTCGTAGCCGGCTACGAGGGTTCGAGCGAATTATGTTGTCCTCCCGTCGGTAAGACATGGGACCCCGGTGGCAAATCGTACGACGCGATGCAGCCGAACTACGATCTAGGCAGAGGATGACCCGGGCCGAGCTGCTGGAGCAATGGAATCTGTTGGTCGATGGTCGAGTCTCGGCCGGCCAGGTGCACGCGTGGTCGGATCCCCTCGTCCGAGCCAACGAGACCTCGGAACCTCTGGTGATGACCGGCCTCCAGACCCTGCACGGCGCAACCCGAGATGGCTTCGAGGCAAGCCTCGCCGACCTCGCCCGCCTTCGCGACGCCTGGCTCATCGACTGCAACGAATACGACGCCGACCCCGTCGCGTGGCGTCGTACCCGCGCCCAGTGGACGTTGAGGGGATTGAGCCGTGACCACCCCGACAAGGCGCCTGCCGCGGCGTTGGTCTTTCTGCGCGAAGGGATCCTGACGGAGCAAGAGGCGAGCGACGCCCTTTCAGGGAAGATTCCTTGACTTCCGACCGGAGCTCGGCGGCCGGCGGAACCGCAACGGGCGCGGGACCAGTCGCGGCACCCGCTCCGCATATCGCTCGTAGTCCCGGGGGAATGTCTCGTTCATGAGCCTCTCCTCGATCGGCACCCTGGTCCCGAACACGACCACCCCCGCGAGGAACGCGACGACCGCGACCCCGAAGCCGTTGAGCAACATGGTGCCGAGCAGCATTCCCAGGAGCC
Source organism: uncultured Actinomycetota bacterium (assembly GCA_963768435.1). Lineage (GTDB taxonomy): Bacteria > Actinomycetota > Thermoleophilia > Gaiellales > Gaiellaceae > PALSA-600. Next base: position 10,802 of record CAVYIB010000016.1, read on the forward strand.
CCGTGTAGATCGGGTGGCGCGTCACGGCATACGGGCCGTCGGTGCGCAGCTCGTGGTGTTGCTGGAGCACATCGGGTGACATCGACCACATCGAGCCGAGCGCCAGCCGGGCCCAGATCGTGAAGATCGTTGCGGCGATGAGCAGGACCAGCCCCGGGATCTCCACCCACCCGGAGTGCACGACCATCCGATTCGCATGGTTGCGGGTCACCGCCACATAGACGATCACGATGGCAGCGACGACTCCGATCGGCCATGGGGCGCCGTGCCAGGAGGGCCTTCTCCGCGCAGGACCCCTCCGCAAGCCGACGACGGCACCGACGATCCAGATCACCACGACGAGCCCCCAGCAGATCCCGGTCACAAGGTGCTGCATCCAGCCCATCTTGACTGGGCCGGCGAACACCGGCGCGTCCGTGCTCGGCGGGGATGATCGCTACTCTCGGACGATGGACGAGACCCCGGAGGCGAAGCTTGCCGCCAGACGATCCAGGCTCATGCACACCCTTGCTCTCAGCTGGGCCCCGGACGTCGAGACCTGGACCTACGACGACTCCGAGGTCGGCGTGTACGGCGAGCCGTTCGTTCTCGGCGCCGACGCGATCTTGACCCGCCTGAGGGCTTTGCAGGTCGGCCCGGGCCTCGGTCCCTTCCGGGTCGTGTTCTCGGCATCGCCGTTTCCCGGCGCACTGGAGGGACGGCGCCTCGAGGAACAAGACGGCGGGGTGTGGTACGAGGCCGAGTTAGGCGAGCAGGTACTGCGTGGCTGGCTTTGTGGGCACTTCTTCGACTACTTCGAGTTCGCGCCGCCGAACGTCTACGTGAAAGCCGAGTCGCTCCGGTAACACGGTAACGAGATCAGGCGACAGGTCGGACGACGTCGGGCGCGGCCTCTCAGTCCGGCTCGCCGAGCACGCGCACGATCTCGTCGACGGTCGTCCCACCGGCCTCGCAGAGGCGTGATGCCTGTTCGTACAGCACCGTGGTCTGCCCGCCCCTGACGGCGGCGAGCTGAATCGCCGAGGCTGTGCCGCCCATCGCGGCGCGGACGTCGTCGTCGATCGAAAGTATCTCGTGGAGGCCGACCCGTCCCGCGTAACCGGTGAACCCGCAGCGATGGCATCCGGAGGGGCGGTAGAGCTCCAGTGACGGGTCGAGGTGGATGCGTACGAGGTCATCGGCGCTCACGCGCTGACCCCGGTGGCAATGCTCGCACGGGCGTCGGAGCAGGCGCTGGGAAAGGACGCTTCGCACCGACGTGCCGAGGCTGGCCTCGGCAATGCCGAAGTCTCGGAGGCGAACGAGTGCGGCCGCTGCGCTCTGAGCGTGCACGGTCGTGAGCACGACGTGCCCGGTCATCGCGGCGTGCAGGGCGATCTCGGCCGTCTCGAGGTCCCGGATCTCGCCGATCATGATCACGTCCGGATCGGCCCGGAGGATGCTTCGCAGGCCGCGCGCAAAGGTCAGCCCGGCCCTCGTATTGACCTCCACCTGGACGACGCCGTCGATGCGAGACTCGACCGGATCCTCGATGCTGACGATCGTCCGGGTCCCATCGTTGAGCTCCGCCAGGGCGGCGTAGAGGGTTGTGGTCTTGCCGCTGCCGGTCGGCCCGGCGACGATGATCGCACCTGCAGGGCGCCGCAGAGAGTGGCGCAGCCGGGACAGTGTCTGGCCGTCGAGGCCGAGGTCCTCGAACGTGCGCAGCCCCTGCTTCCCGATATACGCGATCCGCAGTACGGCCTCTTCGCCGATCGAGGACGGAAGAACGGCGACCCTGAGGTCCATGTCGACCCCGGCAATCGAGATCGAGACGCGGCCGTCCTGCGGCAGCCGCCGCTCGGCGATATCGAGCTGGCCCATCACCTTGATCCGTGCGATCACGGAGGCCCTGAGCGAGCGCGGAACCACCGAGACGTCTCGCATCACGCCGTCGACGCGAGCACGAACATGGAGGTCGGTTCTCCGTGGCACGAAATGAATGTCCGAGGCACCGAGATCGATCGCGCAGCGCAGCAGGCGGTTCACTTCCTCCACGGCCGGCGCGCTCTCGGCGTCGCCTTCGGCGTCGATCGTCTCCGAGAGATCCGCAGGCTCCGGGGCCTCCTCGATATACGCCGACGTCATGTGCAACGGGTAGACGCGCTCGAGGCCCGCGCGAATCGCAGACGGGTCTGCCACGACCAGCTCGAACGAGCAGGTCAACGCCATCCTGAGCTCGTCGATGACGACGACATCGCTCGGGTCGGCGATCGCGATGCGGAGACGTTCGCCCGACACGAGCAGCGGAAGGACACTCAGCCGTCGGGCCGTCCGCTCGGGCACGTTCGGAGCCAGCTCCGGCGTGAGCTGCTCGACGTCGATGACGACGTAGCGAAGGCCGAACTGGTCCGCGAGAGCGATGGAGATGTCCTCCTCGTGGAGGGCCTTCGCATTCACGAGGTGCGTTCCGAGCCGGTCGCCGCTCGCCTTCGCTGCGGCGATCGCCTGGTTCAGCTGCTCCTGGCTCAGCCGCCCCCTGCGGATCAGGATCTCGCCTAACCGCTCACGGACGCCGTCCCTGAGGGTAGTGACGTCCACCTGACTCTTCTCGGCAAACCCCGGCAATTGCTTGAGTGCCCACGCACTCGGGGTTTCCATCGCCGCCGCCCGTCACTACCCTGCGCGCGTGGCAGGCGACGGCGGATCGGTGCGGCGAATCCTCTACCTGACGAGCGCGATCGTGCTCGTCGACACGCTGTTCTTCTCGGCGCTCACGCCGCTCCTGCCGCACTATGCGACCACGCTCGGGCTGGGGAAGGGTGGCGCGGGGCTGCTCTCGGCGCTCTACCCGCTCGGAACGCTCGTCGGGGCCATCCCGAGCGGCATGGTTGCGGCGCGTTTCGGGGTCAAGCCGACGGTGCTCGTCGGCCTGACCGGAGTCGCCGTGACGACGGCGCTCTTCGGGCTTGCGACGAGCGCCTGGCAGCTCGACCTCGCACGGTTCATGCAGGGCCTCGCGAGCTCGTTCTCGTGGACGGGCTCGCTTTCGTGGCTCGTCGCGCGGGCACCCGAAGGGCGGAAGGGGCAGCTGATCGGCAAGGCCTTCGCGGCTGCAGTCGCCGGCGCGCTACTCGGGCCGGTGCTCGGCGGGACGGCTACCGTCGTCGGGACGGGCTGGGCGTTCGGGGCGGTTGCGGTCGCTTCGCTCGGGCTCGCCGTCTGGGCGCTCCTGACTCCCGCGGAGCGCCCGGAGAAGCCCCAGCCGCTCGCCATGCTCGGCGCGGCGCTTCGCGACCGGCGCGTGCTGCTCTCGGTCTGGTTCGTCGTCCTGCCCGCGCTGCTTTTCGGCGTTCTCGGCGTGCTGGGACCGCTTCGGCTCTCGGATCTCGGAGTGGGGGCGATCGGCATCGGCGCCGTCTGGCTCGTCGCCGGCCTGCTCGAGACGGTGCTGAACCTCGGAGTCGGGCGGTTCTCCGACCGGTTCGGGCCACTCGCGCCGATCCGGGTCGCGCTGATCGCGTCGATCGTCTGTGCGGCGCTCCTGCCCTGGCCTGCGAACCGGTTCGTGCTCGCCGTGCTGATCGTCGTGAGCTCTCTCGCGTTCGGGACGTTCTACACGCCCGGGATGGCCATGCTCACGCACGCGGCCGAGGATCGGGGTCTCGACTACGGCTATGCCTTCGCGCTGCTCAACCTCGCGTGGGCGCCCGGTCAGAGCGGCGGCTCCGCTCTCGGCGGGGCTCTCGCCGAAGCCACCTCCGACGCGGTGCCGTACCTCCTGCTCTCCGGCGTTGCGTTGCTCACGCTCCTGGCGATCCGGCCGGCCGGGGTTCTTCGCCGCGAGTCGCACAGCGCGGCCGGCTAGCGGTAGCGTCCGAGCATCGACGCTTCGATGCGGGCCCATCTCGAGCTCGAGCATGCGCTGCGCGACGGCGACCTCGATGCTGCGCGCATGGCGCTCGGCGATCCGGCCGGATTCCCCAACGTGCAAGAGCCGTACACGGGCCAATGGGTCCTCGCGCTCGTTCTTGCGTGGTCGCCGGCGGCGACTATCCGGGAGGCGCTCGAGCTCGGCGCCGATCCCAACTTCGAGGCGACCGACGGCTTTCCGGCGCTCGTCGAGGTCACGCTCTCGGGACGCGAGGACCGGCACGCGGTCCTGGAGCTCCTGCTGGCCGCCGGCGCCGACGTCGAACGGCGCGGTCTGAACGACTGGACGCCTCTGCACGTCGCGGCGACACGCGACGACGCCGTTGGGATCGGCCTGTTGCTCCGCGGTGGTGCAGATCCGTCGGCCCGCACCGATATCGACGACCACGAGACGCCGCTCGAGCTGGCCGTTCGCGCGGGAAACATGCGGGCCGCCGCGGCACTCGAGGCTGGTGGGCCTTGGACGACCTGACCGGCCTGCTCGCCGCCCTGGTCGCGATCGACTCGGTGAACCCGTCGCTCGTTCCCGGCGGAGCGGGCGAGGGGGAGATCGCGGCCTTCGTCTCGGCCTGGGGAGCCGCCAACGGTTTGGCGGCCGAGACGATCGAGAACGTAGCCGGACGGCCCAGCGTGATCGTCCGGGCCCGCGGGACCGACCGCGGGCGCACGCTCCTGCTCTGCGGGCACCTCGACACCGTCGGCGTCGAGGGAATGACGGAGCCGTTCGCTCCGCGGATCGAAGGTGACCGGCTCTACGGCCGCGGCTCCTACGACATGAAGGCCGGGGTCGCGGCCGCTCTGATCGCCTGTCGCGATGCGGCAAGGCTCGGCCTCGCGGGAGATGTCGTCGTGGCAGCCGTGGCGGACGAGGAGTACGCAAGCATCGGGATCCAGGAGGTTCTCCGGTTCGTGAAGGCGGACGCAGCCGTCGTGACCGAGCCGACCGAGCTCGAGCTCGTCGTAGCCCACAAGGGGTTCGTGTGGGTCGAGCTCGAGGTCACCGGGCGCGCCGCCCACGGCTCGCGGCCTCACCTGGGAATCGACGCAATCGTCAAGACCGGGCCGCTGCTCGTCGCGATCGCGGAGCTCGACGGGCTGCTCGGCGCGAGTGCGCACCCGCTCCTCGGCCGCGGTTCGATCCATGCCTCGCTCATCGACGGCGGCACGGAGCTCTCGAGCTATCCCTCGCGCTGCACCCTGAAGCTCGAGCGGAGAACGCTGCCCGGCGAGACGACCGCCGATGTGGAGGCGGAGATCGACCGTCTCCTCGAGAAATGCCGAAGCACCGATCCCGATCTCGTGGTCGAGCGCCGGACCCTGCTCTCGCGTGAGCCGTTCGAGGTCGACGAGAATGCAGAGATCGTGTCGATCGTCGGGAACGCGCTCGGGGCTCTGGAGGTCGGCGGCGCCAGCTACTGGGCGGACTCGGGTTTCATCGCCGCAGCCGGCATCCCGACGGTGCTGCTTGGCCCCTCCGGTGAGGGCGCCCACGCGGTCGAGGAGTGGGTCAGCCTCACGGACACGGCGGCCGTCGCTCGGGCGCTCCTCGAGACCGCCGAGGTGTTCTGCGCGTGAGCGCAACTCGTCAATCCCGCCCGAGATCCGGCGCGCGTTCCTGCCGGCGGCGGGGCCGAGGCGACTGTCTTTCACCGCTCACTGCCCGGGTACGCGCCGACTCCGGTCCGCGAGCTTCACGACCTGGCAGCCCACTTCGGCGTGGACAAGATCCTGCTGAAGGATGAGTCCGACCGGTTCGGCCTCCCGGCATTCAAGGTGCTTGGCGCGTCCTGGGCGATCGAACGCACGCTCCGGACCGCAGACCGGCATCGACACGCTCGTCGCAGCGAGTGCCGGCAACCATGGCCGCGCCGTCGCGCACGTCGCGGCAACCCGCGGACTCGCCTGTCGAGTGTTCCTGCCGGCGCGATCGGCACGGGCGAGGCGCGAGGCGATCGAGGGCGAAGGCGCCGAGGTCGTCGTGGTCGACGGCACCTACGAGGAGGCGGTGGTTGCGGCGCACGCCGCTGCCGCCGATCCCGGCGCCGTCGAGATCGCGGACGTCGGCGATTCTCCGCAGGCCGCATGGGTGATCGACGGGTACGCCACGCTTTTTGCCGAGGCCGGCGAGCAGGCCGAGTTCGATCTGCTGCTCGTGCCGGTCGGAGTCGGGTCGCTCGCGGCCGCGGCCGCCCGGTTCGCGGCACCCCTCGGCGTTCAGCTCGTCGGCGTGGAGCCCGAGACCGCGGCCTGCCTAACGGCCTCGCTTGCAGCGGGAGCCCCTACCTCAGTGCCCACGCCCGGCACCTCGATGGCCGGGCTCGACTGCTCCGAGATCTCCTCCACCGCCTGGCCGTCGCTCCACGCCGGGATGGCCGGGACGATCACCGTCTCCGACGCGGACGTGCACGCGGAGATGCGACGCCTCGCGACCGGGGGGATGGCGCTCGGCGACTGCGGGGCAGCACCTGTCAGCGGCCTCCGCCGCCTTGCCGAGGCCGAGGATCTGAGTGCCGCGGTCGGCTTTGGCCCTTCGACCCGGGTCCTGCTCATAGCGACCGAGGGCCCGACGGATCCCGACGCCTACAGCGAGGTCATCCGCGGCAGCCGCTGACCTCGGGTCAGGCTTCGATCCAGAGCACGCTCTTGGCTGCGCCCGCGGTCGAGCAGGAGCCGCCCGGCTTGCCCTGGCTCGCCAGGACGCAGACGAACCCGTGGAGGAGGGGCGTGGTCACCGTTCTTCGCGCTCCGGATTGCAAGGCGGCGGTCGCGGTCGCAAGGCTTCGGGTCACGTTCTTCGCGACCGCGCAGGGCACGCTCTTCGCGACGATGATCCACGCGTGTCCAGAGGCGGAGACGATCCCGCAGCTCGACGACGTCCTGGCGCCGCTCGCGCCGGTTGCGGCCGCCGATACGGCGAGCACTGAGACAGCGGCGAATCCGGCCAGACACCTGCTCCATCCGTTCACGGCTCGAGCCTCCTTCACGAGTGCGGGTCACCTGCGCGCGATCCGTAACCGGAAGCAGCCAGCCCAGGCAGCGATCGCGCCGAAAACGGTAGCCGCTCGGTCGACCCTCGATCAGGTGAACTTCAGCCGACCGAGAGCAGGTCGACCACGAACACGAGCGGCTCGTTCGGCTTGATCACGCCGCCCGCGCCACGCGAGCCGTAGGCCATCGCCGACGGGATCGTGAGCTTCCGCCGGCCCCCGACACGCATCCCCTGGACGCCCTCGTCCCAGCCCGGGATCACGTGTCCCTTGCCGAGCGTAAAGGCGAACGGGTCGCCGCGATTCCAGGAGGCGTCGAACTCCTCGCCGGTCGAGAACGAGACCCCGACGTAGTGCACGCTGACCTTGCTGCCGCCGACCGCCTCCTCGCCGTCGCCGACGACGATGTCGTCGATCCCGAGGTCGAAGGGGATGTCTCCTTCGGGCTTTTCGATCTCCGGTTTCTCGAGGCTCATGCTCAGACCAGACTAGACGCGTACGATCACGGCCGTGGAAGACTGGGTTCAGACCAAGCTCGAGACGGGCGAGCGCGTGATCTCCGAGCGCCTCCCGCATGTGCGCTCGGCGACGATCGGCTACTGGATCGGCGCCGGCTCCCGCGACGAGACCGACGCCAGGGCCGGGATCTCGCACTTCATCGAGCACCTGCTCTTCAAGGGATCGAGCCGCTACAGCGCGCTCGACATCGCCGAGATCTTCGACGGGCTCGGTGGCGAGCTCAACGCCGCGACGTCCCGCGAGCACACCGTCGTTTTCTCTCGTGTCCCCGACAGCCACGTCGAAACAGCTGTCGACGTGATGGGGGACATGGTCTTCTCGCCGAACTTCGACGACCTCGACTCCGAGCGCGAGGTCGTGGTCGAGGAGATCGCGATGTACGAGGACACGCCGCAGGAGCTCGTCCACGACCTGATCGGCGAGGCCGTCTTCGGCACGCATGCGCTCGGCCGGCCGGTCATCGGCACCGCCGAGGTGATCTCGACCGTCAGCCGCAGGGCCCTGCGCGGCTATCACCGGTCCTACTACAGCCCGGGGAACGTGGTCGTGGCCGCGGCCGGAAGCATTCACCACGATGAGCTCGTGGCGCTCGTCCAGCGCTCGATCGACCAGCGCGGCGAGACGGGCAACGACCGGCCTCGCGCCCGGCAGGCGCTTGTCAAGATCCCGAAGCCGGGGCTCCGCTTCCACCGCAAGGACACCGAGCAGTACCACGTCTGCCTGGCCGCGCCCGGGCTTTCGCGCACGGACGACCGGCGCTTCGCCGCCTCGATCCTCGACGCGATCCTCGGAGGGTCCGCGTCGTCGCGGCTCTTCCAGGAGATCCGCGAGAAGCGCGGCCTTGCCTACTCGGTCTACAGCTTCCTCTCGCAGTACGCCGACACCGGGCAGGTCGGCATCTACGTCGGCACCCGCGAGGACAACCTCGGGGAGGCGCTCGCGATCGCCTCCGAGCAGGTCGCCGACATCGCCGAGGGCAACCTGACCGTCAAGGAGCTGAAGCGCGCGCAGGAGAACCTGAAGGGGCGCCTGACGCTCGGCATGGAGTCGACCTCGGCGCGGATGACCCGGCTCGGGAAGTCGCTCGTCACCGACACCGAGATCCTCTCGCTCGACCGGCTGATCGCCGAGATCGACGCGGTCGAGGCCGAAGGCGTTTGCGCGCTGGCAGCGGAGCTCTTCGCACCGGACCGGCTCTCCGCGGCCGCGATCGGCCCCAGCGAGGAGCACTTCCTCGCGGCGCTCGAGCGCGCGACGCCGGTGCTCGCCAAAGCGGCATGAGGGTTCTGCTCAACGGGTACTCGCCACCGTCTCCCGAGACGGGGAAGGTCGGCGCGATCCTCGGGCCCGCGCTCATCGAGGCCGGGCACGAGCTGGTCGCGACCGAGGCCGACGCCGAGGCGATGGTCGACTTCACGGCGCCGGGTGCCGTCGTCGCGAACATCCTGCGCGCGATCGAGGCCGGCGTTCCGTCGGTCGTCGGCACGAGCGGCTGGGACACTGCCGAGGTGGACGCCGTGGCCAGGGAAGCCGGCGTCCCGGTCTTCTACGCCCCGAACTTCGCGCTCGGCGCGGTACTGATGATGCGGTTCGCGATCGAGGCCTCGCGGCATTTCCCGGCGGCGGAGATCATCGAGCTGCACCACCGGACCAAGCTCGACGCGCCGTCCGGCACCGCGATCGCCACGGCGACCGCGATGGACGGCGACGTGCCGATCCACTCGGTCCGGCTGCCCGGGCTCGTCGCCCACCAGGAGGTCGTCCTCGGCGGGCGCGGCGAGACGCTGACCATCCGCCACGACACCAGCTCGCGCGAGGCCTTCGTGCCGGGCGTCGAGCTCGCGCTCTCGAAGGTCGGCTCGCTCCCACCCGGCGTCACCGTCGGCCTCGACCAGCTGCTCTGACCGGTCTCCTCGAGGACACGCTCACGATCGGTGAGCTCGAGCTCTCGCTGCTTCGCCCGCGCGAGCCGGAAGCGCTGATCGACGAGGAGGCGTTCGACGACGACGAGTTCATGCCCTACTGGGCGGAGCTCTGGCCTTCGGGGCTTGCACTCGCCCGTGCGCTGCCGCCGCGGCTCGACGGGTTGCGCATCGTCGAGCTCGGCTGCGGGCTCGGCGTGCCGTCGCTGACGGCGGCGGCGCGCGGAGCGGAGGTGACGGCGCTCGACTGGGCCCAGGACGCGATCGCGCTGCTCGACGTCAACGCCGGCCGCAACCATGTCGAGCTCAGCGGCGTAACGGCCGACTGGCGCACCTTCACCGGCTCGTTCGACCTCGTGCTCGGAGCGGATCTGCTCTACGAGCGCCGCAATGTCGAGGCCCTGGCCGAGCTGTTGCCGTCACTCGCGTCCGAGGTGCTCCTCGGCGAGCCGGGTCGGCCGCACGCCGGCGAGTTCTTCGAGCGCGCCTCCGCCGACTGGCAGATCGAGGCGCTGCCCGAGCGCGTCTTCCGGCTCACGCGACCGACTCGAGCAGGTCCGCCAGCTCGACCGGGTGTGTGAGGAAGGCAGAGTGCCCTGCGTCGAGCTCGAACGGCTCGACGCCGAGCACCTCGCGCGCCATCGAGACCTGCCACTTCGGCCGGATCGCACGGTCGCGCATCGTCACGATCGACTCGCGCCGTCCGAGCGGCAGCTCCAGAACCGCGTCGACCGGCACCTGCGGCCGCAGACGGGCGAATGCCTCGCGCGCTTCGTCGGCTCCGAGATCGGGATAGAGCCGCTCGTGCGCGGTCTCGGCGTCGGGCCAGAACGAGCGTCCGAGCTCGTCGCGCCGCGTCCCGGTGAACTCCGGGTCGAGGCCCGAGTACACCCTCTCCGTCGGGACGAGCGCCGCCAGGAACACCGTCACCCTCGCCGCGATCAGCGGGATCGTCAGGCCGCCGAGCGAGTGGCCGACGACGACGGCGTCGGGCTGCGGCCCCACGAAAGCTGCGTAGTCGCGCACGGTGAAGCCGATCTCGTCGCACGGAAGATCGGGCGCCGAGGTCGCATGGCCACGCCGTTCGAGCTCTGACGAGAGCCGCTTCCAGCACCAGCCGCCGTGCCACGCGCCGTGCACGAAGACGAACCGGGCCACGCCCTGAGTATCTCTGACTACGATGGAGGAATGCTCGGCGGAGTCCTCACCGCCATCGCCACGCCGTTCGACGCGGCCGGAGCGATCGACTTCGAGTCGTTTCAGGCGCTTTGCCGTTATCTGGTCGACCACGGCTCGGACGGGCTCGTGGTCTCCGGGACGACGGGAGAGAGCCCGACCCTCGAGGATGGCGAGCGCCTCGACCTGCTTCGTGCGGCGATCGAGGCGGTCGGCGGCCGGGCCACGATCGTCGCGAACACGGGCACAGCGTCGACGGCCCACTCGATCGAGCTCACGCGGCAGGCACACGAGGGCGGCGCCGACGGATTCCTCGCCGTCACCCCGTACTACAACAAGCCCCCGCAACGCGGGATCGTCGCGCACTTCGAGGCGATCGCCGCCTCGACCGACCGCCCGATCGTCGTCTACAACATCCCGAGCCGGGTGGTGGTGAACATCGAGCCCGCGACGATCTCGCTGCTCGCCGAGATCCCGAACGTGCGTGCCGTCAAGCAGGCGTTCGCCGACCTCGACGAGGCCCGGCATATCGTCGCCACGGGCCTCGACCTCTACGCCGGCGACGACGCGCTCGTCCAGCCGTTCCTCGAGCTCGGCGGGATCGGCGGGATCTGCGTGCATACGCACATCGTCGGGCCGCAGGTGGCGGCTCAGGTGCAGGCCGCCCGAGACGGCGATCTCGAACGCGGGCGCGAGATCGACCTCGAGCTTCGCCCCGCCTACGAGCTGCTCACGATCACGACCAACCCGATCCCGATCAAGACGGCCTTGAACCTCCTCGGCCACGAGGTCGGCGGATTCCGCCTGCCGCTCGTCCCGCCGACCGGCGAGGAGCTCGCGCAGGTGCGCGACTGCCTCGAGCGGCTCGGGCTGCTAGTTCACGCCTAGGCGTCTCATGCCGACGCGACGACGGTGAGCCCGGCCTCGCCGAGGATGGTGGGCTCTTCGCTGTAGAGCCGCTCCAGCGCTGCGACCACCTTCGGGCAGAACTGGGTGTCCTTGTTCGCCATGATCTCCTCGACCGCAGCCCTGGGGCGCCGGGCTCGGCGGTAGGGGCGATCGGTCGTGAGCGCGTCGAACGCGTCGGCGACCAGCACGATCCTCGCGGGCAGCGGGATCTCGTCGCCGGCGAGCCCGTCGGGATATCCCTGGCCGTCGATCCGCTCGTGCGATGAGCGTGCGATCTGGAGCACGAGCGGGGAGAGGTCGATCTCCGAGAGAATCAGCTCCGAGATCACGGGGTGGCGCTTCATGACGATCCACTCGTCGTTGTCGAGGGGGCCGGGCTTGTGGAGGATCGACTCGGGGATCCCGATCTTGCCGATGTCATGCATGAGCGCACCGATCTCGATCGCGTTCAGGTCCGTGCCGGAGTACCCGAGCCGCTTCGCCAGCCCGACCGCGATGTCCGAGACGCGCTCGGTGTGGCCGCCCGTGTAGTTGTCCTTCGCCTCCATCGAGCGGGAGAGCGCGGAGATCGTCTCGAGGTGCGTCTTGTGCACCTCCTCCGCGAGGGTCGTGGACTCGAGCGCCGTGGCGACCTGGGGCTCGATCGCCTCGCGAAGGCGCTCCCAGCGCTCGACGTCGCCGCCGTCGATCAGGATCCCGCCCACGATCCGGCCCGCCGACTCGAGCGGGGTTCCGACAACGTCGTCGGAGCCGACCGTGACCTGCACGCGGGCGCCCGTGATCCGCGCGAGCGAGCTCTGAACATACGAGGCGAGCCGCCGGCTGTCATGGGTCTGCGCGGCGAGACCGCCCGCGAACTCGAACAGCTCGCGCAGGTCTGCGTTCGAGCGGCGGAGCTCCTCGTTCGCGCGCTCGACCTCACTGACCGAGGCCCGGGTCTTCGCGATGTACTGCTGCATCGAGACGATCAGGAGCGCGGGGGGCAGAGCGAACGCGAAGAGGCCGATCAGCCCGACCTTCTCGTAGGCGATCGTGCAGGCGAGGGCCAGCGGCCCGAACGCGAGGTAGTGGGGCGTCAGCCAGCGGAAGCGCTCGTCCCACACGCTGCGGAACGCCGCTCCCTGCGACATGCTCATCACGAGCGTCAGCAGGCCGATGTTGACGAGCCAGTACGCGGCACCGCCGGCGCAGGCGGGCAGCAGATCGACGACCGGCGAGGACGAATGGGGGAGGTCGATGTAGATCGCCGAGCCGACGCCTGCCGCCACCGCGAAAGTGGCCGCGTTGAAGAGCGCCTTGTGCGGCTTCGAGCGGCGCCTCACGGCGTGGACGGCGCCCGCGAAGATGCCTGCGAGCACGCCGGCTCCGATCCCGAAGGTGAACCCCGTCGCAAGCAGCGTCACGCCCGCGACCGAGATCGAGCCCTTTCCGTAGACGTCGACGGCGAGAAGCATCAGCGCCGCCGTCAGGAGGAAGAAGACGGCGAAATTCAGCGGGTGGGATCTCGCTGCGGCGAGCGACCCGTGCCACGTGACGATGACGAGCACCGTGGCGAGCGAGGCGACGGCCGCGATCACGATCCCGGTCAGCCCAGTCCTGGGCACCGCTCGGGCTGAGAGGGCGTTGGTCGATGCCATCCGTGTCGTATCGGCGGCTAGGCGAACCGGGATGAGGCGGTGAGTTCCATGCAGCCGCGTCCCACGCAGCGGCAACCTGGGCTGCAACGTCTCAAGGCGCTGACGCCGTGACCGCGACCCCGGCGAAGGCCGAGAGGGAGGTGAGAACGACCGGGAAGAGTGTGCTCCGACGCATAGGCACGTTGTCCCCGCTGAGCGTGAACCGCCCCTCACCTTGAAGGGGTATTTCCCAAGTTCACTGACTTGAGGGACGCTGCAGCGGAACCCGTTTTGGGGAGCCGGTTCGGCGCATGGCCCGCGGCCGTATGCTTCCCGGCGGTGAGTGACGAGACTCTGAGGATCATCCCGCTCGGCGGGCTCGGCGAGGTCGGCAAGAACATGACCGTCTTCGAGACCGGCGGCGAGACGATCGTGATCGATGCCGGGCTCGCGTTCCCACGGGACGAGCACCTCGGGGTCGACCTCGTTCTGCCCGACTTCGGGTACCTGCAGGGACGCGAGGTTCTGGCGGTCGTACTGACGCACGCTCACGAGGATCACGTCGGCGCACTGCCCTACCTCCTGCGCGAGGTCCGCGTGAAGACGTTGCTTGCGACGAGGCTCACGCTCGGCCTCGTGAAGTCGAAGCTCGACGAGCACGGGCTCATGAATGCCGCCGAGCTGCGAGAGGTCGGGCCCGACACCGGCCCGTTCGACCTCGGTCCCTTTCGGCTCGAGCTCGTGAGGATGGCCCACTCGATCCCGGACGCCGCGGGCATCTGCATCGAGACGAAGGCCGGTCGGGTCTTCCATACAGGTGACTGGAAGCTCGACCACACACCGGTCGACGGCCTCCGAACCGACGTCGGCAAGCTCGCCGAGATCGGGAACCGCGGTGTCGACCTGCTCCTCGGCGACTCGACGAACGCCGAGCAGCCCGGGTTCACGCGCTCCGAGCGCGTCGTCGGCGAGGCCTTTCGTCAGATCATTCCCGCTCGCCACGGCCGCATCCTCGTCTCGTCGTTCGCGTCGAACATCCACCGGATGCAGCAGGCGATCGACGTCGCGCTCGAGGTCGGGCGCTCCGTGAGCGTGATCGGCCGTTCGATGCGCAAGAACCTGAACATCGCGCGGAACCTCGGCTACATCGAGGCGCCCGACGACCTCCTCGTCCGCCCGGCCGACCTCGACGAGCTCCCGCCCGAGCGCCAGCTGATCCTCTGCACCGGCTCCCAGGGCGAGCCCCTCTCGGCCCTCACCCGGATTGCGTACAACGACCACCCCGCAGTGCACGTCGCTCGCGGAGACACGGTGATCATCTCGGCGCGCGCCGTTCCCGGGAACGAGCTGCGCGTCCACGACTCGATCAACCGGCTGACCCGGAGCGGGGCGGAGGTACTGCACGAGGAGAACGCCGCGGTCCACGTCTCCGGTCATGCCCGCTCGGAGGAGCTGCGGACGCTGCTCAGCCTGGTGCGCCCAAAGGCGGTCATGCCGATTCACGGCGAGTACCGGATGCTCGCGGCGCACGCGCGGCTCGCGCAGGACGCGGGTGTCCCGGCCTCGTCGATCATCATCGCCGACAACGGACACGTGGTCGAGCTTTCGCGAGAGGGCGTGCGGATCGTCGATCAGGTCGAGGCGGGGATCACGTTCGTCGACGGCCTCGGCGTCGGCGACCTGTCGGACGTGGCCCTGCGCGACCGGCGGCACCTCTCGGAGGACGGCGTGCTGATCGTCGTCGCGACGCTTTCCGACGGCATCGCCTCCGCGCCGGAGCTGATCACCCGTGGGTTCGCCGAGTCGGACGACCTGATGTCCGAGATGCGTGGCGAGGCACACGACATTCTCCGCGGCCTGATCGCCGACGACATCAGCGAGATCAAGCTCATCCAGGAGCACCTGCACGACGGGATCGGCCAGCTGATCTACGACCGGACGCGCCGGCGGCCGATGATCCTGCCGGTCGTGGTCGAGACATGACGGATGCCTGGGCCGAGGCGATCTCGGCGCACGCGGTCGAGACCAGGACGGCAGGGCAGGTGATCGGAGCCCTCGGTGCGCTCGAGGAAGCGGCGCTCGCGTTCTGCCGGCTGCTCGAGCGCTGGGCTCGCGGCGAGGCCGACCCCCCGACCGCGGGGGCGCGTGCTTCGGCGCTCCAGGAGGCGGCGGAGGGCGTCGAAACGGCGCTTGCCGCGCTCGACGAGCCGCTCGGGCAGTACTTGCTCGAGCTCGAGGGCGGGATCGCCGAGGGACGCTCGTGGTTCGGCGAGCCGAGTGGGGCGGAGCTGATCGACTGGGGGCCGGTGCTCGGTCGGGCGGGGATCGTTGCCTCGCCCCATCGCGTCGCGGCGGCCTACCTGGAGCTGGCGGTGCTCGTACGGGCGCTCGAGGGCCTTTCGGCCGCTGTGCGGTTCGAGGCGAGCCCGGATCGCGGCTCGCTCTGGGCCGGGCTGTTCGATCTGCGCGAGAACCTCTTCGGCCGCGCGCAGGACGACCTGCACGCCCTCGCTGCCTAACCCGCCGCATGGCGCCCGAGCTCACCGTCGTCGGTTCGATCAACGTCGACTTCGTCGCGCGGATGGAGCGGCTGCCGCAGCCCGGCGAGACAGTCCCGGCGCACCAGCTGAACCGGTTCCCGGGCGGGAAGGGCGCGAATCAGGCCGTCGCTGCCGCACGGCTCGGCGCGAAGGTGAGGATGATCGGCGCGGTCGGCGACGACCCGCTCGCGGACGAGGCGGTGGCGGGGCTCGTGGAGGCGGGCGTCGAGCTCGACCTCGAGCGCAAGGGTCAGACCGGCGTCGCGCTGATCTACGTCGACGCCGACGGTGAGAACGAGATCGCGGTCTTCTCCGGCGCGAACGCCGACGTGACACCGCGCGAGGTGGAGGGGGTCGTGCTCTGCCAGCTCGAGGTGCCGGACGAGGTCGTGTACGCCGCTGCCGAGAAGGCGTCGTTCTTTGCGCTGAACGCCGCTCCGGCGCGGGAGCTGGAGCTCGAGCCGGACCTGCTCGTCGTCAACAAGTTCGAGTACGAGGTGATGAAGCGCGGGAAGCTCGTCGCCGTGACCTACGGCGCCGACGGCGCGGTGCTGTACGAGAACGGCAAGCAGGTGGCGGGCTCGTCGTCGCCGATGATCGTCGCGCGGGACGGGACGGGCGCCGGCGATGCGTTCACCGCGTGCCTGCTCGTCGGGCTGCTCGAGGAGCGGCCGTACGAGGAGGCGCTCCGGCGCGCGTGCATCGCAGGGGCCTACACTGCCGCGAAGGTCGGGGCCCAGAGCGCTCTGCCCGACGCGATCGACGTCGAGAACTGGCTGAAGAAGAACGACTGATGGCGACACCGATCCTCATCGACTGCGACCCCGGCCACGACGATGCGGTTGCGCTGATGCTCGCGGTCGCCTCGCCCGAGGTCGAGCTCGTCGGCGTGACGACCGTCGTCGGGAACCAGACGGTCGAGAAGACGACCGTGAACGCCCTGCGCGTGCTCGAGCTGTGCGGCCGGGCGGATGTGCCGGTCGCCAAGGGCGCCGCGCACCCGCTCGTCCGCGAGCGCGCGGTAGCGGCGCACGTCCACGGCGAGACCGGGCTCGACGGCCCCGATCTGCCGCCGCCGTCGCGCGAGCCTGTGGCTGAGCACGCGGTCAGCTTCCTCGCACGCCAGATCCGCGAGCATGACGGCAAGCTCACCGTGATCCCTGTCGGGCCGCTGACCAACATCGCGCTCCTGCTCGCCCTCGAGCCCGACGCCCGCCCCGAGCGGATCGTCCTGATGGGCGGCTCGGTCGGCGAGGGCAACCGCACGCCAGCGGCGGAGTTCAACATCTGGGCTGATCCCGAGGCCGCTCGGCGCGTGTTCGAAAGCGGGATCGACATCACGATGATCGGCCTCGATGTGACCCACCAGGCGCTGATCACCGACGCCGATGCCGACGCGATGCGCGGCCTCGGCAAGGTCGGCAAGGTCGCCGCCGAGCTCTTCGACTTCTACGGCCGCTGGCACAAGGCGACCTACCCCGACCTCGACGGCTCCCCGCTGCACGACCCGGTCGCCGTCGCCCACGTCATCGACCCGGACCTCGTGACGACGAAGCCGGCGTACATCGAGGTCGACTGCGGCTGGGAGCAGGGGAGGGGCCGAACGAACGTCGACTGGCGCGGCCGGCACGACAGCAGCCCCCCGAACGCCACGGTCGGCCTCGGCATCGACAACGAGCGCATTCGTGAAGCTGATCACCGAACGTCTCGCCTCGCTCGGCTGATCTCCTCGGGCGAGCCCTCTTGTAACGCAAGTAACAAGCTAGCCCGGTACAGATCCGGAAAGCGTCCGGTCAAGAGCTTCGTCACGATCTCCTCGACGAACGGGTTCGAGCCCACCGTCGGATCGTCTCTCGGAACCCCGGCGGCAATCCGCAACACGGCCGAATAGCTCGGAACGGGCGTGTGAGTCGCCAGCGACAGCTCGTGCAGCCGCCGGACGATCTCCGCGGGCGTGATCCCGCGCCGTGCCATCTGGCGCACCGCCGCGATGTAGAGCGGATCGATCCGAGCCCGGGGCGGCATCGTCCGACGGTGCCAGACGACCTGTGACGCGCGTGTGCCAGTTTGCTTGTGCGCCAAGTAACAAGCTCGACCGATGTCGTCACTTGGCGCACAAGCCGATGTAGCCGCTCTCGGAGCCGCGGGGCCATTTGTGACTTGCACCACAAGCCAGGTTGGGAAGGAGCGCGGTCCCACGGCGCGAAGAGGCTCGCATGGCGCAAGCAAGCCGCAGTACGCGCACCGCGAAGCCGCGGGCGAAGGCGCCTGCCCGCAAGACGCGGCGGCGGACGAAGAAGCGCGCCCGTCACCATGACGCGGAGCTGATCGGGCTCGGGCTCGCCGCGCTCGGGATCTTCCTGGCGTGCGTGCTCTGGTTCGGCCTGAGCGGCGGGCCGGTGCCGGATGCGGCCCGGGGCGTGATCGGCTGGGCCGCCTACATCTCTCCGCTGATCCTGATCCCGCTCGGCGGCCTCATCGTCACGCGGAGCGCCCTGGTTTCCGTCCGCCCGTTCCGGCTCGGCCTCTGCGTCACCGTCGTCGGGCTGATGCTCGCGCTCGGCTCCGCGCACGGCGGCTGGATCGGGCGACAGCTCAGCGACCTCGTCGCGAAGGGCATCGGGACGACCGGGGCGACGATCCTCGGCGTGCTGCTGACGCTCTTCGGGATCCTCTTCCTGACCGGCGCCTCTCTCGGCGCGCTCCTGCGCAGATCCGGCACCGCCGTCCGCTCGGCGCACACACGCGTCCGTCGCGAGCGCACCCCGCGGCCGGCTCTGCCGGTCCGTGCCGGCGCCCGCGTACGAGCCCTCCGACTCGTTCCACCCGCTGCCCAAGCAGGAGGCACCCGTCGACGCGGTCCACGACTACCCGGATCTCGTCTCGGCATCCGTGCCGTCACTCGTCCCCGAGCTGACCTTCGCCGAGTGGCGACGACGACACCGAGGACACGCAGACCGCCCTCTTCGAGACCGACGCCGAGCCGAAGCCCGAGTACCGCCTCCCCGATCCCGGCCTGCTCAGGCGCTCGGCGCCGGGCACCGGCCCGAACGCCGAGGCGAACAAGCGCACGGCAGAAGCGCTCCTGCTCTGCCTCACCAACTTCGGGATCGAGGCGACGATCGTCGGCCAGATCTCCGGCCCGCGCGTCACCCGCTACGAGCTCCAGCTCGCCCCCGGCACGAAGGTCGGCAAGGTGGCGGCGCTCCGCGACGACCTCTGTTACGCCCTCGCGACCACCGAGATCCGCATCCTCGCGCCGATCCCGGGCAAGCAGGCCGTCGGCGTCGAGGTCCCGAACCTCTCCCCGAACCTCGTCACCCTCGGCGACATCTACGGCGAGATCCCCGCCGGCGCCAGCCCGGTCTCGGTCTGGCTCGGCAAGGGAATCGACGGAATCCCCGTCTACTGCGACCTCGCGCGCATGCCGCACCTGCTGATCGCGGGCACGACCGGCTCGGGCAAGTCCGGCTGCATCAACGCGATCCTGACGTCGATCCTCCTGCGCTCGACGCCCGACCAGGTGAAGATGATCCTGATCGACCCGAAGCGGATCGAGCTCAACTACTACGAGTCGATCCCGCATCTGCTCACGCCCGTCGTCTCGAGCCCGAAGGAGGCGAGCGCCGTCCTCCTGAACGTCGTCACCGAGATGGAGCGCCGCTACGTCCACCTCCAGCAGCTGCGCGCCCGCGGCCTGCCCGAGGCCAACCGGACGCTCCGCAAGCGCGGCGAGCCGGAGCTCCCGTTCCTGCTCGTCGTGATCGACGAGCTCGCCGACCTGATGATGGTCAGCCCACAGGATGTGGAGGACGCGATCATCCGGCTCGCGCAGAAGTCCCGCGCCGTCGGCATCCACCTCGTGCTCGCGACCCAGCGCCCGTCGGTCGACGTGATCACCGGCATGATCAAGGCGAACGTCCCGTCGCGGATCGCCTTCGCGGTCAGCTCGCAGACCGACTCGCGCGTGATCCTCGACTCCAACGGCGCCGAGAGCCTCCTCGGATCGGGAGACATGCTCTACAAGCCGCTCGGCACCTCGCGCCTCCAGCGCGTTCAGGGCGCGTACGTGACCGAGGAGGAGGTGGCGATGATCGTCGAGCAGACCCGCGTCCAGCGCGAGCAGGAGGTCGACGAGACCTTCCTGCAGGCGCCGCAGGTCTTCGCCGACGAGAGCGACCACGAGGACGGCGAGTTCGACCCGGACGAGGATCCGCTGCTCGACCGCGCGATCGAGGTCGTCGTCACCGCACAGACCGCCTCCGTGTCGCTTCTCCAGCGGCGCCTGCGCGTGGGGTACACGAGGGCGGGCCGGCTGATCGACATGCTCGAGCGCCGCGGCATCATCTCGCCGTACGAGGGCTCGAAGCCGAGGACGGTCCTGATCGACGGCACCGACCTCGGAAATCTTGCTTGAACGGGTAGATCTGACACGGAGCCAACAAGAGCCTTAGAGTCCGCGTCCAAGGATCTACACAACTGATTTCAAGGAGGGACGTGTGAGAAGGACGCGCATCACGGCCTTGGCGGGCGGCATTGCCGTTCTCGCCCTGGCACTCGCGCTGGTATCGGGTAGCGCCGCCACGCCGGCGAAGCAGGCAGCGTCACCGATGGTGGCGTGCCTCGTCACCGACATCGGCGGCCTGAACGACCACGGCTTCAACCACCTCGCGTATGTCGGGCTGGTCGCGGCGCACAAGAAGCTGCACGTGAACACCAACGTGCTCCAGTCGAAAAGCCCGAACGACTACATCCCGAACTTCTCGACCTGCGTGAGCAAGTACCACGCGAACCTCGTCATCGGCGTCGGCTTCCTGATGGAGTCGTCGATCCAGACGATGGCGAAGAAGTACCCGGACACGAAGTGGGCCGGCGTCGACATGAACGCCAAGACCGACTTCACGAAGGGCGGCATCACCAAGAACTTCGAGGGCCTCATCTTCGCGGAGAACGAGGTCGGCTACGAGGCCGGCTACATCGCCGCCCTGATGGCCCAGAACGACCATTCGACGACCGTCAGCTCGGTCGGCGGCATCCCGGTCCCGGCAGTCGTCCGCTACATCGCGGGCTTCCAGGCCGGCGCCAAGAAGGCCGTCCCGAGCATCACGGTGCTGAACGGGTACTCGCAGGACTTCGTCGCCCAGGACAAGTGCAAGAACATCGCGCTCGACCAGATCTCGAAAGGCTCCGACGTCGTGTTCCAGGTTGCCGGCGGCTGCGGCCTCGGCGTCCTCGACGCGGCCAAGGAGAAGAACGTCTGGGGCATCGGCGTGGACGCCGACCAGGCGTACGTCAACGAGCGCGTCCTGACGAGCGCCCAGAAGAAGGTCGACGTCGCCGTCTACACGGCGATCGCCAACCTGCAGAAGGGCAAGTTCGCAGCTGCGAGCAACCTCCTCTTCAACGCCGCGAACGGCGGAGTCGGCCTCGGCATCATCAACAAGGGCGTCCCGACTTCGATCCGGCTGAAGACGAAGGCGGTCTCGCTGCTCGTCGCGCACGGGGTCATCAAGCCGCCCACGGCTTGCCCGGCGCCGAACCCGAACTGCTGATCGGGTAATCGCGGTGAGGGGCGGGCCTGCGGGCCCGCCCCTTCATCGACCCCCGCCGTTCGGCGACCTGCATAGAATCGCCCGGCATGGAACGGCCCCCCGTCCTGGAGCTTCGCGGGATCACCAAGCGGTTTCCAGGGATCGTCGCGAACGACCGCATCGATCTCGACCTCCGGCACGGGGAGGTGCACGCGCTCCTGGGTGAGAACGGCGCGGGCAAGTCGACTCTGATGAACGTCCTGTACGGCCTCTACCGGCCGGACGAGGGCGAGATCCTGATGAACGGCGAGCCGGTCGTGCTGAAGTCGGCGAAGGACGCGATCGACCGCGGCATCGGGATGGTGCACCAGCATTTCATGCTGATCCCGGTGATGACCGTCGCCGAGAACATCGTGCTCGCGAACGAGCCGACGCGCGCCGGGATCTTCCTCGACGAGGACGCCGCGGCAGCCCGCGTCCGGGAGCTCGCGAGGACCTTCAAGTTCGAGATCGACCCGACGGCGCTGGTCGCCGACATCACGGTGGGCCAGCAGCAACGGGTCGAGATCCTGAAGGCCCTCTACCGATCGGCCGACATCCTGATCCTCGACGAGCCGACGGCCGTCCTGACGCCGCAGGAGGCGCTGGAGCTGTTCGAGATCCTGCGCGTCCTCAGGACGGAAGGGATGTCGATCATCTTCATCACCCACAAGCTCAACGAGGTGCTCGAGATCGCCGACCGCATCAGCGTCCTGCGACGCGGGAAGAAGATCGACACCGTCGCACGGGAAGGCGCTACCGAGGCCGGCCTCGCTCAGCTGATGGTCGGCCGCGAGGTCGTTTTCCGGGTCGAGAAGAACACCCCGACCCCGGGGGAGCCGCTGCTTCAGGTCGAGGACCTGCACGTCTTCGACGACCGCGACATCGAGAAGGTGCGCGGCGTCTCGCTCGAGGTTCGCGCCGGCGAGATCGTCGGGATCGCCGGTGTCGACAACAACGGGCAGACCGAGCTGATCGACGCGCTCGCCGGCCTGCGGCACGCCGCCTCGGGGACGATCAGGATGGGCGGAAAGGTCTTCGAGAAGGCAACCCCCAAGGAGATGGTCGACGAGGCCGGCCTCGGCCACATTCCCGAGGACCGCCACCTGCGTGGCCTGATCCTCGACTTCTCGCTCGCCGAGAACCTGGCATTGCACGACTACCGGCACCAGCCCGATTCGAAGATGGGCTGGCTCTTCCCGAAGCATCTGATCAGCCGCGCACGGCGCCTGCTCCCGGAGTTCGACGTGCGGGGCGGAGGGCCGCTCGCGACCGCGGCCGCGCTCTCGGGCGGCAACCAGCAGAAGGTCGTGCTCGCCCGGGAGATCGACCGTGACCCCAAGGTCTTGATCGCCGCGCAGCCCACGCGTGGCCTGGATGTCGGCGCGATCGAGTACGTCCACCGGAGGTTGATCGCCGAACGCGACGAGGGCCGGGGGATCCTGCTCGTCTCGCTGGAGCTCGAGGAGATCTTCGCTCTGGCGGACCGGATCCTCGTCATGTTCGAGGGCGAGGTCGTCGCGGAGTACTCGCCCGACGTCTCGGAGAACACGCTCGGGCTTGCGATGACCGGCATCACCGAGGAGGCGAGGGCCGTATGACCGAGGCCGCGCTTCCCCCGGCGCCGGGAGGCGGGCCGCCGCCGGTCGCCCAGACGGGCCCCGACGACAAGAAGCGCTTCAACTCGCAGGGCCTGATCGTCTCGATCATCACGACGACGATCGCGTTCCTCGTCGGAGGCCTCGTCGTGCTCGCAACCGGGCACGACCCGTTCGGTACCTATCGCGCGATCTTCAACGGCACGGGCGTCACCTGGCTCATCCCCGGATACGGCGATCGGGCGGCCTCGGCGACGAACTTCCAGCAGACGCTGCTCGAGACGACGCCGTTGATCCTCTGCGGGCTCGCCGTCGCCTTCGCGTTCCGGTGCGGGATGTTCAACATCGGCGGCCAAGGCCAGTACTTCGCAGGCTCCTATGCGGCGTTGATCTTCGGCTCGTACTGGGGCGGGATCCCGGGTCCGGCGCACATCGTCCTCTGCATCGCACTCGCGATCGTCGCGGGTGCAGCCTGGGGTGGGATCGCCGGGTTCCTGAAAGCGACGACCGGGGCGCACGAGGTGATCTCGACGATCATGCTCAACTGGATAGCGATCTGGGTCGGCACGTACTTCTTCGGCCTCCAGGGGCCGTTCGTCAGCTCGCAGTACAGCCCGATCTCGAACACGATCGTCGGCAACGTGCACCTCCCGGTCTTCTGGGGCGATCCGGTGCTCCAGGGGCTCCACATCGGCTTCTTCATCGCGATCGCCGCTCTCGTCGTCTTCTGGGCGATCCTGAACCGCACGACGCTCGGGTTCGAGGTTCGCGCGGTCGGCTTCAACCCCGAGGCGGCCCGCTACAGCGGGATCAACGTCAAGCGCAACTACTTCCTCGCGATGGCGATCTCCGGCGCGTTCGCCGGCCTGGCGGGCGGGATCGACATCCTGGGCTGGCAGTTTCAGATCGCGACCCCGGACATCCTCGTCTCGAGCGTGGGCTTCCTCGGCATCGCGGTCGCGCTGCTCGGGCGCAACAGCGCCGTCGGAGTCTTCTTCGCCGCCCTGCTCTTCGGCGCCCTGACGGTCGGCACCTCGAGCCGCCAGCTCGACCCGAGCGTGTTCGACCCGCAGCTCGCGGGCAACCTGACCCTGATCATCCAGGGCCTCGTCGTCCTGTTCGTCGGGGCCGACCTGCTCGTCCTCGCGATCTGGAAGTCGCGCAAGAAGCTCAGCTTGCGGCGGAAGGAGCCCTCGACGTGACCGCCGCCCCGATGACGCCGGAGCAGACCAAGCACTGGAGCGAGTGGGTGAGCGCGAAGCACATTGCGATCGCGGGGATCGTCCTCGGCATGGTCGGCGGCTGGATTGCGCTGCCCCCCGTGGCGGTCCGGACGGTGACGCTCCCGCTCTTCCTGTCGATCCTCGCGATCGCGGCGGGGATCTGGGCGGTCGCGCGGGACGTCAGGCGGCCCGGCTGGGGGGCGATCGCTGCCGGCATCTTCGGGATCACGCTGGCTTTGCTCGCGCTGCAATCGAGCGATCCCCACCTGAAGAGCGTCTTCACCTGGGGAACGCTGATCGCCGCGACGCTTCGCTATGCGACGCCGCTGACCTACGGCGCGCTCGGCGGGCTCATCTCCGAGCGCAGCGGTGTCGTGAACATCGCGCTCGAGGGAATGATGCTGATGGGCTGTTTCTTCGGCATCTGGGGCTCGGCCACGACCGGATCCTGGGTCGGCGGCCTGCTCATCGCCATGGCCGTCGGCGGCCTGACCGCGTTCATCTACGGGATCTTCGCGATCCATTTCCGTGCCGACCAGATCGTCGGCGGCACCGCGGTCAACTTCCTCGCGGTCGGCATCACGGGTTACCTCTTCATCCAGATCTACGGCTCGAACGGCACGCCCGACCTCTCGAACGCCGAGTCGATCCCGGACATCCACCTGAGCTTCCTCGGGAACGGCTTCTTCGGCCAGGTGATCGGCCAGCTCAACCTGATGATCTGGCTCGTGTTCGTGCTGCTGTTCGTCGTCTACTTCCTCGTGTTCAAGACGTCGATCGGCCTGCGGCTCCGGGCGGTCGGCGAGCACCCCCGCGCCGCCGACACCGTGGGCATCGACGTGTATCTGACTCGCTACATTGCGGTGACGATCTCGGGGGTCCTGGCGGCGATGGGCGGCGCCTACCTCTCGATCGGCTTCGTGCATTCCTTCAACGAGAACATGACCGAGGGCCGCGGGTTCATCGCGCTCGCCGCGCTGATCTTCGGCAAGTGGAGGCCGTTCGGCGCCTTCGGGGCGGCGTGCCTCTTCGGCTTCTCGACCGCGCTCGCCTACGCGGTCCCGTCGGCCTACAGCGATTCGGCGTCGTCGGTGCTCCGCTCGGGCGCGCTCTTCCAGACGCTCCCGTACATCCTCACGCTCGTTGCGGTGGCAGGCGTGATCGGCCGCTCGGTCGCGCCCGCGGCCGACGGAAAGCCTTATGTCAAGCAGTAGGCCGGCCGGGATCACGGCGATCGTGTTCGGCCTGCTGGCGGTCGCGGCGATCCCCGTGGCGGTCGTGGCCGCCGTGTTCCTGCCCTCGGTCGACGTCCTGCCTGCACTCGAGGTCGCGGTCCCGACCGCGCTCTTGCTGGGGCTGATCGGGCTCTCGGCCTCGCGGCGGGCGCGCTACAAGCTCGACCGGAGCGTCCTCCGGATCGGCGAGCGAACCGCCCG
The DNA here is from genome assembly GCA_963768435.1 of uncultured Actinomycetota bacterium. Classification (GTDB taxonomy): domain Bacteria; phylum Actinomycetota; class Thermoleophilia; order Gaiellales; family Gaiellaceae; genus PALSA-600. Next base: position 36,210 of record CAVYIB010000016.1, read on the forward strand.
ATTCGGACGCTTCCTCGTCTGGGCGGGCATCTACTGCCCTCGTCGGAGGCCTCGCCCTCGGCTTCTACGGTCTCCTTCGCGCCAAGTCGTCCTGAGATGAGTGGTTCCGCGATCTCGCGTGCCCGGATGCGCGATCTGGACGCCCTGGGCCGCTCCGGCCTCACGGCAGCCGGCTAAGCCGGCTCCCGCAAGTCCTGCGCTTCACCACATCGGCCACTCACCGATGCTGAATGCATCGCCGAGTGTCCGCCGCGGCGCCCCAGAGCACCCAGCTCACGCCCCGGCTCATACGATCTCGCAGAACCACTCATCTGGATCTCGCGCCCGGGCGTTTGCGCCCGTGTGCGATCATTGCGCGCGTGTTCGAGATCGGAAACAGCCTGCGCGAGGCGCGTTCCCGCCGTCAGATCGAGCTCCCGCAGGCCGAGCTGGCGACGAAGATCCGCGTCAAGTACCTGCGCGCGCTCGAGGAGGAGCGGTTCGAGATGCTCCCCTCGCAGACGTATGTCAAGGGCTTCCTCCGGACCTACGCCGACTACCTCGGCCTCGACGGCCAGCTGTACGTCGACGAGTACAACTCGCGGTACGTCAGCGGCGATGACGGCGAACAGAGGGCACGCCGCTCCACTGCGCGCCCGGAGCGGCGCACACGGCGGATCGAGACGAGCATCGTGCTCGTCGCCGTCGCGCTCGTCGGCGTCGTCACCCTGGTTGTCCTCGGCGCCTGGCAGATGTCCGGCTCGGGCGCCAAGAAGCAGACGACGACGAAGACGACCCATGGCCACAAGGCGCATGCCGCTTCCCGGCCCACCGCGTTCCTGCAGATCGAGGCGGTGAACGGCAGCTCGTACGTCTCCGTTCATCGGACGGGCCCGACCGGGCGGCCGCTCTTCCAGGGGACGATCGAGAAGGGCGGGATCGAGCCGTTCAAGGGCAAGTACTTCTGGCTCGACATCAGCCAGCCCGAGAACCTCGTGATCGTCGTCGGCGGAAAGCGCGTGCCGATCAACGGGACCAAGCCGGTCGTGCTGACGGTGACGCCGAGCGGCGTGCACCCCGGTTAGCAGCCCGTTGCGCGCAGGGATCGTCGTCACCGGCTCCGAGCTCGCGCGCGGGGACCGGACAGATCTGAACGGGCCGTTTCTCGCCCGGTCGCTGCTGGGGCTCGGCTTCGAGCCCGCAGAGCTCCGGATCGTCGGCGACGTGCGGGATGACATCGAGACGGCGATCCGCGAAGGGCTCCGGTACGACCTGCTCATCACCTCCGGGGGACTGGGGCCCACACACGACGACCTGACGGTCGAGCTGCTCGCGCTGGCCACCGGCCGGGAGCTTGTCGTCGACTCGGAGGTCGAGGCGCAGATCGAGGCGCGGTCGCGAGCGGTCGCGGAGCGCATGAAGCGGCCCTACACCGATTTCGCCTTTGGCGTCCGCAAGCAGGCGACCCTGCCCGAGGGAGCGATCGTCGCCGGCATCGCCGGCACGGCTCCGGCTGTCGTGCTCGAGGTCGGCGGCTGTGTCGCCGTGACGCTGCCCGGGCCGCCCCGTGAGCTTCAGGAGCTCTGGGCGGCAGTCCTCGAGACAGAGCCGCTGCGCCGGCTGGTCGCCGCGGCAGAGCCGCGCGAACGGCGCGCGCTCCGGTTCTACGGAGTCGGCGAGTCGACGGTCGCGCAGGCGCTTGCTGCGGCGGGCGGCGAGGGGGAGGGGGTCGAGGTGACGATCTGCGCCCGCGACAGCGAGATTCACGTCGATCTCTTCGTCGCGCCCGGCGCGGACGCCCGGGCGAACGTGCTCGAGCAGGACCTGGTGGCGCCGGTGTCGTCGCATCTCTTCTCGCGCTCCGAGGATCCGATCGAGGCGCTCGTGCTCGAGGCGTGCCGCAGGCGTGGGCTGACGCTCGCAACGGCCGAGTCGTGCACGGGCGGGCTCGTCGCGGGGCGCCTGACGGGGATCGCGGGGGCGAGCGATGTGTTCGTCGGCGCTGTCGTCTCGTACTCGAACGCGATCAAGGAGAGCGAGCTCGGAGTGCCCACCGCCGTGCTCGAGGCGCATGGGGCGGTTTCGGCGGAGACCGCTTCGGCCATGGCCCGCGGCGCCCGCGAGCGTCTGGGCGCCGATGTCGCGGTGTCGGTGACAGGGATCGCAGGCCCGGGCGGAGGCACGCCGGAGAAGCCGGTCGGCCTCGTGTACCTGTGCGCGTCCGGGCCCGGCGGCGAGCTCGCACGCGACTTCCAGATCACGGGCGACCGCGAGACGGTGCGCCGCCGCGCCACCGTCGGGGCGCTGCATCTCCTGCACCAGCTCGTCACAGAGCTGTGACACAAACCGGCACAGACACGTCACATATTCCGCGCTAGCGTTGCAGGACATGAACGCGAACGTGTGTCCGTCCGACGCTCTTGTTTTCATGTCCCGGCTGCGTCCGGGTGTGGCGCAGTACGACGTACTCGAAGCGGTCCCGCTCGGGCCCGCACTAGGAGGTTGATGAGGTTGGATCGCGAGACGGCACTGGATACCGCACTCGGGCAGATCGAGCGGAACTTCGGCAAGGGCGCCGTGATGCGGATGAGCGACCAGGCGCAGGTCTCCGTCGGAGCGATCTCGACCGGCTCGCTCCCGCTCGACCTCGCGCTCGGGATCGGCGGGCTGCCGCGCGGCCGCGTCGTCGAGATCTACGGGCCGGAATCGTCGGGTAAGACGACGCTCGTCTACCACGTGATCGCCGAGGCCCAGCGCCAGGGCGGCATCTGCGCCTTCATCGACGCCGAGCACGCGATGGACCCGGTCTACGCCAAGAACATCGGCGTCAACATCGACGAGCTCCTCGTCTCGCAACCGGACACCGGCGAGCAGGCACTCGAGATCTGCGAGCTGCTCGTCCGCTCGGGCGCGCTGTCGGTCGTCGCGATCGACTCGGTCGCAGCGCTGACGCCGAAAGCCGAGATCGAGGGCGAGATGGGCGACTCCCACGTCGGCCTGCAGGCGCGGCTGATGTCGCAGGCGCTGCGCAAGCTCGCCGGAACGCTCAACCGCACCGAGACGATCTGCATCTTCACCAACCAGCTGCGCGAGAAGATCGGCGTCATGTTCGGCTCGCCGGAGACGACCCCGGGCGGTCGCGCGCTGAAGTTCTACGCGTCGGTGCGGCTCGACATCCGCCGGATCGAGACGCTCAAGGACGGCGTCGAGGCAATCGGCAACCGCGTCCGCGTGAAGGTGGCCAAGAACAAGGTCTCGCCCCCGTTCAAGCAGGCCGAGTTCGACATCATCTACGGGCAGGGCATTCCCTGGGAGAGCACCGTTCTCGACGCCGCGCTCGAGCGGAAGATCGTGCAGAAGTCGGGCTCGTACTTCAGCTTCGGCGACGAGCGGCTCGGCCAGGGCCGCCAGAACTCGGCCGCGTTCCTGCTGGAGCATCCGGACCTCGTCCAGCAGATCCTGCGGGCGGTTCAGGACCAGGTTCCCGAGGGCCAGATCGTCTCTGCACGCCTCCTGGCAAGGCCGGAGTCGACCGAGGTGACTCCGGTGCTCGTCGAGGTCGACGTCGAGCTCGAGCCCGACGGGGCTGCGGCCGCCGCGTAGGGAGGGACCGGCGCCGATGCGCATCGTCACGGCGCTCCATCCCGAGCGTCGCGACCGCGTGCGCGTCGACCTCGACGGAGAGCCGTGGCGCACGCTGCCGGCCGCTGCCGTCGTTTCCGCCGGCCTGCGCGTCGGCGGGCCGCTCGATCGCGAGCGAGCCCGTGAGCTGGGGCGCTCGCTCCGCCGATTCGAGGCGCTCGACACTGCAGGCAAGGCTCTCTCGCACCGCGATCGGTCGGTCGCCGAGCTCGCTGCCCGGCTCGAGCATCGCGGGATCCGGCCGGCCGAGCGCGCAGCCGCGGTCGAGACGCTCGAGCGACTCGGCTACCTCGACGACCGGCGAGTGGCCGGCGATCGCGCGCTCAACCTCGCCTCACGCGGTTTCGGCGACGAGGCGATCCGCTTCGACCTGGAAGGTCGGGGGATCGACACCGAGCTGATCGCTGCCGCTCTCGAGCGGCTGGAGCCGGAGAGCGCGCGGGCCTCCAGGATCGTCGAGCGGAGTGCGTCCGAGATCAAGGCGGCGAGAGCCCTCGCTGCAAAGGGGTTCTCGCCCGAGGCGATCGAGGCGGCGCTTCCCGCCTGGCCCGAAGCGGGCTGAGCGGCTACCGCCGGCGGCACACGGACATTGTGGGGCTGCGACCGGAGCATCCCCGTTCGACTCGCCGTTGGAAGGCGTACCATGGGCCGCCGGCGCACATGACCACGCGTTATCTGTCCCTTCTCGCTGCAGCTTTGACGCTGCTCGTGCTCGCCTCCGACGCGGATGCCGGCGCGCGCGCCGGAGTCAGAATCACCGCCTCCGCCGCTCCGTGGGCCGTCGTCGGAAGCCAGATCGGGATCAAGGGCGGCGTTACGCCGCACGTTGCCGGGCTCAGCGTCGCGCTCCAGCAGCGGCAGGGCCGGGGGTGGACGACCGTGCAGTCGACGAAGATCGCCCCGGGCGGCGGGTTTTCCTTCAGCGCACACCCGAAGGGCCCGGGCATTGCGACCTTCCGCGTCGTGACAGCGAAGGGGGCGACCGCCGAGGGCAGCTCACCGACTCTCGCCGTCCGGATGCTCAGGTGGTCATATCTCGCCGACCAGTACATCCAGTCGCCCAGCAGCGGGGAGCTCACGACCGATCCGATCGCGATCCATGGAGTGACCTACCAGCACCCGGTTTCGCTCGATGCCGGCTGTTACAACCAGTGGAGCGGCGATGCCTGGATCAACTATCCGCTCAAGGGCAAGTTCGAGTCGCTGACCGCGACGGTCGGGATCGGTGACACGGCCGATTCCGCCACGGTCGCGAGCTTCGCCGTCGTCGCGGACGGAAAGCAGGTCGCCGGCTCGAACCTCGTCTACGGGCAGGCGATCAAGCTGAACGTGCCGCTCGACGGGGTCAAGCGGCTCCAGCTTCGGATCAACGTCCCCGATCCGACCGGTGCCGCGGGCTGCAGCGCTTTCTTCCCGAAGGTCGTCTTCGGGGACGCGCAGTGGCTCGGTCCTTGAGAGCTCACCGAGCCTCGACCAGTATCCTCGGCTGATGGCCGCTGAAGGCTCGATCCAGGACGAAGCGGCTCTCCGCGACGTCATCGGCACTCCGACCGATCTCGTCGTCGCGAAGATCGCCGACCGGCTGAACGACCTCACGCGCCAGTTCATCGAGCGCTCCCCGTTCGTCTGCGTCGCGACCGCACGCCCCGACGGCGGGCTCGACGTCTCTCCACGGGGTGACCCGGCCGGCTTCGTCCGGATCCTCGACGAGCGGACGCTGCTGATGCCCGACCGGCCCGGCAACCGGATCGCCGACACGCTCACCAACCTGTTCGAGGACAACCGCATCGGCCTGCTCTTCCTGATCCCCGGCATCGGTGAGACGTTCCGCGTCAACGGGCGCGGCACGGTCGTCGACGATCCCGAGCTGCTCGAGGCCAGCACGGTTGATGGGAGCGCCCCGAAGCTCGGCATCCTGATCACGATCGAGGAGGCCTACACGCAGTGCGCGAAGGCGTTGATCAGATCGGATCTCTGGAATCCGGAGCGGCACATCGAGCGCTCCGAGCTGCCGAGCCCCGGCGCGATCCTGCGGTCGGTCGCCGATCAGAACCTCGATGCTGACGAGTACGACCGCGCCCGCGACGAGCGCTATGCACGGCGAGAGGGGCTTTACTAGAAGCTCGACCGGTCGCCGTACGGCGACTCGTGCCGGCTAGACGCGCTTGATCGACGTCGGGCTGATCAGGAAGCCCTTGCCGGTCTTCACGACGAAGCACCTGATCCCGGCGCGGGTCGAGTTGCACCTGAACGGCCCGGCGGTCATCCGGTTTCCGTAGACGAGCGTCGGCACCTGGTCGGGTGGGTTGCCGATGCACTTGATCCCGTGGCAGATCGTCAGCGTTCCGTCGGTGTGCAGCACGACGCTCTCGGTGTGCGGGTAGGTCTGGCAGTAGACGTTGGTTCCGACCTTCGGCACCCCGACGTCCATCTCGCAGCTCGTGCTCGGCCCCGGCCCGAAGAAGAAGTGCTGAACCCCCGTCGGCCTCGGCGCTGCGGTCGCGACGGCCAGAAATGACAGCGCGGCCACGAAAGTCGCGAGGAACGTCACGGCCCGAGCCATCCTGCAGTCCAGCGTACAGCGTCCGGCCCGCGGCTACCCTTCGGCGGTGCGGCGCTACCACGTCACGACCTTCGGGTGCCAGATGAACGCCCACGACTCCGAGCGGATCAAGGGCATGCTCGAGGAGCTCGGCCTCGGCGAGGCTGTCAGTGCGGAGGAGGCCGACGTCGTCGTCTTCAACACCTGCACGATCCGCGAGAAGCCCGACACGAAGCTCGCGGCGTATCTCGGCGACGCGGCCGCGCGCAAGCGGCGTGACCCGGGCCGGGTGATCGCGGTCGGCGGGTGCTTCGCCGAGGCCCAGCGCGAGCGGATCTTCGAGCTCTACCCCGACGTCGACGTCGCGTTCGGCCCCGGCTCGATCGCGCATCTCGGCGACTGGCTCGGCGCGGGCGGGGTGGGGGTGCCGCGCGGGCGGTTCGGCCTGGACGACCGCGAGTTCGCCGCGACCCTGCCAATGCACCGCGAACGGCCGTTCCAGGCCTGGGTGCAGGTCTCGATGGGCTGCAACTCGGTTTGCTCGTACTGCATCGTCCCCGCGGTCCGCGGGCGGGAGCGCAGCAGGCGCCCCGGAGAGGTGATCGCCGAGGTGACGCGCCTGGCGGGTGAGGGCGTCAAGGAGCTCACGCTGCTCGGCCAGAACGTGAACTCGTGGGGCCGCGATCTCGCACCCGATATCCGGACCGAGTTCGGCGAGCTCCTTCGCGCCTGCGACGCGGTCGAGGGAATCGAGCGAATCCGCTTCACGAGCCCGCATCCCAAGGACTTCCGTGAGCCGGTGGTCGCCGCGATCGCCGAGTGCGCCTCCGTATGCGAGCACGTCCACCTGCCTCTCCAGTCCGGCTCGACCCGGGTGCTCAAGGCGATGAAGCGCACCTACTCGCGGGAGCGCTACCTCGAGCTCGTCGATCGCCTGCGCGACGCGATCCCCGACCTGGCGCTCGGAACCGACATCATCGTTGGCTTCCCAGGAGAGACCGAGGCCGACTTCGAGCAGACGCTCGAAGTCGTCGCGGAGGTCGGCTTCGACAGCGCCTTCACGTTCGTCTACTCCCCGCGCCACGGCACCGAGGCCGCCACGATGGAGGATCAAGTACCTCACGAGGCGAAGATCGAGCGGATGGAACGACTCGTCGAGCTCACCCAGCGGATCGCCACGGAGCGCAACGCCGCTCGGGTCGGCCTCGTCGAGCAGGTGCTCGTCGAGGGCCCGTCGCGCACCGACGATTCGGTGCTGCGCGGCCGCACCCGGCGAAACACGACCGTGAACTTCGCCGGCGCGGCCGATCCCGGCACGCTCGTCGACGTCCGGATCGAGCATGCCACCTCGACGACGCTGCGAGGAGCCCAGGAGGCTCTCGTCTCCGGCGTCTGGCAGGGTTAGGACATGCGGATCCTCATCACCGGCTCGTCCGGGCAGATCGGGACGAACCTGGCCCTCAGACTGATGAAGGACGGCCACTGGGTCTTCGGGGTCGACAAGCGCCGGAACGCCTGGACGGATGCCTTCGAGACACTCCCGCAGAACCTCGCCGGCCACTACGAGCCGTTTCGCGGTGGGATGAACCAGGTCGAGTGGCCGACGGTCGATCTCGTGATCCACCTCGCGGCGCACGCGAAGGTCCACCAACTCGTTCGCCAGCCGCTGCTGGCGCTCGAGAACACGATGATGACCTTCAACGTCCTCGAGTACTGCCGTGAGCTCGAGCTGCCGCTCATCTTCTCCTCGACCCGGGAGGTGTACGGCGACGTCCACCGGTTCGAGGAGTACGGCGAGGCTACCGCCGACTTCGCGTTTACGGAAAGCCCCTACTCAGCTTCGAAGATCGCCTCGGAGGGGTTCATCTACGCCTACGCCAAGTGCTACGAGCTCAGGTATCTGGTATTCCGGTTCTCGAACGTCTACGGCCGCTACGACAACGATCTCGCGCGGATGGAGCGTGTCCTGCCGCTGTTCATGCACCAGCTCTCCCGCGGCGAGCCGATCACGGTCTACGGCGGCGAAGACAAGGTCCTCGACTTCACCTACATCGACGACTGCGTCGATGGGATCGTGCGCGGCGTCGAGCGGCTCACCGCCGGCGAGGTCGAGAACGAGACGATCAACCTGGCCTTCGGGCAGGGAAACACTCTGGTCAAGGCCGCGGAGCTGATTGCCGGCACGCTCGATGTCACCCCGGAAATCACCTTCAAGCCATCGCTGCGCGGCGAGGTAACCCACTACGTCGCCGACATCCGCAAGGCGCGGGAGCTGCTCGATTGGCACCCGCAGACGCCGCTCGAGGCAGGCATTCCCCGCGCGGTCGAGTGGTTCAACGAGTGGCGTGCGGCCCACCCGGACGAGGACCGCGAGATCGTCCCGGAGCGCGTACCCGGCGAGATCGAGCACGCCTTCAAAGTTTGACGTGATCGCGCTCTACGGCCCGACCGCGTCCGGCAAGAGCGCCGTGGCGGGCCTCCTCCGCGAACGACTCGGTGGCGAGGTCGTCTCGGCGGATTCGGCGGCGCTCTACAGAGGCATCCCGATCCTGACCGCCGCACCGAGCTACCCCGCGCGGCTCGTCGGCATCCTGCCGCTTGAGAGCGACGTCTCGGTCGGGGAGTACCAGCGCCTCGCGCACGAGGCGATCGACGACATCCTCGGGAGCGGCAGGACCCCGATCGTCGCGGGCGGGACCGGCCTCTACCTCCGCGCCGCCCTTTCCGGCCTCGAGCTCCCGCCGCCGCCGGCGCCGGGCTCGCGGGAGCGGTGGGGGGCGTTCTACGACGAGGTGGGAGCCGCCGAGGCTCATACGGCGCTCGAACGACTCGATCCCGGTGCGGCCGCACGCGTCCACCCGAACGACCGCCGGCGCGTCGTCCGCGCGCTCGAGCTGACCGACCTCGGAGCCTCGCTCGCGCCCGCCGAGGATGCCCTCTGGAAAGCGGACGCCCGTCATCCCACCCTGCTCGTCGGCCTCGAGGTGCCGCTCGAGGAGCTCGACGCCCGGATCGAAGCGAGGGTCTCGGCGATGATCGAGAACGGCGCGATCGCCGAGGCTCGCGCGGCCTGGACGGAAGAGCTCTCCGTGACCGCGCGCAAGGTGCTCGGGCTGGAGGAGCTCGCGACGCTGCCGGAGCCCGAGGCCACCGCGGCCGTACTACTCGCGACGAGGCGCCTTGCCCGGTACCAGCGCAAATGGCTACGGCGGCTTCCCGTCGCGGCTACGCTCGACGGAAACCGTCCACCCGAGGAGATAGCCGATGAAGTTGTCGCGCTGGCAAGCGCAGGGGAACGTCTATCTCGTCGCTGAGATGCCGCTGACAGCGGACCTCGTCAAGGCGGAGGTGGGCGACGCGGACGGGATCCTCGAGATTCGGGACCGCGGCCGGGACTGGCTCCAGATCGCCATCTGGAACCCGGATGGGTCACTGGCCGAGATGTCCGGCAACGGGACTCGCATCGCAGCTGCGTGGCTGGCCGAGCAGACCGGAGCAGACCGGCTCACCGTGTGGGTCGGCCCACGCGAGGTCAAGGCGCGCATGCTCGGCGGCACCATGGTCGAGCAGGAGATCGGCCCGATCGTGATCGGAGAGCCCGAGACGGTCGACGGGATCCGCTTCACGCCGGTCGACGTCGGGAACCCTCACGCCGTGGTCGAGGGCGACCCCGCCGACCTCGACCGGATCGGGCCGCAGCTCGAGACACACCCGCACTTCCCGAACCGCACGAACGTGCAGGTGGCACGACGGCTCACTCCCTCGACGATCGAGGCGAGAGTCTGGGAGCGCGGCGTGGGAGAGACCGGCGCCTCGGGCTCGAGCGCGATCGCGATCGTGGCGGCGCTCGGCGGCGGCGCCGCGACCGTCCGCTTTCCGGGCGGGGACCTCCACGTTCAGATCGACAACGGGCGGGCCCTCCTCACGGGGCCTGCGACGCGCCAAGCCCGGCCGGAACCTCTATCGTGAGAGGCATGCTTGCGCGTGTTGTCTGCCTCACGGCCGTGCTGGCGGTCCTCGTCGCGCCGCAGGCGGGAGCCACCGAGCAGCTTGCGACGCTCCAGGTGCCGACGGGCGGGTTCTCGGTCGATCTGCCGACGACCTGGGTCGGAATCACGAGCGCCGTGCCCGCAGCGATCGCGCGGCTCGAGAAAGTACCGGCCTTCAAGTCGTTTGCCCAGAGCGGCGCGCTGAAGCTGATCGCCACCGACCCGAAGACCAAGGGCGCCGTCTACATGGACACGGGAGCGGAGCGGATCGGCGCCATCTCGCTCGACGCGCTCGGCAAGGGAACGAACGCAGCGATCAAGAAGGGCCTCGGCAAGCAGGCCGTCGTCACGCTGCGCAAGGCGACGCTGCAGGGCGGGCCCGCGTACGTCGTTCATGTCGCACCTCGCTCGGTCTCGGGAACGAACGAGAGCGACGAGTACATCCTCCTCCACGACCAGGTCGAGTACGTGATCGTCTACGTGGCGCCGACCGCGAGCTGGAAGAAGTACGCGCCGATCTTCGACCAGAGCGCCAAGAGCTTCCGGTTCATCCCCGGCCCTGACCTGAACAAGGTCGTGCTGCAAGGCGCGCAGATCGCCCACGGCTACAAGCTCGCGACCTACCCGAACGGCTCGAGCTTCATCGGCGAGACCACGCTCGACCTCTGCGGGGGCAGCTACCCGAGCGAGAGCCTGCGGACGGGCCGGCTTCAGGTGAGCTACAGGCACCCGACGAAGACCGTCGACGTCTCCAATGAGGTCGTGACGTACGTGTCCGGCGGTGCTCAGCAGGCGCTGGCCGAGGTCTCGAAAGTTGCGCGTGCCTGCACGACCAAGGCGGTCGTCCAGAAGCGCGGAGTGGTCACGACGACGTTCCGCGTGACGCCGGTGCACGATCCCAAGCTCGCGCAGAGCACCGTCGCGGTGAAGCTCGTGATCAAGCAGACCGACGGCAAGAAGCACGTCACCCAGACCGGGATCGCGATCTACCAGGTGAACGGCAACACGCTCTCGGGCGTCTACACCTTCGCGACGAAGGGAACGAGCTTCGCCGATGTCCAGCGCGTCGCCTTCCACGCCGCCGAGCAGAGCGCCAAGAACCTCGGCGTCGGCAAGAAGAAGACCGGCGGCACCGGCTTCACCGCGTAGCTCGTCTCGCCGCTCAGATCTTGCGTGACGGGCTCTCGCAGAGCCGAGAGCCCGTTGACCCGCCGTCGGTCTGAGATCAAGAGCGTGAAATTTCGCACCAACTGGGTGCTCGAGGGCGTACAATCGCGAAGATGTTGGTGCGTTGCCACTTTCTGGCGCGCGTAGGGTTGTCAGGGGCATTGCTGTCGGTTGTCGTTCTGCCGTCGGCCGCCGCAGCCGTTATGAGCGCCTCGACGCAGAGCGTCACGGTGACGAGTGCGACGACGCAGGCGTCCTGGAAGCAAGGCTGGCTGCGGCCCGGAGCGGCCGTGCACTTCAACGGCACGGTCGATGCGCCGTCGTCGCTTGCTGCGGCGCTACGCCCGCTCGACCGGCCGGGAATCGTGACCGCGCGGTCGACGTTCGACGTCGCGCAGGCCGGTTCGTTCACCGGTCAGCTGCGTCTGCCGCCACGTGCTCTCCCGGGCCGCTACAGCCTCCGCGTGAGCGGGAAGAGCGGCACCGCGACGCTGGCACCGGCCGAGGTGATCGTGACCATCCCCGCCCCGCCGGAGGGCGTCCTCGACCGCGTGCAGGTCGGCGCGGCGCCGAACGGGCCCTGGCAGATCTACACGGGCGGCTCACCGCCGGTCCTGCACGGGTCGTACCGGAACCTCTTCATGCAGTACCGGTTCCTCTATCCCCCTTCGGGACATGACATCGAGGTCATCTGGAAGCTCCACTGGCACACGATCGTCGGCAAGGTCTACAAGCGCTACAAGGACGTCATCGAGACCACCGTCGCCTCCGGCTCACCGCTCCCGAGCGGTCACTGGAGCACCGTCCTGAAGATCGACGGGCGCGTCGCGAAGAAGATGGACGTCGTTCTCGGATAGCCGGAACTACCCGGCTAACGGTTCACCGTGCTCATGTCGGCGTAACGGTCGCCGACCGGGGGTCGGATCGCAGTCAGGCGCTCGAGCTGGTCGGTGCTCAGCTTCACCGCGGCGGCGCCGGCGTTCTCCTCGATCCGAGCGACACGCTTCGTCCCCGGGATCGGAACGACGTCGTCGCCCTGGGCGAGCACCCAGGCGATCGCCACCTGCGCTGCCGTCGCTCCGACCTCGTCGGCGACCGACTGCACCTCGTCGACGATCCGCAGGTTCTCGTCCAGGTTCTCGAAGCGTGGGTTGCTCCTCCGGAAGTCGCCCTCGGCGAGCTGATCGACCGAGGTGATCTGCCCGGTCAGGAAGCCACGCCCAAGCGGGGAGTAGGCGACGAAACCGATCCCGAGCTCGCGCAGGAGCGGCAGGATCTCCGCCTCCGGGTCGCGTGTCCACAGCGAGTACTCGTTCTGCAACGCCGTTATCGGGTGCACGGCGTGGGCGCGGCGGATCGTGGCGGCCGATGCCTCCGACAGGCCGACATGGCGCACCTTGCCTTCGGCGACCAGCTCGGCGAGCGCGCCGACAGTGTCCTCGATCGGTGTGTTCGGATCGACGCGGTGCTGGTAGTAGAGGTCGACGTAGTCGGTGCCGAGCCTCCGCAGCGAGCCTTCGAGCGCCGAGCGAACCGTGGCGGGCGAGCTGTCGATCTTTCGGACGCCTCCGCTCATGAAGCCGAACTTCGTCGCCAGGACGACCTCGTCACGTCGGCCCGCGATCGCCCGACCGACGAGCTCCTCGTTGGTGAACGGGCCGTAGAGCTCGGCCGTGTCGATGAACGTGACCCCGAGCTCGATCGACCGCTCGATCGTGCGGATGGACTCCGCGTCGTCGCTGCCCGCGCCTCCGTAGAAGGCCGACATGCCCATGCATCCCAGGCCGATCCGCGAAACCTCTAGCTCGCCAAGCTGTACGTGCTGCATCCCTTGTTCCCCCTCGTGATCGTGAGCATGTGTGACAACGTCAGGCCGCCCGCTTGCAATCCCGGCGTCCGAGCGGAATGATCGTCAACTCCGCGGGCGGACGGAGCAAGTAGGCCTCCATGACGAGCAGTGCATCCAGTTCCTCTGCCCGTACCCGGCCGTGCTCGATCGCACGCGTGCGCCGGTCCGATCCGGGCCCAGTCAGCCTGCCCCCGCTCACGATGTAGGCGTCCATGCGCCCGGGCTCGAGCGAAGGCGCAAGCACGCAGACGTCGAGCTCGCGGAGCCGCTCGAGCCGGCGCAGATGCGCGATCGCACGGTCGAGCGATCCGATCCGACGGCTGAGATAGCGGGCCTCGAGCTCGTCGTCCGCCTCGATGAGGGAGGCCAGGCGGCTCCTGAGCCGGTCGAGGGCCGCGCCGTCGAGCAGCGCGTCGAACTCCTCCGCACTGCATCCCTTCAGCGCACCGGCTGCCCTCTGGGCCTGTGCGCGGCGCCGAAACGGGCCATACGGGGAGGGGAGAGGGCTGACCACGACGCGCTCGCCGCGGCGATGGAGGTAGACGTAGCGCTCCGGCTCGGGGGTGCGGGTGTTCGCCGCCGGGCGAAGCTCGCGGATGAGCCGAACCTCCTCGAGCGCAGCGGCCAGCTCGGAGCCGGTGAGCCGCCACTCGACCTGATCGAGCTGGTCGAGCGCCGCCTCGACGGTCGGCCGCTGGCGGCCCGTCTGGAAGTACGAGCGCAGACGGGCCCTGAGGTCGCGAGCCTTGCCGACGTAGAGCACACGGCGCTGGGCGTCGCGAAACAGGTAGACGCCGGGCTCGGGCGGCGCTCCGTGCACGAGATGCCGCTTGCCGTGGATCCGCCGCGGCCGTGGTGCCGCCAGCTCCTCGAGCTCGGCCAGCGTCGAGGCCCCGCGTTCGAACGCCAGGTCGAGGAGGCGCAGAAACACCTCGGCGGTCGCCTGGGCATCCGGCAGCGCACGATGGCAGGGCTGTACCGAGACGCCGAAGAAGTGGGCAAGCGACCCGAGGCTCGTCCGCTCGACCCGCCCGCGGAGCAGGTTCCGGGCGAGCGGCACCGTGTCGATCACGGTGGCGGCGACTCGTTTTCCGGTCATGCGCTCGAGCTCGCGATTGACGAAGCCCACGTCGAAGCGGGCGTTGTGGGCGACGAGCACCGCGTCACCGGCGAATGCCATGAACTGCGCGAGCGCCTGGCGCACCCGGGGAGCTGCGCGCAGCTCGGCGTCCGACAGTCCCGTGAGGCGTCCGATCTGGCGCGGAAGCGGGACGCCGGGAGCGACGAGTGTCTCGAACAGCCCGTCCTGCTGCAGCCTCCGGATCCGGACCGCGCCGATCTCGCAGATCCGCGACGACGCCACCGCGAGCCCCGTCGTCTCGAGGTCGAACACGACGAAGGAGGCCTCGTCGAGCCCGGGATCGTGCGAGTCGGCAAGTGCGACATAGGCTCCGCGCCAGGTCAGCCGGTCGTCGAGGTCGACCAGCGGCCCGAGCAGGGTGCGTGCGAGGCCCTCGGGGGCCCGTGAGACCGCGAACAGGTGCCGGGCAGCCTCGCTCGCCCGCGCCCTGCCACCCGCTTCCTCGACGAACTCGACGAGCCGGTCGAGTGAATCGATCGCCAGCTGCACGCCGGCATGCTAGACGAACGTATGTTCGTGTGGGACAGGTCAGGAACCGACGCCGAACTCGCGCAGCGCGTCGTTCAGCGAGGTCTTCAGGTCGGTCTGCTCGGTGCGGTAGCCGATGATCAGCGCGCAGGCGAGGTGATACGTCCCTGCCGGGAACTCCTTCGGGCGCGTGCCGGGCACGACGACGGCGCGGGGAGGGACATAACCGCGGTGCTCGACCGGCTCCGAGCCGGTGACGTCGATGATCGGCACGGAGGCGGTCAGCGAGACGTTGGGGGCGAGCACAGCCTCGCGGCCGATCCGCACGCCTTCGGTCACGATCGAGCGAGAGCCGATGAACGCGCCGTCCTCGACGATCACGGGGCGAGCTCCCGGAGGCTCGAGCACGCCGCCGATCCCGACACCGCCGGCCAGATGGACACCGGCCCCGATCTGGGCGCCCGAGCCGACTGTGGCCCACGTGTCGACCATCGTGTTCGGGCCGACCCATGCGCCGATGTTCACGTAGGAGGGCATCAGGATCACCCCCCGAGAGAGGAACGACCCGTAGCGCGCGACCGCAGGCGGGACGACCCGAACGCCAAGCTCCTCGTAGCCCGACTTGAGCGGGATCTTGTCGTGGTACTCGAACGGGCCGACCTCGTGCGGCTCCATCTGCTGCGTCCGGAAGTAGTCGAGGATCGCCTCCTGGGCATCCGTGTTGACGACCCAGTCGTCGCCAGACGGCTCGGCGACCCGGATCTCGCCGCGGTCGAGCGCAGCGATCGTCTCGCCGGTCGTCACAGTGCGGCCTCGAGGATCTCGGCGGCGCGCTCGCATTCGGCCTGGGTCGGCACGAGCGCCATCCTCACATAACCCTCGCCGTCCGGCCCGAAGAACGAGCCGGGCGCGACCAGCAGACCGCTGTCGAGCAGCCGGCGCGCGAATGCCTCTGCGCCGCCGTCGACCGCGAACCAGAGGAAGAACGTCGCGTCGCCGCCGGCGAGCCTCAGCCCTTTGCGCTCGAGCACGGGCAGGAGCGTGTCCCGCTTGCGCCGGTACACCTCGCGCACCTCGTGCACGTGCTCCTCGTCGCCGAGCGCGGCGATCCCGGCCCACTGCACGAACTCCTGCGGCGCCGTGCCCACCGACGGCCTGAATGCCCGCAGCGCAGCCGAGACATCGGCCGGAGCGCAGACGAAGCCGCAGCGGATTCCCGTCATCGACGAGCGCTTCGAGAGCGTGTTGAACACGACGACGTTCTCGCGGTCGGCGACCTGGAGCGCAGATGCCGGCTCGTCGCCGAACCAGAGCTCCGAGTACGCCTCGTCCGAGCAGAGCAGGAAGCCGTGCTCGCGCGCCAGGGCTGCGAGCTCCTCGTAGAACGAGAGTGGGGCGGTCGCGCCGGTCGGGTTGTTGGGGTAGCAGGACCAGAACATACCGAGCTCATCCCAGCGGTCGAACGCGTCGAGATCCGGCAGCCAACCGAGCTCCTCGCGCAGCGGGATCTCGATGCACGGAGCGCCGGCGAAGAGCGCACCGCGCTCGTACACCGGATAGGCGAGGCTCGGGATCGCGACGGCCCGGCCCTCGGCGAGAGCGAGCTGGGCGAACGAGAAGATCGCCTCCTTCGACCCGAGTGTCGGCACGATCTCGATCGCGGGATCGACCTCGACCCCGAACCGCCTCGCGATCCACCCGGACACAGCCTCGCGGTACGCCGGCAGGCCGACCGCTCTCGGGTAGGACGACACCTCGGGGATGGCGCCCATCAGAGCCTCACGGATGAACCCGGGTGTCGGCTCACGCGGGTCGCCGACACCGAAGTCGATCACGTCGATCCCGCGGCCTCGTGCGTCGGCCCGCCAGTCGTCGAGCTTTGTGAACGGATACTGCGCGAGGTCCGCGAGCAGCGGCGAGAGCTCCATTCAGCCCCCGCGCAGGAACGTCTGGAGCGCGTCGTACGTCCGGCCGAGCTCGGCGATCTCGACCCGCTCGTCGGCGGTGTGTGCGAGACGTGTCGTGCCGGGCCCCAGGTTGAGCGCGTCGAGGCCGCGCGCGGCGAAGTCGGCGACGTTCGTCCAGGCCTGCTTTGGCTCGACCGTGAACCCGCCCGCCGCGGTCAGCTCGGCAACGAGGGGCGAGCGGAGAGCAACGGGCGCCGCTCGCGATGCCTGGGTGATCTCGAGCTCGCTCCCGACCAGCTCGCGCAGCCTGGCCTCGGCCTCCTCGACCGACCGCGTCGGCGCGAACCGGTAGTTGAGCGTCGCCTCGACCCGTCCGGGGATGACGTTGGTCGCGTTGCCGCAGTCGTCGATCTGCGTGACGCTGACGACCTCGCGGAACACGAGCCCGTCGATGTCGACGTCGTTCGGCTCGAGCTCGAGCACGCCCCGGAGCCCGTCCAGGGCGAGCTTGATCGCGTTGACGCCGAGCCACGGCCGCGCAGAGTGAGCGGAGCGCCCCTCGAAGACGACCCGCGCGTTGATGTTGCCGAGGCAGCCGAGCTGAAGCGTGTTGTCGGTCGGCTCGAGGCAGATCACGAGCGCAGACTCGTCGACCACCGGCGTCGCCTCGAAGACGGCGGGCAGGGGGTTGACGTTCGGCCCGAGCTCCTCGCGCGGGAAGAAGATCAGGCCCAGGTCGTAGGCGAGATCGGCGTCGGCAGCCCAGGCCGCGAGCTCGATCATCACGGCGAGCCCGCCCTTCATGTCGGTCGAGCCGAGCCCGTGCACGGCGCCGCCCTCGATCCGGCCGGGCATGTTCCCCTGAGCCGGGACGGTGTCGGTGTGCCCGGAGAGCAGCACGAGCGGCTTACCGCCGCGGCGGGCGTAGACGAGCGACTCGCCGTCGTCGTGCACGAGCGGGAGCGTCACTGTGCTCTTCACGTAGTCGTACAGCGCGGCCTCGTCATTCGACTCGGACGGGATGTCGACGAGAGCGAGCGTCCGCTCGGCGAGGTCGGAGAGGATCGTGTCACCCGGCATAATGCGCCTGATGATTCCACGTTCCCAGGAGCCGGAGCGCGGGTTCGTCCTCGCGGTCCTGGCTCAGGGAGCAGATCCCGACGAGGAACTGGCCGAGGTCGAGGAGCTCGCACGGACGGCCGGCGTCGAGCCGGTGGGCCGCGTCGTGCAGCATCGCCCGCGTCCGGCTCAGCGAACCTACGTCGGCAAGGGCAAGCTCGAGGAGCTGAAGGAGCTCTTCGACCAGGCCGACGCCGAGAGCCTGCTCGTCGACGGGGAGCTCGATCCGGTCCAGCAGCGCTACCTCGAGGATGCGATCGGGGCACGCGTGATCGACCGGACGCAGCTGATCCTCGACATCTTCGCCCAGCACGCAGTCAGCGCCGAGGGGAAGCTGCAGGTCGAGCTTGCGCAGCTCGAATACAACCTGCCGCGGATGCGCGGGATGTGGCAGCACCTCGAGCGTCTCGGGGGCGGCGTGGGCACGAGAGGCCCCGGCGAGTCGCAGCTCGAGACCGACCGCCGCCTTGCCCGCCGCCGCGTCTCGGTGCTCAAGAAGCGCCTCGACGGCCTCGAGCGCGGCCGTGCGACCCGCCGCAAGGAGCGCCGCCGCACGCAGGTGCCGACGATCGCGCTCGCCGGGTACACGAACGTCGGCAAGTCGACGCTCCTGAACGCGTTGACCGGAGCAGACGTCTCGGTGGAGAACCGCCTGTTCGAGACGCTCGACCCGACGACCCGCGGGTTCGAGTACGACGGGCGCCGCTATCTCGTGACCGACACGGTCGGCTTCATCCGGCGGCTGCCGCATCAGCTCGTCGAGGGCTTCGCGGCAACGCTCGAGGAGACGCTCGTCGCCGACCTCGTCCTGCATGTCGCCGACGCCTCGGCGGGCGAGGACGAGCTCGACCGGATGATCGCGGCGGTCAACGAGGTACTCGACGGGATCGGCGCGTCGGACATGCCGCTCCAGCTCGTCCTGAACAAGATCGACCGGGTCGACGAGATCGGGCGGCGCCGGCTCGAGAACCGCTTCCCGGACGCCCCGCAGGTCTCGGCGGAGACGGGGGAGGGGCTCGAGGCGCTCGAGGAGCGGATCGCCGAGCGCTTCGCGAACCGCTTCGAGCGTGTCCGGCTGCTCCTGCCCTACGAGGAGGGCGGCCGGCTCCACGAGCTGTACGCCCTGGGAGCACCGATCGAGCACCGCGAGGACACCTCCGAGGGCGTGCTCGTCGTGGCGCGCCTCCCGCGGCATGAGCTTCGCCGGTTTGCTCCGTATCTGATCGCGGATGCGGCCGAGCGGGAGAGCGCCTGATCGAGCTCCCGATCCAGCGGCTCCGCGAGGAGGCAGTGATTCCGGCGCGCGCGTATTCGGGCGACGCCGGCCTCGACCTGTCGTCGTGCGTTCGGGTCGAGCTGGCTCCCGGCGAGCGCGCGCTCGTCCGGACGGGGCTCGCGGTGGCGATTCCCGAGGGGTACGCCGGCTACGTCCAGCCCCGCTCGGGCCTGGCTGCGAAGCACGGGATCACGATCGTCAACACACCCGGTCTCGTGGACTCCGGTTACCGCGGCGAGCTTCTGATCAACCTGCTCAACACGGACACGGAAGAGGCGTTCGTCGTCGAGCCGGGGATGCGGATCGCCCAGCTCGTCATCCTCCAGCTCCCGGAGATCGAGCTCGTCGAGGTCGACGAGCTGCCCGCCTCCGAGCGGGGCGTGCGCGGATTCGGATCGTCGAGGCACTGAATGGAGCCGCGCGTCCGGGTCTCGGCGCTGATCCGCTGGCAGAACCGCGTGCTGCTGTGCCGTCAGGAGAAGCCCGGCAAGGAGTACTGGCTGCTTCCGGGCGGCGGCGTCGAGGGCGGTGAGACACTCGATGAGGCACTCCGGCGCGAGCTCGGCGAGGAGCTAGGGCTCTGGGAGGACGTGATGTTCGAGGGGCCGATCGCCGTCGCCGAGTCGATCGCGCCCGATTGGCGGCCTGGCGACCGCCACGTCGTTCACGTCGTCTTCGGCGTCGACCTCTCGCGTCACACGCTCGAGGACATCGAGACCCACGACGCCGCCGTTCGCGGCCTACGGCTGTTCTCGCTTGACGACCTCGCGGAGGTCGTCCTGCATCCACCGATGAAGCGCTTCGTCGAGCGCTGGCAGCCGGGCGACCCGTCGGTATATCTCGGCTCGCTCTGGATCCGCTAGCGCCGACCGCCGCGCTCCCGAGCCCGCGCCTCGGAGATCGCGTGGGCCTTTGCTTCGAGCGTGTCGTCGAGCGGCTCGAGCTCTGCGCCGCCTAGCGCCTCGCTGAGCAGGTGGTCGGCGAACCACGGGTTACGCGGAAGGAGTGGGCCGTGGAGGTACGTGCCGTAGACGCGCCCTGCGCGGCAGCCCTCGAAGCCGGTGACGCCGTCGTTGCCGAAGCCTGCGACGACACGGCCGAGCGGCTCGGCGCCGTCGTCGAGAATCGTGCGGCCGGCGTGATTCTCGAAGCCGGCGAGCGTCTGGCCGGCCCACGAGCAGTCGAGCAGCACATCCCCGATCATCCGCCGTTCGCCGGCGACGGTCGAGAGCGGCAGCAGACCGATCCCGGGCAGGTCCTGTCCCGCGAGGTCGCGATAGTGGCGGCCGAGGAACTGGTAGCCCCCGCAGACCCCGAGGAATGCCGCCCCGCCTTCGACAGCGGCGTGCAGCGCAGGCCCCTTCGCCGCGAGATCGGGGGCGACGAGCTCCTGCTCGCGATCCTGCCCGCCGCCGATGTAGAACAGCTGGATCCCCTCCGGGACGGGATCTCCGAGGCCGATCGGCGTCACCTCGAGCTCGTGCCCGCGGGCGGCGGCACGCACCGTCAGGACGGCGATGTTGCCGCGATCGGCGTAGATGTTGAGGTACTCGGGATACAGGTGGCCGACGCGAACTCTCACGCTGTTTTCTCCCAGAAGTCCGAGACGAGCCCACGCCTCGCGACGATGCCGCGCAGCCCGAGCATCGCCGTATAGGTCGGGAGGACGACGAGGTGCCCGCCTTCGCCGGTGAGCGCGAGCCCGCGGTCGAGGGCGGCCTCGAGACCCGGCACGACTTCGATCCGGTCGCGCTCGAGGCCCCCGTAGGCGAACCGCAACGCCAGCTCGGCGGCGCGGGTGCCCGACACGACGACGTGATCGAGGCTGCCGAGGAGCGGCTCGAAGTCGACGTCCCAGATCCAGGAGACATCCCGGCCGTCGGCGATCTCGTCGTTGAGCGCCACCACTGCGAGACGCGGCGCCGATCCGTCGAGCAGCGTCCGCACGACCTCGTTGGCTCCTGCCGGGTTCTTGATCAGCAGAATCAGCAGCTGCTTGTCGCCGACCGCAATCCGCTCGAACCGGCCGAAGGCGGCGGTGAAGCGCCCGAGCCCCGCGGCGATCTCCGCGAGCGGCGCACCGACGGCGCCGGCGATCGCGGCGGCGGCCGTCGCGTTGTAGACGTTGTAGAGCCCGGGCAGCTCGAGCTTGACGCGAGCGTTCCCGGCCGGCGTCTCCAGGCTGAATGCGCTCCCGTCGAGGCCGTGCAGCTCGATCGAGCGCGCTGCGACGACGAGCGGGCCCCGGGAGGCGTGGCAGTTCGGGCAGCGGTAGTCACCGAGATGCCCGACGTAGGCGGCCGCGTACTCGTACGGCGCCCCGCAGACGCGGCAGTACTTCGAGTCGGCCGCATGCTGGAGCGACTCGCGGGCGTGGGAGGGGTCGTCGAGACCGTACGCGACCGTCTTCGGGCGACCGCGGGCCAGATCGCCGATCAGCGGATCGTCGGCGTTCACCACGAGCGTCGCATCGGGAAGGGCCGCAACGGCCGAGCGCCAGCCCTCGGCGACGTGCTCGAGCTCGCCGTAGCGGTCGAGCTGGTCGCGGAAGAGGTTCCCGAGCGCGACGACGCGCGGGTGGACACGCCTCGCGATCCCCGGAAGTGCCGCTTCGTCCACCTCGAAGAGCCCGAGCTCCGCGTCCGGTGACGCGAGCAGGGTCGAGGTGACCCCCGAGAGCAGATTCGCCCCGGAATGGTTGAAGGCGAGGTTCCCGCCGAGGATCTCGGCCACCATCGCGGTCGTCGTCGTCTTGCCGTTCGTGGCGGAGACGAGCACCGAGCCTCGCGTCAGCTTCGCGGCGAGCCGGTCGACCGCGCCGGGATCGACGCTCGAGAGGAGCTTCCCCGGGAGGGTCGTGCCACCGCCGCGCCCGGCGAGCCGCGAGAGCGCCCCGGCCGAGCGTGCGGCCGCGACCTCGAGCGCAAGCAGCATCAGAGGAGGGTATCTGGCACGAGAACTCTGGCCTACTTGCTAGTTGTCCAGCATGATCTACCATTTGTTGCATGGCGAAAAAGCAGCCGTACAGCGCGATCGCGCGGATCGATCCCGCCGAGCTGGCGTCGTTCCAGACCGCGATCCGCAAGCGCTACTCCGACGAGGAGATCCTCGCCGAGCTGCGCGCGTACGCCTCCCGCCTCGGCCGTTCGCCGACGATGAAGGAGTTCGCCGTCGACCCGGACACGAAGGTCCATCCCCAGACGGTGATCGAGCACTTCGGCACCTGGAACGCTGCGAAGCGCGCGGCCGGGCTGGTGCCACGGCGCTTCGCGACCAGGGAGGAGCTGCTCGAAGTGCTGCGACTGCTGGGCGAGGAGCTCGGGCGGATGCCGACGGCGCGGGATCTCGACGACCGTCGCGGCCGGATGCCTTCGAAGTCCCTCTACTGGCACACGTTCGGCTCACTCAGCGCGGCGCTGCGCGAAGCGGGCTACGACGTCGCGGTCGGCGAGGAACGGCTCGAGCGGGCGGTCGAGCAGGGCGCGGAGCTCGCAATCGAGATCGGGCGGCTCCCGAAGTTCGCCGACTGGGCCGAGGCGCGTCGCTCGAACGAGGGAATGCTGACCGAGTGGCAGGTCTACCGGATGTTCGACTCGCGCCGGGGTGCCTGGGCGACGTTCCAGTTCCTCGTCCGCGGCCGACTCGTCGAGCGCGGCGCCGAGGTGCACTCGGACGGCACCCTCGCCGGCTGAGAGCCCCGGGCTGCCGACGCGACGCTTAATGCACAGGGCCGGGTCTTGCGTTTTGCAAGGTGTGCCCCATGCCTCGAGCCGAGTCGGAGGCCGGCGAGGACGGGCTGAGAGCCGCTAGGCGGCCGCGGCGGCGATCGTTGCGAGACGGCTCAGGCAGATATCGCGCTCGTGCACGCCGCCGACGGCAGGCAGGCCGTCGGCCTCGGGCCGGACGGGAGCCCGAAAGGTCTGCTTGCGAACGACCTGGCCGTGGCGGTACGCAATGAGCGTCCCGTCATCGACCTGCCACTTGCGGAGCGTCAAGCCGCAGTAGGCCGAGAGCACGTCGAGTGCGTAGGGCGTCGAGGCAAAGACGATGCCGTTCTGCCACTCGCCGATCCAGAGCGGCCGACCGACCCCGCGGGCCAGGTGCAGGACGCCGAGATGCCGTTCGTCGAGCCACGCGGCCGCCATCGACCCGTCCAGCGCCTCGAATGCCTTTGCGTCGCTGTCGGAGTGGGCGGCAAGTGCGAAGACGGCCTCGGAGTCGACGGTCATGCTCGGCTCGGCCCGGGCGCAGGGATGCTCGGCGAGCAGCTCGTCGTCGTTCTCGATCCGGCCGTTGTGGACGCCGACGACCGACCCGTGGCGGATCGGATGATTGTTCGCAGCTGCCGACGGATGCCCCTTGGTGAAGTCGCGCACGTGCACGAGTAACTCGTTCGCGCCTGCCGGGACGGCTACGCGCTCGAGGAGCTTCGACGCGGGGGTCTGCTGCTTGACGACGACGAGCGGCGTGCCGGAGCCCACCGGCTCGGCATAGGCATACCCGACGGCGTCGGTTCCTCTCTCGGCGATCGCGGCCAGCAGTGCTTGCGCGGCCAGTGTTCGATCGAGGCGCGAGTTGGGGGCGAGGGAATATCCGGCGATTCCGCACATGGGTTGATCGTAAGGCCTAGGACGGATAAGAGACCGTAAAGGTTGCCTTCGGCATCGGGCTCCTCAAGAAAGAGGGGTGCACAACCGATATCGACTGTGCGGCATGGCAGTTTCCCAACCTCATTACGAGCAAGAGCATTCGGAGCCGGTCACCGAGCTCCTGCCTTCGCTCGACGATCCGGAGGCGGTCGCAGAGGAAGAGGACGAGCCCGATAATGCGAAGCTGTCGGTCGAGGAGCAGGTAGCCGCCGCTGACCCGCTCAAGCTCTACGTCCGCCAGCTCGGCGATGGGCGTCTGCTGACGCCTGGCGAAGAGCGCGAGCTCGCGCGCCGCAAGGACATGGGCGACGAGGCAGCCAAGACGCGCCTGATCGAGTCGAACCTCCGGCTCGTGATGTCGATCACCCGCAACTACACGAAGGCCGACGTGCCGCTGCTCGACCTGATCCAGGAGGGCAACATGGGCCTGATCCGGGCGGTCGAGAAGTTCGACTACCGGATGGGCTACAAGCTTTCGACCTACGCAACGTGGTGGATCCGCCAGGCGATCTCCCGTGCTCTCGCCGATCAGGGCCGCACGATCCGCCTACCCGTCCATGTCGGAGACCAGGTTCGCAAGGTCTTGCGCGCACGTCGCGCGCTCACCCAGAAGTTCAACCGCGACCCGACGAACGACGAGATCGCGATCGAGGTGGGGATCACGCCACAGAAGGTCGGAGAGCTTCTCGAGTTGGTCGCGCATCCGGTCTCGCTCGAGACGCCCGTCGGGGACGGCGAGAGCAACTACGCCGACCTGATCGAGGACGAGCGCGCCGACGCACCCGAACAGGTCACCGCGGAGACACATCGCGCGACGGAGCTGGACGCGGCGTTGGCCGCCCTCGAGCCCCGAATGCGGCTGGTCCTCGAACGGCGCTACGGCCTCGACGGGGAGCCGTCACAGACCCTCGAGGATCTCGGCCAGTCCCTCGGGATCACCCGCGAGCGCGTCCGGCAGCTCGAGAACAAGGCGCTTCGCGAGCTTCGCCGCTCGGCGCCGGCGCTGAAGCTGTACCTCCAGACCTGAGTCCTTCCCTCGAACGAGGGACGCGGTTGCCGACCTTCGCCGCTGGACGTTAGAGTCCGGGGCTGGGTGAAGCGACGAGCCGTATCGTTTCTTGCTCTCCCGGCTTTGATCCTGGCCGGGCCCGCCTCGGGAGCCTCTAGCGCGTACTCGCTCTCGGCGACGAAGAGCTGCCTTGCGCCAGCCGGCAAGTCGGTCACGGTCGAGTCGAAGATCTCTCCGGCGTTGCAGAAGCTGTCAAGGGGAACGTGATGTTCTATACGAACCACGGCTTGAAGGTGACGAGCCAGGAGGCCTCGACCATGGAAAGCTGCCTCCACTGAGATCCGGTGCCGAATGGATCCCCGGTTAGGCTCGCGCTGTGACGGATGAGGGGATCGTCGCCACCGGCGCCGAGGGCGGTGAGCACGTCGCCCGCGGCGAGCGCCATCACCGGATCCTCGGCGAGCTACCCGAGTACGAGGTGGTCGAGCTGCGCTTCGGACCGGAGTTCGAGGGGGTCGATGCGCATACCCATGACGATCACGTCGACTCGTTCTACGTCCTCGCCGGAGAAGCGGAGTTCCTGGTCGGCGACGAGGTGTTCCGGGCCGGCCCCGGAAGCTTCGTCGCGGCGCCCGTGGGTGTGACGCACGGGTTCTGGAACGTCGGCGGCTCGGAGCTTCGGATGGTCAACATCCATGCGCCGAACGTCGGGTTCGCCGGCCGGCTCCGCGCCGGGTAGCAGCCCCGGGGTACCGCTCTCGAGGGACTCAAGCTCGCGCCGCCTGCGGCCGATCGTCTTGCGCAATGGGACGCTCCGTGATCGGTTTCTGCGCGCTCGTCGGCTCAACCGTCGGAAGCTTTCTGCCGGAGGTCTGGGGCGCATCGTCGATCTCGCTCGCATCGGTGATCTTCGCGTTCATCGGTGGAGTTGCCGGCATCTGGTTCGGCGCTCGGATCTCCGAAGCCTTGCTCTGACCCGACGAGCGGAGGCGACCGGCTAGGTTGCCGTCTTCGTGTCACGTCTACGCCAGGCGCTCTCGGCTCTTCGCGTTACGGCTCAGAACGTGGATATTCGCCGCGCGCAGTTGGCGTGGGGGGCTTCGGTGTCGGCCGAGTGGGCGCATTTCGTGGCGCTAGGCGTATTCGCCTACGGCCACGGCGGATCGACGGCGGTCGGGGTCGCCGGGCTCATGCGCTTGCTTCCGGCCGCCGTGATCGCGCCGTTCGCGACGTCGCTCGGCGATCGCTTCCGGCGCGAGCGCTTTCTCCTCGGAGTCGCCCTCCTGGGAGCCGCAGCGCTCGGAGTCTCGGCCGTGGGCGCGTTCATGGGCGACCGGGCCGTCGTTTTCGCTGCGGGATCCGCCGTCGGTGTCTGCTCGACGCTGTTCCGGCCAGCTCTCGTCGCTCTCCTCCCGTCACTCGCGCGCACCGCGACGGAGCTGATCGCCGCGAACGGAGCGACCTCGACGATCGAGAGCCTCGGCACCCTGCTCGGCCCGCTCGTCGCAGGGGTGCTCGTGGCGTACGCGAGTGTCGGAGTGGTCTTCACGGCCGGCGCGGCGGCGCTCCTCGGATCGGCGGCGCTTCTCGCCCTCGTGTCCGTCCCCGGCCGCGTCCCGGCGTCGGCAGATGAGGGGAGGGTCGACGTCTGGCAGGGCTTCAAGGCGGTGGCCGAGGTTCCTCGCGCCCGGCTCCTGGTCGGCCTCATCGCCTCGCAGACGTTCGTGCGGGGCTGCCTGAACGTCCTGATCGTCGTGACCGCTTACCAGGTGCTCCATCGAGGGGCATCGGACGTGGGCTACCTGACCGCGGCGATCGGGGCCGGGGGGCTGGTCGGCGCGTTCGGCGCGATCTCGCTGCGCACCGATCGCCTCGCGCCGCCGTTCGCCTGGGCCCTCGTCCTCTGGGGCGTCCCGATCATGCTGATCGCGCCACTCCCGTATCCCGTCGCCGTGCTCCTCTTGCTCGCGGTGATCGGCGCGGCGAACAGCGTCGTCGACGTCTCGGGGTTCACGCTTCTCCAGCGCATCGTCCCCGACGAGGTGCTGACCCGTGTGCTCGGCGTCACGTGGGGCCTCGCGATGGGCACGGTGGCGATCGGCTCGTTCGTCGCCCCGCTCGTCCTGGACCTGATCGGGATCCGGCCCACATTCCTCGTTGTCGGCGCGATTCTCCCGGTGCTCGTTCTCGTCACTCACCGGCGGCTTCTCGGGATCGACGCGGAGGTTGCGCCGCCACCCGAGGTGGCCCTGATCGAGAGCGTCTCGGTCTTCGCGCCGCTCTCCCTCGTCGCCAAGGAGCGGATCGCGACGCATCTCGTTCCGGTCGACGTCGCGGCGGGGGACATCGTGATCCGCGCCGGCGAGACGGGCGATCGTTTCTACATCGTCGGCGAAGGCAGGCTGACGATCGACGCGGACGCCCGAACCGTCGCCGCCGGCCCCGGTGACTTTTTCGGTGAGATCGCGCTGCTGCACGACGTGCCGCGAACCGCGACCGTGCGGGCGGACACCGACTGCGCGGCTCTACGCGCTCGAGCGCGACGACTTCCTTGCCGTGGTGATGGGCCATTCGGTCGCCCGCACCGAGGCGCATGCCGTGGCGGCAGCGCGCCTCGCAAGCAGCTGAGCTAACCTCCGGCCCGATAACCGGCCGGGAAGTGGACACGGGCGGTAATGCAAAGGTAGGTGGAATGCCCAGAATTGTCGTCACCAGGTCGATCCCGGAGCCCGCTCTCGAGCTCCTACGGGCGGCGGGGGAGACCTGGGTGTCGCCCGACGACCGGCCGTTGACGGTCGAGGAGCTCCATGCTGCGGTGAACGGCGCGGATGCCGTCGTCGCGATGCTCCACGACCGGATCGACGGGGCGTTTCTCGATGCCGCCGGCGATCGTCTTCGGGTCGTCGCGAATGTGGCGGTCGGTTACGACAACGTCGACGTCGCCGCGTGCGCCGACCGCGGGGTGGTCGTCACGAACACTCCGGGTGTGCTCACGGAGGCGACTGCCGACATCGCGCTCTCGCTGATCCTGATGACGACGCGCCGGCTCGGCGAGGGGGAGCGGCTCGTCAGGAGCGGTGTCCCGTGGGCCTGGAACATGTGGTTCATGCTCGGCACGGGTATCCAGGGAAAGACGCTCGGCATCGTCGGCCTCGGGCAGATCGGCACTGCGACGGCACGTCGTGCCCGTGCACTCGGGATGAGCGTCGTGTACGCCGGCCGGCGGCGCGCACCGGAATCGCTCGAGTCGGAGCTTGATGCGAGCTTCCTCTCACTCGAGGCGCTCCTGGAGACGGCGGACGTCGTCTCCTTGCACTGCCCGCTCACCGACGAGACGCACCACCTGATCGACGCCGCGGCCTTGCGCCGCATGAAACCGAGCGCGTTCCTCGTCAACACGACGCGCGGCCCGGTGGTGGACGAGGAAGCGCTGGCCAGGGCGCTTCGCGCGGGTGAGATCGCGGGCGCCGGCCTCGACGTCTACGAGCGCGAGCCCGTCGTGCATCCCGGCCTGCTCGAGCTCGAGAACGTCGTGCTGTTGCCGCACCTGGGATCGGCCACTACCGAGACCCGGATCGCGATGGCAGGACTCGCGGCGCGCAACGCGATTGCCGTTCTCAACGGAGAAGCGCCGCTCACTCCGGTGCCGACCGCGTAGGCGGCTCCGGGTCAAGCCTCGAAGATCGCATTCCAGGCGGCTCCGTCGTCCGGATAGAGCCACCGCTCGATCTGCTGCTCATCCCGGTAGCGGAACACGCTCACCACGCGGGTCTGCACGTCGACGCCGTCACGCCGGGCGCCCATGAGGCTGATTGCGCAAACGTGCTCCTCACTCGCGAAGACATCCTCTTCGGTGAGCCAGAACCCGAGGCCCTTGAGCTGGTCGAGCCACGCCAGCAGTGCCTCGCGCCCACGGATGATGCCGGCCATGTGATGCTCGCCTGGAACGTGCCAGACGACCTCCGGCGCGATCAGCGGCGCAACCAGGGCGGTATCCCCGGATCGGAACAGGTCGGCGGTTCGCTTGTAGGCGAGCGCGTTTGGATGTTCACGCCCCACAAGCGTAGGCTAGTCGAGCCCTGGCGGCGTCATCGGGCGCCGAGGTTATCTGCGGTCACGCGCCTAGACTCGCGCTGTGGTCACTGCCGCAGAGCTGGCGCCGCTCCTTGTCGAGTGCACCGAGAACGGCAAGCTGCTCGGGCCGGACCTGCTTCGTCGGGAGGCCTCGCTCAATGCCGAGCGCTGTCTCGTGATCGCCGAGCTTGCGAAGAATCCGCGCCGAGCGCTGGAGGTGGGGCCGGGGAACCTCGTGATGACGACTGCGTTCAGGGCGATCTTCGGCGATCGGGTCGAGCTGTCCGCGGTCGAGCACCCCGAGTCCGGCCACCTCGCCCAGGCCTGGTATCGTGAGCAGATCGCGCGTCAGAAGGTCGAGCTCAGGACGGCCGATATCGTCGCGGACGCCCTGCCTTTCGACGGGGGCTTCGACGCCGTGCTCTTCTGTGGCGTGATCGAGCATCTCGCGCCGACGGAGGTGCTCGGGGTGCTCGAGCGGCTACGCGGCCAGCTCGCGGACACCGGCCGGCTCGTCATCTCCTCGACCAATCTCGCCGCGTTCGTGCGCGTCGCCTCACTCGCTTTCGGGAACGGGGCAGTGATGGATCCACCGCTGCCACGGGGGTACACCCATGGCCATATCCGGCTCTACACGCGCCACGACATGCAGGCTCTCGTCGAGCATGCCGGCATGAGGATCGACGATTGGCGATTCCTGAACTGGGAGCGCGTCTACATCGGCCGGGCCGGGCTTCGCGGCAGGCTCCTGTACGCCGGCCAGGTGATGGCCCCGACCCTGTTTCCTCAGATGTCGACCTCGTGGATTTGTTCGGCAATGCGCGAGGGCTAGAGGCCTCGCGAGGGGGAAGCAGTTGCGCTAGGGAAACCGTGAAGAGCCCGGATGGAGGTCGTACTCGCCGCCGTTGCTGCAACTCGAAGGGATCAGGTAGGCGGGATCGTCCGCGTAGAGCGCGCCGTTCTCGGCCAGCTGCTCCCGCATCATCGCCTCTGCGGTCGAAGGCGACACCCCGAGCTTCTCGGCCACGCCGACCCCGGACTGGTAGGCGAAGCAGTTGGCCAGCGACTCCGACGCCACCCCGTGCAAGTGCCACGACTCGTGAGCGAGCACGACGACCGCATGCGAGGCGGACTCACCCTGCGGGTTGATCTTTCCATCGCGCAGTCGCACGAGCGCGAGGCAGATGTCGGTCGTCAGCCACGCTTGCCGTCCGCCGACCTCGGCCAGCCCGTCATCCCCTTGCACGTAGCCGACATGGCGGTCGTCGCAGTGGACAGTGACTCGATGACCGGCGATCTCCGCCGCGAGCCGCGAGAACTGCGCCTGCGCGGCGGCCCGCGTCTGCGTCGACAGGTGGTCCCAGCCGGATGAGCGCGTGAACAGCAGCACGCCGAGCCCGGTGACGATGAGAACGGACACCAGGATTCCGACGCGGCTGCGCCGTGGGAGTGCCGCCGGTGGCGCGGGAACCTCGCTGACAGGGCGGATCGCGTTGTCGCGGTCGAGCCGGAGCGGCCCGGCGGCGAACCGGCCGTCGGGAAGCGCCTCCAGATCCTCTTCGTTGCGGCGCAGCCACTCGGCAATCTCATGCTCGGTGAACTCGCCGCTTTCGAGCCACAGCTCACCACCTTGCGGGAGTGGGAAGTGCAGCAAGGAGCCGCGGCCGAGCTCCTCCAGATCCGACTCCTGCGGCCCCGGATCGACTCGTTGGCGCCTCGGGGTGGAACGCCAGCCGGAGAGAAAGAACTGTGCCTCGGTGAAGGCCGCGAGCAGGAACGGCAGCCAGACCGGGATCCAGCCACTGATCGAATAGGGAAGCTCGAAGTAGACGATCACGACCGTGAGGACGAGGGCACGCCACCACCAGATGGACCGGATTCCGTTCACGCCGTACCAACGTAACCGCGCCGCGGCCCGTCGGGCCCGCGTCCTGACAAGATGACCCCGTGGAGCGCGTGCTTGGAATCGGCGGATACTTCCTGCGGGCCGTCGACCCCGTAGCCCTGAGCGCCTGGTACCGCGATTGCCTGGGCCTGGACGCCGATGAGAACGGCCTGTGGCATCAGGAGGCCGGGCCGACGGTGTTCGCGACGTTCGAGTCGGAGTCCGACTACTTCGGGCGCCGTGACCAGCAGACCATGCTCAACTTCCGTGTCCGAGACCTGGATGCGATGCTCGCGCAGCTTCGCGCCAAGGGAGCGGTCGTCGCCGACGAGGCGCAGGAGATGGAGGGCGTCGGTCGATTCGGCTGGGTCACCGATCCCGAGGGCAATCGCGTCGAGCTGTGGGAGCCCGCTTGGTCATGGCGCCCGAAAGCCGGCCGCAGATCCAGCTTCTGCGAGTCATAGACTCCCGGACATGGAGCCCTCGGTCGGCAGACGTTTCGTGGAGGCGATCGCCGCTCAGGACGAGTCGGCGATCCTGGGTTGCTTCACGGCGGGAGTCGAGTTTCGAGCCCTGGTCCCGCCGGGCCTCCGCGAGCGGGTCGGAGCCGAGGACGCTGCGGCGATGGTCACCGGCTGGTTCGCCGACTCGACCGAGCTCCAACTGGTGGAGTCACGAACGGAGGAGGTAGGCGATCGCCTTCACATCGCCTACAGATTCGAGGGCATCGAGGACGGGAAGCCCTACGTCGTCGAGCAGCACGTCTGCTGCGCTCTCGCCGGCGACCTCATCGCACATGCCGACCTGCTCTGTTCGGGGTTCCGGCCCCGCGTCCCACACTGAGCACCGCTCGCGACGGTCTGGCCGACTGCCGCTCGAGCTAGAGGGGCGCGCGGTAGACGAGGGCGGTGCCCTCGAGCACGACGACGTCGTCCTGGTTCGAGATCGTGGTTCGCAACGTCGAGATCGGCTTGTCAGCGCGGACCTCGAGCACCTCGACCTCGGCTGTGATGACGTCCCCGGGCCGCACCGGCGCGCGAAAGCTCCAGTCGACGTGTAGGAAGACGCTGCCGGGGCCAGGCAGATCTTCGGCGACCACCGCGTTCAGAAGCCCGGAGGTCACACCGCCCTGGACGATTATCCCGCCGAACCGGCTCCTCGCTGCCGCGTCCGCGTCGTAGTGGAGCGGGTTACGGTCGCCGGTCAGCTCGGTGAAGAGCTCGATGTCCCGAAGACTGATCGCGCGGGACCGCCGCGCCGTATCGCCAACCTTCATCGCAGGATCCTCTCACGCGAACGGTGAAGCGAGGCCTCGTCCGAACGCCCACTCCACCATCAGCGGCAGCTCTTCGTGCCAGAAGGGATCGCCGTGGGAGCCGACGCGCTCGGTCATCACGACCTCGCCCCCGGCATCGCGTAGCGCGGTCGCCCATCGGCTGGCGTTGTCGCGGAAGAACGGTTCCAGGGTGCCCGCGACGAGGTATGCCCGCGGAAGCGAGCCCTGCATCACCCCGGGCGGCTGGTAGCCGCCGCCGGGCGAGGCGCAGAAGATCGCGCCGTAGACCTCTGGATGCCGAAGCCCAACGGCGAGGGCCAGCTCCCCGCCGGCCGAGACGCCGAAAACCGCGGTGCGTTCGGCGGCCATGCCGACTCCGAAACGAGCTCGCACCCAGCCACGCACCTCCTCGACGAAGAACTTCTCGTGTGCCGCGAACCGCTCCGGCTCGAAGCCCGGTGAGTACTCATGGAGCCGCATCGCCTCATCGGGTGCGCGATGGGCGCCGACGATCATCGTTTGCCGCACGTCAGCTGCCTCGAGGGATGCGCTCCAGTTCGAGATCAGATGACCGTCCCCGGTAAACACGACCGCCTGGGCCGGCTCCGGCGGGACGTACACCGTGACCTGCCGACCGCCGTCGTACTCGAGTGTCTCGGTCACGAGCTCTCCCTCAATCGACGACATGGTCGTTCGATCTCCGTTCATTGGGGGTCGAACCCGGCCGGGTCAGGCTTTCTCATGGGCGGTGTCGTGGCGCACTGGATCGGTAGTTCCGTCGCCGAAGATGGGTAGGCGATCCCGATGTGGATACCGGCAGCATCTCCTACTGTCGAAGTCAACCTTCCACGAGAGGAGCAGGCAGTTGCACAACCACATGACAATCGCACGACGGGAACCCGGCAACGCCGCGGAATCCCGCCTGAGGCGGGGATCCTGATGCATCCGGCTTTCAGGGAGGCAGCGCTTCGCGACAACCGGTTGAGCCTCGATCGGAAGCTTCGGCAGTCCTATCTTCGGCGCAAAAACGATCCTGCGCCTCGTTTTCCGCTCGAGACGGTGACGCTCCGGCTCGCCCGCGAACATGACGATGAGACGCTCGAGCGTCTCGCTGAGCTCAATGGTCTCGCGCGAGTGGACGGGCCGCATGTCGTCGCCGAGGTCGAAGGAGCGGTCACCGCAGCACTGCCACTCGGCGCCGGCCCGGCGCTCGGTGATCCCTTCCGGCCAAACGCCCATCTCATGTCTTTGCTCGAGCTGCTGAGGCAGCAGCTCGCCGTTCGCGACCGGGGGTCGACGTCGGTCCCGTTGGCACCTGCGTTTCGGCAAACGCGCGGGCCCGGGTGCAGCGACGTATATCTGAGAGACTCGACCACGCTGTACGTTCCGGTGCAGGCAGTCTGTAGGGCATGAACCGCCCGCAACGCCATCACCGGTTCGACAGCGATGAGGACGGCGTCCTGGAAGAGCGTGTGGGGCTGCCAGAGCTACCGGAGGGCGACGTGCTGCCGGCCGACCGCGGGCGTTCTACTGGGGCTGCGGCGGTCTCACGCTCTAGGCGAGCCGGATGCGCGGGTCGAGCCGGACCGTCTGGTTCGCCTGGGATCGGGAAGTCGGTACCTCCTGGCTGAGAGATACGACCGCGAGGGAGAGCGGGTTGCGGTCGATCTCTCACCCGACGGCCGGGGGCGGTGATACGAGGCATCCGATCGCGGTGATTGCATCGCACCTTCGTTCACCTCGTTCCTGGTGCGCCTGTCGCGCGAAGGGATCTTCTGGGGCAGCTGACGACGACCGCCACCGCCACCCAAATCCAAACAGCGCGGCGCGGTGGCCTGCGCCGGCGAGTTTCCCAGACGCCTGACTACTCTCCCGGGACATGAGCGAAGACGAGTTCTGGGCGCTGATCGAATTGACGCGCCGCGCGGAGACGAGGGCGCATGCTGAGGCTCTCTCGCACGAACTGGCAACACGCCCAGTAGAGACGATCCACTTGTTCGACCGGCGATGGGCCGAGGCACAGCGCGCTGCGTACAGGTGGGATGTTTGGAACGCCGCCTATCTGATCGGTGGCGGCTGCTCGGACGACGGATTTATGGATTTCCGCAGCTGGCTGATCCTGCAGGGCCGAGGCGTGTATCACGCGACGCTCAACGATCCGGATTCGCTCGCGGATGTTATGGAGGGCGACGACGAGTTCCGGTACCAGTACGAGGTGTATCCGGCTTACGACGCCTGGAAGGCCGCGACCGGCGGGGCCGACTTTGCCGCGCTCAGGAAGTCAGAGGAAGAGACATTCCGAAGGCTCGGAGTTCCACCGATGGACATGACCACCGGCCCCGAAGGAGACGACTGGGATCCTGACGACGAGGCCGAAGCTCGGCGTCGTCTTCCCCGTCTCGCGGCACGGTTCCTCGACGACTAGGCAAGCCAGGAGTGCCCGCGTTGCGCTCCGAAGAGAAGACGACGCTCTGTACAAAGAGCGACAGGGACCGTGCAGACAACTCGCTACCTACGCGATCCGAGGATCGAGGCGGACCTCTCGACGGGCCTGGGGGCGCTCCGGGGCACGGGCACCGGACGGCTGCTCGATGATGGTCGGTTCGGCTGCGGCAACGATGGCTTGCAGAGCCACCAGGTGCCCGCGTAACGCCGTGCGCCCTGGTTCGGTGAGCGTGACCTGCCGCCGCGAACGTGAATCCGCCCGCACACGGGAAACCTCCACGTACCCGGCCTCGGCGAGCGCTGACAGGTGCTTGCTCAGAACCGAATCGGAGATTTCCAGGCTGTCGCGTATGTCGGAGAACGGCAACCACCGCACCGGCGAGAGCATCGCGCATATTTGTAGGCGCAAGGGCGCGTGGATCAGCTCGTCGAACACCGCTTCGCTCACCGTTGCCATGCCCGAGACGCACGACGCCGATAGGAAGTCTTCGCGGCGAAAAGGCAGGCCGCAACGATCACAGTCACGGCTCCACCAAGTCCCCAACTCACGAGAGCCGTACTGCCGTGGCTGGCGAGCAGATGAGGGCCGACCACGCCCCCGACAAGCACCGCGACAGAGATGAGCGCCACCTCGGTGAGACCCCACCTAGGCTTCGGCCACGACCGCAACGGACGCCACTGGTTACGAGCGGCCATCCGCAATAGTTCAGCAAGGAACCATACGACCGCGATGATGGAGACCACGTTTCCCGGCCCCTTGTAGGCGGGCGCTACCGTCTGCGCTCCGCAGACGACGACTCGACGCGATGATGAACCCCGCTGGGAGCATTGCACGACGGACCGATGCGTCGTGTTTCTGGCGGGCGGCCCATAGCTGCTCTCGGGCCGCGCTGGGAGGGACCGAACCCGACGACTGATTTTCCATACCGGAAAGTTAGCACAACTTGCCGATACGGAAAGTCACGCAGCGCGGAAGGCCGCGGCCCGCTCGCTCCAAAATCCCGCACAGGGAACATTGCGCAACGCCGCACGTACCCTTTGTTGACGCTTGCGGAGCTACCTGGCCGCTAGATCAGCCGCATCTCCTGCAGCGTTGACAGCCGGCCGAGGGCCTCGACCTCGATCTGGCGGACGCGCTCGCGGGTGATGCCGAGCCGTCTGCCGATCTCGCCGAGGGTGCGGGGGTCGGACTCGTCGAGCCCGTAGCGGAGGATGATCACGTCTCGGTGACGCTCGGGAAGCGAGCGTAGGGCGGAGGCGATGATCTCTGCGCGCAGGGTCTCTTCGACGAGCTCTTCCGGAAGGGGCTCGTTGCCGGGAACGAAGTCGCCGACGACCGCGTCGTCGTCCTCGCCGACCGGTGAGTCGAGGGACGTGGCGCGGGGGACAGCGCGAACCTCGCGGGCCTGCTCGACGGGGAGGTTCGCCTCGACGGCAACCTCGTCGATGGTCGGCTCGCGGCCGAGCTCGGCCCAGAGCTGGCGCTCGGCGCGGTTCAGCTTGTGGACGCGCTCGACGATGTGCACCGGCATGCGGATCATCCGGCCCTTGTCCGCGAGTGCTCTCGCGACCGCCTGGCGGATCCACCAGGTGGCGTACGTCGAGAACTTGAAGCCGCGGCGCCAGTCGAACTTCTCGACGGCGCGGATCAGGCCCAGCGTGCCCTCCTGGATCAGATCGAGGAACGGCAGGCCCTGGTTGCGGTAGTTCTTCGCGATCGAGACGACCAAACGTAGGTTCGACTGGATCATCCGCTGTTTCGCCAGCGGATCGCCGCGCTCGATCGCCTTCGCGAGCGAGACTTCCTGGGCGGCCGTCAGAAGCGGGTGCCTGGTCGCCTCGCGCAGGAAGAGCTGCAGCGCGTCTGTCGTCGTCTCGAACGAGATCGGGCCGAGAGCGGCCCGCGGTGCGTCCTCGTCGACGCGGTCGTCGATCACCTCGATCGCGCGCTTCTCGAGCTCGCGGTAGATCGACTCGCTTTCGAGCGCATCGAGCTGCATCGGCTCCAGCAGCTCGTTCAGCTGCGACGCGCGCACTCGCCCGCGCTCTTCCGCGATCTCGACGAGCCTCGCCAGCTCCTCGCCCTCGAGCAGCCGCTCGACGTCGACGATCACGCCCAGCCCTCCTCAGAAAACCCACGCACGATAATCAGTGTTATGTCGAGTCGACAAAGCAGCATTCCACCGCATCCCTCCGACGTGTCGCCAACTGCACTCCCCCGAGCGCCCCTCAGTCAGACGACGGCTCCTTGAACACCTGTCGGGGACAGTCTTGCCGTCATGCCGCCGGGCCGAAAGTCCTTCTCGTCGCAAAATGCGCTATTTCCCTCAGCGGGCAACTTGCCCGGATTCGCGGCGGCCAGTAGCTTGCCGACTGCACCGAGAACGGAGCGCCGGTAGATCGAAGCCGAGCCCGAGGGCCGTACGCGGAAGCGGAAAGCCAGCGGGATCGGGGGACGAAAGCGCCACCGACTCGGTGAATTTATTTAAAGCGCGATTGGTTCTCGCGAAGCGCTCCCCGCCGGCTCACTAGGATTCCGGCGTGCGGTTGCCGGCCTTCTCACATGGCGTCAGCTCGTTCCTCTGGGCGATCGTCTTCGGAGTCTTCATCTGGATCGGCGGCGTGGCCGTCGGATTCTCCGGTGCGCTCTCGTTCGTCGTCGGCTGCGTCGCAGCCTGCGGGATCTTCCTCTACGTACGCGTGTACGGCGAGGACGAGCCGCGGCGACCGTGACCGTCGCCGAGAGCGTTCAGTAGCAGGCGCGCGAGCTCCGGCCCGAGGGCGTCCTCCAGGCGCTCCTGCGGCGTCGGCGGGCTCGGGACGAGCACCAGCCTGACCAGAAGAGACGAGCGTGGAAAGGCTCCCGCCTCCCCTAGCTCCTGTAGCTGCACGCCCACGGCTTCAGCATCGGGATCGCCGTCGGAAAGGGCGATCCCTGGCCGGAGGGGTCAAGCGATCTCGAGTGTCGACTCAGTAGGAGATCAGCGCGTGCACGTCGAGGCCGTCCAGGCGCTCGCGACCGCCGAGAAACGTCAGCTCGATGATGAAGCACGCCCCGACGACGACGGCGCCGAGCTGCTCGACGAGGCCGCAGATCGCCTCGACCGTCCCCCCCGTCGCCAGCACGTCGTCGTGGATCACGACGCGTGAGCCCGCCGGGATCAGATCCGGGTGCACCTCGAGGACGTTCTCCCCGTACTCGAGCAGGTAGGTGGCGCCGATCGTCTCCGGCGGAAGCTTGCCCGGCCGCCGCGCCGGGACGAAACCCGTTCCCGACTGTGCGGCGATCGCGGCGCCGAGGATGAAGCCCCGAGCCTCGGCGCCGAGCACCAGATCCGCGTTGTGGGCAGTCACCCAGGTCGACAGGTCGCTGATCGTCTGATTGAGTGCGATCGGGTCGGCGAGCAGCGGCGTGATGTCCTTGAACCCCACCCCGGGGGTCGGAAAGTCGTCAACCTCACGGATCCGGCTGCGAAGGTCGACGGCCGTCATCGGGCTGCGATCTCCCGAACCTCGCGCCAGAGAAGAAGCGCGGCCAGTTCCTGCGCGAGCTCGGTGAGAGCCTGCAGGTCGGAGAGGCCGGCTGCGCGCCGCTCGTTGTTGCGGGAACGGAGCGCCGGCGCGATCAGCTGGTCGAGCAGCGCTACCTCCCGGTCGATCGCGGTCCGGAACGTGCGCAGGTGCCGCGCGTCCACGCCGAAGCGCGTCAGCTGCGCGCACACCATCGCAACGTCCGTGTCGCTCTCGGGATAGCGCTTGTCCCCGCCGCTCCCGATCGGCGCGATCAGCCCGAAGTCCTCGAGCTCCTTGCCGAGCTCGGCCGTGATCCCGGCCCGCCGGCACAGCTCGCCGAACTCGATCAGGTCGACCCGTTCCCCCAGGCCAACCGGCTTGCGGCGCTTGCGCTCGGTCGCCGCGGGATCGGTCAGCTCGTCGCGAATCACGCGCAACGGCAGGAATTCGTCGCGCTGGAGGCGCAGGATCGTCACGAGCCGCTCGACATCATGCTCGGAGAATAGGCGGTAACCACCCGGTGTCCGCTGAGGACTCAACAGCCCCTCGTCCTCGAGGAAGCGGATCTTCGAGATCGAGATGTCCGGAAACTCCTCTCGGAGGCGTCGGACCACCTCACCGATTCGCAGGAGACGCTCCCGCTGTTTGTTCGACGACGACTCGAGCAGGCTCATGCCCGCTCCCGGCGCCGGCGGAGCCGGCGCCTCCGCTCAATATTGAGCTCCTTCAAGCCTACGCTCATCCGACACCCTCCACGAACGTCATTCGGTACTTCCCGATCTGCACCTCGTCGCCGTTCTCGAGCTCGGCCTTGTCGATCCGGTGGCGGTTGACGAACGTGCCGTTCAGCGACCCTTCGTCCTCGACGAAGAACGCGCCGTCACGTTCAACGAGCACCGCGTGGTTGCGTGAGACGGTCACGTCGTCGAGGAAGATCTCGCAGTCCGGCGAACGGCCGATCCGCGTCCGCTCCCCGGCCGGGTGAAACGCCTCCCCCGCCCTGCCGCCACCCGAGCGCACGACGAGCGCCGGGCCCTCGAGCCCGTCGAGCAGGTCATGCTCGTGCTCCCCGACCTCGTCGGCGGAGAACGACTGCGTGTTCTCCACGGCCGCGTCGCCCTTGTCGAGCAGCGCGCCGCAGCGAGAGCAGTAGTTCGCCGTCTCCGGGTTCAGGAATCCACATTCGGAGCAATAGACATGGCTCATAGGCCATCCCCCGTGTAGCTCATTCGGTCGGCGAGGCCGGTGCGGCCTTGCCTGTGAGGATCTCCGTCAGCCGTTCGACGTCCATGTGGTCGAGCGCGCTCTGCCCGCCTGTGCGCTGGAGCCGCGCCACATACTCGGCGCGCAGGATGTCGATCTTGCCGTGCAGGACGCGGCGCTGATAGCTCACCTCGCGCTCCTGCGTCTCGAGATCGTCCTTCAACGCCTTGAGCTCCTCATCCGAGAGGGAGCCGAGATCCGGAAGAAGTTCCACTGCCACCTTTCGTTCGCTCTCACTGATTACAGCGGACGGTCGGCAAACCGTCAACCTCAACTTGAGAATTCTACGTTCCCGCTTTCGCGCCGATCTCCTTCCGGGCCTTCAGGAAGTACATCCCGAGCGAGATCACGGCAAGCACGAAGCCCGTCCAGAAGATCAGCTGCGGCCAGTCGCCGTGCACGACCATCACCAGCCCGAGGCTCAGGTAGAGGAGCCACGTCGCGAGCTTGCCGAGCGTGTTCACCTCGAACTTGTAGCCCCGCCCGAGCGCGAACGGCGTCATGACGATCACGAACACGTCCCGCGCGGGAATCGCGAGCGCGACCCACGGCAACTGCCCCGCATGCCAGAGCAGGATCACCGCGACATCGATCAGCAGGCGGTCGGCGAGCGGGTCGGCGATCTTCCCGAACTCGGACTCGACCTGCCAGCGGCGCGCCAGGAAGCCGTCGAACTGGTCGGTGATCGCGGCCGCGGCAAACAGGATCGCCGCCGGCCAGCTGTGGCCGTCGGTGGAGTTCAGGATCAGGATCGCGTAGACCGGGATCGCGATCAGCCGCAGGATCGTCAGCGCGTTCGGGAGCTGCGCCAGCGGCCGTGAGACGGTTGGCGCGGCAGGCACGCCGAAAGGTTACGTCGGAGCGCGGTACGGGCGCGTCTGCCAGGCGCGATCGAAGATCCCGACCCAGTGCGCCGTTCGGTCGAGGTATGCCGTTTCCGCATTCAGCCCGTCGAGCCCCCACGCCCCGTCGTAGTGCCGGTGGGCCTCGGCGCAGATCGGTGGCGGCGTGACGAAACGAGAGGCTGGATGCGGATCGGGCGCGCCAGGGGATACCGCCCGCGGGCGTGATCCTCCCGCGCTACGCGGTCACGAAAGCCACTTGACGGTACAGCCCACGGCGGGCGTCTCTTCGATCGCGGGACTCGATCCCGCGAGGGTCGCATCGAGCGCATCGCGGAGGTAGTGGTGCGCCACTTCGGTGTCGTCGCGGTTGTCGTCGATCGCGCCGTGGTAGACGAGCCGGCGGTCGCGGTCGAACACGAACACCTCGGGCGTCCGCTCCGAGCCGAGCGCGTGGGCGAGCGTCTGCTCGGGGTCGTGCAGATAGTCGAACGTGAACCCCCGCTCGCCGGCCCGGATGATCATCTGCTCGAACGAGTCGTGCGGGTAGCGCTCGAAGTCGTTCGAGTTGAACGCGACGAGCTTGACGCCGCGCGAGGCGTAGTCGTCCTGGACGGCGATCATCCGCTGCTCCCAGGCGATCACGTACGGGCAGTGGTTGCACGACTGGATCAGGACGAGCAGCTCGGCAGCGCGGTAGTCGTTCAGCGAGTGCTCGCGGCCGTCCACGCCCTCGAGCGCGAAGTCGGGCGCCTCCGCTCCCAGCGCGAGGCTCATCGGGCAACCTTCGGTCGCTCGACCAGAAGCGCCT
Source organism: uncultured Actinomycetota bacterium (assembly GCA_963768435.1). Classification (GTDB taxonomy): domain Bacteria; phylum Actinomycetota; class Thermoleophilia; order Gaiellales; family Gaiellaceae; genus PALSA-600. The sequence continues at coordinate 77,056 of CAVYIB010000016.1, forward strand.
CCTCGAGCTGCGCGCGGCTCGGGACCGGCGAGACGCGGCCGTCGGGCAGCCAGTAGATGCGGCAGGTGAGCGACGGTGCGGACTCGGCGCCAACCGGGTCGACATCGCGGCCGTCGAAGCGGATCGTCGGGGATCCGGGGAACTGCAACTCGTCGGCCTCCGCCTGGGAACGCACCTCGTGCAGCTCGATTTCCGCCGCGACGCCCTGCGCCTCGAGGACACTCTCGAGCAGCGCAAGCGCCTCGGGGTGCGAGGGGCAGCCGTCCCAGAAGAGAAGCTCGATCCGCTCAGGCGCAACCATCACGCTCATTTTAGATGACCCCTCAAGGAGCAGGCTGCACTACCAGGTACCCGTCGACCTCATCGTCGGGCTCCGCCTCGACCAGTCGCACGACGAGCAGGTCCCCGGCCCCGCGATGGATGCGGTCGCCCTCACGCCAGTCGGGGGCGGCAGCACGTAACGAGCCGAGGTCGTCACCCTCGGCGCTGATCAGACGATAGGAAGGCACGGGACGCAGCAAGCTACCGGCGCGGCCGGATGCTCCGCCGCGTGAAGCGTTCCCCCCGCCCCGGCCTCAGAACCACGACGCCACGTGCCAGGTCGATCCGTCGCACCTCACTCCGACCACGATCCGGACACCGCTCCGGGCCCGATAGGTGTAGCAACTCAACGCGCTGTCGTACAGCCGCATCGACCTGCATTCGGGGCCCGGCGAGCCAGGTGTATGCCGGCTCGCGGTGACCACATCCGCATTCGGATGTTTCCGTTCGACCGAGCTGGCGAAGTAGCGATCGGTCCGGTTCAACCCTCCGTATCTGTAGCGCGAGGCTCGCGAAAGATCGCCGTTGACTACGGCGCGGACGAAGGAGTCGGCAATGGTCGACGGCTTGCCGTCGACCAGCCGGCACGGTGGAAGCGGCTTTGACGGCAGGCCGAGCAACGAGAACCAGGCCACGCCCAGCGTCAGGGCGACGACACTCCGTGCTTCGAACTTCCGAAGTCCCAGGGGCTTCGACACGACGAAGACCGCGCAGCAGACGAACCAGGGAACGGCGAAGTAGATGGCCGGCGAGTGCCAGAGGATCGCGGTCCCGCCAACGATGACAGCCAGGTCCAGCCCGTAGCGGACAGCGTCGAGTCGCCTGGGGAGCCTTCCGCCCACGCGGATCTGGAGGTAGAGAAGGCTGCCGTAGACGACCGGGACGATGATCGCGAACCACCCGCCCCACCACGCGAGGAGGATGGTGGCGACGACCCATGGCGCGGTCCCGCGGATCGGCGAGGATCGGAGAAGTGGCAGCCGGCTCGGAGGCGGTTGCGCGACCACCCTCTCCGGTGCCCTCGGAGGCACGTTCAGCCGAAACGGGACCCGGTGTGACCCTGATCGCACGTCGAACGCAAGCGCGATCAGCATCTCCTCCAGGCGCATCGGGTGACCCGAGTGCAACAGGAGCGTCGCGGACTCGCCGGGCGCGATCGGGCTCGATTGCACGAAGCCCAGGCTCGCCCAGAGCAACTGCTGCTCGACGAGGGCGTAGGCATGCCTGAGCGTGACGTCTCGCGATCCGGTGTTCGTGAGCCTGACGACGAACTGGGTCGCCATCGCCGGGCGATCGAATCCGAGGACCTCGACCGTCACTCCTGGCTGGCGCTGCTCGGCCAGCGGCCCGATCACGATCGAACGCGAGCGTCTCCGGCCGTCGATCGCGTAGTCGACGATGCGCCAGCGCCCGTCGCGCTTCTCGAGGATCACGGGCCCCTCGAGCGTTTGCTCGACGACGTTGCTGCCGCGTTTCAGCGTATGGCGGTGCGGCGAGCGGAGCGCGACGACCGCCCGCGCTGCGTCGATCTCCAGTACCTCGAGCTGCTCGATCTCATGCTCGGCGTCGTAGAGGCTCGACCACGGGTTCGGGCCGCGGAGACGCTCCCACTCCGCAAGGACGCCGTCGGTGTTGCTGTCGTCGTCTTCGGGATCCGAGCCGGCGAGCCAGCGCCGCACGACATCGAGGACGACCCCACGTTCGTCGCGCGGCGAAAGCTCGTCCATCGGAAGACTCTAACGCGGCTTTCGAGGGAGTTTGCCACCTCCCCGATCACCCCCGCATCAGACCTCCCAGCACCGACCCGACGAGCCCGCCCTCCGCGGCCGAGGTCGCGTTGCCGGACTCGGCCGACTCGACCGGAGCGAGGAACATGGTCTGGATCGCAAGCCGTCCCGGGCCGGTGAAGCGGTTCCAGGTGAGCTTCCCCCTCCTCCCATCAGCCCGCTCTTGAGTCCATCGTGACCGCCTCCATCGTCACGGTCGGATCCTTGTATAGCCACGCGCCGGGCTCGGTGTCGATCTGCTCGCCGTGGTCGAGGTTGACGACGAACACATTCCCGTGGCCGTGTACCCAGACGATCACATCGCCCTGCGTCGCCTTGAAGTGGTCGATGAAGAAGCCGCTTCCACCGAGCATCATGCTGCGGACGCCCTTGACCCGCTCGTAGGTGTACTCGACCGCGTCCGTCGCGGCCAGGAAGTGGTGCTCGCGCACGTGCAATGTCTCCCCCTGGGCGAGATGGAGCGGGATGCATTGGCCGGCGCCGTTCCGGGAGAACGCGATCCGCCCCGGTCCGGTCGCGCGGGTGACGAAGAAGTCGAGCCCCGCGATCGTTCGCTTGACGCCGCCGGCGAGCTTCCGCATCTCGATGCTCACGCCGGGCTCCTTCCAGAGCAGCGTGTGGTGCTCGAACATCACGGGCTCGTGGGAGAGCTCGACCTGGAGCTCGGGGACGAGCTGCCCGCGTATGTGGTAGGTCACCCCCGCGAACGTCTCGTCGCGGATGTCGGTTGGAATGGGCTCCGGAATGTGCATCGGGTCCTCCTCTTGAGCTGGTTGCGCGAGCCTAGAACATCGCGCGGCGGGGATGCTCTCCGGCAAGGAACGGGCGCGTGCGGCAGAAGATCCCAGCCGTGCCCAGGCTCGCCGCCGCGGAGATCCCGCGCATGCACGACCAGTTGCTCTTCGACGGGCCCGACGCCGGCCGGAAGCTGAGCGCCTTCTGGGTGCTGCTCGTCCTGGCCGGGATGATCGCCTCCGCCGGGATCGCGTCGGACTCCACCGCGACGGTGATCGGGGCGATGATCGTCGCGCCGCTGATGACGCCGATCGTCGGGACGGTCTTCTCTGTCATGACCGGCGATCGCGCGAATCTGTTCCGGTCGCTCGGCCTGGTCGTGATGGGCTCGGTCGTGGTGATCGCGATCAGCTGGCTGTTCGGGAAGCTGCTGCCGGTACCGATCGTCGCGCAGACGAACTCCCAGGTTGCGAGCCGCGTCCACCCCGACCTGATCGACCTCGTCGCGGCACTCGCGACCGGTGCCGTCGGCGCGTTCGCGGTGCTCCGCTCCGATGTCTCGAACACGCTTCCCGGCGTCGCGATCGCGATCTCGCTCGTCCCCCACTCTGCGTCGTCGGGCTGACCCTCGAGTCCGGTGCAGACGGGCAGGCAACCGGTGCGTTGATCCTCTTCCTCACGAACGTCGGCGCCATTCTCCTGAGCGGCCTCGTCGTGATGGCGCTGTACCACGTGTTCGAGGTGTCCTCGATCGAGCAGCCGCGTGTGCACCGGCGGCTCGCGGGGGTCGTGATCACGGTGTTCGTCGTGCTCCTCATGGTGCCGCTCTCGATCTCGTCCGCCCGGATCACGAAGGACACGCTCGACCGCGAGAACGTCGCGCCGGTCGCGGAGAAATGGGCGCACGCAGCGGGATGGACGATCGAGTCGGTCTCCTCGTCCGAGGCCGGTGTCGAGGTGAGCGCGTCGGGTGGGCTGCCGGAGCCGAGCTCGCAAGCGCTCCGGAACGACCTCGATGCCGCGGGCCTCTCTCGCGTTCACGTCGTGCTCGAGCTCGTCCCATCCGAACGCGTCGACCTACCCGGCTCCTAGACCTCGGCCTCCGCCGTCAGCCTGAGGCGTCGCGCGAACCGTTCGAGCGTCGTCCCCTGGACGAGCGCCGAGATGATCACGACGAAGAACACGGCGTTGAAGATCGTGTTGCTGTCTGGAACGTGCGAGGAGAGTACGAACGTCGCAACCACGATCGGGGCGGCACCGCGCAGGCCTGCCCATCCGAGCAGCAGCCGTTCGCGGTTGCTGAAGCGCGAGCCGGCGGTCGACACCCAGACGGCGGTCGGGCGGGCGACGAGCATCAGCACGACGGCGAGCGCAAGGCCGGAGACGGCGACGTGCGGGAGCTGGTTGGGGAAGACGAGCAGCCCGAGGAGCACGAACAGGCCGACCTGCGCGACGAAGGCCACGCCCTCGTGGAAGGCGGCGAGCTGCCGGCGGTAGCGCGACGGGGTGCTTCCGACCGCGAGGCCCACGATGTAGACGGCGAGGAACCCGCTGCCACCGAGCGAGTCAGCCGCCCCGAAGGAGAGCGCCGCGGCTGCGATCGAGGCGACCGGCGCGAACGCGCCGATCGTCGACGGGATCCGGGGGAACACCCACGTTGCGACGGCGCCCAGCGCGAGCCCGACGGCGAGGCCGATCGAGATCTGGCGGGCGACCAGGAGGATGAGGTCGTCGACACCGTGCGACTCCGGATGCTCCACCCAGGCGATCAGCCCGATCACGAGCGCGATCGCCATGGGGTCGTTGCCGCCAGATTCCGCCTCCAGCGTGTGAGCGAGCCGACCCGCGGATCTCGGTGAACCGGAGCGTGGAGAACACGGCCGCGGCGTCGGTCGAGGCGACGACGGCGCCGAGCAGCATGGCCTCGAGCCAGGTGATGTCGAAGAGCCCGCGGGCGGCGACGCCCGTGACGCACATGCTGACCACCACCCCGAGTGTGCTCAGTAGCCCCGCGGGCACGACGACCGGGCGGATCCGCGACCACGAGCTCTGCAGCCCTCCCTCGTAGAGGATCAAGCCGAGACCGATCGTCCCCACCTCTCTGGTCAGGCGCGCGTTGTCGAAGTCGATCCCTCCCGGCCCGTCCGAGCCGAGCAGCATTCCGAGCCCGAGGAACGCCACCAGGACCGGCAGCCCGGTGCGGATCGCGCCGAGCGCCAGCGCGGTGCTCGCCGCGAGCACGCCGCCGACGAGCAGGAGAACAATTCCTTCGGACATCCGGGGATCATCGTCAAACGCCGTTAGGAAACGGCGAGCCTTCCGCGGGTGTGACTAGGGTGACCCCACGCGGTGAGATCGGAGCCCCGTCTGCGCCAGCGCAAACCGTCCCCGCTTCCATGGGCGCGGCCGCGGCACGAGTTGCTGATCGTCGCGCTCGTCGCGGTCGCCGCACTGACGCCCGTCTACCCGATCAATGCGCAGGACGTCGCGCGGGTCTGCCTGACGCGATCGATGCCTCACCTGAAGCTCTACAACGACGCCTGCCTCGGCACCACGTTCGCGTCCGACCGGTCGGAGTACAAGGGGCACTTCTACTCCGACAAGGCACCCGGGATGTCGATGCTCGAGCTCCCGGGCGTCGAGCTGGCCGGCGTCCCGAACGTGACCGAGTGGCCGTACTACAGCCGCCCGCTCTGGGTAGCGCGAGTCCTCGCGGGCGGCTTGCATTGGTGCTCAGCCTGTTTCTCGTCGGTCGGATCTCGGAGGGGCTGGCGCCCGGCTATGGGGCACCGGCGCTCGTTGCCTACGGGCTCGGGACGCTCGTCGCGCCGCTCGCCGTCACGAGCTTCGAGCACGTGACGGCGGCGCGCTCGGGCTCGCCGCGTTCGTGCTCGCCTGGGGCCGGCGCCACCACGTGGCGGGTCTGCTGGCCGGCGTGGCCCTGCTCGTCGCGTACGAGGAGCTGATCGTTGTCGCCGTCCTGGCGGCTTACATCGGGCTACGAGGTGGAGGCGCGCTCTACCGCTTCGCCCGGGGTGTGCTCCCGGGCGCAGCGCTGCTCTGGACGTACAACTGGCTGGCCTTCGGCGCCCCCTGGCACCTGTCGTACCACTACAAGACCGGCGCGACAGCGCCGGACCAGCAGACGGGCTTCTTCGGCATCCGCCTGCCGACCCTTCACGGCATCGACGTCGTGCTCGCCGGTGAGAGCGGGCTTCTCGTCATCTCGCCGATCGTCGTCGCCGCGGGCTACGGGCTGGTGGTGCTGGCCCGCGAGCACCGTGCCGAGGCGATCGTCTGTGGCGTCATCGCGCTCGCCTTCCTGTTCCTCAACACCGGCTACGTCGCTCCGCTCGGTGGGCTCTCGCCCGGGCCTCGTTACCTCGTCCCCGGGCTCGCATTCCTCGCCGTCGGGCTCGGCCCTGCGTTCGCACGCCGCTTCCGGTTGACGGCAGCGCTCACGATTCTCTCGGTCGTCGCGATGACCGCCGTGATGCTGACGTGGCCCAGCGGGCCGCCCGCAGGAACGATCTGGAGCGACCTCGTGCACCTTCCGGTCGACCTCGGCTCGTCCCGGCTCGCGCGCGGCTGGTCGAGAACATCACCGGTTGGTTCGGGCTCGGCAAGAGTGGAGGCGCGGCGGATCGTCTCGGCCGCCGCGACGGCGGCGCTCGTCGTGGCCCTCGCCGGCTCGCGGGCCACGAGGCGCTCGACCCCGCCGGTCGCCTGAGCGCACTCTCATCGTGCCCTCACCCGCGGGGCGCTACACCGGTGGCGTCTCACAACCTAGGTGAGTCGGGCCCCGGCGGAGAAACGCCCAGATTCTCCGGCGGGGCCGTCGTCTCTTCGGCCCCGCGAGCTCCGTCCCTCACACGGGGGGTTCGGCGCCGGAAGCTTGACACGGGCACCTCGCGGAGCAGAGAATCGCGTCGCACGCAACGAAAGGTCGTGATGGGGGTTTCGTCGGTCTCGTTGCTGCGGCGCAGGTCGGGTTGGGTACCGGGCGGTTCGATTGGCCCGGGCGTAGCTTGCGGAAGTTCGGCCTCGACGGGTTGGGATCCTGCTCACGGCCATGAACGCCGTCTACGACGCGTTTTCCCAGTCCGAACAAGGAGGTCGAAATGGATGAGTTTCGTACCGTCGCGAGGCTTTGGCCATCCGGGACCGAGCTCGATCTCGGCACCGATTCGAATGTCCTGACGCTGACACCTCCGATTCTGCGAACTTCTCGCGGATCGCGGCGCCGTTCGTCACCTCCGCGGACGGGACGCAGAACTACGAGTTCCTCTTCTGGAACACCGGGCGCCACCTCACGAACAAGCGCAAGGTGATCTGGATCTTCAGCGTCTTCGGCTGGGGGATCTGGACGGCGACTCGCTGGTACGGCACGCCTCCGACCGGCCCGAACGGCGGGCATCCGCGCGTGCGCGCCGACTCGTTCTCGATCCACGGCGACGGGACGCTCTCCCCCACGACGCCGATCGACGGCGCCGCCAGCACCTACGCGGCGGGGGCCTGGCCAGTACAGCGGCGACGACCACGAGATCGACACCGGCCCCGGGGCCGCGACGGTGGTCGCGCACGATCACTCGGGTGCCTACGACTTCTCCGGGTGGATGGAGCTGATCTGGGGCGGAGACCCCTCGGCGACTTCATCGAGACGGACACCGGGACGACGGGGTCGTTCGGAAGCAGCAGCTTCTACACCCCCGTGACACAGGGGGAGCGCGCCGTTCCACGCGGCGCAGGGCTCGACGCACGACCTGATCGCCTCGTACGTGCCCGAGCCGCCTGCGAAGCCGCCGCACTTCGGGCACATCGACTGGGGCGAGGTGCTCGGGAACATCGGCTCCAAGATCCCGCAGAACGTCGATCCGGCTCCGAGCGACCTGATCCGGCTCGCCGCGCTCGAGGAGCTCCTCCTGAGGACGCAGCCGGTCGCTGCCGGAGGGACCGACTTCGAGCGTCTGGTCAAGGAGGCGCCACAGATGAGCGACGCCGAGCTGAAGCGGGCGATTCAATCGGTGAGGACGACACTCGGCCTGGGCGAGTCCGCGCTCTCGGCGATGGATGCCCAGTTGAACCAGCGGGAAGGCTGATTGTGCGCCGGCCCGCCCGCGTGCTGCTCGTCGGGTTCCAGGATCAGGACAACCTGGGGCTCCGTTACCTGGCGAGCAGCCTGCGGGCGGCCGGCCACGAGATCCGGATCGAGAGCTTCGGCGTCGGGACGGAACCGCTCCTCGAGGTCGCACAGCGCTGGGAGCCCGACGTCGTCGGCTTCTCGATGATCTTCCAGTTCATGGCCCCCGACTACGCGAAGGTGATCGACGAGCTGCGCGCCGCCGGGGTCGCAGCGCACTTCACGATGGGCGGCCACTATGCGTCCTTCGCACCCGAGACACTGCTCGAGCTGATGCCCGAGCTCGACAGCGTCGTTCGGTTCGAAGGCGAGACGGCAATCGTGGAGCTGACCGACGCCGTCGCAGGAGGCAAGCCCTGGCGCGAGATCCGCGGCCTCGCCTGGCGCGACCGCGACGGCACGGTCCACACCACTCTGCCGCGCGAGGACAAGGTGGATCTCGACGCGATCCCCTGGCCCGAGCGCGGCGACATCGCCTACGACGAGCAGTTGCTCCCGACCGCCTCGGTGCTGGCCTCGCGGGGCTGCCCATACAAGTGCTCGTTCTGCTCGATCATCACCTTCTACGCGGGAAACGGAACGAAGGGACGCCGCCGTCGCGACCCTGTGAAGGTCGTCGACGAGATGGAGTACCTCGTTCGCGAGCGCGGAGTCCGACTCATCCTGTTCCAGGACGACGACTTCCTGGCGGGCGGTCTCGACGCACGCGGGTGGGCCCGGACGGTCGCGCGGGAGACGATCGAGCGCGGGCTGAACGAGACGATGCGCTTCAAGTTCTCCTGCCGCTCCGACGAGGTGAGGAGGGACGCGCTTCGAGCCGCTGATCGAGGCTGGTCTCACGCACGTCTACCTCGGCGTGGGGGCCGGCGATCCCGAGTCGCTGAAGACCCTGAACAAGCTGATCACGCCCGACGTCCACCTCCGCGCGGGCGAGGTGCTCGGCAGCTCGATCTGACCTTCGACTTCGGGTTCATGCTGATGGAGCCCTGGAGCTCCCTCACCTCGGTTCGCAACAACCTGGCGTTCCTGCGCGAGTTCTGCGCCGAGGGGTACACGGTGGCGGGCTTCTGCCGCACGCTCCCGTACGTCGGCACGCCGATGGAGCAGCAGATGCGCGCCGAGGGGCGGCTCCTCGGGCCCGCGCTGGAGGCCGACTACCGGTTCCTCGACCCGCGGCTTGACGCGCTCTGGGACTTTTCGCTCGTGGCTTTCGCCGACCAGAACTCGGCACCGACGCCGCCTGGGACCGGCTGCGCGGGCTGCTGTTCGAGGCGCGCCTCGACTATCCGGAGCGGTCGCACGATCCCGACTTCCGCCGGGCCGCTCGCAGGCTCACCGCCTCCTCGAACACGCTGCTCCTCGACGTCGCCGAGGAGGCCGTCGATCTCATCGAGGCAACCGATGCGCACGACGCAACCGGCCCCGCGCTCGTCGCGCTCGCCCGGTACGCCCGCGAAGAGGACGAGCGAGTGCGGCGGATGCTGAGCGCTCTCTGGGAGACTCGCCGGCGGGAGGTGACCTCGGAGCTCTTCCGTTGATCTGAGCACGCGGGCCTCGACCTGGTCCCGGGGCGGTTACCGTCTGCTGCGCCGTCCAACTCGAGGAAGGAACCATGAGCAAGCACCCAGTCGTCGTCCCGACCATCGTCGCGGTGGTGACCAGCGCCCTCACGATCGGGATCTGGACGAGCATCGCGCCTGCCGCCGCCTCGCCGACCACCGTCCGGGTCGTCGGCAAGCTGCTGTTCGTCGACGCCATAGGAAGCTCCGTCACAGCCAACCCGGGTGAGCTTGGCGAGGGCGAGGCAACCTGCCCGGGTAGCTCCTGGCACGCGGTGAGCGGCGGCTACCTGATCAGCGGTAAAGAAGGCCCCGCCGTCGCGTCGGCCGTCGACAACTTCCCGATCGAGCACAGCCGGGCTCCCGGTTGGTTCGTCGCGGTCGCCAACCCGACCGGCGCGAAGAGCCCGGTGTCGTTCAAGGTCAAGGTCAGATGCGAGAAGGCTGTGCTCACGCGTGTCGCCGGCTGAAACCTGCCCCTTGGGACTCGAACGTCGACGGCGGGGTCACGGGCAGAAACGGAGCACCTATTGACTGGCCACCTCCCTCCGGGTTAACGTCGGAGTGCGCTGGCGCCAACCACGAACAGGGGAAGGTCATGCGTTTGAAATCTGGGCGCCAGACGCAGACCCCGAAGGACGGTCCTCCCGGCACTCCGGGCACCGCCTGTCGGGGCGGGGGAAACCCGGACAACCCGACTGGACACGGTCCGCTCGGCTGTCGACTCGAGAGGGCTGGCCCTCGACACTTGATCTCCGGGGGCCAGCCCGATCGCGGAACGTCACCGGCTCGAACCTGCCTAGACGGGATAGAAGGAATATCCATCTAGTTGCCCAACTAGATCCGTCGCGAGGAGCCAGTCACTCACTGCGGGGGGTTTAGTCCCCCCTCTGCGGCGCCCCCGCAGTGGGCTCCTCGCCGATCTTCGCCCCAGGTCCCGGATCGAAGGAGCGTTCGCGGCGTTTTACAACCCGAACACTTCCCGAGTATCGATCGATGACCAGGGTGAGTCATATGAGAGCAGGCGATACCACGGTCGTCTCTCTCGGCGACACCAAACGTTCGGAGGTAGGACATGCGGCTCTACAAGATTGGCTTGACCATTGGACTCGTCCTGGCGGTCTCAAGCCGTTGCGTTCGCAGCGAAGCCGTCGCACCCGGCGACTTCCTCGACCACCAACGCAACGACCACCGCGACCGGCAAGTCGGCGGCCGCGAAGGTGCAATTCGTGGTGCACGGCTCGCTCAGCGCCTACACCGCTGCGAACGGCGCGACCAACGGCACCGTCTCGATCACCGTCAAGAGCTCGAACTTCGGCTCGAAGGCGCTGAAGGGCATGACCCTCGTGCTCGCCGTGCCGTCGAGCACCAAGGTTGCGCTCCATGGCGGTAAGGCGATCGCCGGCGGGGATGCCGGAATCGTCAAGTTCCGTGCGGCGAAGCGCACGTCGTCCTGGACCGGGCTGACCGCCTCGCAGGTGATCGACCAGGGATCCCCGGCCGCCAGCTAGATCCACAGGTTCTCCCGCAGGAGAAACAGCTAGGCCACCTACGGGTGGCTTTGCTGTGCTGTCGAGCGGGGGCCACCGCTCATCTAGGCCGCCCCCACCTCGGACGCTTTGATCTGGTACGTCCTTCCGTCCGGGTCGACAGATTCGACTCTGGCGCTGATCGTCTCATCACCGCGCGTCACCTCGATCACCTCTCCCGCTTCCGGAGGGTCGCCGTCGTAGGTGAAGGAACCGTCGAGCCCGAAGGCCTCGAGCAGAACGACCCAGGTTTGCGACGAGTCGGACACCAGGCAGATCGTACGGCGCGGACGGCGGCGTGGTCAACGTGGCGAGTCGGCGCGAGCGCGCGAATAGAAGGAATGCCTGCCCGATTGCCGAACTACATCCGTCGCGAGGAGCCAGTCACTCACTGCGCGGGTTGCGCCAGCGTCCCTCGTAGTGGGCTCCTCGCGCTAAGCGTCGACCTCGACGGCGGCAACGTGAGGCCGACGGCCCGTGTGTACGTCGGTAACGCGCGCGCGAAAGAGCTTGCCTGTGATGTTCTGCCTGACCCCGATGATGTCGCCCGGGTCAGGGAGAGGTCCAAACATGTGTGCAGAACCCATCGGTCTCGTGACCATCGACTCGGACGGTCCAGACGGGGAGTGGCTTGAGATCGCTCATCGAACCGATGGTACGCATCGTGAAGATGGCTGCGGCGGGCCGCCGTTGGCGGATGGCTCTCGGCGTTTAGGGGTCTAGTTGGCGACAGACCGTCGCGACTGCCTCACAGATGTAGTCGGGGTGCCCGGATTCGAACCGGGGACCTCTTGTCCCCCAGACAAGCGCGCTAACCAGGCTGCGCCACACCCCGTGACTGAAGGACAAGCTATCAAGCCCATCTCGGCCCGCCCGGGGCATGATCTGCCCGGTCGATCTACCACCTTCCGCGCTCAAGCACGACCGCTGTTGCTGCAGCCTGCGTGAATTCTCGCAGACGATCTGCGGTAAACCCGGGTGCGTTCCGACCGGCCCGGTCGCCGAAACTTATTCCAGGTTCGACAGTCGCAGATTGCGGGTTCGACCCCCGCCGGTGCGATTCGACCGTGGCTCAATGGGAGAGCGGCGACTGTCAGAAGTCTCACCCCAGCGGCACCGGCCAGCCCCACAAGGGCTGGCTTCGCTGGTGCTAGCCCGGTTAAATGCGGCCAAGCCGATCTGAGCCGACGACTCTGTGTGTCCACCACGAAGTTGGCGACGGGTACGCCGAAGACAGTCGCAGATTGCGGGTTCGACCCCCGCCGGTGCGACCCGACCGTGGCTCAATGGGAGAGCGGCGACTGTCAGACGTCTCACCCCAGCGCAATGGCCGGCCCACCGAGGCTGGCCTCGCTGGTTCCGAGCCCCGACCTGCGTGGGTAAAGGAATCGACTCACGCGGCCAAGCCGATGCTCAGCCGGGTTTCTTGTCCCCCTGCCACGACGGTTGCGACGCGTACGTGGAAGGAAGGAGGTCGGCGGGGCCTCCTCGCCCCCAAGCGATCACGCCGAGGCCCCACCGACTTCCTATTCTTGGACGGCCTCGTAGCCGTAATTGTTGGTGCTCAGGCGCCGTAGCGCTTGTACAGGCGATCGACGAGCTCGGGCATCGCCTCGAGCTGCTCCGTGATCACGCGGAGCCGAAACTCACGGAAGTACTCCGGTTCGACGTCGAGCGCGGTCGAAAGACGTCCGATGACGTCGTTCGACGGCACAGGCCGGTTGCCGTGCACCAGGTGGTTCAGGTAGCCGGCCGAAAGACCGGTCTTCGCGGCCAGGCCACGGTACGTCGTCCCTGACTCGTTCATCAGCCGTTCAACTGCTGGGCCGAAGGGCTCCGAGCTGAACTTCCGTCTTCTTGCCATCAAACAGCCTCCTTGCCCAGTTCGTAAACCCCAACTCTTGTGTCGACGCCGGTGTCGCGGCGCCTCAGATCGACCTTCCCGTCTTCCAGGGTCTTCTTTCCGACGGTGACCCTGACCGGGATACCCAGGAGGTCGGCATCGGCGAACTTCTCTCCCGGGCGTAGCGCTCGGTCGTCGAGCAGCACGTCAGCTCCGCCGCGGGAAAGCTCCTCCGCGGCCTCGAGCGCCTGCTCCTCGACGCCGGTCAGCGCCACTACATGGACGTCGTACGGAGCCAGCGAAGCCGGCCAGATGATCCCGGCGTCGTCGTGGCGCTGTTCCACAGCAGCAGCCATGACCCGTCCAGGGCCGATTCCGTAGCTCCCCATCACCAGTGGTTTCTCCTTCCCATCCTCGTCCAAAAAGCTCGCCAGGAGTGGGACGGAATATTTGGTTCCAAGTTTGAAGATGTGCCCAACCTCAATCGCAGTGCGGAATTCCAGCTCACCGCCGCACAGCGCGCAGCGGTCTCCCTCGACCGGAACCCGGATGTCCGCGAAGCGAGGCTCGAAGTCGCGGCCCGCCTCGACGCCGAGCAGGTGCCAGCCCGTGCGATTCGCGCCGGCGACGAACTGGCCCTCGCGGAGCGCCTCGTCCGCAACCACCTCGCCCTCGAAGCCGACGGGGCCGAGCGAGCCCGGATCGGCGCCGAAGGCGGCCTTGATCTCGTCCTCGGTCGCCTGCCTGACGTTCTCGCCGAGAACCGCGATCAGCTTCGCAAGCTCGAGCCGGTCGTCACCGCGCACGAGCGCGAGCACCACCGTTCCGTCGTCCGTCGCCACCGGCATCGCCTTCGAGGTGGCCGCTGCGTCGATACCGAGGAGCTCCGCAAGGCCCTCGATCGTCGTCGTGCCGGGCGTCTCGATCTCCTTCGGAGCGTCGAGGCGCTCTGGGAACGCGGCAGTTGCGCGGCACCCCTCGAGCGATCTCGAGATCGGCTGCGTAATCGCAGTTCTTGCACGTGACAAGCGTGTTCTCGCCTGAGTTGGAGGGGGCCAGGAAGTCCTTCGACTCGCTCCCGCCCATCATTCCCGACTCGGCCTGGACCTCGTAGTACTCGATCCCGCAGCGTTGAAAAATGTTGTGGTAGGCGGCCTCGTGCGCCCGGAAGCTCTGCTCGAGGCCCTCCTCGTCACGGTCGAACGAGTACGAGTCCTTCATGATGAACTCCCGAACGCGAAGCAGGCCCCCACGAGGGCGAGGCTCGTCGCGGTCCTTGGTCTGGAAGTGGTACCACGACTGCGGAAGCTGCCTGTAACTCTGCAACTCCCGCGCGTGAAAGGTGAATGTCTCCTCATGAGTCAACGGCAGGACGAACCGGCGCCCGGCGCGATCCTCGACACGGAACAGCTCTGGAATGCCGGCACGGCCCGTTGCCTCCCACAGCTCGACCGGGGTCAGCACCGGGGCGAACCATTCCTGGGCGCCGATCCCGTCCATCTCGTCGCGGATGATCTGCTCGACCTTCCGATGCACCCGCCAGCCAAGTGGCGTGAACGACCATAGACCTGCAGCGACCTGGCGAATGTAACCGCCGCGCACGAGCAGCTTGTGGCTGATCGCGTCGGCGTCGGCCGGCGCATCGCGCAGGGTCGGGAGGAAAAGCTTGGACGCCCGGGCGATCGCCATGTGCCTAGGCAACCTAGTCGAGCGGGATGGCCGACGCTTCGGCCATCGCAAGCGCGGCCGGCTTCGCCATCTTGCGCCGCTCGGGCCGCGGCATCCCCGCCGCGATCCAGCCGTTGATCTCGTTGAAGAGCTCATCCACGAGCACCTCCGACTCGACCTTTCGCAGAACCTTCCCGTGGGCGTAGATGAACCCCACGTCGCGGCCGCCCGCAATCCCAAAATCCGCGTCGCCCGACTCTCCCGGGCCATTGACTGCACACCCGAGGACCGCAACCTCGAAGTGCTCCTCGTACGTGCCGAGCCGATCCTCGACCTCCTCCGCCAGCGTCTGCACGCCGACGTTGTCGCGGCCACAGCTCGGACAGGCGATCAGCACCGGCCCGCGCTCGCGCAGGTTCAGCGCCTTCAGGATCTCCCAGCAGACCTTGACCTCCTCGACCGGGTCGGCGGTGAGGCTGACCCTGATCGTGTCGCCGATCCCGTCTGCGAGCAGGCTGCCCAGGCCGACCGCGCTCTTGATCGACCCCGTGAACGGCGGCCCGGCCTCGGTGACGCCGAGGTGGAGCGGGTAGGGCACACGGCCGGCAAGCATCCGGTAGGCGCGGATCATCGTCGGCACATGGCTCGACTTGACCGAGATCTTGAAGTCGTAGTAGTCGAGCTGCTCGAGCAGGCGAACCTCCTCGAGCGCGGCCTCGACGAGCGCGGCGGCCTGATCCTCCTGCGCGAGGCTCTCGAGATGCTTCGGGAGCGAGCCGGAGTTGGCGCCGATCCGCATCGGGATGCCGGCCTTCTTCGCCGCCGTCACGACCTCCGCGACCCGGTCCGGGCCGCCGATGTTGCCGGGGTTGATCCGCACCGCGGCGACACCTGCCTCGATCGCCTTCAGGGCAAGGCTGGAATTGAAGTGGATGTCGGCGATGATCGGGAGCGGCGAGAACCGGATGATCCGCGGCAGGGCCTCGGCGTCCTCCAGCTTCGGCACCGCAACGCGGACGATCTCGCAGCCCGCGCTCGCGAGCGCTGCGATCTGCGCTGTCGTCGCGGGGACATCGTGCGTCTTCGTCAGCGTCATCGACTGGACGACGACCGGCGCTCCGCCGCCGATCTGGACGCCGCCTACGTTGACCGAAAGCTCACTGCCCACAGGTCGAAGTCTAACTGCCGCCCGAGAACAGATCGTTGCGCAGCCCGAGGTAGAGCAGGAAGATGAAGAGCGAGAGGCCGACGGCACTGAACCGGAGGTAGGCGAGCTGCGAGAAGGCGCGGCCGCGGACGCCCTCCAGGATCGACATCAGGATGTGACCTCCGTCGAGCGGCAGGATCGGCAGCAGGTTCAGGAGCGCGAGCGCCAGGCTGATGTAGCCGACGATCAGCAGGAAGTCCTGCGTCGAGGCTCTGTAGGCCGCTGCGGTGTCACGGACGATGCCGACGGTGCTCGAGACCTGGCGGGTTCCCTGGGCGTGGAAGAGGCCGACGAGCCCCGTCACGGTGCCGGTGGTGATGTCCTTCGTCAGAACCAGCGAGTTCCAGGCCGAGCTCGCGAGTGGCTTGCCGCCGCCCGGGCGGCCGTGGAGCGTGATTCCGATCCGGTAGGCGCCCTGGTCCTTGCGCGCCGAGAGCGGGCCGATCGCGAGCCGCTTGCCGTTCCGGACGACCGTCATCGTGAACGGGTGGCCCGCTGTCGCGTTGATGCTCTTGGCGAGCGTCTCGGGCTTGACGGTGTGGCCGGCGATGGTGCGGATCTGGTCGCCGGCGCGGAGGCCCGCCACGGCGGCCGGCCAGCCTGCGTTCACCTGCTGGATCTGGCGGGTGACGACTCCGGGGCCGACGAGGAAGACGGCGGTGAAGAGGATCAGCGCGATCGCCGCGTTCACGCCGGGGCCGGCGCCGATCACGACGATGCGCTTCCACGTCTTCTGGCGCCAGTAGGCATCCGGCGAGAGCGAGCCCTCGTGCTCGGTGAACATCCGGTTCGTGCCCAGGTCGGGCTCGAGCCGCGCAAGGACGGCGCGCGCCTCGTCCTCGTCGCCGCGCTCGAGCGCGTGGTCGAGCTCGTCCAGGTCTTGCTTGTGCGTCTCCTGCTGCTCCGGCTTCAAGCTCGAGCGGAGATCGCCCGGCGCCGCGCGATGCATGCCGGGGATCTTTACGTAGCCGCCGAGCGGGATGGCGCCGATCCCGTACTCGACGCCGCCGCGGTTCCTCTTCACGATCGCGGGCGGGAAGCCCAGGTAGAACTTGCGCGGGCGCATGCCGACTGCGCGCGCGGCAAAGAAGTGGCCTGCCTCGTGGAAGAGGATCAGGACCGCCAGTGCGAGGATGGCGATACCGATGCTCATTCGCGCTCCTGCTCCCGGCGCCGGCAGAGCCGGCGCCTCCGCTCATTTGTGAGCTCCGTCAAACCTACGCTCATGAGACGGGCACCAGCTCGCGGGCGCGGCGGTCGGCCTCGATCAGCTCGGCGAGGTCGCGCGCGGGTGAGCCGTCGACGTTGTCGAGCACGTCCTCGACCGCGGTCGGGATGTCGAGGAAGCCGATTCGTCCCTCGAGGAACGCCTGGACAGCGACCTCGTTGGCGGCGTTGTAGGCGCACGGGTAGGTGCCGCCCCGCTCGCCGGCTTCGCGGGCGAGCGGGAGCATCCGGAAGGTCTCCAGATCGGGCTCGTGGAACTCCAGCGTGCGGAGCTCGAGCGCCGGGGTCGGCGTGGCGGCGCGCTCGGGATAGGTGAGCGCGTAGGAGATCGGGACACGCATGTCGGGGTTCCCCAGGTGCGCGATCGCCGCGCCGTCGCGGAAGCGGACCAGGCCGTGGACGATCGACGGCGGGTGGACGATCACCTCGATCCGCTCGTACGGCAGGCCGAAGAGGTAGTGCGCCTCGATCACCTCGAGGCCCTTGTTGGCGAGCGTTGCGGAGTCGATCGTGATCTTCGGGCCCATCGTCCAGGTCGGGTGCGCGAGAGCCTCCTCGGGCGTCACGTTGGTGAGCTCGTCGGCAGTCAGGCCGCGGAACGGGCCGCCGCTCGCGGTGAGGACGAGGCTCTCCGGCTCACCGTGGAGCGCGCACTGGAAGATCGCCGAGTGCTCGCTGTCGACCGGGATCAGATCGCCGCGGCCACGCGCCCTGGCCTGTAGCGCCAGGTCGCCGGCCGCGACCAGGCTCTCCTTGTTCGCGAGCGCGAGCATGACGCCGTTCTCGAGCGCCCACATCGTCGGGATCAGGCCGGCGAAGCCGACGACCGCGTTCAGCACGATGTCCGGCTTCGCGCGCTCGAGCAGCGCGGTCGGGTCTCCCCCGGTCTGCGTCAGCGGCGCCAGTCCCTCGATCGGCTGCGACCCCGACGTGGCCGCGACGAGCTCGAGCTCGGGATGTGCGTCGATCACCTCGATCGCCTGGCGCCCAATCGAGCCGGTCGCGCCAAGCAGGGCGATCCGCTTCACCCACTCAGCGTAGCGCCGAAGTAGTCGCTCACCTCATCCAGGAGCGATCGAGCGAACCCCGGACAAGCCAAAAAGACTCGCCGGAATTACGCGATCCGGCATCGATTCCCGGCGGCTTAAATCGGTGTCTGACACCGCCTTTCGGCCCGGCGCGCGCGGCTGAACGCGTGTATTTCAGCGGTTTTGCGCCACTTGCGGCGCGCGAGCCGTCACACTCTCGTAACGGTGTCTGACACCGATCTAGCGGCCGCGTCCCTCGCGGACAATGGCCGATCGGGCGCGGGTCAGCGGTAGCCGAACGCGGCGATGCAGAAGTACGCGGCTGGAGCGGCGAAGAGGAGCGCATCGAGGCGGTCGAGCATGCCGCCGTGGCCGCCGAGGAGCGAGCCGGCGTCTTTCACGCCGGCATCGCGCTTGAGCATCGACTCGAAGAGATCGCCGGCGGGGGCGGCAACCGCGAGGGCGGCGCCGAGGGCGATCGACTCGCCGATCGTCAGGAAGTGCTGCTTGTAGAGCGCGACGAACGCGACGAAGATCGTGGCGGCGGTGCCGAAGGCGAAGCCTTCCCACGTCTTGCCGGGAGAGGTGTTCGGGGCCATGCGATGGCGCCCGAGTAGGCGGCCGCCGACGTAGGCGAGCGTGTCGCCGGCCCACACCGCGATGATGACGGTGAACGCCGCGAGCCGGCCGTTCTCCGGGATATCCCGGATGAGCAGCATGAACGCCAGGCCGCACCCGACCCACACCGAGCCCATCACCGTGGCCGAGATCGATGCGGTGGGCGCCTGGCGCGTTGCCGAGATCCCCTTCAGGACGAACGCGAGTGCAAGCGCGACCATGACCCCGCCGATCATCCAGAGCACACCGCCTGTCTCGGCCCCGACGAGCGCCAGGATGCCCCCGATGTACCCGGCCGGCGCCAGGGGGGCGAGCGGCTTCGTCAGCAGCCAGAACTCGTGCAGGCCGAGCACCGCGGCGATTGCGATCAGCGCGAACAGCCACCAGCCGCCGAGGTAGACGGCACCGAGCACAACCGGGATCCCCACGACGGAGATGGCCAGGCGCGAGGCGATGTTGCTCATCTGCCGCCGAACCGGCGCCGCCGCTTCGCGTATTCCGCGAGTGCGGCGCGGAGGTCGCGCTCGTCGAAGTCCGGCCACAGCCGGTCGACGAACACGAGCTCGGCGTACGCGAGCTGCCACAGCATGAAGTTCGAGACCCGCAGCTCCCCGCTTGTCCGGATCAGCAGGTCGGGATCGGGCAACTCAGGCGCGTACAGATGGGCCGCCACGACGTTCTCGTCGATCTCGCGTGGATCGAGCCCGCTTTCCGCGATCCGCCGCGCGGCCTCGACGAGCTCGGCCCGCCCGCCGTAGTCGAACGCGATCCAGAGATCGAGCTTCGTGTTCAGCTCCGTCCGATCCTCCATCCCCTCGATCCGGCGGCGCAGGCTCTCGGGTGCCCGGTCACGCCGGCCGATGAAGCGAACCCGAACGCCCTGCTCCGCGAGATCGGGCAGCTCGCGCTCGATCGTCTCGCCGAAGATCTCCATGAGGGCATCGACCTCGTCCTGCGGGCGCGACCAGTTCTCCGTCGAGAACGCGTAGACGACCAGGTGCCTGACCCCGAGGTCGATCGCACCCTCCACGGTGCGGCGCAGCGCGCGCGTGCCCGCGCGGTGCCCGAGAGCCGTCGGCAACCCACGCCGGCGGGCCCAGCGGCCGTTGCCGTCCATGATGATCGCGACCGTCTCCGCGACCTCCGGGAGGTCGCCCTCGACGGTCGGGCGGACGCGCGCAAGCGTGCGAATGCGAGACAGGAGATTCATCGGATGGTGTTCTAGCCTTTCGACGAGCGGAAACGCTAGACCTCCATGATCTCCGCTTCCTTGCGCTTCAGGATCTCGTCGATCTGGTGGACGTGGTCGTCCGTGAGCTTCTGCACACGCCCCTCGGCCGCGCGCTCCTCGTCGTCGCCGACGTCCCCGTTCTTGACGAGCTCCTCGAGGTGCTTCATCACGTCTCGCCGGACGTTCCGCACCGCGACCCTCCCCTCCTCGGCCATGTTCTTGACGACCTTGACGAGCTCCTTGCGCCGCTCCTCGGTGGGCTGCGGCATCGGCAGCCGGATGATCTTGCCGTCGTTCGACGGCGTGAGGCCGAGGTTCGACTCCATGATCGCGCGCTCGATCGCCTTCACTGCTGTCGGATCGAACGGCTGGATCGTCAGGAGCCGTGGTTCCGGGACGTTGATCGTCGCGATGTTCTTGAGCGGGCTCGGCGTGCCGTAGTAGTCGACCTGGATCCGGTCGAGCAGCGCCGCCGAGGCCCGGCCCGTCCGCACGGAGTTGAAGTGGTCATGGGTGGCTTCGACCGACTTGTTCATCCGGGCGGTCGCGTCGGCAACGAAATCATCGATGGCGGTCACTCGCGTGCTCCTTCACTCGGGGTCGAGATCAGCGTCCCGACGCTTTCCCCCGAGACGACCTGCCCGATGTTGCCTGGGGCCAGCTCGAACACATGGATCGGAAGATTGTTGTCCATGCAGAGGGAAAGCGCGGTCGTGTCCATCACCTTCAATCCTCGCTCGATCGCCTGCAGATGGGTGATCGTCGGCAGGAACTCCGCAGTCGGGTCGGTGCGAGGGTCGCCGTCGAAGACGCCCCGAACCGCGTTCTTGGCCATCAGGATCGCCTCGGCGTCGATCTCGAGCGCCCGCAGCGCCGCCGCCGTGTCGGTCGTGAAGTACGGGTTCCCGGTTCCGGCGGCGAAGATCACGACCCTGCCCTTCTCGAGGTGGCGGATCGCGCGCCTGCGGATATACGGCTCGGCGACCTCGCGCACGTCGAGCGCCGAGAGAACCCGCGTGTCGGCGCCGTTTCGCTCGAGCGCCTCCTGGACCGCGAGCGAGTTGAACACGGTGGCGAGCATCCCCATGTAGTCGCCCGTCGCGCGGTCCATCCCGGCCGCGGTCGCCTTCATTCCGCGGTAGATATTGCCGCCGCCGATCACGAGCGCGAGCTCGACACCGGAGGAGTGCACCTCGACGAGCTCGTGCGCCAGGTCGTCGATCGTGACTGCGTCGAGACCGAAATCGGCCTTTCCCATCAGCGCCTCGCCCGAGA
Organism: uncultured Actinomycetota bacterium; assembly: GCA_963768435.1. Lineage (GTDB taxonomy): Bacteria > Actinomycetota > Thermoleophilia > Gaiellales > Gaiellaceae > PALSA-600. The sequence continues at coordinate 98,224 of CAVYIB010000016.1, forward strand.
GCTTGAGCAGGATCCGGCGAAACGCCGGAGCCTGCTCCGCGCGCGGCTGGGGCGCTACGGCCATCAGCCGACCGAGTACCAGGCGTAGTCGACGAGCTCGAAGCCCGCGTCCGCAAGCGCCTTCGAAACGCTCAGGCCCGCGTCATGGATCCAGGCCTGCTCGTTCAGGACCGACTCGGCGAAGAACTTCTTGTTGATCATGCCGTCGACGATCTTGTCACGGATGTCCGCCGGCTTCGACTCCACGTCCGGCTGCTTCGAAAGGATCTCGCGCTCGGTCGCAACGAGCTCCGCCGGAACCTCGTCCCGGTCGGTGTAGGTCGGCTTCGAGAACGAGATATGCATCGCGAGCTGGCGCGCAGCGTCAACCGGCCCCTTGCCGAGGACGATCACGCCGACCTTGTTCGCCGGCGGGTGCACGTACGTCGCGAAGACCTCGCCCATCGCTCGCAGTCAGGCGCTTGGAGCCGACGATCTGGATGTTCTCACCGAGCCGGGCGGTCAGGTCGACCCTCTGCTCCTCGAGATCGCCGGAATCGCCGTCGTCGAAGACAGTCGAGAGCACTGCGTCCGCGAATGCGCGGAAGTCGTCGTTCTTCGACACCGGCTCGGTCTCACAGCCGATCGCCGCGATGGCCGCGGTCGAATCGTCGACCCGCGTCAGCACGATGCCCTCGGTCGTCTCACGGTCGGCCCGCTTCGCGGCGGACGCCATTCCCTTCTCCCGCAGGAGCAGGACCGCGGCGTCGTAGTCGCCTGCGGTCTCCTGAAGCGCGCGCTTGCAATCCATCATCCCCGCGCTCGTGGCGTCGCGGAGCTGCTTGACCATCGCAGCAGTGATCTCGGTCATGCTGCGCTGCCTCCCTCCGGCTCGGTCTCCGCCGCGGCCGCGACCTCGACTTCCGGCTCGGCGGCGACGGGCTCGGCCTCGGCCTCGGCCGGCAGCCTCTTCGGGCGCAGCGGCCTCCGGAGCCGCAGGCGCCGGCATCTCGGCTGGTGTGACCTTCTGCTTGCCGGCCTCGATCCCGTTGGCGACCGCGCGGATCACGAGCGAGCACGAGCGAATCGCGTCGTCGTTCCCGGGGATGACATAGTCGGCCTCGTCCGGATCGCAGTTCGTGTCGACGAGCGCGATCACGGGCAACCCGAGCCGGCGCGCCTCGCGCACGGCGAGCTGCTCCTTGCGCAGGTCGACGATGAACACCGCGTCCGGCTGGCGGCGCATGTCGGCAACGCCGCCGAGGTTCGCCTCGAGCTTCTCGAGCTCGGCGAGCATCGCGAGCCGCTCCTTGGCCGGGAGCAGGTCGAGCTGGGCCTCCTGGCGAAGCGCGCGGAGCTCGTGCAGGCGCTGGATCCGGTCGGACATCGTCCGCCAGTTCGTCAGCAGGCCGCCGAGCCACCGGTGATTGACATACGGCATGCCGACGCGAGCGGCCTCACCGGAGATCGCGTCCTGGGCCTGCTTCTTCGTTCCGACGAACAGGACCGAGCCGTTCCGTTGCGCGATGTTGCGCGCGAAATCGTAGGCCTCGTCGAGCAGAGCCTGGGTCTGCTGGAGGTCGATGATGTAGATCCCACCGCGTTCGGTGAAGATGAAACGCTTCATCTTCGGGTTCCAACGGCGCGTCTGATGGCCGAAGTGAACGCCGGCCTCCAGCAGCTCCTTCATGGAGACAACGGGCATGTGAGCCCCTTTCGGTTTGGTTTTGCGGTTCGCCGGCGGCGTCTCGGCGGGACCAGCGAAAGCCGGCCACCGTCCGCCTCGATCCTCCGCCGGGTCGAGGGTCTAGGGCGCCGTCATGGTACCCGGAACCGTTGGCCTAGCCGAGGAGGGCCAGGTATTCCGCGAGGTCGGGCGGAAGCGGCGAGGTGACATCGATTCGCTCGCCGGTGAACGGGTGCGGGAACGCAAGCCGCGAGGCGTGCAAGAACTGACGCCCGAGCCGCGGATCCGGAACGCCGTAGACGGGATCGCCGATCACGGGCAGGTCGATCGCGGCGAGGTGGACGCGGATCTGGTGGGTTCGACCGGTCTCGAGCCTGACCGAGAGCAGCGCGTTCCCGCCGACCCGCTCGATCAGCTCGAAGTGGGTGATCGCCTCGCGCGGCGTGTCGGTCTCGAGCGAGAAGCGGATCGGGTCGTCGCGATCGCGGCCGATCGCGGCCTCGATCCTGCCGGTGCGCGACGCCGGCACGCCGCGGACGAGCGCGGTATAGGTGCGCTCGAGCTCGCGTTTCCGGACGAGGCTCGAAAGCCGCTTGTGTGCCTCCTCGGAGCGTGCGACGACCATCAGGCCGGATGTGTCGCGGTCGAGCCTGTGGACGATGCCGGGGCGGCCCGGCTCCCCGCCGGCAACCGTGCCCGCGAGCAGATCGACGAGCGTTCCGCTCGCCCGCCCCGCGCCCGGATGGACGACGAGGCCTGCCGGCTTGTCGACGACGGCGAGGTTGTCGTCCTGCCAGGCGATCGTGGGCGCCGGGCCGGTGGGAGCTGACTGCGGAGCGGGCTCTTCGACGGCCGGCAGCTCGACGTGCTCGCCGCCCTCGAGCCGGTAGCTCTTCGGGCGGGGCCGTCCATCGACGAGCGCCCCGCCGTCGACCGCGCGTGCGGCCGCCGCCCGCGAGCCGAGGTGAGTGGCGAGGAAGACGTCGAACCTGTCCCCGGCGGCCTCGGCGGGAACCTCCAACACCGTTTGGCGGATCTCGTTCAACCGTCACAGTCTCGCGACATTCCGCGGGCCGGCGCGGGATAGCATCGCCCTCGAGGGCGGAGGGGCCGCGGCCCCGCCCTTGTTGGGTGGGGGCTCGGGGGTGAGCGCTGTTTTTTGCGCGGACCGCGCCCGAGCTGTTAGCGCGCGGCGACGTCGAGCGGCCGTCGCACCTGCTTGGGCTTTCGGTCGCTGCCGATGAGCGCGAAGAGCAGCATGCAGACGCCGATGACGATGAAGCTGTCGGCGAGGTTGAAGGCGGGCCACCAGCCGAAGTCGATGAAGTCCGTGACGTGACCCAGGCGAACGCGGTCGAGGAGGTTCGAGACGCTGCCGCCGATCAGGAGGCCGAGTGCCGCGGGGATGACCGGGTGGCGCGCGCCCGAGCGCGCGAAGTAGACGAGCATCCAGATCACGGCGATCGTCGTCAGGACGATCACGGCCGCCGTCGCGGAGGTGAAGAGGCCGAACGCGATGCCGGAGTTCTCGACCCGGTGGATCGAGAGCGGGCCGATCACGTGCGACGACTCGTCGAGCGCGAGCCGGCTCGTGACGACGTGCTTGGTGATCTGGTCACCGGCGAGTGCGGCCCCGACGACTGCGCCGAGACCGACCCACTGCCATGGACCGGCGGCGAGAGAGCGCCGCGCGACGGACACCGGGGCGAGCCCGTTTGTCGACGAGCCGATCCGGATATCGGGCTGCTTGGCCTCGGCTGCGCTCTCAGGCACGGTCGGCCAGTCTCTGGTCGTCGATGCAGAGCGTCGCAGCGGGCCGGGCGAGCAGGCGTTCGCGGCCGATCGGCTCGCCGCAGCGCTCACACATGCCGTACGTACCACCGTCGAGCCGCTCGAGTGCGCGGTCGATCTGGGCGAGGGCCTGCTGCGCCCCCTCCTCGAGCCCCGAGTCGAGCTCTCGCTCGAACGTCGCCGATGCCGTGTCGGCACCGACCCCGCCGGGAAGCCCCATCTCGTCTCCCATCGTGCGCCGGCTGTCCTCGTGAAGCACCGCGAGGGTGTCGGAGACGCGTGCGCGCTCGTCCTCGAGCAACATCCGGAACTCGGAGGTCTCCGTCGCGTTCATGCCGTCTCCGCAACCGACGTGAGCCGACGTTCGAGCTCCGGGCCGGAGATCCCGTCGAGCGTGACGACCTTGTCCCGGCCCGAGTGGCCCGAGACGATCGCGACGTCGCGGCGGCGCAGGTCGAGGGTGTCCGCAAGCAGGTTGACGACGGCGTCATTCGCCCTCCCGCCTTCCGGCGGGGCGGCGACCCTGATCTTCCAGGAGCCACCGTACCGTCCCACGATGCCCGGCCTGGTGGCGCCGGGCACAACGCGGAGCTCGAGCCTGGTCGAGGCGTGCACGCCTCTCAGTTTACGTGCCCTATTCGCCCCAGTCGAAGTCGCGGGACTCCCGGCCTGGGACGCTGTGTAGGACCGGCTGGCCCGGGCTCTCGTCCCGCTCCGGGTCGTGCTGGGGCTCTTGCTCATGCCCGAGATCGTCCGTCAGCACGTGCATCTGCTCCGGCTCCGGCTCGGGCTCGACCGGCACCACGTGGGCCTGCTCGACGGGCTCGAACGCGATCGGCGCGTCTGCGATCGGCTCGAGTGCGATCGGCTCGAATTCGCGAGTGTCCTCGCGGGCCCATCCGATCTCCTCGTTCACGGGAACGGGCTCGCCCTCGAGCACCGGCGGCAGCGCGATCGGCGCCGCCTTGAGCTCCGGCTCGTCCGCGACCGGAGTCGGTGACGCGCCCTCCTGGATGACGCCGAGCGCCGCCCTGAGCATCGCCTCGATCCGGCGTGATTCGATCAGGAGCGCCTCACGCTGGGCATGAGCCGTCCGCCCGATCGCGCGGGACTCGTTGTGCGCCTCGGTGATGATCACCTCGGCCTCGCGCCGCGCCTTCTCGCGCACGTCGCTTGCGGCCTGCTCGGCCGCGACGAGCGTCTGGGTCAGCAGATGCTCGCGCCCGCGCAGCTCGGTCAACTGCTTCTCGAGCGTCTCCACCTGGTCGGCGAGCTCGCCACGCTCGCGCCAGGTCGCCTCGAAGCTCTGGGCAACCTCCTCGATCACTTGCTCGACCGTCGCGCGGTTGTAGCCGAACAGGCTCCGCCCGACTTTCACATGTCTCAGCTCTACGGGTGTGTAGGTCATCGGTCTCCTTTTCTTCCTAGTGCGCTCGGCTCAGCAGCGAGGTCAGGATCTCTCTCAGGACGACAAGGCCGATGATCCCGACCAGCGGTGAGAGATCCAGCGGCCCGACCCTCGGCAGGATTCGCCGCCACAACGCGAGATACGGGTTGCAGACGTCGTTCAGGAAGCGCTGAACCGGGCTCAACGAGTACGGCAGACGGATCCACGACGTGAGGACGTACACCAGCAGCACGAGGATGTAGACGGAGATGAAGACGTCTACGAAGTCCGTGGCCGTGGTGACCGCGTCGAGGACCATCGCGGGCCGCTTTCGGCTCGGGGAGCCTGATTCCTACGCCTGGTTATAGAAGCCGCCGCGCTCGAGCAGCTGCGCGCGCTGCTCGGCGCTGACCTCGACGTTTCTCGGCGTCAGCAGGAACACCTTGTCGGCGACCCGCTGCATGCCCCCGTCGAGCGCGTAGGTCAGGCCGCTCGCGAAGTCGATCAGACGCTTCGACAGCTCGCCGTCCGCGCTCTGGAGGTTGAGGATCACCGGGATCCCGTGCTTGTACTTGTCGGCGATCTGCTGCGCGTCGTTGAAGCTCCGCGGCAGCACGAGATGCACGCGGACCGAGCTCGAGCTCGGGACGACCTCCATATGACGCGCGGCACGCGAGGGGCGAGACGACGACGACGAGGACGAGCGCGTGGCCGGGACCGCCGCAGGGACCGGTGCCGGCGTGCTCGGAACCTCCTCGGATTCCGTCCAGTCGTCGTAGTTCGACGACTTGCGCCGAGGCGTCAGGCGCCGCACGTTCGGCCGCTCGCGGTAGCTCTGCTCGAGCGACTCCTCGGGCGCGTACGTCTCGTCTTCCTCGTAGTAGTCCTCGTCCTCTTCGGCGATGCCGAAATAGACGAGTGTCCGGTTCCACAGGTCTCCGAAGCTCATTCCCTGGATCGTAGACCGAGCCGTTACAGGAAGAGAACGCTGCCGACCCTGATCAACGTCGCCCCCTCCTCGGCGGCAGCCCGGTAGTCCTGCGTCGTGCCCATCGAAAGCTGCTCGAGCGCGTGCTCGCCGGCAAGCGCGCGCAGCCGCGCGAACCACGGGCGCGAGTCCTCCGGGCCACCCGCGGGCGGCATCGTCGAGAGGCCGTGCACGTCGTAGCGGAGGTAGTCCCCGATCTCGGGCGGCTCGATCCCGCCTTTCGACGCCTCGCCTGCCAGGTTCACCTGCAGCAGGGCGGGAATCTCCAGGCGCTCCGCGGCCGAGTGCGAGTCCAGCGAGTGGACGAGCTCGCAGCAGCGGTTCACGACCTTCACCTTGTTCGACTGGAGCCTCCCGATGAAGTGCCAGCGGAATGCGTCGCCGTAGGCGGCGTGCTTCGCCTCGAGATCCTGTGCGCGGTTCTCCCCCACGACCTCGATCCCCGCCTCGGCGAGGACCGCCATGTCGGCGAGCGCGCACGTACTTCGTCGCGGCAACCACCGTCACGCCAGGGCCGACCTCGGCTTGCACCCGCGCGTAGCGCGTGCGGATCTCAGCCGCCGACAGCACCGATCACACCCTGCGCTCCGTGCGGAGCCCCGGTCCGACGGTAGGAGAAGAACAGCTCGGGATTGCAACGAGTGCACACGTCGAGCCGGTCGACTGTCGCGACGCCGGCGCGCCGGAGGCTGCGCTCGGCCGCAGTCCACAGATCGAGGACGCCGCTGCTCGTCAGATCCGGCTCGAAGCGGGCCGACACCTCGGGGCCGACCTCGTAGCAGCACGGGCCGATCGAAGGCCCGACGACGGCCGCCGTCTCCTGCGAGGCGAGCGCCGCGACTCCGGCTTCCACGACACCGTCTGCGAGCCCGCGCCAGCCGGCGTGGACGACGGCGATCCTCGGTGGCCCGGAGGCTGCGACGATCGCGATCGGGACACAGTCGGCGGCCAGGGCGAGCATCGGCACACCGGGCTCGTCGCTCCAGAGCCCGTCGCCGACCTCGGGCGATGCACCGCCTCTCGCGTGATGGACGACTGCCGTGTGGCGCTGCTTGTTCACGGCCAGCAGCTCGGCGTCCAGGCCGAGCTCCTCGCAGGCGAGACGGCGGTTCTCGGCGATGCGCTCGGGATCGTCGGCACGTGCTCCGAGATTCAGCGATGCGTAGGCCCCCGTGCTCACTCCGCCCTCGCGAGAGGTGAACCCGACGACGTAGGGCCCGGGCGCGTCCCAGCGGATCACGCCTGCAGCAGCTCCCCGGCACGCGCGAGCAGCAGATCGCGGCTGTTTCGCCCGGGCTCTTCGACCACCTCGGCGAGCAACTCCTCGAAGCGCCCGGCCGAGCCCGGGGCCCGGCGTGTAGCCGAGGCCGATCAGGTCGGTGCCGTCCACGGCCAGGTCGGACAGCCGGTGCGGGCTCGCGAGCTCCTGCCCGACGACGATTCGGAAGCGTGCGACGCGGTCGAGCTTCTCGCGCACCGCCTCGGTGAGATCGCGCCCGCGGAGGTCCGCATCCCAGTGGTCGATCAGGTCGAAGGCCAGCTCGTCGCCGTACCGCGCGAGGAGCCGGCGCGCCTCGAGCGCGTCCCCCGCGCCGAGCAGGAACGGGTGGAAGCGGACGATGCGCACGACCTGCTCCCGCAGATCGGTCGGGTAGCGGAGCCGGCGCAGTGCTTCCGCCGCGATCCTCGCACCCGTCTCGGCATGGCTTTCACCCGCCACGGGGCATGGCTTGCCGAGATCGTGGAAGAGGGTCGCGAGCCGGACGCGAAGCGGCACGCCGGCGTCGGCTGCCGCCTGCACCACCGCGAAGATGTGCTCGTCGACCGTCATTCGCGTGATCCTTCGAGTGCGAGTCGAACCCGATCGCCGGCTCGTACTCGGGGAGCATCGCGACGAGCGCGCCGGTGTCACGCGCGATTCGCAGCGCCTTTCTCGGCTCACCGCCGAGGAGCAGCTTCGAGAGCTCGCCCATCCCATCGTCGGCAAGGCCGCCACCGATCCGCTCACCCGAGACGAGGGCCACGCCGTCCGCGTTCTCGCGCATCTGGTCGAGCGTCTCCGGAGCAGGCTCGAGCCCGAGCTGGGAGACGAACCGCAGGCCGCGGACGATCCTCAGTGGGTCCTCGGCGAAGCTGCGCGGCGAGACCGTCCGAAGCACGTGAGCCTCGAGGTCATCGCGCCCGCCGAACGGGTCGACGAGCTCGTCATCCGCAAGCCGCCGCGCCATCGCGTTGATCGTGAAATCGCGGCGGCGGAGATCGTCCTCGACGCTCGGCGTCCGGAACGACGACGATCTCGAAGTCGTGCCGCCCGGGCCCGGTCGAGCGCTCGAGCCGCGGCGGCGCGAACTCGATCCCCGCGGGCGCAAGCGCGCGAATCGCCCGATCGCGCACGTACAGCCGCATTCCGACCGGCTTTCCCGCGACCATGAGCTCCTCGACCTTCCCGTACGGTGCAAGGGCGGCGCGAAGCCCGTCCGCGTCGACACCCGGGACGAGGAAGTCGGCGTCCTTGGACTCCCGTCCGAGCTGCTCGTCGCGCACGGCTCCCCCCACGAGGTAGGCGTCGAGCGCGAGCGAGCGCACATAGTCCTCGATCGCCCTCACCGGTGAGCCCTACGCGAGGGCGATGGCTTCGATCTCGACGATCGCGCCGGCGGGCAGCCTGCCGACCTCGACCGTCGAGCGCGCCGGCGGCGTTGCGCCGATATGCCTGGCGTAGACGTCGTTCATGCCGGCGAAGTCGTCGAGGTTGGTCAGGAACACCGTCGTCTTGACGACCGAGTCGAGGGACGATCCGGCCGCCTCCAGGATCGCGCGCATGTTCGCGAACGCCTGCTCGGTCTGCGGCCCGATCCCGCCGTCGACGATCTCCTTGCTGCCGGGGTCGAGCCCGAGCTGGCCCGCGACGAACACGAAGCCCCCCGCGACGATCGCCTGGTTGTACGGGGCTCCCTGAAAGGGTGCCGGGGCCTCCTCCGTGCGCACGACCTCCTTGCTCATGCCCGCTCCCGGCACCGGCAAAGCCGGTGCCTCCGCTCACCTGTGAGCTCCGTCAAGCCTACGCTCATGGCTCTCCTCCTTCCGGCGTTCTGCACGCCTGACCGATTGCGGCACCGAGCGCCTTGAAGATCGCGCCCAGCACATTCTGGGGATCCTTGCCCTCGAGGACACGGATGTGGATGTTCAGCCCGGCGCCGTCGGCAAGCTCCTTGAGGAAGCGGCTGACCACGTCTCCACCCAGGCCGCCGACCCGCTGGCCGGAGAAGTCGACGTTGGAGGCGACCAGGGGACGGTCGCTCACCTCGAGCACCGCCCCTGCCAGCGCCTCGTCGGCGGGAAGCCACGCAAACCCGCTCCCGGTGGCACCGCTCGCGCGGAGCAGAGGGGCAATCCCCTCCCCGAGCGCGTGCCCGGCCATCGCCACAGCCTGAGCCACGGCATCCGGCGCGACCTCGAGCGTGAGCTGCATCCGCGCCGTCCGGGCAAGCTCGCCGACCAGGTGGTCGAGCACCGGAAGGCCGCTCGCGACGTTGACGCTGCCCTCGCCGAGCTCGACGCGGACGCTCACCTTCATCCGTTCGGTCTCCGGGGAGCTCACGGGGTGAGGGTAGCCCAGGCCGGGAGGCCCTACGAGCCGAGCCGCTCGATCGATGCGCCGAGGCCGCGCAGTCGTTCGTCGATGCGCTCGTAGCCACGGTCGATCTGGCCGATGTTGCCGATGACCGACGTTCCCTCGGCGCAGAGCGCCGCGATGATCATCGCCATGCCGGCGCGGATGTCGGGGCTCTCGAGTCGCTGCCCGTGCAGCTTCGCCGGCCCCGTGACGACCGCGCGGTGCGGATCGCAGAGGATGATCCGCGCCCCCATCCGGACGAGCTTGTCGACGAAGAACAGGCGGTTCTCGAACATCTTCTCGAAGATCAGGATCGTCCCGGTGGCCTGCGTCGCGACTGCAAGCGCGATCGAGGTGAGGTCGGCCGGGAACATCGGCCAGGGGCCGTCCTCGATCTTCGGGATCTGATCGCCGAGGTCGTCGCGGATGACGAGGCTCTGGCCGGGCGGGATCCGCACGCTCGTCTCGCCGAGCTCGACCTCGACACCGAGCCGTTCGAATGCGGCGAGGATCGAGAGGAAGTCACGCGGCTCGATGTCCTCGACGGTCACGTCGCCGCCGGTGACGGCCGCGAGCCCGATGAAGCTGGCCGCCTCGATGTGCTCCGCGCCGATCCGGTGCTCGCCGCCCGTGAGCTCCGTCACTCCCTCGATGCGCAGCATGTTCGAGCCGATGCCCTCGATCTGCGCGCCGAGCGAGACGAGGAACCGGCAGAGGTCCTGGACGTGCGGCTCGCAGGCTGCGTTCATGAGAGTCGTCTCGCCGTGGGCGAGCGTCGCCGCCATGACCGCGTTCTCGGTGCCCATCACGCTGGCCTCGTCGAGGAAGATGTGCTTGCCGACCAGCTTGTCGGCGCGAAGCTCGAAGCGGCGGCCGACCGCGACCTCGGCGCCGAGCTGCTGAAAGGCATGGACGTGGGTGTCGAGCGGGCGGCGGCCGATGAAGTCGCCTCCGGGCGGCGACAGCAGGACGTGGCCGTAGCGCGCGAGCAGCGGGCCTGCGAGCAGGAACGAGCCGCGAATGCGGTCGGAGAGCTCCTCGTCGACCTCGGTCTTCGAGACGCCGGCGGCCTGGATGCGAACCTCGTTCTCGCCGAGCCATTCGACGTCGGCGCCCAGGTCGGCGAGCAGGGCGAGCATCGTGTCGACGTCGCGGATCCGCGGGATGTTCCGCAGGACGACGGGCTCGTCCGTGAGCACGCAGGCAGCGATCACCGGCAGCGCGCCGTTCTTATTGCCTGCGGCCCGGACCGTGCCGTTGAGGGGACGTCCCCCCTCGATGACGAACGATTCCACAGTTGCCTCGCTTGCGACGGTAGTCGACAAGGCGGCTATGGTACCCACCGCCTTGGACCCCACTCGCGCACAAGCCTGGGAGACCCTCACCGAGTACACGAAGAGCGAGGCGCTACGGCGTCATGCGCTCGCGGTCGAGGCGTCGACGGCCTTCTATGCCAGGAAGTTCGGCGAGGACGAGGAGCTGTGGCGCGTGACGGCTCTGTTGCATGACTTCGACTACGAGATCCACCCCACGCTCGACAAGCATCCCCAGGACGGCGCGCCGATCCTGCGCGAGCTCGGCTATCCGGAGATCGTGATCGAGGCGGTGCTCTCTCACGCGGAGCACCTGGAGATGCCGCGCGACACCCCGCTCAAGAAGACGCTGTTCGCCTGCGACGAGCTCTCCGGGTTCGTCCATGCGTGTGGCCTCGTCCGCCCGACCGGCCTCGACGGGCTCGAGCCGAAGTCGGTGAAGAAGAAGCTGAAGCAGCCGTCGTTCGCAGCCGGCGTCCATCGGGACGAGGTGGTGATGGGTGCGGAGCTGCTCGAGCTCGACCTCGACGTTCACATCGCGAACGTGATCGAGGCGTTGCAGCCGATCGGGCCCGAGCTCGGGCTGCGAACTGCCGCGGACGCCTGAGCTAGCTCTTCAGACGTAGCTCGAGCTGGACCTCGACGGGCGCGTGGTCGGAGAGCAGCTTCCCGGCGAAGGTTCGCTCCTCGTCGGGCCAGACGCGGACCGAGGTTGCGATCGCGCGGCGCAGGAGGATGTGGTTGATCTGCGGCCCGGAGGCCATCCAGCGGTCTTCCCGCTCAGCGGTCATCAGCTCCTGGATCGTCGTCGACTGCTCGCGTGTGATGTTGAAGTCGCCGGCCACGATCAGCGCTTCCTCGAGCTCGGAGCCCCGGAGCACGAAGTTGACGGCCTTGCGCAGCTCGGCGTCGGGCAGCCGGACGTCAGGGCTGTTGGTGGCATGGATGTTCGCGACCAGGAAGCGCTGACGGCTCGGGAGCTCGAACTGCACGGTGTGGCAGATGCGGCGCTCTCGCTCCCACCAGAGCATCTGCTTGGGCGTGAGCCCGAACGCCCGCCCGCGATCCTCGGTGAACGGGTTCGTGTTCAGCGTGATCGTCTTGTGCGTCCGGACGGTCGCGACCGTCGGGATCAGGATCACGTTCCCCTGGCCGCTGAACGCCGACCGGATCTTGCCGTGGTTCGGCGCGGTAAGGGCACGTCCGAACGATGCAGGCGTTCGGATCGGCCCGAGCTTCGGGTGCTTGGTCCGGGAGGTGAGAGCCTGCATCCCGCTCCATTCCGTCATCTGATCGAGCGCCCAGACGGGAACCTCCTGAAGGCAGACGATGTCCGGCTTGTCGGCCGTGACCAGCTCGACCATCTCGCGTAGGTAGGCCTTGCGGCCCGGCGGGAAGGTGTTTCCATGAAAGAGGTTCCAGGTCCGAACGAGCACGACGATCTACTGTAGGCGACCGTGCGCATCGTGATCGCAGATCCGCCTGCCTACACCCCGTGGTACGACCACGAGCTCGCCGGCGCACTCGCCCGGACCGGCGCCGATGTGGAGCTCGCGACCTCGCATTTCCGTTTCGCGGAGCTGCCCCCGCCCGACGGTTACGTGCGTGCAGAGCGCTTCTATCCGCTCTCGTCGCGGCTCTTCCGCCGGTCGCGCGCACGGCTGCCGTTGAAGGCCGTCGAGCATTTCGGAGTGGCCCGGTCGCTGGCGCAGGTGCGAGCCGACGTCCTGCACCTGCAGTGGCTCGCTCTGCCGCAGGTCGACGTCAACATCAACTTCAAGAGCCCTGCGGTCTTCACCGCCCACGATCTTCTGCCGCGCCGGACGGCGGACAAGCTCGAGCTGTGGAAGCGGCTGCTCGGCAAGTTCGACCGCGTCGTCGTGCACACCGAGCGCGGCCGCGAGGCGCTCGGCGAGCTCGGGATCGATCCGGTCGTGATCTCGCACCCCGTGTATCCGAGCAGCGCAGGGCGGGACGACGACGGCCAGACGATCCTTGCGCTCGGAGTGATCCGGCCATACAAGGGGCTCGCCGACGCCGTCGAGGTCGTGGGGCGGCTCCCGGATTCGCGCCTCCTCGTCGCGGGCGACCCGGCGATGGAGCTGGGCGCCCTCCGCGACGCGCCGCGGACCGAGTGGCGGCTCGGCTACCTGACGCCGGCCGAGCTCGACCGGGCGCTCTCGAACGCGACGATCGCGATCTTTCCCTACCGCGCCGAGCTCGACCAGTCCGGAGCGCTTCTCCAGGCGCTCGGCGCCGGGGTGCCGGCGGTGGCCTACGACGTCGGAGGGCTGGCGGAGCCGATCGCGCGCTACGGCGCGGGCCGGGTCGTCCCGGCGGGCGATGTCGAGGCGCTGACCGAGGCGGCACGCGACCTGCTGTCCGATGCGCAGGCGCTCGGCGCTGCGCGCGAGGGCGCGGAGCGGGCCCGTTCCGAGCTCACCTGGGATGCGGCGGCGGCCCAGCACCTCGAGCTGTACCGCGAGCTCGCGTGATCTTCCGCCGTAACCGCTTTGCCGACGTGATCTCGCGGCAGCTCGACCTGTTCGAGCGCGAGAACCCCGACGTGATCGGGGAGGCCGCCGAGCGCTACGACGCGTACAACGCCGCCGATCGCGACGAGGCAGAGGAGCTGTTCGGTGACTACATCGATGCCGTCGAGACGGGAACCGAGATCCTCGCCGACATCCGTGACGCCTACATGCGAACGCTCGACGAGGGGATCGACGAGCAGTACGAGACGGCGTTCAACCGCGCCGTCGCGAAGCGCCTGCCCCCGTTCGCGCTCGAGATCGAGAACCGCTGACGCGCGGCCCACGGCGCGGCGGCCGTGGCCTGAAGCGCTTCGGCGGCGGATCTCCCTCGGGCGCTTCGGGCTCGTTCTTGCTGTTGCGGATGAGGTAGGCCAGCAGGACGATCATCCACACGAATGCGATCGGGAAGAGGATCACTCCTTGAGCTTAGCGCCGCTCAGCGATGTCCGAAATGGTGCGCTCCGGGCAAAGCGCTGCGGACCTCGGCGTCTCCTGCGGCCTGGCGGGCGAGCGGGCCGAGGCTCTCGAGCTCGTCGACGAGCACGTTCTCGTTGCGGCCCACGCGTTCGAAGCGGCCGCGGGCGAGCAGGAGAGGCTCGCCGCGGACGACGGCACGGTGAGCGTCGTAGACGGGGGGCGGGATGATCAGGTTCATCTGGCCGTGCTCGTCCTCGAGCAGCATGAAGACGATGCCCTTGGCGGTCGACGGGCGCTGGCGGGCGACGGCGAGGCCGGCGACGGCGATCCTCGCTCCATGCGGGACCCCGGTCAGCTCGTTGCTTGCAATGCAAGCGCCTTCGAGGTGTGGGCGGAGGAGCTCCATCGGGTGGCGGCCGACCGAGATCGAGGTGTGGCGGTAGTCGGCGAGCATCAGCTCCCAGTCGGTCTGCGGGCGGAGCTCGGGGATCTCGGCGGTCGGCTCGAGCGGGAGCGCGAGCTGCCGGTTGCCGGCCCCGGCGGTCTCGCCGCGTGGCGTCACCCCGAGCCGCCAGAGCAGCTCGCGCCTCGGCCCCCACGTGTCGCACGCGCCTGAGGCGACGAGCGCCTCGAGCGCGTCCTTGCCGGCCGAGCTGCGCCTGGCGAGATCGCCGATGTCGGCGAAGGGCTGCTCCGTGGCGAGCTCCTCGGCCTCGCTCGCCCCGACCGAGCGGATGTAGCCGAGGCCGACCCGGACCGCGCCGGCCTCGACGGTGCAGCGAGCGCCGCTGATGTTCACGTGCGGTGGGCGCACTTCCACCCCGCGCGACTGGGCGTCACGGACGAGCGAGGCGGGCGGGTAGAAGCCCATCGGCTGCGCGTTCAGGAGCGAGCAGAGGAACTCGGCCGGGAAATACCGTCTGAGCCACGCCGACTGATACGCGAGCAGCCCGAACGCGGCAGCGTGCGACTTCGGGAACCCGAACCCGGAGAAGCCGACGAGCTTGTCGTAGATCGTATGCGCCGTGGTCTCGTCGATCCCGTTGCCGAGGCAGCCCTCGACGAACCTCGGCCGGAACGCCTCGATCGCCTCCTCGCTCCGCTTGCGGCTCATCGCGCGGCGGAGCCCTTCGGCCTCCCCCACGCTGAAGCGCGCGGCCGCCATCGCGACGTCGAGCACCTGATCCTGGAAGACGACCACGCCGAGCGTCTCCCGCAGCGGCTCGCGGAGCGACTCGTGCTCGACCGGGTAGACGAAGCCGGGGTCGACGCGCAGGCGCTGGCGGCGCTCGATGTACGGGTGGACGGCCTTGCCCTGGATCGGCCCCGGGCGGACGAGCGCGACCTGGACGGTCAGGTCGTCGAGGTTCTCGGGGCGGGTGCGCAGGAGGCTCTGCATCTGGGCCCGGCTCTCGATCTGGAAGAGCCCGACGGTGTCGGCGTTCTGGATCTCGCGGTAGACCTCGGGATCGTCGAGCGGGATCCGCGAGAGGTCGATCGGCTCGCTATGGAGGCGCGCGATCAGCTCGACGGACTCCTCGACGGCGGAGAGCATCCCGAGGCCGAGCAGGTCGATCTTGAGGAAGCCGGCGTCGGAGCAGGAGTCCTTGTCCCACTGGCAGATCTGCCGGCCCGCCATCGCGGCGGGCTGCACCGGGACGAGATCGATCAGCGGCCTCGTCGAGATCACCATCCCGCCGGGGTGCTGGGAGAGGTGGCGCGGCAGCCCGGCGATCTCGTGGGTCAGCTCACGGAAGGCCTGCCAGCGGGGCCCTGTATGGCTGCCGGGCACGTTCTCGAGCTCGGCGGCGACACCGGTCGCCTGCCAGCCGTCGGTGACGCGCGCGAGCCGTTCGAGCTCGGCGAACGGCAGCCCGAGCGCCTTGCCGACATCGCGAATCGCCCCGCGGCTGCGGTAGGTCGAGAAGGTCGCGACGAGCGCGGCATGCTCGCGGCCGTAGCGCTCGGTGACGGCGACGATCAGCTTCTCGCGGATGTCCCGTGGGAAGTCGAGGTCGATGTCGGGCACCGAGACGAGCTCGTCGTTGAGGAAGCGGCCGAGCGAGAGATTGGCCTCGACCGGATCGACGTGTGACAGGCCGGTGAGGTAGCAGACGATCGACCCGACGCTCGAGCCCCTCCCCCGCCCCGGCGGCAGGACGTTCCGCGGTGAGTCGCGCCCCCGCACCTCGAGCGCGCAGGCGCGGGCCAGCTCGAGCACCTCCCAGTGGAGCAGGAAGAAGCCGGCGAGCCCGAGGCGGGCGATCAGCGCAAGCTCGGTCTCGAGGCGGTCGTGAGCACGCTGCTTATGGCCGTTCGCGTTCGCATACCGGTCGGCGAAGGCCCCCTCGCAAAGCTCGCGTAGCTGCGTATCGGCCGGGTCGGCCCCGTCGGAGAAGTCGGGGTAGCGGTAGCCGAGCTCCTGGGTCAGGTCGAAGACGCAGCGGTCGGCGACCTCGCGCGTTCGGGCGGCGGCGTCGGCGGGAAGCCGCTCGGCGGCCTCCTCCGGTGGGAGGAGCACCGACTCGTGGTTGCCGCGCCGCTCGCGCTCGGAGCCGTCGAGCGACGTCCGGTTGCGGATGGCGACGAGAACGTCCTGCAGGCGGCTGCGACGTGGGTGGTGAGCATGGACGTCGCCGGTCGCGACGGTCGGGACGCCGAGCGCGTCCGCGAGCTCGGTGAGGGCGGTGTTCCGGCGGGCATCGCCACGCTCGTACGGCCGCTGGAGCTCGACGTAGAACGCGCCGGGGAACGCACGTGCAAGCGATGCCGCACCGTTCGGGTCGGTGACGGCGAGCCCGTTGCGGGCGCAACCCGAGAGGCAGACGAGCCCCTCGGCGTGCTCGGAGACCACCTCGGCGCTTGTCCCGGCCGGTAACAGCTCTCGTTCGCGTCCTTCGGCTCGCGTCCCGGCATGCGCGTCGGTCAGGATCCGGCAGAGGTTCTCGTAGCCGCGTCGGGACTCACAGAGGAGCGTGATGTGCCGATTGGACGGCTCCGTCGAGCCTCTGCCGCCGGCATCCCCGACGAGCGTGACCTCCGCGCCGGTGATCGCGCGCAGCCCGAGGTGCTTGGCAGCGTGGGCGAACTCGAGTGACCCGTAGACCCCGTCATGGTCGGTGAGCGCGAGCGCGTCGTAGCCGAGCTCGACCGCCCGGGCCGCCAGCTCCTCGGGCTGAGAGGCGCCGTCGAGGAACGAGTAGGCCGAGTGGGCGTGCAGCTCGACGTACCCGGCGCTCATGTCTGCGGCTCATCGGCTAAGCCCGCTGCGTGAACCACGTGCCGGCCTCGGCGTCGCGGTAGACGACGGCGTTCTCGCCCGTCTCGAGGACGAGGTCGAAATAGCGGCGGTCGACGGGCTCTTCCGTCCACCAGCGGTCGACGATCCGCCACTCCTCGCGGATGCTCGCGACGCGCTGCCGGTTCACGCGGTGCGGGATGCCGTCGCTGTGCGCCTGAACGAGCGCAGGGCGAGGCGCATTCAGTCGTCGCGGGGTACGAGCAACGCGCGTGCTTCCGGAATGCGTGACCACGGTGCCACCTCCACCACCATCGAGACCCCACCTGCGCCGACCGCTGCTTTCACCTGGCGCAGGCCCTCTTTCAATCTCCCCTGAACCACTTCTCCCTCCGCCCGGACGAGCTCGAGCTGCTCGCCCGCGCTGTCGGCCAGCTCGACTGCCTCGAGCCGCAGCTTGAGCACCGGCGCCGGGATCTCGGTCAGCTTCGGCGCAAGCGCAAGCCGGAGCCGAGCAGGATCGGCGGTCGGGTCGCGAAGCGTGACCGCCCGCCGCCACGAGGCGCCGCCGACGAGCCGCGCCCAGAGGGCGAGCTTCCGCGGCGGGCGCCCCGCGCGTTCGGGTCGTGCGAGCAGACCGTCGATGAGCACCCCGAGCCCTCGCCGTAGCGTCAGCTCCTGGCCGACTGCTTCCGGGAACTCGAGCGTCTCGACGAGCGACATCGGTGGCTTCCGAGGGACCACCTTGCCGTCGTGCTCGCCTCTCGCCAGGCCCCAGGCGCGCCGGCCGTCCGGCCCCAGTCGTTCGGCAACGGCGCCACCCGGTAGCCCGGCAAGCTGTCCAATCGTTCGTACCCCGAGCTCTTCGAGATCCTCGTAGCGCTCCCGGTCGAGCGGGAGCAGCGTCATCGGCAGCGGAGCGAGGAACTTCCGCGTCCGGTCGTCGGAGACGATCAGCATCTGTCCGGCTCGTGCGACATTTGCCGCTGCGAGCGCCGCAAACCGCCGCTCGGCCGCTCCGGCGCGGGCATCCCAGGCCGGCCCGACCGCCGCGAGCGCCCGCTTGAGGGCCGGCTCGAGTCCGCCGTAGAGGCGCTCCACGCCGTTCGTCTCGAAGTACACGGTTCCCGGCTCGGCCGACTCGACCGCGAACCCGGAATCCTCGAGCCGTCGCAGGACCCCCTCCCAGGCCTGCTCGACTCCCGCGGGATCCTGCTCGACGAGCGCGAGCGTCGGGCACGTCGCGAGCGCCTCCCCCAGGCGCATCCCCGGCCGGACCCCCTTCGCCTGCGCCGCCGCGGTGACGGACCCGATCAGCGCCTCGGTCCCGGGCTGCGGCGAGAGTGCCGCAGGCTCCGTCTCCAGCCCCGGCCGCAGGCGCAAAGCAGCCCGTAGGTCGAAGGCAGGGATGACGAGAGCTGCGATCACGGAACGTATGTTCTATACGAACACACGTTCCCCTGTCAAGTCATGGGCTTCTTCAAGAAGGTCGTGAAGCCCAATCGAAGAGCTAAGCGCGGCGCCTGGCGTATCGCTGCCGCGCGTATCTGACGGCGGCGATCACGAGCACGACCACCAACAGCGCAAGCCCGATCTCGCCCCAACTGAAGTGGACGACCGTGTGGTACTGGGTCGTCTGGGCATCGTCTCCGATCACGAGTTACCGCGTCCGACTGGCAACGGCTTCGATCAGGTCAAGGAGCATCGCCCGTTCGTTGTCGCGACGCGAGACGCCCTGCACGACCATGGCCTGAGGCGTCCTCGCCCACTCCGAGTAGCGCCGCATAGCGAAACGAACCTAGCAGCGGAGACAGTCCTTCTACGCAATCACGAGGCGAATGCCCAGTCGAGCCCGGCGTCGAGCTGGTTGCGCCATTCGCCTGCCTTGTCGGGAAACGACCGGTAGGCGACCGGCAGGCCGAGCGCGCGGAGCTCACGGGCGAACGAAAGGGTCGCGGTGGGGAGGATCCGATGGCTGTGACGGGGGCCGGTCGAGACGAAGTAGCGCTGATGGTGGGCGCGTAGCTCGGGCGCCTCCGCCCGGACGACCAGCTCGGGGTCGTTGGCTGCGAGAGTCGCGGCTCCGGCGCTCTTGAACGGGCCGTCATGAAGAGGCGTGAAGTAGCCGCTCCACGACTCGGCGGTGCCGAACAGCCCCGGGTGCCTGAGTGCGATGTCGACGGCACCGAACCCACCTGCCGACAGGCCTGCGATCACACGGCCGCTCGCCGACCTGATCGTGGGCAGGTTCGCGTCCACCCAGGGAACGACGGTGCTCACAAGCTCGCGCTCCCAGGGCCCCGCCCACTCTCCGCCGTAGCTCGGGGTCGCTCCGGCCGGCGGCATGACGGCGATGAACGGCTTCACGGCGCCGGCGGCGATCCCGCTGTCGGCGAACTCGCCGAGGCGTGTCCCGAAGACGTATTCGGACGGCGACCCCGGAAGCCCGTGCAGCAGGTAGACGACCGGGTAGCGGCGCGCGGGCGTGTAGCCGGGCGGCAGATAGACGAACGAAAGCCGTGGCGTCCCCGGGATCTTGCCGTCGAGGATCTGGCCGCCGTGGATCCCGGTCGAGACCGGGGTGAACCCCGCGAGAGCGACCATCGATGCCGCCGCGGCAAGAGCATGCATCGAGGCGACGATAGCTCCGCCCGGGTGAAGCAGTCATGGCTCGACAGGGCCGTCAACGCGCGGTTAATGGCCGGGCCGCTGCTGCTTAATCGGAGCGCCGATCTCCGGCAACATTGCCTTGTTACAAGTGGCACATGCTCACCCTGCGTGTGCCGGGCATCACTTGGCCCGCGCTTCTCGCGCTTGCCGTCGCCGTGCCCGTCACGATCGGGCTGATCGGGGCCTACCGCTATGTCGACAACTACTGGGCCTACCGCGGGTTCCAGCCTCCCCACGATCCCGCGTATGTGACGGTCGCCGGGACAGCCGTGCGCTTCGAGGTCGAAAGCGCGGCGCTCGGGGGCCGCAGGCAACCGGTGGACGTGTATCTGCCGCCCGGATACTCGAGCCATCCGCTCCGTCGCTATCCGGTGCTCTACCTCCTCCATGGCGAGCCGGGCCGGCCCGGCGCCTTTCTCGCGACGGTGCGGATGGGCGTGGTCGAGGACGAGCTCGTCGCGTTGCGGCGTGCCCGGCCCGTGATCCTCGTGATGCCGTTCGGCTCGACCGGGGCGTTCACGGACAAGGAGTGGGCGAACGGAGCGCGGCCGCACGAGGGTTGGGAGACGTTCGTCGCGCACGATCTCGTCCGCGCAGTCGACTCGCGCTACCGCACGATTCCCCGGGGCTGGGCGCGCGCGCTCGGTGGGCTGTCGGAAGGCGGGTACGGCGCGATCAACATCGCGATCCACCACCCGGGCGAGTTCGGTCTCGTGGAGAGCTGGTCGGGCTATGAGACGGCCGACAACGTCCCATCGATCTTCGAGGGCCGTCCCACCCTCCTCGAGCGAAACACCCCACTCGACTCACTCGCGGCCGCCGCCCCGTCTTTGCGCCGCGCGCACACGTTCTTCTGGCTGTACACCGGCAGCGACGACACTTTCCTGCGACAGAACGAGTCCTTCGCGAGGCTGCTCCAGCGGGACCGGATCGCGCATTCCTTCAGGATCGTCCGCGGCGGGCACAACTGGGCGCTCTGGCGCGGAAACGCGGCAGATTCCTACCTTGCGGCATCGAGGCACCTCCGCGATGTGGCGTAAAGCCGCCCTGCCGCCGATCCTGCTCACCGTCATGACGGCCGCGTGCGGCTGGTTCTACGTCGTTCGCGCGACCGGTATCCCGGGCCCTCGAGTGGCCGAGGCTCTCCCACTCGACGAGCTCGCGAAGCGCTCGTCCGCACCACTCCTCTGGTTCACGCTCGTCTGGCTCGGGGCGGGGCTGATCCTCGGATACGCAGCGCGGTGGGCGCGACTCCGGCGCTCGGTTGCGGCCTTCGTGCTCGCGCTCGCGGCCGGGTTCTTCCTGTATGTCACCACCGGTGTCTCTCTCGCTGTGACCCGGCAGGTATCCCTCCGAGCGGCGCTTCACGTGACCGAGCGCATGGGCGCCATCTACCTCGCAGCCGCAGTGGTGGGGCTCGCAGTGGCCCTGGTCGCTCGGCCGGCTGCAGGCGCTCGAGGGTCGCCGGCGATCGTGGCGGCGATCGTCGCGGCGGCCGCGGCGCTCGAGTTGCTGCACTCCATGCTCCCGGGCGGCGCAGATGCACTCGTGCGCGACCTGACCCCCGACGCCGTTGGGCCTCTCTCCCGGGCGGCCGGCACCTTCGCAGGCCTCGTGCTGCTCTTCGCGTCACGCGGTCTCGCCCGCCGCCGGCGGAGGGCCTGGCGCCTTGCGATCGCCGTCGCGTCGCTTTCGACGGCGCTGCATGCCCTCCACGGGCTCCATCAGGGCACGCTTGTCTCGGCCTTCGTCCTGATCCTGCTCGTCGCCCGCCGGCAGGATTTCGACCTTCCGGGGGACGAGCAGACGCGTTTTCTGATCGCCACGCGCACCGGCATCGCGGTCGTGTGGATCGTCGCGTACGGGTGCGCAGCGCTCTGGCTGAATCGCCTCGCGGCCGACCAGCCGTTCACCTTCCCGTTTGCGGGCCGCGAGATCGCCAGTGCACTGCTCGGTCTCCACCTCCGGGGGTCGCCGCACCTCGCCGGCGCATTCGGGAAGTGGTTCCCGCTCAGCCTGTTCCTGATGGGCATCGCGGCGACCGTCTGGATCATCGGGGGCTGGCTCGCGCCGTGGCGTCACCGGGTTCGACAGGAGGCCCGCGAACGCGCCCTGGTTCGGAGCCTCGTCCGTGAGTTCGGAGCCGACACGCTCGCGCCCTTCACTCTCCGCAAGGACAAGTCGTACTTCCTGGACGCGGACGGCCGATCGTTTCTCGCCTTCCGGGTCGTCGGCGGCGTCGCCATCGTCTCCGGGGACCCGATCGGCGAGCCCGAGCGGTTCGAGTCGCTCGTCGACCAGTTCATCGAGCGGGCCCATCGTCGCGACTGGCGCGTGGCGATTCTCGGCGCCTCGGAGAAGTGGCTCGATCTGTACCGGGGCCATGGCCTGAATGTCCTGTACCACGGCGACGAGGCCATCGTCGATACCTCGACGTTCGCCCTCGAAGGGCGCGCGATTCGCAAGGTCCGCCAGTCGGTGCACCGGCTCCAGAGAGCCGGTTTCCGCGTCGAGGTGCGTCGGCCGAGCGAGATCGACTCCCACCTGCGGCAGGAGCTCGCCGCGATCTCGACCACGTGGCGAGACGGTCAGCCCGAGCGTGGGTTCGTGATGGCGTTCGACGCGCTCTTCGGCCTGGAGGACGAGGACGCGGTCTTCTTCGTCGGCTACAACGCGGCCGGAGGCCCCGAGGGTTTCCTGCACTTCGCGATCGCGCCTGCCGGACAGGCGCTTTCGCTCTCCTCGATGCCCCGCCTGCGTGGCACGACACCGAACGGGTTCAACGAGTGGCTGATCTGCGAGGCGCTCGACTGGGCGCGTTCGCACGACTACCGGCAGGTATCGCTCAACTTCTCGCCCTTCGCCGCGCTCCTCGGCGGAACGGATGCCCTCCCGCTCCGGCAGGAGCTGCAGCGACGTGCGCTGCTCACCGTCAAGGGGCATTTTCAGCTCGACAACCTCCTGGCGTTCAACCGCAAGTTCTTCCCCCGCTGGGAACGCCGATTCCTCGTCTACGAACGGCGCCTGGATCTTCCGCGCGTCGGGATCGCCACACTCGCGGCCGAGGCCTACCTCCCGTTCCAGACAACCCGCCGGTGACCTCGGCTTCGGCCCTCGGCCTCCTGCTCGCGCTCGCGTCGGCGGGCGCCCTCAACTGGGGCTTCTTCACTCAGCACGGCGCGGCCTCGGAGCTGCCCCGGCTCTCGGTCAGGCGGCCGGTCGCATCGCTGCGCCTGCTCTCACGGAGCCGGCGTTGGCTCCTCGGCTTCTCGGTCGGGATCCTCGGCTGGGCGCTCTACGTCGCTGCGCTTCGCTGCGCACCGCTCTCGCTCGTGCAGGCGGTCTCGGCCGGAGGGCTCGGTCTGCTCTTCGTCTTCGTCTGGCGGTCAGGAGGGGCCGCGCGGCCCTCCGGGCGGGAGCTGATCGCGGTCATCGTCTCGGTGGTCGGCCTTGCCCTTCTTGCGGCCTCGCTGGCCGGGCCGGCCTCGGATGGAAGTGCACCCCGACCGATCGCCGTCGCGGCGTGGCTCCTCGTTCTCTCCATCGCGGCGGGAGCGGTTGCCGCCTCGATCGGCGTCGGGGTCTCCGCCGCGGCAGCGCTGGGATCTGCGGCGGGCATCCTCTATGCCACCGGAGACATCGCCACGAAGGCGGTGGTCGTCTCGGCCGGGCTGCTGTTCGTGCCGGCGGTGCTCGCAGCGCACGGGCTGGCGTTCGTCTCTCTCCAGCTGGGCTTCCAGCGCGGAGGAGCTCTGGTCACGGCCGGGCTGGCGACGCTGCTCACGAACGCCCTCCCGATGGTGGCCGGAGACGCGCTCTTCCGCGAGCACATGCCTGCCGGGGCGCTCGGCGACCTGCGGCTCGCGGCGTTCGCCCTGGTCACCGTCGGGGCGGCGCTCCTCGCGCAGCCGTCACGATCTCCCGCCGATCAGGCGGCCGGTGCCGGCGGAGCGGCCAGCGAGAGCGCACGGCCGACCCACGCGCGTGCATGAGTCCTCCAGAGGCTCCAGGAATGGGCTCCCCTGTAGAGGCGGAAGTACACGTGCGGGATGCGGTAGCTACGCAACTCGCGGTCGATCGATTTGTTGGTCTGGAGAAACCGGTTGTCGTTCGTACCGACGTAGAAGCCGTAGTAGGTCGAGCCCCACCAGCGGGCGAACTGCCTGTGCAACAGCGGAATCTGCTTCGAGAAGTCGGCCCACTCGGCCGCGGCCGGCGACCCGAGGTCGAGCGCCGCTGTGCCCGCCGGGTTGGTCGGCTCGAAGTAGCCGCTCCACGACTGGATCACGGAGTAGACCGACGGGTGATGGTCCACGATCAGCGTCGCGCCGTAACCACCGGCGGAGATGCCGATGATGATCCGGCCCGAGCGCCGGGCAATCGTCCGGTACCGGCGGTCGATCACCGAGACGAGCTCGACCGCGGTCGCCGTCTCCCAGTTCCGGCCCGGCCCCCAGTCCCGCCACTCGTCGTCCCCGTCCCCGTCGCGGGCTCCCTGGACGCCGACCACGATCGCCTGGTGGCCGGAGCTCTCGACGGCCTGAGCGATCGGGCCGATCGCGCGGTAGGCGGTCGCCGAGGCCGGAAGGCCGTGAAGGTAATAGAGCACCGGATAACGCAGGTTGGACCGGGCGTACCCCGGAGGCAGGTACACCGCGAAGGACTCTCTCCCTCGAAGGGCCCGGGATTCGAAGCTCCCGTACCGAATCGTTCCGCGCAGCCCGAACGTCGCTGCATGCCGGGCGCCGCTCGACTCGAGCGTGACCGCACCTACGACAAGCGCGACGACAGCGGCCGCTGCGACCAGCCGACGTCCTCGCAGCACCCGCTCAACTGTAGCCGTCTCCCGACCGCAGCCGTCCGCCCGGTTATCCGGCCGGGGCCCAGAACGCCGGCTCGAACTGGGCGATCGCCTCGCGCACCCAGTCGACGAGGTCGACCGGGGCCCACTCCATCTCGACCCCGTCCCGGAACGACAGGCGGAAGCGCGGGCTCTCGTTCACCTGCACGTCGATCGGCGCACGTGACTTGGCCCGGAAGCGGGCGAGCTCGGCGCCGTCGGCGATCGGATGGTCGAGGAAGTCGCGGCTCTCGAACGTCTCGTCCGGCGGGACGCTGGCCACGTTGATCAGGTACCCGAAGGCGTCGGCGGTCAGGACGGCCGCAGGCAGGAAGCGGTGCTTGGTCAGGTTGTTGACGTGCTCGAGGATCGCGAGCGGATGCAGGTCGGGGCGGTCGAACCGGTGGAAGGGCTGCATCGACTCGATCAGCGCCGCCCATTCCTCGGGGACGCCCTGCAGCGCCGCCCCGCCCTGGACTCGCCAGTCCTTTTCCCGCTTGACGACCGGGAACGCGCTCTGGCGGCCGGGCTTGCGACCGCCGAGCAGGACGAGCTGCCAGACGAGGTAGTCGAGCGTCGAGCGCAGGTTCCCGAGGATGTCGCTGAAGATCAGCGCCAGCTCCTCGAGCGGCGGCTCGGACTCCACACTCCACCGAAACGTGTGCCACCCGGTCTCGGGGTCGTACTCGAAGGTGATCGCGTAAGGGCTCGCCGCCAGGTAGCTCTCGAAGAGATCGTCGTAGGCCTCGCGGTGCTCCTCGGCGCGCCTGAGCTTGGCGCGCACGCCGGTCAGATCAGCCATTCCGACCCGCCCTCGCCATTAGGATCAAGCCTATCGACGTCGAGCAGCCGTTCCATACCGACCTCGGCTACTACGAGGGCCGCGCCGACGGGATCGCGACCGTGAACGGAGTCACGGTCGACGCGGCCCGGCTCGACCTCGCGCGCCGGCACGGCTACGAGAGCTGGGACGCGCTCACGGCGCACGTCGAGGCGCTGCGCGACGGGACCGAGCCTCCGCCGCCGTTCATGCTCGCCTACCGGGCCGTCGAGGAAGCCGACAAGACCGGCCTCGTCGAGCTGCTCGACGCCCATCCCGAGCTGATCCGGGCGCGCGGAACGAACGGCAACGACCTGCTCGGAATGGCCGGGGACCTCGAGCTCGTCGAGCTGCTGCTGGAGCGCGGCGCCGACCCGAACCGCGGCAACGACTACGGCTGGACGAAGCTCCACCAGGCCGGCTACTCGAACCGGCCCGAACTCGCACAGCTGATGCTCGACGCCGGCGGCCGGCTCGACCTCTCGGCTCGCGGCGACGGAGGAACACCACTGATCGCAGCGCTCTTCTGGGGGCACCGAGAGGTGGTCTCGCTGCTCGGCCTCGAGCCGGGCAACCTCCGCGTCGCGGCCGGTCTCGGGCTGCCGGAGCTGATCGACGAGCTCGCCGGAACGCCTCATGCCGGAGCGCACCGGGCCTTCTACCGGCCCCACGGCGGCTTCCCCGCCTGGGAGCCGTCCGACGACCCGCAGGAGGTGCTCGACGAGGCGCTCGTCTGGGCGGCGAAGGCCGACCGGGTCGACGTGCTGCCGCAACTCGTCGGCCTGGGAGCACGCGTCGAGGCCGACCCCTACCGCGGCACAGCCCTGATCTGGGCCGCTGCCAACGGCCGCGTCGACTCGATCCGGAAGCTCGCGGAGCTCGGGGCCGACCCGAATCAGCGCGCCACCTTCGGCGGCCCGGACCACGGAGAGGGCGTGACTGCGCTTCACCTGGCCGCGCAATCCGGCAAGAGCGACGCTGTCGAGGCGTTGCTCGAGCTCGGGGCGGACCCGACGATCGCCGATGGCTGCCACGACGGCACACCCGCGGGCTGGGCCGACTACGGCGGCCACTCCGGGCTCGCAGCGCGTCTACGCGACCTCGAGACCTAGGAGAACGCGTCGGCCCAGGCACGGCCGAGCGCGACGGCGCCGACGAGCAGCAGGGCGGCGGCGCCGGCGAACCACGAGCTGATGTCGCGGGTCTCGGTCGCGTGCCCGAAGCTGCTTCCGACCCGCTTGTAGAACGTGGCGAGCTGCCGACTGTCGGTTGCGGTTGCAGTCCGGCCGCCGGTGAGCTTCGCGATCGCGTTCATCAGCGGGGGATCCGGGGCGACCTTCGGCGCGTACGGGCCGTAGCCGAGAATGCCCTCCTTGGTCCCCAGCGCGACCGTGTCGACCGGGATCCCGACCGCCTTCGCGAGCGCCGCAGCCTCGAGCGGCTTCACCTGCCCCTGGTTCTGCTTGCCATCCGAGAGCAGCACGATCGCGGCCGGCAGCTTGCGGCCGGGCACACGCAAGACGCCGTCCCGGGTCAGCGAGCTCCGAGCAAGGCGGGTCGCGGTCACGAGCCCCGTCCCGATCGCGGTTCCGGAATCGGCCTGGAGCAGGCCGAGGGTCTGGCTGATCCGCTCGTGGTCGGCGGTCGGCGCGGCGAGCACCTGCGAGCCGTCGCTGAACTGGACGAGCCCGACCTTGAATCCCGGCGGAAGCCGCTGGACGAATCCGCGCATCGCCGACACGGCCGCGTCGAGACGGGTCGGCTCGACGTCACGCGCGCTCATCGAGCCCGAGACGTCGACGAGGAGCACGATCGTCGCGTTGTCGACGCGGACGGGAAGCCGCGCCCGCGGATGCGCGGCGGCACCCACGGCTAGAGCCAGCGCCGCGATAAGCAGTACGACCGGAACGAACCGCCTCCGCGACGGTCTGGTCGCCGAGGCGACCGACTCGAGCACGGAGAGGTTCGTGAACGAGACCGGCGAGCCCGGCCTGCGTCGCAGCAGGACGATCAGGGCCGCGAGCACGGCGAGAACACCGACGAGCACGAGCAGCAAGATCGGGGAGCCAAAGCTCATCCTCTCTTGAGTGTGCGCCCAGGCCGGGCAAAGCGCAATGCCCGATCAGGCGACGATCTCGGCCGCCGCCCCGACCATCCGCTCGTAGCGGGGAACCGTCTCGAGCAGGTCGACCTGGGCGCAGAAGGCAATGTCGGCCTCGAGGCCCGGCGGGCCGTAGGTACGTGCCGCGAACCCTTCGGCGGGGCTCGGGAACGACGCCGCGAGCAGCTCGGCCGCGCGAGCCGCGTCGGTCCGCGTTCCCGGGAGCTCTCCGACGATCCGGCCGGCGCAGTAGGCGTCGTCGATCGCGAACCCGCCCTTGAAACCGGCGCAGAACACGACCACGTCCTCGCCCGCGTCACGGACCGTCGCGGCGAGCGCCGACAGGTTCAGCAGCGATCCGATGAAGACCGTCTCGCATGCGGCGGCCGCCGTGAGAATCGTCGAGGTGCCATTCGTCGTCGAGAGGATCAGGGTGCGTGCCGCCGGCCCTGCCGCGAACTCGACCGGCGAGGCGCCGACATCGAATCCGTCGACGACCACCCCGCTGCGCTCACCCCCGACGACCGCCTCGTCTCCGAGCTCCGCCCGGAGAGCCTTGGCCTCCTCGATCTCACGGCAGCACAGCACGCGCTCGTACCCGGCCGCCAGGGCCTGGGCAATCGACGAGGTTGCCCGGATCACATCGACGACGATCCCGATGCGGCCCGAGAGCTGCTCTGCGGGTGTGAAGGCGACGTCGACAGGCACCCCGATACGCTAGTTCGGTGGAGCCCGAGACGCGGTACTGCTACCGCCATCCTGACCGCGAGACCGGGCTCTCCTGCTCGGAGTGCGGTCGCCCGATCTGTTACGAGTGCATGACGCCCGCGCCGGTCGGCCTGCGCTGCCCCGATCACTCGGGCAAGCCGCAGGGCGTCCGGAAGGTCGCGCGCACCGCCGAGAAGGTCGCAACCCGCAACGGCAGGGTCGCCTATCCGGTCACGATCGCCCTGATCGCCGCGAACGTCGGCATCTTCCTGGCCGAGCTGGCGATCGGAGGCACGAGCGACGGCACCGGGAACTGGATCTACAAGCACGGTGCGCTGCTCGCGAACGGTGTCTACAACTACCAGGGCTTCGACCTCGTCCCGGGGCCTCCGGGCGCCGTCGTCCCCGGCGGCGCCATGGCCGGGACGACGCACGGCGAGTCGTGGCGCCTGATCACGTCGGCATTCCTCCACGCCGGCTTCCTGCACCTGGCCCTGAACATGCTCGCGCTCTTCTGGTTCGGGCGTCTGCTCGAGCAGCTGATCGGAAGCTGGCGGTACATCCTCCTCTACTTCACGTGCGGCGTCGCCGGGTCGGCCGGAGCCCTCTGGTTGACGCCGAACGGCATCACCGTCGGCGCGTCGGGCGCGATCTTCGGCGTCCTCGGGGCGCTCCTCGTGCTCGAGCGGAAAGGGCACATCGCGACCGGAGGCCAGATCCTCGGTTTGATCATCCTCAACCTGGTGTTCACCTTCGCGATGTCCGGCATCTCGATCGGTGGCCACCTCGGTGGGCTCACCGCGGGGATCGCGTTGATGCTCCTCTACATCCAGTTCCGCAGCTCACCGGCGGCGTGCATCGCCTGCGCGCTTGGCATCGCGGTGGTGTCGGTCGTCATCGCCTACTCGGTCGTCTAGCTCGCGGCGGGCTCCTTCGCCGTCCAGAGCAGGACGCCGACCTCGAGCAGGAACACGAGCGCCGCGCCGAAGGCCAGGGTCGCGACGGGCCCGGTGCCCGCTGCGAAGGCGCCGTCGGCTTTCACCGAGAGCCCGCCGAGCGCGACGATCGCCGCGAGCACCCAGGTCACCCAGGCCGACCACGCGGGGAAGACGCCGCGGTGAGCGGCGATCGCGACCGATCCGATCGGCAGGAGCGCAAGCCAGTACATCGGGATGCCGGCGAACTGGTCGAGCTGATAGAGCGCCTTCGCGAGCCCCGGATCGGCGCCCGGCGACACGACCGCCTGGGCGATCACCCCGTAGAGAGCATCCCCGACCGCGAACAACCCGGCGCTCGCAGCCGCGCCGACGAGGATCACCGGCGCGAGCGAGCGCTGGCCCGCTCCACGGAGGTGCAGCGAGAGCTGCGACATGACGCACAGGTAGATCGCCAGGCCGATCGCGACGAGCACGACGGCGATCAGCACCTGCTTGTGGTGGTCGGCGTAGTAGCCGACCACATCGTCGGGTGTGTCGTCGAACTTGGGTGGCTTGCCCGCCAGGAAGAACCCGGTCACCCACAGGGCGACGACCGCGAACGCGCCGGCTGCCGCCAGATGCCGTCCAGATTTCATTCCATCCCTCCCGCCTTTGGAAAACACCGCGGGGGCGATCTTCGACGTTCAGCCGGCGGAATTCAACTGGCGGGCGCTTACCCGCCGGCGGCGACGTACGCGACCTGGTCCGCAAGCGCAGCCTGCGCCGCGGCGAGCCGTGCGAGCGGGACGCGGTAGGGCGAGCAGCTCACGTAGTCGAGCCCGAGCGAGTGGCAGAACGCGATCGAGCGGCGCTCTCCGCCGTGCTCGCCGCAGATCCCGAGCTTCAGCGCCGCGTTGGCGCTTCGTCCGCGCTCGACGCCGATCTGCATCAGACCGCCGACGCCTTCGGTGTCGAGCACCTCGAACGGGTTCCGCTCGATCACGCCTTCGGTGAGATACCGCGAGAGGAACTTGCCCTCGGCGTCGTCGCGCGAGACGCCGAGGGTGGTCTGGGTGAGGTCGTTCGTGCCGAAGGAGAAGAAGTCGGCGTGAGCGGCGATGTCGCCCGCGCGCATGCAGGCGCGGGGCAGCTCGATCATCGTCCCGACCGTGTGCGCGAGCTCCCCTGCCTCCTCGTGCCACACCTTCTCGGTCAGCTCGCGCAGGCGGCGGAGCTCCTCGGCGAAGCCGACGAGCGGGTGCATGATCTCGACGTGCGGGGTAACGCCCAGGCGCTGCTCGACGGCGAGCGCGGCGCGGGCGATCGCGCGGATCTGCATCTCGTAGATCTCCGGGTACACGAGCCCGAGGCGGCAGCCGCGGAGGCCGAGCATCGGGTTGGACTCGTGCAGCGAGCGGATGCGGGCGCGCATCTGCTCGTCCACGGCCTGGTCCTCCGGCGGCAGGAACTCGTGCAACGGCGGGTCGAGGAGCCGGATCGTCACCGGGAGCCCCTCCATCGCCTCGAAGATCCCCTCGAAGTCCGACTGCTGGAAGGGCAGGAGGCGCGAGAGCGCATCCCGGCGGGCGGGCTCGGTGTCGGCCAGGATCATCTCCTGCATCACGGGCAGGCGCTCGTCGCCGAAGAACATGTGCTCGGTGCGGCAGAGCCCGATCCCCTCGGCGCCGAACTCGCGGGCGCGGACGGCGTCGGCGGGCGTGTCCGCGTTCGCGCGGACGTGCAGCCGCCGGTAGGTGTCGGCCCAGCCGAGGATCGTCTGGAAGTCGTCGTTGAGCTGCGGCGGGACGAGGTCGATGCGGCCCAGATAGACCTTGCCGCTGCCGCCGTCGATCGTGATCACGTCGCCTTCGCGGAGCTCTTGACCGCCGAGCCGGATGATGCCGTTCTCGATGCTCAGGCCCTCGCAGCCGGCGACGCACGGCTTGCCCATGCCGCGGGCGACGACAGCCGCGTGGGAGGTCATCCCACCGTGGACGGTGAGGATCCCCTGGGCGGCGATCATCCCATGGATGTCGTCCGGCGTCGTCTCGTAGCGGACGAGCAGCACCGGCTCGCCCTTCGCGCGCTCGACCGCCGTGTCGGCGTCGAGCACGATCGCGCCGCTCGCCGCGCCCGGGCTCGCGTTCAGGCCCTTTGCGACCGGCTCGGGCGCCGTATCGGGGTCGATCCGCGGGTGGAGCAGCTGGTCGAGATGCGCCGGGTCGATCCGCACGACCGCCTCCTCGCGCGAGATCACGCCCTCGTCGACCATGTCGACCGCGGCCTTGATCGCCGCGGCGGCGGTGCGCTTGGCCGCCCGCGTCTGGAGCATGTAGAGCACGTCGTCCTCGACGGTGAACTCGACGTCCTGCATGTCGCGGTAGTTCTCCTCCAGGCGGCGCATCGTCGCGAGCAGCTGCTCGTAGGCGGCAGGCATGATCACGCCCATCGACTCGACGGGCTGCGGCGTCCGGATGCCGGCGACGACGTCCTCACCCTGGGCGTTCACGAGGAACTCGCCGTAGACCTCCTTCTGGCCGGTCGACGGGTTGCGCGTGAACGCCACGCCGGTGCCGGAGCGGTCGCCCTTGTTGCCGAAGACCATCTGGACGACGTTGACCGCCGTGCCGAGGTCGTCCGGGATGTCGTTCGCGCGGCGGTAGACCTTGGCGCGCGGGGTGTCCCACGAGTCGAACACGGCGCTGACCGCGCGCATCAACTGACCGGTGGCGGCCTGGGGGAAATCGAAGCCCTTCGCGTTGCGGTAGATGCCGCGGTAGGTCTCGACGAGCCCTGCGAGGTCGTCGTCCGTGAGGTCGGTGTCGAGCTTGGCTCCGCGCTCGCGCTTCAGCGCGCCCAGCGCGTCCTCGAAGGCATGGCCGTCGATGCCGTCGACGACCTCGCCGAACATCTGGATCAGCCGGCGGTAGGAGTCGTAGGCGAACCTGCGGTTCCCCGTGCGGGCAGCGAGGCCCTCGACCGCCTCGTCGTTCAGCCCGAGGTTCAGGATCGTGTCCATCATCCCCGGCATCGAGATCGCGGCGCCCGAGCGCACCGAGACGAGGAGCGGGTCGGCCGCGTCCCCGAAGCGCTTGCCGGTCTTCGCCTCGAGCCGCCCGACATGCTCCGCCACCTCGGCGTCGAGGCCGTCGGGAAGGTGAGCGCTCGCCATGTAGGCGCGGCACGCGTCCGTGGTGATCGTGAAGCCAGAGGGAACGGGCAGCCCGAGCGCGGTCATCTCCGCGAGGCCGATCCCCTTGCCGCCGAGAAGCTCACGACCGCCGTCGGCCGGCTCCTCGAAGTCATAGACGAACCGCCGGGGGGACATCGTGGATTCCTATCAGTCAGCGGCGGCGGCGCGCCCGGTACTCGGCGAGCCACGCCAGCGACCGCAGGGCAAACCAGAAGGGCGTGAAGAGGACGTAGAACGTGAACATCGCGATCGCGAGCAGCGAGCACCAGAGCGCCCAGCGAGCCCTCGAGACGGGAGGCTTCGGCTTCATCAGGGGGCCTGCGCCGCGTGAGCACGTCGCTCGACCGTCCGGATGATCCGGAGCGCGATCTCCTCGATCGAGATGTCGGACACGTCGATCACCGGGCACTTGAGCCGCTTCTGGATCTCGGCGGCGTGCTCGAGGTCCTCGTAGATCTCGTTCAGGTCGGCGTAGCGGCGATCGCCGCCCATCAGCTCGACGCGCTCGGTGCGGATCTCCGCGAGGCGGTTCGCGTCGATCGTCAGACCGACGATGCGGGTCGCGTCGACCTCGAAGAGCTCGGCCGGGGGCTCGATCCCCTTCACCAGCGGGACGTTCGTCGCCTTCCAGCCGAGGTAGCCGAGGTAGATCGAGAGCGGCGTCTTGGACGTGCGGGAGACGCCGACGATGACGACGTCGGCGGCATCGAGCGCGCGGCCGAGGCCGTCGTCGTTCTTCACGGCGAACTCGATCGCCGCGATGCGCTTGAAGTAGCTCTCGTCCAGAGGCGGACGCGCTCCCGGTCTCAGCTCGGCCTTCGTGCCGGAGATCTTGGCGACGGCGGCCAGGGGCTCCGCGAGCAGGTCGCAGTAGGCGACCGCCGCCTCGGCGCAGAGCTCGCGCATCGCCGAGCGGAGGGTCGGCTCGACGATGGTGAAGATCGCGACCGCGCGCCTGCCTTCCATCCGGGCGAGGGCGAGCTGCAGGTCGGCGACCGTCTCGACGCGCGGATGGCGCACCGTCGTGAACGGCTGCTCCGGGAACTGCGCCTCGGTGGCCGCCACGACCCGGGTCGCCGTCTCCCCCGTCGCGTCGGAGACGACGTGCAGCTCGACGACGCCCTCCTCGGCGCTCACGACGTCCTTTCGGGCCACTGGCCTGCCGGGGCGTGTCCTGGGACAGTCCCAGTGACGGACCGACTCACGCTCGGCCCGCAAAACCGCTGCAAGCGGGGGGCAATCTGTCACTTCTGGCCAGGGGACAGTCACCGTGACGAAAGTGAGACGGTCTGTTCACAGCCGGTCTTTCGGGCCATGGCCTAGATTGCTCACGCGAGCTCTTTCGCGAAGATCGTCGTCGCGACGAGAGTTCCGTCGGGGCGGCCGGCATACCGGGGCACGGCGCCGATCTCGACCCAGCCGGCCGCGCGGTAGAGCTCCTCGGCGCCACCGCCGGCGGTGTCGAGCACGAGCAGCGTCCTGCCGTTCTCGACCGCGACGCGCTCGACCGCGTCCATGAGCGCGAGCCCGATGCCCCGGCGGCGCGCGCTCGTGTGCACGATCAGCTTCTGCAAGTCGGCGCGGTGGCGGCCGTTCGGCCACTTGACGAGCCCCAGGTGCACCATCCCGACCACCTCGTCGCCGTCGAAGGCCAGCACCACGATGCGCGACCCGTCATCGACTTCCGCCGCCACCTGCTCGGCATACGCAGCGAGCACGTCCGCGCCCAGCGGGAGGACGAATCCGATCGACGCGCCGCTCTCGACCGCGTCGCGAACGAGCGCCACCAACCCGGCGGCATGCCGGCGGAGCAAACCGCCGTCGACCTGTTCGATCCGAATCTCCATCGCCTGCAGCCTCCATTCTGCTTCCGCGCACGTCAAGCGTTCAGGGTAGGTTCAGGGAATGGGAGAGTTGGAGGTCTACGAGGGCGCCGCCACGATCGAGAAGGTCGCCGCCCTCGGGCGCAGACGCGGCTTCGTCTACCCCTCGTCGGACATCTACGGCGGCCTCGGCTCGGCCTACGACTACGGCCACTACGGCGTCCTGCTCAAGCAGAACGTGAAGGCCGAGTGGCAGCGCGCGATGGTGCAGGAGCGCGACGACATCGTGATGCTCGACTCCGCGATCATCCTGCACCCGCAGGTCTGGGTCGCCTCGGGCCACGTCGGCGGCTTCTCCGACCCGCTCGTCGACTGCCGCACCTGCAAGCACCGCTATCGCGCCGATCACATCGCCGACGCGGCGTGCGGCCGCAGGCCGTCGAAGCACCCGGGCCAGACTCCCGAGTGCGACCTCACCGACGCGCGCGCGTTCAACCTGATGTTCGAGACGTCGATCGGGCCCGTGCGCGACGAGGGCTCGCTCGCCTACCTCCGGCCGGAGACCGCGCAGGGCATCTTCATCAACTTCAAGAACGTCACCTCCTCGCTGCGTGTCAAGCCTCCTTTCGGGATCGCTCAGGTCGGCAAGAGCTTCCGCAACGAGATCACGCCGGGGAACTTCCTCTTCCGGACGCGCGAGTTCGAGCAGATGGAGATGGAGTTCTTCGTCCCGCCCGCCGAGAGCGTCAAGTGGTACGAGTACTGGATCGCCGAGCGCCGACGCTGGTACCTCGACCTCGGCCTCCGCGACACCCATCTCCGGGTACGCCCGCACGACCCCGACGAGCTCTCGCACTACTCGAGCGGCACGAGCGACCTCGAGTACCTCTTCCCGATCGGCTGGTCGGAGCTCGAGGGGATCGCGAACCGCGGCGACTTCGACCTGACCGCCCATGCCGAGGCCTCGGGGACGAAGCTCGAGTGGATCGGCCACGAGGAGCGCTACGTCCCGCACGTGATCGAGCCCGCCGCCGGCGCCGACCGCGCGACCCTCGCGTTCATCGTCGACGCCTACGACGAGGAAGAGGTCGCCGGCGACGACGCGCACCGTCCTGCGTCTCCATCCCCGCCTCGCGCCGGTGAAGGTCGCCGTGCTCCCGCTGATCGGCAAGGACGAGGGCCTCGTCGGCCACGCGCGCCCGCTGTACGAGGAGCTCCGCAAGGTGATGAGCGCCGAGTACGACGACTCGGCCTCGATCGGCAAGCGCTACCGCCGCCAGGACGAGATCGGGACGCCGTGGGCGCTGACGATCGACCACCAGACGCTCGAGGACGGCACGGTCACGATCCGCGACCGCGATTCGCTGGCGCAGGAGCGGATCCCGATCACCGGCGCACGCGCGCTGCTCCAGGATCGGCTCGAGCAGCCCTGGCAGCCGCGCTAGGCCGATGGGCTGGCAGGAGCTCGCGCTCGAGAGCGAGGCCCTGCAAGGGAACCCGCTCGGCGACCCGGCGACCCGGCCGCTCTTCGTCTGGACCCCGCCCGGCTACGACGACACACCGGAACGCCGCTACCCGGCGATCTACCTCCTGCACGCGATGACCTCGCAGGCCCGCGCCTGGTTCAACGTCTCGCCGTTCACGCCGTCGCTCGCCGAGCAGCTCGACGCACTGGCACTCGACGCGGTGCTCGTCGCCGTCGACGGCTTCACCTCACTCGGCGGTGCGCAGTGGATCGACTCGCCCGCGATCGGGGACTACGGCCGTTATCTCTGCGACGACGTCGTCGGCTTCGTCGACGCCCGCTTCAGGACGCTCCCGGAAGCCCCGCACCGCGGGCTCGCCGGGACCTCGTCGGGCGGTTTCGGATCGATGGTCTGGTCGATGCTGCGACCCGACCTGTTCGGCGGGCTTCGCCACCCACGCCGGCGACGCGCTCTTCGACGTCACGCTCGGCGCCGAGCTCGCCCCGGCCGCGCAGGCCCTCCGCAACCTCTACGACGGCTCGTTCGAGGCGTTCTGGGCCGATTTCCGCTCCGGACGGCCCGTCTTCGAGAACCACACCGATCCGCTGCTCCAGAACGTCTACGCGACCGCGGCCGCCTTCTCCGCGACGGCGGACGGCACCGTCGAGCTGCCGTTCAGCCTCGACACCGGGGTCGTTCGCCCTGACGTCTTCGCCCGTTGGCTTGCCTGGGACCCCGTCCGCATGGCTCCCGGGCACGCCGGCGCGCTCGCCGGGCTCCGTGCGATCTGGATCGACGCAGGCCGCGGAGACGAGTACCGGCTCGACCTGGGAGCGGTCGCGTTCCGCGACGCAGTCGTCGCCGCCGGCTCGCCTGCCGACGCCCTCCATTTCGAGCTTTTCGACGGCGGCCATCGCCGGCTCGGACGACGGCTCGCCGAGAGCCTGCCCTACCTGGCCAAACGTCTTGCAGGACCTCTAGGCTAGGTTTGCGAAACCTGAACCGCATGTTGCATGATCTGTGCCCCCCTTGAGGCCCGCTGGCCCGAGGCGAAAGTTCACGCCAAAAAAGTCAAAGGAGACGAATGCTCCTCGCAACAACGTTCTTGACCTTCTTGTGGTCGCTGATCGTGATCTTCTTCATGGTCATCTTCTTCATCCTGCTCTTCCACGTGATCATCGACCTCTTCTCGAGGCATGACGCGTCGGGCCTGAAGAAGACGGCCTGGGTCATCTTCCTCATCGTCCTGCCGTTCCTCGGCCTGTTCGTCTACTACATCACGAACTCCGACGGCATGGCCCAGCGCCAGATGTCGGCGATGAAGCAGCAGCAGCAGGCCGCTGACGACTACATCAAGAGTGTCGCGTCGACGACCGACCCGACCCAGCAGATCGCGCAGGCCAAGGCCCTGCTCGACGCCGGGACGATCACTCAGGACGAGTACGACAAGCTGAAGGCAAAGGCGCTCGCCTAAACATCGAGCGCTTCCCGCGCGGACAGGTGCCGGTGGCGGCGAGAGGTCGCGCCACCGGCACCCGCCGCGGGATCAGGCCTAGAATCAGTCGCCATGTGGCGGATCGAGTCTCTGCTCTGGTCGTTCGTCGCGAACGCGCTCGCGCTCTGGGTCGCGATCGTGATCTTCTCGGGCGTCACGATCGGTGGGATCTCCGATCTGTTCGAGGCGGCGATCGTCTTCGGGCTGCTGAACACGTTCGTCAAGCCGCTCCTGAAGCTCGTGACGCTGCCGCTCGCGGTGATCACCCTGCGGCTGATCTGGTTCCTCGTCGCGATGCTGATGCTCGAGGTCACGACGTGGATCGTGAGCAGCTTCAACATCCACGGCTTCTTCACGCTGGTCTGGGCGACGCTCCTGATCTGGGTGGTCAACCTGGTGCTCGACCTGGCGCCGGGCCCCTGGCGCGGCACCCGGCGCGACCATCACGCGATGAGTCACGGCCGCTAGGAGGTCAGGTCGTAGAGCGTCACGCCGCCGACGGTGGTCGAGGTGAAGCTCTGCTCGACCCAGGTCGCGATCGCGCTCGAGGAGGCCGAGCTCCCGGCTCCGGGGCCGCCACCGCCCGCCGCTCGCGACGAAGTAGTGGATCTTCCCCGCCGCGACATACGCCTTGAACTGCGCGAGCGTCGGTGAGGGGTCGGTGCCGTTGAAGCCGCCGATCGCCATCACGGGCTTGCCGACGCCGAGCTGGACGCCGGCGGCGCTGTTCGCGCCCACGATTGCCGCGACCCAGCGGTAGCTCGACGCGTTGGCCGAGAGGGCGGCAACCAGCGCCTTGCTGGGCGCTGCGGAGTCGAGCAGGCCGCCGAGGGCGCCGCCGCGCGCCCAGGCCCGGCCCTCCCCCACGGGTCGGTGCGAAGCCGCCGGGAGGCCCACCGAACGCGCCCGGCGCGCCACCGGCACCGGGAGGCGCGAAACCGCCCCGGCGCGCGCCGCCGCCCGGCCCGCCCTGACGTACCGATCCCGCCGGGCCGGCGGTCGGGAGCGCACCGGAGTGCGCGGTCGAGGCGGTCTGTGCGGCGTACGCGGCCGGTGCGGCGAGCACGAAGACGAGCGAAGCCAGCAGCACTGCGCGGCCGGCGGCGCGGTTCCCACCCCAGACGACGGGGCCGGCGGCGACGAATACCGCCGACGCGATCCCGCCGACGAGCACGACGAAGCGCAGGGCGGGATGCCACGTCGGCGTGCGGTCGAGCAGAGCGAACCCCCAGACTGCCGTGACCGCCAGAGCCGTGGCGAGGGCGAGCCGGGCCAGGAGGGTCTCCCGGCGCGCCCACGTCCACGTGACCCCGATCCCGACCAGTGCCCCGATCGCGGGAGCGAGGACGACCGTGTAGTACGGGTGGATGATTCCCTGCATGAAGCTGAACACGAGACCCGTGACGACGAGCCAGGAGCCCCAGATCAGCACCGCAGCCCGCTTTCCGTCCGTCCGCACGGCCCGTCGCGTGCCCCAGAGCAGCACGACGACGAAGATGAGGGCCGCGGGCAGGAGCCACGAGATCTGGGTGCCCATCTCGGAGCCGAAGAGCCGGGTGATGCCGGTCGAGCCCCACATGCTCCCGCCCGCCCGGCCGCCGCCGGTTCCCGTGCCGAAGACCTGACCGCCGACCACGCTCCCGCGCTCGTTGCCCGTGATCCGGCCGAGGCCGTTGTAGCCGAAGATCAGGTTCAGGATGCTGTTGTCCTGCGAGCCGCCGATGTAGGGGCGGCTGGAGGCGGGCCAGAGCGTCACGCTCGCCACCCACCACGCCGCCGCCGCGAAGAGGGCGGCGCCCGGAGGCGAGCAGCTGCAGGAGCCTCCGACGGATCGACACCGGAGCGGCGATCAGGTAGACGGCAGCGAAGCCCGGGACGACGACGAACGCCTGCAGCATCTTCGTCAGGAACCCGAAGCCGATCAGGACGCCCGCGAGCACGAGCCACCGCGTCGCGCCGCGCTCGAGCGCACGCGTCAGCGCATAGGCGGCGGCAATGAGCAGGAGCGTCAGCAGCGCGTCGGGGTTGTTGAACCTGAACATCAGCGCAGCGACGGGCGTCAGCGCGAGCACGGCACCCGCGAGCAGCCCCGCCGGCGCCGGGAAGCGCCGCCTGACTGTCGCGTAGAGAAGCGCGACGGACGCGACTCCTTCGAGCGCCTGCGGGACGAGGATGCTCCACGCGTTGACTCCGAAGAGCCGCGCCGAGATCTCCATCACCCAGAGCGACGCCGGGCGGCTTGTCGACGGTGATGAAGTTCGACGAGTCGAAGGATCCGAAGAAGAACGCCTTCCAGCTCTCCGAGCCGGCCTGGACAGCCGCCGAGTAGAACGAGTTCGCGTAGCCACTCGCTGCGAGGTCGACGAGGTAGAGGAATGCGGTTGCCGCGAGTAGGCCGAGGAGCGCAGGCCGCGCCCACGCCGGGTCGTCGGCGCGGCCGCGCAGGAGCGCGCGCAGCCGGGAGGGGCGCGCGGCGCGCTCCGCGCGAGCCACAGCTTCGGGAGTGGTCGCGCTCACAGCCCGCCCTCCGGCGCCGCCCGCCGCTCGCGGAAGACCCACGAGCGGAGCAGCGCGAACCTGAGGATCGTCGCGAGGAGGTTCGCGCCGACGAGAACGGCCAGCTCGACCGCTCGCGTCGGATCGGGAACGAGCACGTGTAGGAGTGCAAGCGACGACGCGGTGAGGCCGAGCGCGAGACCGAACACGATCAGCCCCTGGAACTGGTGGCGGACGTTGTTCGCCGACCCTCGGATCGCAAACGTGAAGCGCCGGTTCGCAGCGGTGTTCGCGATTGCGGTGAGGAGCAGCGCGAGTGCATTCGCGGCCTGCGCGCCGACCATCGACCTGAAAGCGAGGAAGAGAATCGCGTAGGCGACCGTCGAGAGCACGCCGATCGACGCGAAGCGGAGTACCTGCCCGCCGAAGCTCGGTTCGGGCCCGGCGGCGGCACGAGCAGGGGCCCGCCCCGTGCGGACGTCGCGGAGGAGCCGGGCGACGCCCCGGAGGTCGGCGAGCGCGGTCTCGACGATGTCGACCCGCGAATCGGGATCGTCGACCCAGTCCACCGGGACCTCGTGGATCCGCATCCCGGAGCGCTCGGCGAGCACGAGCAGCTCCGTGTCGAAGAACCAGGCGCGGTCTCGCACCAGCGGGAGGAGCTCGCGCGCACGGTCGGCGCGGATCGCCTTGAACCCGCACTGCGCGTCGGAGAACCGCGCCCCGAGGGCGACGTGGAGGATCGTGTTGTACGAGCGCGAGATCAGCTCGCGCTTGGTGCCTCGCACGACCCG
The DNA here is from genome assembly GCA_963768435.1 of uncultured Actinomycetota bacterium. Classification (GTDB taxonomy): domain Bacteria; phylum Actinomycetota; class Thermoleophilia; order Gaiellales; family Gaiellaceae; genus PALSA-600. Next base: position 138,497 of record CAVYIB010000016.1, read on the forward strand.
CGACCCGCGGGCAAGCCGCGTCCCGATCGCGAGGTCGCTGTGCCCGGAGAGCAGCGGCGCGACGAGCGGAAGGAGCGCCGACAGGTCGGTCGAGAGATCGACGTCCATATAGGCCAGCACCTGGGCGTCGCTCGAGCGCCACACGGCGTCGAGCGCGCGGCCACGCCCCTTGAGATCCAGGCGCATTGCCCGCACCGAGCCAAGCTCGGCGGCAAGCCTTGTCGCGATCTCCCAGGTGCCGTCGGTGCTGCCGTTGTCGGCGATCGTGACTCGGGCCGAGAACGGGAATCGCATGGTCAGGTAGTCGTGGAGCCGCCGAATGCTCCGATCGAGCGACCCCACCTCGTTGAAGACGGGGATCACGATCTCGACCTCAGGCGGGTCGTAGCCCGGCGCCGACGCCACAGCGGCGGGGGTTGCGATCTCGGGCGCGTGGGTGACGCTCATGCCGAGCAGTGTCCGGGACCGCCGTTACAGCACCCTGAACGCGCGCTGTGAGAACGATGTGAGCGCTAGGCGGGCTCGTCCTTCGTGAACGGCCCGGGCTCCGCGTCACCCGTGTTGATCGTGCCGGCGGGCTCGATCAGCAGGATCTCGGCTCCCTCGTCCGAGCGCGGGCAGTGCTCGACGCCGCGCGGCACGACGAACATCTCCCCCGGTCCAAGCTCGACGTCGCGGTCGCGCAGCTGAATCGTCAGTCGCCCGGACAGCACGAGGAAGAAATCGTCGGTCTCGGCGTGCGAATGCCAGACGAACTCGCCCCTGGCCTTCACGACGACGAGCTTGTAGTCGTTGAGATACCCGACGATCCGCGGGTCGAAGGCTTCGTCGATCTGCGCGAGCTTCTCGGCCAGGTTCACCTTGTCGTCCATGGGCTCCTTTCGAGCGTTCGGTGCTGCGGCAAATCCGCAGAGCTCATTCTCGCAGCGGCGCGCTGGTGGCACGCTGGGGCTAGGCTGACGGCGTGGCGGAAGAGTCGCTCACCATCATCGACAATCGCACCGGCGAGCAGGTGACGCTGCCGATCGTCGACGGTGCGATCCGCGCCACCGAGCTTCCGGCCGTCGTCTCGTACGACCCGGCGTTCCTGAACACCGCCGCCTGCCGGAGCGCGATCACCTACATCGACGGCGACGCCGGCATCCTCCGCTACCGCGGCTACCCGATCGACGAGCTGGCGGAGACCGCCGGCTTCCTCGAGACCGCGTACCTGCTGCTCGAGGGAGAGCTGCCGACCGCCGCGCAGCTCGGCACCTGGGAAGACCAGGTCCGGTACCACACCTATGTCCACGAGAGCGTCACGAAGTTCCTCGAGGGCTTCCGCTACGACGCGCACCCGATGGGGATGCTGCTCGGCGCGGTCGGCGCGCTCTCGACGTTCTACCCGGACGCGAAGGAGATCTTCGACCCCGAGAACCGCCATCTCCAGCGGGTGCAGGCTGATCGCCAAGCTCCCGACGATCGCCGCCTACATCTTCCGCCACTCGCACGGTCTCCCCTACGTCCTGCCGCGGAACGACCTCGACTACATCGGCAACTTCGTCAACATGACCTTCGAGATCGGCGGCCGCCACGAGCCCAACCCGGTGCTCCAGCGCGCGCTCGAGATCCTGCTGATCCTGCACGCCGACCACGAGCAGAACTGCTCGACGAACGCGGTGCGCGGTGTCGGCTCCTCGCACGTCGACCCGTTCTCGGCGGTCTCGGCCGGGATCGCCGCGCTCTACGGCCCGCTCCACGGCGGGGCGAACGAGGCGGTTCTACGCATGCTCGACGAGATCGGCGACAAGAAGAACATCCCGGGCTTCATCGAGGACGTCAAGGCCGGCCATGGCCGCCTGATGGGCTTCGGCCATCGCGTCTACAAGAGCTACGACCCGCGGGCGAAGCTGATCAAGCAGGTCGCCGACTCGGTGTTCGCCGAGACAGGGGTCGATCCCAAGCTGGAGATCGCGCTCGAGCTCGAGAGGATCGCGCTCGAGGACGACTACTTCATCTCGCGGCGGCTCTACCCGAACGTCGACTTCTACTCGGGACTGATCTACAAGGCGATGGGCTACCCGACCGACTACTTCACCGTGCTGTTTGCGCTCGGCCGGCTGCCTGGCTGGATCGCGCAGTGGGAGGAGATGCTCACCGATCCCGAGCAGAAGATCGCGCGGCCCCGGCAGGTCTACATCGGGCCGGAGATGCGGCATTTCGTCCCGATCGGCGAGCGCGGGTAGCCGACCGCAGAGCCCACACGACCGCCGGCGGCTTGGGGAGGTGATAAAGCCGATCGATTGGGAAGAACCTGCAGTATCCGCCCTCCACCGGAAGGAATATCTATGCGAAGCTCCGCCAGACGGCTCGGTCTCCTTGCCCTCCTGTAGCAGTCGCAGCAATCGGCGTCTACGCCCTAGCGGCAGGCGCTGCAACGAAGGCCACCGCACCGACGAATGCCCAGCCGCCCGCGATCAGCGGCACTCCCACCGAAGGGCAGGCGCTCACGGCCTCGACGGGGAACTGGAACGGCACGCCGCCGATCACCTACGCCTACTCGTGGCGCCGCTGCGACAAGACCGGCGGAAGCTGCTCCGGTATCAGCGGGGCGACCTCGAGTAGCTACACCCTGACGAGCGTCGATGTCGCCAACACGCTACGCGTGCGTGTGACTGCGACGAACAGCACCGGCTCGAACAGCTCGACCTCGGTCCCGAGTGCCGTCGTTGCCGCCGCTCCGGCGACCACGACCACGACGACGACCACCACCCCGAACCCGCCGGCAACCGGCTGCCCATCCGGGAACGGCCCGGTGAACGTAAGCCAGGTCTCGCTTCCGGCGCGTCTCCTCATCGATGCGGTGAGCTCGTCGCCCTCGGTGATCGGCAAGAGCATCCAGAGCTTCACGCTGCGGGTGAAGGTCACGAACACCTGCGGGCAGCTCGTCACCGGTGCCCTCGTCTACGTGACGGCCGTCCCCTACAACATGTTCGCGATCCCGCCCGAGGCGGCAAGCGGCGCGGACGGCATGGCGTCGCTGACCATGAACCGCCTCAAGGGCTTCCCGGTCAGCTCGAAGCAGAGCTCGCTCGTCCTCTTCATCAGGGCGCGCAAGGACGGCGAGAACCTGCTCGCCGGGATCTCCGTGCGGCGGCTCGTGTCGCTGCAGGTGAACCAGAGCCAGTAGCTACGGATCGGTCAGGCTCCGCCCGCGTGTCGGGCGGAGCCTGACCCTAGCTTCCGCGGCCACGGGCAAAAGGGGCTATGCGGCGGGAGGGCGCTCCATCGCCTTCGGCCCCGGCCTGTCGAAGCCGAACTTGCGGTAGAGCCCGTGCGCGTCGCCCGTGTGCAGCAGCCACGCGCGATCGGCGTAGGGGCCGTGCTCGACCATCTCGGCGATCAGCTCGATCCCGAGGCCTCGCCCGCGGTGCTCGGTGAGGACATAGACATCCGCGAGGTAGACGTCCGGAACGCCGAACGTCTCGACAGCGCGGCAGAACCCGATCTGGCGCCCGTCGTGGTAGAGGCCGACCACCCGGGTCGCGGCGCGGATCAGCCGCTCCTGGATGCTCGTACTCGCGTCCGGGAGCCCAGTAGGACTCCTCGGAGATGTAGCGATGTACCGCCGCTACGTCGATCCGGGCCGGGTCGTCGTCGAGCTCGTAGCCGTCTCCGAGCTCGCGCTTCATGCGGAGAGCGTTCGCAGCCGGAAACCTCCGTGCTCCTCGTAGGAAGATGTGACGACCGCCAGCGCCTCGCGGCGTGCCCGGTCGCCGAGACCGGCCGCAGCGGCATCCTGGAGCGGCGTCGAGAGCAGCTGCTCGACCCCGGCGAGGCCCTCCGGCGAGAGGCCGAACGACCCGGCGGCATGGGCGCGGCACACGGCGCCGCCGGCGCGCGCCGAGAAACCGACCAGGTCGCCGGCGCCGCATTCGACGCACGCGGTGACGTGCGGCAGGTACCCGGAGAGCCAGAGCAGCTTGAGCTGGAAGGAGAGAGCAAGCGGGTCGAGCTCGGGGCGAGCCTGGAGCGGCACCGTCTCGTCGAGCAGGTCGAGGAATCGCGTCAGCGCGGTGAACGCGCGCTCGTTCGCCTCGGGCTCGCCGTAGAGGCGAAGCATCGCCTCGGCGCCGATCAGCCCGGCCGAGAGGCGGTAGCCGTTCTCACGGGTTGCGTGATGGGAGGCGATCAGCTCGACGCCGGTGACGGTCTGGAGCTCCCCCGATCCCTCGTGCAGCATCAGCTCGACGTGCGAGAGCGGCTCGAGCCGGGCGCCGAAGCGCGACTTCGTCTTCCTGATCCCCTTCGCGATCGCGCCGATCCGTCCCCGGTCGCGCGTGTAGAGGTGCAGGATCCGGTCGGCCTCGGAGAAGCGGATCGAGCGGAGGACGACCGCTTCGGTCTTGTAGGTGCGGCCCACGGCTCCAATCTAGTCGGAGCGGCGGCCTGCGAGATCGAGCGGAGAGAGCTGGCACGACGGGCAATACCAGGTGCCGCGGCCGCCGGCGCGGATCTTCTCGATCGGCGTTCCGCAGCGCTCGCACGGCTCGCCGGCGCGGCCGTAGACCTTGAACTCGTGCTGCATGCTGCCCGACCCGCCGTCCGGGAAGGGCGTAGTCGCGGAGCGTCGAGCCCTGCCGCGCGATGCCGATCTCGAGCGCCTTGCGGATCGCCTTGTGGAGCGCGCGCACCTCGGTCGGCTCGAGGCTCCGCGCCTCCCGGAGAGGGTGGATGCGGGCACGCCAGAGCGCCTCGTCGGCATAGATGTTCCCGACGCCGGCGAGCGTTCGCTGGTCGAGGATCGCCGCCTTGATCGGAGCCTTCCGGGTCGCGAGCCGCTCACCCAGCACCTTAGGGGTGAAGCCGGCCTCCAGCGGCTCTGGGCCGACACGCGCATCGAGGTAGGGGTCGAGCTCGCCGGGCTCGAGCAGCAGCCACGTGCCGAAGCGGCGGACATCACGGTAGGCGACGTCCGATCTGTCGTCTAATATGACAACGGCACGCCGATGCGGGTCGTCGGGAAGCGTTCCCTCCGGCTCACCGGCAGCCCCGTGGCGAAACGATCCCGTCATCCGGAGGTGAACCAGCAGAGCCCGCCCCGACTCGAACCGAACAATCAAATACTTGCCGCGCCGATCGACGGCCGCGACCCGCTCACCTTCGAGCTCTCGCGCGACCAGGTCGGGATCGTCCGGGCGCGTCAGCCGCGCGTCCGAGATCTCGACGCGCTCGAGGGATCGCCCTTCGAGGACGGGCATGAGCCGCCGTCTGACGCTCTCGACCTCGGGAAGCTCGGGCATGGGAACACGCTAGCCACCGCGCTGCGGGTCGTCGCTGGAGGCGTCCAGGTGTCTCGTCGCCTAGGTGATGACCTCGAGGAGCACCGGCTTGACCGGGCCGGGCTCGTCGGCGAGCTCGTAGGCCTCGAGCACCTCGCGGGCTGCCTCGTCCGCTGCCGACTCGGAGCGTGCGTGGATCTCGGCGATCGCCTCACCGTGCTCGACGAGGTCACCGCGCTTGCGACGGCAGACGACGCCGACCGCGTGGTCGATGGTGTCGCTCTTCACCCGGCGGCCTGCGCCGAGATGGAGCGCTGCGGTCCCGATCCGGATCGCGTCGAGACCGACGACGGCGCCGCTTCGCGGGGCGCTCACCTCGCGCACGATGGGTGCGTCCTCGAGCGCCGACTCGTCGGCGGTGCCGCCCTGGGCCTGGATCCAGCGGTTCCACACGGCCTCTGCCGACCCGTCCGCGACGGCTGACTCCGCGCGGGCGCGACCCTCGGCCACGTCGATCCCGAGATCGGAGAGCGCAAGCAGCCGCGAGCAGGCGTCGAGCACGAGCTCGGTGAAATCGGCTGGGCCGTGGCCCCGCACGGTCGCGAGCGCCTCGCGAACCTCGAGTGCGTTGCCGACCGCTTCGCCGAGCGGCTGGTCCATGTCGGTCAGCAGGCAGACGACCTCGCGGCCCGCCTCCTGGCCCAGCGCGAGCATGGTCTCGGCCAGCGCGCGGGCGTCGTCGAGCGTCTTCATGAAGGCGCCCTTCCCGACCTTGACGTCGAGGACGATCGCCTGCGCGCCGGCGGCCAGCTTCTTCGACATGATCGAGGCGGCGATCAGCGAGAGCTGGTCGACCGTGGCGGTGACGTCTCGCAGGCCGTAGAGCGCCAGGTCGGCGGGCACGAGCGTGGCCGTCTGCCCGACGATCGCCATGCCGACGTCGCGGACCTGCTCGATCAGCTCCTCGGTGGTCAGGCCGACCCGGAAGCCGGGGATCGACTCGAGCTTGTCGAGCGTGCCGCCCGTATGGCCGAGACCGCGGCCGCTCATCTTCCCGAACGGGACGCCGCAGGCCGCGACGATCGGGCCGACGGCGAGCGTCGTCTTGTCCCCCACCCCGCCGGTCGAGTGCTTGTCGACGACCTTGCGGCCGAGGGCGCCGCCGAGGTCGATCGTCTCGCCGCTCCTGATCATCGCGTCGGTCAGGGCAAACGTCTCCCGGCTCGAGAGCCCGCGGAAGAAGACCGCCATGCAGAAGGCCGCCATCTGGTAGTCGGGCACATCGCCGCGGGAGTAGCCGAGGACGAGCTCGGAGATCTCGTCCTGCGCGAGCTCCTCGCCGTCCCGCTTTCGCTGGATCAGCTCGGCGGCCGAGATCACGGCTGGAGGAACGGCTTGCCGAGCACGGCGCGCGGCGGAGCGCCGCCGCCGAGCCACGTGTTCACGGTCGCCCCCACGTCGCCGAACTCCCCGCCCTCGAGCACCCGCCCGGCCGCATTCCGGCCCTGGACGTAGGCGAGCAGGAGCGCGTGCTCGCGGGAGTGGTCGGTCGACGGGGTCGTCGGGTCACAGCCGTGGTCCGAGGTGAGGATCAGCAGATCTCCTTCGCGCAGCGCATCGAGCAGATCCGGCAGCCGGCGGTCGAAGTCCTGGAGGCAGCGGTGAAAGTTCTCCGGGTCGTTGCGGTGGCCCCAGAGCATGTCGGTCTCGACCAGGTTCGTGAAGATGAAGCCGTCGTCGACGCGGCGGAGGAGCTCCTCGGTGCGCTGGATCCCCTCGACGTTCGACTTCGTCGGGAACGACTCGTCGACGTCCTGGCCCGCGAAGATGTCGCCGATCTTCCCGACGCCGTAGACCGGCGTGCCGCGGCCGCGCATGATCGACATGTAGTTCGGCTTCGGCGGCTCGAGCGAGAAGTCGTGGCGATTCGGCGTCCGCTGGTAGTTCCCCGGCTCGCCGAGGAAGGGCCGCGCGATCACGCGGCCGACCGCGTGCTGGCCCGTCAGGATCCCGCGGGCGACGCGGCACGCCTCGTACAGCTCCTCGAGCGGGATCGTCTCCTCGTGCGCCGCGATCTGGAAGACCGAGTCGGCGCTCGTGTAGACGATCCACTTCCCGGTGCGCTGGTGCTCCTCGCCGAGCTCCTGGATGATCTCGGTCCCGCTGGCCGGCACGTTCCCGATCACGCCGCGCCCCGTCTGGTTCATGAACGGGTCGATCACCGCATCCGGAAAGCCGTGCGGATAGGTCGGCATCGCCTGCGGGGTGAGGATCCCCATCAGCTCCCAGTGCCCGGTCGTCGTGTCCTTCCCGCGCGACCGCTCGAGCAGGCGTCCCGCGACCGCGGGCGCGCCGGGCTGCGGGGGGCAGCCGAGCAGCGGCTCGATGTTTCCGAGCCCGAGCGCCTCGAGCGTCGGCAGATCGAGACCGCCCACGGCCTTCGCGATATTGCCGAGCGTGTCCGACCCGACGTCGCCGAAGTCGGCGGCATCGGGCAGCTCTCCAGCCCCGACAGCATCGAGGACGATCACGCAAGCTCTGGGCACGCGGCTATCCTACGGCGAGATGGAGAACGTTCTCGGACTGATCGGCTTTGTCGTGTTCATCGCGTGCACGATCAGCCTCGCCGCGGGGGTCACCTGGCTCGTCGTCAGGATCAGCCCGCTGCCCGGCACGAACGAGAAGCCGACGCCACCCGCCGGCCTCGACCACGACCACCGAGCTAGCCCGCAAGCGCCGCGTCGAGCGGCGTGAATGCGAGGCCGTGTGCCTGGGCGACCGCCTCGTAGGTGACCTTGCCGCCGAGCACGTTGACGCCCTTCGCGAGTGCCGGGTCGGCCGCGACCGCGTCGCGCAGGCCGCGATCGGCGATCGCCTCGACGTACGGCAGCGTCGCGTTCGTCAGGGCCTTCGTGGACGTGACCGGGACACCGCCCGGCATGTTCGCGACGCAGTAGTGGATCACGCCGTCGACCAGGAACACCGGATCTGAATGCGTCGTCGGGTGTGAGGTCTCGAAGCAGCCGCCCTGGTCGATCGCCACATCGACGACAACGGCGCCGTCGTTCATCCGCGCGATCATCTCGCGGGTCACGAGCTTCGGCGCGAGCGCGCCCGGGATCAAGACCGCGCCGATCACGAGATCCGCACCCGCGACCGAGTCGCCGATCTCGAGGCTCGACGACATCAGGAGCGTCACGCGGCCCGACAGGATCTCCTCGAGATGCCGCATCCGGTCGATCGACCGCTCGAGGATCGTCACCTCGGCGCCGAGCCCGAGCGCCATGATCGCCGCGTTGTAGCCGACGATCCCGCCGCCGATGATCACGACCCGCCCCGGCGCGACTCCCGGCACGCCGCCGAGCAAGAGGCCTCGGCCCCCGAACGGCTTCTCGAGGAAGTACGCGCCTGCCTGGGTCGAAAGCCGGCCCGCGACCTCGGACATCGGCGCAAGCAGGGGCAGCGCGCCGCGCGCGGTCTCCACGGTCTCGTAGGCGACGGCGGTCACGCCGGACTCGACGAGCGCACGCGTCAGCGGCTCGTCGGCGGCGATATGCAGGTAGGTGAAGAGCGTGAGCCCCTCGCGCAGCCGGCCGTACTCGGCGGCGATCGGCTCCTTGACCTTGAGCAGGAGGTCGCTCGAATCCCAGACCTCGTCCACCGGGCCGATCGAGGCGCCAACACGCTCGTAGGCGGCATCCGCGAACGAGCTCCCTGCTCCCGCCCCCGTCTCGATCGTCACCTCGTGGCCGTGGTTGATCAGCTCGAGAGCGCCCGCGGGAGTCAGAGCGACGCGGTACTCGTCGGACTTGATCTCTTTGGCGACTCCGATCCTCACGGCGCCGGACGATACCCGTCGCCCATCAGCCGCGGTCCGGCACGAACGTGAAACTCGGCTGCGCGGCGTGCTGACGCGGGTCGGTGGGCGTGGTGAAGGTCGGCATCGTGACGGTCACGGTCACGGGCGTCGACGCCACGTGCATCCGCACAACGGTTCGTCTTCCGTTCCGGACGAGGGCGCGCCGGATACCCGTGACCCGGTCGAGCACCGGCGAGCCGTTCGAGTCGAGTTTCACCGTGCCGGTCTTGATCGTCGCCAGCGCCGGCTTGCCGGGGCCCGTGTAGCCCGTCCGTGAGAGGTCGACGACCACCGTTCCGGGCCCTCCTCGCGGGAAGTAGGTGTACCCGATCGGGCTCGTCGCCCACCCGTCCGCATACACGTTCTGCTCCGCGTTCAGCAGGTGCCAGGGAGTCGGCGTCCGGTACAGGACGAATCCCGGGCGGGACGCCACGATCGGAGCCGGCGAGCTGCACGCCGTCCCCCGCCAGCGTGTACCGGTCGCCGGTGTAGCCCGAGAGCGCACCGTCGGTCGTCTCGAGCCCGGGAGCGCTGATCGGGCCCGGGCCCGGCGCAACGCCGTTCAGGCTCGCGACATGGCTCAGGGAGCGGTTCCAGAACTCCGTCAGCCACAACGGGTTCCCGTCCGTAACCGACTGGCCGAGGAACGTGACGTGCGCGCCGCCTGTGGCCTGGTCGACCCAGTTCCGTGGCGCGGGGATCTTCTTCGCGGCGTCGTTCGCTGCGTCGGTGTTCCCGATCGTCGCGTAGATCTGGCCGGTCAGGAGCCACGCGCCGAGCAGCACGGCCGCAAGAACACCGACGCCGCGGCGGTGCCTCAGGACGAGCAGCACCACCGACACGAGCGCGGCCGCCCCGAGCAGCCGGTGGAAGTCGTTCACGTCCCAGCGGAAGTTCCGGTTGACGAGCGTCAGGATCGCCGAGGCCCGGCGCCTCGAAGTACGGGGCCCCGACCTCGAACATGCCCGACCACACCGTCACCATCACCACCGCCGTCACGACACCGACCAGCGGCCAGTTCACCTTGCGCGCGTAGAGGACGAGCGCCGTCCCGATCAGGAGGAGCGGCGACAGGAAGAAGAGATTCCGCTCCTCGATCGCCGGCCGGAGGCTGCTGAGGAGATAGGTCGACTTGGCAGCCGTGTAGAGCCACAGCGCAAACACGCTCGCGAGCAGGTACGCCGAGAACGCCCGGTAGGCGCGGTCCGAGAACCGCTCGGGAAGCCACAGCGACGCGATCCCGCCGATCACCGGCAGGATCCCGAGCCCGATCGCCAGTGCTCCGGCGGCGAGCCCGCCCTCATGGAGCGTGTGCGAGTTGAAGTACTGGTTGAACGTCCAGCTCTGGACACGCTCGACGACGAGCACGTTGAACAGGAACCCGAACGCGAC
>CAVYIB010000017.1:0-85935 GCA_963768435.1 uncultured Actinomycetota bacterium
TAGAGCGTTTCTCCGGCTCTCCTTCGAGGCTGTGGGTCGCGCCAGACCCGCGCTCGGAGGGGAGCCGGATGTTCTCTGCCCGCGGATCGCGCACAGCTCATCTCGCACCTCGATCCCTAGAAAGTGCTCATCGGGCGGCGCGGCTGATTTCCGAGGGCCGACTATGGATCGCGAAAATCGCGGGACGGCCGGGCCGCCGCCGAGCAAAAGCGCTGCCACCGGCGCGTGGGGCTTGCGGCCAACGATGCGCCGTCAGTCTTTGCAACCCTGGCGATCATCGCTCTGAGCGCGCATTGAGCCGATCGAAAAACGGAGCGGGTGCGGCCAAGGGTCGCACCCGCTCCTAATTTTCGCTCGCGCCTCCACGTACCTCGCGCCCCGCGCCTAACCCACAACGGCGCCGAGGTCGAAGGCACACGATGCCGCGGCAACTGCGGTCCGGTAGATCGGCTCTAGAAACCGTCAGGCCGAACGGGCTTCTACTGCCAATTCGTGGTCCGGTGGACTCAGCTCCAAACTGCACCTCCAGTGGAGGGAACGGTTCGCCTCATCCTAGCGCTACCCGGCGCCCTCAGAGAGTGTCGGCGCCCTCTTCTTCGGGCTCCGGGGGCGCGGACTTCGGCTGCCGCGTCGGGATGCCACCGGCGAAGAAGAGTGCGAGGAGCGCGACGGCGCCGACCACGGCGAGGGAGGCGCGGAGCGCGTCGAGCCGGGCTGTCGAGTTCTCCTTGACGATCGCATCCGCCGTGCTCCTCGTGACATGCGCGTCGTCGAGAGCCGTCTTTAGATCCGCGTCCGAGATGAAGGGAATGCCGCCCGCGAGCTGGACCGTCGCCTGGTCGCTGACCCGCTGCGGGACGTCCGGGTTGTTCGAGATGCCGACCAGGAAGACCGAGGTCAGCGTCGCCACGAGCACCGAGCCGGCGAGTGCCGTACCGAGCGAGGCCCCGATGTTCGTCGCCGTGTTCTGCAGACCGCCGACCTCGGGGCTCTGGCTGTCCGGCACCGACGAGACGGTGACGCTGCCGAGCTGCGAGGCGAGCGCACCGATCCCGAGCCCGAGGAGCAGGAGCGGCACCGTCACGATCGCCGCCGTTGCCTCGGAGTCGATACTCGCGAGCAGCACGACGTCGCCCGCGAGCATCGCGAGGAGCGCGAGGCGCACGACCCGGCGCGGGTTCGCATCGGGGAAGAACCGTGGAATGCCCGCGGCGGCGAGCAGGAGCGTCAGCGACAGCGGCAGCAGCCGAACGCCAGTCTGGATCGCGGAGAGGCCAAGCGAGACGGAGAGGAACAGCGGGACGACGAAGAAGATCCCCGACTGGATGAAGTACTGGAAGAAGAACATCTTCAGCCCACCCATCAGCTGTCGGCACCTCGAACATCGAGAGCTTCACGAGGGTCTCCTTGCCCTCCGATGTGAGTCTGCTCTCCCAGCGAAGGAAGAGCCACACCACGAAGACACCGCCGAAGATCAGCCAGAGGGTGAGCGAGATCCCCCAGAGATCGGGCGCCCCGGACCGCGGGATGATCCAACCCCAGGTGCCCGACTTCAGGACCCCGAACACGGCGATCGCGAGGCCTGAGGCCGAGAGCACGACGCCGACGACATCGAGCTTCGGGCGCTTCAGGACTGGCTCGTCCTCGATCTTGCGCGCGAGCACGAGGATCGCCAGCACGATCACCACCTCGAACGCGAAAACCAGCCGCCACGAGAGATAGGTGGTGAAGAGACCGCCGATCAGCGGCCCCACCGCGACCGCGATCGCGCCCGCAGACATCACGAGCCCGTAGGCCTTCGGCCGAGCCTCGGCCGGGAAGTTCGCCGCGACGAGAGCAACGACCGCCGGCAGGATCAGCGCGGCCCCGATCCCCTCGAGCAGCGACCAGCCGAAGATCAGGACGGTGAGCGACTTGGCGAGCGCGGTCGTCATCGACCCGGCGCCGTAGATCACGCAGCCGATCGAGAACGCCCGCTTGCGCCCGATGATCCCGCCGATCTTGCCGCCGGTGATCATCAGCGCCGCCATCACGAGCGCATACAGCGTGATGGCCGACTGCACGCCGGAAACGGTCGTGTTCACGTCCTTCGCGACCGTGGCGATCGCGACGTTCATCACCGACGTGTCGAGGGTCATCAGGAACTGCGCCGACGCGAGCGTCATCAGGACGAGCGTCGCCCCGGCCATTGCCGCAGTCCGTCCCGTGGAAGCGCCTGCCCCCTGAGTCATCAGCTCACCCGTCGGGTTCCAGCACTGTTGTCCCGCCCGGCAGGGTCGTGACGTGCATCATGGAGTGCGACATGGGCGCGCGCAGTCTCTCACAGCGGACGTACGGCACCGGCGCATGAACAGCGCTGCCACCAAGCGCGTTGTCCTACTCGGGGCGGTAGCGGGCGGCGTGACCGCCGGCTACTTCAAGTTCCTCCGGACGCTGCACATGACCTGGGGCGCCACGCAGGAGGAGGTCGCCGCCACGCTTCCCGGGGACGAGCTCATGCCCAAGCCGAAGGTCGTGTCCACTCGCGCGGTCGACATCGACGCGCCTGCCTCGGCGATTTGGCCTTGGCTCGTCCAGATGGGCCCCGGCCGGGGCGGCGCCTACACCTACGACTGGCTCGAGCGCCGTCTCGGCGTCGAGATGCAGAACACCGAAGAGATCCATCCCGAGTTTCAGCACATGGCGGTCGGCGACGAGTTTCCGATGCCGGGTGGCTTCGCCTTTCGCGTCGAGATCTTCGATCCCGAGAAGACCCTTGCGTTCCGCTCGACCGACGATCGCTGGGTGTGGTCGTTCGAGCTCGTGCCCGATCACGGGCACACGCGCCTGATCAGCCGCAACCGCATCGACACGACCGGCTACAAGGCAAAGCAGTGGATGGGCTACTCGGTCGCCGAGCCCGGCTCGTGGGTGATGGAGCGGAAGATGCTCCTGACGATCAAAGAGCTTGCAGAAGACCTGGCTCACGCAACACCCGCCGCCGCGCCAGAGCCTGACGACGGTCAGTCGAAGACCAAGTCCGCCTAGCGCGTAGGTCGAATACGATCGCGCGGTGGAGCGCGACGACGACCTGCGGAGCTCGTGTTTTGCGTCGCTCGACGTGCTCTGTGCAACGTTCGGTTATGACGTCCCTTATCGCGGGGGGCTCGATGCAGGCTTTCCATTCCGTGGCGGAAGGGTGCCGTTCCTCTCACCCCAGAAGGGCATCTTCCGCGCCGCAGCCCAGCGCGGTCCTGCAGCTCTTTCGATCAATACATCGTCGAACTCGTCCTACGACGACGAGGAGACGGAGAGCGGCTTCCAGTACGCCTACCGCGCCGGCGACATCGACCAGCCGGACAACAGAGCGCTTCGCGCCGCGCAGGCCCTCGGCGTGCCGCTCGTTTACTTTGTCTCGACGCGGCCCTCGTACTACGAGCCGATTTACCCGTGCTTCATCCTGTCCGACGAACCTCAGACGCGAAGCGTCGTCGTCTCACCCGGCCGGCGCGTCGGTCCGCCAGATGAGCTCGAGCCCGTGTCGATCGACGATCCGATCGAGCGTCGCTACGCCGTCCGCGAGACACGCGTCCGTCTGCATCAGAGCCGCTTCCGTGGCCGCGTGCTCATGGCCTACCGCGACTCATGTGCGATCTGCAGCCTCAAGGAGATCCAACTCCTCGACGCAGCACACATCGTCGGGGACACCCAGCCGACCGGCGAGCCCATCGTCAGCAACGGGCTCAGCCTCTGCTCAATCCACCACCGCGCCTTCGATCAGAACCTGGTCGGCGTGTCACCCGACTACATGGTTCATGTGGCACCGCGGCTTCTCGACGACGAGGATGGTCCGATGCTCGAGCTCCTAAAGACGTTTCACGCCTCGCCGATCCTGCTGCCGTCGAAGACAGCATGGCGGCCGGATCGCGAACAACTCGCGACGAGATTCGAGCGCTTTCGCTCCTAGTGAACGAGGCTCGAGATGAGCCCGCTCACGTCAAAGACCTGATCCGAAGGCGGCGCGGTCACATTGGCCGTTGCTCCGTAGTCGCTGATGTCGAGCTGAACCTTCACGCTGGCGGTCTGCCCTGACACGGTCAGGCTGTCGTCGATCGAGACGCGGCGTAGGAGGCCGTCGTCGCCGATCCACACGTCGACCGGGATCGTCGTGGGCGCTCCCTTCGAGACCAGCTCGTCGTAGGCGACCTGTCCGACGGAGCCGCCGAGCTTGCCGGCCAGCTGGTCGAGCTGGATCGTTGCCTTGTAGTGCGTCGTCGAGGTGCCGCCAACAGTCTCCGTCCCCACCGTCGACACGGAACCGGTCGACTGGAGGAGGTCGAGGATCTGCCCTGGGTTCGTGTTCGCGCCGTCGAGCAGCTTGCCGACGTCGACCCCGAGCTTCTCGCCGAGCTGCTGAAGATCGACCCTGACCCACGGCTTGTCGCCGGGGAGCTTGCTCGAGAGCTCGGCCGAGTTGACATAGAGGACGAGGTCGCCGTTCTCCTCCAGGTAGCGAAGCTCAGCCTGGCTGTTCGATTCGGGCAGGTTGACGGTCACGTCGCCTTGCTGCTTGTCGAGCACGCCGCTCGCCGTCAGCGAGTACGTCTCGCCGGCAGCCGTCGTCACCGAGGCCGAGAGTGCCAGCTTCGCGCTGCTCTGCTCGGTCTTCGTCGCGGCGCCCGCGATGGGGTCGATCGCCTTCGTGACGCTACAACCGGCGAGCGCGACCACGGAGCCGAGGAGCGCAAGCGCGAGAGCTATGTGCCTGCCTCGCATGAGTCTTTTGTAGCAGACAGCGACCGGGCCGCCGCCCGGGAGCGGCCTCAGCGGTGCTCGAGCGCGAGCCGGATCCCGAACCCGATCAGCACGACGCCGGTGACGCGATCGAGCACCTTCCTGACCCCGGGGCGGCGCAGCCAGCCCGAGGCGTGCCCGACGGCCAGCGCGTAGACAGCGAGCCAGAGCAGCGTCAGCACGGCGAACAGGACGCCGAGGAAGAGGAGCGGCGTGAACGCCGACCCCGTCCCGTGCACGAACTGGGGCAGGAGGCTCGTGAAGAAGACGGCGATCTTGGGATTTCCGAGGTCGCTGAGCAGGCCCTGCCGGAAGGCCTTCTTGCCGCTTCCGGTCCGGGTGATCGACTCTCCCGCGACGGCGCCGCGCGACCGGAGCATCTGGATCCCGACCCACGTCAGATAGATCGCACCGGCGAACTTGAGAATGTCGAAGCCGACCTCGGACGCGCGGAGCAGGGCGGCGATCCCGAACGCCGCGGCCGCCGTCCAGATCGTCAGCCCGACCGAGACGCCGAAGGCGGCATAGACGCCCGACCGGCGACCGCCGGCGACGGCGTTCTTCGTCACCATCGCGGTGTCGGGACCGGGGATCACGATCAGCAGGATCGAGATCGCGAGGAAGGGGAGCAGCGCGACGTTCATCGGGGCAGAAGTATGCCAACCGCACACTCGATGATAGTGAGACTGAGTCTCACTCTATGGTAGAGTCGGGCCATGCGCTTCCTCCTCGCGCTCTGGCTCGCCGTGGCCGTCTTGCCCGGAGCCGCGACGGCCGGAGCCGGGCCGACGCTCGAGGTCGTGGCCGCCGAGAACATGTGGGGGAGCATCGCCGCGCAGCTCGGCGGGAACCGCGTTCAGGTGCGGAGCGTGATCACCGATCCCTCGACCGATCCGCACAGCTACGAGCCGACGCCCTCGGACGCCCGCACGCTGGCCGGCGCGAAGATCGCAATCGTCAACGGGATCGGCTACGACTCCTGGGCCTCGCGGCTCCTCGCCGCCGACGGAGGCGGCCGCACCGTCATCTCGGTCGGGGACGTCCTGGGACTCGGGGACGGCGACAACCCGCATCAGTGGTACTCGCCCGCGGCTGTCCGCAAGGTCGTAGATGCGATCACCGCGGCGTACGTCCGCGCCGACCCGGCAAGCAGCCGCTACTTCGCAGCCCGGAAGCGCTGGTTCGAAGGCAGGGCGCTCGCCCGCTACAACGCGCTGCGCGCCGAGATCCATCGCCGTTTCGCCGGCGTGCCGGTCGGTTACAGCGAGAGCATCTTCGAGCCGCTCGGGACGAGCCTCGGCCTCCGGCTCCTCACGCCCCAGGGCTTCGCCAAGGCGGTCGCGGAAGGCGGAGAGGTGAGCATCCGCGACAAGGAAGCGGTCGCCCGGCAGCTTCGCCGGCACGAGGTCGCGGTCTGGGTGTTCAACAGCCAGAACGTCACGCCCGAGGTCGAGCAGGCAAACGACCTCGCCCGGGCCGCGCACATCCCGGTGGCAACGGTCACCGAGACGCTGTCGCCCGCGACGGTCGACTTCGAGCAGTGGCAGGCGGCCCAGCTCGAGAGGCTGATCGCAGCGCTCCACAGGGCGACCGGCCGATGACGGGCACGCCGGCCGTCGAGCTACGCGGCGCTGGCGCCGAGATCGGCCGTCGGTCGGTCTGGAGCGGCGTCGACCTGACGATCGAGCCCGGTGAGCTGGTGGCCGTCCTCGGCCCGAACGGCGCCGGCAAGTCGACGCTCCTTCGTATCCTCCTCGGGCTCCTGCCGTTGAGCGCGGGCTCCGCGACCGTCCTCGGCGAGCTCCCCGGTCGCCGCAACAGCGACATCGGCTACCTCCCGCAACGGCATGGCTTCGACTCGTCGACCCGGATCCGGGGCATCGACCTCGTCCGTCTCGGTCTCGACGGCGACCGGTGGGGGCTTCCGCTGTCGAGCGGGCGCCGGCAGCGGGCGCGCGTGGATGAGGTGATCGCGCTCGTCGGGGCCTCTGCCTACGCCAGGCGGCCGATCGGAGAGCTCTCCGGCGGTGAGCAGCAGCGCCTGTTGATCGCGCAGACGCTCGCCGCCGGCCCCGAGCTCCTCCTGCTGGACGAGCCGCTCGACAGCCTCGACCTGCCGAACCAGACGGCCGTGTCCGCACTGCTCGCGCGCATCTGCCGCTCCGAGCACGTCGCCGTGCTGCTCGTCGCCCACGACGTCAACCCCCTGCTCGCCGATCTCGACCGTGTCGTCTACATCGCAGGCGGGCGCATCGTCTCGGGAAGCCCCGAGGACGTCGTAACGAGCGAGACGCTCAGCAAGCTCTACGGCGTCCCGATCGAGGTGCTCCGAACCTCCGACGGCCGACTCGTCGTCGTCGGTCAGCCGGAAGCCCCCGCCCACCACTCCGACCGCCACGCCCACTGATGGGCCTCTTCGACTACCCGTTCATGGTCAACGCCCTCGAGGCGGGGACGATCGTCGCCCTGATGGCCGCGGTTGCGGGGTGGTTCATGGTTCTCCGCCGCCAGAGCTTCGCGGGGCACACGCTCGCGGTGATGTCGTTTCCCGGTGCAAGCGGCGCGGCCCTTGCGGGAATCCCGCTCGCGCTCGGCTACTTCGGCTCGTGCTCGGTCGCGGCGATCGCGATCGCGGCGGGCTCGCGCGGTCGCTTCGGACGAAACCGCCAGCAGGAGTCGGCCGTGATCGGCACGGTGCAGGTGGCCGGGTTCGCTCTCGGCTTTCTCTTCCTGAGCCTCTACAGCGGGGTGCTCGAGAGCCTCGAGACGCTTCTCTTCGGGTCCTTCCTCGGGATCACGCAGGGCCAGGTGCTGACGCTGCTCGCAGTCGCAGGAGGTGTCGCCGCCTTCTTCGTGAGCGTCGGTCGCCCGCTTCTCTACGCCTCGATCGACCCTGCTGCAGCCCAGGCGCGCGGCGTGCCGGTCCGACTGCTCGAGCCCGCGTTCCTGCTCGTGCTCGGCCTCGCCGTCGCGGCGACGGCGCAGATCACCGGGGTACTGCTCGTGTTCGCCCTGCTCGTCGCACCGGCCGCCGCGGCGCAGCAGCTCACCGCCCGCGTCGGATTCGGGCTCGCGCTGACCGCCGCGATCGGGCTCGCGGTGACCTGGCTCGCCCTCTCGCTCTCCTACTACACGGACTACCCGGTCGGGTTCTTCATCACCTCGCTGGGCTTTGCGGCGTACGTCGCCGCGACGGCGGCCGTTCGGCTGCGCTGATGCTCGCGCAGGAGTTCATCCGCAACGCCCTCGTCGCCGGTTCTGCGATTGCGATCGCCTCGGGTGCCGTTGGCTACTTCGTCGTGCTCCGCGCCCAGGTGTTCGCCGGCGATGCGTTGAGCCACGTCGCTTTCACGGGCGTTCTCGCGGCCGCTCTAGCCGGCATCGACCTGCGAATCGGTCTCTTCGCCGCGACGATCGCCGTCGCGCTGCTCTTCGCGGCACTCGGCGACCGCATCCGCGTCGACGATGCCGCGATCGGGGTCGTATTTGCGTGGGTGCTCGGGCTCGGTGTGCTGTTCCTCTATCTCTTCAGCCGTGGGGCCGGCGGAAGCAACGGCGCGATCGCCGCGCGCACGCTGTTCGGTTCGATCTTCAGCCTGAGCGCCCATCAGACCGAGCTTGCCGCGGTGATCGCGACGCTCGTCGTCGTGGGAATCGCCGGGATCGGGCGCCCGCTCCTGTTCGCGACGATCGCGCCCGACTCGGCCGCGGCCCGCGGCGTCCCGGTCGGCGCGCTCGGCGCGGCGTTTCTCGTCCTGCTCGCGATCGATGCGGGCGAGGCCACCCAGGCAGTCGGGGCGCTCCTCCTGCTCGGGCTGATCGCAGCCCCGGCGGGCGCCGCGATGCGGCTGACGGCCGAGCCCAGACTCGGGCTCGCGATCTCCGTGGGCGCCGCGCTCGTCTCGATCTGGGGCGGCGTTGCGCTCGCCTACGAGGTGCCGTCGCTCCCGCCGAGCAGCGCGATCATCGGCGTCGCGGTCGCGATCTACGCCGGCGCGTTCGCGGCGACCCGGCGCAAGACGCGCTAGCGGCAGTCGCCGCAGGCGCCGTGGAGCACGACGTCGTGGCCCGCGACCGCGTAGCCGGACGTCGCCTCGACGCGGTGGATCGCGGTCTCGAGCTGCGGATCCTCGAACGCCTCGACCTTCCCGCAGCTATCGCAGACGAGGTGATGGTGATGGCCGCCTCCGGAGTGAACCGGCTCGTAGCGCGAGATACCCGAGCCGAGATCGATCCGCTGCACACATCCCTCGGAAGTGAGGAGGTCCAGCACGCGGTACACGCTCGCGATCCCGACGCGCCGGTCGGACACCCGAAGCCGGTCGAAGATCTCCTGCGCAGTCAAGCAGCAGTCCTGGCCGGCGAGCAGGTCGATCACGGCGCGGCGGGCGCCTCCGTTGCGCAAGCCCTTGCGCTGGAGCACCTCGAGCGTGGTCTCGGACCATTCCGCGTCGGTGGCGCTTCCCATCACTCGATGATAGCGATTCTCATGAGCCTCGGGCCTTACCACGCTATCCCGCGAACGCTCACAGCTTCGAGCAGATCCAGCACTTTAGTTATGGTGTGACTACCGATTGTCAGATCAGCGACGCCGGACTCGCCGCGATCCAGACGCTGCCCGCGGCGCCCGACGACGCCTGAGCGACCCGCCGGCCGGTTTGAGATCGGCCACTCCTCCCGCGATGATTCCGGGCAATCGGTCATCGGGGCGCTCGCGCGCCCGCGAAAGGAGACAGTCGTGAAGGACTTCAAGGCATTCCTGCTGCGCGGCAACCTGGTGGACATGGCAGTCGGCATCGTGATCGGCGTCGCGTTCGGGGCGGTGATCGCGGCCTTCGTCGCCGACATCATCACTCCGCTGATCGCCGCGATCTTCGGCAAGCCGGACTTCTCGCAGCTCTCGTTCACGATCAACGGCAGCCTCTTCTCCTACGGGCTCTTCCTGAACGCCCTGATCGCGTTCGTGCTGGTGGCGATCGTCCTCTTCTTCCTCGTGATCAAGCCCGTGAACGCACTGGTCGCTCGCTCGCGCACCGAGCCGCCCGCCGACCCGACGACGCGCAACTGCCCCGAGTGCCTGAGCGAGATCCCGATCGCCGCGAGCCGCTGCGCGTTCTGCACGACCGAGGTGGGCGCGCTCGCCGCCTAGGGGCTCTTAGTCTCGAGCGGCCCGGTAGGCCGCGGCTTCGGACACGAGCGCCTCGAACAGACGCAGGTCGTCGCCTGCCTCGGGGTGCCAGAGAACGCCGACCGCGAACCGGCGCGAGGGATCCTCGAGCGCCTCGATCTGCCCGTCGGCGTCGCGCGCGGATACGCGCAGGCCCGCGCCGAGCCGGGCGTGGCCCTGGTGGTGGTGCGACTTGACCTCGACCTGGGTGCCGAGAACACCGGCGAGGCGACTTCCGGGCTCGATCTCGACCTCGTGCTCCGAGAACTCGCCGGGCGATTCCTTGTGCCGCTCGTGCCCGACGAGATCCGGCAGGTGCTGGATCAGGTCGCCGCCGAGAGCGACGTTCAGGACCTGCGAGCCGCGGCAGATCGCCAGCACCGGCAGGTCGCGCTCGAGCGCAGCGCTCAGCAGCGCCAGCTCGGCCCGGTCGCGCTCGAGAACGATCCCGTTCGTCTCCGCATGGGGCTCCTGCCCGTAGAGATCGGGATCGAGGTCGGACCCGCCGGAGAAGATCAGCCCGTCGAGCGCATCGAGCGTCTCCTCGATCCCCTCCTCCGACGGCGGCACGAGCAGCGCCCGGCCCCCCGCCTGCTCGACCCCGAGCACATAGCTCTGCGGGACCAGCACAGCCGTCGTCTCCCACACGCCGAACGACGCGGGCGTCAGGTACGTCGTGATCCCCACAACGGGCTTCGCCACAGCGCTCCCATTCTTACCGCATGGCCGAAACCTCGCAACAGGGCGGTGAACGACCCTTGCGGCGCGTCCGAGGCGCACGCACAGTGGCGGAGCACGCTCGCAGGTTTGGGAAGGCTTGCGGGAGTCGGAGCCGGGCGACAAGGAGTGCGTCCCCCGAGCTTCAACGGGCGGAGGAGAGGTCTGACTCGTCGGGCCTCTCCTCACACGTCCGGGAGCGGAGCGCTACCTTCGCCGTATGAGGCGGGCCGCAGCCCTCGCAGTCCTCGTAGCGGCGCTCTCGGCGCCCGGAGGCTCGGCCCCTGCATCGGCCCCGACCTTCGCCGACGCGGGAGGCGCAGCCCTCGCGACGCTGCTCTCCGTCTACTCCGCCGGCGGGGGCCTCTGGAACGAGTGCGACCTCCCGGTTTGCGCGAAGACCGACAGTGACTGGGGCTCCGACTCGCTCACCTACGCGCTCTGGCTCGGCTGGCAGACCTCGGCCGACGCGCACATCCCACCGCTGATGGCGGAGCTGGCCGCCGGCTCGCCGTCCTATCCCGGGACGTGCACGCTCCCGTCCTGCCAGTCGTGGAGCGACGTGCCCGAGTGGGACGCGATCGCCGACGTCCGCGAGTACCAGGTGACGAAGGATCCGGCCGCCCTCGCCAAGGCCCGGGCCGCGTTTCAGTTCGTCGAGGGTGCCGATGCGTACTCGCTCGGCGCGTGCCCCGAGATCCGCTACCAGCAGCCCTCCGGCCGCGACAACCAGCTGAAGACGCTCGAGACCGACGCCAACGCGGTCAAGGCCGCGATCCTTCTCTACCAGGCGACCGGCGAGAGCGCCTACCTGCAGTCGGCTACCGACCGGTACGCCGCGATCCGCTCGCGCTTCCTCGACCCGGCGGTACCGCTCTACACGGTCTATGTCTTCGACGACGGGTCGAGCTGCACGCAGGTCCCACACCGGTTCTTCGCCTCCGTCAACGGCGACATGATCTGGAACGGGCTCGAGCTCGGTCGGCTCACGGGCGTCCAGAGCTATCTCGACGACGCGATGTCGAGCGCGAAGGCGGTCGTCTCGGATCTCTCCGACGGCGCCGGCGTGTTCGCAGACCTCCAGGCCGAGAACGACATCGTCGAGCCGCTGGTGGAGGCGATGTACGCACTCGCCACCGAGGCGCACGCGGCCTTCGCGCGTCAGTGGCTGCTCACGAACGCCGCCGCGGCGATCTCGGCTCGTGCTTCGGACGGCTCGTTCGGACGCTTCTTCGACGGCCCGCCGCCCGCGACGCTCGTGACCGCCTGGCAGACGAACGGTGGCCTGGCGCTCGAGATCGCCGCCGCGGCGCTCGATCCCACCGGCGTGACGCCCACGGGTAGCGCCTGGGCCGGAGCCCGACGAATCTCGCGCTCGCTCGGGCCGACCGGCGTGATCCACTTCCACGGCTCGGCGATCGCACTGCTGGGAACGCTCGGGGAGAGCTGCTGCGAGGCCGGGCACGCACGCGTGCTCGTCGACGGGCGCGAGACCTTCGACGGCACCGGGATCTGGCAGGACAAGTCGAGCTCGGGCAAGCGGATCCCCGGCGCGGTGCTGTTTGCCTGGCGCTGGCGAAAGCCGGGCTTGCACACGATCTCGTTCGCGCCCGGGATCGTCAACGGGAAAGAAGGAGGGCCGTTCCTGCACGTGCGGTCGTATCTCGTGGCGCCCTGACTGTTGCCATTTGACAGCGACTGTGGCAGAGTCCCCTCAATGGATCGGCTGCTACTCGTCACGAGCCCGCTCCTCACGGGGCCCGATGTGCTCGCGGTTCAGAGACGGCTCGCTGCGCTCGGCTTCGACCCCGGACCGCTCGACGGCGTGTACGGCCCGGCGACCGAGCATGCCGTACGAGAGCTCCAGGAGACAGCCGGGATCGAGGTCGACGGGATCGTCGGGCCGGAGACGCGCGCGAAGCTTGCGAGTGGCGACGACGGCCCCGCCGTGCACGGGGGAAGCGCGGTCGGCCGGCGCGCGCTCGCCGAAGCAGTGAAATGGCTCGGGACGAAGGAAGAGCCGCCCGGGTCGAACCGCACGCCTTTCGGCGCCTGGTTCGGGCTCGACGGCGTCCCCTGGTGCAGCATCTTCGTCAGCTACTGCTTCGCGGTCGGCGCCCGCACGATCATCGCCGCCGGGTTCCACGCTGCCGGATGCACGCCCCGCGGCTGCGCTTACGTTCCGTCCACCGAAGCCTGGCTGCGGTCGACCGGCATGTGGGCCGGTCGCCGACCCCCACAGCCCGGCGACCTCGCGATCTACAACTGGGACGGCGGGGCCCCCGATCACATCGGGATCGTCGAGAGCGCCGGCGGCGCCGACTCGTTCACCGCGATCGAGGGGAACACCGCGCCGGGAGCCGACGCGAACGGCGGCGCAGTGATGCGTCGCCGGCGCACCCTCGCCGACGTCGACGGCTTCGGGCGGGTCGCTCACACTCTCCGCACGTGGCCCGAACCGGATTCTCAGGTTTCGCCCGTACCGTGATGCGATGGCAAGGAGCGCTGCAGCCGGCAGCGAAGTACCAGCCATGCGCTGGTTGAGCTCAGCGCGCACCTCAGGGGTTCGCAGGCACTGGAGACGGTTGGGTGGCGTCGCGCTCGCGGCGGGGCTCAGCTTTGTCCTGGCCGGAGGCGGATCTGCCTCGTCGGGCGCGACCAAGGCCTCCGCCTTCGAGGGCTACGCATTCGACGCCTGCAACGCGCCCAACCTCGACACGCTGAACTCCTGGCTCGCCTCGCCCTACCGCGCGCTCGGCATCTACGTCGGCGGGGCCAATCGCGCGTGCTCGAACGCCCAGCTCTCCCCCACCTGGACGGCGGGCGCGGTCGCGACCGGGTGGAGCCTGATCCCGCTCTACGTCGGCCTCCAGGCTCCGTGCGTCGGCCGCTCCGATCTCGCGAAGATCTCTCCCGCGCTCGCGGCAAGCCAGGGGACGGCCGCAGCCGACGATGCCGCGAACGACTCGTCGGCGCTCGGCCTGCCGCAGGGCAGCCCGATCTACTTCGACATGGAGGGCTACTCGGTCAACAACCCGGCGTGCAGCCAGGCCGTGCAGGCCTTCGTCTCCGGCTGGGTGAACGAGCTGCACGCGCTCGGCGACCTCGCAGGCGTCTACGGCAGCGCCGGCTCGACCATTCGCGACCTGCAGGCGCTCGCCGCGACCGGCTCCTCGCCGGACGACGTCTGGATCGCCGACTGGAACGGCAACGAGAGCGTCTTCGGCAATCCCTATGTCTCGGATGCGATCTGGACGAACCACCAGCGGATCCACCAGTACCGCGGCGCCCACCACGAGACCTGGAACGGCGAGACGATCGACGTCGACTCGAGCTACGTCGACGCGGCGGTCGTGGGCTCGACCGGGTCGACGCCGATCCCCGGCCCACCCGCCACGACCCCGCTCCTCGGTGAGTCTGCTGCCGGATCGGTGACCGCGGTCGACGGCCTCTCCTCCGTGAAATGGCCTGCCGGCGCATTCCGGCAGTCGGTCGTGGTGACACTCACTCCGGCGCTTCCGACCCAGCCGGTGCCGGGGTTCGGGACAGGCGGCTACGGCGTACAGCTCCAGGTGCAGCAGACCGCGACCACGCAGCTCCGGAGCGGGTTCGGCGTGCCGCTGACCATCCACATCCCGCCGCGACCCGGCCCGCTCGCGCCGATGACCTCGACCGACGGCGTCACCTGGGCTCCGCTCCAGCCGCTGTTCTCGGGGACGCTGCCGAGGGGCGCGCGCGCGGGCTACTCGCGAAACGCCGACGGCTCACTCGATATCGAGTCGACGAGCAGCGGCTTCTTCGCCGTGCTTCCCGAGCGGTCGCGACCGTCCGCTCCGGCCGAGCTCACCGGTCACTTCTCTCACGGCCAGCTGGTGCTCTCGTGGGGCAAATCGACCGGGCCGAGCGGCGCCGCCGTCTCCTACCAGGTGACGCTCACGAACCATCCGCTGCTCGCGATCCCGGGCCAGACGACCGCCGCAGTCGCGCGCATCCACCACAGCGCGCCGAGCGTCTACCGCGTGGTCGCGACCGACGCGGCCGGAAAGGTCAGCGAGCCCTCCAAGCCGCTCGTGCTCCTGCCCTCGAAGCGGCCGACGAAGCTGCCGAAGGCACTCCCGAGATGGGCGTTCGAGCTGTTCAACTGGCTCCAGAACGGGAAGGCCGGAGCCCGCCCGACCGCGCCGAAGATCGTTCCGGCGTGGTTCTGGCGCTGGTACGACTGGCGCGCGGCGCCGTTCCACATCCGCCGCTGACGGGCGCTGTTGCCCGGCCGGCAGACCCCATCCAGCCGATTTTCGGTTTATGCTCGCGAGTACCCGCCAAGAACGCGGGTCATGGCCGGCAACGACACGGAAAGGGCGTTGGAACATGGATGGCATCATGAAGTTGCCCCGCGAGGTCCAGGCGACGCTTTCGGGACTGATCCTTTTCGTCATCTTCTCGTTCTTCGATTGGCAACAGGCTTCGCTCGGCCCGTACACCGTCGGGCGGAATCTCTGGCACGGCATCGGGATCATCACGATTCTGATCGCCCTCGGCTACCTGGCCTGGGAAGTCGTACGAGCGCTGAACTACGAGGTGAAGGTAGGCGAAGTCACACCCGCTATGAGCTCGGTCGGGCTCTCGATCGCGCTGCTCGTCTTTACCGTCATCACCTTCCTGGACTGGAGCGACTACCGGCACTGGCCGCAGTACGTCGGACTGCTCCTTGCGATCTTGCTCACCGTCGTAGCGGTAAAGCGCGGTAGGGACGAGGGCGTGACCATGCCGAAAATGCCGCAGAACGTCACCCTCGGCAAGCCGGCCGCTGCCGGCGGAGCCGCCGCAGCCGCTGCTGCTCCGGCTGCCGCTGCCCCCGCAGCGCCGGCCGAGCCCCCGGCCGCACCCGCCGAACCGGTCGAGCCACCGGCACCTCCGGCCGACGACGCCGGCGCCGCTCCGGAAACGACCTGAGCAACTCCCCGTCGTAACCGGCGAATGTCCGAGGGGCGCCCACCGGGCGCCCCTCGCTGTCTCTGCTCTACCCTCGGTACGTGCTCGTTCGCCTTGCCCCGAGAGTCGCCGCCATCTCGGACGGCCTGGCGATCCTCGTCTTCGTCACGATCGGCCTCCTCTCGCACGAGCACGGGCTGCACGCCACCGGCTATGCCCGCGATGCTCTCCCGTTCCTCGGCTGCTGGTTCGCGGCAGCGCTCGGCTTTCACCTCTATGCGCGGCCGAGCTTCGGACGGCTTGCGGCGACGTGGGCCGTCGGAGTGCCGGCTGCGGTGCTGGTGCGTGCGCTCGTGCTCGGCCGCTCACTGGGCGGGAAGGAGGCCGCGTTCCTCATCGTCTCGCTCGTCACCGTCGGCGTGCTCGTCACCGCGTTCCGGCTCGTCTCACGCTGCTTTCGTCGCGGGTACGCCCCGCGCGCTCATGATCCCGTCGATCAGCCCGTAGTCGACCGCCTCGGCCGGCGTCATGAAGCGATCGCGATCGATGTCGAGCAGCACCTGCTCCACCGCTCGTCCCGAGTGGCGCGAGATGATCTCCGACATCTGCCGCGTCAACTCGAGGATCTCGCGGGCAGCGATCTGAATGTCCGCGGGCGTGCCGCGAAACCCACCCGATCCCTGATGGATCATGATCTTGGCGTTCGGGAGCGCGTACCGCTTGCCGGCCGCCCCGCCGCAGAGGATCATCGCCGCGGCCGACATCCCCATCCCCATGCAGACCGTCGCGATGTCGGGCTTCACGTACTGCATCGCGTCGTAGATCGCCATGTCCCGCATAGGCGGAGCCGCCGGGCGAGTTGACGTAGAGCCAGATGTCCTTGTCGGGATCCTCCGCCTCGAGCACGAGCAGCTGGGCGGCGACGAGGTTCGCGACGGAGTCGTCGACCTCCTGGCCGAGGAAGACGATCCGCTCCCGCAGGAGCCGGGAGTAGATGTCGAACGAGCGCTCGCCGCGGCCGTCCGCCTCGAGCACCATCGGGATGACCTGACCGACCACCATGCGCACCTCCTGTAATGTGCAACCGTTAGGTTGCCCACCATACACGCAACCTGGAGGTTGCCGATGATTCGCAAGGAGATCGTGCTGGAGGCGACACGCGAGGAGGTCTGGGCCGCCCTGACCGACCCGCTCGAGCTCGAGAGCTGGTTTGCCAACGACGTCGAGCTCGAGCTCCGGCCGGGCGGCGAGGCGATCTTCCGGTGGTCGAACGGCGAGTCGCGCCAGGCGACCGTGACCGAGGTCGAGCCCGGCGAACGGCTCGCCTTCGAATGGGAAGGCGAGGGGGAGGTCGAGTTCACGCTCGACGACGACGCGGACGGCACCCGCCTCACCGTTGTCGAGACCTCTCCCGCCTGGACGACCGCGCTCGACCTCCGGGCCTCGGCGGCATGCGCGCTTGCCTGAGCCTCTGAGCAGCGACACCCTGAACCACGTCTTCTCGGCCCTGGCCGATCCGAGCCGCAGGCAGATGCTCGGCTATCTCGCCGACCATGGAACCGCTACGCCGACGGAGTTGACCGGCGAGCTCCCGATGACCCGGCAGGCGGTCTCGAAGCACCTCGCTGCCCTGAGCGACGCGGGGCTCGTCGATGCCGAGCGGGCCGGACGCGAGACCCGCTACCGGCTGACCGAAGCCGGCGAGGAGTGGGACGACCGGCTCAACGCGCTTCGACGCCACCTGGAGCGAGGCAGCTAGCGTAGCCGCCATGCCGCTTTACGACCTCGTTCGCAGACCTGCCGCTCGAGATCGACGGCGCAGACTACGAGGTCACGGCGATCGAGATCTCACCGGAGTTCACGCGGAAGACAACGACGATCGTGGTGCGCGGCGGCGGCGGAGAAGGCCGCGGCGAGGACGTCACCTACGACCCGGCCGAGCACGATCCGGGTCGGTTTCCGCACCCGACACTCACCGGCTCGTGGACGTTCGACTCGCTCTCCAAGCACCTCGACGGCCTTGACCTCTTCCCTGTCGCCGAGCCGGCCCAGACGGCTTACCGCGACTACCGGCGCTGGGCGTTCGAGTCGGCTGCCCTCGACCTCGCCCTCCAGCAGGCCGGCCGCTCGCTCGGCGACGCCCTCGGACGCGAGGCGAAGCCCCTGAAGTTCGTCTCGTCGACCCGCGCCGGGTCGCTCGACGGCTGGTTGGCGCTCTATCCCGCTCTTCGCTTCAAGCTCGACCCGACATCGGAGTGGACGGACGAGCTCGTAGCCACGCTGGCTGCGGGCGGGAATGTCGACGTCATCGACCTCAAGGGCCAGTACCACGGGACGGTCGTGGACAACCCGGCCGACCCCGAGCTGTACCGGAGGGTGATCGACGGCTTCCCGAACGCGCTGATCGAGGATCCCGCCTTCTCCGAGGAGACGGACGCGATGCTCGAGCCCCAGCGTGCGCGGATCACGTGGGACGCACCGATCCACTCGTGGGCGGATGTCGAGGCCCTGCCGTTCGCACCACGTGTGCTCAACAGCAAGCCGTCGCGCTTCGGCCCCGTGTCCCGGCTGTTCGAGTTCTACGATCGCTGCGCCGAGGAGGGGATCTCGCTCTACGGCGGCGGCCAGTTCGAGCTCGGGGTCGGGCGCGGACAGATCCAGCTGCTCGCCGGCCTGTTCCATCCGGACGGGTCGAACGACGTCGCGCCGGGCGGCTACAACGCCCCGGCCCCACTCGCAGGGCTCCCGGTCAGCCCGCTCGACCCGAGCCCTGCAAGCACGGGATTCCGCCGCGCCGAGTAGGCAAACGCCTCCAGGAGCTATCCTGAGCCCCGGTGCGCTGGCTGCTCATCACCTCGGTCGTGGCCGTCGCAGGCATCTCGGTGCTCTCGGCCGCAGCCGCCCAGCCGCCGGATCCCTGCGTCCTGATCTCCACCACGGACGCCTCGACCGTACTCGGCGCCACGCCGCCCAAGGCGAAGCCGAAGACCGTCGGCGTAACCCGGATCTGCACCTACACGGTCAAGAAGAAGACGATGACCGTGCAGACCTCGAAGGTCGCGACACAGACCGCGTTCGACAAGGCCGCGAAGACGATCAAGGGCATCGTCGTCCCGGTTCAGGCCGTCGGCGCCGACACCTGGTCGGCAAACGGCACGACGCTCCTCGTCTGGAAGAACGGCACGGCGATCACGATCAAGTTCGTCGGCGTCGAGCCGTTCGTCGCGGCCCAGCAGTCACTCGCCAAGACCGCCTCCGGACGCCTTTAGCAACGCGCGCCGAAGGGCGGGCTCGTCGATCCGCTCGAACGCGTCGTGCCAGGTGAGCCACTCGGCCGCGTGCACCTCGGCGGCGTCGGGCGCGAGCTCGCCGGTCGCGACCAGGTGGAACCGCAGGTCGAGGTGGTAGTGCTCATCCCAGGGCACCCAGTGGATATCGACGTCGAGCAGCCCCGGCCGGGCCGGCGCGACGGTGAGCCCGGTCTCCTCACGCGCCTCCCGCTCGGCCGCGGCGACCGCTGTCGCGTCCCCGGGCTCGAAGTGGCCGCCCGGCTGGAACCACGAGCCGCTCTTGCGGTGATGCACGAGGAGCGTGCGCTCACCGGCCTCGTCGACGACAACCGCGGAAGCCGTGAAGTGCGCGCGCGGTTGCTCCCGCGAGAACGGATAGTCGAGCGTCTCGGCCCAGTCGCGCATCCGGTCGAGATCGGCTGCCTCCTCGACATCGGCCGGCTCATGCGCAGCCAGAAGCGCGACCAGCTCTTCCCGGTTCACGGCTACTCGTACTGGAGCGCGTTGAGCACGTTCAGCTTCGACGCGCGGCGCGCCGGGAAGATCGCCGCGAGGAGACCGACGATGATCGCGGCGATGATGAAGACGATCAGCGTGCCCCACGGAACGACGAACGGCACGTCGGAGAGCGCGCGGTCGAAGAGGAAGGCGAGCACCAGGCCGACCGGGATCCCGAGCGCCGCGCCGAGCAGTGCAGTGATCACCGCCTCGTGGCGGATCATCCGCCGCGTCTGCCGGCGGGTCATCCCGACCGCGCGGAGCATCCCGATCTCCCGCGTCCGCTCGAACACGGTCAGGATCAGCGTGTTCACGATCCCGAACAGGCTGACGATGATCGAGAGGCCGAGCAGGACGTAGAGCAGGATCAGGAACTGGTTGATTCCCTGCTCCTGGGTGTTGATGAACTCGGCCTGGGTCTGGATCTTGGCGTCCGGATAGGCGTTGAGCACTGCGTTCAGCTTCGCCGTGTTCGCCGGGGTGACGCCGCCGGGCGTGTTGACGAAGGTGAAGACGTTCTGCGGGTTCGGGTAGACGGAGTCGAACGCCTGCGACGAGATCGTCACCGTGCCGAGCGGCGAGCCGCCCTGTGGTGGGGCGACGATCGCGTGTACGCGCAGGTTCAGGAACTTGGCGCCGGGTGTCTCGAGCCGGATCGGCGAGCCGACGCTGAGATCGTGGTTCTTCGCGTAGCCCTTGGTCAGGATCGCACCCGTCATCCCCAGCGTGTCGAGATCGGTGTTCGTCCCGTCCTGCCAGTTGAGCTTCAGGACCTGCGAGATGCCTGGATCGACCCCGGCCACCGGGAGCGACTTCCCGGCGACCCGGCCGTCGCCCGCGCGAACCCCGGCGACGAGAGTCGCGACGCCCGACTGACGGAGGGCCTCGGCCGAGGCCGTCGAGGTAGGCGTGAAGCCGTCCTGCGAAGTGAGGGCGTAATCGGCATGGAACTCCGAGGCCACCGCGTCCTCGAACTGCGCCTTGATCCCCTGCGCGAGCACGGCGACGATCGTCACGAGCGCGAGCCCGATCATCAGCGCGGCGGCGGTCGACGCGGTCCGCGCCGGGTTTCGCATCGAGTTCGAACGGGCGAGGGTGCCGGAGACGCCGCCGATCAACTGGGCGGGACGGCCGAGGACCGAGGCGAGCGGACGGGCGACGCTCGGCGCCACCATCGCGACACCGATGAAGAAGCCGAGGACGCCGACGCCGAGCAGGATCAAGCGGTTGCCGGTCGTGAGTCCGCTCCCGAACGAGCTGAAGAGGATCAGCGCGAGCGAGACAGCGCAGACGACAAGTGCGACCACCGGCCCGAAGCGGGCGAACCGCGACGGCGGCAGGATCGAGCCTTCGCGCACGGCCGCGATCGGCGGCACGCGGGTCGCCCGGACGGCCGGCCGCAGGCTTGCGAGGAGCGTGACGATGATCCCGAGCGCCATCGAGATGATCACCGTGCGCCACGCGAACACGAGCCCCCGCTGCGGCAGGTCGGCCCCGAACGCCTTGAAGAGCGCGTCGAGGCCCTTGGCGAGCGCGAGCCCGACGAACAGGCCGACGAGCGATGCGAACGTCCCGAGCACGAGCCCTTCGATGATCACGACGCGCCGTACCTGTCGACCTGTTGCGCCCACGGCGCGGAGCGTCGCGAACTCGCGCGTGCGCTGGGCGATCGTGATCGACAGCGTGTTCGCGATCACGAAGGCGCCGACGAAGAGCGCGATGAAGCCGAAGGCGAGCAGGAAGTACTGGAGGAACGCGAGCTGGTCGCTCGTCTCCTTCGTCGACGCGCTGGCCTGATCCTGGCCGGTGCGAACCTGGGTGTTCGGCGGGCAGGACCTTCTGGATCTGGTCGACGAGGGCCTGTGCGGTCGTGCCGGGCTTCGCCGCCGCGTCGATCTGGTCCAGCTCGCCCACCTTGTGGAACAGCTTCTGAGCTGTCGGCAGATCGAAGATCGCGAGGGTCGCGCCGCCGAGAGAGGTTGCGCTCCCGAACTTGATGATCGCGGCGATCTTGAACTCCTGCTCCTTGCCGCCCCGCGGGACGACCGGCACGGTCTGCCCGATCTTGAAGCCCTGGCTGGAGGCGGTGTGCTCGTCGACTCCGACCTCGTGGGGCCCGTGGGGCCATGTGCCGGAGACGAGAGTCAGCGGGTTGAAGCGCGAGGGCCCGTTCGTGCTGAACGCGAGGCCGGGCGCGCCGCCGTGGGTGATCGTCTTGCCGTTCGAGCCGACGAACTGCGCCTGGTCGCCGATCCCGCCGTCGGCAGCGGCGACATCGGGCAGAGCCTGCACCCGGGCGAGCGTCGAGTCGGGGAACGACGGTGCATTCTGGGAGCCCCCGAAGGCCTCCTTGCCGGTCACGACCGCATCCGACCCGGAGTACGCGGTCGAGTAGATCGCGCTGAACCCGGCGTTGATCGTGTCGGTGAGGACGAACGTGCCGCTGACCATCGCGACGCCCATGACGATCGCAAGGGAGGTCAGGATCAGCCGGAGCTTGCGCCCGAGGATGTCCTTGAGCGCGACGCGGATCACGACGCGGCGGCGGGCACGCCTTCGAGCTCGTTCATCGTCTTCAGCACCTCGGCCGCGGTGGCGCCCTTCTGATCGAGGACGATGTCGCCGTCGGCGATGTAGAGGATCCGATCGGCGATCGCGGCGGCGCGGGGATCGTGGGTGACCATGACGATCGTCTGCCCGTAGGTGTCGCAGCAATCGCGGAGCAGCGCGAGGATCTCGGTGCTCGAACGCGAGTCCAGGTTGCCCGTCGGCTCGTCGGCGAAGATCACCGTCGGCCGGGAGACGAGGGACCGCGCGACGGCGACCCGCTGTTGCTGCCCGCCTGACAGCTGGGTGGGGCGGTGCTTGAGGCGGTGCGAGAGCCCGACCTTCTCGATCAGCTCGGCGAACCATTTCTCGTCGACGTCCTCGCCGGCGACGGAGAGCGGGAGCTTCACGTTCTCCTCGGCGTTGAGCATCGGGAGCAGGTTGTAGAACTGGAACACGAAGCCGATGTGGTTGCGCCTCAGGTGCGTGAGCGCGTTGTCGTTCATGCTCGTGATCTCCTCGCCGGCGACGGTGACCGAGCCGCTCGTCGGCTTGTCGAGTCCGGCGAGGATGTGCATGAGCGTCGACTTGCCCGAGCCCGACGGGCCCATCACGGCGGTCAGCTTGCCGCGCTCGATCTCGAGCGACACCCCTCGCAATGCGTCGACCGCGGTCTCACCCTCGCCGTACCGGCGCGTGATGTCCGTTGCGGTGACAACAGCTCCGTCACTGCCCATGGCTCCGAGACTACCCGCCCCGACGTGGCCGGGGAGTACGGATAACCGCACCATTTCGGGCGCGACCGCTTGTTGCCCAGGCGAAGCCGGTCAGACCGAGGCTGTGTTCGCGAACTGCGGGATCACGTCGCGGCCGTAGGCCTCGAGCGTCTCTTCCTGGGCGTTCGTCATCAGGTAGACGTTGAACTGGTCGACGCCCACCGCCTCGAGTCCGCGTAGCTTGGCGGCGCACTGGTCGGCGGAGCCGATGACGGTGAAGCGATCGCAGATCTCGTCGGTCACGAACTCGCCGTGGGCAGCCCCGACGCGTGAGTGGTCCTTGTAGTCGTAGAACTTCCGCGCCTTGACGAAGTCCGTCAGCTCCGACGGGATGTCCGAGTCGTAGCCGTAGCGCTCGACCAGGTCCATCACATGGTTCGAGACCATCGCCGGGAACCAGCGCACCTCCTCGCGGCACTTGTCCAGATCGGCGTCGACCTTGGAGGGCGCACCGACGATGCATTGGAGCGCGTCCGGGTCGCGGCCCGCCTTCTCGGCGGACGCGCGGGCGGTGGCCATGATCCACTCGACGATCACCGGATCGGCGAGCTGGATGATCACGCCGTCGGAGACGCGGCCGGCGACGGCGAGCGCCTTCGGGCCGTAGCCGGCGACGAACATCGGGATCGGCGGATCGTCGTGCGCCCAGGTGAGCTGCAGGTCCTTGTCGTTCCAGTGCACCTCGCGGCCGTTCATGAAGTCGCGGATCATCTTGCAGGCCGCCTCGAACTCGGCCATCTTCACCGGCTCCTGGCCGATGAAGCGCCGTGCCGAGTCGCCGCGCCCGATGCCCATCACCATCCGGCCGCCGGAGATGTCATGGAGCGTCGCGTAGGCACTCGCGAGCACCGTCGGCTCACGCGTTCCCGGGTTCGTGACGAAGTGCCCGAGCTTCATCGTCGAGGTCCGGTCGGCAGCCAGCGCGAGCAGCGGGATCGACTCCTGCCAGAGCACATGCGAGTCGTACGTCCAGCCGTACTCGAAGCCGTTCTGCTCGGCGAGCTGGAGCAGCTCTAGGAAGCGGCCGAAGGGCGGGTCGGGCAGGACGGTGACGCCGAAGCTGATCGCCATGGCGAGCAGACTATCGCTTAGATGCGGCAGTGAAAATCATCGGAACCGGGCTCAACTACCTCTCCCACATCGAGGAGCAGGGGATCAAGCCGCCGGCCGAGCCGTTGCTCTTCGGCAAGTTCCCGACCACGCTGATCGGACCGGGCGAGGCGATCGTGCTGCCGCCCGAGTCGGCGCACGTCGACTCGGAGGCCGAGCTGGCGGTGGAGATCGGCCGGGTGGGTCGCCGCATCCACGAGGACGACGCGCTCGACTTCGTCGCCGGCTACCGCTGCGCGAACGACGTCAGCGCGCGCGATCTGCAGCGCACCGACAAGCAGTGGACGCGGGCCAAGGGCTTCGACACGTTCTGCCCACTCGGCGCGGAGCTCGTACCGGTGTCGGAGCTCGGCGATGCGAGCGGGCTGCGGGTCGTGCAGCGGCTGAACGGCGAGCTGTTCCAGGACGGGAACACCGCCGACCTGGTCTTCGGCATCCGCCGGCTCGTGGCGTTCGTCTCGTCCGTCTTCACGCTCGAGCCGGGCGACCTGATCCTGACCGGGACGCCGTCCGGCGTCGGCATCTTCCGGACGCCGCCGATCGCGATGGCTCCCGGGGATCTCGTCGAGATCGAGATCGACGGGATCGGTGTGCTCCGCAACCCGGTGGTGGCGGAGCGCGGGCTCTAGGAGGGCTCCGCCGCTTGCTTGCGCGCCTCGGCTCGGCGCGCCTCGTTCTCTTCGACGATGCGACGTAGGTTCTCCGCGTTCCTCACCATCAGCTCGCGTGCCTCGAGATCAGCCTTGGTCGGCCTCTTCTTCCCCAGTTTCCTCACCTCCCCCGAGGAGTCCTTCGATCCGGCTGAGCGAGCGGGCGATATCCGAGATCGTGAAGAGCATTCCGACGATCTCGCCCCTCTCGATCAGCTCTTCACCCACTGAGTCAGAGAGTGCCTGCGAGCCAGAAACGGCGCAAGGTGTCCCCGACGGACAGATCAGCCGGCGAGCCAGGCGAGCGTCTTCGTCGCCAGCACGTCGAGCGCCCGAACCGAAAGCTCGAGATGCTCGGTCTTCGTGTCCTCGAGCTTCGTGTGCGAAAGGCCGCGCAGGCTCTGAACGAACACCATGACCGTCGGCACTCCCGCGCGTGAGACCTCGGCGGCGTCGTGGAGCGGGCCCGACGGAAGCCGGTGGGACGTCCCGGAGACCTCGCGGACAGCCTCGTCCGCGAACCCGATCAAGGTGTCGTCGAACAGGATCGGCTGGATCGACCAGATCCGCTCCCACGAAACCTCGATGTTCTCCTCGGCGGCGAACCGCTCGGATGCCGCCTTCGCCGCCGCGAGCATCCCGGCGAGGGCGTCCGCGTCGAGGTGGCGCTGGTCGAGGAGCTGCTCGGCGGTCTCGACGACCGAGGTGACGATCCCCGGCTTGCAGACGACGCCGCCGGAGGTACAGACGGCCCCTCCACCGGTATCCCGGGCGATATCGCGAATCTCGAGCGCCAGCTTCGCGGCCCCCGCAAGCGCGTCGCGCCGCTGATCCATCGGCGTCGAGCCGGAGTGCGCGGCCTGACCGCGCCAGGTGATCCGCGAGCGCTCCACGCCGAACGTCCCGAGCACGACACCGAGCGGGATGTCCATCGACTCGAGCACGGGCCCCTGCTCGATATGCAGCTCGAGGTAGGCGCCGGCACCGTCGAGCTGCGCGCGTGCATCGAGCGCGCGGTCGAGATCGACGCCGTGCTCGCGCAGGGCGTCGGGCAGAGCAACGCCGTCGCGGTCGGTCAGTTTCCGTAGCTCGTCCTGGTCGCGCATCGAGCCCGCGGCCGCCGACGAGCCGAAGAGCGACCGCCCGAAGCGCGCGCCCTCCTCGTCGGCCCAGTTCACGAGCCGCACCGGGACACTCGGCGGCCCCTCGTCGGCAATCCGCCGGAACACCTCGGCGCCCGCGACGACGTTCAGCGAGCCGTCGAGCCAGCCGCCGTTCGGGACCGAGTCCAGGTGACCGCCGATCAGTAGCGCCCTGTCGCCTTCACCGATCGTGAACCACTGGTTCCCGGCCTCGTCGATCTCCTCGCGCGCGCCGGTGCCCGCGAGCTTCCCGCGCAACCACTCGCGCGCACTCTCCCAGGTCTCGGTCCACGCAACCCGCTGCGCGCCGTTCTCGTCCTCGGTCAGCTCCCGAAGCTCGACGAGCTCGGCGACTGCGCGATCGGGTTCAAGTGGCACGGCCTGACTTTACAACTGCGATATTCCAGCGCGATGCGGAACGCAGGCAAGCGAGTCGGGGTCTTCCTGTTGGTCCTCGCCGTGATCTGGGGGCTGTGGGAGGGCTGGCACTGGATCGGGACCCGCTACCACCTGACCTGGCCCTTCGCGGTCAACGACGTGACGATGCCGCACCTGCACAAGATCGTCGAGGCGCTGTTCCAGCCGGCCCAGGTGAACGGGCCGTGGCTGATCCAGATCCTCTGGCACAACAGCCTCTTCACGGCGAAGGAATGCATCCTCGGGTTCCTGATCGGGGCGATCGTCGGCTTCCTGATCGCGGTCGCGCTCTCGCAGTCGCGCATCCTCGCGCTCGGGTTCATCCCCTACGTCGTCGCGTCGCAGACGATCCCGCTCCTCGCGATCGCGCCGATGGTCGTCGTCGGCCTCGGCTCCAAGGGCGTGAAGGACTGGATCTCGGTCGCCGTGCTCGCGGCGTACCTCACGTTCTTCCCCGTTACGATCAACACCTTGCGGGGACTCGAGTCAGCCGATCCGCGCGCGGTCGAGCTGATGGAGTCGTATGCGGCCGGACGCTGGCAGATCCTCTGGAAGCTCCAGGTGCCGAACTCGATCCCGTACCTCTTCTCGGCCTTCCGGATCGCGGCGCCGCTCGCCGTCGTCGGCGCGATCATCTCCGAGCCCGCCGCCTCGATCCAGGGCGGGCTCGGCGGCGCGATCGTCAACTTCAGCCAGTACTACACGATCGAGCCGCAGGAGCTCTGGGCGACGAACATCATCACCGCGTTGCTCGGGATCGCGTTCTTCCTGGCGGTCGTGGGCGTCGAGAAGCTGGTCGTGCACCGCGCGCCGGAGCACTACGCATGACCGATTCGCCCGAGAAGGTCGTCGAGCTCGCGGGCGTCACCAAGGAGTTCGCGCAGGGAAAGACGGTCGCGCTCCAGGGGATCGACCTGACGATCGACGCCGGCGAGTTCATCTCGCTGATCGGCCCGTCGGGCTGCGGGAAGTCGACGCTCCTTCGCATCATCGGCGACCTCGTCGAGCCGACGAGCGGCCAGGTGACGGTGAACGGGAAGCCGGCCCGCCAGGCCCGGAACGACCGCGACTACGGGATCGTCTTCCAGCACGCGGTGCTCTACGACTGGCGCACCGTGACGAAGAACATCGCGCTGCCACTCGAGATGCTCGGCTGGCCGCGGGCCAAGCGCGCCGACCGGATCAAGGAGATGCTCGAGCTCGTCGAGCTCACCGGGTTCGAGAGCCACTACCCCTGGCAGCTCTCCGGCGGAATGCAGCAGCGCGTCTCGATCGCCCGAGCCCTGTCATTCTCGCCGGCTCTGCTGCTGATGGACGAGCCGTTCGGGGCACTCGACGAGATGACCCGCGAGCGACTGAACATGGAGCTCCTCGACATCTGGAAGGACAGCGGATCGACCACGATCTTCGTCACGCACTCGATCGCCGAGGCGGTGTTCCTCTCGACGCGCGTCGTCGTGATGTCGCCGCGGCCGGGCCGGATCGCCGAGATCCTCGAGATCGACCTGCCGCAGCCGAGGACGGCCGAGACGCGCGAGGACCCGCGTTTCTTCGAGCTCGTGACCAAGCTGCGCGAGTCGCTGCATCGCGGGGGCGCCGACCAGGTCTTCGAGAAGCTCGCACCGGAAGGTGACGCGTGAAGAAGGGGCCGGCGAACTGGGTCCCGGCTCTGATCGTCTTCTTCGTCGGGATCGCCGTCTGGCAGTGGGTGCTCTCCCCGCTCGCCGGCAAGTTCCTGCTGCCGAGGCCCTCGGCGATCGCGA
The DNA here is from genome assembly GCA_963768435.1 of uncultured Actinomycetota bacterium. Lineage (GTDB taxonomy): Bacteria > Actinomycetota > Thermoleophilia > Gaiellales > Gaiellaceae > PALSA-600. Next base: position 27,783 of record CAVYIB010000017.1, read on the forward strand.
AGGCGTTCTGGGACAACCGGCACGTTCTCGTCAACGCCGGCTGGTTCACGTTCAAGGAGGCACTCGGCGGGTTCGTGATCGGCTCCGGGGCCGCGATCATCGTCGCGCTCGTGTTCGCGCGGTTCCAGCGGGTCGGCTCGGCGCTGATGCCGTACGCGATCGCCGCGAGCGCCGTCCCGATCATCGCGTTCGCCCCGATCACGAACGCCTGGTTCGGCGTGCTCAACCCGCACTCGAAGTGGGCGATCGCCGGGGTCCTCTGCTTCTTCCCGGTGCTCGTGAACACGCTGCGCGGGCTGCGATCGGTGCGGCCGGAGGCGATCGAGCTGATGCGCTCCTACGCGGCGGGGGACATCGACATCTTCCGGCGCGTGCGGATCCCCGCCGCGCTGCCGTTCATCTTCGCCGGGCTCAAGGTCGCGACCGTTCTCGCGATGATCGGCGCGATCGTCGGCGACTACTTCGGCGGGGCGATCAACGCGCTCGGAGTGCAGATCGAGAACTCGATCTCGCTGTTCGACTTCGCGCTCGGCTGGGCCGCAATCGTCGTCGCGAGCGCGTTCGGGATCGCCTTCTACGCGGCGGTCTCGGTCGCAGAACGGTACTGCGTTCGCGGGATGACATCGACATGACTCCGGCGATACGTCAGAATCGCTGATCGCCCCGGACGGCCCACCACGAAGGAGAGCAAATGAGACGGAAGCACTGGGTGATCTTGAGCCTCGCCGCTGCGGCAATCGCGGCATCCGCGCTGCTCAGCGCGTCGGCAGGCGCGAGCACCAAGACCACGAAGCTGACCAAGGTCACGCTGCAGCTGAAGTGGGTGACGCAGGCCCAGTTCGCCGGCTACTACGCAGCCGCAGCGCAGGGCTACTACAAGGATGCGGGCCTCGACGTCAACCTCAAGGTCGGCGGGCCGAGCATCACGCCCGAGACCGTGGTCGTCGGCGGCGGCGCGGACATCGGCCTCGACTGGCTGCCGAACCTGCTCGCGACCGACGAGAAGGGCGGCGGGCTCGTCTCCGTCGCGCAGGTCTTCCCCCGCAGCGGCATGACCGAGATCACGTGGAAGTCGAGCGGGATCACCTCGATCAAGAAGATGGCCGGCAAGAAGGTCGGCGTGTGGTGCTGCGGCAACCAGCCGGAGCTCTATGCGGCCCTGACGAAGAACGGCATCGATCCGACGAACCCGAAGGACGTGACGATCTTCAACCAGCCGTTCGACATGAACGCCTTCCTCAGCAAGCAGATCGACGCTGCGGCGGCGATGACCTACAACGAGCTCGCGCAGGTGCTGGAGACGAAGAATCCGGCCACCGGCAAGCTCTACACGCTGAACGACCTGAACGTCTTCAAGATGGCCGATCAGGGCACCGGGATGCTGGAGGACAACCTCTTCACCACGAGCAAGTGGCTCTCCGACCCGACGCAACCAGGCGACTCTGGTCAAGTTCCTGAAGGCGTCCTTCCAGGGCTGGATCTACTGCCGCGACCACGTCGCCGCGTGCGTGAAGATCGTGCTCCAGAACGGGCCGACGCTCGGTGCCGGGCATCAGCTCTGGCAGATGAACGAGATCAACAAGCTCGCCTGGCCGAGCCCGAGCGGCATCGGCGTCGTGCCGGCCGCCTCCGTGGCTTCCACGGTCAAGATCGCGAAGACCTACGGCGTGATCAAGAAGACGCCGGCCGCTTCGACGATCAACTACACGTACGCGAAGAAGGCGCTCGCGCAGCTGAAGGCCGCCGGTGTGAACGTCACCGGCACGGGCTTCAAGGCGGTCGTCGTCAAGGTGACGGCGGGCGGCAAGTAGGCCTCCTGGTCGCGCCGGCGCGGGCTTTCGCTCCGCGCCGGCGCGACTAGACTTTTCGCCATGTCGGTTCTGATCAAAGGTGGCCGCGTCATCACCGCGGCGGACGACTACGTCGCCGACGTCTTCGTCGACGGCGAGCGGATCACGCTGATCGGCGAGTCGCTCGACCTCGAGGCCGACCGGACGATCGACGCGCGCGGGAAGTACGTGCTCCCGGGCTGCGTCGACCCGCACACGCATCTCGACATGCCCTTCGGCGGGACGGTCACGATCGACGACGTCGAGTCGGGGCAGACCGCCGCGGCGTTCGGCGGCACGACGACCCACGTCGACTTCTGCATCCAGGCGAAGGGCCAGACCTTCGCGGACGCGCTCTCTGACTGGCACGCCAAGGCGGAGGGAAAGCAGCTGATCGACATGGGCTACCACATCGCGGTCACCGATCTTTCGGCGCCGGGCGCTCTCGACGAGCTCGCCGGGCTGCCCGACCAGGGTGTCACCTCCTACAAGCTCTTCATGGCCTACAAGGGCGCCCTGCAGGTCGACGACGAGACGCTCTTCCGCACGATGGAGGTGGCGGCGAAGACCGGCGCGCTCGTGATGGTGCACGCCGAGAACGGCGACGCGATCGACGTGCTCGTCAAGCAGGCGCTCGCAGCCGGCCACACCGAGCCGGTGTGGCACGCGCGGACGCGCCCGCCGGAGACCGAGGGCGAGGCGACGAACCGCGCGATCCAGCTGGCGCGGGTTGCGGGCGCCGCGCTGTACGTCGTCCACGTCTCGTGCAAGGAGTCGGTCGAGCCGATCGCGCTCGCGCGGGCGAAGGGCTGGAACGTCTTCGGCGAGACCTGCACGCAGTACTTCTTCATCGACGAGACGTTCCTCGAGAAGCCCGACTTCGAGGGCGCGAAGTACGTCTACACGCCGCCGCCGCGCGACAAGGCGAACCAGGAGATCCTCTGGGACGCCGTGCGGACGGACGTGCTCTCGGCGATCTCGACCGACCACTGCGCGTTCAAGTGGGACGGGCAGAAGACGCTCGGTCGCGACGACTTCTCGAAGATCCCGAACGGCGGCCCCGGGCTCGAGAACCGGCTGCAGATGATCCACGAGTTCGGCGTCCGCGGCGGCAAGATCACCCTGAACCGGATGGTCGAGCTGCTCGCGACGAACCCGGCGAAGCTCTTCGGCCTCTACCCGCGCAAGGGCACGCTCGCCGTCGGGTCGGACGCCGACATCGTGATCTTCGATCCCGAGAAGAAGGTGACGATCTCGGCGAAGGGCCAGCACTCGCGGATCGACTACAACCTGTACGAGGGCACCGAGGTCACCGGCTCCCCGGAGACCGTCCTGCTCCGCGGGAACGTCCTCGTCGACGACGGCGAGCTCGTCGCCTCGCCCGGCATCGGCCGCTACGTGGCGCGCGCGAAGTTCGGCGAGGAGCTCGCCTCCAGCCGCGAGCTCACAGCCTGACCCTGCCGCCGCGTCGATCTCCGACTCGCCTCCTGCAGCCCTCTCCGCGAGGGCCGAGAGCGCACCGCAGCTCGGTTCGAACCTGGCACCGGACATGTCCCAACGGCCACGCGGACTTCCAGCGTTTTCTGTGCCCTGTGGACGGTTCGTTGCAGTTTCGTTTGCATAACCTGGCACCGGACACGCCCCGGCGAGGCGAGGCTGAATCGGGGCCTGATCGGCGACTTCTGCTCCGAGCAGACTGCCCGGTGATGGGCTCCTGGGAGAGTAAGCAGGCGGGCCGCGTCCGGATCGTGGACTCCGCTCGTCGAGCCGCTGCTCGCGTCATTTCGCTGATCTCCGCCCCTGGACTTCCGTTCGCGAACGCCGTAGATTCGCGCGAACCCCGGACAGGTGAAAGGAGCACGATGAGCGAACGGCCGGAGATCGTTCACGACGTCGCCGATCTGAAGAGCGACATCGAGTTCGAGCGCGAGGAGCTCCACGGTTCGATCGAGCACGACTACTCGACGACGATCGTCCCCCTGACCCACCGGAGGCCGATGTGGCACTTCATGGGCCTCTGGACGACGTTCGTCGCCGGCTTCTCGTACATGGCCCTCGGCATCGAGATCTACGGCGGCGGGTACAGCCTGCTCAAGACCGCGGTCGTCACGCGTGCTCGGCTACGCGATCTACACCTGCTACGCCGTCTTCGGCTCGTTCCTCGGCTCGCGCACCGGGCAGACGCACTCGCTGCTGACGCGCTCGATCTTCGGCTCCTTCGGCTCGGGGATCGTCTCGCTCTTCGTCCTGATCGCCCCGCTCGGCTGGGTCGGCTTCCAGGCCGGCCTGCTCGCTCAGCTCTGGGACAACTTCGCCGGCTGGGGGAACGTCGAGACGCTGACCATCATCCTCGCCGGCGTGATGATCGTGAACAACCTCTTCGGCTTCACCGGCATCAGCGTCTTCGCGCGCTACCTCGTCACGCCGATCCTGATCATCTGGGTGATCTACATGGTGGCGAAGGGCTTCATCTCCGACCACGCCGCCCTGCACGGCTCGCCGCCCGGCAGCCTGCCCTTCTGGGTCGCGGTCGGCGCCGTGATCGGCTTCGCGATGTGGGGCAACGAGCCCGACTTCTGGCGCTACGGCAAGCCCAAGCTCGCCTGGTCGGTCCCGACCTACCTGTTCGCGATGGTGTTCTTCCTGCTCTTCACGGTCGCCGGCTGGATGATGGCGCGGCTCGCGGGCAGCGGCGACCCCTACAACTTCAGCGTCCACTACTCGCTCTTCGGCGCGTTCTGGCTCGCCTGGATCATCGCCACGATCTCGCAGTTCGCGGTCAACGACGGCAACTACTACGAGTCGATCAACGCCGGCCAGAACCTGATGGCCTGGGCGCCGAAATGGCACCGCATCGCGACCTGCCTGATCGTCGCGGGCGGCGGGATGATCGCCGCCTATCTCGTGAACTACAAGTTCGTGAACGGCTGGTTCGACGTCGCGACGTTCCTCGCGATCACCGTCCCGTGCGCGACGACGATCATGGTCGTCGACCACTTCCTGCTCCCGCGCTGGCTCAAGATCTCCCGGCCGCTGACCGTGGTCCCGCCGTGGGAGAAGACGCGGTTCGCGAACTGGCCGGCGATCGTCTCGCTGCTGGTCGCAGTCGCCTACGGCGCGATCGCGAGCGCGATCCTGCCGAAGGGCTGGAACGTCTACGACACCGCCCAGAACTGGGGCCCCGTGCCGCTCGAGTGCTGGCTGATCGCCGGAGGGCTCTACCTGGTGATCGTCACGGCCACGCAGTCGATGACCAACGCCCGCACCTGGCTCGGGTTCCCGCACACCCTCGACGACCAGGACATCGACTCGGACGCCGTGATCGACGTCGGGGCGCAGCCGGCGCAAGCATAGGAATGCCCGAGCTCGTAGTCCGAAACGCCCGCCTGCTCGACGGGCGGCTGGTCGACCTCGCCGTCGAGGGCGGTCGCTTCACGGCGATCGGGCCTTCGCTCGACCTCGATGCCCCCGAGACGATCGACGCGAGCGGCGCGGCTCGTCACCGCGCCGCTCGTCGACTGCCACCTCCACCTCGACGCGTCGCTCACCGCCGGCAAGCCGCGCTACAACGAGAGCGGCACGCTGATCGAGGGGATCCACGTCTGGGGCGAGCTGAAGCCGTCGCTCACCGAGCAGGACGTCTTCGACCGGGCGAGCGAGATCATCCGCTGGTCGGCCGCGCAGGGAACGCTTTTCATCCGGGCGCACGCCGACGTCTCGGGCGAGAACGAGGCGATGGTGCGCGGCCTGCTCCGCGCCCGCGACGAGCACGCCGACCTCGTCACCGTCCAGGTGACCGCCTTCCCGCAGGACGGGATCTTCGCCCACGAGGGCGACGAGGCCCGGCTCGAGCGCGCGATCGAGCTCGGCGTCGACTGCGTCGGCGGCATCCCGCACTACGAGCCGACCGCGGAGCTCGGCCACCGCGAGGTCGACCGCGTCTTCGAGCTCGCCAAGCGCTACAACCGCCGTATCGACGTGCACTGCGACGAGACCGACGACCCGGGCTCGCGCTACCTCGAGGTGATGGCCGACCACACGGTGAAGCACGGGCTCGCCGGCCGCGTGACCGCGAGCCACTGCACCGCGATGGGCTCCTACGAGCCGTATTACTCCTCGAAGCTGCGCGGCTTCCTGCGCCGAGCCGGGATCAACATCGTCGTGAACCCGTATGCGAACTCGCTGATCCAGGGCCGCCTCGACCCGTACCCCAAGCGCCGCGGCTTCGCGCAGCTGAAGGAGCTGCTCGCCGAGGGCGTCAACGTGTCGCTCGGGAACGACGTGATCATGGATCCCTGGTACCTGATGGGGAAGGCCGACATGGTCGACGCCGCCCACCTGGCGCTGCACTTCACCTACATGAGCGGCCGCGAGGAGATCCCCGAGATGCTCCGCTGCGCCACCGAGCGCGGCGCTCGCACGCTCGGCGTCGAGGACGAGTACGGGATCGAGGAGGGGAAGCCGGCCGACTTCGTGGTGTTCGACGCGCCGGATGCGATCGAGGTGATCCGGCTTCGCGCGACGAGGCGCTGGGTCGTCCGGCGCGGCCGCGTGATCGCGGAGACGACACCCGCCGAGACCCGGCTGCTCGGCGAGCCGGTGACGTTCGCGCCCTGAACCTCGCTTGGCTACGACTTGTGCGTCGAGACGTAGACGTAAGCCGCGATGTTGTCGATCTGCGCGCCGGTCAGAGCGCCCTTGTAGGGAACCATCTGCGTCGCGTACTTGGCGGCCGCGGCCTTCGTCATCACGGTCGCGCCGCCGTTCGTGATCGCCCTGATGATCACCGGCTCGGTCAGCGGCGCCACCTTGTCGAGGTTCGGCCCCACGCTGCCCACGGTGCCGGCTGCCTTGAGCGTGTGGCAGACGCCGCACGTCGAGACGAAGAGCAGCTTGCCCGCCTTCGGATTGCCGACGATCTTGGCCGAGTCGTGCGCGAGCGCAAACGTCGGAATAGCGATTGCCAGCATCAGCGCCGCAACCACACCGACCAGCCACCCGCCGCCAAACTTCGTCGGCGATGCGTCGTTCATCACCTTCAGTATCGCTGCGCGACCTCCGGTCGCTCGTTACTACGGTGTAAGGATTTGCAGCCGAAAACCGCCGGCTCCGAATGGCTCAGTTGAGCGCGTTCTCGAGCGCCGGGCGGAGCCCGCGGTAGCGGAACTCGAAGCCGCCGAGCTTGCCCGAGACGGCACGCTGGCCCTCCAGGAGCAGGTCGGCCTGCTCGCCGAGCGCCAGCCGGACGGCGGCAGCCGGAACCGGCACCAACGAGGGACGGTGCAGCACCGCTCCGATCGCCTTCGCGGCGTCCCGCTGCCTGAGCTGCTCGGGCGCGACCGCGTTCACGGGGCCGGTGAGCGCAGCGTCGTCGAGCGCGAGCCGGTAGATGCGAACGAGGTCGTCGAGGGCGACCCACGGAAACCACTGCTGCCCGCCGGCGATCGGCCCACCCGCGAAGAGGCGAAACGGGAGGGCCATCATCCGGATCGCCTGCGCCCCGGGCCCGACGACGAGCGCGGTACGCACGGCGACATGGCGCACCGGCGCCGCGGCCCCTGCGGCCTCCCACGCCACGCACACCCGCGGGAGAAAGGAGTCGCCCGCCGGCGAGCCCTCGTCGAGCACCGCATCGCCGCCGTCGCCGTAGTAGCCGATCCCCGAAGCGGTGACGAGAACGGCCGGCTTGCGCTCGGCGGCCTCGATCGCGTCGACGAGCGCCTTCGTCGTCTCGACCCGGCTCGAGAGAATCGACTGCTTCCGCTTGCGCGTCCAGCGGGGGCCGCCGATCGAGGTGCCGGCGAGGTTCACGACTGCATCGGCGCCGTCGACGTGCTCGGCGGCCTCGTCCCAGGCTCACGCCCTCGGGCCCCGGCTCGCGCGAGAGGGCGACCACTTCGTGCCCATCGGCTGTCAGCGAGCGCACGAGCGCCTGCCCGACGTAGCCCGAGCCGCCGCCCACGACGACCTTCATCTTGTTTGAGCGAACGATTTGATCATCACGGCAACGCTCAGGCCGAGCGATACCCCCACTTCGCAAGCTCCCGGTGCAGGAAGGCGATGTACTTCGCGTTCTGCGGCCAGATCCCCGGTCCCTTCAGGTACCCCTTCTTCAGCGCACTCGCAAGCTCGGCGTCGCACGCCGCCTTCTGTCCGAGGCGGTACTCGTCGGCACACCAGGCGCCGAGCACGCCGCGGATGTCGTTCTCGGCCGACTTCCCGCGCGCGCTCGTGTAGGCGTGCCACCACTGGGCGGCGTCCTTCTTCACGAGCGCCAGCTCGGATTGCGGTCACGTCGTTCAGCACGCCGTGCGCGCCGATCGCGAACACCTCGACCGGAAGGCCCGACGCCGCGAAAGCGGTGAACGCGTAGGCGAACCGGTCATCGGCGGTCACGAAGGCCGGCCCGCCGGAGAGCGTCTTCACGCTGTATCCCGGATCGCCCCAGAAGTGCGAGATCGCCCTGCCCCGCATGCCCGCCGCCGGTCAGCACGATGAGGCTCTCGAAGCAGCAGTGGGCGCCGCCCGTGTAGCTGTCGAGGATCACCTCCGGCGCGGCGTCCCCCCAGACGTTCTTCAGGTCGAGCCAGTGCTGGGAGGCGATCGAGCAGCGGTCCTCGGAGCAGAGCAGCCGGTCGAACACGGTGTGGCCGCCGTTCCGCACGACGAGCTTCATCTGGCGGAACTCGAACGCCCCGTAGCGCGTCTTCCGCCGCTGCAGCGTGAGCACGGCCGCCAGCGGGCCGTGGTGCTTCTCGAGCGTGATCGTCTTCCAGGGCCCCGGGGCGGCCGCCGAGGCCGCCGGCACGAGTGCCGCCGCCACGGCGAGCGCTGCTAGGAGCCCCCGGATCAGCGGGTCTGGGGGAAGCCCAGGTCGACCTTCGAGGTGGCCGGGTCGGGCCAGCGCGACGTGACGACCTTCGAGCGGGTGTAGAAGTCGATGCCCTCGGGCCCGTAGATGTGGCGATCGCCGAACAGGCTCGCCTTCCAGCCCCCGAAGGAGTAGTAGGCGACCGGTACCGGGATCGGCACGTTGATGCCGACCATCCCGGCCTGGACGTCGAACTGGAACTGCCGGGCGACTCCACCATCCCGGGTGAAGATGGCAGTGCCGTTGCCGTACGGGTTGTCGTTGATCAGCTCGAGCGCCTCGTCGTAGGTGTCGACGCGGGTGACGCCGAGCACGGGGCCGAAGATCTCGTCCCGGTAGTTGTCCATCTCCGGAGTGACGTTGTCGATCAGCGACGGCCCGAGGAAGAAGCCGTCACCGGCCGGCGCGCTGTCGCGGCCGTCGACGACGACCGTGGCGCCCTCGCCCGGCGCGCGCTCGACGTACGACGCGACGCGGTCGCGATGCTCGCGCGTGACGAGCGGGCCCATCTCCGCGTCGGGCTCGAGACCCGGGGCGACCTTGACCGCGGGGATGCGCGCCTTGATCGCCGCGACGAGCTCGTCGGCGACGCCGCCGACGGCGACCAGCATCGAGACTGCCATGCAGCGCTCCCCGGCCGAGCCGTACCCGGCAGAGACGGCTGCGTCGGCCGCCATGTCGATATCGGCGTCCGGCAGCACGATCATGTGGTTCTTCGCCCCGCCGAGCGCCTGGCAGCGCTTGCCGTTCGCGGTCGCCGTCTCGTAGACGTAGCGCGCGATCGGCGTCGACCCGACGAACGAGATCGCCGAGATGTCGGGGTGGCCGAGCAGCGTGTCGACCGCCAGCTTGTCGCCGTTGACGACGTTGAAGACTCCCTCGGGCACGCCCGCCTCGGCGAGAAGCTCGGCGGTGAGCAGCGAGGCCGACGGATCCTTCTCGGAGGGCTTCAGCACGAAGGTGTTCCCGCAGGCGAGCGCCGGGGCCCACATCCACATCGGGACCATCGCGGGGAAGTTGAACGGCGTGATCCCGGCGACGACGCCGAGCGGCTGGCGCAGCTGGTAGACGTCGATCCCGGTCGAGGCCTGCTCGGAGAAGGAGCCCTTGAGCAGGGTCGGGATCCCGCAGCAGAACTCGATCACCTCGAGCCCGCGCGTCACCTCGCCCATCGCGTCGGAGAGCACCTTGCCGTGCTCGGCTGTGAGCAGGCGCGCGAGATCCTCCTTGTGGGCCGAGAAGAGCTCGCGGATCCGGAAGAAGAGCTCTGCGCGGCGAGCGAGCGACACCGCGCGCCAGGCGGGAAACGCGGCCTTGGCTGCCTGGACCGCAGCGTCGATCTCCTCGACGGACGCGAAATCGACCGCCCCGGTCTGGGCTCCGGTGGCCGGGTTGTAAACCGGGCCGACCCGGCCCGATCCGCCCTGCCGGCGCTTGCCCCCGATCCAGTGGTTGATGGCCTTGACGGCCTGCGGCGCGTCGATCAGTTCCGTCATCGTCTCCTCCTCGAGTCTTCCGGGCAGCGTATCGCGTCGATAACTTCCCCGGCATGGACGAAATCGCTCCCGAAGGGGACGTGGTCGAGGTCGAAGAGGAGGGAGCGGAGGGGGCGGAGGTTCAGGGCCCGCCGGCCCCTGACGAGCAGACGATCGCCGTCGCCGAGCAGCCGGGGCTCTGGATGCCCGATGACCCGACGCGGATGGTGTTCCACGGCGACGGCTTCGTGTTCGTCGCGCAGGGCCGCTCGGCGTGGGTTCAGCGGCTCCGTCTGCCGAAGGACGACGCCGAGGTGAAGCGGGTCGTGGATCACGTCGACGCGATCCTCTCCTTCCGGAAGATCGACGAGGCGGTGTGGTGGCTCGGCGAGCTCAATACGCCTCGCAATCTGGGTAAGCGGCTGCTCGCGCTCGGGCTCGAGCGCGACGACCCCGCCAGGCTGACCTCGCTGACGATCGCCGAGGCCCCTGCCGGCGAGGCGCCCGTCGAGGTGCGCAAGGCGGAGACCCAGGAGGATTGGCTGCTCGGGCTCGAGATCGACTGGGAGGCCTTCGGGGTCGACGAGGAAGAGCGGGAGCTCCGCCGGCGCGAGGCCGCCGAGGCGTGGCCGAGGCTCGAGGCCGCCGGCACCTCGACCATCCACCTCGCCTACGTCGACGACGAGCCCGTCGGGTTCGGCCGAACGGTGTACACGCCGCACGGCGCGCTGATGCTCGGGGGCGCAACCCTGCCGGCCGCCCGCGGACAGGGCGTCTACACCTCGATCGTGCACGCGCGCTGGAGGGAGGCGGTCGCCCGCGGCGTGCCGCGGCTCATCGTCGCGGCCGGCTCCGACTCGGCCCCGATCCTCGAGGGGCTCGGGTTCGAGCCGATGGGCCGGGTTCGCCTGTTCAAGCAGAGGGTCAGTTAAACGGGCCGCTAGGATCAGACGCAATGGCCACCGTGGAGACCAACCCCGAGCTCGGGCAGCAGATCGTCGAGGACGCGAAGAAGCACGTTCTCTACTCGTGGTCGGTGCAGGATGCGATCTCCCCGATCGCGGTCGCGGGTGCCGAGGGGCGGTACTTCTGGGACTACGACGGCAAGCGCTACCTCGACTTCGCCTCGCAGCTCGTCAACGTCTCGATCGGCTACGGCCACCCCAAGATCGTCGCCGCGATCAAGGAGCAGGCCGAGACGCTCGCGACGATCGGGCCGCCGATGGCGACCGCGTCGCGCTCCCGGCTCGGGAAGCTCCTCGCCGAGGTCACGCCGGGCGACCTGTCGTTCTCGTTCTTCACGAACGGCGGCACCGAGGCGAACGAGAACGCGATCAAGCTTGCCCGCTGGTACACCGGCCGCCACAAGATCGTCGCGCGCTACCGCAGCTACCACGGCGCCACCGCCGGGTCGATGACGCTCACCGGCGACCCGCGCCGCTGGCCGGCGGAGCCCGGGCATTCCGGGCGTCGTGCGGATGTTCGATCCGTACACCTATCGCTGCCCCGCGGGCCATCCCGATCCGTGCCCCGTCTGCACCGGCGCACCGCACCTCGAGGAGATCCTCATGTACGAGGGCCCCGAGACGGTCGCCGCCGTGATCCTCGAGACCGTCACCGGCACCAACGGGATCATCGTTCCGCCCGACGGCTACCTCCAGTCGATCCGCGCAGGTCTGCGACAAGTACGGGATCCTGCTGATCGCCGACGAGGTGATGGCCGGCTTCGGACGCACCGGCAAGTGGTTCGCGGTCGACAACTGGGACGTCGTCCCGGACATCATCACCATGGCGAAGGGGATCAACTCGGGCTACGTGCCGCTGGGCGCGATGACCGTCAGCCCGGCGCTCGCCGAGTGGGTCCGGCCGCGGTTCTTCGCCGGCGGGCTGACCTACTCCGGGCACCCGCTTGCCTGCGCCTCCGCCGTCGCTTCGATCGAGGCCTTCCAGGAGGAGGGCATCGTCGAGAACTCGGCCGCGATGGGCACCGTGTTCCGGAGTGAGCTCGCCCGGCTCGCCGAGAAGCACCCGTCGATCGGCGAGGTTCGCGGCCTCGGCTGCTTCTGGGGCCTCGAGCTCGTCAAGAGCCGCGAGACCCGCGAGCCGCTCGTGCCGTTCAACGGCTCGGGCGAGGCGGCGAAGCCCGTGCTGGCGATGTCGAAGCACGCGCTCGGGAAGGGCCTCTATCTGATGACGCACTGGAACGTCGTGATGGTCTGCCCGCCGCTGACGATCACGCGGCGAGGAGCTCGACGAGGGGATCGCGATCCTCGACGAGGCCCTCTCGATCGCCGACGAGTTCGTCGTCTAGGCGGTCTCTCAGACGGTCGTGGCGTGCCAGGCGCTGAGGAGCTCTCGCTCGCGCGCCTGCCCGAGCCCTGCGGGTCGCCGCGGGAGCCCGAACGCCCCGGCTGTACCGGGATCGAAGCCGGGGTCGCCCAGCACCGCGCGAATGGTGTCGACGATCGGCCGGAGGGTGAGCCCCGCCGCGGTTGCGCGCCCGATGTCGATCGCGGGATAACCGCCCACCGCATCCGGGAGCCAGAGCGGCAGGTCCGTATAGGGCGCGACGTCGCGCTCCAGCAGAAAGGCATCGTCGACCCAGGTGAACTGCGCGTCCGAGCCGGTAATCGCGCGGCACTGGTCGAGCAAGGCCCCGAACGAGAGGGCCTCCGCGGGTCCGGCGACGTTGAAGATGCCCGCGGCCCGGGTCTCCGCCATGCGAACCGCCCACTCGGCGAGGTCGCGCACGTCGATCAGCCAGACGCGCTGCTCGGGGCTTCCGGGAGCGAGCACCTCGCCACCCTCCGCCACCCGGCGGGGCCAGTAGCTGAAACGCCCGGTGTAGTCGTGCGGCCCGACGACGAGCCCCGGCCGGACGATCAGCGTCCTCCCGGGCAGCGCGGCCTCGGCGGCCTGCTCGCAGAGCGCCTTCAGCGCTCCGTAGTGGGCGCCCACGTCCTCGCTGCCCGGATCCGCGGCTTGCCGAACCGGCGTGTCCTCGGTCAGCGTTCCGGCATCCTCGTACACCGAGATGCTCGACACGAACACGTAGCTCTCGACCGACCTCGGCGAGCAGCTCCGCCGAGGCGCGGACCACGCGTGGGAGATACCCCGACGTGTCGATCGCCACGTCGAACTGCCGGCCGGAAAGCGCCGAGAGATCACCCTCGCGGTCGCCCGTGAGGTGCTCCGCTTCCGGGAAGAGACCGGGGTTCGTGCGCCCTCGCGTGAACGTCGTGACCTCGTGTCCCCGGTCGAGCGCCGCCTGGACGAGGTGGCGGCCGACGAATGCCGTGCCTCCGAGAACGAGCAGCCTCATCGCCGAACGATAGAGGCGAACGGTGCTCTGAGAACGATTGCGACGCAGCGTGCCGCCGAGACGGGCATCATGAAGAGATGACGATCTCCCCCAAGCGCGTCTGCGAGGCCTGACGTGGCCGCCCCCGCTGAGCGTCAGACGGTTTCTGGGTTCGGCGGCCGCTTCCTGATCTTCTACGTGCTGCTCGGCGCCGTGCTCGCAGCGGCCGTCACGGGGCTCATCATGGTCGCGCTGCAGCCGGGAGCGCCGAAGCCGCCGAAGTGGTCGACCTGGCGCCCGCAAAGCGGCAGCTCACAGAAGGTCGCCCAGGAGGTCTCCGACCACATCGCCGGCAACTACAAGCTCAACGCAGCAGGCGACCAGCTCGTCGCGATCGTCCCGGGCCAGCCCGAGGTGACGAGGAACACGGCGATCACGAGCGTGACGACGATCGGCATCCGCGCCTCACCGACGGCTCAGGTCCTGAGCCGCGTCGTTCCGACGAAGGGTGCTGTCCAGGTCCAGTTCTGCGGCCTTGGCGCCGCCTGCGCGATCTCGCGCGGCACGCCGACGGCGGCGCGCGAGCGGCTCGTCCGGCGCGAGGCTCTCGAGCTCGCCCTCTACACCTTCAAGTACGCGCCGGCCGTGAAGGCCGTGATCGCGTACATGCCGCCTCCTCCGGGACAGACGGCGTCCACGCTGCTCTACCTCGAGCGGAGCAACCTGGCCAACGAGCTGAAACAGCCGATCACGCGCACGCTTCCCCTGGCGAAGCCACCGCTCCCATCGCAGCCCGACCCGAAGGAGGCGTCGATCATCGACCGATTGACATTGCCTGTCGAGTACGGGTTCCAGTACCAGACGCTCACGAGCAACTCCGTCGGCATGATCCTGACGCCGACCTCCAGCTGAGCGGCGCTCCGGTGGTCGCGGCCGTCTCCTAGCGAAACAGATCGCGGTCTGCCGGCATGACGAGATCGGTGGCGAGGCCGTCGCCTTCGAGCGCGTAGCCACGGACGATCACGACCGGGAGGCCGTCTGCCTTGCTCGCACGAACGAGATTCGCGGCGGCGGCGAGCTCGTCCGCGACGGCGATCTGCGAGGAACGGAGCGGAAAGCCCGCCCGATCGTGGGTTCCGCGGAGGTCACGAAGCGGCGCGAGCCCGGCGACGCCGATCGCGATGTCGGTCGTGCCCCGGCGGAAGGGGCGGCCGAAGGAGTCCGTGACGATGACGGCGACGTTCACGCCGGTGTGCTCGTGGAGCGTCGTGCGGATCCTCCGGGCGCTCGCATCCGAGTCAACTGGCAGCAGGATCACCGTGCCGGGCTCGGCCGCGTTCGAATGGTCAACCCCGGCCGAGGCGCAGACGAACCCCTGGTGGGTCTCGGCGATCACGAGGCCGCCGCGCGATCGCACCACGCGGGCCGTCTCGCGCAGGATGACCTCGAGCTGCGGGAGATTCGTCTCCGGGCCGGCGAGCTCCCGCGCGAGATCCGACGGCTCGATGCCGGCGAGCGCGACGACCCGACCCTCGGCCTTCGAGACGGCCTTCTGGGCGACCACGACGACATCGCCGTCGTGCAGCCGGGCCGCTCCCGCGATCAGGGCACCGAGGTCCGTCACCCTCCGCGATCTCGGGCAGCCCCTCGACCGGGAAGATCTCGATCACTCGCCGGGCATGCCTGTGACGGTGATCCCGGCGTGAGCGCGGTACCGGCGGTTCAGGTTCACGATCACGGCAGTCAGCCCCTCGAGCGTGCGTGCGCTCGCGAGCGGCCCGACATCGAGCACGCGGCCGGCGACGACCCTCCCGGCCAACGCGAGCGCAAGTTCCTTCGCGGCCGGATCGTCACCGCAGATGAGCGCGTCCTCCAGAGGAGGGGCGTCGTCGAGGTTCGCCGCCGCGATCGAATGGAGGCCGGCGACGACCGGCCCGGCGACGAGATCCTGGATCCGCTCGGCGAGCGACCGGGCATCCGGATCCGGGCGCACGCCGTCCTTCGAGAAGGCGAGCACGCTCGCGACCGAGAGAAGCGGCGTCGTCCCGAGCACCTCGGCAACCTCCGACGCCGTGTCCAGTGCGCCGTCGGACTTCACCGCGAGCACGGCGAGATCGACGTTCCGCACCGCGTTCTGGTTCGTCGCTCCCTCGACGCTCGGGCCCAGCTCCGCAGCTGCGTCCCTGGCCCGGGATTCGTCCCGCGAGCCGATCACGATCTCGTCCTCGCCTGCGGCGACCAGGCGAGCCGCGAGCGCGCGGCCGAAGCTGCCGGTGCCGCCCAGAATCGCGATCTTCATCGGGCCACCTTCAGTCGCCCGAAGAGTCTCTGCTCCAGCACCGGCAAAGCCGGTGCCTCCGCTTCGAGCTCCGGCGAGCCTACGCTCATGCGGCCGCAGCGGCAGCGTCGAGCACGGCCTGTGCGAGCCGCCGGCGAGCGTCGTCGTCGACCATCAAGGTCCGGGCGACGACCGGGCGGATGTCGGCCGGGAGCTCGGCCCCGCTGTCTGCCTCGTCGATCACGAGCGCGTCGATCAGGCCCGGATAGCAGGCGGCCACAGCGGCCGGCCCCGTGCCGCCTGCGAGCCGCGCGAGCATCCTGTCGGCGGGGCCCTTGACCGCCCGTCCACCGATCAGCGGGCTGACCGCGACGCAGGGGACCGTGCGCCGCTCGAGCGCGGAGCGAATCTCCGAGACCGCCAGGATCGGCCAGATCGACACGTACGGGTTGCTCGGTGCGATCGCGATCAGGTCGGCAGTCTCGATCGCCTCGAGCACTCCCGGAGCGGGTCGAGCCTCCGCCGCTCCCGTGAAGTGCAGGGCGTCGACCTCGTCGCGGTGGCCACGGGCAACGAACCACTCCTGGAACGAAAACGTCCCTGCAGGTGTCTCCACGAAGGTACGAAGCGGGTCGTCGGTTGCCGGGAGCAGCGTGCTCTCGATCCCGAAACCTGCGGCGAGCCGCTTCGTGACAGCCGACAGCGCGACCCCTTGATGCATGAGCTCACTCCTGAGCAGGTGCAGGCCGAGATCGCGATCTCCGAGCTGAAACCACGTCTCGCCGCCGAGCGCGGCGACCGTCGAGAGCGCGTTCCACGACTCCTCCGCGCGCCCCCAGCCGCGCTCCTCGTCGGCCACCCCACCAAGTGCGTACAGCACGCTGTCGAGGTCCGGCGACACGTGAAGGCCCAGCACCTCGATGTCGTCCCCCACGTTGCCTATGATGGCTACGTTGTCTGATTCGACTACAGCTACGACGCCACGCAGGAACCGCGCGCCGCCGACGCCGCCCGAGAGCACGGTCACGTTCACGGGAGTTTCTGCTCCGGCGAGCCCGGGGTCATGCAGCGGCTCCGGCGCGTAGCGCGGTGAGGACGCTTCGCGTACGGGGGCCGACCCTGTCGGCGAGCCGCTCGAGGTCGGAGATCGTGTCTACGTCATCTACGAGATTCGGGGCCTCCACCCGCCGGGAAGGCCCGAGCGCGGCAAAGCGCGAGGCGCTGCCGGGGCCGAACACCGGAGCGAACAACACCGTCGAGGCAAGCCCGAGTGCGTTCGTCGTTCCGTCGGCCGCCGGTGCGAGGGCGAGCCCGTCGTCGGGGACCGCGCCCGCCAGGGCAAGCAGGTCACGGGCCGTGACACACGGGAGGTCGGCGTTGACGACGAGGAACGGGCCGACGCCACCGGACGCCATCGCTGCGGCCTCGAGCCCTGCGCGCACCGCCGCACCCTGCCCGCCACCGGGATCCGGCACGAACGTCGCGTCCCCGGCGACGGTCTCGGGCGGACCGACGACGAAGGTCGGACCGACGGTGGTGCAGGCGGCGAGCACGTCGGCGAGCATCGCAGACGTGAGCGCCGTCCGCGTGTCGCGGGGGAGCAGACCGAGCCGGCTCTTGCCTTTCGCCCCGCGGAAGGGAACGACTAGCGACGGCATTGGGCCGGACACTAGCGCCCGGATGCCGGGTGGGAGAGCCGCCGAGGGCCGCTCGGAGAGACCTGGGTGACGTGCCGGATCAGGCCGCGTCGGCGCCGGGCGAGCGCTCGATCCACTCGCGCAGGTCGAACCAGTGTGATGCGCGAAGGGCGGCCGCGACCGCCGGATCGGTGTGCTCGGCATAGAACACGTGCCGGTCGAGGTCGCAGCAGATCGCGACGGAGTCGAGATCGACGCCCTCGATCGTCACGACGGCATCGCCGGGCAACTGGGCCTCCCGCACGGTGTAGTGCTTGAACTGAAGCTCCGGTGCGAGCTCCATCAGTTGAGGCCAATCGGGGCAGGTACGCGAGCTCATCGGCTATCCGATTGGCGCGGAAGCGGCTGTTTCCTGCACGGTCCAGCGACCTTCGAGCAGCACCGCGCCGGTCTCGGATCCCGCCGGGAACACGAAGAAGCGGACGGCGTCCTCCAGCGAGTGCAAGAGCCGTCCGCCCTGCGCCTCGATCAGCGCGCACTGCAGGTGGAAGTGGCCGTCGGCGAGCGGCAGGCGATCCATCTCGAACCTCAGCACGCGCTCACCGGGGCCCGAGCCCCAGCCGAGCGGCTCCGTCGCCTGCGTGACGCCGCCGAGCACCACGCCTGCCCTGTCGCGAAGCTCGAGCGAGATGGTCGGCGCCGCGATATCGGTGTCGGCCACGGCGACCAACTCGACGACGCACGGCTCTCCGGAGGCGAACGAGGCCGGCATCCGCTCGTCGCCATCGCCGTCGAGCAGCCGGGCCGAGGCGATCCGGGCTTCCCCGCTGCCCCACTCCCGGAGGCCGGCCGAGAGCTCGTCCGGACTCCGCTCGTCGGCGAGCAGCCGGCGGTAGGCGCCGATCGCCTCACGGGTCGAGCCCTCGAAGAACATCGAGCCCTGCCGCAGGAGCACCGCGCGGTCGCAGAGCCGCTCGACCGCCTGGGCGTCGTGGGAGACGAAGACGATCGTCCCGCCGCGGCTCTTGAACTCGTGGATCTTGCCGAAGCACTTGCGCTGGAATCCCTCGTCCCCGACGGCGAACACCTCGTCGAGCAGCAGCACGTCGGCCTGGATATGCGCGGCGACGGAGAAGCCGAGTCGCATGTACATCCCGGACGAGTACGTCCTCACGGGCAGGTCGATGAACGCCTCGAGCTCGGCGAACGAGACGATCTCGTCCATCAGCTCACGGATCCGCGCCCGTGAGAGCCCGTAGATCGAGCCGTTCAGGAAGATGTTCTCGCGGCCGGTGAAATCGAGATGGAACCCGGCGCCCAACTCGAGCAGCGAAGCCACCCGCCCGGCGGCGACGATCCGGCCCGACGTCGGCCGGAAGATGCCCGACATCAGCTTGAGCAAGGTCGTCTTCCCGGAGCCGTTGCGGCCGACGAGGCCGAGCGCCTCCCCGGGCGCGACCTCGAGCGAGACGTCGCGAAGGGCGACGACCTCGCTCGTCGCGGCACGTCCCCGAGCGACGATCGTGTCCTTGAGGGTGCGGTACGGCCGCTCGGAGACCTTGAAGCGCTGCGTCACCCTGTCGACGACGATGTGGCCGGGGGTACTCACGATCTCGCCCTCACGGTCACGCCGCGTCGCCCGCTAGTCGCCTGTTGACGATCTCGGCGAGGATGTCGACGAAGTCCGGATCGGCGTTCGGCATCGTGATGCGGCTGACCTCCATGCCGAGCTCGGCCGCCTTCTCCTGCGCCTCGATGTCGATGTCCCAGCGGATCTCCAGATGATCGGACACGAACCCGACGGGGCACACGAGGACCCGGTCCGTGCCGGCCGCGTGGAGCGCCTCGAGGTGATCGAGGATGTCCGGCCCGAGCCACGGCTCGCCGGTCGGCGACTCGCTCTGGAACGAGAACGACCAGTCGGTCACGCCCGCCTCCTCGGCGACGAGCGCCGAGGTCTCGAGGAGCTGGTCGCGGTACGGGTCGCCCAGCTCGAGGATGCGAGCCGGCAGCGAATGGGCGGTGAACACGACGTGCCGGTCGGTGCCGCGGATCCGGTGGGCGAGGAAGTCGATGAAGCCCGGATCGTCGTGCCAGCTGTCGACGAAGAGCAGCTCCGCGCGGTTGTCGAGCGCCTGCGCGAGCTGGTCGCGGTAGCCGGCGATCGAGAGCGCCGAGTAGTGCGGCGCGAGCACCAGGCCAACGACGGTGTCGACGCCTGTCCCGACTGCTGCGTCTGCGGCCTCGGCGATGTGCGGCGCCCAGTGCTTCATGCCGGTGAACACCGCGAGGCCGAGCCTGTCCTGCAGGCCGGCGCGGGTCTCCTCGGTGATCGCGTTCAGCGGGTTCGACTCCTCGATCCCCAGCCGCCGGTAGCGGCTGACGAGATCCTCGAGGTTCTCCGGCGAGATCGGCCGGCCGCCGCGGATGTCGGCGTAGTACGCCGGAACGTCATCCAGACGCTCGGGCGAGCCGTACGCCATCAGAACGACCGCAGCGCTCATATCGAAAACGCTAGCCGACGACCGAGGGAGCGCGGATCTCGAGGCCGTGGGGCGAAGCGTCGCCGTAAGGACCCGTCCCGAGCCCCCACCCACCCTGGGGAAGAGAAGAACGGTAGCGCGGGCGCAAGGTGTCCTTCGTCACGCCGGTGTGCCAGAAGTGTCAATTCTTCGTGCCGTCTCCGTGTGGACGAGCTCGCGTAGACGGCCGAGAAGGTCCGGATCGGTGGCCGGGAGGACGCCGTGGCCGAGATTGAAGATGTGGCCCGGCCGGCCGGCGGCACGTGTCAGAACGTCGCGGGCGCCGGCCTCGATGCGCTCCCAGGGGCCGAGCAGCGCGGCCGGGTCGAGGTTCCCCTGCACCGCGCGGTCGTGCCCCGCGAGGGCCCAGCCGTCGTCGAGCGGGATCCGCCAGTCGAGCCCGATGACGTCGCCGCCGGCCGCGGCGATCGCCGGCAGCAGGGTCGAGGCACCGGTGCCGAAGTGGATCGCGGGACGCCGGCCTCGGCGAGAGCGGTGAGCACACGCGCCGACCAGGGTGCCGCGAACTCGGCGTAATCCGCCGGCGAGAGCGCGCCAACCCAGGAGTCGAAGATCTGGACGATGTCGGCGCCGGCCTCGGCCTGCGCGAGCACGTAGGCGGCGAAGGTCGCGGCCAGCTTGTCGAGGAGCGCGCTCCAGACCGCGGGCTCGCGGTACATCAGCGCCTTGGTGACGGCGAAGTCGCGCGACGGCTTGCCCTCGACCAGGTAGCCCGCCACGGTGAAGGGCCCGCCGCAGAACCCGACGACCGCCTGGTCGGGGCGAAGCTCGGCCCGCACCGCGCGGATCGCGTCGAGCACTGGCCCGACCGTCTCCGCCGGGTCGGGGACCCGAAGTCGCTCGACCGCGGCGAGTGTCCGGACCGGCTCGGCCACGACGGGCCCGACGCCTTCGACGAGCTCGACCCCGGCACCCATCGCGACAACCGGGGTCATGATGTCCGCGAACATCACGGCTGCGTCGACGTCGTGTCTCCGGACGGGTTGCAGCGTCACCTCGGCGGTCAGCTCGGCCGAGCGGTTGATCTCGAAGAACTCGTGCCGCTCGCGGATCCGCCGGTACTCCGGCAGCGAGCGTCCCGCCTGCCGCATGAACCAGACGGGCGTCCGCTCGACCGGCTCGCGCCGCGCGGCGCGCACTAGGAGCGGTTCCACCGCCCTAGACTAGCGGGCCATGAAAGGGCCACTCGCCGTCGCCTGGGGCGACTGGACGCTCGCGGAACCGCACGCCGGGGCGGTCACGGTCGCCCGCGTCGAGCTCGAGAACACGGGCAGCGTCGCCTGGCGCGACCCGGTGCTCCTCTCCTACCACTGGCTCGACCTACGCCACAACCCGATCGTGTGGGACGGCGAACGGACGAGCCTTCCCCTCGTCGAGCCCGGCGAGCGCCTGACCGTCGAGGCGAAGGTGCGCGCCCCGATCCCCCCTGGCCGGTACCGCTTCGCCCTCGATCTCGTCGCGGAGTTCCGGGTGTGGTTCTCGGAGCTCGGGAGCGCGCTCGATTCGCGGGAGATCGACGTGCTGCCTCGCGGCGGCGAGCCACCACGCCGAGCTCCCGGCCTGGGTCGAGCCGGCAACGGACTGGGAGGAGCGGGTCGCGGCCGACGCATGCCGAGGGTTACGCGGTCGTCGCGGGATCGATCGAGTGGCAGGGCGGCCTCACCCGGCGCCGGCCGAAGGCGCTCGCTGCCTACGCCCCGGGCGCGGGCAGGATCCCCGGGTTCACCCACGCGCTCGTCTGCCCGTCGGTGCTCGACGGGCTCGAGCTCGAGCGGCTGCCGGACGTCGCGGGCCTTCCGGCCTTCGCGGCGCCGGCCGACGAGCCGTGGGTCTACGACGGCCGGGTCGTCCTGCGGGCGCGACCCGCGTAGTCGCCAGGCTACAGCTCGATCGCGAGCCGGTCGTCCACCCGGCCGAACACGAACGAGCCGAGGCAGAGCGACACGACGGCCGCGACGGCGAGGTAGACGATGTCCGCCGTCCTCGGGACGTTGCCACTCCAGAGCGCAGTCCCGCACGGCCGCGATCGGCGGCGCGACGAAGTTCCCCCACTCGAGCACCTTGACCAGCTTCTGATGGCTGGCCGCCGAGGAGGGAAGCGAGGTGAGGCTCCAGAGGATCGGCGTCAGGAAGAACCACGGGATCAGGGCCGCGGCGAGGATGTGCTCGGTGTCGCGGAGCAGCACGTTCACGCAGGCGGCGATGAGCGCGACCCCGGCGACGAACCCGGCGAAGAGCAGGGCAAGCGGGATCGCGAGCCACACGGTCGACCGCGCCCCGGGGATGAAGACGAGCGAGAGGACGATCAGGATCACGAGCATCACGGCGAACGTGATCGCCTGGGTGGCGACGACCGAGAACGCCACGAGCTGCCGCGGGAACCGCACCTTCTTGATCAGCTCGGCGCTGTCGACCATCGAGCGCGCGCCCGTCTGGAGCGAGACCGAGAAGAAGATCCAGCACGCGATCCCGGACAGCAGGTAGAGCGGATAGTGCGGGACGCCGGCGTTGTTGTTGAGGATCACGCCGAACACGAGCAGGTACACGGCCATCAGCGCGAGCGGGTTGACGAGCGACCAGAGGATGCCGAGCGCCGATCCCCGGTATTTCGCCTGGAAATCGCGCTTGAACAGGTTCGTGAAGAGCTCGCGGTAGCGAACGAGATCGGTGTATACCGCCACAAGCGCAGTGTAGGGCCGGGGTATCCGATCCAGGCGCATCACCTGAGGGCGCGCCTCAGTGCGGGTGGAGCCGCCGGGGGTGCTCCGAGCGGACGCGACGGGCGGCGAAACCCCGGGCATGGCCCTCGCCGGTGCCCTCGAGGACGAGGAGCCTCCACTGTTCGCGAGGGCCTGGCTCGGTCCCCGGCGCCGTCAGCCGACGGTGAACGGCGGGCTCGTCAGCGTCTCTGTCCGGCGGGGCCGGCCGAGGTCAGGACCACCGTCATCCGGTATCGCCCCGCCAGAACCGTGCGAGCCGGAAACGCCAGGGTGACCGGGTTCCCCGGCGCCAGCGTGCCGGACGTCCTCAGCGTCGAAGCGCCTCCGCCGCGTGGCGGCTTGACCGGCCCCAGCGTCGCCCTGTACGCGGTGCGCCGGCGGGCGTCGATCCCGACCGTCCAGACCGTGTTGAACGCGCTGTAGGACGTCAGCGCCGGCCATTCCACCCGGTCGACGAGCGCCGAGACCGTCGCGAGCCGGAGCGAGGTCGAGTGAGCGGCCTGGAGCCTGGCGCAGTCGATCGTTCGTGACCTGGCGTCCGTGACGACCTGCCGCAGCGCCCCGAACGACGCCTTCGGGTCGCCGTTCGCCCAGAGCACCCCGGATTGCCACCCCTCGAGGTCTGGCTCGTCCTGCAGCAGGAAGTTGAAGAACGCGCCCACGTACGGCTGGCAATAGGCGAGCTCGACTCCCGAGATCAGCTGGCTCGACTGGGTCGCGGCGGCTGCATCGCCGGCGACGGGCTGGTCCGGCAGAGGATGGTCGTCGTTCTCGTTACCGGTGTAGCCCTGGACGTGAGAGGAGTCGGGGATCGTCTGCCAGCCGTCTTCGAGGTACCAGACGGTCGGGCACGAGGAGGATGGACCGCACGCGCCGGGCACCGGTTGGCCGGTCCCGGCGAAGGCCTGGTCGAGGGCCTGGACGAGATGGTCGAGGTCGCCCTCCCCGATGAGGCCCGGCCCCAGGTGCTGTTGCCAGGGCGACTCCGCCGAGGACGAGCCGTACGCGCTGTGGCCGATCGTGTCGAAGATCGGCCTCGTGCGCCCGCTCCTGCGATACGCGAGGCCCATATCCTCGATGAACGTCCCGGCCGCGTAGGAGACGTTGCTGACGGCGTGCGGGTTGTCGTTGCCGCCGGGGGAGGTGGACATGATCACGTTCATTCCCGGCCGCACCGCGTGGAGAACGTCGTAGCACTGGGCCAGAAGCGCCTCGTACGCATTTGGTGCGGCACTCGAGCCGTCGCCGTTGTACTGCGGCTGCCAGAAGTAGTCGACGTTCGGCTCGTTCCAGATCACGACGTCGTCGATCGTGGGGTGGCGCGCGACCAGGTCGCCGACGGCGGAGCAGTAGGCGGAGCGCCCGTCGCCCGTTGTCGGTGCGTCGACGGCCCGGCCGTAGATCGTGACGACGATCCGCATGCCCGCCGACGCGGCGACCGTCCTGTTGAGCGAGGAGAGCTCCGAGGCGTCCAGCTGGGTCTCGCCGGGGTGCCAGGCCAGGAACACGTGTACCGCGCCCAGCCCGAGAGCCTGTGCCGCGCCCATCGTCGCCGCAGGCGCGGTCAGGAAGCGGCTGTCGGTGATTCCGACGAGCAGCCCCGGCTGCGCGGCCGCCGTCGCCGCCCGCCCGAGGGCAAGCGCGAGCAGCACCGCGAGCGCGACGCGTTCGGCCCAGGTTCGCACGGCTCAGCCGCTTGCGTGTGCCGGCGTGAAGAGCTTGCAGGCACGGAGAGCGGCCGTCGTGGCGTCCTTCGTGCAGATCACGCCCTCGTACTTCGTGCCGAGCGCCGACGGCGGCTTTCCATTCGACGTGAGGAGCTCGGAGGTCTCGGTGAACAGGTAGAGGTCGCCGATGCTGCCCTGGCAGTCGAAGACCTGCTTGGTGACCGATACCGTCTCCACGACGCCGCCGCCGAGGGAGACCGTTCCGAGCTCGAGCGGCTCCGAGGGCTGGACGATCGCCGGGAACGGATAGGTGCCGGAGACGACGCTGCACCCGGCGAGCGGCGTGGTCGTCGTTCCGAGCGGAACCGTCACGGTCTGGCATGAGACGCCGCCGGTGACGAGGCCGTCGGTGCAGATGTGCCCCTCGACGCTTCGGGCCACCGCGACCGAGCCTGGAGTATGGCCGCTCTGAGCCGTGTCGACGAGCTCGATAAAGGTCTGCACCTGCTTCAGCTCGGCGAGCGTCGACTTCGAGTCGTAGCAATTGAAGGTCTCGAGATCGACGACGATCGTCTTGCCCGTCTTCCCAAGCCAGACGGAGTTGAGCCTGGTCGGCGCGGACGGCTGCGGGGATACCGCCTGGCATCCCTGCGGAATAGGACTCGGGCTCGGACTCGGGCTCGGACTTCCGGCCCCCTCCGCAGCACCGGTCATGAACAGGAACAGGAGCGCCGCACACGCGAGCATGGGCCACCAAAGGCCACGACTCCCACCATCGCAACGGTTCATCTCACCCTCCCCCGAACTGAGGTCAACGTTCCGTGCTGCTTGTTTCGACCCCGCGACTATACAACTCTCGTGGACAAAATCAAGGCCCGAAAGCTCGCGTCTTCGCACCTGGCGCAAGGGCTCCCGTCGACCGTTCGACAGAGCCCTGAAAAGGGGCCCGGGGCTGGCGATCCGGCCGCTCCAGCCAGTACCGTCCTCACAACGTGCTAACGGCGTTTGACTACCCTCAGGGCCCGATGAGCGTAGGCTGGACGGAGGTGTCGGGTTTGCCGGTGCCGGAGCAGAAAATCATAGGGCGACCGAAGGCTGCCCCGTGAGCACTGCCGTCGCGACCATCGCGCTGCCGGCCTCGGCGGCCGTGATCTGGGCCCTGCTTCGCTCCCCCCTGGCCAGGCGGATCGTCAACGTGCCGACCGGCGACCGCTGGTCTGCAGCGCCGACGCCGAGCCTCGGCGGGATCGGCATCTTCGCGGGCTTCACGATCGGGCTCTGGGCGGCCGTCGCGGTCGGCGCGTTCCACCCGGCAAGGAGTTCGTCGGCGTCTTTGCCGCGATCACGCTCGTCTTCGCGGCCGGGCTCGCGGATGACCTCTACGGCATGCCTCCACTCGGGAAGCTCGCCACGCAGCTCGTCGCCGCGGCGATCGTGATCGCCACCGGAACGCACGTCCAGCTGATCCACAACCAGGTGGTCGGCGATGCGATCGCGGTGATCTGGCTGATCGGGCTGACGAACGCCTTCAACCTGCTCGACAACATGGACGGGCTCGCCGCGACGCTCGCCGCGATCGCGTTCGGGTTCTTCGCGATCGACGCTCTGACCATTCATGCAAGCGACGCGACGCTCGCGTACGCGCTCGCCGGCGGGCTCGCGTGCGTCGGGTTTCTCCCGTTCAACCTCCGGAAGGGGCCCGCGCTCGTCTTCATGGGCGACTCCGGAAGCCAGATGGTCGGGTTCGCGCTGGCTGCGCTCGGCCTGACCGCGAGCTGGCGCGTCGCCGGAACGACCGTCGCGACGCTCGTGCTGCCGATCCTGATCCTCGCCGTGCCGATCCTCGACACCACTCTCGTCACCGTCGCGCGGCTCCTCGACGGGCGGCCGATCCACGAGGGCGGGCGGGACCACACCTCTCACCGGCTTGTCCGCTACGGCCTCTCCGAGCGGCACGCCGTCGCGCTGCTCGCGCTGATCTCGCTCTGCATCGGCGGCTCGAGCCTCGCCTACACCGTGCTCGACAACTTCCGGCTGACGGTGATCGGCGTCCTCGCGACCTTCGTCCTGCTCGTCCAGTTCGCGAGCTTCCTGGCCGACGTCGACCGCCGGCCGGCGCAGCTCGGGGAGCCGCTCGGGCTCGCCCAGGCCTTCGGCGTCCACTGGCGCCGCCTGGTCGAGGTGATCGTCGACTTCTTCGTGATCACCGCCTCGTTCACGGCTGCCTACGTGATCGACTTCGGCTGGCCGGGAACCGACAGCCAGCGGTTCATCCGCGACCTCGCGCTGCCGATCGTGCTGACCACCTGCTATCTGACGTTCATCCCGTTCGGCCTCTACCGGTCGGTGTGGCGCTTCGCCGGGATCCGCGACGCGATCAGCGCCGCCCTGGCCGTCGTCGTCGCCAACGCCGCCGCACTCACGTTCATGGTGCTGACCCAGGACATGCGCGACTTCGACGACTCGTTCTTCATCATCAACACCCTGATCTGCATGGTCGCGATCATCGGCTCGCGCTTCGCCGAGCGGACGCTCCTGATCGGGACGCAGTCGGTGCGCGACCGCACGGCCCGGCGCACGCTGATC
Organism: uncultured Actinomycetota bacterium; assembly: GCA_963768435.1. GTDB lineage: Bacteria > Actinomycetota > Thermoleophilia > Gaiellales > Gaiellaceae > PALSA-600. The sequence goes on from CAVYIB010000017.1 coordinate 54,690, forward strand.
GTCGGCGCCGGCCGGACCGGCCGCAGCCTGATGCGCGAGCTCCGCGAGACGGGCGGCGAGAAGGTCGTCGGCTTCGTCGACGACAACCCGCACCTTCGCCGCCGGAGCCTCCAGGGCGTGAAGATCGTCGGAGCGACCTCCGAGCTGGCACGCGTGCTCGAGCGCACCGAGCCCGACATCGTGCTGATCACGATCCCCGATGCGCCGCGTGAGGTCCTCGACGCGCTCGTCGAGACCTGCACCGAGGCCGGCGTCACGTGCCGCTTCGTCCGGCGCGAGATCGACCTCGACCCGCGCGTCGTGTTCGGCGCTGCATCAGAATGACCCACCCATGACCTCGGTCTCCGTCAGCACCACCGGCCGCGAGCGGCAGCGGTCGCTCGTCGACCGCGTGCTCGCCGCCTTCCCGGCGCTCGTCATCGCGCTCGTGATCTTCGTCTTCTACGCCGTCGAGGCCTGGTCGCGGAAGACACCGTGGATCTTCACCGACGAGCTCGAATGGACGCAGATCTCACGCTCGATCGCCTCGACGGGGCATGCCGCCCGGCGCGGCGACCCGATCTACTTCAAGTCGCTCTACGCGTACCTGATCGCCCCGGCCTGGTGGATCCACTCGACGAGCGCTGCCTACTCGGCGATCAAGTACCTGAACGCCTTCGTCATGCCGCTCGCGGCGATCCCCACCTACCTGCTGGCGCGGATGCTCGTGACCAAGCGCGCCGCCGTCGCCGTCGCGGTCGGCTCGGTCGCGGTGCCGGCAATGGCCTACGTCACCTCGATCGTCACCGACGTCCTCGCCTACCCCTACTTCGCGCTCTGCTCCTGGCTCTCGGTGCGAGCGCTCAAGGAGGGCCGGCGCCGGGACGTGATCATCGCCGCCGTCTTCCTGCTCGGCGGCTACTTCATCCGGCAGAAGCAGTTCACGACGCTTCCGTTGGCCTTCGCGTTCGCTGCCACCGGCCTCTGGTTCACCGGGCCGCGCGGCCGCGGCTTGCGCCGCAACTGGTCGAGAGGCGACAAGCTCGGCGCCCTCGCGCTCGCGATCGGCGTCGCGATGCTGTTCAACCGCTACGCCCTCCAGCACATCCAGGAATGGCAGGTCCCGACGCAGCACTACAAGAACCGCTTGGTCGACTACGGGCTCCGCGCCGGACTCTCGCTGACGATCGGACTCGGGGTCCTCCCGGTGATCGGCGGCCTGGTGTCGCTCAGGCTTCCCGAGCGCCGGGGCGATCCCACCTACCGCGCCTACGCCGCGTGGACCGCCTCGGCGATCGGCGTCCTCGCGCTCTACACCGCCGACAAGGCGACCTCGCTCTCCCTGGACTTCGCGACGCTCTGGGAGGAGCGCGACCTGATCTACCTGTGCCCGCTCCTACTGCTCGGCACCGCGATGGTGTTCCAGGCAAAACGGCTCGACTGGCGGATCGTCGCCGGAGCCACAGCCTTCGTGCTGGTGATGGTCGGGCTGAAGGCGATCCAGCTCCAGTTCCCGTACTACGAGGCTCCCGGGTCCTCGATCCCGGCGGCCCTCGCCAACTACCGCCACTGGACGTCGCACTCGGTGCGCGTCGGGCTGTTCGGCCTCCTCGCGCTCTCGCTCGGGCTGATCGCCCTGCGACGCAGACGCTGGGCGGGGCCGCTGACCGCCGCGCTGCTCCTCTGCTGGATGCTGGCGGGCGAGATCTCGATGACCGTCGGGCTCGACAACGGCGCCAACCAGTACCGCCACAACCTTCCTGCTCAGCTGAACTGGGTCGACGCGCAGGTGCGCGGGAAGCCGGTGACCTACGTCGGCCAGGCGATCCTCGACCCGTTCGGCGAGCAGCTGACCGAGTTCTGGAATCGCTCGATCAAGAACGTCACGAGTCTCGACGGGACGGCGCCCGGCCCCGGCCCGACCTCCACGCCGAATCTCGTCAACCCCGAGGGCCTCCTGTCGGACGACTCGGGAGATCCGTACGTCCTCGCCGACACGGGCGTCGTCCTTGCCGCTCCGATCACGAAGCGGCAGGGAGCCATGACCCTCTATTACACCGGCGGGAAGCCGTGGCATCTGCTCGACGCCGTCCAGCAGCTGTACTCGGACAGCTGGTGCCCCGACTGGTGCGCCTACACCTACTTCAAGCCGCACCAGAAAGGAACGCTTCTGATCTCGATCGGCCGCAAGGGCTACAACGGCAGCTACCCCGCCGGCCAGGCGACGATCGTCGTCGGCACGGTCCGGATCGACAAGCACTCCGCTCCCCGGCTCGACCACGTCTACGTCGACATGCACCACGTCGTGAAGAACGGAACCTCGAGCGTGATCGCGATCCCGGTGGCGCATACCCCGGTTCGCGTCGAGGTCTCGATCCCGAACACGATCCCGCCGGCGGTCTCCGGGGATCCGCGTCACCTCGGCGCTCAGGTCGGCTTCAAGTTCAAGCCGTCCACGTGACCCGTCCCGTGCGCGTCGAGATCGCGCGGACCCCAGAGCAGCTCGAGGGGCTTCGGCCGGCCTGGGAGGTGCTGCCCTGGGAGCGGGAGGAAGCGGCCTACCCTTACTTCACAGCAAGGCTGCGGACACGCGCCGGGGTCGTCGGCCCGTTCGCCGCCGTCGTGTACGAGGGCGACACGCCCACCGGCGGCCTCGCGGCACGGATCGAGATGCGACGGCTCGCCGCGAGCGTCGGCTACCGCGAGCTCTATGCGCCGACCGTGCGGGCGCTCCAGGTCGTCGACGGCGGGATCGCGGCCACGAACCGGGAGGCGGCCGCCGCGCTCGCGCAGGCCGTCACGGACGCGCTCGACACCGGCGACGCCGAGGTCGCGATGCTGCCGCCGCTCGAGGTCGACTCCGAGCTCGCAGCCGCCTTCGCCTCCGTCGGCGGCGCCTTCGCACGGCAGCCGCTGATCGCGCCCTGGACCCGCCGCCTGCTGCGGCTGCCCGGCAGCTTCGACGAGTTCCTCGCGTCGCGCAGCCACAAGACGCGCAAGGGCATCCGCCGCGACGCGAGACAGCTCGAAGCGGCCTTCGCCGAGACCCTCACCGTCGAGATCGTCCGCGACCCCGCCGACGCCGACCGGCTCGTGACCGAGGCCGACCGGGTCGCGCAGACGACCTACCAGCGCCGGCTCGGAGCCGGTTTTGCCGACACCGCCGAGCAGCGGGAGCTCGTACGCGTCGGGCTCGAGCACGGGTGGCTGCGCGGCTACCTCCTCCACCTCGAGGGCAAGGCCGTGGCGTACTGGCTGTGCTCGCCGTTCGGGCGGACGACCCTGCTTCGCACGGGCGGCTTCGACGGCGCCTACGCGGAGCACCGCGTCGGCATCTACCTCCTGATGCGCGTGATCGAGGACGCCTGCGCCGACCCGGCGCTCGACGTCCTCGACTTCGGCCCGGGGGACGCGGCCTACAAGGAGCAGTACGCGAACGAGACGCGCGTCGAGCGCAACGCGGTCATCTTCGCCCCCACCTTCCGCGCCCGGAGGATCAACGCCACCCGCACCGCGATCCTCGGCCCGGCCAGGCTCGCGAAGGCCGGGCTCGACGCAACCCAGCTCACCTCGCGCGTCAAGACCACCTTGCGCAGGCGCGCGACATGAAGCTCGCCACGGCGATCCAGCGGGCCCCGGTCATGCTCCGAAGCGCCCTTCGCGACCTGCGGCACGGCCGGCCGCTCGGCGGGACGGTCCGGAGCCGCCACGAGCACCTCGGCGCGTTCCACGCGACGAACTCGCCCTACGAGGATCTCGACCGGGTGTTCCGCGACGTTGCGGTCGGCCCGACGGACGTGATCGTCGACGTGGGCTGCGGCAAGGGACGGTCGCTGAACTGGCTGATCGACCGCTTTCCCGCGAACGCCATCTTCGGCATCGAGCTCGACCCCGAGCTCTGCGGGGCGACAGCCAAACGGCTCCGCCGGCGCTCGAACGTCACCGTCGTCTGCGGCGACGCGACCGCGCTGATCCCGCCCGAGGGGACGGTCTTCTATCTCTTCAACCCCTTCGACGGCTCGGTGATGAGCCGCTTCGCCTCCGCGCTCCTCGAGCGCGGCCGGCCCGCCACGATCGTCTACTACAACGCGAAGTTCCTCGAGCCGTTCCGCGCCGACCCAAGGTTCTCGGTCCGCGAGCTCGACGATCCCGCGCTGGCGCACCGCTCGGCCGTCGTCACGCTCGGGTGAATCCTCCCGTCCGGCGGAGGTGCCACACGATCACGCCCCAGGTAAGTGCGAACGCGACGGACGAGACGAGAACGGCGGCGCCGGCACCGGTGACGCCCCACTCCTTGCCGAACACGATGATCAGCGGGAGCATCACGACGGTCTCGACGCCGTGCGCGATCAGCCGCAGCCCCGGGCGCCCGATCGTGACCGGGAAGGTCTTCGTCCAGCTGAAGACGAGCTGGATCGCGGCGGCAACCAGGATCAGGCGCGCCGCGGAGTCGGCGCCGGCGTAGTCGGGGCCGAACAGGATGCGGATCAGCCACGGGATCGTCAGCAGCACCGGCACGAGCGCGAGCGCCGCGATCGCCGCGGAGCCGGCGACGTAGCGGCGGATTCCCGCGATCACCACCTCGGGCCGGCCGTGCTCCCAGTCGCGGGTCTGCTCGCTGAGCAGGATCATGCGGAGGGGCGAGGAGACAGCGGCGAGCCCGTTCTGCGGCATCTGGGCGGCCCGGAAGAGACCGACCTCGCCGGCGCTGCGGACGATGCCGAGCGTGAGCGGGGCAATCCAGGTGCGAACCGAGATCAAGCCGGTGTACGCGGCGCTCTGGATCACGAACCTGATGATCGGCCCGCGATCGTCTCCGAGCGGGACAGGGGTCTGCGGACGGGAACGTCCGCAGGCTCCCGACGCCGATGCCGAGGATCGAGATCAGTCGTCAGCACCTGAGCGATCACGACGCCGATCACCGCCTGGGTCACCCCGTACTGCGCCCCGACCGCGATCCCGGCGAGCCGCAGGCCCATCGAGATCGTCAGCCAGGTCCCGCGCAGGTCGTAGCGGCCGGCGAGGATCAGCGAGGCCGCAGCGATCGACTCGAGCGCCTGGAGCGGCGGTAGCGTCGCCGCGATCAGGAGCGGCACCTCGAGGCCCGCGCCGCCCTTGAAGATGTCCGACGCGAACGGCGCGATCGCGACGATCAGCGCCGTCGCGACGAATGCCGCTGCGACCTCGCACGTGAACGCGAGCCGGATGAGCCGGTGGAAGCGGCCCCATTCCTCGTTGGCCGCGTACCGGAACCCGTACTTGACGAGCGCGTCGTCGCTCGTGAGCCACACGAGGAGAGCGAGGAAGTCGACGGTGCCGACGACGATCGTGAACTTGCCCGCGCCCGTCGGGCCGAGCACCCGCAGGGCGACGATCGCCGAGGCGAGGCCCAGGCCGACCGAGGCATAGACCCCGGCGAACGCCGCCACCCGCCGCCGCGTCAGGCCGAACGAGCGGAGCACTCAGACGCTCGCGCTGCAGAAGACGCGGCCGGTGTACCGCGAGAGGAACATCCCGACCGGCCCGGTCCGCCCGGCTGCCTCGAGCGCGTTCGCCGCGAGGCCCGGGACGGCGCGGCGCTGCGGCACGAAGTAGGGGCGCATCTCGATCCGCGTGAAGCCCGCCGCACGGAGGTCGCGCTCGACCGTGACCGCCGGGTGGGCGGGCTGGCGGAAGTCGAAGACGAACTTCCGGGTCACGTACCCGGCGACACCCCGGAAGAAGCCGACCCGGTCTTCCGGCTGGTAGAAGGCCCGGAGGCAGATCGCCGCCTCGACAGGCGCCGCGGGGCGGTAGTCCTCGAAGCGCGCCTCGACGAACGCGCATTCCGGATGAAGCCGCTGTGCGACCTCGATCATCCGGCTGCTCGAGTCGACCCCGATGTAGGTGAGGCCGTGCGCCACGCAGCGGGTCGGCCATGATCGCGTCGCCGCAACCGAGGTCGACCACGGTCGCGCCCGCCTCGAGCCGCGGCCCGAGCTCGACGATCACCCGGGCCCGGCCCGCCGAGTACCGGACCGGGTCCGCGTACTCACGCTCCGAGAACCCGTCGGCGAGCGCGTCGTACTTCTCCTCTGATGTGGTCATAGAGCCCGGAGCCTCTCGGGATGCTTGCGCACGAAGCGCAGGATTCCACGCCAGTGCCACAGCGTCCTCCGCGTCAGGAGCCGCCGGTCGGTGACAGCCTTGTGCTCGTGCCGCACGACCGCAGCCGGGATGTACCAGCGCTCCCAGCCGGCCTGCATCGCCCGGTACTGCAGGTCGATGTCCTCGCCGTAGAGCCGGAAGCCCGGGTCGAGGCCGCCGAGCTCGTCGAGCATGGCGCGGCGCAGGAGCAGGAAGCCCCCGAGCATCCAGTCGGTCTCGACGGGCCCGTCCGGGGCGGCCTCGTCCAGATGAAGGTGATGCTCCTGCTTGACGACCCTCCGGAGCGGCGTCCGGCGGACGATCGTCCCACCGACCGTCGGGAAGCGTCGCCGGGACGGCTGGGGGCTGCCGTCGGGGTAGGTCATCCCCGGGCCCGCGACACCGCAGCGCGGATGCGCCTCCATGAAGTCGCGCAGCGCGGCCACGGCGCCGGGCGCGGCGACGGCGTCCGGGTTGGAGACGAGGACGGCCTCGCCGCTCGTCCGGGTGAGGCCGAGGTTGATGTTGGCGGCGTATCCGAGCGGACGGTCGTTGTGGAGGGCCTCGACACCGGGCGGAATGCTCCCCGGCACGTTCGCGATCACGAGCAGCTCGTCGACCTGCGGCTCGAGCGCCGGGAGCGACTCGGCCAGCTCGGCGGCGCTCCCGTGCGACACGACGATCGCGGAGACCTTCACGCCAGCACCCGCCGGTAGACCTCGGCGGTGCGGCGCGCGGTCTCGGTCCACGAGAAGGCCTTCGCGCGCTCGATCCCGGCGGCCGAAAGCCGCTCCCGATCGCCGAGAGCCTCGACGGCGGCCGCGGCGAAATCGCCTGCCGCCGCGTAGACGGCCGCATCTCCGCCGACCTCGCGGAGCGCGGGCTCGTCGGCCGCGACGACCGGCGTGCCGCAGGCCATCGCCTCGACCACGGGCAGCCCGAACCCCTCGAACCGCGAGGGCAGGACGAGCAGCGCGGCGCCCCGGTAGAGGTCGGCCAGGGCCTCCTTGGGCAGATAGCCGCGCAGGTCGGCCCCGGCCGTGCGGAGCTTCTCGGCGAGCCGCGCGTCCTTCTCGGGGCCGACCACGACGAGCGGCAGGTCGACCGCCTTCGCGGCCGCGAGCGCCGACAGCGGATCCTTGCGCTCCTGGATCGCGCCGACGAAGAGGACGTACCCGTCGTGCGCGCCTCCGGGCGTGAACGCGGGGTCGACGCCGTTCGGCGTGACGGTCACCTTGCCTTCCGGCGACGCCGTAGCGCGCGAGGATGTCCCGTTTCGTTCGCTCCGACACGGTCAGCACGTGATCGGCCCGCCGAACAGCCCGCGGGACGAGCGCGCGAAACACGGTCCGGTCGGCGAAGCCCATCGTCGTGTCGGAGCCGTCGAACGAGAGGTCGTGCACGGTGACGACCGAGCGGCCGTGCCAGCCGAGCGGCAGGAAGTACTGGAGGTGCACGAGCTGCGGCTTCAGCCGGCGGAGGAGCCGCGGTAGCGAGTAGGCCATCCGCGCCTCGGAGAGCCGCGCGGGCAGCTCGATCGGCTCGATGCCGTCGGGAACCAGCTCGGGATGGCGCGTGACCGCGGCGAGCTCGAGATCGGCTGCGACGCCGGGCAGCTCCCGAAGCAGGTTCTGGACGTAGGTCTCGTCCCCCGTGCGCTGCCGGCCGAGGACGTCCGCGTCGATCAGGATCACGAAACCTCCGCGTAGACCTCGGTGGTCAGGCGGGCGACCTCGGCCCAGGTGGCGCCCCGCCGCGGCGCGGCGGCAGCGGCGCGCGCGATTCCGTCGCGGATCGAGGCCGTGTCGGTGGGGTCGACGTAGACCGCGTCGTCGCCCGCCAGCTCGGCCATCGGGCTTCCTTCGGTCGTGACGACGGGGCAGCCGCAGGCGAGCGCCTCGGCAACCGGGATGCCGAAGCCCTCGTAGAGCGAGGCGTAGACGAGGCACCGGGCCCCGCGGTAGAGCGCCGCCAGCTCGTCGTCGCCGACCTCGCCGAGCCACGTGACGTTCGCCGGCGGCTCGACGTTCCCCCAGCCGCGGGCGCCGACCACGCGCAGCTCGCCGTCGACCGCGGCGGCGATCCGGGCGAGGTTCTTGCGCGGCTCGAGCGTCCCGACGGCGAGCACGTAGTCGCCCTCCGCCCGGGGCCCTTCGGGCGTGAACACGTCCTCGACGGCATTCGGCACGACTCTGATCTTGGCCGCCGGGACGGCGAGCAGGTCGCGTAGCTCCCCGGCGGTGAACTCCGAGACGGCGATCACCCGCGAGGCGGCGCGCACGACGCGAGGAACGGCGCGGCTCGAGTAGGTCCGCGTCCACCGGTTGAACCACTCGGGGTGACGCAGCACGGCGAGGTCGTGCACCGTCACGACGAGCGGGACGCGCGAGGAGAACGGCCCGCGGAAGGTCGGGCAATGCAGGACGTCGGCGTCGGGGACGCGCAGGCGCGGGTACCAGAGCGCGTCGGCCGCGACGGCCCGCACGCGCGAGGTGGCGGGGAAGGACGTCTGGATCACCGGCACGTCGAGGTGCTCGAGCAGCCCGCGCAGGTACCGCGCCGTCCCGGCGCGGGTCTGGAGGAGCGGCGTCGTGTCGATGCCTACGAGAATCGCTTGTACCCCTCGAGGAAGAGCTCGCCGGTGCGCTGCCACGAGAACTCTGCGGCGTGCGCGAGCCCGAGCACGCGCAGCTCCTCGCGGCGGCCGAGAGCCTCGCGGATCGCGGCGGCCATCGCTTCCGGGCTCTCGGGGTCGCAGCGGACAGCGGCATCGCCGGAGGCCTCGTTCAGCGACGGGTGCGAGGAGGCGACGACGGGTGCGCCGCACGCCATCGCCTCGGTGATCGGCATCCCGAAGCCCTCGAACCGCGACGGATAGACGACCGCAGCGGCTCCCCGGTAGAGCGCGGCAAGCTCCTCGTCCGACACCCGCCCGAGGCGCACGACTCCCGGCCGGTCGAGCTCGGGCTGCTCGCCCCAGCCCGGCGCCGCCGACGACGGCGAGCTCGAGCCCGGGCTCGGCGAGGGCCCCGAACGCCTCGACGAGGGTGCCGAGGTTCTTGCGCGGCTCGAGCGTCGCGACGGTGAGCAGGTAGGGAGCCTCGCGCCCAGCCGTGGGCCCGTCTGCGTGGTACTCGGCGGCGATCCCGGGCTGCGCCACGACGATCCGTTCGCGCGGGAAGCCGAGGGTCGCCGCGACGTCGTCGGCGGTGAACGCCGAGTTGGCGAAGATGACGTTGCACGTCGCCGCGGTGTGCGCGTACTTGCGCGTGTGCATCGAGTGCGTCCGCCCGGTCACCCACTCCGGATAGTGGAGCGGCACGAGGTCGTGGATCGTCGTCGCGCGCAGGCCGCGCCTTCTGGGGCGGGTACATCCAGTCGGTGAAGTGGAGCACGTCGAAGTCGCCGAGCCAGCGCTCAGCCGGCGGCCAGCCCGCCCGCGACCACGCCGTGCGCCAGGCGTGGGCGCCGATGAACGTCTTCAGCCGCAGCTCGAGCGGGATCCCGTCGAGCACCTCGGCGATCGTCCGGCGCCCGGCAGGCGAGGTCGGGGCGAAGGCCACGATCCGGTCGCCGGCCTTCTCTGCCGCCTCCGCCAGCCCGCGCAGCGAGCCGAGGATGTAGTTGTTCACGCCCGTCCGCTCGTGCGAGAGCGGCGAGACGTCGAAGGCGATCCTCACGGGTTGTAGGTGAAGTTCAGGAAGTGGGCGCCGAGGGGCCGGGTGTCGATCGAGCCGGGCTCGACCTTGGCCGGGATGAGCGTGCGCCCGACGGTGAAGCGAACCAGGCAGCGCCCGTTCGACCCGGGCCGGAGCGGCACCGTCAGCGTCGTCGGCGTGTTCACGGGAATCGTCTTGCGGCCGACGACGGCGCCGTTCTCGGTCGCGACGACCGTTTGCGGCCGCGTGAAGAGGCGCGAGTCGCCCTGGAGCTGAACGTCGACCGAGCCGCCCGTGCACTCGACCCGCTGGTAGGTGACGTGCCGGCCCGACCACGTCTCGTTCGGGTAGAGGCCCACCACGCTCGGGAGGATCACGATCGGCCCGTTCACGCGATAGAGCGCGACGCCGGCCGGATCGGACGCGATCTGCTTGCCGGCCAGCTCGACGTTTCCGGATGCGAGGACGTACTGCGCGTGGACCGGCTTGCCGTCCGCCGACGCGAGCTCGCCGTTCGGCTGCCGCGCGACGTCGGTCTCGGGCAGCGGGTCCGGCCGCGCGGCGCCGTCGACGTCGTAGACCGTGCGGACGCTGCGGTTGAAGAACTCGTTCTCGTAGACCGGGTAGGGCGAGGGCATCGACCCCGTCCAGAGCACCGAGACTGCCGCGTGCTGCCCGACGAGCCGGTCGATCCAGTCCGGGTGGAGCATGTGCGTGCCCGACCAGAGCGAGTTGACGGTCGTCTTGTGGATCCCATGCCGGCCGTTCTCGACCACGTAGGCCGTGCCGACGAAGTACAGGGCGACGAGCGCCGGGAGCACGAGCGCATAACGGCGCGGCAGGAAGACGAACAGCGCGCCCGCGGCGAGGGCGACGGCGAGCGCGGCCCAGCGCACCTGCGGGAGGTGGATCAGGTTGTCCTGCGCCCACCACCACGGCAGGAGCGCGAAGGTGTCGGAGAGGGCGCTCGCGTTGATGAAGCGCGTGTACGGGATGAAGAACGGCAGGATCCCCGCGACGACGGCAGCCGCGACGAGCACGCGGCGGCGGCGCGTGATCACGCCGTCGACGGACAGGCCGACGAGGGCGATCAGGGCGAGAGGGGCGAGGTAGAAGGTGTTCCGCTCCTCGATCCGGTTGACATAGCTCGCCGAGGCGAACGCCGCGACCTCGGCGATCAGCCAGACGCTCAGCGCGAGCGAGGCGGCAGCAAACGCTCGAGCGCCCGGCGTCGGCCGGCGCGGCGCAAGCCAGAGCGCGAGGAGCGCGGCGAACGGGACGATGCCGAGGTACAGGTCGAGATCGGAGACGTGGTAGAGGAAGAAGTGGAGGATCCCGCTCACCGTGTAGGAGCTCGACGTCGCCGCGCGGTAGGCGCCGAGCAGGCTGAGCGGTGACCGGCCCGCGGCGGTCGTCGCCGCCAGGGCGAGCAGCGCCCCGCCCCCGAGGAGCCCGTACAGCCATCCGTACCGCCGCACCGTCGCCCGGGCGCCGCGCCGCTCGATCAGCGCCAGCAGCACCGGCGCCGTCGCGACGGCGGCGAAGAGCGCCACCGCCTGCGCGCGCGTCTCGAACGCCACGCCGCAGACGACGAGCAGCAGCGATCTGGCGGAATGCCGTCGGCGCCTCCAGCGTCAACACGAGCAGGAACGCGGCGAGGACGAACAGCGGGTAGAACGCGTTCTCGGTCATCAGCATCCCCGTGTAGAGCATCGAGGGGATGAGCACCGCGAGCCCGGCGCAGATCAGCGAGAGCGTCGCCGGCAGCAGCCGCCGCGCCAGGAAGTACGCGGGGATCGCGGCGAGCGACATCAGGACGGCGTTGAAGGCCTTCGCGGCCGTATAGGCGTCGGGGACGCCCGAGAAGAGCCGCCACGCCGGCGAGATCAGGACCGGGTAGACGAACCCGTAGCCGTGCGAGGGAACGCCCCGGACGAGGAACTGACCGTGCGCCGCGACGTTCTTCGCGAGCTCGGAGTAGACGATCTCGTCGACCATGATCCACGGGGCGACCATCCGGTGGCCGAGCGCCACGCGGACGACGATCGAGCAGACGACGATCCCCGTGAGCCACAAGCCCGCCGGGATCGCGACGGCCCGCGCACGGGCGCCCGTAATAGCGCTCATTCCCGCTCCCGGCACCGGCGAAGCCGGCACCTCCGCTCAATTTTGAGCTCCGTCGAGCCTACGCTCCGCCTTTTTATGAGCTCCGTCGAGCCTACGCTCATACCAGCCCCGCCTCCCGGGCGATCCGGACGATCTCCTTCGGATCGTCGAGCCCGATGTCGGCGGCCGCCTCGGCGATCCGGATCAGGATCGCGTCGGTTGCCGCGTCGCCGCCGGCGGCCTCCTCGAGCGCGGCGACGTAGGCGTCGGCGACCTGCCCGAGGTCGTGATCGCGGCGGACATACGCGCGCGCTGCCGCGCCCAGCTCGGCGCCGCGGTCGGTAGCGAGCTCGAGCGCAGCGGCGATGGTGGCCACCTCGTAGTCGTCGACGGGGATGCGCAGAGCGGCGCCGTCGGGGATCTCGGAGAACCAGCCGATGTCGGACACGAGCATCGGCTTGCCGAGGGAGAGCGCGCGAATCACCGAGCCGGACGTCTCACCCATCGTCGGCGAGCGCAGGTTGACGAGGACGTCGCAGGCCGCCATCAGCGATTCGAACCGCTCCTCGCTCACGTATCCCTCGCGGATCAGGGAGTCGCCGCCGATCCCGAGCCGTTCGAGCCGGCGGTCGAGGTCGAAGCGCTCGGTCGCCTCGCCGACGAGCAGCAGCTTTGCTCCGGGCCGCCGCTGGCGCAGCAGCGTGAAGGCCTCGAGCAGCTCCGGGATCCGCTTGTTCATGTTCATGTGGCCGAAGCAGCCGACGAGCGGGTCGCCCTGGAGCCCCTCGGCCGGCACGACCGTCTCTCCGCCGGGCCACGCCGCATGCGGGATCCGCCACAACGGGCCGTCGTATCGCGCCTCGCGGACGCCGCGCTCGACGTAGTGCGAGTGGACGATCAGGCCGCGCGCCAGGTCGAGCACCGTGCCGGTGAGCGGGAAGCGCTCGGGCTGGGTCTCCCAGATCAGCGGCAGCAGGTTGTCCAGCACGCCGAGCGCGAGCAGCCGGCCGGCGACGCCGTAGTCGCGCTCCATGGCCTCCATGTAGGCGCGGCCGTTGCCGCGGCCGATCGTGATTCCCGCGACCAGGTGGTGCAGCACGAGCTCGTGGAGGACGACCACGCCGGGGCGCTCGCGCAGCGCGTCGACGATCCAGCCGTGCGCGTCGGGGTCGTTCCCGATCTGGTAGAGGCAGACGTCGGCGGACGGGGCGCGCTTCCCGGGCCGGGCGATCACCACCTCGTCGATCCGCTCCTGGAGAGCCGGCAGGAGCAGCTTCGAGTAGTCCGCGATCCCCGAGCGCGACGGCGGCATCGGCGAGTAGTAGGCGACCTTCACGAGAGCAGGGCGTCGATGCAGGTGTCCCAGGTGATCCGCTCGGCCAGCGCCTTGCCGGCCTCACCGAGCCGCTTCGCCTCGTCGAGGTGAGCGGCGAGGTGGCTGCAGGCCTTCGCGATCTCGGCGGGGTCCGCGGCAACGACGACTCCGGTCTCGCCGTCGTGGACGACCTCGAGCGGCCCGCCGGCGTCGACCGTCGTCACGACCGGCTTCGCCGACAGGAACGCCTCGTAGGGGACCATCCCGTAGTCCTCGTCCACGGGCGCGTAGTAGACCGCCAGGCAGCGGGCGTAAAGGTCTGCGAGCTTCTCGCCGTCGACCCGCCCGGCGAACTCGACGCGCCCGTTCAGGCCCGAGGCGAGCTTCTCGAGCCGGCCGCGGTCGGGGCCGTCACCCACGATCACGATCTTCATCCCGGGCTCGCTCTTCGCGGCGTCGATCAGCAGGTCGATCCGCTTGTAGCGGTCGAGCCGGTTGACCGAGAGCACGAAGCCGTCGTACCCGGTCGTCCGGTAGTCGAGCCGCTGCGGCGGCGGCGGCAGAACGGTCGCGTCGAGGCCCGAGTAGCGCTTGAGCCGGTCGGCGACGTTGCCGGAGATCGTGAAGATCCGCTTCGCCTCGCCGAGCGCCACCTTGTCGTACCGCTCGACCCCGAGCCGGGTCGCGCGGTCGGGCGGCGACTCGGAGTACTGCCCGAACTCGCCCCGGTCGAAATCGTAGGCCTGCCGGAACTGGTGGACGAGCCAGACCACCTTGTTCGGATGCCGGATCCCGTAGGACGGGAACTTGGTCGCGATCACGAGGTCGGTCGGCTTCCCCGGCGTCTGGTTCACCTCGATCATCCGCCAGATCAGCGCCTGGTCGAGCACGCGCGCGCCGATCCAGGCATACGGAACGGCGACCAGATCGACCTCGTGCCCGCGGATCCGCAGCTCGTCGACGAGCTGGTCCGCGACCACCTCCGCGCCCCCGTAGGTGTACGGCACCTGCGGCCGGCAGACGGCGATTCTCATTTCGTCTCGAGCCGGGCGATCCGCTCGTCGAGGTCGTCGATCAGCTTGAGGACGGCGTCGTTGAACGCCCTCTGATCGGCGAATGCCGGCTCGACATACCAGCGCATGAGCGGCCGCAGGAAGCGCTTGATCACGCCTCCCTTGCCGACCACCGGGCGGTCGGCCGAGATGGCCCACATCCGCTCAGCCTGGTCGCGCACCGACAGCCGCACCTGGGCAGGCGTCACGTCGCCCGTCCGCGGCCCCGCGGCGCGCACCTCTTCCTTCATCTTCTCGAAGATCGCAGCGATATCTGTCCGCTCCTCGGCCATGGCCGAAGTGTAAGCGGGGGTCGTTACGGCGCGGTAATGAGTCGTGCGGGAAAGGAGATAGAGCCCTCCCAAACCGGACGATCCGTGACATCCCACCTCGGGCGTGAGGACACTTGCCCAGGCTGGCGTTCTCACGCTCGATCGCCCGAACGTCAGCGAGCGCTGCGCGCTTACGATGCTTGAACGATGACACTCGCGGATGCCCTCGCCGATTGGACCGACCTGGATGGAGCCCTGTTCGAGTTGGGGGTGGTCCTCGGGCTCTTCGCCCCAGGCCACGACGAGTATCTGAAGCACAAGGGCGTCCTCTGGAGTGAAAACCCAGTCAGGTCAGCGCTCGGGGAGATTCTGAAGAGCCTTGAGCGCGCGGGCATCCTCGAATACCGCGACGATGCCGATTTGACGGACTACCAATACCGATGGCTGTCCCAGAGTCAGAGGCCATAGCCGCACGCTGGGGCAGCGCAGGGGCCTCTCGCCTGACGCGGACTACCCTCGTCTGACCTTGGATCACTCTTGCGCGACCGTGACTGCCAAACCTCGCCACGGCAGGAACATCAGCGTCAGGAATCGCCGAAAGACCGAGTCGCGATGGACGAGGTCGACGCTCAGCTCGGCCACGTCTCCGCAACCAAGATCCAGCTCGATGCTCGGGCTGCGATACCACCATTGACGCGCGCTAAGGCGGTGCCGGCCAGCGGAGCAGCGTACGTCGAGCGAACCCTCCGGCATGAGCACGCCGGCCCTCTTTCGATCGACCGAGATCACGAACGCGCCTAGCTGTTGGTTCCCGAACCAAGGGCGGGGAGTCCGCAGTTTGATGGTCGCGTCTGTAGTCATATCGCGCTTCATATCGGCATCCGGTAACGCAGGTTGAAGGGCCTGTGCGCTTCAGGCGTCGTTCCCGCACGCTGGCGCACTCGGCGGTCATGCCACTTGACGAGCCTGATTGTCCGAGAGTCGCACGATTGGGCGACCCCGCACCGACAGCCGCTTCACTGGCTTTCGGGGCGTCCACGTTCGACGCTCCAAAGCCTCCAGACTGAGATGGCGCGGTGAGCGTCACGGTGTTGGATGGTTTCGCGCCGTGTCTCAGCGTCAGATTGATGTGTTCGGGAGGGCCTGGAAGTAGTTGCTGGGCAGACTTGTTGATGGGGTCGCGGCTGTTCCCGAGAGCTGTGCTCGGTAGGCGAGCGCTTCGGCGTTCCAGCGTGCGTCGAGCGCGGGGATGGCACGGGCCGTCGCGCGCTGCGCCTGGCCGGATTTAGGCGGATGCTTCAGCGTTTCCAGCGTGCGTTGAGCGCGGCGAGCGCCTGCGAGTCATGCGTGCTGACTTGGAGAGTGTTTCGAGCGACTTGGAAGTGGTTCGCAGCCTGCGTGGAGGAGACGTTGTTGCGGGTGTTGGTGGCGGTGATGGCGGCCTGCACGGCGGGGACGATCAGTGCGAGGGTGGTTCCGGTCGTTTGCGGTGGGGAGTACCGGGGGGCGCCATGCTTGGACCGGTTTCACCGGAGGTCTTCGGGCGGCGCGCAACGCCAACGCCCACTATGCGCCTTGCGGGCATCCAATTCATCTGTCTCCAACAGTAAGACCAGCGTGATCGCCGCCGAGAGAGGATGACTCAATCGAACGTCCGCGGTTGTTGGAATACAGCCGAATTCCAGCTCCGAACGGCGATTCCTCAAGGACTCGCAATGCGTCTTCCGGCTGCCCGATCACTATCCTCGAAGCAGCCTCCCTCGGGTGCCCGGCGCCGCACGAGCAACAGCGCGGTGACTGCCACCTCGGTCACGCCCTTGGTGATGAGGATCGGCCAGCATCGCCCCGCCCCGGAGCGTACTGCCTCGGTTTGCTCACTGTCGGCCGATTGCGACGCGGAGTCGTTCCTCGGGTGTGATGAGGTGGTCGGCGTCTTCTGCGTCCTCGCCGAGGTCGATCTGCACCCAGTTGACGGTTCCGGTGAAGACGCTGCTGTCACCTGCGTAGTCGTCGCTGACCGGAGGCGCGCTAGTTAGGCGTATTGGGAGCCGCAGCGGTGTCGGAGTGCCTGTCCGACGGCGACCCAGACGGCGGCGGCGCCCGCGATGATCGCGGTCTCGCATAGACCGCCCGAGCGCGGCGGCTTGGTGACGTGGATCTTCGTGAACCGTTCGTAGTTTCGGCCGTCCGAGCGTACCGTCGTTCCCGTCTGCTGGTCGGTCGTCCAGGTGGACCCGAAGGCGTCGACCGTGTCGTGCCCGTCCTGCAGCCCGCAACAGCCGAGTATGAGCACGACCTCGAGCGTGCTGCCGTCGAGGAGCAGCGTCCTGCCGCCCGCGTTCGACACCTCGACCCAAACCATCCCGCCGCTGATCCTCGGCCGGCCGGCCCTTTGGCCGAGGTCGACGTGCGGACCCAGCAGCATCGTGCGAGCGTCGATCCGGTACAAGGTCGCCGTCGCCGAAGACATCACCCAGGCGTAGCTGCGGCCGACCGCGACGCTGTCAACGCGGCCGGAGTCGGGGAGCCAGGTCCGCCCGGTCACCTCGCCGGTTGCCTTGTTCAGTCGGATGAGCTCGTTATCTCCGGGGCGGTGGCCGAGGACCCAGACCGCTCCGGCGCCGACGGCGACTGCTCTCGGCTCGACGTTCAGCGCGTAGGTGCGTGTGTCGCCCTTGCCCGTGGGTACTCGAGTGAGCAGGGGCCCTTGCTGCTGGTCGATCCCCACGAGCCATGCGCCTCCTGCGTCGACGGCCAGCATCGGGCCGGCCAGGTGGCCGAGGTCTACGGGCCGAGGGGCGACGGGTGTCGACCGGCGGACCCTGTTCGTGGCGGCGTCGATCTCGGTGGCCTTGTGATTCGAGTCGCTGTAGACCCAGATGCTTCGCCGACCGACCGCCACGGCTATCGGCCCGGAGCCGACTCCGATCCCGCGGCTAATCGCGTTCGTCTCGGGATCGATGCGAACGAGCGCGTTTGCGTTAACGTGCGCGGCTCTGGACGCGACTGAGGCGTCGCGGTGCGAGGGCATGTTTGCTCGTGCGACCGAAGCGGTGAGGGCGAGTGGCACGAGCGCGGTGAGGATGAGTGTGCGTGCCTTCATGAGAAGCTCCTTCTTCGTTGATCGATCGCTGGTGCGATTCGCTGCGGAGAGGAGATGACGGGGCGATAAAGCGGCGGGGAGCGCGCGATAAAGCCGCGATAAAGCGGCTCAGTTCCTCGTGGTGTACGTTCGGCTCGTGCAGTTCAGGATTCTGGGCCCTCTCGTGGTCTGGAACGACGGCCGCGAGGTTCCGATCGCTGCGGCGAAGCAGCGGGCTGTGCTTGCGGTGTTGCTTCTGCGGCGGGGCGGGCTCGTGCCGACCGAGTTGCTCGTAGAGGAGGTGTGGGGTGAGCAGGCGCCTGAGACCGCGGTCAAAGCCGTGCGGGTGTATGTCTCTCAGCTGCGTAAGACGCTCGGCCAGGAGGTGCTGGAGACGCGGCCGTCCGGGTACGCGCTGCGGCTGGCCCCGGATGAGCTCGACGCGGCGCGGTTCGAGGAGCTGATCCGCCGCGCCCGCGAGCTGCTCGGCGCCGCGAAGCCGGTTGAGGCGGCTGCGTTGCTGCGCGAGGCGATTGCGCTCTGGCGTGGGCCGCCGCTTGCCGAGTTCCGCTACCAGACGTTCGCGCGTGAAGAGATCGGGCGGCTGGAGGAGCTCCACCTAGGCGCGCGGGAGCTGCGCCTCGAGACCGAGCTCGCGCTCGGGCGCTCAGCCGAGCTCGTTGCCGAGCTCGAAGCACTCGTCGCTGAGTACCCGCTGCGCGAGCGCTTGCGCGGCCAACTGATGCTCGCCCTCTATCGCTCGGGCAGGCAGGCCGAGGCGCTCGCGGCCTATCGGTCAGCCAGGGAGACGCTCGTCGCGGAACTCGGGATCGAGCCCGGGTCGGAGCTGCGGCAACTCGAACGAGCAATCCTCCATCAGGCCCCGGAGCTCGACGCCCACATGGTCGATCCGCCCGTCGGCCAAGACGGTCGACCGATGCCCAGCCTGGTGGCGCGCTCCACCTCCTTCGTGGGCCGTGAGAAGGAGCTGAGAGAGATCCGCGCGCTGCTTGGCCGAGCCGATGTTCGACTCCTGACGCTGACCGGGCCGGCAGGGACCGGGAAGACGCGGCTGGCGGTCGAAGCGACGAAAGAGAGCGGTCGATGGCATGAGACGGAGTTCGTCGAGCTCGCACCGATAGTCGATCCGGGTCTCGTGGCGCCTGCGATCGCTTCCACGCTCGGCCTCAGGGAGACTTCGCGGCAACGGGCGGCCGAGGCGCTGATTCTCCACCTGCAAAGGCGGCGCACACTGCTCGTTCTCGACAACCTCGAACAGGTACTCGAGGCCGCACCCGTGCTCGCCGAACTCCTGGCCGGCGCGCCAGGAGCGCAACTCCTCGTCACGAGCCGAGCCCCCCTCGACCTACCCGAGGAACGCATCTACCCGGTGCCGCCGCTCCAACTTCCGGACGCGTCTCGTCCCCCTCAGCTCGCCCGCCTGCAAGAGACGGAGGCGATCCGGTTATTCGTAGACCGTGCACGCGAGGCGCGCGCCGACTTCGTTCTCTCCGATGAGAACGCCGAGGCGGTCGCCGAGCTCTGTCGTCGGCTCGATGGGCTGCCACTCGCGATCGAGCTCGCCGCGGCACGGATCAAGCTGCTTTCACCACGTGAGATACTCGAGCGGCTTGGCGGCCGACTCGAGCTGCTGAAGGCGGTGCCGGGTGCCGGTCTACCCGAGCGCCACCGAACGCTCCGCGCCGCAGTCGACTGGAGCTACGACCTACTCACCGCCGATGAGCAGGCGCTCTTCGCGAGCCTCGGTGTGTTCGTCGGCGGCTTCTCCCTCGACGGCGCCGCAGCAGTGGCCGGTGAGCTCGACCTGGACCTGGTCGACGGGATCGAGTCTCTCCTGAACAACAGCCTGCTTCGCATCGAGCGCATGTTCGAGGGCGAGCCGCGCTTCGGGATGCTGGAGACGATGCGCGGATACGCGCTCGAGCGCCTCGCCGAGCGCGGCGACGGCGAGGGCGTACGGCGCCGCCACGCCGGCTTCTACCTCCGGCTTGCCGAGGAGTCGGAGCCCGCGCTGCTCGGCCCCGAACAGATCCGCCGGGCATGGAAGCTCGACAGCGAGCGCGACAATCTTCGCGCCGCTCTGACCTGGGCCGCCGAAAGCGGCGAGACCGAGCTCGGCCTCCGAACCGCCGCCGCCCTCTGGCGGTACTGGCAGATGCGGGCGGCTGACGTCGAAGGCCGCGAGCATCTAGACCGACTGCTCAGCAGCCGTTCCGGCTCCCAGTCGATCCGTGCCCTCGCGCAATCGCGGGCTGCGGGCCTCGCGCATTATCAGGGCGACTTCGTTGCAGTGCATCGCTACCTGGAGGCAAGCCTCCCTGTTCTTTCCAAGCTGGGCGACGACTTCAACCTGGCGAGAGGCCTCAACGTGCTCACTATGACCGCCCTCGCCGAAGGTGACGCCGACGCGGCGCGCGCGCCGGCCGAGGAAGCGTTGGCGATAGCGCGGCGGACGCGCAATCCGGTGAGCGAGTCGTACGCGCTGGCAATGCTCGGCGCCGTGCTTACCGTCGAGGGGGAGCTCGAGGACGCGCGGCGTGCGCTCGAGGAGAGCGTGCGGAGAGCGGGCGAGCTCGGAAACCTCCGCAGCGTCGGATTGTGGACGAAGGCTCTGGGCGGGATCGCGCTGCTGCAACTCGAGTACCCGCGTGCTCGCGAGCTGTTCGAGCGAAGCCTCGCCATCCTCCGCACCCTCAACGACGCCTGGGGAATCCTGGGCTCTCTCTCGAGCCTCGCGCTAGTTGCGCTGGAAGAACACGACAACGAAACGGCGCGGCGCCTGCTCGAGGAGAGCCTCAAACTCCTAAGGAAGAGCGGCCACCACTACCGAGTGGCAAACAGCCTCGAACTCTCCGCCAGGCTCGCCGCCGCCGAGAATCGCAACCGCCGCGCCGCTCGCCTGTACGCAGCGGCGAGCGCATCTCGCCAATCCATTAGCGCCGAAATGTTCGAGGGCGAGGTCAGGCCCGACCCTGGCCCACACATCGCCCACCTCCGCTCTGTGCTCGGCGAGTCGGCGTTCGACGAAACGTGGGCGCAAGGACAAGCGATGACCCTGGACGAGGCTCTCGATCTCGCGCTCGAGGAGAAGCCCGACCTCGAGCAGACACCACCGTCGAGCCTACGACGCTCCTCCTAGAGACATCGCGAAACCAACCGCCGGCCAAGGTGCTTCAACGAGGCCGGGATAAGACTCTGCATCTACAGCGATTTTGGTCGTGACTGAGTCGCGCGGCTCAGACGGGGCCTGACCGGCTAGTTTCACGTCGGTGAAAAACAGGCCGCGCGCGGTGATCGCCGCAGATCGGATGAACCCGCGCCGCAACTCGGTGCAGTGGGCTGTTCGCCGGCCGCTCGTGGACTGGCTGGCCGGGATGGACTTCGACGGGCTCCGGATGATCGACGTCGGATGCGGGACGCAGCCCTACAGGCCCCTTTTTGCCGGGGCGGCCGAGGTCGTCGGATTCGATATCCCGGGCAATCCGCGCGCCGACCTGCACGGATCGATCGAGGCGCTGCCGGTCGAGGATGCGAGCTTCGACGTCGTGCTCTGCCTCCAGGTGCTCGAGCACGTCCCCGACCCGATCGCGGCGGTCCGGGAGCTCCGGCGCGTGGTCCGCCCCGGTGGGCGGGTGCTCCTCTCGACGCACGGCGTCTATCCCTACCACCCCTCGCCCATCGATCTTTGGCGCTGGACACACGAGGGATTGGCAAAGATCTTCGAGGAGAACGGGCCCTGGGAGTCGGTGACGGTGCACGCCGGCGCGGGGACCGCGACCACGGTCGCGATGCTGGTCGCGCGGATGATCGACCTGCTGTTCAAGCGCGCAGGCGTGCGGCCGGTCGGGAAGCCGTTCATCACGGCACTGAACGCTGCGGGCAAGGCGCTCGACGACCGAGTGCCGTTGCTGCGGGAGCAGGTGCCCGGGTCGCTGAACGCGAACTTCCACGTCGTCGCGATCGCCGCGTGAGGAGCGAGCCGGCTCGAGCTACTCGTTCATCGCGATGCTCGGCCGTCGCCTCTAGGACCGGCCGGTGCGCCTCCGGCGGTCGTCGCGGTTGCCGGCTGAGGTTACGAGTCCGGGAGCCGCTCGGCGACGGTCTTCAGGATCCGCTGCTGAAGCGTCGGAGACTCGCGCAGGAGGCGACTGAAGCTGGGGCGAGTGACGATCGCGACGAGCACGGGCGCGCTGGTCGTGACCGAGGCGGTCGTCGGGCGATCGGACAGGAGCGCGATCTCGCCGAAGAAATCGCCCGGCGAGAGGCTGTTCACCTTCCGGCCCCGCCGCCGCACCACCGCTTCGCCCTCGAGCAGGATGAAGAACTGGCGGCCGGGCTCGCCTTCGGTGATCAGCTCCTTGCCGGACGGAAAGTCGAGCTCGTCGGTGATCCGCGCGACGGCTGCGAGATCGCGCTTCGAGAGGCCTGCGAACAGCGGAACGCCACGCAATGCCTCGAGCTTGCTATCAGCACGGCCCCGCACCCGCGGTGATCGTAACACGGCCTCGATCGATCTCAGGTGCTGTGCCAGGGTGGCGAGTCCTTGCCCGGGAAGAGGTCCCAGACGCCGTCCTCGCGGCACTTCGTCGTGTTGATGTAGTTCGGCGGACGCTGCTTGTAGTTGTCCAGGTTCAGCCGCGCGAGCGAGTTCGCATACGCGGTGGGAACCCCGAGCTTCTCCGCCACCGTGGCCGCGAGTTGCATGCCGTAGCACTCGGCCTGCGCCTCGACGCTGACGCCGACCGAGTGCATCGTCTCGTGCGCGAGCGTCTCGACCGCGTCCGCGGTGATCACGTTCGGGTACCGCGGCCGGTGGTTCAGCAGGGTCTCGAAGGCGTGACAGATCTGTGGCGACAGATGCACCCAGTGCGGCATCGACGGCGTCCAGAATGCGATCGTCTCGTAGGCGGCGTCGTCGCCGTCACCGCTGACGGTCGGCCAGTCCTTCGCGCTCCAGCAGGCCACATCGATCGTGTGCGGGACGCCGACGATCTTCGACAGGGTGTAGGCGGCCGCCGAGAGGCGGGTGTCCCTGATGCTCGCGCCGGTGTAATCGGCCGCGGCTTTCAGCCGCGGCGCGTACGACTCGTCGTGAATCCCCGGGGAGGCGGCGGGCGACGGCCCGGCAGAGGCACCCGAGACGACGCTCGAGAGAGCGACGGCGGCGAGCCCGACAGCCAGGAGTGGCCCGCGCAGCGACACGCCGCCCAGAGTAGCGGCCGCTATCGCCCCCCATTTGGGCGATTGTCACGGCGCGCCGGCCGCACTAGCGTCGCACCGGACGGCTGGCCGCGCTGCTACCGGTCTCACCCCCGCGCCAACGCCGCAGGGCGGGGAAGACCCTGCAGAGCGCCGGCCGTCCACTTCTTGGTCATGATCTCCCGATGCCAGCGGAGAGCGGCGGGGAGCCAAGCGCCCCGGAACCAGATCGCCCGGCCGCCACGGCCCAGCGCGCCGTCCCGACTCTGTCGTGGCCGTGGGCCGCCCTCGTCGTCGCACTGGCCGTGTTCGCGCTGCTCGGCTGGCAGGGGATCTCGACCGTCGGCAGGACCGGCCCGCTCGACGCCGGTGAGTACCTGCTGAACGCGCAGTACCTGAACGGCCACGGCCACCTGCCGCCGGACTACGTGAGCTACGAGTACTCGGCGCCGCCGTTCTACGAGGCACTCGCGATCGCACTCGAGCACGTCGTTCGCGCCGTGCCGGCAGTGCCGCTCGAGCTCGGCTCGAACACGGCCGTTCGGATCCTCTGGCTGCTCCTCGTCGCGGGGGGCGCCATGTGCCTCGTCTCGACGCGCTCGCGCGTTCGGATACTCGGGCTCGCCGGACTGTCGGTCGGCGGTCTGTGGGCCCTCGACGAGGGCGTGTCGCTCGGGCGCAGCCAGACCTGGTCGGCCGGGCAGATGCTCTCGCTCGTCGCCGCAATGGGCCTCGTCGTCGTGTCGGCGCTGATCGCGCGGGAGATCTGGCCAGGCCGTCCGAGGCGGATGCTCGGGACGGCCGCCTTCGTCCTCGCCTACCCCGTCGTGCTGCGGCTCGGCGTGCTCTTCCACCCCGAGACGACGGTCGCGCTCCTGTCCGCGATCGCGATCCTGCTTCTCCTGCGGGCCGGCGCCCGCGGCTGGCCGCTCGGGCTCGGAATCGCGGCCGGAGTCGCCTGCGGCCTCGGCCTGCTCACGCGCCAGAGCGCGGTCGTCGTCGCGCTCTGCCTCGTAGCCGGCGCCCTGCTGGCGGGCGGCCGCAAGGCTGCGCGCTTCACGGTCGGCCTGGTCGCAGCTACAGCGCTCGTTGCCGGGCCCTGGCTCGGATACGCCGCCGCGACCTGGGGCAACCCGTTCCAGGGAAACCTCCAGCACCCCGGCGGCATGGTCCAGGGCGGCGAGCCGCTCTCCTTCTACGTCTCGTTCCCGATCGGGTCGCTCGTCGCGCACCCCTACCGCGACCACCTCGCGAACCAGTTCCTGCCGCAGCTCCACGCCGATCTCTGGAGCGACTGGTACGGCGGTTTCCACAACGCGTGGGTCGCGCCGTCGCGCACCGATCGCGTCACCGCCTCGAGCCAGTCCATCCTGGGCCTCGCAGCCGACGCGCTCGCCATCGGAGGCCTGCTCGCCTTCGGCCTCCGGCCGCTTCTGCGCCTGGCGCGCCGAAGGCAGCGCGATCCGACCGACGGGGCGCTCGGATTCCTCGCACTGCTGGCCGCAGCGGCAGTGGTTGCACTGGCCGCGCAGATCATCCGCTACCCCCAGGTCGACGGGAAGGAGATCAAGGCGAGCTACCTGATGTTCACCGCCCCTTGCTGGGCGGTCTTCTCCGTTGCCGCGTGGGCCTCGCTGTGGCGCCGGCCAACGCTCCGGATCGTCCTCGCGACCGCGGCCTCGCTCTACGTGCTGAGCTACGGGACGAGCCTCGCCGCCACGTTCTCGCACAGCTACCCATCGCTGCCGGACATCGTCGAGTCGCAGGGCTACACCGATCTGAGCGTCTCGATCAGCCAGCTGAGCCCCACTCCCGGGGCCGGAGGTGAGGTCGACTTCGCGGTGTACGTGGAGAACCACGGAACGGCGACGGCCACCAACACGAGGCTGGAGATCGACCTGCCCCAGGGAACGAGGCTCGCCGGTCCCCCGACCTATGACCGTGGCTCGGGCTGCACCGGCCTCACCTCGATCAGCTGCTTCCTCGATTTCCTGCCGTCCGGCAAGAGCTCGACCATCCGGTTCGGCATGCTGACCACGAACGGCTTGAACACGATCACGACCAACGTCTCGAGCTCCGAGGTCGATGCCCGCCCGGCCGACAACGAGGCTTCGCTTACCATTCGGGTCGGGCAATTCTCCTGACATGAGCGCATCTCTCGACCCTCCCGCTCCCAGCGCCACGCCGCTCGGGAAGGCCGCTTACCGGGTTGGTCGGCTCGTCGGGCGGCTCGAGGCGACCGTCGAGCGGATCCCGCCCTGGGCCGCGCTCGGGGCGATCATGGTCGTCGGCTGGGGGATCGCCGTCGCGGCGGGCCGGATTGCCGGCCACACCGGCTGGCTCTATTACCACGGCGGAGACGGCACCTGGTACTACACGACCTCCTGGGTGCTCGGGAACGGCCACATCCCGACGGCCGGGATCGGGTTCGGCTATCCGCTTCTGATCGCGCCGATCGCCGCGATCGCCGGCTCGAACCTGCTCAACGGCATCCCGGCCATCGTCGTCTTCAACCAGCTCGTCCTCGCGCCGATCGCGTTGGCCTCCGTCTACGGGATCACCCGCATGTTCGCGAGCCGCCTGTACGGCTACGTCGTCTCGCTCCTGTGGGTGCTCGCGCCGGTTGTCGTGATCCACTACTTCCTGGCCGACTACCACAGCCGATACGTCGACCTGACGCTGCCCTCGGCGATCGGGCTCACCGGGCTCGGCGACTACCCCTCGATGGTCGTGCTGCTCGTGGCTGCCTACTTCCTGCTGCGCGCCGTGGCGACCGGGGCAACGCTCGACGCGGTCGCCGCCGGGCTCGCTGCCGGCTTTGCGCTGGCGGTCAAGCCGGCGAATGCGCTCTTCCTGCCCGCCGTCCTCGTCGCGCTCGCGGTCGCCCGGCGGCCCCGCGCCCTCGGGATCTTCGCTCTGAGCCTGATCCCGTCCCTGCTCGGGCTTGCGATGTGGAAGTACCGCGGGCTCGGCTACCTGCCCGCGTTCTCGCACCCGCCCGGCCCGTCACCCGCGACGGTCGCCCCGGTTCCACTGGGCATCAACGTCCATCGCTACGTGAGCCTCGACTGGTGGCACCTCCACCACAACCTGGACAGCATCCGCGAGTACACGTGGAGCCAGCGGATGGTCTACTGGGCCGCCCTGGCGGGCATCGTCGGCCTGGCCCGGCGCTCCTACGTGGCCGCTGCGCTCGCGGCGACGTGGCTCGCCTCCTACCTCGTGATCAAGGGAACGTCCAGACAGGTCGACTTCGTCAACGGCAGCTTCATGACCCACCTGATCGCAGCATTCCCCGCCTACTTCATGCTCGCGATCTCCGTCCCGTTCCTCGTGCCGATCTACGGTCGCAGGCGCCCCTCGGCGGCGGTCGGGCCGGAAACCTCGCACCGGGTGCCGAAGATCGCCGTGTCCGTGCTCGGCTTCCTCGCGGTCGTCGGGTTCCTCGTGGTCGCACTCCTCCCGACGCTCGACTCGCCGGCCGCTGCGCGGAACCTCAATGCCAACCTGTACCTGCCGCTCGACGGCTTCTCGGTGGGGTCACTTCAGTCCCACGGCGCGGTGACACTCTCCTGGAAGCGACAGCAGCCGGGCGGCAGCCGGGCCTCGTACGCGATCTTCCGCGACCGGTCGGACCGCGCGATCTGCGTCCCGGTCAGGCATGCGGCCGCGGACTGCACCTACTTCGGCACACGTGTGGCCGCCGTCAAGGGAAACGTCACGAGCTGGGTCGATCACCCCCCGCCGGGGACGTGGGCCTACAGAGTCGCGTTGAGCGCGACACCGGTCGGGCCGCAGGTCCCCACCGACTACATCCTGCTCAGCAGGCCGGTCACGGTCACGGTTCGCCCGTAGGCGCACTAAGGTAGCCCCGTGCCACCGAACATCCGGAAATTCCTGCCGTTCATCCTGATCATCTTCTTCCTGCTGTTCGTCGTCCCCACGGTCCTCCATCACGGCTCGAAGTCGAAGGGGCCCTCCCTCTCGACCATGACGATGAACGCGATGAACCTCGTCGACAAGGCCGAGAAGAGCTACCGGGCGGCCCACAAGGGCTACACGCCGAACATCGCCGACCTGCTGGTCGTCGACCGGGCGATCGGGCCGCTGCTCGGTTCCGGGGTCATCGTCTCGCTCAACACCTCGTCGAACAGCCAGACCTACTTCGCGCAGGTCGCGAGCACCGTGATCAGCTACACGCGCGCCCGGACCGGCGACAAGCTGATCACGCACAGCTGCCTCGTGATCAAGTCGGGCTCCGGCGTCAACTGCCCGACGACCGCCGCGAAGACGACGACGACCGGCACGACGACGACCGGCACTACGACGACCACGTCGAGCACGACCTCGACGGCGCAGTAGGCGCCCACCCTACGATTTCGGGATGGCGCTCGGTCTCACCGCGATCAACTGGATCATCCTGATCCCGGCGACACTCGTCTGGCCGCTCGTCGGGATCGTCCTCTATTTCATCTGGCGCTCGGCCAAGCGGCACGGCGACGTCGACAAGGCTCAGCGGCAGGCGCTGCTCGACGCCGCGGCAGCGGCGCAGCAGGCGCCGG
This sequence comes from uncultured Actinomycetota bacterium, assembly GCA_963768435.1. Lineage (GTDB taxonomy): Bacteria > Actinomycetota > Thermoleophilia > Gaiellales > Gaiellaceae > PALSA-600. The sequence goes on from CAVYIB010000017.1 coordinate 82,063, forward strand.
GCTCCGAGCCCTAGGCCTCTCGGGCCGGCATGATCGGAATCGTCCTCCTGACGCTCGTCCCGGGCGAGCTCGGGGGCAGCGAGTCGGCAGCGCGCGAGCTGCTGCGGGCCCTGGCGCGCGGAGGGACGCTGCCCTACCGCGTGTACCTGCCGCCCGTTGCGCCCGACGCCGGCGAGGGGCTGCCGTCGGAGGTGGCCAGGGAGTACCGGGCGGCCCGCACCATCCGCGGGAGGCTCACAGCGATGTCGCTCGCGACCTTGCGGCCGGGACCGCTCGTCCGGCGGCTCTCCCACGTCGAGGCCGTGCACTACCCGCTGACGATCCGCATCCCGCCGGTCAAGGCGCCGACGGCGGTGACCCTGCACGACGTCCAGCACCTCGACCTGCCGCAGCTCTTCTCGCGGGGCGAGCGGGAGTTCCGGAAGGTCGCCTACCACCGTTCCGTGCGCTCGTCGCGGCTCGTGATCGTCCCGAGCGCCTTCGTCCGTGACCGGGCCGAGGAGACGCTCGGCCTCGACCGCGAGAAGATCCGCGTGATCCATCACGGGATCGACCACGAGCTGTTCACGCCCGGCACCGAGGCCCGCGAGCCATATCTGCTCTACCCCGCCCGCCCGTGGCCGCACAAGAATCACGCCCGCCTGTACGAGGCCTTCGCCCTGCTGCGCAAGGAGCGGCCCGAGCTAAGGCTCAAGCTGACGGGCGGGGGGCATTCCGGTGAGATCCCGGACGGCGTCGAGGTGGTCGGGAACGTCGGCCTCGAGGAGCTCGTCCAGCTCTACCAGCGCGCGTCGGCGCTCGTCTTCCCGTCGCTCTACGAGGGCTTCGGGCTGCCGCCGCTCGAGGCGATGGCCTGCGGCTGCCCGGTCGCCTGCTCGGTGGCGGCTTCGCTTCCCGAGATCTGCGGCGACGCAGCACGGTACTTCGCGCCGGACGACCCGGAGGAGATCGCCGCGGCGGTCTCCGACGTCCTCGCCGATCCCGCCGCCTGGAGCGCGCGCGGGCTCGCTCGAGCGGCCGACTTCACGTGGGAGCGCTCGGCGCAGGCGCACGAGGACGTCTACCGCGAGCTCCTGGCCGCGTAGCCTGAGAGCCCATGTGCGGGATCTGCGGACTGCTCGCTCCCGAGGTGGCCGATCCGGCGCTCGTCCAGGCGATGAACGACGCGATCGTCCACCGCGGCCCCGACCACGGCGCGGTCGCCCCCTACGGCCGCTGCACGCTTGCGTACCGGCGCCTGTCGATCATCGACCTCCAGACCGGAGACCAGCCGCTCGAGAACGAGACGGGGTCGGTGGTGGCGGTCTTCAACGGCGAGCTCTACAACTTTCGCGAGCTCCGGCGCGAGCTCGAGGCGAAGGGGCACGAGATCCGGGGGACCGGCGACTCGCCCCTCATCCCGCACGCGTACGAGGAGTGGGGAGTCGGCTTCGCGTCCCGGCTCGAGGGGATGTTCGCGATCGCTCTATGGGACCGCGACGCCGAGCGACTCGTGCTCGCGCGTGACCGGCTCGGGAAGAAGCCGCTGCTCTACGCGCAGCTCCCCGACGGGTCGCTCGCCTTCGCGTCCGAGACGAAGGCGCTGCTGCGCCTGCCGTCGATGCGGCACGAGCTCGACCTTCAGCAGCTCGACGCCTACCTCGCGCTCCAGTACGTGCCGCGGTCCGGCCTCAAGGCGGTCGAGAAGGTGCCGCCCGGCTCGTTCGCCGTCGCCGAGCGCGGGTCGGTGCGGATCGAGCGGTACTGGCGGCCCCGGCCGGCATCGGGGCTCGGGACGGACGAGGAGTGGGTCGAGCGCGTGCACGACGAGGTGACGGCGGCCGTTCGCCGGCGCCTCGTCTCCGACGTCCCGCTCGGCGCCCTGCTCTCGGGCGGGCTCGACTCGTCGATCGTGGTGTCGGCGATGGCCGCGGCGTCCGCCGAGCCGGTCAAGACGTTCACGATCGGCTTCGCCGACCGCCGCTACGACGAGCGGTCGTACGCACGCGCTGTCTCGGAACGGTTCGGGACGACCCACGAGGAGCTCGAGGTCGATCCCGGCCCCGAGCTGCTCGAACGCCTCGCCGAGGCGTTCGACGAGCCGTTCGGCGACGAGGCCGCGCTGCCGACGCTGCTGATCTGCGAGGCGACTCGCCGGCACGTGAAGGTGGCGCTCGTCGGCGACGGCGGCGACGAGGCCTTCGGCGGCTACGAGCGCTACCGCGCCCACGCGCTCGCGGGGCGCATCCCGCGGCCGGTCGGTGCGCTCGGCTCCGCGGCTCTCGGCGTGATCCCGACGGCTCGCCGAGAGCCGCGCTCGACCCTCTTTCGCGCCCGGCGCTTCCTCGACGCCGCCGCGCAGCCGGCTGCTGCCCGGTACGCGAGGCTCGTCGAGGTCTTCCCACTCGAGCTTCGCCGCCGGCTCTGGACGGACGAGGCGCGCGCCCAGGCCGCAGAGACGCTCCTGCCCCACGACCCCGACCTGCGCCTCGTCGACATCGAGTCGTACCTCCCCGGCGATCTGCTTCCGAAGAGCGACATCGCCTCGATGGCCGTCTCGCTCGAGCTCCGCTCACCTCTCCTCGACCACCACGTCGTCGAGCTCGGTCTCGCACTCCCGCCCGCCCTCGCGAGCGGCAAGGAGGCACTTCGCCGAGCGTTCGCCCGCGATCTGCCGCCGGAGGCGCTCGAGCGCGGCAAGACCGGGTTCGGCGTCCCGCTCGACCGCTGGTTCCGCGAGGGGCTGCGCGAGACCGCCGCCGACCTGCTCCTCGGCGGCCCCGACCGCGGCCTTTTCGAGCGCGCAGAGATCAAGCGGCTCCTAGACGAGCACCTGACCGCGCGGGCCGACCACGGCCACCGGCTCTGGTGCCTCTGCACGCTCGAGCTCTGGCAGCGCCGCTACGTCGACTAGCGCGCGGCTTCGAGGTAGCGCAGCACCGCGAGGACGCGGCGGTGGTCGCCCTCGGTGGGCGGGAGGCGGAGCTTGGCGAAGATCGAGCTGACGTGCTTCTCGATCGCCCGCTCGGTGACGACGAGCCGGGCGGCGATAGCGGCGTTCGTGCGGCCTTCGGCCATCAGCGAGAGCACCTCGCGCTCGCGCGGGCTCAGGTCGTCGAGTGGGTCGCCGCGGCGGGCGCGGGCGAGCAGTTGGCTGACCACCTCGGAGTCGATCGCCGTGCCGCCCGCTGCAACCCGGTCGACCGATTCGAGGAAGTCGCGTGTCTCGGTGACGCTGTCCTTGAGCAGGTAGCCGACGCCGCGTGCGTCACGGGCGAGCAGCTCGCCGGCGTACCGCTCCTCGACGTACTGAGAGAGGACGAGAACGGCGAGGGCGGGGTTCCGCTCGCGAAGCTCGACGCGGCGCGGACCCCCTCGTCGGTGAAGGTCGGCGGCATACGGACGTCGACGATCGCGACGTCGGGCTCCTCCCGGGCGACAGCGGCGAGCAGCTCGACCGCGTCTCCGGCGGTCGCGACGACCTCGTGCGCCGCGCTCCGCGAGCAGCCGCGTGAGCCCGTCGCGGAGGAGCACCGAGTCCTCGGCGATCACGATGCGCATGGGAGCTCCACGATCAGGGTCGTCCCGCCGCCGGGCGGAGAGACCACCGAGAAAGCGCCGTCGATTGCCGCAGCGCGGTCCGCGAGCCCGGCCAGGCCCGAGCCCTTCGCGGCATCCGCGCCGCCGCGGCCGTCGTCGGCAACCTCGATCCGCAAGTAGCCGTCGATCGTGTGCACGTCCACTGAGGCAGTGTGGGCTTCCGCGTGCTTCGCCACGTTGGTGAGCGCCTCGGCGACGATGAAGTAGGCATTCGCCTCGACCGATGCCGGCGGTCGCGCGGGCACGTCGACGTCGAGCACTACCGGGATCGGGGCGCGCGCGGCCAGCGCCGAC
>CAVYIB010000018.1:0-24461 GCA_963768435.1 uncultured Actinomycetota bacterium
CCCTCGCCACCTCGGCGAAGGCGACCTGGTTCGTCCCGACCGCCAAGAACTGGGCGAACGTCGAGAGCTCGAACGTCCTCCGCACGATGCTCACCAACATCCTCACCGGCAAGCAGACCGTGCAGCAGGCGGCGGCTTCCACCAGCAGCAAGATCACCTCGATTCTGAACGCAAGCAGCTAGATCGCACGAGACGGAATGGCGCCTGAACCGGTTCCCGTTCATGCAGGCGCAGATGCCGCCGGAGCAGCCTCGAGGCAGCTCCGGCGGCATCGCCGTCTCAGGCGCGCCCGGGTCGCCGAGGCGACGGTGCCGTATGCGCTGATCGCCCCCGCGGTGATCGTGATCGTCGCGGTGCTCGGGTACCCGATCTACTTCCTCGTCCGGCTCTCCTTCGAGCACTACGGCCTCTTCCAGCTGATCGCGCACAAGGGGACGTCGGCCGGCTTCGACAACTTCACGACCACCCTGAGCGACGGCGAGTTCTGGCACGTCCTCCTGCGCACCGCGATCTTCACGGCCGTGAACGTCGGGCTGACGCTCGGGATCGGCACGCTGATCGCGCTTCTCCTGAAGGAGCTCGGCACCTTCATGCGGACGGCCGTCACGGTGGCCCTGATCCTCGCGTGGGCGATGCCGGTCGTCGTCGCTGCGCAGCTCTGGCTCTGGATGACGAACTACGAGAACGGCGTCTTCAACTACGCGCTCACCGAGCTCCACCTGGGCAACTTCATCCAGTACGACTGGTTCGCGAACTCGCTCGTCGGCTTCGGGGTGATCACATCCCTGATCGTCTGGGGAGCGGTGCCGTTCGTCGCGATCACCGTGTACGCCGGGCTGACGCAGGTGCCGGCGGACCTGCTCGAGGCCGCCCAGATCGACGGCTCCGGGGCGTTCAAGCGCTTCCGCGACATCACCTTCCCGATCCTGAAGCCGATCTTCGTCATCCTCGCGAGCCTCTCGGTCATCTGGGACTTCCAGGTGTTCACCCAGCCGTTCCTGCTGCGGCTCCAGCGGCCCGATCCGGACTACTGGCTGATGAGCATCTACGCGTACGAGAAGTCGTTCGGGATCAGCCAGTACGGGCTCGGATCGGCGATCGCGCTCGTGATGCTGCTCGTGATGGTCGGCGTGACCTTCTTCTACGTGCGCCAGATGATCCGCGTCGGTGAGATCGCATGACGGTTTCCGCTGCTGCACCTCGGCGGCGCCGGCCGGGCCGCTCGCCGCGCCGGGTCGCACGCCGGGTCGCCCTCAACTTCGCGGGCGTCGTCGTGCTCGTGGTCATGGCCTTCCCCGTCTACTGGATGGTCGCGACGGCGTTCAAGCCCGGGATCGAGATCACGAGCTACACGCCGCACTGGATCCCGTACCACCCGACGCTCCAGCACTTCTCGGACGCGATCCACCGGCCGTATTTCTGGGATGACCTCGAGAACAGCCTGATCGTCGTGTCCGTGGTCGTGGTGCTCTCGGTCGTGCTGGCGTTCCTCGCGGCCGTCGCGCTCGCGAAGTACCGCTTCAGCGGCTGGAAGATCTTCATCGTCCTCGTGATCCTGATCCAGATGCTGCCGCAGAGCGCGCTGATCATCCCGCTGTACGTGGTGCTCGCGCGCTATCACCAGGTCAACCAGCTCTCCGGGCTGATCATCACCTACCTGACCTTCGTGCTGCCGTTCTCGATCTGGATGCTCCGCGGCTTCATCCTCGGGATCCCCAAGGATCTCGAGGAGGCGGCGATGGTCGACGGCAAGAGCCGGACGGGCGCGTTCATCGGGATCCTGCTGCCGCTGGTGGCGCCGGGCCTCGTCGCGACGTCGATCTTCGCGTTCATCCAGGCCTGGAACGAGTTCATCTTCGCCTACATCCTCCTTTCCGACCAGCAGAAGCAGACGCTGACGGTGTGGCTCGCCGGGTTCCTGGGCACGAGTCGCGGGACCGACTGGGGCGGGCTGATGGCAGGGGCGACCCTGACCGCCATTCCCGTGGTCATCTTCTTCCTGATCGTGCAGCGCCGGATCGCCTTCGGGCTGACAGCCGGGGCGGTGCGCGGATGAATGCCCGATCTGGAGCGGCTTGCGGCGGGCTGCATCTTCCCGAGCTTCCCTGGATTCGAGGCGCCGGAGTGGGCGCTGCAGCGGATCGAGGGCGGGCTCGGCGGGATCTGCCTGTTCGGCTACAACGTGCGCGACCGCGCGCAGCTGGCCGCGCTGACTGCCTCTCTGCGCGCCGTCCGCGGCGACCTGCTGATCGGCATCGACGAGGAGGGCGGAGACGTCACGCGGCTCGAGGGCGATCGCGGCAGCTCGTATCCAGGGGCGGGGGCGCTCGGAGTCGTCGACGACGTCGGCGCTGACCGAGCGCGTCTCGGCCGCGATCGGAGCCGACCTGCGCGCGGTCGGGGTCAACCTCGACTTCGCCCCGGTGGCCGACGTCAACGTCAACCCGGCGAATCCGGTGATCGGGATCCGCTCGTTCGGCTCCGACCCCGAGCTCGTCGCGCGGCATGTCGCGGCGTCCGTGCTCGGCTTGCAGCGCCAGGGAGTGGCGGCGTGTGCCAAGCACTTCCCGGGTCACGGCTCGACCGAGCAGGACTCCCACCTGGAGCTGCCGGTGGTCGTGGGTGACGCGCGCGAGGGGTTGCCGCCTTTCCGCGCCGCGATCGAGGCCGGCGTGAAGACGATCATGACCGCGCACGTTCGCGTTCCTGCGCTCGACGACGCGCCCGCGACCGTCAGCCCTGCCGTCGTGCAGGGGTTGCTGCGCGATGTGCTCGGCTTCGGCGGTGTCGTGATCGCGGACGCGCTCGAGATGAAGGCCCTGAGCGACTCGGTCGGGATCGAACGCGGCGCGGTACTGGCTCTCGAGGCCGGCGTCGACGCGCTGCTCATCGGGCACGATCTGGGTGAGGACGCCGTCGAGGCGGTGCAGCGGGCGCTGGTCGACTCGGTCTCCGAGGAGCGGCTGCGCGAGGCGGCCGGCCGCGTGGCCCGCGTCGGTGGGTGGGCGGCATCCGCGCCGGTGGGTGGGCCGGTCGACCGGGGCGCGGGCGAGAAGGCTGCGCGCAGCGCGCTTCAGCTCGACGGAGATGTGTCGCTCGCGGGCGCGCCGTTCGTGGTCGAGCTTCGGCCGCAGGCGAACATCGCAGCCGGGGAGGCACTGCATTCCCTCGGCGCGGTGATCGCGGACCGGTTCCCGGGAACCGAGGCGGTCGTCTTCGACGAGTCGAGCGCCCACCCGGCGACGGCAGAGCGGATGGCCGGCCGGAGGCCGATCGTGACCGTCGTGCGCGACGCCCATCGGCATCACTGGATGCAGGAGTTCGTGGACCGACTCCCGGCTTCGGTCGTCGTCGAGATCGGGCTGCCGGTGTGGCGCCCCGCCGGCGCGCGTGGCTACGCCGCCACGTATGGCGGGAGCCGTGTCAGCTACGAGGTCCTGGCCGACCTGCTGCTCGAGCGCCTGGCGGTGACGGCATGAGCATTGGCTCGACCCAGCTCGAGCGCGAGCTCCGCGAGCAGCCCGAGGCGCTGGCGCGCCTGCTCGACTCTCAGCGCGGCCGGGCGAAGGAGCTAGGAGCACTCCTGCGGCGGCGCGATGTGCGCTACCTCCTGATCGCCTCGCGCGGCAGCTCTTCGAACGCTGCGCGCTACGCCCAGTACCTCCTGGGCCGGGCGAGCCGTGTCCCCGTGGCATTCGCGACGCCTTCGCTCTACACGCTCTACGAGCAGCCGCCGCGCCTCGACGGCGCGCTCGTGATCGGCATCTCGCAGTCCGGTGAGTCGCCCGACGTGCGCGCGGTGATCGACGAGGCGCGGCGCCAGGGGCGGCCGACGCTCTCGATCACGAACTCGCCCGACTCTCCGATCGGCCGCGCGGCGGAGACGGTCCTTCCGCTCGAGGCAGGGCCGGAGCTCGCGGTCGCCGCGACGAAGACGTATCTGAACTCCCTCGGTGCGATCGCGCTGCTCTTCGCGTGGTCGACGCGCGACGCCGAGGCGCTCGCCGAGCTCGAGCGGATGCCGCTCCGCATCGCCGACCAGATCGCCCGGTCGTTCGAGGATGCGGCGGGGCTCGACGAGCTGGCCGGCATCCACGGCGGAACGGTCGTCGCTCGCGGGATCAACTACGGGACGGCTTTCGAGATCGCGCTGAAGATTCGCGAGCTCTCGGGTCTCCTGTTCGAGGCGTACTCCGCGGCCGACCTGATGCACGGCCCCGTGGCAGCCGTGCGCCCCGGCTGGCCCGTGATCGCTCTCGCCCCGTCCGGCCCGGCTCTCGACAGCATGGAGACCGCGATCGCCGGCCTCGCCGAGCGCGGCGCCCGCCTGATCACGATCGCCGACCGCCCCGACGTGCTCGCCCGCGGCCTGGCCCCGTTCCGCCTGGTCGAGGGCGTCCCCGAATGGCTGAGCCCGCTGACGACGGTGATCCCGGGCCAACTGGCCGCTCTCCGTCTCGCCCAGCTGAACGGCAGCGATCTCGACAACCCGCACGGGCTCTCGAAGATCACGCTCACGCTCTAAGCAGCAAGCGCACAGACAAGGCTCGAACGGCCGTGTCGTCTCCGCCGCGTCCGGGGACAGTCCCCCGCCGTGTCTCGGAGAGGCCATGCCGTGCCGGGCCGTGTCCGGGGGACAGTCCCCCGCTTTGCCTGGGAAGCGATGTCGTGCCGGGGCGTGTTCGGGGGACAGTCCCCCGCCGTGTCTCGGGAGGCCATGTCGTGCCGGGGCGTGTTCGGGGACTGTCCCCGGACACGCCCACGAGGCAGGTCGAGACGAGCCGGCCTTATTGGCAAGGCTGACGGGAACCGCTGGATCGAGTGCTACGGGAGCTGGACGAACTGACCGAGGAACGAGCGCGCCGAGGCGGTGTCGAGCCGGTAGTCGACGTTCGTCGAGCGGCAGTACTCGTCGCCGCTGATCGTCGTTCCGGCGACGATGTTCGTCTCGCTGCTCCCGGCACCGAGGAAGTTCGGGCCGCCCGAGTCGCCATAACACGTGCCGCCGTTCCCGGTCGACGCGTTCTGGGAGATCCGGAGCCAGGTCGGGGTGAGCGAGTTGAGCGTCCCGACTGCGACGTACCGCACGTCGGCGTAGTGGAGCGTCTTCCCGCCGGGCCCGCCGGTGACGGACTGCGCGCCGTAGCCGACGGAGGTGAACTGCTGGCTGCCGTTCACGCCGTCGAGAGACCCGGCAGCGGGAAGCAGCGCCGGCGTGATGCCCCTCGGCGCCTTGTCGAGGATCACCACCGCGAGATCCTGCGGATCGCCGACCGACTTGTTGTACCCGGGGTCTCCGTGCCAGGTGCCCCAGTACGTCGTGCCGGTCGACGAGTCGTACGACGTGTCGAAGGTGACGGCGACGCGGCTCACGCCCTCGTCGCAGTGCTCGGCGGTGAGGAAGACCTTCGGCGAGATCAGGGTGCCGGTGCACTCCTCCCAGGTGCCGTCCGAAAACGCCTGCTGGGCCAGCAGCGCCCCGACCTCCGGGTGGCCGTTCCCGTCCGGCCCGCCGTTCGTGATCGCCAGCGCAGCCGAGCAGAGAACCGTCGCTGCGGCCGCCAGGCCGGCAACCCATCCCAACCGTCTCATTTCTTCGCTCCCCCCGCTCGACCCCGGCCGGAACCCTACTCATTCTCCTAGAGTTCGTGCCGATGTCCGGTGCTCGGGTCGACGATCTTCTGGCGGCGTACGACACGAACCTTCGAGGCGGCATCCCCGACCCCTTACCGGAAGGCGTGACCGTCGAGCGGGACGGGCCGCTCGTTCGCTTCGTAGGGCTCGACGAGCGTGGCTTCGTCGACTACCGGGACCTCGACGGGCTCGAAGGCGCCGAGCTCGACGAGTTGATCGCCCGTCAGGTGGGGTTCTTCGGCGAGCGTGGGTTGAGGTTCGAATGGAAGCATCGATCCCACGACCGGCCTGCGGACCTGACGGAGCGGTTGCTTGCGGCCGGCTTCGTGCCCGAGGAGACGGAGACGGTGCTGATCGCGCGGGTGGCGGACATCGCGGGAGAGGTGCGGCTTCCGGAAGGCGCCTCGCCTGCGCGAAGTGACCGCGCTCGACGACCTTCGGAGATTGGAGGCGATGGAGCATGCGATCTGGGGCGGCGAGCGCCACCGGATGGCCGATCGCCTCGACGCCGAGCGGGCTGCCGATCCAGACGGCATCACCATCCTGGTGGTCGAGGCCGGCGGCGAGGTCGTGTGCGGCTGCTGGGTGAGATTCGAGCAGACGGCGGGGTTCGCGACGATGTGGGGCGGCGCGACGCTTCCCGCCTGGCGCGGTCGCGGCATCTACCGGGCGACAGTCGCGTATCGCGCGAATCTGGCCGCGGAGCGTGGCCTTCGCTACGTCCAGGTGGACGCGTCCGACGAGAGCCGCCCGATCCTCGAACGGCTCGGGTTCACGGTGGTGACGAGAACGACCCCGTACATCTGGTCGCCGTAGCCATGCCGCTGATCACCGCCGGTCTCGGCGACATCACCCGCGAGGAAGTGGATGCCGTCGTCAACGCCGCGAACGAGTCGCTGATGGGCGGAGGCGGAGTCGACGGCGCGATCCATCGCGCGGCCGGTGCCGCGGAGCTCCACGCCGCCTGCGCGGCGCTCGGCGGCTGCGACGCCGGCGACGCGAAGGTGACACCGGGGTTCGCGCTCCCGGCGCGTTCCATCATCCACACCGTCGGGCCGCGCTGGTCAGGCGGCGACCGGGGCGAGCCCGCGCTACTGGCGTCCTGCTACCGGCGGTGCCTCGAGGTCGCCGACGGGATCGGGGCAGCGTCGATCGCCTTCCCGGCCATCTCGACCGGTGCGTTCGGCTTCCCGCCCGATCGCGCCGCCGGCATCGCAGTCGAGACAGTGAGGGCGACACCGACGTCCGTCTCGCTCGTCCGTCTGGTCGCCTTCGACCAGGACACGCTCGAGCGATACGAGGCCCTGCTCGACTGACCGCGACGTCGAGCCCGCGTCGGTATCGTGCGTCGATGCCAGGCACCGCAGCCATTCTCGGCGTCTTCGTGATCGGGCTCCTGATGGTGCTGACGCCCGGGCCGAACATGATCTACCTGGTCTCGCGAACGATCACGCAGGGCAAGCGCGCCGGCGCGGTCTCGCTCGCCGGGGTGGCGCTCGGGTTTCTCGTCTATCTGACCGCGACGAACCTCGGGCTCGCCGCGGTCTTCGTCGCCGTGCCGGACCTGTATCTCGCGTTGCGGCTCGCAGGCGCCTGCTACCTCGCCTGGCTGGCTTTCAAGGCGCTCCGGCCGGGCGGCAGGGCCGTTTTCGATCCGGTGCGGCTCGATCACGACTCGCTGCCGCGCCTCTTCGCCATGGGGCTGTTCACGAACCTGCTGAACCCGAAGGTGGCGGTGTTGTACCTCTCCCTGATCCCGCAGTTCGAGCGGCCGGAGGCGGGTCACCTCGTGTTGCAGGGGTTCGTGCTCGGCGGCGTCCAGATCGCCGTCTCGCTCGCCGTCAACCTCGCGATCGTCTTCGCGGCCGCCGCGACGGCTGCGTTCCTCGTCCGGCGGTCGGGCTGGATGAGGGCCCAGCGCTACCTGATGGCCTCCGTGCTGGGCGCGCTCGCGGTCAGGCTTCTCCTCGACCACAGTCGCCCGTCGCCCGCGTAGTCGCCGGTTTGGCGCGGGTTACGCCTGCAGCGCGGCGTCGATCGCCGCAAGCGTCCCGGCGTCGAGCTCGATCCCGGAGGCTGTGGCGTTCTCTCGGACCTGCTCCGGGCGCGAGGCGCCGATGATCGCGGACGCGACGTTCGGCTCGCGGAGCACCCAGGCGAGCGCCAGTTGCGCCATCGAGATCCCGAGGCCGTCGGCGATCGGGCGGAGGCGTTGGACGCGGGTGAGTACGCCGTCGTTGTAGCGGTGCATCCACCAGTTCATCTGCTCGCTCGCCATCCGGGAGTCTTTCGCCGCGGCCTGGCCGGGGAGGTACTTGCCGGTGAGGACGCCCTGGGCCAGCGGCGACCAGACGATCTGCGAGATCCCGTTCGCGGCGCAGAGCGGGAACACGTACCGCTCCGGCGTGCGCCAGAGGAGTGAGTACTGAGGCTGTGAAGAGACGAACTTCTCGACGCCGGGCGCCAGGGCGAGCGCGGCCTCGATCTGCTCCGCGTTCCATTCCGAGAAGCCGATGTGGCGTGCCTTTCCGGCCCGGACGATCTCGGTGAGCGCCTCCATGGTCTCCTCGAGCGGCGTCTCGACGTCGTAGCGGTGGCACTGGTAGAGGTCGACGTAGTCCGTCCGCAGCCGGGCGAGAGACGCGTCGATCTGCTTGAAGATCTGCCATCGCGACAGGCCCTGGTCGGTGTTCGACATCGGGAAGAACGCCTTGGTCGCGAGCACGTACGAGTCCCGCGGGCGATCGGCGAGCACCGCTCCGAGGAACTTCTCGGCCGCACCACGGCCGTAGACATTCGCGGTGTCGATGAAGTTGATGCCGACGTCGAACGCGGCATCGACGCACGCGCGGGCGGCGTCGTCGCCGATGCCCGCACCGAAGGTCAGCCACGAGCCGAGGGCGATCTCGGACACCTCGATCCCGCTGTCGCCCAGGGCCCGATAACGCATCGAGGGATTCTCGCTCACGGGGACCCGCCGGGAGAATCCGTTGCAGAGTTGGCACACTCGCCGTCGGGAGCCGGGCGTACAGTGACTGCCCCATGGCGAAGGCGGCATCCCTCCAGCACTCTTGCACCGAATGCGGCACCAACTCGGGCCGGTGGCTCGGACGGTGCCCCGGCTGCGGCGCGTTCGGGACGATGGTCGAAGAGGCCGTTCCCGTGCGCGGCACTGCGGCCGCGGCACCCGTGCGTCCGCTCCTGCGGCTCGTCGAGGTCGAGGCCGAGGAGTCCGACCGGATCCCGACCGGGCTCGAAGAGCTCGACCGCGTGCTCGGCGGCGGGCTCGTGCCCGCTTCGCTCGTGCTCGTCGGCGGCGAGCCCGGAGTCGGCAAGTCGACGCTCCTGCTGTCCGCGCTGGGCGCGATCTCGCGCGATCGGCGCGCGCTCCTCGTCACCGGCGAGGAGTCGGTCGTCCAGGTCAAGCTGCGGGCCTCGCGGCTCGGCGGGTGCGAGGCCGTCGAGATCCTGGCCGAGACCGAGCTCGACACGGTGTGCGCGACGCTCGAGCGCGAGCGGCCCGGCGTGTGCGTGATCGACTCGGTACAGACGCTTTACTCATCCGACATCGGCTCCGCGCCCGGCTCGGTCTCGCAGGTGCGCGAGGCGGCATCACGGATCCTGCGCGTGTCGAAGGAGGCCGGCGTCGCGACGTTTCTCGTCGGCCACGTCACGAAGGACGGCTCCGTCGCCGGCCCGCGCGTGCTCGAGCACCTCGTCGACTGCGTCCTCCAGTTCGAGGGTGACCGCTACAACGCCCACCGCATACTCCGCGCGACCAAGAACCGTTTCGGCTCGACCAACGAGATGGCCGTCTTCGAGATGACCGCGGGCGGTCTCGTCGGGGTCGCCGAGCCGTCGGCGATCTTCGGGAAGACCGTTCCCGGCGAGATCGGCGCCGCGGTCACGTGCGCGCTCGAGGGGACACGGCCGCTGCTGATCGAGATCCAGTCCCTCGTCGCTCCGACCGATCTGGCGATGCCGCGCCGTGTGGGCACCGGCGTCGATCCGAAGCGCCTCGCGATGATCGTCGCCGTGCTCGCCCGGCACGCCGGGCTGCCACTCGGAAACGCAGACGTCTTCGTCAACGTCGCGGGCGGCATCCGGATCGACGAGCCGGGCGCGGATCTGGGGATCGCGCTCGCGATCGCGTCGGCCGCGCGCGGAGTGCCGGTGGTCGAAGGGCTTGCGGCTTTTGGCGAGATCGGGCTCACGGGCCGGCTCCGCGCCGCGGCCCAGGCGCCGAGGCGGCTCGAGGAGTGCCGGAAGCTGGGTGTCTCCACCGTCTTGGCCCCGGAGGGCACCGACGGCGCGACCCTTCAGGCAGAGTCGCTCCGCCAGGCTCTCGCCGCCGGACTCGATGCCAAGAAGTCCGCCTGAGCAGGGGTTTTCCAAAACCCCTGCAAAAAACGGGCTTTTGTGAAGATTTTTGGTAGACTTTGCTCTCCGCCGGCAGTCTTTCAAGAGTGCCGGCGCTTTGACGACACGGGAGAGGGAGTCAGCTTGTACAAGGTCGGCGACAAGGTGGTGTACCCGCACCACGGGGCGGGCACCATCGTGAAACGTGAACGTCGGGAGATCCTCGGAGAGACTCGCGAATACCTCACGATCAAGATCCTGCACAACGACATGACGGTCAACGTCCCGGCGGACAATGCCGAGCGGGTCGGGTTGCGCAAGGTGATCGACGAAGAGGCCGTGAAGAAGGTTGTCAAGTACCTGACGAGCGGTGGGACGGAGATGCCGAAGAACTGGAACCGGCGCTTCAAGCACAACCGCGACAAGATGAAGACCGGCGACATCTTCGAGCTCGCAGAAGTCGTGCGGAACCTCTCGCTGCGGGACGGCGAGAAGGGGCTCTCGACCGGCGAGAAGCAGATGTACGTCAAGGCGAAGAAGATCCTCGCTTCAGAGCTGATGTACGCGAAGAACCTGTCGGAAGACGACGCGTTCGACTGGCTCGAAGGTGTGCTGACCGGGCCGGACACCCCGGCGAAGCGCACGCCCGCTGCACGGCGCACGGCGTCGGCTCCAAAACCGAAGACGCCAGCTGCCGCATAGGTGAGCGTCTGGGTCGTGCTCGTCGCCGCGGGGCGGGGAGAGCGGCTAGGGGATGAGCGCCCGAAAGCGTTTGCGCGCCTCGGCGATCTTCCCCTGCTCGCAGAGCCCCTTCGCCGGCTCGACGAGAGCGACTGGATCGACGGGATCGTGGTCGTGGCTCCTCCCGAGTGGGAGGAGCCGGCGATCCTCGTCGCCGAGGAGATCGGCGCCTCGAAGGTCACGGCGTGCGTGACGGGCGGCGGGACCCGCTCGGCGTCGGTTCGGATCGGGCTCGACGAGGTGCCCGAGGACGCCGTGGTCGTGCTCGTGCACGACGCGGCGCGGCCCTTCCTGCCTGCCGACGTCGTGCCGCGACTGCTCGAGGCGCTCGGCGAGGGCTTCGACGGCGCCGTGCCGGGGCTGCCCGTTGCGGACACGGTCAAGCGGGTTCGCGACGGGATCGTGATCGAGACGCCGAGCCGCGACGAGCTCGTCGCAGTCCAGACCCCGCAGGCATTCGTCGCGAGCGTGCTGCGTGCGGCTGCCGCGGGCGAGGGCTCGGACTGCGCCTCGCTCGTCGAGGCTGCGGGCGGGCGGGTGAAGGTCGTGCGGGGTGACGAACGGCTCTTGAAGGTGACGACGCCCGACGATCTCCGCCGTGTCGAGGCCTTGCTCGCGGCCGAGGCGGAGTAGCCTCAGCCGATGGCCGACGTACGGATCGGAATGGGGTACGACGCTCACGCGCTGGCCGACGGGGTGCCGCTCGTGCTGGGCGGTGTCGAGCTCGACTACCCGCGCGGCCTGGCCGGGCATTCCGACGGTGACGTGATCGCGCATGCGCTGATCGACGCCGTGCTCGGCGCCGCCGGGCTCGGCGACATCGGCGGGCTGTTCCCGTCAGGCGACGAGCGGCTCCGCGGGATCTCGTCGCTCACCCTGCTCGAGGAGGCCTACGCGCAAGTCACCGCCGCCGGCTGGCGGCTCGTGAACGCCGACTGCGTGCTCGTCGGAGAGGAGCCGCGGATCGCGACCTACCGCGACGAGATGCGGCGCCGCCTCGCCGCGGCGGTCGGTGAGGGCGAGGTCAACGTTCGCGCGACGACAACCGATCGGCTCGGCTTCCCCGGCCGCGGCGAGGGCCTCGCGGCCCACGCCGTGGCGCTGCTCGAACGCAGGTAGCGGTTACTTCTCCTTGCCCACCTTGGTGATCGGTGCGTTCAGGACGACGTGTGCGTCCGTGACCGTGAGCTGGCCCTTCTTCGCGAGCCCGTCGATCTGGTCGTCCCGGACGAGCAGCACCGGCTTGACTCCGGACTTCCAGGTCACGATCAGCTCCTCCCAGAGCGGGTTGTAGCTGGTCTCGCCCGGCTCGGAGCCGAAGACGGCGAGCTGGCCGGGGGCGGCCTTGCCCTGGATGAAGTACTGCGACGGCGCGCCCTTGACCTGCGCGAGCGGAGGCGAATAGTTGATGTGCATCGCCGACGCCTGCGACTTGCTCGAGACGTCGGTGACGACGTAGGTGTCCTTGTGGCCGTCGTAGTAGCCGAGGTAGGTCTTGGCGCTGCCCTTGGCCGCGGGGCCGAGGTTGAGCATCGACGGCACTGCGGCGACCGCGGTGGCCGCGCTGACTGTTGCGAGGATGCCTGCCGCAATCGCGGCGAGTTTGAGCCGGGACATGTTTCCCTCCGAGTTGTTGGGTCGCCCGGAGGTACGGCTCGGCGCGAACGGGCGGTTTCGGCCCGGTGTCCTGGAACACGGACGCTTAACAGTTCGGCGCTCAGACGGGGAGCGCCGCGCTGCCGTCTCCCGCGAGGGTGACGAGGCCGTCGCGGGCGAGTGAGGCGAGAGCCTCGTCGTCCGCGGGATCGTCGCCGGCCGCGACGGCGCGGAGCGCGAGTGCGCGGCGCTGGCGGAACGAGCCTTCGAACCGCGACTGGCGCCGGAGCGGCTCGTACCGCTTCCCGCGTGAGGGGCACGCCTCCGGCAAGCGGACAGTCGCCGCAGCGGGGGATTCGCCCGAGGCAGATCGTCGCGCCGAGGTCGAACAGCGCCTGTGCGCAAGCGCCGTCGAATGCCTCGCCCGTGCGCTCCTGTACGCGGCTGACGTTCGTGTCGACGGGCAGCACGTCGCGGCCGAACGCGAAGTTGCCAACGGCCGCCGCCGTGTACGGCCCGACGCCCGGCAACTCGGTGAGATCGTCCGGCCACCCGTCGCGAGCGACGGTCTGCGCAGCTCGGTGCAGGCTGACCGCCCGCCGGTTGTAGCCGAGCCCCTGCCACTCGACGATCACATCGGCCGTGGAGGCGGCCGCGAGAGCCTCCACCGTCGGCCACCGCTCGAGCCAGCGCTCCCAGCGCGGGATGACGCGATCGACCTGCGTCTGCTGGAGCATCACCTCGGAGACGAGGATCGCGTACGGGTCGTTCGTGTGCCGCCACGGCAGGTCGCGTCCGTTCGCGGCGTACCAGGCCAAGAGCGCCTCTCTCACGAACCGGACGCTAGACGAGCAAGGGGACAGTCCCCCGACGTGGCTCCAACGGGCATGGTCATCCGAGACGCGTGTGGGGACAGTCCCCTGCGCATCTCGGATGGCCATGGCCGGCTGGCCGTGTCGAGCGTGGGGACAGTCCCCCGACGTGGGTCGAACGCGTATGGCCATCCGAGGCGTGTGTGGGGACAGTCCCCCTGCGCATCTCGGATGGCCATGGCCGGCTGGCCGTGTCGAGCGCGGGGACAGTCCCCCGACGTGGCTCGAACGGGCATGGCCATCCGAGACGCGTGTGGGGACAGTCCCCCTACGTATCTCGGACGGCCAGGTCCCGTGTGGGCTCGGCTACGAGTCGAGAGCCCAGGTCTGGCCGTCGTCGGTGGACGACCACGAGACCGGGGAGACCGGATCGGTGCCGAAGTTGGTCGCCGTCACGGTGAGCGAGCCGTCGCTGGCGGTGATCGCCTCGGCGAGGATCTCGCCGGGTGGGGCGGACGGGAGGCGCACGGTCTGGACGGAGATGCCGTCCGCGAGGATCACGCGCGGGTTGGTGTCCCAGTGCTGGCCGGACACGCGGTTCGAGACGAGGAAGGCAAAGCCGTCCGGCGTTCGGACGCCGCCGAGGATCGTGCCGTCGGGGAGCGAGGTCGCCAGGTGGGCATCGAGCGGCTTGTCGGCGTTCGCGGGCGGGAACGGCGAGATCACGCGCAGCGTGCCGCCCTCCCACCAGTAGATGCTCCCGCCGCCTCCGGTGAAGTCCTCGCTGATCGCGTCGGTCGCGTGCCACGTCTGGCCGTCGTCGGCCGTCCAGAGATGACGCGTCGTGCACATGCACTTCGAGGGCGCGGTCCCCAGCTCGATCACGCCGAGGTCGGCGGACAGGCGCAGCACCGCCAGCGCCGGGGCCGCGTAGATCTGGTGCCAGCTGTGACCGCTGTTCTCGGTGGCGAACACACCGGTCGCCCGGGTCTCCCAGGCGTCCTTCGTGCTCGCCCAGCTGACCTCGGAGGCTGTCGACGCTGACGTTCCGACGCTCTGAATCGACCGGGCGCCCGCGAACGAGAAGCCCTCGACGAGCCCGGTGAAGGTCCCGATCACGAGCTGGTTGCCGACGATCGTCGGGGCGGTGAGCGTCGTGCCGCCGAGCGGGGTCTGAAGGACGCGCTTGCCGGTCGTCGCGTTGTAGGCATCGAGAGTCGGCTTGCCGTTGAGCGTGATCCACACCGTGTTGCCGCTGATCGTCGGCGAGCCGTTCTCGGTCTGCGTTCCGAGCGGGTCGCGCCAGGTGACCGCGGCCCCGCAGTCGGCGGCGATCGTGATTCGCACGAGCTCGGTGCCGGTGGCGGTGTAGAGCGAGTTCGATGCCGGTGACCAGGCGAGCTGGGCGAGCATCGGATCGGCCGCGTTGTACGCCTCGATCGGGACCTCGGCGACCGGCCCGGCGGCAATATCGTCGGCCTTCCAGAGATAGACGGTGTCGTTCTTGTCCGTCGCCGCGACGAGCGGGCCGCAGCCGGGGCGGTCGAGAACCACCGGCGATCCGACGAAGTCGAGGTCCATCCGGTCGGGGATGTCGGTCGGGTGGTTCCCCGTCGCGGCAGTCAGGTCGGGAGCGAGCTGGACGAGCTGGTCGCCGTGGCCGGCGAGCTCGGTGAAGGCATCGCCCGAGTTCGTGCCGCCGTCGAACGCCCCCGAGGTCGCCGCGAACAGCGTCCCGAGAGCCGGGTCGAACGCAAGGCCGCCCCAGCCCCACGGCCCGCCGCCTCCGCCGGAGCCGAGCGGGACAGACAGCCACTGCGTCACCGAGCCCGACGTCGCGTCGACTCGGTAGACGGCGCCCGGCGTTCCCGCGGTGTCGCAATACGAGGCCGTCGGCACGTAGATCGCGCCGTCGACGAGCGACAGAGCTCCCCAGTCCAGCTCGCGGCGGTCGTCGGTGAAAACCTTGACCGGCCAGCCGGGCCGCTCGGCACCGGTGGCGAGCGAGAGGGCGTGCAGCCGCCCGAACGAGTCCATCACGTAGAGCGTGCTCGACTCGGGGTCGATCACCCCGGTTCCCGTGATGCCGTAACCGTCGAGCTGGGCGCACTTGCTCGTCAGCTGACCCAGCTGGTCCTGCCAGCGGACGACTCCCGCGGGCGTGAAGGAGACCACCTCGCCGGTGGACGTCCCGACGAAGTACGCGCCGCCGGCGGCAAGGATCTGGTTCGTGATCCGCCCGGTCAAGGGCAGCACGAATGCGCGCGTCAGCGCGGCAGGCTCGGTCGCGGCGTCGCTCACCCTGGCCGGAGCTGTTTCCCCATGTCGTCCACGCCGCCGGCGCCGGCGCTGCGGCGCCTTGCGCCGAGGCGCACACGACAAGACCGCCGGCGAGCACCGCGCGGCGCAGGATCCCCCCGAATCCCAAGCTTGGCTAGCTGTAGGCCGGCCCTGGCAGGCGCAGACGATGGACGGGGACGCGACCCCGGGTCGGGCCGGCTGCCTGCCTGGCCACGAGCGGCGAAAACGGCGGGAGTTGCTCCGAGGTCGACCGCACGGTGGCTGAATCTATTACGCCGGAGTCTTAACGCGGGTTAAGAAACGCGCCGCACCTAGACTCAACGCATGAAGGTCCGCTTCGCTCCCAGCCCGACGGGATCGCTCCACATCGGCAACGCGCTCGGCGCCGTGATCAACCGCAACTTCGGCGGAACGATGCTCCTGCGGATCGACGACACCGACTCTGCGCGCAACCTGCCGGGCGGGGAGGAGGCGATCCTCGAGGATCTGGGCTGGCTCGGGATCGGCTGGGACGAAGGCCCTGTCCGCCAGAGCGACCGGCAGGATCGCTACCGCGAGGCGGCCGCCGGGCTGCCGCAGCGGTTCCAGGGCGTGACGCTTCTCCGCGACGACGGCACGGCGACCTACCAGCTCGCGAGCGTCGTCGACGACATCGACTTCGGGATCACGCACGTCATCCGTGGCTCAGACCACCGGCCCAACGACGAGCTTCACCGCGGCCTCGCACGCGCTCTCGGGGCGGAGCCGCCCGAGTACCTCCATTTCGGCCTCGTCCTCGGTCCCGACGGAAAGAAGATGTCGAAGCGCGCCGAAGGCGCCTCGATCGCTGCGCTGCGCGAGGAGGGCATCCCGCCCGAGGCCGTGCGCGGCTACCTCGAGGAGCTCGGGATCCCGAAGCACGACGTGCACTTCGACCTGCCCCGGATCCGCTCGCTCGCGGTCGACGTGATCGCAGAGCTGACCGACGACGAGCTCGCCGGCCGCGTCGGAGTTCCGGTCGCCGTCGTCCCGGCGCTGCGCGGCTCTCACGACCTGAACGAGGCGGGCGCGCTGGCCCGGACGATCCTCGACCCACCGGCCGTCTCGCTGCCGGACGAGCGGGCAGACCCTCGAGCGCTTCTGCGAGCTCCGCGCCGGCTTCGCCAACGGCCTCGACCGCGACGGCGCCAAGGCGATCGTCCGCGAGCTGAAGGCCGTCGGCGGCCACCTCCGCGCGGTGCGCCAGGCGCTGACCGGGCGCGAGAGCGGCCCCGAGCTGTGGGCCGTGCTGGCAGCGCTCCCGCGCGACGAGACTCTGCGGAGGGTCGATGCGGCTCTATGACACCTACACCCGCTCGCTCGTCGAGCTGCCCGCGGCGCCCGGCCCGGTCCGGATGTACTTCTGCGGGCCGACGGTCTATGCGCGCGCCCATATCGGCAACGCCCGGCCGTTCGTGATCGGCATGTGGCTGCGCTCCTGGCTTCGGGCAACCGGCTACGACGCCGAGCTCGTCCACAACATCACCGATGTCAACGACAAGATCTACGACGCCGCGCCGAACGCGAGCGCGGAGCTGGCCGAGCGCGCGACCGCCTGGTACCTCGAGGACACCGGCGACCTCGGGCTCGGGATGCCCGACTACCTGCCGAAGGTCACCGAGCACATCCCCGGCATCGTCCACTTCATCGAGCAGCTCGTCGAGGCAGGTTTCGCCTACCCGGTCGAGGGCGACGTCTACTTCCGCGTGGCGCGCTTCTCCGAGTACGGCCGGCTCTCGGGCCAGCGCCCTGATCAGGTCGAGGAGCAGGAGCCGAATGCGCTCAAGGAGGACCCGCGCGACTTCGCGCTCTGGAAGGCGAGGAAGCTCGGCGAGGACACACATTGGTCGTCGCCGTGGGGTGAAGGGCGGCCCGGCTGGCACATCGAGTGCTCGGCCATGGCCGAGGAGCTGCTGGGCCCGCGCTTCGAGATCCACGGTGGCGGGCTCGACCTGGTCTTCCCGCACCACGAGAACGAGGTGGCGCAGTCGCGGGCGCTCGGCCACGCCTTCGCGGACATCTGGGTGCACAACGGGATCCTCCAGCTCGGCGGCGACAAGATGTCGAAGTCGCTCGGGAACATCGCCTCGATCCGCGAGGTGTTCGACCAGTGGGGGCGGGAGACGGCGCTCGTCTTCTTCCTCGGCGGTCACTGGCGCAAGCCGATCGAGTTCTCCGATGAGACGATGGAGCAGGCCGCCGCGCAGGCCGAGGGCTTCCGCAACGTCTTCCGCGGCCCGAGCGAGCGCGGCGGCGACTGGGACGCGTTCGCGGCGGCGCTCGACGACGACTTCAACACCCCCGAGGCGCTCGCGCTGATGCACGGCTGGCGCGACCACGAGCTGCTGCGCCGGGGGCTCGCCGTGTTCGGCCTCGACTCGCTCGGCGCTCTCGACGTGGCGCCGCCCGAGATCGTCGTGCTTGCAGAGCAGCGGGTTGCGGCGCGTGCAGCTCGCGACTTCGAGTCGGCCGACCGGCTGCGCGGCGAGATCGACGCGGCCGGCTGGGAGATGCGCGACGAGGCCGGCGGCTACACGCTCGTGCGCAAGCGATGACCACGGACCTCGTCTACGGGCGGCGCGCCGTCCGCGAGGTGCTGCGGGGACGGCGTGAGGTGATCGAGCTGCTCGCCAGCGAGCGGGCAGTCGCGTCGGAGGCCTGGCTGGCGGAGGCCCGGCCAAAGGTGCGGCCCGATCGCGAGCTCACCGAGATCGCCGGGACGCGTGACCATCAGGGCGCCGTCGCCCGGGTCGAGCCCTACCGCTACGCGGACGCCTACGAGCTGGCAAGCCGCGAGAGCCCGATGCTCACGGTCCTCGACAAGGTGACCGACCCGCACAACCTCGGCGCGGTCTGCCGGAGTGCCGAGGGTGCCGGGGCGACCGGGGTGATCGTGCCGGCGCACGGCGCGGCCGTCGTCACCCCGGCCGTCGCCCGGGCCTCGGCGGGCGCGATCGAGCACCTGCCGATCGCGGTCGTGACGAACCTCGCTCGCTTTCTCGAAGAGGTGAAGGGCCCATCGCTCTGGGTCTACGGCGCGGCCGGCGATGCCGAGGCGACGATGTGGGACACCGACCTGACCGGGGGTGTCGCGCTCGTGCTCGGTGCCGAGGGCAAGGGGCTCCGCCCGCTCGTGCGCCGGACCTGCGACGCGCTCGTCTCGATCCCGCTCACCGGCGAGGTCGAGTCGCTCAACGTCAGCGTCGCGGCGGCGGTGCTGCTGTACGAAGCGCGGCGCCAGCGCCGCGCCGCTTCGTGATGGCCGAGCCGACGCTCTACCTCTTCGACGGTTACAACCTCCTGCACGCCGGCCCGCACGACGACCGGCGCGAGCTGGTCGACACGCTCGCAAGCTTCGTCGCGACCCGCGGCGTGCGCGGCGTGGTGGTGTTCGACGGCGCCGGTGACGACGAGCAGATCGGGCCGCTCTCCGTCCGCTATCGCCCCCGACGCGGACACGCTGCTCGAGCGCCTCGCTGCCGAGAGCCGCTCGCGTGAGCGCGTGCTGCTCGTCTCGTCCGACGCGACCGTTCAGGGCACTGCCGGGCGCACGGTGGCGAACCTCACCTCGCAGACGTTCTTCCGTGACCTGAAGCCGCCCGAGGTGCCGCCCGCACCGCCCGGCGGGCTCGCAAACAAGCTCGACGACGAGACCCGCGCGAAGCTCGAGCGGCTTCGTCGCGGCGGCAGCTAACGTTGCACACGGGTCCATTGCAACAAGGGCTTGTTTTTCCTGACGGTCCCTGCTAGATTCACCTCGACTTAAGGGTGAGGGTTGTCGGTCGATATAGAGATCAGGAAGTTCCTCAAATGGCTCAAGACGGGGGTTCCAACGTGATTGCAAGAGCGGCTACGCCCGCCAAGACAGCAGCAAAGGCTCAACGTGAACTTGAGGATCTGCAGCTCGTCCTCAAGGCGCGGAACGGCAGCAACGCGGCCCTCGACGGGCTGATCCGCCGCTACACCCCGTTCGTCCGGCTGAAGGCGAGCGCGTACTTCCTCGTCGGCGGCGGGAACGACGACCTGATCCAGGAGGGGCTGATCGGCCTCTACAAGGCAGTCCGCGACTTCCGGCCCGACAAGGAGACGTCGTTCCGCTCGTTCGCCGAGCTTTGCGTCACCCGGCAGATCATCACGGCGATCAAGACCGCCACCCGCTTCAAGCACTCGCCGCTGAACACGTACGTCTCGTTCAGCCACACCCCCGCCGGCCAGGATCCCGACGGCGACTGCACGCTCGGCGACGCCCTCCCGGGCTCGAACGTCAACGACCCCGCGATCTGCGTGATCTCGACGGAGGAGCTGCAGAGCCTCGTCGGCTGCCTCGGCTCGACGCTGTCCCCGCTCGAGTCGGACGCGCTGCGCCTCTATCTCGAGGGCTGCTCCTACGAGACGATGGCGGAGGACCTCGGCTGCGACACGAAGACGATCGACAACGCGCTCCAGCGGGTCAAGCGCAAGATCCTGAACCACCAGCGCGAGCGCCAGGTTCTCTCGTAGCCCTCGCGGCTACGATGGCCGCAGGCCGGAGTAGCTCAGCTGGCAGAGCACCGGTTTTGTAAACCGGGTGTCGCGGGTTCTCCGCTCGCTCGCGGTCGACGTGATCGCGGGCCTTCCGGACGACGAGCTCGCCGGCCGTGTCGGGGTTCCAGTCGCCGTCGTCCCGGCCATGCGCGGCGCCCACAACCTGAACGAGGCGCGGCGCGTTTGCAGCGGTCGATCCTGGACCCGCCGGCCATCTCGCTGCCCGACGAGCGCGAGACGCTCGAGCGCTTCCGCGAGCTCCGCGCCGGCTTCGCCAACGGCCTCGACCGGGCCGGCGCCAAGGCGATCGTCCGCGAGCTGAAGGCCGTCGGCGGCCACCTGCGCGCGGTGCGCCAGGCGCTGACCGGACGTGAGAGCGGGCCCGAGCTGTGGGCGGTGCTCGCGGCGCTTCCGCGCGACGAGACCCTGCGGAGGGTCGATGCGGCTCTTTGACACCTACTCCCGCTCGCTCGTCGAGCTGCCCGCGCCGCCCGGCCCGGTCCGGATGTACTTCTGCGGCCCGACGGTCTACGCGCGTGCCCACATCGGCAACGCGCGGCCGTTCGTCATCGGATGTGGCTGCGCTCGTGGCTGCGCGCGCACCGGCTACGACGCCGAGCTCGTCCACAACATCACCGACGTCAACGACAAGATCTACGACGCAGCGCCGAACGCGAGCGCGGAGCTCGCCGAGCGCGCGACCGCCTGGTATCTCGAGGACACCGGCGACCTCGGGCTCGGGATGCCCGACTACCTGCCGAAGGTCACCGAGCACATCCCGGGCATCGTCCGCTTCATCGAGCAGCTGGTCGAGGCGGGCTTCGCCTACCCGGTCGAGGGTGACGTCTACTTCCGCGTCGCGCGCTTCCCCGACTACGGCCGGCTCTCGGGCCAGCGGCCGGATCAGGTCGAGGAGCAGGAGCCGAACGCCCTGAAGGAGGACCCGCGCGACTTCGCGCTCTGGAAGGCGACGAAGCTCGGCGAGGACACGCACTGGCGCTCGCCCTGGGGCGAGGCCGGCCGGGCTGGCACATCGAGTGCTCGGCGATGGCCGAGGAGCTGCTCGGGCCCGCGCTTCGAGATCCACGGCGGCGGGCTCGACCTCGTCTTCCCGCATCACGAGAACGAGGTCGCCCAGTCGCGGGCGCTCGGCCACGGGTTCGCCGACATCTGGGTGCACAACGGGATCCTCCAGCTCGCCGGCGACAAGATGTCGAAGTCGGTCGGGAACATCGCCTCGATCCGCGAGGTGCTCGACGAGTGGGGGCGCGAGACGGCGCTCGTCTTCTTCCTCGGCGGCCACTGGCGCAAGCCGATCGAGTTCTCCGACGAGACGATGGAGCAGGCGGCCGCGCAGGCCGAGGGGTTCCGCAACGTCTTCCGCAGCCCGAGTGAGCGCGGCGGCGACTGGGACGCGTTCGCGGCGGCGCTCGACGACGACTTCAACACGCCCGAGGCGCTCGCGCTGATGCACGGCTGGCGCGACCACGAGCTGCTGCGCCGCGGGCTCGCCGTGTTCGGGCTCGAGTCGCTCGGCGCGCTCGACGTGGCGCCGCCCGAGATCGTCGCGCTCGCCGAGCAGCGGGTCGCCGCGCGAGCCGAGCGCGACTTCGAGTCGGCGGACCGGCTGCGCGGCGAGATCGATGCCGCCGGCTGGGAGATGCGCGACGAGGCCGGCGGCTACACGCTCGTCCGCAAGCGATGAGCACCGACCTCGTCTACGGGCGCCGCGCGGTCCGCGAGGTCGCTGCGCGGCCGGCGCGAGGTGATCGAGCTGCTCGCCAGCGAGCGCGCAGTCGCCTCGGAGCCGTGGCTCGCCGAGGCGCGGCCGAAGGTGCGGCCGGACCGTGAGCTCACCGAGCTCGCCGGGACGCGCGACCACCAGGGCGCGGTCGCGCGAGTCGAGCCATACCGCTACGCCGACGCCTACGAGCTGGCCGGTCGCGAGAGCCCGATGCTCGCGGTGCTCGACAAGGTCACCGATCCGCACAATCTCGGCGCGGTCTGCCGGAGCGCCGAGGGAGCCGGGGCGACCGGGGTGGTCGTGCCGGCGCACGGCGCGGCGGTCGTCACGCCGGCCGTCGCGCGGGCCTCGGCGGGCGCGATCGAGCACCTGCCGATCGCGGTCGTGACGAACCTCGCGCGCTACCTCGAAGAGGTGAAGGGCCCGTCGCTCTGGGTCTACGGTGCGGCCGGCGATGCCGAGGCGACGATGTGGGACACCGACCTGACCGGTGGCGTCGCGCTCGTGCTTCGGCGCCGAGGGCAAGGGGCTCCGCCCGCTCGTCCGCGGACGCTGCGACGCGCTCGTCTCGATCCCGCTCACCGGCGAGGTCGAGTCGCTGAACGTCAGCGTCGCCGCGGCGGTGCTCCTGTACGAAGCCCGGCGCCAGCGCCGCGCCGCTTCGTGATGGCCGACCCGACGCTCTACCTCTTCGACGGCTACAACCTCCTGCACGCCGGGCCGCTCGACGACCGGCGCGAGCTGGTCGACACCCTTGCGAGCTTCGTCGCGACCCGGGGTGCGCGCGGGGTGGTCGTGTTCGACGGCGCCGGTGACGACGAGCAGATCGGCCCGCTCTCGGTGCGCTTCGCCCCCGACGCCGACACGCTGCTCGAGCGGCTCGCCGCGGAGAGCCGCTCGCGCGAGCGGGTGCTGCTCGTCTCGTCGGATGCCACCGTTCAGGGCACCGCCGGGCGCACCGTGGCGAACCTCACCTCGCAGACGTTCTTCCGCGACCTGCAGCCGCCCGAGGTGCCGCCTGCGCCGCCCGGCGGGCTCGCGAACAAGCTCGACGACGAGACCCGCGCGAAGCTCGAGCGCCTTCGTCGCGGCGACAGCTAACGTTGCACACGGGTCCATTGCAACAAGGGCTTGTTTTTCCTGACGGTCCCTGCTAGATTCACCTCGACTTAAGGGTGAGGGTTTTCGTCGACATCGAGGTCGGCAGTTCTTCAAATCGGCTCAACACGGGGGTTCCAACGTGATTGCAAGAGCGGCTACGCCCGCCAAGACAGCAGCAAAGGCTCAACGTGAACTTGAGGATCTGCAGCTCGTCCTCAAGGCGCGGAACGGCGAGCAACGCGGCCCTCGACGGGCTGATCCGCCGCTACACCCCGTTCGTCCGGCTGAAGGCGAGCGCCTACTTCCTCGTCGGCGGCGGCAACGACGACCTGATCCAGGAGGGGCTGATCGGTCTCTACAAGGCGGTGCGCGATTTCCGGCCCGACAAGGAGACGTCGTTCCGCTCGTTCGCCGAGCTCTGCGTCACCCGGCAGATCATCACGGCGATCAAGACCGCCACCCGCTTCAAGCACTCGCCGCTGAACACGTACGTCTCGTTCAGCCACACCCCCGCCGGCCAGGATCCCGACGGCGACTGCACGCTCGGCGACGCGCTCCCGGGCTCGAACGTCAACGACCCCGCGATCTGCGTGATCTCGACCGAGGAGCTGCAGAGCCTCGTCGGCTGCCTCGGCTCGACGCTCTCGCCGCTCGAGTCCGACGCGCTGCGCCTCTACCTCGAGGGTGGTCGTACGAGACGATGGCCGAGGACCTCGGCTGCGACACGAAGACGATCGACAACGCGCTCCAGCGGGTCAAGCGCAAGATCCTGAACCACCAGCGCGAGCGCCAGGTTCTCTCGTAGGCCTCGCGGCTACGATGGCCGCCACGCCGGAGTAGCTCAGCTGGCAGAGCACCGGTTTTGTAAACCGGGTGCCGCGGGTTCGAGTCCCGCCTCCGGCTCTTATACTCGGGCATCCGCTCGCCGGCGCGAACGGCGACCGGCAGCCGGTTCGCCGGCGGTGAGAGCGGACAGACCCACCGCGGGTCGTAGCTGCACGACGGGTTGTAGGCGAAGTTGAAGTCGAGCACGAGCCGGTCGCCGTCCATGCCGAGGTCGGAGCCCTTGACCGTGTCGAGCAGGTAGCGGCCCGCCGCCGTAGGTCTCGGCGCCCGAGGTGGCGTCGCGGAAGGGGACGAAGAGCCCGCCGCCGTATGCGCTCAGCCAGTACAGCTCGAGCGCGAGCTCCTCACCGCCGAGCTCGAACCGCGCCACCCCGAACCGGGCAAAGGCGATCGCCTCGGTCCCGCTGCTCCCGATCTGCGTGGGCGAGGGCTCGACCGGCTCGACCACGGCGAGGACGCGCAACGCCGGGTCGTAGTCGAAGCACGGGACGCCCGGGTAGGACGCACGCTCCTCCGCCGGGACCGGTGAGGACGGGTGCGTCCGGAACAGCTCGTCGCGAACCTTGCGCCAGGTCCGCCAGGCGCCTCGGGCCCGGGGGCGACCCGGATCTCGGCGTAGAGCCGAAGATCCGCCGCTTCCAGTCGAGCAGGTCGAGAGTCTCGCCGGCGTCGATCTCGGTGTCCATCAGGGCCGAAGGAAAAGGACCTCGAGCGCGCTTCCGACGAGATCTCCGAGCCCCGACCCACCCGAGCTACTCCAGGCCGGCTCTCGCTGCGTCCTCCTC
>CAVYIB010000019.1:0-17859 GCA_963768435.1 uncultured Actinomycetota bacterium
TCCTACTCGGGCATCCGCTCACCCGTGCGCACGGCGATCGGCAGCCGGTTCGCCGGCGGCGAGAGCGGGCAGACCCACCGCGGGTCGTAGCTGCACGACGGGTTGTAGGCGAAGTTGAAGTCGAGCACGAGCCGGTCGCCGTCGACCCCGAGGTCGGAGCCCTTGACCGTGTCCAGCAGGTAGCGACCCCCGCCGTAGGTCTCGGCGCCCGAGGTCGCGTCACGGAAGGGGACGAACAGGCCACCGCCGTACGCCGTCAGCCAGTACAGCTCGAGTGCGAGGTTCTCGCCGCCGACCTCGAACCTGGCGACCGCGAACCGGACGAACGCAATCGCCTCGGTTCCGCTGCTCCCGATCTGGGTGGCAGAGGGCTCGACCGGCTCGACCGCGGCGACGACGCGGAGCGCCGGGTCGTAGTCGAAGCACGGAACGCCCGGGTACGACGCACGCTCCTCCGCGGGGATCGGTGAGGACGGGTGCGTTCGAAACAGCTCGTCGCGAACCTTGCGCCAGGCTCGCCAGGCGCCCTCGGGCTCCGGGGCGACGCGGATCTCGGCGTAGAGCGCGAAGATGCGCCGCTTCCAGTCGAGCAGGTCGAACGTCTCGGCGGCGTCGATCGCAGTGTCCATCAGGGCCGTAGAAAAAGGATCTCGAGCGCGCTTCCGACGAGATCTCCGAGCCCCGAGCCCGCGGAGCTCGTCCCGGCGAGCCCGGTCGCTGCGTCGTCCTCTGCGAGCCGGGCGGCTGCGTGCGCGGAGAGGCGCACGAATGCGCAGCGGTACGGCTCGTCGCCGCCTCCGGCCGAGAGAACGAAGCGGTCGCCTTCGTCGAATGCCTGTCCGCCGATCGAGATCCGGGCCTTGGCCCAGAGCGCGGCCGGCCATGGGCACTCGGACGTGAACTGCCTCAGCGACCCGATCGCCTCCGTGGGCAGGTAGTCGACGGTGCCGGCCTGGAGCGCCGCCAGGATCTCGGACTGCAGCGCGAGCAGCTGCTGGACATCCGGATGCTTCGCCCAGAAGTCGTCCAGCTTGGCCGCGGAGCTGCCGATGGAGGCCAGGCGTCTGATGCTCGATCGGGTCGGTCAGGCACCACGGGTCGAAGGCGGGATCGCCGGGGCGGAGGAGCGCGAGCGATGCGGGGCTCGAGTCACGGACGGGCGGGTCGACCCGGGGCTTCGCCAGGAGCTCCGGCATCGCCAGCAGCTGGCCGGCCTGATATCCGCGGTCGAGCGCGGCGTGGAGCGTCTGCACGAGCGCGAGCTCGATGCTCGGCTCGGGGGTATGCCCGCGGGCCAGGACGAGTGCAGCATCGAGCGCGGCGCGCATGATGCCGAGCGTCGGCTGCAGGCGCTCGTACACCGGTTCGCCGCGCTGCGATTCGATCGCCGTTCCCGCGCGGGCCTCGACTGCCTCCAGCGTCTTTCTCATCGCGCGCAGCTCGGCGATGTGCTGTGCGCCGTAGGGGCGGGGATACGGCTGCGGGACCACGACGTCCAGCCGGTACTCGGAACTCGAGAGCGCCGAGCTCGCGCGCTCGAGCCATGCGGCGGCCAGCTGGATCAGGATGCGAGCCTCCTCGTAGGCCGGCTCGACGCAATGGCCTTCGCTCGATCCCGAGCCGAGCAGGTTGTCAGCGTGTGTCTGCAGGACGAACGCACACCAGGCTGCAAGCGAAGCGCACCCCTGCGGCGGTAGCTCGTCCAGAAGGTCATACGCGTCCTGGTTAGCCGACGCCAACGCGCTGAGATCGACGGTGGAGACCTCGCCGCGGACCGAGGCTTCGAGCCTGTCGCGCAGGCTCACGTCACTCGCCGATCGCCTTGAGCACGACCCGCTTGCGCCGGCGACCGTCGAACTCGGCGTAGAACACCTGCTCCCACGGGCCGAGGTCGAGGCTCCCGTCGGTGATCGGCAGCACCACCTGGTGGGCCATCAGCTGGCGCTTCAGATGCGCATCGGCGTTGTCCTCGCCGCGGTTGTGCCGGTAGTCGGAGACCGGCTCGTGCGGCGCCAGGCGCTCGAGCCAGTCGTCGATATCGGCGATCAGGCCGTTCTCGTCGTCGTTGACGTAGACGGCAGCAGTGATGTGCATCGGGTTCACGAGCACGAGCCCGTGCTGGATGCCGGACTCGCGGACGAACGCCTCGACCCGGTCGGTGATGTTCACGTAGTCGCGCCGGTTCGGCGTCTCGAAGGTGAGGTACTCGGTCGCGTGCTTCACGAGAGGGCCTGGGCGAGGTCTTCCCAGAGGTCGTCGGCGTCCTCGAGCCCGACCGAGAGCCGGAGGAGCCCGACCGGGATCCGGTCGCCCTCCCAGCGGTGGCGGCTCTCCATCGTCGAGTTCACGCCGCCCAGGCTCGTCGCGTTCGTGATCACGCGAGTGCGCGTCTCGACGCGGCGAGGGTCGGCCACGTCGAAGGAGATCAGCCCCGAGAAGCCGGGGTAGCGGACGAGCTCGACGGCCGGGTGCGCATCCAGCCGGCCGGCGATGTCAGTCGCCGTCTCGGTGATCCGCCGCATGCGGCGCTGGAGCGAGTCGATGCCGGTCAGCAGCGAGGCCGCCGACTGCGGCGACGCATTCGCGCCGGTCAGCGTGCGGATGGTGCGCAGAGCCTCGATCCGCTCGTGGGAGCGCGTGATCACGGCGCCGAGCAGCGCGTCGTGACTTCCGGTCAGGAACTTCGTGCAGGAGTGGATCACGATGTCGGCGCCCTGGTCGAGAGCGCGCAGATAGACCGGCGTGGAGGCGGTCGCGTCGCAAACGACGAGCGCGTCGTGCGCGCGCACGGCGTCCCAGTCCGGAACGGTCAGCGTCGGGTTCGCCGGGGCCTCGACCCAGACGATGTCCGCGTCCGGCGGAGGCGGACCCGTCTGGTCGTACTCGACGTAGCGGAGCCCCCACGGCGCGAGCGTCTTGAGCAGGACGGATGTCCCGAAGTAGGCGCCCTCGGCCAGGGCGACTGTCGTGCCGGGCCGGGCGAAGGCGAGGAGCACCGCGGTCTCGGCGGCCATGCCGGAGGCGAAGAGAAGCGCCTCGCCGCCTTCGAGCTCGCCCAGTCGCGCCTCGCCGGCCGCGCCGGCCGGATGGGCATAGCGCTGGTAGAAGAACTCGCGTGGATCGCCGTTCTCGTCGTACGGCCAGATCGTCGAACGGTCGACGCCGCGCATTGCGCGACTGTAGCCGCCGCGGGCATTGCCCGCGACGGCTACTGGATCGATCCCGGGGGGATGGGATCGAGCGCTAATTGTGGAACAGCGCGTAGAGAGCGCCGTTCTGGCAGTACATCCTGACCGACTGGTTGACCGCGTAGCCGCTGACGCTCGGTGAGCCGGGGCCGATCGAGCAGGTGAGATCGCCGACGGTGATCGAGCTCGTCGTGAGGGCATGCAGGATGCCGTTCGCGTCCGTGATCGAGCTGTCGGTGGTGGTGGTTGTGGTGGTGGTCGTCGTCGTGGTCGGCGGCGGGGTGTCGTTGTGCCTGAGCTGGTAGAGGACGCCGTTCAGGCAGTACATCCGCACCGCGCTCCCGACCGTGAACCCGCCGGTGCTCGGTGAGGACGGGCCGATCGTGCACGTCAGCGTGGCGGGCCGTCGCCGCCGCTACTCGTCGCCGTGATCGAGCCATCGCTCAGCGCGGTGATCGTGCCGGCGACCCCGGTGTAGTTCTGCCGCGTCGTGGTCGTCGTGGCTGTGGTCGTCGTGGTGGATGTGGTCGGCGGCGGGGCGTCGTTGTGCTTGAGCTGGTACAGCACGCCGTTCAGGCAGTACATGCGCACGGAGTTTCCGACCGCGAACCCGGCGGTGCTCGGGGAGGTGAGGCCGATCGGGCAGGTGAGGCTCGCCGGCCCATCGGAGTCGCCGCTCCCGTGCACGGCGATCGACCCGTCGGTGAGCGCCGAGATCGTTCCGCTGATCCCGGTGTAGGTGCCTTGCGTGGTCGTGGTCGTCGTGGTGGTCGTGGTGGTCGGCCCGGGCGGTGGAGGCGGCGTGTCGTTGTGCTTGAGCTCGTAGAGGACGCCGTTCAGGCAATACATGCGCACCGAGTCGCCGAGGTGGAACCCGGCGAGGCTTGGAGAGCTCGGCCCGAAGGTGCAGGTCATCGTCTGCACGGAGATCGACGAGGTGCCGAGCAGGGTGATCGGGCCGTTGGCGTTCGTGACATTCGCCGTCGTCGCGGCAGACGTGGTGACCCCGGGCCCCGAGGTCGGGCTTCCGACCGTGACGAGGACGCCGTTCACGCAACCGATCTTCACGTGGTCGCCGACGGCGTAGGGCGTGATGCTCGGTGAGTCGGCGCCGACCGTGCACGTCATCGTGCGGTCACCGTCGTGGACGGTGATGAACTTCGGCCCGATCGCGCTCACCTTGCCGGAGATGCCGCTGGTGTCGACTACGTCGTCGGTCTTCTTCGCGTTGCTCGAGCCCGGCATGTCCGCGATCGCGACGAGCACGCGGTTGGAGCAGGCGATCTTCACGCGGTCGCCGATCGCAAAGCTCACGGTCGAGGGCGAGAAGCCGGTCAGGCTGCAGGTCAGATGGGGGTGGTGCTTCTTGCCGACGGTGATCGACGTCGGGGTGAGCGACGTGATCCTGGCGACGGCGGAGGAGTTGGCCTGCTTGATCGAGGCGAAGGCGCCTGCCGAGAAGAGGCCGAGCAGGGCGAGGGGGATGAGGAGGAGTCGGCGCATCCTCGCTCCTTCGACCACCGTGGGGGATGGGGTAACCCCGGATGGGTGATCTGACGCCCCGGGGACGCCAAGTTCCCTCCTGCGAGTGATGCCGGATGGTGTCGAGCGGCCTGGCTAGAGCGGTGCGACCGTGCGGCCGCGCAGCACGCTCGGGGCCGACCGGGCGTAGTCCAGGCCGGAGACCCAGGTCAGGATGACCGCGACGAGCAGCAGCCACCATGAGACGCTGTCGTTCCAGGCGCCCGCGGCCGCGAGGCCTCCGGCGGCCGCTGCGAGCGCCTGCGACCACGTCTTCAGCTTGCCGAGGTCGCGGGCGGCGATCACGACGCCGCGCTCGATCGCTGCGAGCCGCAGGCCGCTGACGAGCAGCTCACGCGCGACGATCGCCGCGACCATCCACGCCGGAAAGACGCCCTGGTCGAGCAGGACGATCAGCGTCGCGAGCACGAGCACCTTGTCGGCGACCGGATCGAGGAGCGAGCCGAACGAGGTCGTCCGGCCCGAGCGGCGGGCGATCCTGCCGTCGAACCAGTCGGTCGACATCGCCACGCAGAAGACGGCCGTCCCCCAGTAGTCGTGCCGCTGGAAGTCGACCGTGAACAGGACCACGACCAGCGGGGCACACGCGATCCGGGCGAGAGTGAGCTGGTCGGCGAACGGCATCTGGGGAGCAGAATACGCCTGCGAGGGCCCGCATCTAGATTTCCCTGGCATGGACTTGTACGAGCACCAGGGAAAAGAGCTGTTGGCGCGCTTCGGGATCCCGGTCTCAGCGGGCCGTGTGGCGACGACGGCGGCCGAGGCGCGCGCGGCGGCGGAAGAGCTCGGCGGGCCGGTTGTCGTAAAGGCGCAGGTGCTGACCGGCGGCCGCGGGAAGGCCGGCGGCGTCAAGCTGGCGGACGGGCCCGACGAAGCGGAGGCGCGCGCGGGGGAGATCCTCGGGCTCGACATCCGCGGGCATGTGGTGCGCCGGCTCTGGATCGAGACAGCCTCGGAGATCGAGCGCGAGTACTACCTCTCGGTCGCGCTCGACCGCGGTGTCGGGCAGGCGCTGCTCATGTTCACCACCCAGGGCGGTGTCGAGATCGAGCAGGTCGTCGCCGAGACTCCCGAGGCGCTCGTGCGGGTTCATGTCGATCCGCTCGAGGGCTTCGAGCCGCATCACGCCCGCGAGTTGCTCGAAACCGTCGCCGACGAGGGCGAACGCTCCCAGATCGAGCGGATCGTCACGGCGCTGTACAACTGCTTCGTCGAGTCCGACGCGACGCTCTGCGAGATCAATCCGCTGATCGTCACCCCCTCCGGAGAGGTCCGGGCGCTCGACGCCAAGGTGACGATCGACGATTCGGCGCTCTTCCGTCACCCCGATCTCGCGGAGCTCCGGGACACAGCCGCCGCCGACCCGCTCGAGGCGTTCGCGCGGGAACGGGGCGTGATCTACGTGAAGCTCGACGGCTCGGTCGGGATCCTCGGGAACGGGGCGGGACTGTCGATGTCGACCGTGGACGTGGTGGTCGTCGCAGGCGGCCGGCCGGCGAACTTCTGCGACCTCGGCGGCGGCGGTTCCTCGGCGGGCGTTGTCGCGGCGCTCGAGGTGATCGCCCGCGACACCCAGGTGCGCTCGATCCTCTTCAACATCTTCGGCGGCATCACCCGCTGCGACGAGGTGGCGAGGGGGATCCTCACCGCACTCGACGAGATCGACCTGTCGGTCCCGATCGTCGTCCGCCTCGACGGGACCAACGCCGAGGAAGGCCGCCGCATACTGGCCGACGCCGGCCGCGCAGGCCTCGTGCTCGAGCCCACCATGCTCGACGCAGCCCGCCGCGCAGTGGAGCTGGCCGCATGAGCCATGGCCCGATGAGCCAGGGCCCAAAGCTCGGTGTCAGACACCCGTTACGAGAGTGTCACAAGCAGCGGTTTCTCGGCTCTACCACACGGTTTACTGCGGTGTCAGACACCGATTTTAAAGCGTCCGGACTACGGGTGCAAAACGAATTCGAGGAGGCGGGAATATCGGCATGAGTGATCCGTGGAGCGAGCGGGCGGAGATGTACCGGACGAGTGCGGCGCATGCGGAGGGGCCGGACCTCGATCTGATCGTGGAGTGGGCCGAGGGCTGCAAGACGGCGATCGATGTCGCGACCGGGGGCGGCCACGTGGCGCGGCGGTTGCGGATGGCGGGGCTCGAGGTCGTGAGCTGCGATCCGGCGCCGGGAATGGAGCCGGACGTGATCTGCTTCGCCGAGGATCTGCCGTTCGCCGACAGGGCGTTCGACCTCGCTGTGACGCGGGTCGCCGCCCATCACTTCGCCGATCCGGCGCAGGCGGCGCGCGAGCTCGGCCGGGTCGCGTCGAAGCGGGTCATCGTCGCCGACACGATCTACGACGGCGAGAAGCTCGAGCAGGCCGAGAAGCTCCGCGACCCCTCGCATGTCCGCAACTACAGCGAGGCCGAGTGGCGCGCATTCCTCGAAGGTGGGGGCCTGGTCGTCGAGAAGGTGCGGATCTTCGACCACCCGATCGAGCTCGAGCCGTGGCTCGTCAGGACGGGGTGCACAGGCCCCGACGCCGACGCCGTGCGCGAGCTGCTCGCTGACCGCATGGACGGCGGCTTCTTCAAGCTCGACCGGATCGCCCTGCGAGCGCGGCCCGCCTGATGGCGATCCTGGTCGACCGAGACACCCGGCTCGTCGTCCAGGGGCTGACCGGGACCGAGGGCCGCTTCCACGGGCTGCGCAACCGCGCCTACGGGACGAACGTCGTCGCCGGGGTCACGCCGGGCAAGGAGGGCGAGAGCGTCGAAGGCATCCCCGTCTTCGGCACGGTCGCGGACGCGGTCGCCGAGGCCGGAGCCGACACGTCGCTCGTCTTCGTCCCGGCTCGCTTCGCGGCCGACGCGGTCTACGAGGCGGTCGACGCCGGAATCGGAACGGTGATCTGCATCACCGAGCACATCCCGGTCCACGACATGCTCAGGCTCCGCGCCTACGTTCGAGCCCGCGGCGTGACGATGATCGGGCCGAACTGCCCGGGCGCGCTCTCACCGGGCAAGGCGAACGTGGGGATCATCCCCGCCGAGGTCTTCGCGCCCGGCCGGGTCGGCCTCGTCTCACGCTCGGGCACGCTGACCTACCAGATCGGCAACGAGCTGGCCCAACTCGGAGTCGGCAACTCGACGATCGTCGGCATCGGCGGCGACCCGGTGATCGGCTCCACGTTCGTCGACATCCTCGACCTGTTCGAGGCCGACCCCGAGACCGACATCGTGGTGCTCGTCGGCGAGATCGGGGGCGAGGAAGAGGAGAAGGCAGCCCGCCACGTCACGCAGAAGCTGTCCAAGCCCGTGCTGGCCTACATCGCCGGCTTCTCGGCCCCGCCCGGGAAGACGATGGGGCACGCGGGCGCGATCATCTCCGGCTCGGCAGGCACCGCGCGGGCGAAGAAGGAGGCGCTCGAGGCTGCCGGGATCGCCGTCGGCACGACGCCGACCGAGGTCGCGCAGCTCGTCGCCGAGCGCGCCGGCTGACGGTTCAGCCCGGACAACGCCGCCCCGAGCCGATAGATTCGAGGCATGGACACGATCTCGTTCGCCCGTGGCGTCCCGGCACCCGAGTGCCTCGACGAAGCCGAGCTCGCCGACTGCGCCCGCGAGGTTGTCGCCCGCGACGGCAAGACGATCCTCTCCTACGGCGCAGGCAACGGCTACGCGCCGCTGCGCGAGGTGATCGGGGAATGGCACGGCGTCCCGGCGAGCCAGGTGCTGCTGACGAACGGCGGCCTCCAGGGCTTCGTCCTGCTGGTGCAGTTCCTCGCGCGCGGCAAGTCGGTCTTCGTCGAGCTGCCGACCTACGACCGGCCGCTGAAGATCCTGAACGAGGTCGGCTCTCCGATCGTCACGATGGCGATGGACGACGACGGCCTGATCCCGGCCGCGCTCGACAGCGCGCTCAAGGCCAACCCGGCCCCCGCCTTCGTCTACACGATCCCGACCTTTCAGAACCCGAGCGGCCGCACCGTGCCCGAGGGCAGGCGCCGCGAGATCGTCGCCCTCGCCCAGGCGGCCGGGGTGACGCTGCTCGAGGACGATCCGTACGGCCGGATCCGCTTCGAAGGATCGGCGCCGCCGTCGATGTACGAGTTGGCGCCGGAGTCCGTGATCTACACCTCGTCGTTCTCGAAGACGATCTCGCCGGGCCTCCGGGTCGGCTGGTACATCCTCCCCGAGAACCTCGCACGCGCGCTCACCGAGGTCGCCAACTCGACCTACATCACGCCGGTCCAGATCAGCGAGGCGGTCGTGTACGAGTTCATCCGCCGTGGGCGGTACGAGCCGAACCTCGTCCGCGTCAACGGGCTGCTGAAGGCCCGCCGCGACGCGATGCTCACGGCCCTCGACAAGCACATGGGCGGCTCGACCTGGTCACGCCCCGAGGGCGGCTACTTCATCTGGCTCGAGCTCCCCGAGGGCACGAATGCCAAGGAGGTGCTCGACCGCGCCGAGGGTGTCACCGCCGTGCTCGGCACCGACTTCGGCGGGCCCGCGAACTCGATCCGCCTCGCCTACAGCTTCGTCTCGCCCGACGAGATCGACGAAGGCGTCCAGCGGCTTGCCGCTGCGATCGCCTAGCCCGTCCTACTAGGCAGTCGCCGCAGAGGCCGCCGAGAGCGGCAGTGGGCGCGGCACGAGCCGCGGCTGGGGCGGGGGAGAGAGCACGCGCTCGGCCGCCCGGAAGGTGGGGCACGGGCGATCGAGAGCCAGGGCGCAGAGCCCGTGGCGCTGGAAGTAACAGTCCTGACAGGTAGGGGGGTGCTTGCTCATACGCTCCTCTAAAAAAGGGCCTGCGACGAGATGCGATCCTACGCATGTGCGCGCCGGGCACAAGGGTTTGCCACGAGAGAAAACGCGCAGTTTCCGCGCCTTTCGGAAGGGCGAAAATCCCAGGTTTCTAGCGGACTGGCGGCAAGGTTGCCAGCGCGTGCAACGCCTGTTGAAAACTCTTCACAGGCACGATGCGGAGGCCGTGTGCGTACTTGCGGGCCTCGGCCGCATTCGACGCCGGAACGAGGAAGACGTCCACACCCGCCTGGCGCGCGCCGATCGTCTTTTGCTTGATCCCGCCGATCGGCCCGACTGCGCCGTTCAGGAAGATCTCACCGGTTGCGGCGACCTTGTGGCCGCGGTCGACGTTGCGCCCGAGCTGCTGCAGGATGTCGAGCGCGAAAGCGAGGCCGGCCGACGGCCCGCCGACGCCGGGCGTGTCGATCGTCACCTTGACCGGCAGGTTGATCTTCTCGCTCGGGGCGAGCAGCACGCCGACGACGCCGCGCTTGGAGCCCGCGGCGGCGGCCACGGTCGTCAGCCGAACGAGCGCCTGATGGCCGCTCCGGAGCACCTTGAAGCGGAAGGGGGTACCGATCGGCTTGCCGGACATCGCCCGGAAGATGTCGTCGGGCGAGTGAACCGCGGTGCCGTCGATGCCGACGATGCGATCGGTGGGCACGAGCTTCCCGTTCGCCGGGAATCCGGGCTCGGTCTGCGAGACGATCGCGCCGTTCTCGATCACGCTGACCTTTTTGCCGAAGGCTCGGAGCGCGACGGCGGCGGCGACCTGCTTCGACGTCTGCATCTCGTCGTCATTCACCTGATTCTCCTGCGCGGTCGAGGTCCCGGCGGGCACGATCTCGTCGGCCGGGTAGAGGTCGGCGCCGTTGTGGAGCCCGCCGAAGAGCTGCTCGAGCATCGTGGCCTTGCGAACGAGGACGTCGACGAAGTAGATCCCGCCGGCGCCCGTGCGTTCAGGCGTCCCCGCGACCTTGACGAGCTGCCCGACCGGGTGCGCCTTGTCCGGCAGGAAGATGTACTGGTCGGACGAGATGAAGTTGAGCGAGATGAACCCGGCCACGACGAGGCCGAGCAACGCAAGCACCCGTCCGGGGGTGACGATGCGGAAGACCCGTGGACGGGAGCGAGGATGGGGGCGAGCCGCCGCTTCCACAGGTTCACTGTAGACGGTCGGGGCGTTTCCCAACCGTTCCCTAAGGAGCTTCTTAGGCTCGGGAACTAACCAGACCCGTTCAGGCGGTGAGGACGCCGACGACTTCGCGCACGGCGGCGGCCGACGCCTGGAGCGCGGCATGCTCGTCGCCGGTCAGGTCCAGCTCGACGATCTTCTCGATCCCGCCCGCGCCGAGCCTGACCGGGACGCCCACGTAGAGGCCGTCGATGCCGTACTCGCCCTCGAGGTAGGCGGCGCAAGGGAGCACGCGCTTCTCGTCGAGCACGATCGAGTCGACGATCTGCGCGGCCGCAGCGCCGGGCGCGTACCAGGCGGAGGTGCCGAGCAGGTTGACGATCTCCCCGCCGCCCTTCGCCGTGCGCTCGATCATCGCCTTGATCCGGTCGGCCGTGACGAGCTCGGTCAGCGGTATCCCGCCGACGCGCGTGGCGCTGACGAGGGGAACCATCTGGTCGCCGTGACCGCCGAGCACGAGCGTCTGAACGTCCTTCAGGGACGAGCCCGTCTCCCAGGCGACGAAGGTCGAGAAGCGCGCCGTGTCGAGGATCCCTGCCATTCCGAGCACGCGCTCTCGCGGCCAGCCCGAGACGCTCTTCGCGACATGGCACATCGCATCGAGCGGGTTGGACACGACGACGAGCACCGCGTCGGGTGAGTGGGCGACCACGTCGCGAGTCACCGCGGACACGATCTTCTCGTTCGTCGCGACGAGGTCGTCGCGGCTCATCCCGGGGCCGCGCGGCACACCGGCGGTGATCACGACGACTGCCGAGCCGGCCGTCTCCGCGTAGCCGTTCGTCCCGGTGATCGAAGGCTCGTATCCAAGCACCGCGCCCATCTGCGCGATGTCGATGGCCTTCCCTTGCGGCAGTCCTTCCTTGATGTCGACGAGCACGACGTCCGCGTAATCGCGCGTCGCGAGCACCTGCGCGCACGTCGCGCCGACGTTCCCGGCGCCGACGACGGTTACCTTCGCTCGGCTCATCCCCGCTCCCGGCGCCGGCAGAGCCGGCGCCTCTGCTCACACCTGAGCCCCGTCGAGGCTGTTGCAGTCTGGCCAACCTCCGGTTGGACGCTCATACCGAGACCGAGCTCTGGAGCTTCTCGATCAGCGCGTCGGCGACCTGGCTCGTCCCGACCGCGGTCGGGTCGTCGCGCGAGGGCTTCATGTCGTAGGTGAGGCTCTTGCCCTCGCGGATCAGCTCGGCGATCGCGGTCTCCAGGCGGTCGGCTGCGCCCATCTCGTCCAGGTGCCGGAGCATCAGCATCCCCGAGAGCATCTGCGCGATCGGGTTGACCTTGTTCTGGCCGGCGTACTTCGGAGCAGATCCGTGCGTCGGCTCGAAGACGGCGACCTCCTTGCCGAAGTTCGCGCCCGGCGCGACGCCCAGCCCGCCGATCAGCCCGGCGGCGAGGTCGGAGATGATGTCACCGTAGAGGTTCGGCAGCACCATCATGTCGTAGTCCTCGGGCCACTGGACGAGCTGCATGCACATGTTGTCCGCGATCTTGTCGTCGAAGGCGATGTCGGGGTTCTCCGCAGCGACGGCGCGCGCGACGCGCAGCCAGAGGCCGTCGGTGAACTTCATGATGTTCGCCTTGTGGACGGCCGTGATCTTCTGGCGGCCCATCTTGCGCGCATAGTCGAACGCGAACTCGAACACCCGGCGCGTCCCGGTGATCGAGATCGGCTTGATCGAGATCCCCGAGTCCGGCATCGGCAGCTTCTCGCCGTGCGACTCGAGCCAGGCGCGCAGCTCCTCGGCGTCCGGCGATCCCTGCTCGAACTCGATCCCGGCGTAGATGTCCTCGGTCGTCTCGCGGACGATCACCAGGTCGATGTCCTCGTAGCGGGTGCGGACACCTGGATAGGTCTTGCATGGGCGCACCTGCGCATACATGTCGAGCGCGACGCGCAGTCCGACGTTCACGGAACGGAAGCCGTCGCCGACCGGGGTCGTGATCGGGCCCTTGAGCGCTACGCGGTTCCTGCGGATCGACTCGAGCGTCTCCTCCGGGAGCGGATTGCCTCCGTGGTCCGCCATCACATCGGCGCCGGCCGGCTGGACGTCCCATTCGAACTCGACGCCGGTCGCTTCGAGCACGCGGCGCGTGGCCTCGGTGAGCTCCGGGCCGATGCCGTCGCCGGGGATGAGAGTGACGCGATGAGCCATCGGCCGCGGATTCTACGTACGCCCGGCGGTTGCGCCTTCGGGAGAGCGTCGAAAGAGGCGCCTCTCGCCTCTCAGCTAGCGTTTTCCGAGATGGACGGCGACTTCAAACCTGGTCTCGAGGGAGTGATCGCATTCGAGACGGAGATCGCCGAGCCGGATCGCGAGGGATCGGCGCTTCGCTACCGGGGCGTCGACATCGAGGAGCTCGTCGGGCGCTACCCGTTCGAGCAGGTCTGGGGGCTGCTCGTCGACGGGAGCCTCGAGTCGGGGATGCCCGGCGCCGAGCGGATCGAGCTGAAGGATCCGAGCGGGTCGGTCATGGCAGACCTTCAGGCCGAGCTCGCGAAGCTCGGGCCGAAGTGGGGGCTCGGCCAGCTGGTCGACATCTCGGCCGAGCAGGCGCGTGACGACCTCGCCCGCCTTTCGGCGGCTGCGCTCTCGATCGTCGCCCAGGCCGCCCGGGCCGACCAGGCTCCGGTGCCCGAGGCCGAGATCGAGCGGGGCGGGAACGCCGCTGCCCAGTTCCTGATCCGCTGGCGCGGCGAGGCCGACCCCCGACACGTGCAGGCGATCGACACCTATTGGGTCTCAGCAGCGGAGCACGGCCTGAACGCCTCGACCTTTTGCGCGCGGATCACGGCATCGACCGGCGCCGACTGCGCCGCCTCGCTCTCGTCGGCCGTGGGGGCGCTGTCCGGCCCGTT
The DNA here is from genome assembly GCA_963768435.1 of uncultured Actinomycetota bacterium. Lineage (GTDB taxonomy): Bacteria > Actinomycetota > Thermoleophilia > Gaiellales > Gaiellaceae > PALSA-600. The sequence continues at coordinate 13,590 of CAVYIB010000019.1, forward strand.
GCACGGCGGGGCGCCCACGCGGGTGCTGTTGATGCTCGACGAGGTCGAGGCGAGCGGCGATCCCGATGGCTACGTCCGCGGCCTGCTCGACCGCGGCGACCGGATCATGGGCTTCGGTCATCGCGTCTACCGCGCGGAGGATCCGCGGGCGCGGGTGCTCCGCCGCACGGCGAACGAGCTCGGGTCGACTCGCGTCGAGGTGGCCGAGGAGCTCGAGCGCGCCGCTCTAGCGGCGCTGCGCGAGAAGTCTCCCGACCGGGTGCTCGAGACGAACGTCGAGTTCTGGGCCGCCGTCGTGCTCGAGATCGCAGAGATCCCGCCTCCGATGTACCCGGCGATGTTCGGCTGCGCGAGGGTTGCCGGCTGGTCTGCCCACATCGTCGAGCAGCGGCGAACCGGCCGTCTCATCCGGCCGGCGGCGCGGTACGTGGGCGTGCCTGCCTACTCGCTGGTGGACGGATGACGCTCGCCGACGCCGCAGCCGAGGCTGCGGCGTTCGCAGAGCAGGGCGACGAGCAGCACCTGTCCGAGCTGCGGGCGAAGTGGGACGACGAGCTCGAGGCGGCGGCGCGTGCTCAGGACTTCCGCGAACGCGTGGTCGCCTACCGGGCGATCGGGCAGTTCCGCTTCCGGCAGAAGATCGAGCTACTGCGGCGGGGCCTCGAGGATGTCAGCCCGGCCTGTCGCGGCTCGGCGCTGCTCTCGCTCGAGCTGCTCTCCCGCGATCATCCGAGCGTGGTCAACAGCGTGCGGCCGTTGCTCCACGAGATGGTCACGCACGACGACAATGACGCGGTGAGGAGGCTCGCGGTGGTATCGCTGCGCAACGGCTCGGCGCAGAGGGACACGATCGCGATCCTGGCCGCGCTGGCCGACGACGACGAGGCGGGGCGCGAGCTGCGCGAGGCCGCCTCGAAGGTCGCCCAGGGCCTGCGCCGCAAGGCCGGTCCGTCGAAGTAGCCCATCAGTCGTCCGACTTCCGCTTGGCGTGCGGGTGGGCGGCGAAGTAGGTCTCGCGCCTGCGCCGGTCGGAGACGTGGGTGTAGAGCTCCGTGGTGCTGAGGTCGGCGTGGCCGAGCATCTCTTGCACGCTCCGCAGGTCGGCGCCGCCCTCGAGTAGATGTGTGGCGAACGAATGCCGGAGCAGGTGGGGGTGGACGCGCCCGGGCTCGAGGCCGGCCTTCTCGGCGAGCCCCTTCAGGATCAGGAAGGCGCCCGAGCGGGTCAGCGCGCCGCCCTTGGCGTTGAGAAAGAGCTCCGGCCGGTGCCTTGTGTCGAGATAGGGCCGCCCCCGGGACAGGTACCGCCGGAGTGCCTCGACCGCCTGGCGCCCGACCGGCACCACCCGTTCCTTGCCACCCTTGCCGAGCACGCGGATGACGCGCTCGTCGAGATCGACGCCGTTCTTCTCGAGGCCCGTGGCCTCGGAGACGCGCAGGCCTGCGCCGTAGAGGAGCTCGACGAGGGCGGCGTTCCGGAGCGCGCGCGGTGTCGTCCCGGCCGCGGCATCGATCAGCCGCTCGGCCTCGCCGGCCGAGAGCGTGCGCGGCAGCCGGCGGGTGCGTCGCGGCAGCTCGATCTCGGCGGCGGGGTTGTCGCCGCGCACCCCGATCAGCTGCAGGTGGCCGAAGAAGCTCCGCGCAGCCGCCGTGCGCCGGGCGAGCGTCGCCGGGGACAGTCCCTCGGCACGCATCTCGGCCGTATAGCGCTCGAGCTCCTCGATGGTCGCAGTCGAGACATCGTGGTCGAGGAAGGCTCCGAGCCGGACGAGGTCGCGGCGGTAGGCGTCCACGGTTCGCGGCGCCCGCCTGGCTCCCAGCACCGCCAGGAATCCCTCGACCTCGAGGTCCCGCCGCTGCTCCGGGTTGCGGGTCGACGGCCTCGTCAAGAGCGGGGGTGCGCGCTGTCGTAGACGCGGCGCAGGCGCTTGGCGCTGACGTGGCTGTAGATCTGCGTCGTCGAGAGCGACGAGTGGCCGAGCAGCTCCTGGATCGTGCGCAGATCGGCGCCGCCTTCGAGCAGATGCGTTGCGAACGCATGGCGGAGCCGATGCGGATGCGGTGTCAGTCGCCGCAGGGTCGAGGTGTCGAGCCGACGGCCGCGGGTCGAGAGGAACAGTGCGTCGATCGCGCCGCGGGCGAGCCCGGGGCGGGACTCGCGGAGGTAGCGGGCGACCCAGTGGGCCGCGTCCTCGCCGAGCGGCACGATGCGGTCCTTTGCGCCCTTGCCGTTCCGGATGTGAACGTGCTCCTGCTCGAAGTCGACGTCGGCCAGATCGAGCCCCACCGCCTCCGAGCTGCGCAGGCCGGCCGAGTAGACGAGCTCGAGCAGAGCGCGGTTGCGGATCCCGAGCGGGCCGCCGTCGCCGAGTGCCTCGGCGAGAATCGACTCCACCTCCTCTACCTTCGGCGCGTCGGGAAGCCGGCGGCCGCGGCGCTCCGTGAACGGGACGTCGGGCACGGCTCCCGGCCCGAGCGTGAAGCGGATGAGCGTCCGAACAGCCGAGAGGCGGCGGGCGATCGTCGCACGGGCGAGCTTCCCGCCCGGTCGCGAGCGACCGAGGTCGGCCGTATATGCGGAGAGGACGCGGAAGTCGATCTGCTCGAGCTCGCCGTTGCCGTACCACTCGGCGAAGTCGGCCAGGTCGGCGGCGTAGCCCCGACGGGTCGACTCGGCGATGCCCGCCGAGGACAAGTACCGCTCGGTCGCGGGCTCGAGCCTCACCCGGCGGCATTCGCGCTCGCGCTACGATCGCCTGCCGTGGACGAGCGCTTCGAAACCCTGGCGGGGTTGGCAGTGCACGGCGCAAACGTGCAGCCGGGCCAGATCGTCAGCGTCAGCGCCTTCCTCGGGCAGGAGGAGCTCGCCCGGGCAGTTGCCTCGGCGGCGTACCGGCGCGGCGCGAAGTTCGTCGACGTTCTCTACTTCGATCCGTTCATCAAGCGCGCCCGGATGGAGCACGCCGACTTCGACACGCTCGACTACGTCCCGGACTGGCTCGGCGCCCGTCTCCTCGGCCTCGCCGAGAGCGAAGCGGCGCGGATCAGCTTCGGCGGGGTCGTGTCGCCGGACGCGCTCGAGGGGATCGACGGCGCTCGTCTCGGCCGCGATCAGCTCCCCTGGCTCAAGGAGTCGATGAAGGTCCTGAACGACCATGCGACCAACTGGTCGATCGTCCCGTGCCCGACGCACGACTGGGCCGAGCTGGTCTTCCCGGAGCTCGAACCGGACGCGGCCTACGAGCGCCTCTGGAATGAGCTCTGGCACGTGCTCCGGCTCGACGAGCCTGATCCGGGTGCCGCCTGGGAGGAGCGCATCAAGCTCCTGAAGACCTCGTCGGAGGCGCTCGACGACCGGCGATTCGACGCGATCGAGCTGAAGGGGCCGGGTACCGAGCTGACGCTCGGGTTGCTCCCGACCTCGCATCTGGCAGGCCGGCGACTTCGAGACCAGGTTCGGCGTGCGGCACCTCCGAACCTTCCGACCGAGGAGGTCTTCACGGCGCCGGATCCGCTTCGCGCCGAAGGTCACGTCACCTCGACGAAGCCGCTCGTGCTGAAGGACGGGACGATCGTGCGCGGGCTGAAGGTGCGCTTCGAAGGTGGGCGTGCGGTCGAGATCGACGCCGACGAGGGCGCGGACGCCTTGCGCGCGAAGGTCGCTGTCGACGACGGTGGGACGAGGCTCGGCGAGCTCGCGCTCGTCGACCGCCAGGGTCGGATCGGCCGTCTCGGGACCGTGTTCTACGACACGCTGCTCGACGAGAACGCCGCGAGCCACATCGCGCTCGGCGGCGCTTACGCGTTCTCGGCCGCCGAGGAGGATCGCGACCGGCTCAACGTGAGCGCGATCCACATCGATTCATGGTCGGCTCGGACGAGCTCGAGGTCACCGGTATCACCGTGGACGGGGAGCGGGTCCCCGTCCTGCGCGACGGTGACTGGCAGATTATGACGCCGCCTTAGTATCGGCGCCCGTGGCCGAGATCGACCTCAGCGCGCATGGCATCGACGCCTCTCAGTCGGTGCATCGAAACGTCCCCGCCGCAGTCCTGATCACGGAGGCGGTTCGCCGGGGCGACGGCGTCCTCGCCGAGGGCGGCCCGCTCGTCGTCGAGACCGGGGAGCACACCGGCCGCTCGCCGGATGACAAGTTCATCGTGCGGGAGCCCGGCACCGAGGAGCGGATCTGGTGGGGGAAGGTCAATCAGCCGCTCGAGCCCGCGAGCTTCGACCGCCTGCACGCCAAGGTCGCCGGATACCTGGGCGGG
>CAVYIB010000020.1:0-62672 GCA_963768435.1 uncultured Actinomycetota bacterium
CGTCGAACGTCGTCTTGACGAGCTCGACGATCTCTTCCTCGGTGGCCGGGCGGTCGGGCTCGGCGGCTCTCGGGTCGGGGCGCGCGCCGGTGGCGAAGGCGATCTCGAGCCGCCGGCCGGTGACCTCGTAGAGGGCGTTCTGAAGCAGCGCGACGTTCTTCGGCTCCTCGGCGTGCTTGCGGTGGAACTGGGCGCCCTCGGGGAACTCGAGCGTGAGCACGTCGTCCTCGAGCGCGGCAAGATGCGCCTCGGCGAGCATCGCGGCCGCAGGAATGCCCCCGCCCTGGCCCTCTACGGTCGGGAGGATCGAGCGGCGCCACGCTTCCTGGAGCTCGGCCGAGCTCGAGCTTGGGCGGGGCCGAGGTCGGAGCCGGCGGGGTCTCCGGGGCGACCGGCGTCGGAGCGGCCGAAGCCGGCTCGACCGCTTCGCGCATCGGTGTCTCAGGCATCGGTGTCTCACGCGCCGGTGCCGGCGATGCGGCGGCCGCGGGCGGCGGAGGGACGGCCGGCGCCGAGTGCCCGTGCTGCTCGAGCTGGTCGACCCGGTAGGCGAGCGACTCGCGCGACAGATCCGAGCTTGCGCGGGTCACCTTCACGAGCGCCAGCTCGAGCGGCAGCCGCGGGTCGCCGCCCTGGCGCATGTCGTCGACGGCCACGTGCAGCAGGTCGATCAGCCGCAACACCGTCGGCGCGGAGAGCTGGTTCGCCTGCTCGCGCAGCCGCTCGCGGGACTCCTCGGTCACCGGCAGCGTGTCCGGGACCTCGCCGGTCGCCTGCACGAGCATCAGGTGGCGCAGGTGCTCGAGCAGATCGACCACGAGCCGGCCGAGATCCTGTCCCTCCTCGGACAGCTGCTCGAGGAAGAGCAGCGCGCCGGCGGTGTCGCGATCGACGACCTGGTCGCACAGCCGGAACAGCACCTCGTCCTCGACCGCCCCGAGCAGGGCGAGAACGTCCTGCACCGTGATCGTCGCGCCCGTCGAGGCGGCGAGCTGGTCGAGCGTCGACTCGGCGTCCCGGTAGGCGCCGCGCCCGCCGCGCGCGACGAGCGCGAGCGCAGCATCGGGCACCGTGATCCCCTCGGCGTCGGCGATCAGGCGCAGCTTCCGGACGAGCTCCGGCAGGCGCGGCCGCTGGAACACGAACGTCTGGCAGCGCGAGCGCACCGTCGGCAGCACCTTCGCGAGGTCGGTCGTGCAGAAGATGAAGAGCAGGTGGGGCGGAGGCTCCTCGATCAGCTTCAGGAGCGCGTTCCAGGCCGCGTCGGTGAGCTGGTGCGCCTCGTCGAGGATGTAGACCTTCGACCGCCCCTCGACCGGCTGCAGCACGACGCGGTCGCGGATGTCGCGGATGTCGTCGATCCCGCGCTGCGAGGCGGCGTCCATCTCGATCACGTCCATCGAGGTGCCGTTCGAGATCGACACGCACGCATGGCAGGTGTTGTCGGGGTGCGTGGTCGGCCCGATCTTGCAGTTGACCGACTTCGCGAGGATGCGCGCCATCGAGGTCTTCCCGGTGCCCCGAGGGCCGGCGAACAGGTAGGCCTGGCGTAGGTTTCCGCTCTCGATCGCATTCGAGAGCGTCCGCACCACCGCTTCCTGCCCGACTACCTCATCGAAGGTCTGGGGGCGGTACTTGCGGTAGAGGGCGGTCACATCGCGATTCAATCAGAACCCGATCGCCCGACCGAAACACATAAGTCAAACACGATCGAAAACGCCAAGACTCTTATTTGAGTTCTATCGTTCGTTGACGTACCCTTGAGGTGCCCAACGACAGAGCGGGAGAGAATAATTCCATGAGTCCGACACCCACTGAATCCAGCAGCCTCGAGAAGAAAGAGCGCTGGTCGGCAGGAGTCACCCCGTACGCGGAGATGGGGTACTACGACGCCGATTACGTCCCCAAGGACACCGACATCCTGGCCGCGTTCAGGATCGTCCCGCAGCCCGGCGTCGACGCGATCGAAGCCGCCGCTGCCGTAGCGGGAGAGTCGTCGACCGCGACCTGGACGGTCGTCTGGACCGACCGGCTCACCGACCACAAGCATTACCAGGCGAAGGCCTACCAGGTGGATGCCGTCCCCGGCACCGACCAGTTCATCGCCCGCATCGCCTACGACATCGACCTCTTCGAGGAAGGCTCGATCGCGAACCTCACCTCGTCGATCATCGGCAACGTCTTCGGCTTCAAGGCGCTCAAGTCACTGCGCCTCGAGGACATGCGCATCCCGCTCCACTACGTGAAGACCTTCCAGGGCCCGGCCCACGGGATCATCATGGAGCGCGAGATGCTCGACAAGTTCGGCCGCCCGATCCTCGGCGCGACCGTCAAGCCGAAGCTCGGCCTCTCGGCCAAGAACTACGGCCGCGTCGTCTACGAGGCGCTTCGCGGCGGCCTCGACTTCACCAAGGACGACGAGAACATCAACTCGCAGCCGTTCATGCGCTGGCACGACCGCTTCTCCTACGTGATGGAAGCCGTCGCGCGGGCCGAGGCTGCGACCGGCGAGATCAAGGGCAGCTACATGAACGTGACTGCCGGAACGATGGAAGAGATGTACGAGCGCGCCGAGTTCGCGAAGGAGCTCGGCTCGATCATCATCATGATCGACCTGACGATCGGCTACACCGCGATCCAGTCGATGGCCAAGTGGGCCCGCGCGAACGGGCTGATCCTGCACCTCCACCGCGCAGGCCACGGCACCTACACGCGCCAGAAGACCCACGGCGTCAGCTTCCGCGTGATCGCCAAGTGGTGCCGTCTGATGGGCGTCGACCACATCCACGCCGGAACCGTCGTCGGCAAGCTCGAGGGCGACCCGTCGACCACGAAGGGCTTCTACGACGTCCTTCGCGACGGCCACATCCCCGAGGATCCCCGCTGGGGCATCTTCTTCGACCAGGACTGGGGCTCGATGCCGGGCGTCATGCCGGTCGCCTCGGGCGGCATCCACGCCGGCCAGATGCACCAGCTCCTGCACTACCTCGGCGAGGACGTCGTGCTCCAGTTCGGCGGCGGCACGATCGGCCACCCGATGGGCATCGCCGCGGGCGCAACCGCCAACCGCGTCGCCGTCGAGGCGATGATCGAGGCGCGCAACGCCGGCAAGGACTACTTCCAGGAGGGCCCGGACATCCTCGACAAGGCGGCCAAGGGCTGCCCCGAGCTGAACGCGGCGCTGCAGGTCTGGAAGGACATCACGTTCGAGTTCGAGTCAACCGACATGCCTGACGTGCAGCTCGTGCCGTCAATCGGCTACTAGGAGAGGGGGACCAGCGATGAGAGTCACACAGGGAACCTTCTCGTTCCTGCCCGACTTCACGGACGAGCAGATCGCAGAGCAGATCAAGTACTGCGTCACGAATGGTTGGGCCATGTCCGTCGAGTACACCGACGACCCGCATCCGCGCAACTCCTACTGGGAGATGTGGGGCCTGCCGGTGTTCGACACGAAGCCCGAGGACGCCGACAACATCCTGCGCGAGGTTCGCGCAGCGCGTGAGGCGTTCCCGGACCAGTACATCAAGCTGATCGCCTACGACCCGAAGCTGGGCCGCGCGACGACTGCGCTCGCGCTGATCGTCAACCGCCCCGCGGTCGAGAAGCCCTTCAAGCTCGACCGGATCCAGGGCCCGGGCCGCGTCAACAGCTACCGCCTCAGGCAGGTGGAGGGCGACAGCGCGAATGCCCGCGCCTCCTACGACGGGAAGCCGGCCGCGTCGGCGGAGTCGAACGGGTCGTGAGCTTCCAGTTCGGCATGCGTCCGGCCGAGATCGTCGCCGAGCCTGAAGAGGCCGACGAGGAGGAGGTCGATCGTCCGATCGCCGATGAGGCCGACCTCGGTCAGGTCCTCAGCGAGACGAACGTCCTCGAGGTGCTCGACCAGCTCGATCGCGAGCTGATCGCGCTCCGGCCGGTGAAGACGCGGATCCGCGAGATCGCGGCTCTGCTTCTGATCGACAAGCTGCGCTCCGAGGTGGGACTTGCCTCGGAGCGCCCGTCGCTCCACATGTCGTTCACGGGCAACCCCGGGACGGGGAAGACCACCGTCGCGATGAAGATGGCGCAGGTGCTTCACCGCCTCGGCTACATCGAGGAGGCCCGCGTCGTCGCCGTGACCCGCGACGATCTGGTGGGCCAGTACGTCGGCCATACCGCGCCGAAGACGAAGGAAGTGCTCCGCCGAGCCTACGGCGGCGTGCTCTTCATCGACGAGGCGTATTACCTCTACAAGGCCGAGAACGAACGCGACTACGGCGGTGAGGCGATCGAGATCCTCCTCCAGGTGATGGAGGCGGAGCGCGACAACCTCGTCGTGATCTTCGCGGGCTACAAGGACCGGATGGACGACTTCTTCCGTTCCAACCCGGGCCTGTCGTCACGGGTCGCCCATCACATCGACTTCCCGGATTACGACGTCGACGAGCTGATGGCGATCACGAACCTGATGATGCAGAACCAGAGCTACGTGTTCGGGCCCGGCGGGGAAGACACGTTCCGCGACTATCTCGAGCGGCGCGTGACGCGCCCGCGCTTCGCACACGGCCGCAGCGTCCGGAACTCGATCGACCGCGCGCGGCTGCGCCAGGCCAACCGTCTCTTCGGCAGCGGCGAGGGCGTGCTCTCGCGCGAGGAGCTGATGACCATCACCCCGGACGACATCCTGCAGAGCAGCGTGTTCGCCGAGGACCACGAGCCCGAGGACGACGATCTGCCGGTCCTCGGGGCCATGTGACCACGAGCAAGGAGGCCCAGGTGGGACGCTCGATCATCCTCGGCGTCGTCGGCGACTCCGCCGCCGGCAAGACGACACTCACCCGCGGTCTCGTCCGGGTGCTCGGAGAGGACAACGTCACGCACGTCTGCGTCGACGACTACCACCGCTACGACCGCCGGCAGCGCGCGGAGCGGAACATCACCCCGCTCGATCCCGAGTGCAACTACATGGACATCATGGCCCAGCACCTGGAGCACATGCGGAACGCCGAGGGCTTCCTCAAGCCCGTGTACCAGCACAACGACGGCACCTTCGGGCCACTCGTGCGGGTCGATCCGAAGCAGTTCTCGGTCGTCGAGGGCCTGCTCGGCTACTACAACGACGATCTGCGGCGCCTGTTCGACGTGCGCATCTACCTGTCGCCTCCCGAGGAGCTCCGCCGCAAGTGGAAGGTGCAGCGCGACTGCTCCCGCCGCGGCTACACCACCGACCAGGTGCTCTCCGATCTCGACCGCCGCGAGCCCGACTCCGAGGCCTACATCCGGCCGCAGGAGCGTCACGCCGACATCGTCGTCTCGTTCCTGCCGAACGCCTCCGGCGACCAGGAGCATCTCGACGCACGGCTCGTGCTCCGGCCGACCCTCAAGCACCCGGACTTCAGCTCCGTGATCGACGGTGAGGCCGGCGGCATCGGGATCACCCAGGTCGACGACGAGATCCATCTCCACATTCCCGGCCGGCTCAACCGCGACCGGGCCGCGGCGATCGAGGAGATGATCTGGGACGGCCTGCATTTCGCGAGCCACCTGCGTTCCGAGCGGCTCGGCGAGTTCACGATCGGCACCGACCTGCACCGCTCGGAGTCGCTCGCCCTGATCCAGCTCCTGATCCTCTACCACCTGTTCACGGCGACGGCGAGCGCAGCGCTCGGCGGGGCGCCGATTCGCGCGAGCGAGCCGGCAACGGCATAACATTCGGGCCGTGCCCCGCGGCCAACACGTCTTCTTCGACCACGCCCACGACCACCAGGGGCACCCGTTCGTCTGGTTCCTGCTCCTCGTGCTGTTCGCGGCGCTCGTCGTGCTCGCGATCTACACGCTGATCCGGCTGACCCGGGGCGGCGGAGGCGGCGGGGCCGCTCCGGCTGCGGCCGGCCCGGATGCGGCGGTCGAATCGGTGCGGATGCGCTACGCCCGCGGGGAGATCGACCGCGACGAGTTCGTTCGCGTCGCCACCGACCTCGGGGCGCCGCCGCCGGCTGCGGCCGTCTGATGGCGAGCGCCGAGCCGGAAGCTCAGTCGACGTCGCCCGAGTCGTAGAACACGTCCGCGAGCAGCAGCCGCTCGTGGATCACGTTCACAGCGCGGTCGCATTCGCTCGCAGGCACGACGCACGAGACGCGGATCGACGAGGTCGAGATGATCTCGATGTTGATCCCGGCATCGGCAAGGGCCTCGAAGATCGCGGCCGCGACGCCGGGGTTCGTCTTCATCCCGGCGCCGATCACCGAGACCTTCGCGATGTCGCGCTCGGAGGTGAAGCCCTCGGCCTCGATCTCGCGTGAGAGCTGCTCGAGGATCGGCTCCGCGCGGGTCAGCTCGTCCTCCGGGAGCGTGAAGGAGATGTCGGCCAGGCCGTCGAGCGACGTGTTCTGGACGATCTCGCCGATGTTGATCCCGGCCTCGGCGAGCGGGCGGAACGTGCGGCCGGCGACCCCGGGCCGGTCGGGCACGCGGCGGATCGTCACCTTGGCCTCGCTGGTGTCGTGGGCGATGCCCGAGATGATGGCCTGTTCCATGTCCTCCTCCTTGACGATCCACGTGCCTTCGGTGTCGTTGAACGACGAGCGGACGTGGATCCTCACACCGTGGTTGCGAGCGTACTCGACCGAGCGCAGCGCCAGGACGCGAGCGCCGGCGGCCGCCAGGTCGAGCATCTCCTCGTACGAAACCTGCTTGAGCTTGCGGGCGTTCGGGACGATCCGCGGATCGGCGCTGTAGACGCCGTCGACGTCGGTGTAGATCTCGCACACCTCCGCGTGGAGTGCGGCCGCGAGCGCCACGGCGGTCGTGTCCGAGCCGCCGCGCCCGAGCGTCGTGATGTCGCGCGTCGTCGAGACGCCCTGGAACCCGGCGACGATCGCGATCTGCCCGTTGTCGAGCGCGTCGTGGACGCGCCCGCGACGCATCTCGACGATGCGGGCCCGGCCGTGGCTCGTATCGGTGACGATTCCCGCCTGCGATCCGGTGAACGACGCGGCCTCGTGGCCGAGGTCGTTGATCGCCATCGAGACGAGCGCCATCGAGATCCGCTCGCCCGAGGTGAGCAGCATGTCGAGCTCCCGTGGATGAGGATCCGACGAGACGAGGCGCGCAAGATCGACCAGCTCGTCGGTGGAATGGCCCATCGCCGAGACGACTGCGCAGACCTTGTTCCCGGCCTCCGCCGTCCTGACGATCCGGCGGGCGACGTTCTTGATCTCCTCGGGGCCGGCGAGCGACGTGCCGCCGTACTTCTGAACGATTGTGGCCACGGCCCGGAAACCTACCGGCGCGACCGGCTACACGCTCATCGTCAGTAGCGGTCGATGTCGACGAGCCGCTGATCGCTGATTCCGAAGTGGTGCGCGATCTCGTGGAGGACGGTGCGCTTGACCTGAGCGCGCAGGACTCCGGGGTCGTACCCGTAGTGGCGCTCGAGAGGCCTCCGGTATATCGTGATCAGGTCCGGCAAGGCGCCGGCATAGGAGGAGGTTCTGCGGGTATGGGGGATCCCGCGATACAGACCGAGAACATCTTCGCCGGGCGGCGGATCGTCCTCGATCACCAGGGCCACGTTGTCCATGAGCCCGGCGATCTCGGGCGGAAGCGCGTCCAGGGCCTCCTGGACCCACGCTTCGAACCGTTCGGCCTGTCCGTCGACATCGCCGGTCAAGGCGCTTCGGCGGGCTCGACCTCGAGCATCAGGCCGTCGACCTGCGTCACGCGGACCTTGTCGCCGGCCCGCGTGTTCTGCGACGCGTGCGCCTCCCAGATCTCGCCGTTGATCCTGACCTGGCCGCGCGGCGCCAGCGCCGTCGAGGCCTCGCCGAGCTTGCCGACGAGCGTCTGGACGCCGACCTGGGACTTGCGCCGCCTGCTCCAGCGGATCCCGACCACCGCAAAGCAGACCTCCCAGACGGCTGCGAGCGCGATTGCCAGCACGTTCCACGGGGTAGGGAGGAACAGCAGGGCCAGGATGAGCGTGATGATCAGGATCAAGGCGACAAGTATTGCTTGGACGTCGGGCTTGCCGTGGTAATCGTCCGCAACGGCGTTCACCTGATCGTCACCCCATCTCAACACCTCGAGGCGCCCGAGACGAGCACAATTCCGGTCATGGCTCGTGGGTCAGGGCTGACTGCCTTCGCCGGCGTCGCGCCGGAGCTCTCCCCGCCCGAGGGCGTCGAGGCTCTCGCCGCGCTGTACGAGTGCGGCTTCCTGCAGGGAGGGCTGCCGACGATCGGGCTCGAGGAGGAGCTGATCCTCGTCGACCGCGAGACGCTGCAGCCGGTCGATGCGATCGAGTCGGTTCTGGCCGCGCTGCCGGACGAGCGCTTCCAGGCCGAGTTCCGGGCCTCGCAGATCGAGATCGTGACGCCCGTGTTCATCACCGTTGCCGATCTGTGCGCGGAGCTCGCGGGGGCACGGCGCTGCCTGGTCGAGGCGCTCGACGGGCGGGTGCGCCTGCTCGCGGCCGGCACGCACCCGACCTCGACGCGCCCGGTGTCGGTCACGGACCGGCCCCGCTACCACGAGATCGCGATCGAGTACCCGTGGATCGCCCGCCGCGGCATCCCGAGCGGGCTCCACGTGCACGTCGGCGTGGGCGGGCCCGAAGAGGCGCTGGCGGTCTACAACGCGGCCCGCGGCTACCTGCCCGAGGTCGGGGCTCTCGCCGCGAACTCTCCGTTCTTCGAGGGGGCCGACACCGGGCTCGCCTCCAGCCGCCTCAAGCTCGCCGACGACCAGCCGCGGTCGGGCATCCCGCCGGCGTTCCGCTCCTGGCGCGCTCTCGCCGAGTTCGTCGAGTGGGGCTCGAAGGGAGAGCGCTTCCGTGACTCGACCTACCTCTGGTGGGACCTGCGGCCGCGCCCCGACTTCGGCACGCTCGAGTTCCGCGTCGCCGACACGCAGACCTCGGTCGAGCACACCGCTGCGATCGCCGCGATCTGGCAGTCGCTCGTCGCTGCTCTCGCTCGCACGTTTTCGCGCCGGCGAGCTCCTGCCGGCGCACCCGACTCACGTGATCAACGAGAACCGCTGGCATGCCCTTCGCGGCGGCCTCGACTGCACGCTCGTCGATCCCGGGACCGGCGAGGCCGAGCCGGCGCGCACCCGGATCGGTCGGCTCCTGCTCGAGCTCGAGCCGTACGCCGCCGAGCTCGGCTGCAGCGACGAGCTGGCGCTGGCGTGGCAGCTGCTCAATGTGAATGGCGCCGTTCACCAGCGCAATCTCGTCGCGACGCGCGGGTTCTCCGGTCTGCTGCGGCAGCTCGTAGAGCAGACCGAAAACCGCTAAATCCAGGGTAATTTCGACGGCTCCCGCGCCGCCGCGGGCAACACGTCGTCTACACTGGCCTCACCTATACGGATGGTCGGCCCGTTTCTAGCGGGCACGCGCCGCTCCGAGTAGCCCCCTCGCCGCCTCAAGGCGGCCTCGACGAGTCCACAGCAGAGACATCGACTCGCGCCGTGTCCCCGATCAGGAGGTTCGATCCTGCGGTACCACATGTTCATATCGCTCGTGGCCTCGGCGGTTATCTCCGCCTCGGCCGCGCTCACGACCGTCAAGGCCCACGGGGCCGCGGCGTTCGCTCTTCCCCGCTGGTGGGTCAACGAGGCAATGTGCATCCACCGGCACGAGTCCACCAACTGGCACGCCACCCGCGACTGGCGCGGCTACCCCTCGGTCGACCACGGCGGCATGCAGATCGCCGTCGGCACCTGGCTCAGCCTCGCGCCTCACGGGCTTCCCGCGCGAGCCGGCGGCCGCCTCGCCGCGCGAGCAGCTGATCGTCGCCTACCGGATCTGGCGCGTGAACGGCCACCGCTTCGGCGGCAGCCAGTGGCCCTACTCGTCGATCGCCTGCGGGGTCGACTGAGAGCCGCTAGTCACGGGTTCTGCGGAGCAAGGTGAGCGAGCGAGCGGGGAGGGTCACGGACGACCTCCCCGGGTAGACCTCGATCGGCGCAGCCGGGGTGGGCTGTCGAGAGCTCGAGCATCCACTCGAGCCCGAACCGGCGCGGCGGGAGCCTGAACACCACGTTATCCGGCTCGGCGTTCACGAAGACGATGAACGAGTCGTCGACGATCCGCTCACCTTCGGCCGTGACCAGATCGGTCTCCTGGCCGTTCAGGAACACGCCGAGGTAGCGCAGCTCGTGCCAGTCGCGCTGGGCCATCGGCCTGCCGTCCGGGCGGAACCACCACGCATCCGGCAGCACCGACTCGGCCGGGCCGCCGTCGAGATAGCGCGTGCGCCTGAACACCGGATGGGCGGTCCGCAGCGCCAGCAGCCGGCGCGTGAATGCCGCCAGCTCGGTTGCGGCCTCCGTCTCCTCCCAGTCGAGCCACGAGACCTCGTTGTCCTGGCACCAGGCGTTGTTGTTGCCGTCCTGCGTCCGGTTGCGCTCGTCTCCGGCGACGAGCATCGGCATCCCTTGCGAGAGCAGCAGCGTCGCCAGGAAGTTGCGCTGCTGGCGGGCCCTGAGCTCGAAGGATCGCCGGGTCGGTCGTCGGGCCCTCGGCGCCGCAGTTCCAGGAGCGGTTGTCGTTGTTGCCGTCGCGGTTCTCCTCGAGGTTCGCCTCGTTGTGCTTGTGGTCGTAGGAGACGAGGTCGGCGAGAGTGAAGCCGTCGTGGGCGGTGATGAAGTCGACCGACGCGGTCGGTGAGCGCCCGGTCGAGCCGTAGAGGTCGCTCGAGCCCGTCAGCCGCGTCGCGAACGCATCGGCAGTTGCCTGAGCACGCCAGAAGTCGCGCATCGCGTCGCGGTAGTGGTCGTTCCACTCGCTCCATCCCGGTGGGAAGCCGCCCACCCGATAGCCGCCGGGCCCCACGTCCCACGGCTCGGCGATCAGCTTGACCCGCGAGAGCACCGGATCCTGATGCACCGCCGCGAGGAAGGCGGACTCCCGCGTGAGCGTCGAGGCGAGGTCGAAGCGGAAGCCGTCGACGTGGCACTCGGTCACCCAGTAGCGCAGAGAGTCCGTGACCATCCGCAGCACGCTGGGGTGGGCGAGGTTCAGCGAGTTCCCGGTTCCCGTGTAGTCGCTGTACCGGCTGCGATCGGGCTCGAGGTGGTAGTACGAGGCATTGTCCAGGCCGCGGAAGGCGAGCATCGGGCCGCGGTGGTCACCCTCCGCGGAGTGGTTGTAGACGACGTCGAGGATCACCTCGATCCCGGCCCGGTGGAGCGCCTTGACCATTCCCTTGAACTCGCTCACCTGCTGCCCGCGCATACCGGTGGCGGCGTACTGGGCGTGGGGCGCGAAGAAGCCGACCGTCGAGTAGCCCCAGTAGTTCGTGAGCCCGCGGTCGTGCAGGAAGCGCTCGTCGGCGATCTGGTGGATCGGGAGCAACTCGACCGCCGTGACGCCGAGCGAGACGAGGTACTCGATCGCGGCGTCCGAGGCGAGCCCGGCATAGGTGCCGCGCAGATCCTCGCGGACGTCGCGGATGCAGCTTCGTGAACCCCTTGACGTGCAGCTCGTAGAGGACGGTGTCGTGCAGCGGCGTCCCGGGTGGGCGATCGTCCTCCCAGTCGAACGCCGGGTCGACCACGACGCACTTCGGGATCGCATCGGCGTCGTCCTCGGTGATCGGGGACGTCGCCGTCCTCGCCGCCGGCCGGATACGGGAACGCGCGGCCGGCATCCCAGTCCACGGGGCCCTCGATCGCCCGCGCGTACGGGTCGATCAGCAGCTTCGCCGGGTTGAAGCGGTGCCCCGCGGCCGGCGCGTAGGGGCCGTGGACGCGGTACCCGTAGCGCTGCCCGGGGCCGACGCCGGGGAGGTAGCCGTGCCAGTCGTGCCCGGTCCGCTGCGTCAGCTCGTGCCGGAGCTCGAGGCCGTCGTCGCCGAACAGGCAGAGCTCGACACCCTCGGCATGCTCGGAGAAGAGCGAAAAGGTTGTTCCCTCACCGTGCCACGTCGCACCGAGCGGGAGAGGACTACCCGGCCAGATGCTTATTGGCCCTCCGGGACGAGCCAGAGCACCGAAAGCGGCGGCAGCGTGAGCTCGGAGGAGAACGGCTGGCCGTGCCAGGGCAGCTCCTCGGCCGTGATGCTCTCGTTCTGCCCGGCGCTCCAGCCGGCGTAGCGCTCGACATCCGTGTTCAGGATCTCGCGCCACGCGCCTCCGCGCGGGAAGCCGACCCGGTACCCGGTGCGGTGGGCGTCGGCGAAGTTGCACACGCAGACGAGCACGCGGCTTCCGTCCCCCGAGAGGCGCGCGAACGCCAGCACGTTCGATCCGCCGTCGCCTGCCTCGAGCCAGCGGAAGCCGGACGGGTCGAAGTCGCGCTCCCAGAGCGCAGGCTCGGCCCGGTAGAGCCGGTTCAGGTCGCCAACCAGCCTCTGCACGCCCGCGTGACCCGGTTGCTCGAGCATGTGCCAGTCGAGGCTCCGCTCGGCGCTCCACTCGGGCTCCTGGGCGATCTCGCCGCCCATGAACAGCAGCTTCTTGCCCGGATGCGCCCACATGTAGGCGTACAGGGCGCGCAGGTTCGCGAGCTGGCGCGGCCGGTCGCCGGGCATCTTCGAGAGCAACGAGCCCTTGCCGTGGACGACCTCGTCGTGCGAGAGCGGCAAGACGAAGTTCTCGGTGAAGGCGTAGAGGAGGCCGAAGGTGAGCTGGTTGTGGTGGTAGGAGCGGTGGATCGGGTCGTTGTGGAAGTAGTCGAGCGTGTCGTGCATCCAGCCCATGTTCCACTTGAAGCCGAATCCGAGCCCGCCGGACGAGGTCGGGCGCGAGACGCCCGGCCAGGCGGTCGACTCCTCGGCCGCCATCACGACACCCGGGACGCGGCCGTGGGTGACCTCGTTCAGCTCGCGCAGGAACGCGATCGCCTCGAGATCCTCGTTGCCGCCGTAGCGGTTCGGGATCCACTCGCCGGGCGCGCGCGAGTAGTCGAGGTAGAGCATCGAGGCGACGGCATCGACCCGCAGCCCGTCGGCGTGGAAGCAGCGCAGCCAGTAGAGCGCGTTCGCGACGAGGAAGTTGCGCACCTCGGTGCGGCCGTAGTTGAAGACGAGCGTTCCCCAGTCGGGATGCGCGCCGCGGCGCGGGTCGGCGTGCTCGTACAGCGCCGTCCCGTCGAACGTGGCGAGCGCCCAGTCGTCGCGCGGGAAGTGGGCCGGCACCCAGTCGAGGATCACCCCGACACCGGCCTGGTGGAGCCGGTCGACGAATCGGCGGAAGTCGTCCGGCGTGCCGAGGCGCGAGGTGGGGGCGTAGTAGCCGCTGACCTGGTAGCCCCAGGAGCCCGAGAACGGGTACTCCATCACCGGCAGGAGCTCCACGTGGGTGAAGCCGAGCTCGACCACGTAGGCGGCGAGCTCGTCGGCGAGCTCCTCGTAGGTCAGGCTGCGGTTGTGCTCGAGCGAGTTCAGCCGCCACGAGGGAAGGTGGACCTCGTAGACCGACATCGGGCTCGCCCAGGCCTCGGTCTGCTCCCGCGTCTCGAGCCACGCGGCGTCGTTCCACTCGTAGTGCGAGCGGAACACGATCGAGGCATTCGCAGGCGGCTGCTCGGCCGCCGAGGCGAGGGGATCGGCCTTCAGGCGCGGCGGCCCGTCCCCGTGGCGGATCTCGTACTTGTAGCGGCTGCCGGACTCGATCCCCGGGACGAAGAGCTCCCAGACGCCGCTCGATCCGAGCGACCTCAGCTGGTGCACGCGGCCGTCCCAGTTGTTGAAGTCGCCGACGACGCTGACCGAGCGCGCCGCCGGAGCCCAGACCGCGAACGATGTGCCCCGGTGACCCTCGAGCTCGCGCTCGTGCGCCCCGAGGACGTCGTAGAGCTCCTCGTGGCGTCCCTCGCCGATCAGGTACAGGTCGACCTCGCCGAGCGTGGGCGGGAAGGCGTACGGGTCGTCGTAGGCGAACGTCGTCCCGTCGGGCCAGGTCGCTTCGAGCCGGTAGTCGAGCGGCGGCTTGCGGCGTGGAAGGAAGCCCTCGAAGACGCCCGCGCCGTCGATCTCGTTCATCTCGACCGCGGTGCCGCGCTTCGGGATGACGCGCATCCCGGTCGCGCCCGGCCGGAACGCGCGCACGACTATGCCGCCGCGCTCCGCGTGGGCGCCGAGCACGCCGTGCGGGTCGTGGTGGTCGACCGCGGCGACGCGACCGATCGCTCCCGAATCGCTACTCAAGAGTCATCCACCGATCCTGGTCTTCGTTTCGATAAGTGTCATCCTTCGACGCCGAGGATATGAGCCTGCTGCGTTCCGGGGACAAGCCTCACGTAGTTGCCGCCCGTCTTCCACGTCCACGATCCGCCCTCGACGAGGTCGGAGACGCCGAAGGTCGCCGGCAGGCCCAGGCTCGGCGGGATCGTGACGAGGCCGATCTGGGCGCTCGTCGGATCGAGGTTCACGCACACGAGAACGGTATTGCCCACATCGCGCTTCGCGTACGCGATCAGCTGCTCGTTGTCGGTCTCGAGGAACGTCACGTTGTCGAGGCGGTGGAGCGCCGGGCTCGCCCGGCGGATCTCGTTCAGCCGGGCGACGAGGGGAAGCAACTCGCCGTCGAAGGCGCGCGCCTTCAGCTCGTACTTCTCCGAGTCCAGGTACTCCTCGCTGCCGGGCTCGCGCGGCGTGCCCTCGAGGTTCTCGAAGCCCGAGTAGATGCCGTAGCTCGGTGAGAGCGTCGCGGCGAGCACCAGCCGGGCCTCGAAGGCCGGGCGGCCGCCGTGCTGGAGATAGTCGGTGAGGATGTCCGGCGTGTTCGTGAAGAAGTTCGGCCGGAAGAACTCGGGCAGGTCGCCGCTCGTGAGCTGCGACATGTACTCGGTGAGCTCCGTCCGCGTGTTCCGCCAGGTGAAGTAGGTGTAGGACTGGCTGAAGCCGGCCTTGGCCAGCGTGGCCATCATCGCCGGCCGGGTGAACGCCTCGGACAGGAAGACCAGGTCGGGGTGCACGCCCTGCGCCTCGCGGATCAGCCACGACCAGAACTGCGACGGGCTTCGTGTGCGGGTTGTCGACCCGGAAGATGCGGACCCCGCGCCCGGCCCAGGTGAGGACGACGTCGAGGAGGGCCTTCCAGAGCGCCCGCCAGTCCTCGGACTGGAAGTTCAGGTTGTAGATGTCCTGGTAGCGCTTGGGCGGGTTCTCGGCGTACTTGAGCGTCCCGTCGGGACGGCGCTGGAACCAGGACGGGTGCTCGGTGAGCCAGGGATGGTCGGGCGAGCACTGGAGTGCGAGGTCGAGCGCGATCTCGAGGTCGTGGCCGGCAGCGGCGGAGACGAGGCTCTCGAAGTCCGCGAGGGTGCCGAGCTCCGGTGCGATCGCGGTGTGGCCGCCCTCCTTTGCGCCGATCGCCCAGGGGCTGCCCGGGTCGCCGGACGCCGCGTTGAGCGCGTTGTTCTTGCCCTTGCGGTGCGTCACGCCGATCGGGTGGATCGGCGGGAAGTAGAGGACGTCGAAGCCGAGAGCGGCGAGGTCCGGCAGGACGCGCTCGACGCCGGCGAAGCCGCCGAAGGAGCGCGGGAATAGCTCGTACCACGCTCCGAAGGTCGCGCGGTCACGGTCGACGATCAGCTCGAGCCGGTCGCCGGCGGTCTCGGCCTCGCGCGGAAGGTCATCCGCCTGACCGGTGTCGAGTGCTCCCTCGAGGGTGAGCTTCTTGACGCCGAGCAGGGCCGCTCCCTCGGCGAGCTCGCCGGTGAGATCGGTCTGGCCGCCATCCACCTTGCGCTGGAGCTCGTGCCGCCACGAGGCGAGGCGGTCGATCCACGCGACGATCGAGTACTCCCAACGCCCGAGCGCGTCCGGAGTGAAGGCGCCGCTCCAGCGGTCGTTTCCGAGCGGCTCCATCGGTGTCTCGGACCATGTCTTCTTTCCCGGCGCGCGGTGCCGGATCGCAGCACGGAGGATGTCGTGCCCGTCGGCGAAGATCGTCGCGTACGCTGCGAGCTCCTGGCCGAGCGCTCGCTTTGCCGGGAAGGCGCCGCCGTCGATCGAGGGCCAGACAGCCTGGATCTCGATTCGCGGAGGCCGCGTCTTCGGCGGAGGCGTCACGCGAGCACCGGCGAAATCTTCGAACGTGGGTTCATCTCCTCATCTTGGCCGCTCGAGCGGCGTCCTGCTGCACCTGACGTCCTTGCCCGGCGGCAAGCTCGGGAAACCGGCGTTCGAGTTCGTCGACTGGCTCGAAGCCGCAGGGCAGTCGTGGTGGCAGATGCTGCCGGTGGGGCCGCCCGACCGCACCGGGTCGCCGTACTGGCCGCAGTCGGTGTTTGCAGGGTCGCCGGGCCTGCTCGCCGAGCCCGACGCGCCCGTGAGCGCCGCGGAGATCGCAGCTTTCCGCGAGCAGCACCGGTACTGGGTCGAGGACTGGGAGCGGCTCGCGGGCCGCTCTGCCGTGGCCGACCAGGTGCGGTTCGAACGGGAGTGGGGCGTCCTGCGCACCTACGCGGCGGAGCGGGGTGTCCGCCTGATCGGAGACCTCCCGATCTACGTCGCCCCCGATCGTGCCGACCAGCGCGCCCACCCGGAGCTGTTCCTCACAGGCTCGGTCGCAGGCGCCCCACCCGATGCGTTGAGTGCCACCGGTCAGCTCTGGCTGAACCCGCTCTACGACTGGCCGGCGCTGCAGCGGACCGGCTACCGCTGGTGGATCGAGCGGCTCCGGAGGTCGTTCGAGCTCTTCGACCTCGTGCGGGTCGACCATTTCCGCGGCTTCGTCTCGTACTGGCAGGTGCCGGCGGGCGACAAGACCGCCAGGAACGGCCGCTGGCATCGCGGGCCGGGCGCTGCGGTGTTTCGTGCCGCCGAGGCCGAGCTCGGCCCGCTCCCGGTCGTGGCCGAGGATCTCGGGGTGATCACGCCGGCGGTCGTCCGGCTCCGCGACGAGCTCGGGTTTCCGGGGATGCTCGTCCTCCAGTTCTCGCTCGATCCGGGACGGCGGAACCCCCACCGGCCCGAGAACCACGGCGAGCACTTCGTCGTCTACACGGGCACCCACGACATGGACACCGCGCTCGGGTGGTGGCGCTCGCTGTCGGAGGCACAGCGCGCCGAGACCGGATTCGACCCGGCCGATCCGTCGTGGAGCATGATCCGCGCCGCGCTGGCCTCGAAGGCGGAGCTCTCGATCGTGCCGGCGCAGGACATCCTCCGGCTCGGGAGCGAGGCGCGGATGAACTATCCGGGCACCACGAAGGGCAACTGGTCGTGGCGACTCGAGGCAGGGGCGCTCACGCCGGAGCTCGCGGCATCCCTGCGCGCCGAGACGGTCGCTGCCGGCCGGCGCTAGCCTCAGCTCGCGGCGATCACGCGCCCGTAGAGATCGACGACGCGCTCGGCGATCGCCGACCAGCCGAACTCCGCGACCGCGCGCTCGCGGCCGGCCTTGCCGAGGCGCTCGGCCTCGGCGGGTTCGGCGAGGAGCTCGTTGATCCGCTCCGAGAAGCCACGGGCGAACTCGGCCGGGTCGACCGGCTCGCCCGAGCCGTCGCTGCGGAGCTCGAGTGGCACGAGGAGGCCGGTCACGCCTTCCTCGACCACCTCCGGAATGCCGCCGGTGTCCGTGGCGACGACGGCGGTCTCGCAGGCCATCGCCTCGAGGTTCACGATCCCGAGCGGCTCGTAGACCGAGGGGCAGACGAACACCGTCGCATGGGTGAGCAGCTGGATCAGGTCGGGCCGCGGGAGCATCTCCTCGATCCAGAGCACGGGGCGACCCGCCGCGCGCAGCTCCTCGACGCGGGTGATGATCTCCGCCTCGAGCTCCGGCGTGTCCGGCGCCCCGGCGCAGAGCACGAGCTGCGCGCCGGGATCGATGTCGGCGGCCGCTTCGAGCAGATGGGGAAGCCCCTTCTGCCGCGTCACGCGCCCGACGAAGAGCACGGCGGGCCGATCGGGGTCGACACCGAGCCGAACGAGCGCTTCCGTGCCGTGGTCGGGCTTGAACTCGGCGGTGTCGATCCCGTTGTGGATCACGACCGCCCGGCCGGGATCGACCGCCGGGTAGCAATTGATCAGGTCGCGGCGCATCGCTTTCGAGACGGCGATGATCGCGTCGGCGCCCTCCAGCCCCGAGCGCTCGCAGAACGACGACACCGAGTATCCGCCTCCGAGCTGCTCCGCCTTCCAGGGCCGCAGAGGCTCGAGGCTGTGCACCGTCGCGACGTGCGGGATCTCGTGCACGAGCCCGCCGAGGTGCCCGCCGAGGTTCGCGTACCAGGTGTGGCTGTGGACGAGGTCGGCGTCCTTCGTGCCCGCGGCCATCGCCAGGTCGATCGACATCGTGCGCAGCGCCGCCATGTACGGCTCGGAGCCGGCCAGCTCGGCCCAGGGCTCGTAGGCGACCACCTTCGGCCTGGCATCGGGCCGTGGGGCCCCCCAGCAGTGAACAGTGACGTCGAGGAGCTGGTCGAGCTCCTTCGCGAGGTACTCGACGTGGACGCCCGCGCCGCCGTAGACGTCCGGCGGGTACTCGCGGGTCAGGAGCGCGACGCGCATGCCTCAGCCGGCCGCGACGCGCTCGCCCTTGCCGACGACGACGATCCCGCGCGGCGAGACGACGAACCGCTGCCGGTCGTGCTCGGCGTCGACACCGAGCTTCGCGCCCGGCTCGATCACGACGTTCTTGTCGACGATCGCGTTCCGGACGATCGCGTTCTCTCCGACGATTACCCCGTCCATCAGGATGGAGCCCTCGACCTTGGCGCCGGAGCGGACGGAGACCTCGGGCGACAGCACCGACCGCCGGACGATCCCGCCGGCGACGATCACGCCGGCGCAGACCATCGAGTCGACCGCCATTCCCGTGTGCCCCGGATCCTCGAAGACGAACTTCGCAGGCGGATGCCGGTCGGGCTGCTTGAGGATCGGCCAGCTGCTGTTGTAGAGGTTGAAGATCGGGTCGGGCGAGATCAGGTCCATGTGGGCGTCGTAGTAGGCGTCGAGGTTCCCGATGTCGCGCCAGTAGCCGTGCTCGCGCTCGGACACGCCCGGGACGCGATGGTTCGCGAAGTCGAACACCTGGGCCTCGCCCTGATCGACCATCATCGTGATGATGTCGCGGCCGATGTCGTGCGTCGAGGCGTCGTTCTTCGCGTCGACCGTGACCGCGTCGATCAGCGCCTGGGCGCCGAACACGTAGTTGCCCATCGACGCCATCACCTCGTCGGGTGCGTCGGGGAGCCCGATCGGATGCTCCGGCTTCTCGCGGAAGGCGAGGATGTTGCGGCCGTCGTCCGAGACGTCCATGACGCCGAACTCACGCGCCTGCTCGATCGGCACCCGCAGCCCGGCCACGGTGACGCCGGCGCCGCTCTCGAGATGCTGGCGCACCATCTGGCGGGGGTCGATCCGGTACACGTGGTCGGCGCCGAAGACGCAGATCACGTCCGGCCGCTCGTCGTAGATCAGGTTCAGGTTCTGGTAGATCGCATCGGCCGAGCCCGAGAACCAGTGCGGGCCGCGGCGCATCTGCGCCGGCACCGGCACGACGTAGTTGCCGAAGAGCGTGGAGAGCTGCCAGGTGGCCGCGACGTGGCGGTCGAGGCTGTGGCTCTTGTACTGCGTGAGGACGGCGATCTTGAGGTACCCGCCGTTGACGAGATTCGAGAGCGCGAAGTCGATCAGCCGGTAGTTGCCGCCGAACGGGAACGGCCGGCTTGGCGCGGTCGATCGTGAGTGGCCAGAGGCGCTTGCCCTCGCCTCCCGCCAGAACCAGAGCGAAGGGCCTCACCGGATCCACGACGCAACCCTACCCGGGCGTGCCGTTCCGGTAGATGCGCTCCACGTAATCGTTCACCATTCGCGTCGCCGAGAACTCCGGCGCGCACGTGACGAGCGCCTCCTTGATCTTGTCGCACCAGCCCTGCGGGACGCCGTTTGCGTCCCGGTCGTGGAAGAGCGGGATCACCTCGCGCTCGAGCAGGTCGTAGAAGAGCTCGGCGTCGCGAGCGTCGGCGGCGTCGGGGTTGTCGTCGCCGTCGCCGGGGATCGCCCAGCCGTTCGTGCCGCTGTACCCCTCGGCCCACCAGCCGTCGAGGACGCTCAGCTGGAGCGCCCCGTTGAACGTCGCCTTCATCCCGCTCGTGCCGCTCGCCTCCATCGGCTTGCGCGGCAGGTTGACCCAGACGTCGCAGCCTGCCACGAGCTGGCAGCCGATCCCGATGTCGTAGTCCTCGACGATCACGACGCGGCCCGCGACCTCGGGCGAGGAGTGCTCGAACTCGAAGAGCCGCTGGAGCGAGTCCTTACCCGGCTCGTCGTTGGGATGCGCCTTGCCGGCGATCACGAGCTGGGTCGGGTAGTCGCCTGCGAAGAGCCTCTTCGCGCGCTCCGGATCGTGGTTCAGGAGGTACAGCCGCTTGTAGGTCGCAAGCCGGCGTGCGAAGCCGAGTGTCAGCGAGTCCGGGTCGAGGCTCACCTCCATCCGGCGGACGTACTCGAGCTGCTCGCCGCGCTGGAGGCTGTCCTGCTCGGCCTTGTCGCGCAGGTAGGCGACGAGGCGGCGCCTCGCCTCGCAGCGCGCCGCCCAGAGCTCGCTGTTCGGCATCTCCCAGACTCCCTCCCAGGATTCCGGGTGTGCCGGGTGCTTCAGCCAGTCGTCGCCGAGGTTGTCCTCGAAGAGGATCCGGATCGGCTCGGAGACGAACGTGGGGAGGTGCGCACCGTTCGTGACGTGCGTGATCGGCGTCTCGACCGTGTCCGGGAAGAGCGGGTGCCACATGGCGCGCGCGACCTCGCCGTGCAGCCTGCTCACGCCGTTGCGGCGCCGGCTGACCCTGAGCGCCAGCGGCGTCATTCCCGGCCAGTCCTGCCCTTCGCCGGGGACGCCGCGGCAGAGGTCGAGGAACGCTTCCTCGTCCAGGCCCAGGCGCGTGCGGAGGTCGGCGAACGCCGGGAGGAACTCGCCGGGTGCGTAGGTCTCGTTGCCGGCAGCCACCGGAGTATGCGTGGTGAAGACCACCCGCTTGCGGACGCTGTCGATGGCCTCGTCGACGGGCGCTCCGGCGGCGACGTCGCGCGCTGCGATCTCGAGCGCCGCCAGGGCGGGGTGGCCCTCGTTGAGGTGGATCACGGCCGGCTCGATCCCGAGTGCCTCGAGCACGCGGGCGCCGCCGATCCCGAGCAGCCCGTACTGCGCGAGGCGCACGGCCCGGTTTCCCTCGTACAGGCGGCCTGACGTCCAGCGCTGCACCGAGTCGTTCTCCGGCAGGCTCGCGTCGAGGAGGAGCAGCGGCACGCGGCCGACGTCGACGCGCCAGACCTGGAACGCGAGCGGCTCGCCGAAGAGCTCGACCTCGAGCTGGAGCGGCTTTCCGTCGCTGTCGGCGACGCGCGCCATCGGGAGGCTCTTCGGGTCGTGCTGGAGCCAGTACTCCTGCTGGCGGCCCTTGATGTCGAGCCGCTGGCGGAAGTAGCCGCGGCGGTAGAGCAGGCCGATCCCGATCATCTCGAGGGACTGGTCGCTGGCCTCCTTCAGGATGTCGCCGGCGAGCACGCCGAGCCCGCCCGAGTAGATCGGCATCGACTGGTGGAAGCCGAACTCGGCGCACATGAAGACGACGGGCCCGTCGACGCCCGGGCGGCGGCAGTGGGGCCGAGCGAGCTGCTCTTCGAGCCGGTCTGCGAGCGTCCTCACTCGCTCGATCAGCTCTGGATTGCGCTCGGCGGCCTCCTGGGTCGACGGCCAGAGGTCGTTGAGGAATGCGACGGGGTTCTCCCCGGAGCTCGCCCAGCGCTGGGCGTTGATGTCGCGGAAGACCGCGGCGCCGTCGCGCGTCCAGCTCCAGCTGTAGTTGTAGGCGACCCGTGCGAGCGGCTTCAGGCCGTCGACGAGACGATCGGCGAGGATGGCGGAGCGGGACTCGAGGTCTGCGGCCCCGGGGGCGAAGATGCGGCTCGGCAAGCCCTCTCGTCTATCACGGCGGCTCGGCCCCCCGCGTCCCTATCTCATCCGCGTAAGCGAGCCGAACGGGCCGGAGTGCTCGCGATGGCTGATCAACACAGTGACGGAGCCCGCCACGGCCGAATCATTCTCGTCCGTCGAGGCAACGGCCAACGCCGTGACCTCTACGCTTGAGGCAGCCTCTCCGGCCGCTGCGACGATCGGCCCGATCCTCGCCGCGGTCTGCTCCGGAGTCCAGCCGGGGGCGTAGACGACCAGCTCGGCGCCGGGCGTGCCTGCGAAGCGCTCGAGGTAGAGGTCGAGCAGCTCGGGGGCCTCGTGGAGCTCGTCGGCGAAGACGAGTGTGCGCGTGGTGGCCTTCGGACGGGCGCGGAGCGACTCGACGCGGGGATTGTCGGGATCGAGGGCCTCGAGCTGCGAGACGAGCAGGTCCGAGACCGCGTGCTCGTGCTCGGCGCCGGCGAGCAGCAGGCGGATGAGCGTGGGAGTGATCGCCGGCTCGCGCAGAGCCCGCAGGGCGACCGATACCTCGAGCGCGCGATCGGCCCACGGCCCGCGAGTGAGCAGGCGCCCGCAGGCGATCGCGTACGGGTTCTGCCAGCGCTGCTCGTCCAGGAACTGCGCGCGCTTTCCGGCGGCGGGGCGGGCAGGCGCCTGGGGGCGCGTGAGCGCCTCGGCCAGGGGCGCGAGCTGGGGCTCGTCGAGAGTGGCCGAGAGCAGCCAGATGCCGAGCGCGTAGCCGTGATCCAGGCCTCCCTCCGGTGGGCCGGCGCCCCAGTCGACGGCCGGGTCGTCGGCGATGCCGCGGTCGAGGTCGGCGACGAGCGCGGCGGCACGATCGATCAGTTCGGTGTCCACACGACCTCGAAGCAGACGATGTCGGGATTCGAGACGCGCCTGAGCGGCCCCGAGTTGAGCGCGTCGACCTGCGTGCGGTAGGCCTCAGTCGCGGCGAGCTTGCGTTCGAGCTCGATGCCCTCGAGCCGCGTCACGACCGGGACCAGGTGCGAGAGCGAGAGCCCGCCGTTCCGGAGGTGCTGCTCGAGATAGACGTCCTCGTCGAGGAACGTGCTCGGCTCCTCGCCGGTCACCCAGCTCGGCCAGCCGTACTTGATCGAGTACGGGCAGTCGGCGTAGAAGCGGATGTCGGCGCCCGCCGAGCGGAACCGCTTGCCGAGGTCGCGGACGACGCCGTGGTCGGGATGCCCGCCGATCGCGGCCGGGAAGTAGGAGGTCTCTGCCTGCGCGACGAGCGGCTCGAGCTTCTCGTAGATCGCCGTCGAGGGCAGGTTGGGGCCGCCGCCGTAGAGCGCTTCGAGGAAGCCGAGGTTGACGGGAAGGACGCCGGCGAGCGCGAGCGCATCGCGATCCTCGAGCACGCGCTCGACGATCCGCTCCGCGACCGTGCCGCGTGCGCGGGTCAGGCCTTCCCAGTAGGTGCGCCCCGTGCCCGGCGGCGCGGCTGTGAACACGTTAGCGACGCGCACGTCCGGCTGCTCGAGCAACGCCCAGGCAGACAGGACGGCATCGTCGAAGTGGGGTGAGACGACCAGAGTGCTCACACCCGAGTCGTCGGCGTCGACCACGAGCCCTTTAGACCCCCCGGAACCGCCATGGCCTCCCGAGACAGGCGTGGGGACAGTCCCCCGGACGTGTCTGGGTGCGACATGCCTTGGGGACAGTCCCCGATCGTGTCTGGGTGCGACATGCCGTGGGGACAGTCCCCGATCGTGTCTGGGTGCGACATGCCGTGGGGACAGTCCCCCGATCGTGTCTGGGTGCGACATGCCGTGGGGACAGTCCCCGATCGTGTCTGGGTGCGACATGCCGTGGGGACAGTCCCCGATCGTGTCTCGGTGCGACATGCCTTGGGGACTGTCCCCAAGGCCCGTCCCGCGAGAAGGTGGCTCCAGAAGGCATGGGGAGGCCGGTACGCTCGCCCGCGTGCGCACCGTCACTGCGACTCGCTACGTCACTGCCCTGCGCGAGGGGGGCTCGTTGCCGGGGCTCGTCGAGGCTGACGACGACGGGCTCTACGTCCTGAAGTTCCGCGGCGCGGGGCAGGGGCCGAAGGCGCTCGTCGCCGAGGTGGTGGTCGGCGAGCTCGCACGTGCGCTCGGCTTTCCGGTGCCGGAGCTGGTTGCGATCGAGCTCGACCCGGTGATCGGCCGGGCCGAGCCCGATCCGGAGATCCAGGATCTGCTGCTCGCGAGCGAAGGGGTGAACCTCGGTGTGGACTTCCTGCCCGGCTCGTTGCCCTTCTCGCCCGCCGCCGGGCTCGTCCCTGACGCCGAGTTCGCGGCCGACGTGGTGTGGCTCGACGCGCTCGTGACCAACATCGACCGGACGCCCCAGAACCCGAACCTGCTCGAGTGGCACCGCCGCATCTGGCTGATCGACCACGGCGCCGCGCTCTACTGGCACCACAGCGGCATCTCGGCCGATTCTCGCGCCGATCGGTTCGCGGCAGTGCGGGATCATGTGCTCTTGCCGTACGCCGCCTCGATCGCCGACGCCGATGCGCGGCTCGCGCCGAGAGTCACGCCGGCGCTGCTTGCCGACATCGCGAGCGCGGTGCCCGAGGGGTGGCTCGACGGGGGCGACGCCTCCGTGTACTCCGACTATCTGAGCTCGAGGCTCGAGGAGCCGCGCGGGTTTGCCGAGGAGGCCGAGAATGCCCGCAGGCGCTGACGGGAGCCCGTTCTCGTACGCGATCTACCGCCTCGTGCCCAGGCTCGAGCGCGGCGAGCGGATCAACGCGGGCGTGATCGTCTTCAGCCGCCCCCTCGGGTTCCTGGAGGCTCGCACGGCACTCGACCCCGTCCGTGCGCTCGCGCTCGCGCCGGAGCTCGACCTCGACGCCGTCGGCGCCCACCTCGCGGCGATCGAGCGGATCGCGGCCGGCGACCCCGCGGCCGGGCCGATCGCCGCGCTCGAGTTCACCGAGCGCTTTCACTGGCTCGTGGCCCCGTCGAGCACGATGATCCAGCCGTCCGAGGTGCACACCGGGATCTGCGGCGACCCCGCCGCAACCCTCGCGAGGCTCTTCGACGAGCTCGTCGCCGCCGGTTAGCCCTAGCTCGTGCGCACGTGCGGCTTCAGGAACTGAAGCCAGGCCGACTCGAGCTGCCTGTACTCGCCGGCGCACCGTGCGGCGCGCTCCTTCGGAAGGATCTTCGCGAGGTACGCGTACTTCTTCTCGTCCGACCCGTACACCCAGCAGGCGATCGAATAGGCCCTCTGCGGGCTGAGCGAGTGCTCGTCGGCGAACTCGACGGCGCCGTACTTCTGGCCCGAGCCGATCGCGTTGAAGAAGTCGGCGCCCCAGAGCGCGATCTGCCCGTCCTGGACGAATCGCACCATGAAGATCGTCGAGAACGCATCCACCGCATCCTCCTCACGCCCGAGCACAGGGATGTGCCAGGCATGGATCAGCGCGTGGCCGATCTCGTGAAAGAGAACGAAGTACTGCAGCGAGGCGAACGCGACCCCGAAGTTGTAGGGCGTGATCTTCGGATACTCGCTCGTGATCACCCGGAACATCAGCGCCGCGAACGGCAGGTTGAAGTCGATCGTGTTGGCCTTCGGGTCGAAGAACGGCCCCGCCTTGGTGCGCGTGACCGCGATCGTGATGTTCGCGGGAAGCTTCAGCGACTTGCTGAGCGCGGCTGCAACCTGGCTGAGCTGGCTCTCCTTGATCAGCTGGACGAGGACCTTCTCGTCCGACGTCTTCGGCGTTACGTAGGTGACGAGGAACTTGCCGTTCTGGGCGCCGCCGGCGTCGTGCCGTGCAGCGACGCCGGTCGAGCCGACCGCGAGAACTACCGCTACGAGGAGGCTTGCGACGGCGCCTGCACGTCTCACTCGGCGCAGTATCGCGGGAGAACCGGCCGGGATGTCGTGCAGCCGGGGCGCGCTCGGTTCACCCCGCGAGTGCGACTACCCCACGAGCGATCAGCGCGGCGCCGAGCACGGCCGCCGCGATCACCGCGGTGCGGGCGCCGTTGCGGGCGATCCAGTCCTTGAGCCGCTCGACCGCCTGGCTCGTCCACGTCGGAGCGATCGTGTACCCGATGAGCGGCAGCTCGAGCAGCATCAGCATGATCACGTTCACCCCGATCACGGTCAGCACGACCTCCGCGTCGCTGAAGCCCTGCTTGCTGATCTCCGTGAGCGCGGCCAGGTAGGAGCCGCCGGGGAACGTGAGGAGCAGCCCGACGATGAACGTCGAGCGGGCCGATCCCTTGCTGAGGGTCGTCTGCCACTTGGGTGTCTTCTTCGGCTTGCCGGCGTGCTTGCGCTCTCGCCGCTCCGTCAGCTTCCCGGTCCCGAGGACGAACGCGACCACGAGCAGCAGCGCGCCGAGCGTGATGTTGAGGATCGGGTTGATCGTGTGCTTGGTCGTGCCGAGCGCGCCCGAGTCGGACAGCCAGAGCTCGATCGCGAGGCCGATCGTGATGCTCGTCGTGAATGCGCCGGCCAGATAGCCGAGGAGCAGCCGCTTCGGGCTCGGCAGCATGAGCATGACCGTCGTCGCCGCGAGCAACGTCGGGTTCAGCGCAGCGGTCAGCGAGAAGAGAAGGATCCTGCTCAGCGGGGATCCCGCCTCAACGGTTGGTGCATCGCCAACCGCTGGGTTTCCGCCTCGCCCGTGTCGCGCAGTCTACGAGGCCGAGAGCGCGGGCGTGCCGGTGTCGCTCAGGAACTGGCGCGCGAGAGCTTCCGCGACGCCTCGCGGAAGGTGACGAGCCGCCGCTGCTCCTGATCCCAGAGCTTGAACCGGATCGCGCGGAGGCCGTCCGAGAGCGTGAGCCTCGTCACCTCATCGAGCCGCCCCGCCTCCCGGGCGGCCTCATGGGCAGCCTGGAGGTTGTAGTTCGGGATCCGCGCGCTCAGGTGATGGACGTGATGCAGGCCGATGTTGCCCGTGAAGAACTGGAGCACCCGCGGCAGGTCGAGATGCGAGCTTCCCTGCAGGGCAGCGTCGTCGAAGCTCCAGGCTTCGTTCTCCTGCCAGTAGGCGTCCTCGAACTGATGCTGCACGTAGAAGAGCCAGATCCCGGCCGCGCCCATCAGGAGCAACGGCGGGCCCTGCACGAGCAGGAACTCCTGCCAGCCGACGAGCCAGCACAGCGATCCGATCACGACGACCAGGGCGAGATCGGTTCCGAGGACGCTGTTGCGCATCCGCCGGTTCATGCCGGGCGTGACGAGCCGAGGCCCGATCAGAAGCACCCAGAACGGCCCCAGCACGAACATCACGAACGGGTTGCGGAAGAGCCGGTAGCCGAGGCGTCCCGACCACGAGCGGGCCCGGTACTCCTCGATCGTCAGCGTCTGGATGTCGCCGACGCCGCGCCGGTCGAGGTCGCCGTTCGTCGCATGGTGAACGGCGTGCTTGTGGCGCCACAACGCGAACGGCTGGTAGAGGAGCACACCGAGCGACGCCCCGAGCATGGCGTTCGCCCGTTTCGACCCCGAGAACGAGCCATGGGCGCAGTCGTGGAACACGATGAACGTGCGGATCAGGAACCCCGCTGCGAGGATCGAGAGCGCGAGCACGAGCAGATACGAGACGTCGTACACGAAGAACATCGCCGTGAGCAGCGCGAGGTACGCGACGACAGAGGTGACGAGGTCGAACAGCACCGAGGTGCCCCGCGCCTTCATGTGCGGGGCGAGGGTGGTGCGCCAGGAATCTCCGGCAGCCCGCTTGTCTTCCGTGCCCGTTGCGCTCAAGTCTCGGAGGCCGCTAGACGAGCGCGGCAGTCGACTCGCGGTCTTGTTCGAGCTGCTCGCCGATCCAGGCGTCTGCCGCCTGCTCGTCGACGCCCTTGGAGATCCCGAGCTCGGCGGCGAGAAGCTGGCGGGCTTCCAGGTAGAGCTCGCGCTCGTAGGCCGAGAGCTTGATCGTTCCGCCGCTCGGCGTGGCCTGGCCGTCGCGCCGGAACGCGTTCCGGACGATCTCGGCGAGCGCGACCGCGTCGCCGGCGACGAGCTTGCCCTTGGCGGTCTTGGTGCGCCGCTGCCAGGAGTCGTCCTCGGTGATGCCCTTGGCGCGCAGCGTCTTGGCCACCGCGGCGACCTCCGTCTTGCCGGAGAGGGGCCGCAGGCAGGCCGACGCGCGGTCGACCGGCAGGGTGACCGAAAGCCCGTTCGCGAACTCGATCACGACCATCTCGCCGGTGGTCCCGTCCGAGTTGTCCTTGTGGCGGCGCAGGATCGTGCCGATCCCGTAGCTCCCGTACACGACGAGGGCTCCGACTGCGAGCGTGAGGTCAGCGTTGCTCTTGGAGCCCGACGCTGCCTTCGAACCCTGCTCTGTCTTGGAAACCGGTTCGCTCACGGCGCTCAAGCGGTGACGCCCTTCGGGTTGAACGAGGTGCTTCGACGATGCATCCGATCCTCTTTTCTCCTCAGGAACGGGGAGATGAGGCGCGGCTACGACCGCGACAGATCCTCGCTCAAGTCCACTTACGGTAGCAGGGCGTCCGGCCCTGCTAGAGTGATTAACGATTCGAGCGAGTGCCGGTTGCGCGTTCTGCGCTTCCTCTGCCCGTTCTTGAGAAGGCAGGAGGAGGTGTATTTCTATGGCAACCGGAACCGTCAAGTGGTTCAACGATTCGAAGGGCTTCGGGTTCATCACCCCGGCCGATGGCAGCAAGGACGTCTTCGTCCATTTCAGCGCGATCGGCGGTGAGGGCTTCAAGTCGCTTCCCGAGGGAGCGAACGTTCAGTTCGAGACCGAGGAGGGCCCGAAGGGCCCCCAGGCCAAGACCGTCACGGTCATCTAGGCCGTCTGCCGGTGCGTCGCCCTCAAACGGGCGGCGCACCAGCGACCTTTTCAGAGCGCTCGGCCACGAGAGTCTCGTGGTCCTCGAGCGACGTTCGGTTCGGGACGATCAGGATCGGGCAGGGCGCGAAGTGCGCGCACTGCTGGCTGACCGACCCGAGGAGCAGGCCGCGGAAACCGCCGATCCCGCGCGAGCCCACGATCAGCAGGTCCGCGCCCTTCGCCTCCTCGCAGATGACGTCAGCCGCCTGTCCCTGGTGCACGACGGTTGTCACCTCGACTCCCGACTCGGCCGCCCCGACCTCCTCGAGACACCGGTCGAGTACCTCTTGCGCCTGCTTCGGGTAGGCCCCGTAATCGACGGGCAACGGCGCCCAGCCGGACTCATAGAGGATTGCCGGCGTATGCCAGGCATTGACGGCTTTCACGTCGGCGTCGTGCAGGCGGGCCTCCTCGATCGCGTACCGGAGTGCCTCGACCGATCCTTTGGAGCCGTCAACTCCAACGACGTAGGTGCCCATGACACATCTCCTCTTCTCGACGTTGCTTTCTTCTCACGAGCATCGTTGCCGGGCTCGGGCGAAAGGACATCGGGCACGCTGCGGATCGCCGGTGTGGAAAACCCGCAGCCTGGCTCCGAGCGGGCGCCGATGACGAACAGGCCGGGCGGGGTGAGACTCGGGACGAGATGCACACGAGCCCATATGCAGCGCCGAGGACACTCGACGAGCTGAGCGTCCACTGGCGGCTCGCGCTCTTCGCGGCCCAGGATGCCCTGCTCGCCGCGGGAGCGTGTGGCCGAAGCGGCCTGCGTGACGACGAGCTCGGCACGTTCGGGCGAAGCCTTGCGGCCGAGCGGGTGGAGACCGCGCGGCTGCTCGCGGCCGTTGCACACGAAGAACGCGTTCCGCTTCACCACAGCCTGGCGGGGCCGAGGGCGAGCGCACGGACACTCGGATTGCCGGACGGGGTGCGAGCCTGTCTCTTCGACCTCGACGGGGTCCTGACAGCCAGCGCCGAGATCCACGCGGCAGCGTGGCGGGACAGCCTCAACGAGTTTCTGTCCCGGCGTCTGGAGCTCGCCGGGGAGCGGTTCGGCCCGTTCCGCCCGTTCAGCACGCGTCGCGACTACTACCGCTACCTCCACGGCAAGCCTCGCGTGGCGGGGCTGCATGCGTTCCTTGCGAGCCGGGGCATCAAGCTCCCCGAGGGACGCCCCGACGACTCGCCCGTGAGCGAGACCGTGTTCGGGCTCGCGAACCGGAAGGCGGAGGCCTTCCAGCGCGGGCTGGAGCGCGCGGGAGTCCACGCATTCGAGGGAACGGTCGAGTACCTGGAGGACGCGCGCGAAGCGGGCCTGAGATGCGCCGTGATCTCGGAGAGCGCGAACACGAAGCTGATGCTGGAGCGCGCAGGTCTCGCACCCCTGTTCGACGGTATCGTCGACGGCAACGTGATCCGAAAGGACGGCCTCGAAAGCAAGCCGGCTCCGGACACCCTGATCACCGCCTGCCGCTTCCTCGGCGTCGACCCGGGCGAGGCGGCAACCTTCGAGACGACCATCGACGGGCTCGAGGCAAGCCGCGCGGCCGGCATGGCCTTCACCGTCGGAGTCGAGCGAGCCGGCCGCAAGCAGGCGCTCCTTGGGCGCGGCGCCGAGCGCGTCGTGTCGGGTCTCGTCGAGCTGCTCGATCCGCGTCTCTAATGCGGAAAACCCGCAGGCTCGCTCCGCGCGCGCGCCGATGGCGGCGAGCGTAGGCGGGAGCAGAGTGAAGGCAACGAAAGGAGGACGAAATGAAGGCTCTTGTGTACCACGGGCCAGGGAAGCGGGCCTGGGAGTCCGTGCCCGACCCAACCATTCTCGAGCCGACGGATGCGATTGTCCGGATCGACTCGTCCACGATCTGCGGGACCGACCTG
The DNA here is from genome assembly GCA_963768435.1 of uncultured Actinomycetota bacterium. Classification (GTDB taxonomy): domain Bacteria; phylum Actinomycetota; class Thermoleophilia; order Gaiellales; family Gaiellaceae; genus PALSA-600. The sequence goes on from CAVYIB010000020.1 coordinate 30,569, forward strand.
CACATCCTCAAGGGCGACGTGCCCGAGGTGAAGCCGGGCACGATCCTCGGCCACGAGGCAGTAGGCACTGTTGTCGAGGTCGGGGCCGCGGTGACGACGGTCGTCCCTGGGGACCGCGTTCTCGTCTCGTGTATCTCCTCGTGCGGTCGCTGCCGGTTCTGCAAGGAGGGCCATTACGGGCTCTGCACCGGGGGCGGCGGCTGGATCTTCGGCCATCTGATCGATGGGCTCCAGGCGGAGCTCGCCAGGGTGCCGTTCGCCGACACGTCCGTGTACAAGGTGCCGGACGAGCTGAGTGACGAGCAGGTGCTCTTCCTGGCCGACATCCTTCCGACCGCGTACGAGGTCGGCGTGCTCAACGGGCGCGTCGAGCCCGGCGACACGGTCGCGATCGTCGGCGCGGGCCCGATCGGCCTCGCGACGATCATGACCGCGAAGCTGCACACGCCGGGGAAGATCATCGCGATCGACCTCGCGGACTCGCGTCTCGAGAAGGCGATCGAGTTCGGTGCCGACGTCGCGATCAACAACGGCCGCGAAGACGCCATCGCCAGGGTGATGGAGCTCACGGGCGGCCTGGGCGCCGATGTCGCGATCGAGTGCGTTGGCGTCCCCGAGACGTTCGAGTTGTGCGCCGAGCTGATCCGGCCGGGTGGCCGGGTGGCGAATGTCGGCGTGCACGGCAAGTGCGCGACGCTGCATCTCGAGAAGCTCTGGATCCGTGACGTGATGATCACGACCGGCCTCGTCGACACCTCGACGACGCCGAAGCTCCTGAAGCTGATCGAGGGCGGCCGGCTCGACCCGACCGTGTTCGCGACGCACCGGTTCTCGCTCGACGAGACCGAGGCGGCGTACGACGTGTTCGGGGCAGCAGCCGAGACCCACGCACTGAAGGTCGTCCTGAGCGCGGTTCCCGTCGAGCAGCAGCTCGCGGGCAAGGAGAAAGCGCTCGTTGGCGTCTAGTCTCGAGCAGTCCGCAACCGAAGCGGCCGACGTCGTACTCAAGGACGGCGGCACGCTTCGGCTGCGGCCCCCGCTCTCGAAGGACGCCGGCGCAATGACGACGTTCTTCGAGGGGCTGTCCGAGGAGAGCAGGTTCCTTCGCTTCCACGGGTACCGGAGGATCGAGGCGGGGCTCGTCGACCCGATGCTCGACCCCGACTGGCTCGAGCGCGGCGCGCTGGCAGGCTGGCTGGCCGGCCGGGACGGTGACGAGCGCATCGTCGCCGTCGGTAGCTATGCGCGAATCGGCGAGGGCGACTCGGCCGAGATGGCCTTTGCCGTCGACGACTCCGAGCAGGGCCGCGGCATCGGCACGCGCCTACTCGAACAGCTCGCCGGCCGGGCGCGTCAAGTCGGCATCTCCCGGTTCGGCGCAGAGGTCATGGCGTCGAACGCCGCAGCCCTCGGGGTCTTCAGGGACGCCGGCTTCGAGCTCGTGCGCAAGGGGAGCAGAGGCGAGGTCGAGCTTCGGTTCACGATCGCGCCGACCGGCGCTCTCGAGTCGCGGGTGGAGGAGCGCGACCACACGGCTGTCGTGGCGTCGCTTCGCCCGTTCTTCACGGCGGCGACGGTCGCGGTCGTCGGTGCGTCGCGCAGGCGCGGCTCGATCGGTGGCGAGCTCTTCCGCAACATCCTCGAAGCAGATTTCGCCGGCGCGGTGTTCCCCGTCAACCTCAAGGGGGAGCCTGTCGCAGGCGTGCGCGCGTACACCTCGATCGGGGAGATCGCCGACATGGTCGAGCTCGCGGTGATCTGCCTGCCGGGAGAGCACGTGCTGGACGCGGCGTCGGATGCTCTTCGCCACGGAGTGCGAGCACTCTGCGTGATCTCGGCGGGGTTCGCCGAGACCGGCGAAGCGGGTCGCGAACGCCAGGAGCACCTGCTCGCGCTCGTGCGCTCGCACGGCGCCCGCCTCGTCGGCCCGAACTGTCTCGGTGTCGCCGTCCCGGGACGCGGGCTGAATGCGACCTTCGCGCCGCGGGCGCTGCCGGCCGGCCGGATCGGGTTCTCGTCCCAGAGCGGGGCCCTCGGGCTTGCGCTGCTCGAGAAGGCCGCGGAGCGGGCTCTCGGGTTTTCCTCCTTCATCTCGATCGGGAACAAGGCAGACGTCTCGTCGAACGACCTGCTCGAATGGTGGGAGGACGATCCCGATACCAATCTCGTCCTGCTCTATCTGGAGTCGTTCGGCAACCCGCGGACGTTCGCGAGGGTCGCGCGCCGCGTCGCCCGCCGCAAGCCGATCCTCGCCCTGAAGGCCGGCTCGACGTCGGCGGGATCGCGCGCTGCAAGCTCGCACACGGCCGCGCTCGCGAGCTCCGACACGGCTGTGGACGCGCTGTTCCGGCAGGCGGGCGTCCTACGGGCGCGCACGCTAGAGGAGCTCGTCGATGCTGCCGCCCTGCTCTCGACCCAGCCGCTGCCTCGCGGGCGCCGCATCGGCATCATCACGAACGCCGGGGGTCTCGGCATCCTGTGCGCCGATTCCTGCGAGAGCCTGGGGCTCGAGCTGCCGGAACTGACCGAAGCGACCCGCGCCAGTCTCGCCGCGCTCGTTCCGGTCGAGGCAAGCCTTTCCAACCCCGTGGATCTTCTCGGCTCGGCAACCGCGGCGACGTACGAGGCGGTCATTCCGCACGTCCTCGCCGACCCGAACGTCGACGCGCTGATCGTGATCTTCGTTCCGCCCGTTGTGGCAGGCGCCGACGAGGTTGCCGCCGCCATTCGGCGATCCGTCGAGTTGGGCGACGGCGAGAAGCCCGTCGTGGCGGTTGTGATCAGCGCTGAGGGCACGCCGGCCGTGCTGTCCGAGCGTGGGTCGGGAGTGGTCCCGCTTCCGTACCCCGAGTCGGCGGCTCGCGCGCTCGCCTTCGCGTGTGAACGTTCAGCCTGGCTCGAGCGGAGCCCGGCCCCGGCTCCCGAGCTCGACGTCGACCGCGACGCGGGACGTCGCGTGGTCGCTGAGGCGCTCGTGGAATCGCCCGATTCCTGGCTCCCGCCGCACCTGATCCGGACGCTGCTCGACGCATACGGCATCCCCCTCGTTCCGGAGCGCATCGCGCTCGACGCGCACGAAGCGGAGTCGGCGGCCCGCGAGCTGGGCTTTCCCGTCGTCGTCAAGACGGCCGCAGCCGGGGTTCACAAGACCGATCTCGGCGGCGTTGCCCTCGACCTGCGGGATCTCGCACAGGTGCGCGAGGCGGTAGAGCGGATCGGGGCCCCGGTGATCGTCCAGCCGTTCGTGACCACCGGCACCGAGTTGCTTGCGGGAGCCATGCAGGACGCGGTCTTCGGCCCGCTCGTCGGCTTCGGGCCCGGAGGGGCCTACGCGGAGCTCATCGGCGAGATCGGCTTTCGGATCGCGCCGATCAACGCCCTCGACGCCCAGGAGCTCGTGCTCGACGGGAAGGCGGGCCGCCTGGTCGCGGGGTTCAGGGGAGCAGAGCCTGCCGATGCCGACTCGCTCGTCGATCTCTTGCTCCGGCTGTCACAGCTCGTCGCGGACATTCCCGAGGTGGCCGAGCTCGACCTCAATCCGATCCTCGCTCACAAGGATGGATGCGTGGCTGTGGATGCACGCATCCGGGTCGCCGTGCCGCGGGACCAGCGGCGCATAAAGAGCTGGTGACGCGGCCCGCGGCCCGTTTTCCAGGCAGCGAATCGGCCTCGACTGGGCGCGCCGACCTCGACGCTTCCATCCGCGGGTGCGCGAGCCACTACAGCGCTTCGGTAGCCGCAGCGTGGGGGGTGGGCGAAGGGATCGCCTCACCCCCACGAGGGCCTCTACAACGTTGCGTGGGCAGGCACGAGCACGCGCTGGGCGAGCTCGACGAGCCGGTTCGAATACCCCCACTCGTTGTCGTACCAGGCCACGACCTTGACCAGGGTCCCGTCGACCACCGAGGTCAGCCCGGCATCGAAGATCGCCGAGTACGGTGACTTGACGATGTCGCTCGAGACGAGCGGCTCCTCGCTGTAGGCGAGGATGCCCGTGAGCTCGTCGACATCTGCGCGGCCGGCCACGATCTCGTTCACCTCTGCGACCGAGGTCGCGCGCTCGACTTCGATCGTCAGGTCGACGAGCGAGCCTGTCGGGACGGGCACCCGAACCGCGTAGCCCTGGAGCTTGCCCGCGAGATCCGGCACGACGAGGCCGAGTGCTTTCGCGGCGCCCGTCGTGGTCGGCACGAGGTTGCAGGCGGCGGCGCGCGCACGGCGATAATCCTTGTGCGGCCCGTCGAGCAGCATCTGATCGCCCGTATAGGCGTGGACGGTCGTCATCAGGCCGTGGCGGATGCCAAGGCCCTCGTGCAGGACCTTCGCCACCGGTGCGAGGCAGTTCGTGGTGCACGACGCGTTCGAGATGATCCGGTGGGCCTCGGCGTCGTAGACGTCATCGAAGTTCACTCCGAGGGCGACCGTGATGTCGGGATCCTTCGCCGGCGCCGAGACGATCACCTTGCGCGCCCCCGCCTCCAGGTGCTTCGCCGCGTCTGCCCGAGCACGGAAACGGCCCGTCGACTCGATCACGACGTCGACGCCGAGCTCGTCCCACGGGAGCTCGGCCGGGTCCGTCCGAGCGGGCACCGGGATGCGCACGCCGTCGACGACGATCGCGCCGTCGACCGCTGCGACCGAGCCCGAGAACGGCCCGTAGACCGTGTCGTGCCTGAGCAGCTGGGCGATCATCGCGGGCTCGGCTAGGTCGTTGATCGCCACCCACTCGATGTCTGCTTCGCGCTCGTAGGCCGCGCGGAACGCGGCGCGGCCGGTGCGTCCGAAACCATTGATCGCAACTCGCACAGTCATGATGTCTCCCTTCGGTCTTGCGTTACCTTCCGCTCAAGCGTTGCTGCAAGGCGCTTTGCGAGCATCGGCGAAAGCACTGAGCCGCGCTCGGCAATGCCGCAAGCGAGCCTTAACGACGGTGGGGCGCGATCTCTCGCGCCCCACCCGTTCTCTTTCCCGGCTTCCAGGGCCGAGCTAGGAAGTCCGTCAGGCGACGACGGGCTTGCCCGGCTGGACGGCCGGCGTTGCAGCCTCGGCCCCAGTCGCCTTGCGACGGCGATGGAGAGCTGCGAAGTCGAGGATGATGAAGCCAACTCCGGCGAGCAGGAGCGCGAAGCCGACGACGACGCTGAACAGTGCGAGGCGATCCGCCATGTAGCTGACGTTCAGCGCAGTGGTGAGCGCGGTCTCGGTGACCCACGTGTTGCGCGCTGCGTTGTCGACCGGCTGGCCGTTCGACGTGAGCGCCTTCGTGGCGTCGTTCGTTCCCTTGCCGTCAGCACTCGCGAAGCGCGGCATCTGCGAGTAGAAGAGACCGCCCGAGGCCTCGAGCGCATGAATCTGCATGTACTGGGCGAAGCAGCGAGCCTGGCGAGCCGGATGTGACCGCGACGTTCGCGATCGAGCAGCTCGGGAAGGAGATGTTGGTCAGTCCCGCCTTCTGAGCCTCCGCCTTGATTCCCGACGGAGTCATGTCCGGCGTGCCGACGATCTGCTGCTGCTTGAGGCTGGAGTTGACGGTGCTCCGGCCGCTGGCGCCGAGAGCGATTACGGCAACGCCGAATACGATCAAGATTGCGCCGGCAATAAACCCGCCGATCTCAAAGAACTTCTTCATGGTGTCCTCCTGGAAGCATTTGGGTCATCTCGCGCTCGAACCGTCGAACGCTCTCAGGAGTTTCAGGCCGGGAAGAGTTCCGGGCATCAGGATTTCCCCGCAGCCGCGATCGGGGAAGTCTCCGAACCCGCACTCAGCGATTACCCCAGTCCGGACGCGCATTCAACAACGGAAGCCGGGGGCAGAGGCCTCCCGGAGGCGCCGGCGGATTCGCTAGCCGAGTCGGCGCGAGCAGCTCAGCGCCGCTCGAAGATCACGAGCACTGCCAGATGCTCGTAGCCCGTGAACTGATGCTCGGCGCCGGCCGGGACGAACACCGCGTGTCCCTCTCGCAGCTCAACCGGCTTGCCCTCGACCTCGAGGACACCCGAGCCCTCGAGCACGATGTAGACCTCGTCGTCTGCGTGTGGCTGCTGCCGGTCCGGTTCGGGTGCGACCAGCACGTACACACCGATCTCGAGGCCCTCCGACTCGTGAACGACCTCGTAGCCGCCGTTCGTGGCCGCCAGGCGCGACTTGACGCCCTCGATGTCGAACGGGTGCGTGGAAGACAGCGGCCCCTTTGATCCAGGCGAACCGAATGACCCAGGCAAATCAAGTCCGGACATGGCGATCAGCCCTCCATCAGACCGTTGTCGAGCGCGTAGCTGACGAGCTCCGCGCGACTCGTGAAACGAAGCTTCTGCATCACGTGCGCACGATGGGTCTCGGCGGTGCGGACGGAGATGAAGAGCTTCTTGGCGATTTCCTGGTTCGTGAACCCGCGGGCGAGCAACACGAGCACCTCGCGCTCTCGCTCCGAAAGCGGATCCTCGTCGGCACGTCTCTGGGCCTCGGTGTCCGCGGTGATGAGGCGTGCGCCGAGCTCGGGGTTGACGTATCGCCCGCCTGCGGCGACCTCCCGGATTGCGGCGACGACCTCCGCGTCGGCGGCCTCCTTCAACACGTACCCGCTCGCGCCGACGGCGAATGCCTCCCGAACGTACCGAGGGTCATCCTGCATGGAGAGAACGAGGATCTTCAGCCCGGGCTGCTCGTGCAGAAGCTTCGGCACCCCCTCGAGCCCGCTCTCGCCCGGCATGACGACGTCGATCAGGACGAGGTCGGGCTTCGTGGAGCGGGTTTCGAAGACGGCGTCGCGGACGTTTCCCGCCTCGCCGACGGCCTCCATGTCCTCTTCGGCATCGATCAGCAGCCGCAGGCCCGCGCGCAGTACCGCGTGGTCGTCGACGATCAGGACGCGAATGGTCACCGGACGGGCACCTGCACGACAAGTGCCGAGCCGCCGTCTTCTCCGCGCTCGACGGTGAGGCTCCCGTCGAGCAGCCGCACGCGTTCGCGCATGCCCTCGACTCCGTCGCCCTCGCTCGCCGTCATCGCCGCGAAGCCGTCTCCGTCGATCTCGATCACCGCCACCACCTCTGCATTGTCGTGCGTGATGAGGATGTTCACACGTTGCGCGCCTGCGTACATGACGATGTTGGTGAGGGACTCCTGCACGATCCGGTAGAGCGCGGTCGCAACCTCCGCCGGCAGCTCCTCGTCGCCGAGGTGCGCGGCGAGGGTGGTCGCGATCCCGGTCTTCGAGCTCCACGTCTCCGTCAGCCGTTCCAGGGCGGAGATGAGCCCGAAGTCGTCGAGGGCTTTCGGACGAAGCTCGACAGCCAGTCGGCGCACATCGCTCAAGTGTGTTCGCGGCCAACTCGCGCAGGCTAGCGATCGTTGCCCGGGCTTCCCGCGGATCGGGCTCGCGCTCGAGGCTGCGCAGGCCGAGCATGATCGAGCTCAACGCCTGGCCGGTCTCGTCATGAAGCTCTCGAGCAAGCCGGCGGCGCTCGAGCTCCTGGGCGCCGACGACTCGCCTGAGGGCATCCCGGGCGACCCGCTCCGAGAGGTTGACCGCTACTGCGGCGCGGCTCGCAAACGTCTCGGCGAGCCGGAGGTCCTCGTCATTGAATCGCCCGTCCGGAACGCCGAGCTTGTCGAGCGCGACGAGCACGCCGATCGGTCGGCCTCCCGCGAGCAGGGGAACCCAGAGGCCGGCGCGAGCGGCGAGGTGGCGCATCATGATCGGGTCGACCTCCGGATCGTCGAGCAGGGAGTCGACCCGTTCGCTCCGTCCCTCGGCCAGGACCCTGCCGCTCTTCGATTCGTGCCGGCGCAGAGTCTCGCCGAGCAGGCCTTCGCCTCCCTCCCCCGAAGCCGCGGCGAAACGCAGCTCGTCGGTGCCGTTCGGGAGGAGCACCGTGACCAACCGGGCCTCGAGCAGCTCGCGTAGGCGGCGCGCGATCAGCTCGAGCAGAGCGTCGAGCTCGGTCTCGGTGGCGAGGGCGTTGCCGATCTCGTTGAGGGACTCGAGGCGCTCTGACCAGCGAGTCGCGGCTTCGTACAGGCGGACGTTCTCGATCGCCACCGCGGCCTGGCCTGCGAGCAGCGTCACGAGCTCCTCGTCGCGCTCGCTGAACTCGGCGCCGCCGGCCTTCTCGGTGAGATAGAGGTTCCCGTAGGCGACGCCACGGAGGAGGATCGGGACGCCGAGCATCGTCCTCATCGGCGGGTGGCCCGTCGGGGAAGCCGACAGAGCGGCGATCCAGCGTCAGGTCGGGAAGGCGCAGCGGCCGGCCCTCGTGGATCAGCGCGCCCAGGATCCCGCGGCCTCGCGGAGGCGCTCCGATCGCCTCCTCGTCCGACGGATCGATCCCGTGCGTCACGAACCGCTCGAGCTGGGAACCGGCGGCATCGATCACGCCGAGCGCGGCGTAACGGGCGCCGGTCAGGTCCGCGGCGATCTCGACAAGCCGCGCCAGCAGGGCGTCGAGCGACGGCTCGGACGTCATGGCCATCCCTGCAGCGATCAGCGAGCGCAGGCGGTCGTCGATCTCGACTCGCTCCGCGATCGTCATCTCGGCATTGGCGGGGGTGCCAGCATGAGTGGAGCCGGCGACACCGGTTGCCGGGGGCGCGACTCGTCGCGTGTGCGGCCGACCGCACGCGCCGCTTCCAGGTCGTCGGCGAGCTCGTGCAACGCTCCGACCCCCTCGAGCGATCCGATGACGAGCCTCTCACCGTCGTGCATCTCGAGCACGAGCGCCGGCTCCGGCGGCAGCTCGGCCTGCGCACACCGTTCCACCCGGGCGCTGATCACCTCGGCGTAGCCCAACTCCCTTATCGCCCCGGCTCCCGTGCCGGTCAGGATGACAGCGGTCGGAGTGAGATCGAGCCTGCCGCTCAGTCGCATCCCGCCATCGTCGATCCAGATGATCGCGTAGCTCATCGCGCCATGATCCGGCGGCTTCGACCGCGCCACGTCCGGGTGATCACGGCTTGTGATTGCGGGAAAATCCTCTCGGAGCTGCAGATGACTCCGGATGCAGGCCGCCCGCCGACCGGGCACGCTCATCCTCATGAGCGCCTCGATCGAGCCGCAGCAGTGCCGGATCGAGCAGAGCCTCGGGCGTTCCGAGCTCTGTCCCGGGTCACGGTGCCCCTTGTGGGAGCGGGGTGACGGCCCAGGCGGAGGCGGTTGCATGTTCGAACGCCTCGATCTTGCAGGCAGGCGGGATCTCGCGGTCTGGCTCCACGACCTCAGGGAGCAACTCGAGACGCCCGGCGCGTCCGATGAAGCGGCTCGCCGTGCGTTCTTCGAGCGATTGAACGCCGGCCGGGCGGACTGACCGCCTCGGGCGCAGCGGTCGCCGGATCCAGCGTCTTTTTGCGCCGCGCGACGATTCTGATAGAAGGAGCGAGTCGCTGCCCGACCCGCAGGTCAGCACGTCGTATCTCGGTAGCGGGCCAGGAAATCGGAGGCCGTCGTCGTAGGATCCTCGGGCGAATCCACCGGATCGGATGTCGACGCGACGCCTTCGGATCGACTGCGACGCCTGGTCGACGTCGGAATCGCGCTCAGCTCGGAGCTCTCGCTCGAGACTCTGCTTCGGCGGCTGATCGAGACCGCCGTCGAGTTGACCGGCGCGCAGTATGGCGCGCTCGGCTTGATCGATCGGCTCGGCACCGGGCTCGAGCAGTTCATCACCGTCGGCATCGACGACGACGTGCGAGCGACGATCGGCGACCTTCCCCGCGGACGCGGCATTCTCGGGGTGCTCATCCGCAACTGCGAGCCGTTGCGCCTCGACGACATCGGCGAGGACCCACGCTCGGTCGGGTTTCCACCGGGCCACCCGCCGATGGGGACGTTTCTCGGCGTGCCGATCCTGCTTCGCGGCACAGCCTTCGGCAACCTCTATCTGACCGAGAAAGCGGGAGGCGAGGCGTTCAGCGAGGAGGACGAGGAGCTGGTGCGCCTGCTTGCCGCCCAGGCGGCCGTTGCGATCGAGAATGCCCGCCTGTACGAGTCGTCGCGGCAGTGGTCAAGGCAGCTCGAGTCGCTGAACGAGGTCTCTGAGGCCCTCGCCACGGAGACCGAGCTCTCGCAGCTCTTCGATCTCGCGGCGTCGCGGTTGCGAGACCTGCTCGACGCCCGGGTCGTGCTGATCGAGCTCCCGAGCCCTGATGGCGTGCATGTGACCGTCGAGGCGGCGAGTGGGGAGAATGCGTCGCTGCTGCTCGGGCTGAAGCTCGAACAAGCACGCTCGAAGGCCGGCCGGACGCTCACGCGGCGGCGCCCGGAGCGAATCGACTCGCTGATCGACGATCCTGAGATCGACCAGTCCGCGCCGCGGCTCGTGGCCGCAACGGCCGCTTTGTACGTGCCTCTGGTCGTCCACGAGCGCGCGGTCGGCGTGGTCGTCGCCTACGACAAGTCGGGCCCGGATCCACGTTTCTCCGATGCTGACATGCGGATCGCCCAGGCCTTCGCGAACCGGGCTGCCGTTGCTCTCGAGCTCTCGGAGCGGGTCGGGCGAGAAGCTGTCCGCGCCCTGCTCCAGGGTCAGGAGATCGAGCGCACGCGACTCGCCCGGGAGCTCCATGACGAGACGGGGCAGGCGCTGGCTTCGATCTTGCTCGGCCTGAAGCAGATCGAGCGCGAGATCGGCGAGGAGCCGGTTGCGCTCGTCCGTGAGCTGGTCGTCTCCGCTCTCGACGACGTCCGGCGCCTGACGACCGAGCTGCGGCCGCCGGCCCTCGACGACTTCGGCCTCCAACCGGCCCTCGAGCGGCTGACCGAGTTGGTCGCCGACAGAAGCAGCCTCGACGTTCAGCTCAACATGCGCTCGCCCGTCGACCTGCCCGCCGAGTACGAGACGGCCCTCTACCGGATCATCCAGGAGGCGCTGACGAACATCGTCAAGCACGCCGGGGCGCAGTCGGTCAGCATCATCGTCATCCCGACGGAGGGTGCTGTCCGCGTGGTGATCGAGGACGACGGCGAGGGGTTCGATCCCGCGGCCGTTCGGGAGGGGGCGCTCGGGCTCGTTGGGATGCGAGAGCGTGTGGCGCTCCTCGACGGACGTTTCGAGGTCGAGTCCGGGCGGGGGCTCGGAACGACGCTCATCATCGAGCTTCCCCGTCCGTAGGCGAGCGGCGGCGGCTGCGTATCGGTAGAAACCCGCAGTTGGTCTGCGGCCAACCCTGTGTCAGCCCCGTTCGCGCTCGGAGAAGCTGTACGAATGACACCTCGGATTCGCATCCTCGTCTGCGACGACCATGCTCTGGTTCGCTCGGGGCTGCACAAGCTGCTCGAGTGCGAGCCCGATCTCGAGGTCGTCGGCGAGGCGGCGAACGCGGACCAGGCGATCGACCGGTCACGCGCCGCGGAGCCGGACGTGCTCCTGCTCGACGTCGTAATGCCCGGACGGAGCGGAATCGAGGCCCTGCCCGACATCCTGGCCGCTGCTCCCGGGACGAAGGTTCTCGTGCTGTCGATGCAGAACGACCCCGTTTACGTCCGCAATGCCTTCGCGGCCGGCGCGAGCGGGTACGTGCTCAAGGACGCTGCGGATGCAGAGCTTGTCGAGGCGATCCATGCCGTGTCCGACGGCCGGCGCTACGTTCACCCGCTCCTCGGTGCGCGCCTCGCCGCTGCCGAGACGACGGCCGAGGGCCGGGCTGCTCGCGACCAGCTGTCCAATCGGGAGCATCAGATCCTCCGGCTGCTTGCGCTGGGTCACACGAACCAGGAGATCGCGAACGACCTCTTCCTCTCCATTCGCACCGTGGAGACGCATCGAGCGCGGATCGTCACGAAGCTCGGCGTCAAGACCCGGGCGGAACTCGTTCGCTACGCACTCGCCTCGGGCGAGCTCGACCCGGCTCGATAGTCCGGGCCTGCCGGCCTTGTGCTCCTGAGCGCCCAGGGGCGCGGGAACCGCGGTGATCCCGCAATCGGGATCCGCGATCGCCCCGATGGATCGAGTCGCGCTTCCCGCGAAGCTCTAGAAAAAGGAGGCCGCCATGAACACCGTCTTCGTCATCATCGTGTTCGCTTTTGTGATCTCGGTACTCGCCCTCGTCGGATTCGCCATCGTCGAGATGAGCCCGCTCGGCCGCCATCGCGACCACTACCGCGACCCTGAGACGGGCAACAGGCGGTTCGACAGCCCGCGCCTCGATTGAGAGGGCTCGCTCCGACCCTGCCCGGTGAGAGATCTGCTCGCGTTGCAGAGCCGCCCGACGAGAGCGCCCGCGTCGGGCCGCGGGCTGCCGTCGACCTATACTGGCTTCCGCTTGGAGCCGGAGGCCGCTCGGTGCGCCTGAATGGGCGCCTGTTCGAAGCTGCAGCCGCCCGGCTCGGCCGGCGACCGCGGCGCGACCTCTACCACTCGGCGCTGGTCGTCACGGTGCCGGACGGGACGTTCGTGATCGAGATGGCGCCGATCCCCGACGGGAACGGGTCGCTTCGCGGCGTGGTCGCCGAAGGGCCGGTGGGAAGCCGCTGGGCACGGCCTCTGCGCATCTTCCGGTACGAGATCCGCCGCTGGCGTGGCGGCGTGATCCCGGATCTCGGCGAGGCCGTCGAAAGCCCGCAACGGGTCAGCGACGATCCCGTGCTGGCCCAGCGTCTCCTCGGCCTCGTGCCGGAGGTCCCGACCCTCGTCTGGGGGCGAGACGACGTGGCCACGGGAGACATGTGGAACTCGAACTCGCTCGTCTCGTGGCTACTCGAATGCAGCGGGGTGGACGCGTGGGCAGTCCGCCCGCCTCAGGGTGGGCGCGCTCCGGGTTGGAACGCGGGTTGCGTGATGGCATCCCGCGTGGGACGCAGCCGCGCTCCGGCCTGACGAGCTACACGTGCTCCGCGACCGAGAGCCGCCGGTCGGCTTATTTGGGCGGGGCCTGATCGTCCGCTCGGGGAGCCGGCCGGTGAAGAACCAGGAGATGAACGCTCGAGCTCCCCCGATCAGGCGTCGGTTTCTCGGCGTCTGCGGCGCCGCTGCCGTTGTCGTCACGGGCATACCCTCACGATCCTCGCTCAGCCCGGAAGCTGCGACCGCTCAAGTCCGTAAGCCGGGCGCGGGTAAGTACGGATCCTGCTCGCTCGATGCTTCCCGGGGGTGCCGGGCGAGGTCCCGCGGCGGAAGCTGAGCGTTCGCTCCCGGGCAGGGCTAGCCTGGCGCAAATGTTCCTCGACATCCTGGTCGCGATCGATGGCTCGGCTTCGTCGTGGGAGGCGCTCAACCACGGGATCGAGCTCGCCCGGGCCGGAAACGCGAAGCTGACGCTCATCACCGTCGCGCCCCCGGTCTCCGGCTACGTCACGCTCGCCGGAGTGAGCAACGAGAAGATGCACGCCGAGCTCGACCGCTGGGCAGCTGAGCTACTTGCCAAAGCGGCCGGGAAGGTACCCGACGACGTGATCGCACACACGATCCAGCAGGCCGGGGAAGCCGGCCCCGTGATCGTCAAGGAGCTCAACCACGGAACCTATGACCTGATCATCCTCGGCTCGCGCGGCCGCGGACGCGCGCAGGAGGGCCTGCTCGGCAGCGTGACCGCCTACGTTCACCACCACTCGCGCGTGCCGCTTCTCTCTGTCCCGGGGCGAGGCAAGGCCCGCCTCGGCGATCAGCCGAGCGGAGTGGGCGGATGACGGCGGCCCGTCAGTCGGACCAGGGTGCGTAGCTGCCGAGGTTCGCGCGGCCCATCGTGTCGACGTACGCCGACCGCTCGTGAGCCGACGCATCGACGTCGGGCGGCACAGCGAGAGCCCCGCGTAGCTCGGCGACCGTCGAGAAGCCTTTCTCGTCCATCCAGCCGGCCAACCCGTCGAGTAGCGCTGTCGCGTGCTCCGGGCCGTGGCGAAGGAGGGCCGACGCGGTCATCACGACGTCGGCGCCGGACAGGAGGTACTTCGCGACGTCGATTCCAGTCTCGACTCCGGTGGTGGCCGCGAGCGAGCAGCTGACCCGGCCGTAGAGCAGGCCGATCCAGGTGCGTGGGAGCAGAGCCTCGATCGGGCTCGAGAGCTCGATGCCCCGGGCGGGCGCCAGCGTGTACGGGTCGATGTCCGGCTGCACGAAACGATTGAAGAGGACGAGCGCGTCCGCCCCGGCATCGTCGAGACGGCCGGCGATCTCTCCGGTCGAGCTGAAGTAGGGGCTCAGCTTGACCGCGACGGGAACCGACACGGCCTGCTTGACACGGAGCAGGACGTCGAGGTGGCGTTGCTCGACGTCACGGCCGGTGACGTTCAGGTCAGCGGGAAGGTGGTAGATGTTCAGCTCGATCGCGGCGGCGCCTGCGTGCTCCATCGCTCGCGCGTAGTCGACCCAGCCGCCGGGCGTCACCCCGTTGAGGCTTCCGATCACGGGCACCTCGACGGCGGAAGCGGCGCGCTCGAGCAGGCTGAGGTAGCGGCGCGGGCCGGCCTCGTCGTCGGCGGCCGAAGGGAAGTAGGAGAGTGACTCCGCGAAGCTGTCGGCGCCCAACTCGGCGAGGCGCGCGTTCTGGGCAGCCTCGCGGCGGAGCTGCTCCTCGAACAGGGAATAGAGAACGACGGCGCCGACGCCCGCGTCGGCAAGCCTCCGTACGCCGTCGACGGTGCGGGAGAGAGGCGACGCCGAGGCGACGAGTGGATTCCTGAGCGTCAGGCTCATGTAGCTCGTCGTCAGGTTCACGGGTTCTCCCGTCGAGCGTCGGCGGCGAAGTGCCCGGCTCCGTGAGACGCCATCTGCTCGTAGACGTCCCACCGTTGGGCAACCGCCTCCTCGGCCAGCGCGGCGAGCCGTTCGGCCTCGGCCGGGTGGGTGTTCGTGAGCGACCGGTAGCGGAGCTCCCTCTCCGTGTAGTCGCCGAGCGGGATGCGCGGTCGCGGTGAATCGAGCAGGAACGGGTTGCCGCCTGCGGCTCGCGCGACCGGGTCGTACCGGATCAGGGGCCAGTAGCCGCTCGCGACGGCGCGGTACTGCTGGTCGAGCCCGTCGCTCATCTCGATCCCGTGGGCGATGCAGTGGCTGTAGGCGAGCACGAGCGAGGGCCCGTCGTACGCCTCGGCCTCGCGGAACGCGCGCAACGTCTGCTGAGGGTCGGCCCCCATTGCGACGCGGGCAACGTAAACGCTGCCGTAGGCGATCGCCTGGAGAGCGAGGTCCTTCTTGGGAACTGTCTTGCCGGCGGCGGCGAACTTCGCGACGGCCCCGAGCGGAGTTGACTTGGACATCTGCCCGCCGGTATTCGAGTACACCTCGGTGTCGAGGACGAGCACGTTGACGTTGCGCCCGCTGGCGAGGACGTGGTCGAGCCCGCCGGCGCCGATGTCGTAGGCCCAGCCGTCCCCGCCGACGATCCAGATGCTGCGCCGAACGAGGTGATCGACCACGCTCTGGAGGTCGGCGACGGAGCGCTGGTCGAGGACGGCCAGCCGGCGCTTGAGCTCCGCGACCCGCTCGCGCTGGGCCCGAAGCTCGGATTCGCGCGTCTGCGGCGCAGCGAGGATCTCGTCGATCAGCTCCGGCTCGATCTCGCCGCGCAGCTCCTCGAGCCGGCGTCGGGCCAGCTCGGTGTGGCGGTCGGCGGCGAGCCTGAAGCCGAGCCCGAACTCGGCGTTGTCCTCGAAGAGCGAGTTCGACCAGGCGGGCCCACGGCCATCGGCGTCGGTCGTCCACGGGGTGGTGGGGAGGTTCCCGCCGTAGATCGAAGAGCACCCCGTCGCATTCGCGACCATCAGGCGGTCGCCGAAGAGCTGGGAGAGGAGCTTCACGTAGGGGGTCTCGCCGCAGCCTGCGCAGGCGCCCGAGAACTCGAACAGCGGCTCGAGGAACTGCGTGCCGCGAACGGTGCCGAAGTCGACCCGCGAGCGGTCGTTCACGGGGAGCGTCTCGAAGAACGCAATGCTCTCGCGCTGAGCGTCCAGGATTGGCTCACGGAGCTCGAGGTTGATCGCCTTGCGCCCGGGCACTCCCGGCGCGACTGCCGGGCAGGCCTCGACACAGAGCGAGCATCCGGTGCAGTCCTCGACATAGACCTGGAGCGTGTACCGGGAGTCGGGGAGCCCGACGGCGTCGAGCGGCGCCGAGAGGAAGCCGTCCGGGGCTCCGTCCAGGCGTGCACCGTCGTAGTAGCGGGAGCGGATCACGCTGTGCGGGCAGACGAAGCTGCAGTTGCCGCACTGGATGCAGAGGTCGGGATCCCAGGCGGCGACGAGCTCGGAGATATTCCGTTTCTCGTACGCCGCGGTGCCGCTCGGGTAGGTGCCGTCCACCGGCAGCGCGCTCACCGGGAGCTCGTCGCCGAGGCCCGCGAGCATCGCCGCGGTGACCGTGCGGACGAACTCGGGCGCATGGTCGGGGATCAGCGCGGGGATCTCATAACCGCCGCCGGCCTCGTCGGGCACCTCGATCTTGTGGAGCCCGTCGAGGGCGTGGTCGACGGCGGCGTGATTCCGCCGCACGATCTCGTCGCCGCGGCGGCCGTAGGTCTTCTCGATCGAAGCCTTGATCCGGGCGATCGCCTCGTTGCGCGGCAGGACACCTGACGTCGCGAAGAAGCAGGCCTGCAGGATCGTGTTCGTGCGGCCCGGGAGGCCGGCCTCGCGGGCGATCCGTCCGGCATCGATCGCGTACAGCTCGATTCCCTTGGCCAGGATCTGCTCCCTGACACGACCGGAGAGCTTCTCCCAGACCTCACCCGGATCGTGGGGGCAGTTCAGAAGCAGGGTCGCCCCGGGTGCGGCGCGGTCGAGCACCTCGGCCCGGTCGAGCAGCCTGAACTGGTGGCAGCCGACGAAGCTCGCGCTGCGGACGAGATACGGCGCCCGGATCGGGCGCGGGCCGAACCGGAGGTGAGACACCGTCTGGGAGCCCGACTTCTTCGAGTCGTAGACGAAGTAGCCCTGGGCGTGCACGCCCTCGTCGGAACCGAGGATCTTGATCGTGTTCTTGTTGGCGCCGACCGTGCCGTCCGAGCCGAGGCCGAAGAACACTGCGCGGACCGTCTCGGCCGGCTCGATGTCGAGGTCGGGGTCGTAGGGGAGGCTCGTGCCCGAGACGTCATCGTCGATCCCGATCGTGAACCGCCGTCTCGGGGCGTCCCGCCCAAGCTCTGCGAACACGCCTGCGACCATCCCGGGCGTGAACTCCTTCGACGAAAGCCCGTAGCGCCCGCCTATCACGACCGGGATCGTCCGGTCGCTCTCCGACAGCGCTGCGACGGTGTCGAGGTACAGGGGCTCGCCGATCGACCCCGGCTCCTTCGTCCGATCGAGCACGGCGATCGCTCGCACGCTCTCGGGGAGTGCGCGAATGAGCTCGTCGGCCGGGAACGGACGGTAGAGGCGGAGCTGTACGACCCCGACGCGCTCGCCGCTGGCGTTGAGCGCCTGCGCGGTCTCCGCGGCCGTCTGGGCACCCGATCCCATCAGGACGAGCACGCGTTCCGCCTCCGGGTCGCCCGAGTATTCGACGACGTGCATGCGCCGGCCGGTTCGCTCGGCGAGCCGGGCCATCGCGTCCTCGACGGAGTCAGCCACGCGTGCGTAGAAGGGATTGACCGTCTCCCGGGCCTGGAAGTAGATGTCCGGGTTCTGCGCGGTGCCGCGGATGAAAGGCCGCTCCGGCGAGAGCGCGCGGTCGCGGTGAGCGTGAACGAGCTCGTCGGGAACGAGCGCCCGCAGGTCGTCGTCGGAGAGAAGCTCGACCGTGTTCAGCTCGTGCGAGGTGCGGAACCCGTCGAAGAAGTGCACGAACGGCACCCGGGTCGCGAGCGTCGCCGCCTGCGCGACGAGCGCCAGGTCGTGCGCCTCCTGAACGGATCCGGCCGAGAGAAGTGCGAAACCGGTCTGACGAACCGCCATCACGTCGGAGTGGTCGCCGAAGATCGAGAGGCCCTGCGCGGCGAGCGAGCGGGCTGCGACGTGGATCACCGCAGGGGTCAGCTCCCCGGCGATCTTGTACATGTTCGGGATCATCAGGAGCAGGCCCTGGGACGCCGTGAAGGTGGTGGCGAGCGCACCGCTCTGGAGGGCGCCGTGCAGCGCGCCGGCGGCTCCGCCCTCGCTCTGCATCTCGACCACCGACGGGACCGTGCCCCACACGTTCTGCCTGCCCTGGCTCGACCATTCGTCGGCCAGCTCGGCCATCGGTGAGGAGGGGGTGATCGGGTAGATGCAGCACACCTCGTTCAACCGGAAGGCGACCGAGGCGGCTGCCTCGTTACCGTCGATCGTGGTGCGCATCAGCCGCTCTCCGCGACCATCTCGATCGCATGCACGGGGCATTGCTCGAAGCAGGTCGCGCAGCCCGTGCAGCGGTCGTAGTCGAAGCGGTAGCGGTTACCCGGGCCAAGCTTGATCACCGCGTCCTCGGGGCAGGCGCCGAGACAGCCGTCGCATTCGAAGCAGTTACCGCACGAAAGGCAGCGGCCTGCCTCGTACACGGCCTGCTCGGGCGTCAGGCCGCCCACCACCTCGGAGAACCCGGCGACCCGATCTTCGGGACGCGCCTCGAGCTGCTCGCGGCGCGGGTTGTCACCGAAGTACCAGAGGTTGAGCTTGTCGAAGCTCGCGACCGGATGCTTGGCGACAGCGGCGGCCTGCGCGCTCCGCAGCCACAGGTCGATGTGGCGCGCCGCCTTCTTGCCGTGTCCTACGCCGACCGTCACGGTTCGCTCGCTCGGAACCATGTCGCCACCCGCGAACAGGCCGGGGCTCCCGGTCTGGAGCGAAGGCGACACGACGACCGTCCCGTCCTTCTGGAACTCGACTCCCGGAACGTGGCGCAGGAACTCGGTCTCGGCGTCCTGGCCGAGTGCCAGGATCACCGTGTCGGCCGCGAGCGTCTCGAAGCGGCCTGTCGGCTCCGGATAGCCGGAGTCGTCGAGCTCCATCACCTCGACCTGGAGGTCGGGCCCTTCGAATGCGGTGATCGTCCGGAGCCAGTTGATCCGCACCCCTTCACGTTCCGCGTCCGCGGCCTCCTCCCAGTGAGCCGGCATCTGCTCGCGGGTTCGCCGGTAGACGATCAGCGTCTCCTCCGCGCCGAGCCGCCGGGCCGTGCGAGCCGCATCCATGGCCGTGTTCCCGCCGCCGTAGACCGCGACGCGGCGTCCGATCACCGGCGCTTCGCCCGAGGCGACGCTCCGCAGGAAGGTGAGCGCGTCCACGATCGGCCCGGCATCGCGCGCCGGTATGTCGACGCGCTTCGACAGGTGAGCGCCGACGGCGACGAAAACAGCATCGAAACCGCCCTCGGCGCGCTCGGCGGCCAGGTCTTCGACCTTGTGGTCGCAGACCATCGCGACGCCGAGGCCGGCGATGCGGCCGACTTCCGTGTCGAGCACGTCCCGCGGCAGGCGGTAGGCCGGGATCCCGTAACGCATCATCCCGCCCGGCTCGCTCCCCGCGTCACGGATCTCGACCTCGTGGCCGAGCCGCGCCAGGTGGTACGCGGCCGAGAGCCCGCTCGGCCCGCAACCGACGACCAGGACCCGCTTGCCGCTTCGCGAGATCGGGGCCTCGAGCTCCCAGCCTTGCTCGCTCGCCAGGTCACCCAGGAAGCGCTCGACCGAGTGGATCGAGACGGCGCCGTCGAGGTCGGCCCGGTTGCAGACGCTCTCGCAGGGGTGGTAGCAGACTCGTCCGTGGATTGCGGGTAGCGGGTTGTCGGCAACCAGCTGCCGCCACGCCTGTTCGTGTCGGCCTTCTCGCGCGTGCGAGAGCCACGCCTGGATGTTCTCCCCGGCCGGGCAGCCCGCGTTGCAGGGCGGCAGCAGATCCACGTAGATCGGGTGGCGTGTCCGGATCGCGCCTGCCCGGGCGCTGCCGTGAAGCAGGTCGGGCAGCTGAGTGATGTCGTTCGACCGTTCGCTCATCGCCTGCAGGGTAGGCGGCACGGTTCGAAACTCCATGGGTAATTCGCCGCGACTCCAGGCAGTGAAACCGCTGAGGCGCGCGGTGCAGCGCGGTGCGATGCTCGCCGGGCAATAACCACAGAACGTGACGGCACCGACCGCAGATCGTGACTTGGTCGAGGCGCAAGCGACGGAGCTCTCGGCAGAACCCCCCAGTCCTCGCCAGGCGTTCCGAGCGAAAGCCGAGACCGAATCACGTGAAGGTCACCAAAGGCCCGCGAAGAGCGGGCCTTTTTTTGCCCGACAGGAAAGGACGACAATGCGGAGATGACACCAGGCGGCAACCCGACCACCTCTCGGCTGATCCTGGTCCGCCACGGAGAGAGCATCTGGAACGAGCAGGGCCTGTTTACGGGTTGGGTCGATGTCGGCCTCTCGGAGCGCGGCCGCGCAGAAGCGGAGCATGCCGGAGCCCTGCTCCGGACCCGAGAGCTCCTGCCGGACGTCGTGCACACCTCGGTTCTCCTGCGTTCGATCCACACGACCGAGCTTGCGCTCGCGGCGGCCGAGCGCGGGTGGATCCCGGTCAGGCGATCGTGGAGACTGAACGAGCGGCATTACGGAGCGCTGCAGGGGAAGAGCAAGGAGCAGACGAGGCTCGAGTTCGGCGACGAGCAGTTCACGATCTGGCGCCGGTCCTACGACGTTCCGCCGCCGCCGCTGGCCTCAGGCTCGGAGCACGATCCTTCGCGCGATCCCCGCTACGCAGAGCTTCCACCCGAGTTGCTGCCTGCGACCGAGTGCCTGAAGGACGTGCTCGTGAGGGTGCTCCCCTACTGGTACGACGCCATCGTCCACGACCTCCATGCCGGGAAGGTCGTGCTCGTTTCCGCTCACGGAAACTCGCTTCGCGCGCTGATCAAGCACCTCGACTCCATCCCCGACTCCGAGATCGCCGAGCTGAACATGCCCACCGGCGTACCGCTCGTCTACGAGCTCGACAGCTCGATGCGCTCGGCCCGGCCGGTCGATCCGCGGTTCGGTGTCAGCGGCACCTACCTCGACCCGGCGTCGGCGGCCTCTTCGATCGAGAGCGTGCGGGCGCAGGGCAGCTCGCCCGCGTCCGCCCGATGAGCGGCTCCGACGTCACCTGCGCCACGCTCCGGGGATAGACGCTCGCCACGGGGTCGATCGCGGCGTTCGTTACGCTGCGCGGATCGTGCTGAGGAGCGCGCTGGCCCGGCTCGGCCGGCCGCAAGGGAACGGCGCAGCGTGCGCCCGGGCGGCAGGCTCGCTGCTCGAGCCCGCCGGTTTGCCGCTGCACCTTCGCGGCGAAGGGGTTCGTCTGCTGCCAGCGCTCGGCGAGTGCCGCGAACGGCCTGGTTACCGATGTTCGCGGCGAGCGCCCGCATCGCGGGGCTGGCCGGAGCAGACGCAGTGCTGGGCTCCCCCGGTGCCCGTGCGTCTTGTTGGTCAGCCCGCTCGAATTCGTGCGGCGTCACCTCCTCTGGCGCGAAAGCATACGCACCGGTCCAGCCCCGTCCAAATCCTCTGCGCGATTCGCCTGAGACCCTGCTCACTCCGGCCAGGGGCGTGCCTGGCTGTGCACTAAGATCGCCCAACTCGCCCCTCGCGAGATGTCTCTGGAGGTCACTGTGAACGAGACCGGCTCGCACGAAAGCACCGCAGCGAACGTCCCCTCCGATCGGGGCGCAGGCAGCGCCCCGAGGGGGAGGCTCACCGGAATCCCGCTGCTGATCGTCGCGCTCTCGGTCGTCCTGGTCGTGCAAGCGGCGTTCGTGCTCTCGTATGTCGGCGCGCTGCACGAGCCGAAGCCGCACCGCGTCGCAATTGGCGTCGCGGGCGCATCGCCGCTCCCGATCGCAGTCGGGAAGCAGTTCTCGCTCTCGATCAAGCGCTACTCCAGTGAGGCTGCCGCCCGCACCGCGATCGACGAGCGGAAGATCGACGGGGCGTTCGTCGTGGATTCGACCGGGGCGAAGCTGATCGTCGCGCCGGCCGCGAGCCCGGCGCTGGCCTCCGCTCTGGGCGCCGCCTTCGCAGCTGCCGGGGCTGCTTTCGGTCAGAAGATCGCGATCGTTCAGGTCCACACGCTCCCGTCCGGAGATACGAGCGGGACCGTCTCGTTCCTCGTCGTGATGGCCCTGATCGTCGGCGGCTATCTCGCGGCGACGATCGGCATGGCCTTCGGCGGCAAGGGGTCGCGTCTTCGCCGCCTGAGCTCGCTCGCGATCGCGTCCGTGATCGGAGCGCTCCTCACCGACACGTTTGCCGGGCCGGTGCTCGGCGCGATCCCGACGTCGAAGTTCCTTGCCCTATGGGGGATCTTCATGCTCGTGATGATGGCCGTCGCGTTCTCGGCGGCTGCGCTGCAGGCCGTTCTGGGCGCGGCGGGCACGTTGGTCGTCGTCGTCCTCTTCGTGATCTTCGGGGCCCCGGCCTCAGGCGGCACCGTCCCGACCGCCTTCCTGCCCTGGTTCTGGCGGACCTTCGGCCCGTATCTACCGGCCGGCGCGGGCACGACGGTCGTACGGAACACGATCTACTTCAGTGCCAACGACATCGCCAGATCGTTGCTCATCCTCGCGGCGTACCTCGTCGTCGGAGCGCTGGCCGTGATCGTCGTTCGGAGGCAGAAGAAGTCGGAGAGCACAGCGGTGGCCGAGGCTGAGGCGTCGACGGCCGTTGCCGGCGCGATCGTCTAGCTCTGATGCGCCGAAGCCGAGGCGTTCCGCCGTTTCACCGAAGGACAACACTGGCGTTTGGTCAGGGGGATCGCGCACGCCCGCTGCGAATAGTCCTAGACGGCTAAGACCGTCGAGGAGTCGCCGAGCTGGAGATTTTGCTCACGCTCGCGCGTCACACCGATATAGAGCTGATTGGAACCGACGACAGGTTCCCGACACCGCCTGACGATCGACGAGTTCGACGCAACCAGAAGCACGATCGGGTACCGATGGGAGTCGCCGACAGCCCGACACTACGGCGCGGTCTATGGCCGACACCCTCGGTGCCGCGGACGGACGAGAGCATGATGGCGCTGCGCGCCGGGGTCGGTGCTCAGACCTTCAGCAGCTACGTCGGCACGACGCTCTGGTTAGGGCGCTGGGAGCAAGGGGTTAGACACCCTCGATCGCTGTCAGACGTCCAGAGCGGATTGCGTCGGTGAATGCGCGGTAGTCCCGTTCGTTTTGATCGGCGTAGCGCTCGGAGAAATCTGTGATCGGATTGGTCAAAGTCGTCTCCCTTGCCGAGGTAGGAGGCGATTGCGATGGGGTCTCCCGAACGTGCATGGGCACGAGCGAGCGTCCATCCGCATTGGCGTGCGTAGAAGGCGAGGGCGTCGGGTGCGAAGAAGTTCAACAGCCGCGGAGCCCTTCATGTCACGGAGCTGGCGCCAATACAGATAGCGGTTCGCCTCGACGCCTTTCGTCCAACCGAGGTAGATGTCGCTTGCGGCTTGCATCATTCGCTGTCCCTGCACGACACGCTCGCCCGGTTGCTTGTAACGGCTCTTGGGCAGATGGTCTTCGAGCACCGAGGTTGTCGCTTCCTTGACCTGAAGGAACAGCGGATCCTGTTCGTTGCGGCCCTGGAGCAGAACGATGAAGGCTCGCGTGCCGACGCTGCCGACACCGACGACCTTGCGTGCCATGTCGATTATCTCGAACCGCTCGAGCAGGTGTCGCCTGTCGTCCTGCAAAGTGGCGCGGTAGGCGCGGAACTGCTCGCGGATCGCGTGCTGCATCTCGTCGGCGGAGAAACCGTATGCCGCGTGAAGGTCGCGTGCGGGGACGACGATCGGGGGCCGGCTGACGATCCGGTAGCGGCCGTCGACCAGTTCGCCGAGTTTTGACAGCGCCTGCAGGCTGTCGCGTGTTCGTGCCTTCTCCGCTCCCTTCTTCGCTCTCCTGGCCTCGTCCTTCGTCGTCTTCTTCTGCGCCTTGTCCTTGGCCGTGCTTACGAGGCTCTCGATTGCGACCATCAGCGTTTGTTCGGATAGGTGGGCGTACCAGATGTCCATTGTGGACATCTCGGCGAACTCGGCCATCGCCCTTCGGTAGGCGTTGACCGAGGCGAGGGTGGCGTTGCGCGCTTCGGCCTTGCTAAAGCCGTTGTTGCGTGCCGCGATCGTGAAACTCGCCGACATGCGTTTGACGTCGTACTCGAAGGGGCCGGGCAGCGTCTCGTCGAAGTCGTTCAGGTCGAAAAGCAGTTGCCTCTCCGGTGAGGCGAAGACCCCGAAGTTCGAGAGGTGGGCATCACCGCAGAGTTGGGCCGTGAGGCCGGCCCTGGGTGTGTCGGCGAGGTCGGCGGCCATGATCTTGGCAGCGCCGCGGTAGAACGTGAACGGGGAGACCATCATCCGGCCGTGACGGACCGGGATCAGGTCGGTCTCACGAGTTGCGTTCTGCTGCTCGCGCAAGGCGACCGGGTCGGCGCGTTGCCGCCGGTTTCCAACTGGCGTGGCTTGCCTAGGGAGTCTTCCTCCGCAGATCCTTTCCGTTCGCCCGACGATCATGGATGCTCGGGTGCTCGATCTTCGCCGGGTTTACGGCTCTCTGCTCGTGTTCAGTCGCGCTCATGTCGCACTAACGCTCCCTCATCCTCATTGGGTGATGACCACGATCTCTGGCACGGCAACACTTGCCAATCGACCTGGACACTACGTCAGGGAATTCACGGATTCCGCCGCACGAGCAGCAAGACGATGCTCCGACGTGCAAAGAGGTCGCCGCGGTGTGAGGTCGTCAACGAGAGGAGTGGGCTGATGTCGGATCCAGAGATCGACCGTGCGAGGCTTCCGATTCGGCGCCGCCGTTCGCGGGAACCACGAAGCGGACGCTCGACGACTCAGCGCCCGACTGGAACCAGGCAAGCCACGTCCAGCCGCCCGAGGGCGCGCCGAATGTGCTGCTCGTCCTGATCGACGACGCCGGCTTCGGCAACCCGAGCACGTTCGGGGGTCCGATCCAGACCCCGAACTACACGCGGCTCGCGGAGAACGGGCTGCGCTACAACCGCTTCCACGTCACGGCGCTCTGCTCGCCGACCAGGGCGGCGCTGCTGACCGGGCCGCAACCACCATCGGGTCGGCTTCGGCATGGTGGGCGAGTTCTCCGGCCCGTTCCCGGGATACAACGCGACGATCCCGCGCGATTGCGCGCCGTTTCCGCGCATCCTCCAGGAGAACGGCTACCTGACCGGCGGCGTTCGGGAAGTGGCATCTGACCCCGGACAACCAGCAGGGGTTCTCGGGGCCGTTCGACCGCTGGCCGACCCGGCTCGGGTTCGATTACTTCTGGGGCTTCCTCGGCGGCGAGGCCGGGCAGTACGACCCGCTGATCGCCGAGAACCAGAAGATCATCGGTGTCCCGGAGGCCAAGGACGGCGAGAAGTACTACTTCCAGGACGACCTCGCCGACAAGACGATCGACTGGCTTCACCGCGTCCGCTCCGAGAAGCCGAAGACGCCGTGGTTCGCCTACGTCGCGACCGGCTGCAGCCACGCGCCGCACCACGTGCCGCGCGAGTGGTCGGACAAGTACCGCGGCGCGTTCGACAAGGGGTGGGACGTGATGCGCGAGGAGACGTTCGCGCGCCAGAAGGAGCTCGGCGTCGTCCCCGCCGACGCGGAGCTGCTCGCCGCGCAACGACGCGTTCCCGACCTGGGACTCGCTCGACGAGACGCACAAGCGCCTCTACGCGCGACAGATGGAGGTCTACGCGGGCTACTCCGAGAACGCCGACTGGAACATCGGCCGGATCATCGACGCGATCGACGAGATGGGCGAGCTCGAGAACACCGTCGTGATCTGGATCTGGGGCGACAACGGCGCGAGCATGGAGGGCACGCTCACGGGCACGTTCAACGAGCTGACGACGCTGAACGGGATCCCGCTCACGCCCGAGCAGCAGATGGGGCTCCTCTTCAAGCACGGCGGCCTCGAGGCCTGGGGCGACGAGCAGCTCGCACCGCATTACGCGGCCGGATGGGCCTGGGCCGGCAACGCCCCGTTCGACTGGGGCAAGCAGGTCGCCTCGCATCTCGGCGGCACGCGGAACCCGATGGTCGTGCACTGGCCGAACGGGATCGGCGACGCCGGGCGCGATCCGCAGCCACTACACGCACGTGACCGACATCGGCGCGACGATCCTCGACCTCGCCGGGATCCCGATGCCCGACGTCGATCGACGGCGTCGATCAACAGCCCTTCGACGGCGCCACGTTCGCCGACTCGTTCTCGGACGCGGCCGCGCCCGAGCGCCACACACAGCAGTACTACGAGATCCTCGGCAACCGCGGGATGTACAAGGACGGCTGGCTGCTCGCGCAGCGGCTCAGCGGATTCCCTGGGATCTCGATCCGGAGAAGCTGCGCGCGTTCGGCCCGGGCTGGAACCCCGACGACGAGCCCGTCGAGCTCTACTACCTGCCCGACGACTTCACCCAGTCGAAGAACGTCGCGGCCGACCATCCGGAGAAGGTGAAGGAGCTCAGCGAGCTCTTCTGGGCGGAGGCGGAGGACAACAATGTCCTGCCGCTGCTCGGCGGGCTGACGTCCTTCTTCGGCATGGTGCCGCCGCTCCCCGAGGAATCGAAGTTCGTTTACCGCGGCGACATCCAGAACATCCCGAGCGGGATGATCCCGCGGATCTACAACCACTCGTACACGATCAGCGCCGACCTGGTCATTCCCGAGGGCGGGGCAGAGGGCGTGATCGTCGCGGAGGCCGACCACTCGGCGGGTTCTCGCTCTTCGTGCAGGACGGAAAGCTCAAGCACACCTACTCGATGCTCGGCGTGCTCGAGTACACCCAGGCTGCCGAGCAGCCGCTGCCGACCGGCGAGGTCAACGTCGAGCTCGTCTTCACAGCCGACGCGCCGAAGCCGGCGACCGGCGGCGAGGTGACGCTGCTCGTCAACGGCGAGCCGGTCGCGAGCGGGCGGATGGAGCACACCGTGCCGGGCCGCTTCTCCGGCTACTCCGGCATGGACATCGGTCGCGACAACGGCCTCGTCGTCGACCGCAGCTACGCCGACAAGGCGCCGTTCGCCTTCACCGGCGAGATCAAGCAGGTCGTCTTCGACGTCGCCCCGCACCTGAGCGAAGAGGACGCGAAGGCGCTCAACGAGCACGCCGCTCAGGCCCTGGCGGCGCACGCGGCGAGCGCCTGAGACGGAGGCAAGAGAGGAGCACCATGAGTGACAACGAGCAGCTGGACGTCTTGATCGCCGTCTACCTCATCCCCGATCTGGCCCAGCAGGACTTCGACGCCTACATCAAGCTCGCGGCGACGGCGAGATCATCACCGACGGCGTGGCGCTCGTCGTCAAGGACGCCGAGGGCGAGGTGCACGTCCAGGAGACTGGCGACCACTCGGCCGCAAGGGCGTCAAGGCCGGCGCCGGCGTCGGCCTCGTCATCGGGCTCTTCGCCCCGCCGCTCCTGGCGGCGACCGCCGTCGGCGCCGCCGTCGGCGGGCTGGCGGGGAAGTTCGCGCGCCACCGCGTGCAGGCGGGCATCGGCGACAAGCTCGACGACGCGCTTCCGCCCGGGTCGGCCGGCATCATCGCGATCTACGAGCACGACGGAGCCGACGCCGTCGCCGGCGCGCTCGCGAACGCGATCCGCACCTCGATCGCCCAGATCGACAAGGCCTCCGCGGAGGAGCTGAAGGCCGGCCTGAAGGAGGCATCGGCCGGCTCGCGGGCTGACGGAGCACGATGATCGAGTTGATCGAGGGGCTTCCCGACGCGGTCGTCGGGCTCGAGGCCATCGGGAAGATTGAATCCGCCGACTACGAGACGGTCGCGGCGCCGGCGGTGAAGGACGCGCTCGAACGGCACCCGAGGATTCGTCTCATCCACGTGCTCGACGACGCTTCACCGGCTACCGGCGGGGGCGCATGGCAGGACGCTCTGCTCGGGCTCGCCCATCCGCGCTCCTTCGACCGCATCGCCGTCGTCACGGACGCCGCGAGCATCCGTCGACTCGTGAAGCTCGCGGGCTGGTCGATCCCCGGCGAGCTGAAGCTGTTCCAGAACCGGGAGCGCGAGCAGGCCGAAGTCGTGGGCGGCCGAAGGGCTCGACGTGCCCAAACGAATGCCGACCGACGCGTAGATACTCCGCGGATCTGCGTTCGCGCTGTTGAGGAATGAGTCGCAATACCCGCCTGAAGCGGGGAAGGGCTGTTGCGCGGACTCCGACGACTCTTTGCTCGCCCGACAGTGGTTTCCGGCCGTCGAACCATCTTGCTATGAAGCCAAAGGCGCTCCAGCGGGCC
This sequence comes from uncultured Actinomycetota bacterium, assembly GCA_963768435.1. GTDB lineage: Bacteria > Actinomycetota > Thermoleophilia > Gaiellales > Gaiellaceae > PALSA-600. Next base: position 58,690 of record CAVYIB010000020.1, read on the forward strand.
TTCGAGAGTGGGCGCACCTGGGATTGAACCAGGGACCTCCCGCGTGTGAAGCGGGCGCTCTCCCGCTGAGCTATGCGCCCGGGAGGCTTTAGGTTAGCCAAAGGTCGCCTTCCGGCATTCGAGCCTCGCCAAGAGATCCCGACGTTGTGGAGTACGAACCATCGGGCTCGAGCTTCGGCTCGTTCACGCCGCCCGTCGAGGGGCCGCAAGGCGCGGCCCCTCGACGTTGCATCTGACCTCAGCAGTTGGCGACGACCGTGAACGCAGCATCGATTCGCGTTCCCGCCGGGTCGGCAGCGGCGATTGCGAGCGAGTTCACGGTCCCGATGTCCTGGTAGGTGCTGAAGAGCGCCGACTCGATGGGTGGGTCGACCACCGACGGGTTGACTCCGACGATCCCACCGCCGAGGAACTGTTCGGAAGCGACGGTGACCGAGCAGCTCGTCACGTCCCGCGGGAAGGTGACCCGGTAGATGCCGGTCCGGAGCTTCGTCGAAGCGGTTCCCGTGGTTCCGGCGATTCTCGTTCCGTCTGTGCGGACGTTCACCCAGATCGGCCCGGGGCCGGTGGCTCCGGTGGCTCCCGTGGCGCCGGTCTGACCGGTCGCCCCGCCCGGCCCGGTAGCTCCGGTGGCTCCCCCGGGGCCGGTCGCACCCGTCGGACCGGTCGCTCCTCCCGGGCCGGTCGCACCTTGTGATCCGGTCGCGCCGGTCGCACCTGTCTGGCCCGACTCGTTCCAGCTGATCGCGGTCTCGTTCTTCTTGCACGTGTCTCCGGCCGATGGATCGATCACGGACAGCGACCCGTTCTTCGCGTAGCAGCCGTGGATCGCCCCTCCGGAGTCGGGAATCGCGCCGAGCGCAACACTCCCGATGCCTGCCACCGCGAGAAGCGAAGCACCGATTGCGGCTCCGCGCCAACTGAGTATCCCTTTCATCTCTCCCCTTTCGGATCGCCGTTCTGCAACCCCGGGTTGGTACACGCGGTTATAGATGCGAGCCGCTCATCTGTCACTCGCTCGAATGGGGATTCGAAAGGTCAGGGATCGCCCGAAGCGAAGCTCTCTCCCGCCGAGCTATGCGCCCGGGAGGCGGCAGGTTAGCCAAAGGTCGCGTTTCGCTCGCTCGGCCTGGCGTAGTGTGTCCGAGGTAGGCGATTGATGGATTTCGAGCTACATATCGAGCCCGGAGAGCCCGTTGTCCTTGGCGTGAACCGCCAGTTCAGCGGTCTGCTCGACGTCTCGATACCCGTGGAGCCGAGGCCTCCCGGCGAGTGGTGGGAGATCTTCAACGGGCCGATGCTGGGCTCCGCCTTCTCGCTCAGGATGGACCCGCCGAAGGGATCGGTGAGCACCATCCAGATCCGGCCTCCGGACGCGGAGATCGAGAAGTACGTGGCCCACGTCTGCGAGCGCGTGAAGGCTGCGAACGAGCACTACAACCGAGACATCGCTCCGCGTCTCAGGCGCGCATACGAAGAGCGGGTCCGGGCAGACGCCGACTACACGCGGCGAATCGAAGCGGCCCAGGAACGACTCAAGAAGAGGGCTTGACCGCCTCCAAAGGAGGCGTGGTGGGCCCCTCGACGATCGAGTGGCGTCTGGTGCCGGCAGGGCCCTTCCTGATGGGGAGTGACCCGGCGGGCGCTTACCCACCCGACCCGGACGAGCAGCCGCGCCATCTGGTCGCCGTCGCGGCATTCCGGCTGAGCCGGATCCCGGTGACGAACGGCCAGTACCGCGCGTTTGCGGCCGCGACCGGCCGTCAGCTGCCGCTCGCGTGGCCCGGGGCGGGCGGCGAGGACGACAGCCCGGTCACCTACGTCTCGTGGCACGACGCGCAGGCCTTCTGCGAGTGGTCGGGCACACGGCTTGCCACCGAGGCGGAATGGGAGGCTGCCGCGAGAGGCGGCGACGATCGGCTCTGGCCGTGGGGAGACGAGCCGCCCGACGCAACCCGCTGCGTCTTCTCCGCCGGCATCGGCGGGCCGACGCGTGCAGGTGCCCACCCGCGCGGGGCCTCGCCTGCCGGTGTGCTCGACCTGGCCGGGAACGTCTGGGAGTGGGTGTCGAGTGCCTACCGGCCCTACCCCTACGACGCCTCGGACGGTCGGGAAGAGCCGGGCGATTCCCTCCCGCGCGTCGTCCGTGGTGGGTCGTACCTCGACGGCGCCGACGGAGTGCGCTGCTCGGCTCGCCGGCCGATGCTCGCTCCCGCCCGCGACACCTACGTCGGCTTCCGAGTCGTCTGCGGCGAGGCCGAGCCGCGGATTCCGTTCGATTGGGTCGATGTGCCGGCCGGCGAGGCTGTGCTCGGCCGGGATCCGGTGCCGTACCTGGGCGAGGCGCTCGCCGACGAGCTCCCCCGGCATGCCGTCGACCTCCCGTCCTTCGAGCTCGCGCTCACGCCGGTCACGAACGGGCAGTACGAGCCGTTCGTGTCCGCGGGGGCCGCACAGGCGCCCGCGCACTGGATCGACGCCGACGCCTCCGCCGGGTCTCGAGCAACACCCGGTCACCTGGGTCGACTGGTTCGACGCCGCCGCATTCTGCGCGTGGGCAGGAGGCCGGCTTCCGACCGAGGCCGAATGGGAGAAGGCGGCCCGCGGGACCGACGCGCGCCGCTTCCCATGGGGCGGGCTGGACGATCCCGAGGCCCGTGCACTCGTCGGCGCCGGCATCAAGCACGGCTCCCCGGCGGGCGTCGGTGAGCGCCCCGCCGGTGCGAGCCCGTACGGGCTGCTCGAGCTGTCGGGGAACGTGTGGGAGTGGGTCTCGAGCGCCTACCGGCCCTACCCCTACGATGCAGGCGACGGTCGCGAGGATCCGGGCGATGGGCTGGAGCGGGTGCTGCGCGGCGGCTCGTTCGCAAGCCCCGGGCTCGGCTGGGCCCGCTGTGCCTCTCGAAGCCGGAGCCACGCCGTCCGGCGGCAGTGCCACATCGGCTTCCGGGTGGCCCGGGACCACCCCGTCAGCGGGGTGTGAGGAAGCGGCTAGGCCGCGGCCGCGCCCATCGTGCCGACGACGATCGCGTCGTGGCGACCGCCGGGCGGCGTCACGCCCTGATGCGTTCGAGCAGAGCCGTGCTCTCGGCGATCAGGCGATCGACCTCGCCGCGGTCGATGTTCGTGTTCGTGATCCCGTAGGCCCAGCGATAGTTGTCCTGGTCGAGGATCTCGGCCAGCGGCACGCCCTCGACCAGATCGAGGTCGGCGCTCTCCGGTAGGTAGCCGGCGTAGTCGTTCGTGTAGGCCGCTGCGATCGTCGTGCCGAACGGGCTGCCGTCCTTGATCCGGGTTCCGGCCCCGTTGAAGAGCTCGAACGGGTTCGTGACGATCGCGATGTCGCCGACGGCCACGGCCTGGATCTCGGCGCGGGCGGGCTCGTCGGCCCGCTCGATCATGTCGAGATACATCGAGAGCGCCCCGCCACGGTAGGAGTTCGGGAACTTCTGGGCGGAGGTCATCGTGTGCACCTCGGGACCCCAAACTTCAGGCCAGTCCGGCTGCGGGCTGCCGGCGAGCTCCGCCTGCAGCTCCCGGATCTCGTCGGCGTCGTACGCGTGCCGGCGCCGACGGAGGTCGAGCCACTGCGAAGCGGCCGTCACCCGGGCATCGCTTGTCGTCACGATCCCCGGGTACAGCTCGAGCGCCTGATATCCGATCCCGCGACCCAGGCGATCCCGCGCCTCGTAGCCGTGCGGGCTCGCCTCGTAGTCGCCGAACCACCAGTCGAACGGTGCGATGTCGCCCGCACAACCCTGGATGAAGATGCATTCGACGCCCGGAACCACGGACTCGATCGTGTCCCGAACGGGCGCGATGTAATCGGCGTCCCAGAGGATCGTCGTGCCTCCGACCGTGATCGGGTGCGCGGCGAAGCTCACGACAGCCGCCAGAGGCTTGCCGTCGGCGCGATCGATGCGGATCACGGTGAGCGAGTCGTCCACCGGGCGCTCCCGGTCGACGCGGTTGCCGGAAAGGCC
>CAVYIB010000021.1:0-42379 GCA_963768435.1 uncultured Actinomycetota bacterium
CGCTCGCGCTCGATCAGGCGCCCGATCGCGATTGCCCGGATCGGGGTCGCCGTCTCGCCGACGAGGTCACGGAGCTCGTCCTCCATCACGGCCGCGTCCTGGTTCGCACCGAGGACGTCCTGAAGCGCCTTCGCCTGCTCGACGACCCTGCCGAGCGAGGTTGCGCCGGCCTTGCGGGCGCGTTCGGAGGCGTACCGGATGCGCTTTGCCCGCTTGCGCAGCTCGTGCAGCACGTCGTCGGGGGGCTCGGGCCCTGCGCTCTCGATCTCGCGGCGGAGCCGGCGGAACTGGCCGCCGGCGAGTTCGGTCAGCTCGCGGCTGGACTCGAACGTCCCCGCCGCCACCTCATCGAGCGTGTCGAGCAACTCGAAATACCGCGGCGATCCCAGCGCCTCGATCAGCTCGCTCCGCGCCCGTGCGCGGCGCCGCGCGAGGCGTGCGAGGACAGGACGGAGTGCGGCGCGCTCGTCGCCGTCGAGCAGGGCCGCCTCGCGACGCAGGCGCTCGGTGAGCACGTCGAGGTCGCGCACCGCTCCGAGCGCGCCGCCGATCCAGCCGAGATCGCTCTTGAGAGGCTCCTCGCGCAATGCGGCGCGGAGGCGCCGGATCGCGACGCGGTGTGCATGCAGATGCTCGGGATCGACCCCGAGGCGGGTGCCCGGGTCGTTCGAGAGGATGTCGTCGAGTTGCTCGGCGAACCACGCTCCTTGCTTCCTCGGCTCCGGCTCGGCGAGGCCGGGGACGAGCCTTGACCCCGACCTGCCACGCGTCGACCGGGCTCCGGCCTCGACGAGTTGCTCCACGGTCGCGTCGGCCGCGCCGGGCGGTCCGCTCAGCAGTTCGACCCGGATGACCGCGAAGTCGGCGACTCCCGGAACTCCGTCGATCACCTCGACGCGATCGTGAACGACCCGGACGCGGCTCTGGTCGGGTGTGCAGAGCGCCTCGGTCCGGTGGGTGCGGAGCGTTGCGACCGGGACGAGCCGCCCGCGATGAAGGTGCGCGACGAGCAGCGCCTGGAACTCGGCAGGGATGACGTCGGCGTTCCCGTCCTCCTCGAGCTCGATCCGCCCGTCCTCGGTCGGCAGCTCGAGCCGCCAGTCGCTCGCTGCCTGCTCCTGACGCCTGCGAAGTGAGATCGAGCCGCGTGTGAGCGAGCCTGCGGGCGTGTCGTAGTAGGTCGAGACGAGCACGCGTGCAGGCAGTGCCTCGCCCGAAAGCGGCGGCAGCCGGAACACCGGATCTGCGCGCAGCTCGATCGTCTTCGGCCCATCCGGGGTCAAGCGGGAAACGATGCCTGAGATGCGCTCGGCGTGCCGCATTAGATACCCCTAAGGGGTATATTTGAGGGGTGAGCGCAACCGACCAGGTCAAGCTCGACCTCGAGGGAATGAGCTGCGCCTCGTGCGCCTCGTCGATCGAGCGCCGGCTGAACGAGCTCGACGGGGTGGAGGCGACCGTCAACCTCGTGACCGAGCAGGCGACCGTCCGCTGCGACCCGCCGGTCCCGGTCGAGGAGCTCGTTGCTGCGGTGGAGTCGATCGGCTACGGCGCCGCGCCCCACGAGGCTCACGGCGGCGGGCACGTTCACCACGACGAGTCGCTGGAGGTGCTCCGGCGCCGTCTTGCCCTCTCGGCCGCCCTCAGCATCCCGGTCGTGCTCCTCTCGATGGTCGCGTCGCTTCAGTTCACCGACTGGGAGTGGGTGCCTTCGCGCTCTCGACCCCGGTCGTCCTGTACGGCGGGCTCGGGTTCCACCGCCTGGCCTGGCGCAGCGCCCGTCACGGGCTCGCGACGATGGACACGCTGGTCTCGCTCGGGACCCTCGCGGCGTGGATCTGGTCGACCGTCGTGCTGGTCGGCGGCATCGCCGCGGGGACCTGTTCGACGTCGCCGCCGCGGTCACGACCCTGGTCCTGCTCGGGCGCTACCTCGAGGTGCGGGCCAAGGGGCGCGCCTCACAGGCGATCCGGGCGCTGCTCGAGCTCGGTGCGAAGGACGCTCTCGTCGTTCGTGAAGGCCGGGAGGTGCTCGTTCCGGTGGGCGAGCTCCAGGTCGGAGACGTGTTCGTCGTTCGCCCGGGCGAGAAGATCGCGACCGACGGCGTCGTCATCGAGGGCGAGTCCGCCGTCGATCGCTCGATGCTCACCGGTGAGCCCATTCCGGTCGAGGTCGGCGCCGGCAGCGAGGTCGCGGGGGCGACCGTCAACGACTTCGGCCGCCTCGTCGTGCGCGCGACCGCGTCGGCGCCGACACCGCGCTCGCGCGGATCACCGCCCTGGTCGACGCTGCGCAGTCCGGCAAGGCGCCGGTGCAGCGGCTCGCGGACCGGGTCTCGGCGATCTTCGTCCCGGTCGTCATCGTGGTCTCGCTGCTGACACTCGCAGGCTGGCTGATCGCCGGCGGTACGACCGAGACGCCTTCACGGCGGCGGTCTCCGTCCTGATCATCGCCTGTCCGTGCGCCCTCGGCCTGGCGACTCCGGTGGCCCTCATGGTCGGGACGGGCCGGGGAGCGCAGCTCGGCGTGCTGATCAACGGGCCGCAGGTGCTCGAGCGGACGAGGACGATCGACACGATCGTGCTCGACAAGACGGGAACGATCACCGAGGGGAAGATGGAGCTCACGGGAATCGCCCTCCTGAACGGAGCGACGCGCGCCGATGTGCTTCGGTTCGCGGGCGCGGTCGAGGCGCCGTCCGAGCATCCGATCGCTCAGGCGGTCGCGCGCGCGGCTCGCGACGAGATCGGCGACCTGCCGGCGGTCGCGAGCTTCCGGAACGTCCCGGGCCGCGGCGTGTCGGGCGTCGTCGACGGGCACGTGGTCTCGGTGGGGCGGGACGCAGCCGCGATCCAGGTCGCGTGGGACGGCGAGTCGCGTGCGACGCTCGAGGTGCGCGACACGGTCAAGGCGACGAGCGCCGCCGCCGTGCGGGAGCTCCGGGCGCTCGGGTTGACGCCGGTCATGCTCACCGGCGATTCGGCCGAGCGGGCCGAGGAGATCGCCGCCGTCGTCGGGATCGAGCTCACGCTCGCGGGGGTCGATCCGGAGGGAAAGGCTGCCGAGATCGGGCGCCTGCAGCGCGACGGGCACGTGGTCGCGATGGTGGGCGACGGGATCAACGACGCTCCCGCGCTCGCCCGCGCCGACCTCGGGATTGCGATCGGGACCGGGACGGACATCGCGATCGAGGCATCGGACCTCACGCTCGTCTCGGGCGACCTGCGTGCGGCAGTCGATGCGATCCGTCTCGCCCGCCGCACGCTCGGGACGATCAAGAGCAACCTGTTCTGGGCGTTCGCCTACAACGTCGCGGCGATCCCGCTCGCAGTCGCAGGGCTACTGAGCCCGATCGTCGCCGCCGCGGCAATGGCCTGCTCGAGCCTGTTCGTCGTCGGCAACAGCCTCCGCCTGCGCCGGTTCCGGAGCGTCCGGGCATGAGCGTAGGCTCGACCGGGCACGGCTACTCCGAGGACAAGGAGGCGCTCGTCAAGCGCCTGCACCGGATCGAGGGCCAGGTGCGCGGCCTCGAGCGGATGGTCGAGGACGACCGCTACTGCATCGACATCCTGACGCAGATCTCCGCCGTCTCGACGGCGCTCGAGTCGGTCGCCCTCCAGATCCTCGACGATCACGTCAACCACTGCGTCGCCGGTGCGTTTGCGTCCGGGGACGCGGAGGCGGCTGCGGGCAAGACCGCGGAGCTGCTCGAAGCGGTCCGGCGCTTCGCCAAGACCCGCTAGAAGAGGCTCTTCATCAGCCGGAAGAGCGCGGCGCCGACGGTCAGGATGAGGACGACACCGCCGGTTCCGAGGAGCAGGCCCACGGCCAGGACGACGACGTCCTCGAGGATGATCGAGAGCGCGATCCCCACGGCGCCGAGTGCCGGAAGCGTGTCGAGCCCCGAGAACGGCGGTGCAAGGGCAGCCGCGATCGCGAGCGCAATCAACAGCAAGCCGAGCACACGCAGTGACCAGGAGTTCTCGAACAGCGCGGTCCCGCGCGGGCGCGAGAACCGCTCGACCTGGCGGACGCGCCTGACGATGAAGGGGATCGTCTTCGTCGTCGCGGTCGCGCCGAGATCGCGCCGCTTCCACCGTGCGGGCAGCCAGATCGTCGTCCGCCCGAGCACCATCTGGGCGGCGAGGACGACGGTGATCGCCTCGAAGACGTGCGTCACACCGCCGGTCGGAAGTGGCAGGGCGGGCACGAACATCAGCAGCATGATCGTGACCGCGAAGCTCTTCTCGGCGAACACGTCGTTCATCGCCCCGAGCGTCTTCGGCTCGTCGCTCTCCAGCCACCGTTCCAGCTCGTCGCTGAAAGACTCTCCGGAGCCTGCGTCCATCCGACCATGATTGCGGCGCGAGCCGGGCGGCCGTGGACGGACTGGGATACGGTAGGAGGCACGATGGTCGAGCTTCACGAGACGGCGTTGGCGCTGGTGGCCGAGGGCAAGGGGATCCTTGCCGCCGACGAGAGCTCGGGCACGATCGCCAAGCGCTTCGACGTGATCGGCGTCGAGTCGACCGAGGAGACACGGCGGGCTTACCGCGACCTCCTGTTCACGACGCCCGGCGCGGAGGAGTTCATCAGCGGCGTGATCCTGTTCGACGAGACGATCCGTCAGTCCGCCGGCGACGGAACGCCTTTTCCGGCTTTGCTCGCCGGGCTCGGCGTGATCCCGGGCATCAAGGTCGACCGTGGCGCGAAGCCGCTCGCGCTCGCGACGGGAGAGACCGTGACCGAAGGGCTCGACGGGCTGCGCGAACGTTTCGCGGAGTACCGCGAGCTCGGCGCGAGGTTCTCGAAATGGCGCGCGACCTACTCGATCGGCGGAGGGCCGCCCGAGCGAGTACTGCGTCTGGGTGAACGCTCACGCGCTCGCCCGCTACGCCGCTCTGGCCCAGGAAGCGGGGATCGTCCCGATCGTCGAGCCCGAGGTGCTGATGGACGGCGACCACTCGATCGACGACAGCGCAACTGCGAGCGGCCGCGCGCTGCAGGCGCTCTACACCGAGCTGCACGACCAGCGGATCGACCTACGCGGGACGATCCTGAAGCCGAACATGGTGCTGTCCGGCTACTCCGCGTCCAGACGGGCGGGGATCGACGAGGTGGCGGAGCGGACGCTCGAGGTTCTCTACCGCCACGTTCCGGCTGCCGTCCCCGGGATCTGCTTCCTGTCGGGTGGGCAGACGGACGAGGACGCGACCGCCCACCTGAATGCGATGGCCCAGCGAGGGCCTCATCCGTGGCAGCTCTCGTTCTCGTACGGTCGCGCCTTGCAGGCTCCCGCGCTCGCCGCCTGGGGCGGGCGGGCCGAAAGCCGCGCAGACGGCCAGGCTGCGTACTACAAGCGCGCGAAGCTGAACGGCGCTGCGAGCACCGGTACGTACTCCGCCGACCTGGAGTGACGGGCCCGGCGTCCGCCGTCAGCGTCGAGGGCCTGACCGTCGTTCGCGGTGGGAGCCGCGTGCTCGACGGGCTGTCGCTCGAGGTACCCGCGGGAAAGATCACCGGCCTTCTCGGGCCGAGCGGCGGCGGCAAGTCGACGCTCCTCCGCTCGATCGTCGGGGTCCAGCAGGTCGCGGGCGGGCGCGTGACCGTGCTCGGCGAGCCGGCGGGGTCGGTCGGGCTGCGGAGGCGGGTCGGGTACATGACGCAGTCGCCCTCCGTGTACGCCGACCTGTCGGTGCGCGAGAACCTCCGCTACTTCGCGCGGCTCTACGGCGTCCCCGAGAGCCGCTGCGACGAGCTGATCGAGACGGTCTCGCTCGGCTCGGTGGCATCGAGGGTCGTCGCGAATCTCTCGGGTGGCGAGCGCGCGCGTGTGTCGCTCGCGACCACGCTGCTTCCGAAGCCGGAGCTGCTCGTGCTCGACGAGCCGACGGTCGGGCTCGACCCGCTGCTGAGGCGCGATCTCTGGGATCTCTTCCACCGCTTCGTGGAGGAGGGCGCGACGCTCCTCGTCTCGAGCCACGTCATGGACGAGGCCGACCGCTGCGACGAGTTGCTCTTGCTCCGTGAGGGCGCGGTGATCGCCTCGGGCACCGCCGCTGCGCTACGTCGAGAGACCGGTGCCGAGTCGCTGGAAGACGTGTTCCTGCGCCTCGTCGAGGCCGCCGGATCGACATGACGGCGACGGCAGCCCGGGTCCTGACACAGCTCCGGCGCGATCCGCGCTCGCTCGCGCTCGTCCTGCTCGTGCCGTGCGTGCTCGAGGGCTTGCTGAAGGCGATGTTCGCCGACGAGCCCGAGATCTTCCAGAAGATCGGGCCGCCGTTGCTCGGGCTCTTCCCGTTCATCTCGATGTTCCTGATCACGTCGGTGACGATGCTCCGCGAGCGGACCTCCGGGACGCTCGAGCGGCTGATGACGATGCCGATCCGCAAGCTCGACCTGCTCGGCGGCTACGGGCTCGCCTTCGGCCTTCTCGCCGCGGTGCAGGCGGCGATCGTCAGCGCGCTCGCCTTCGGGCTGCTCGGGCTGAACGTCGAGGGGCCGGAATGGGCGGTCGCGGCCCTCGCCGTCGGGAACGCGGTGCTCGGGATGGCGCTCGGGCTGCTCGTGAGCGCATTTGCGACCTCCGAGTTCCAGGCGGTGCAGTTCATGCCGGCGATCGTTCTCCCGCAGTTGCTGCTCTGCGGTCTGTTCGTGAGCCGCGACAGCATGGCTCGTTGGCTGCAGGTCGTCAGTGCCGCGCTGCCGTTGACCTACGCGTACGACGCCCTCGCGAAGGTGGCTGCGGGAGGGCCGTACGGCTGGCGGTTCGTCCTCGACGTCGGCGTCACGGTGGGTGCGACGCTCGTCGCGCTCGCCCTGGCCGCCGCGACCCTCAAGCGGCGGACGCCGTAACGAGCGCTGCCTTGCGGCTCAGGAGGGAGACGCCGATCCCGCTGACCGCGATGCTCGCGAGCGCCGACGCCATGATCGCGGCCGCCGCGCCCGGTGACACGACGCCGGCTTGAAGACCGAGCGAGGCCACGGCTGCCGGTACGCCGAGCTGCACCGTCGCCGCCAGCCCTGCGGCGAGCGGTTGCCCGGTGAGCGCAGCCGCGGCGAGGTGGAGCACGACGTTGAAGACGACGAGCAGCGCCGCGAAGGCGATCAGCGAGCCGTGCTCGAGCGCCCGCACGTCGATGCGAGCCCCGAGGACGACGAAGAACAGGGGAACGAAGAAGCCGTTGCCGATGCCGGTCACCTGGCCCGAAAGCCGCTTCGGCCCCTGGACGGCGGCGACGACCAGGCCGACCGCGAACCCGGCGATCAGGATGCTGGCGCCGGATCGCAGCGCCAGCCAGGAGAGCCCGAACAGGACGATCAGCGACAGCCGCAGGTCGAGGGCCCAGCTGCGGTTCTTCGAGAGGTCCCGGATCTGGTCGAGCCAGCCGGCCCTGCCGACGACCCGGATGCCGAAGTAGAGGGCAACCGCGCAGACCGCGACCGCGCAGGCACCGAGCAGCGCGCGGAGGGCATGCGCAGGAGAGAGCGCGAGCGGAACCGCGACGATCGCGGCCACGTCGGCGACCGAGACCTGTGCGGCGACGATCAGGCCCTCTTTCCGCTCGAGCAGGTTGGCCTCCTGCAGGCTCGGGACGAGGACCGCAGCCGATCCGCTCGCGAGCACCACGGCATAGACGGCCCCATGCGGGAGGCCCGAGATCTTGGCTGCTGCAACCCCCGCGACTGCCGCGAACACGCCGGCGATCGCCGCGGCGATCGCGCCCCGAACGAGACGCGTACCGAGCTGCGGCGTTCGTAGGGGCACCTTCATCCCCGCCCCGAACATCAGCATCGCGAAACCGATCGCGGCCATGAAGGCGAGCGTCGGATCGGCGGGATGGATCCAGTGGAAGCCGGTGCGGCCGATCAGGAGCCCTGCGAGCAGCTCGCCGACGACGACGGGAACCAGGATGCGCTCGCTGGCCGAGAGCAGCGGCCCGGCGAGGCCGGCGAGCACGATCACGGTGAGCACTCCGAAGGTCATGGCCCGAAGTCTCCCGCTTTTCAGGACGCCGGTCGCGCGTATACGGTCTCGGCACATGACCGAGCTCGTTTCCCGCATCGATACGGGGGTCCCGGAGTTCCTGCGCCGCCGCAAGCGGATGGAGGCCCTCGTCGCCGAGCTTCGCGAGCGCACCGAGGTGGTGGCGCGGGGCGGAAGCGCCGCCGCGCTCGAGCGGCATCGCGAGCGAGGCAAGATGCATGCGCGGGAGCGGGTCGACCGGCTCGTCGATCCGGGGACGGCGTTCCTCGAGCTGTCGGCGCTCGCGGGGTGGGAGGTAGCGGAGGGCGGTGCGCCTTCGGCCGGCATCGTCACCGGGATCGGCGTCGTCGAAGGCCGCAAGTGCGTGATCTTCGCGAACGACGCGACCGTGAAGGGCGGGGCGTACCTGCCGCTCACGGTCAAGAAGCACCTACGTGCGCAGGAGATCGCCGAGCAGAACCACCTCCCCTGCCTCTACCTGGTCGACTCGGGCGGGGCATTCCTTCCGCTCCAGGCCGACGTGTTTCCCGATCGGGAGCATTTCGGGCGGCTCTTCTACAACCAGGCGCGGATGTCGGCCAAGGGGATCGCCCAGATCGCGGTCGTCATGGGCTTCTGCGCCGCCGGCGGCGCGTATGTGCCCGCGATGGCGGACGAGACCGTGATCGTCCGTGGCACGGGGTCGATCTTCATCGGCGGCCCTGCGCTCGTGAAGGCGGCGACCGGCGAGGAGGTCTCGGTCGAGGAGCTCGGCGGCGCCGAGGTGCACGCCCGCCGGTCGGGCGTCGCCGACCATTACGCGACCTCCGACGAGCACGCCCTCGCGATCGCGCGCCGGATCGTCCGGAACCTGCACGGGAGCTCGCCCGTGCCGCCGTGGCCCGTCGGCGAGCCCGAGCCCCCAGCCGTCGATCCCGGCGATCTCTACGGCCTGATCCCCGACGACCACCGCACCCAGATCGATCCGCGCGAGCTGATCGCTCGGATCGTCGACGGCTCGCGGCTCGACGAGTTCAAGCAGCTCTACGGCGAGACGCTCGTCTGCGGCTGGGCGAGCATCGAGGGCTACCCGGTCGGCATCCTCGCCAACAACGGCGTCCTCTTCGCCGAGTCGTCGCAGAAGGGCGCCCATTTCATCGAGCTCGCCTGCGAGCGGCGCGTCCCGCTCCTGTTCCTGCAGAACATCACCGGCTTCATGGTCGGGAAGGAGTACGAGGCCGGCGGGATCGCACGCGACGGCGCGAAGCTCGTGATGGCGGTGGCTTGTGCCGACGTGCCGAAGTTCACGGTCGTGGTCGGCGGGTCTTTCGGCGCCGGGAACTACGCGATGTGCGGGCGGGCCTACAGCCCGCGACAGCTCTGGATGTGGCCGAACGCGCGGATCTCCGTGATGGGCGGTGAGCAGGCGGCGACGGTGCTGACGACGATCGGCGACGCCGATGCCGACGAGATTCGCGCGAAGTACGAGACCGAGGGAAGTCCCTACTACTCGACGGCGAGGCTCTGGGACGACGGGATCCTCGACCCGCTCGACACCCGCCGCGCGTTGGCCCTTGGGATCTCGGCCGCGCTCGAGGCGCCGATCCCCGAGACGCGGTTCGGCATCTTCCGGATGTGAGCGGCTCGCGGGCGATTCGCAAGCTGCTCGTCGCGAACCGGGGGGAGATCGCGATGCGGGTGTTCCGTACGTGCGGCGAGCTCGGGATCGAGACGGTCGCGGTTGCCGAGCCCGACGACGCGGGCTCGCTCCATGCTCGGAGCGCAGGCGAGACGGTGGCGATCTCGAGCTACCTCGACCCGTCCGAGCACGTGCGGGCGGCGCTCGAGACGGGCGCCGACGCCGTGCATCCCGGGTACGGGTTCCTCTCGGAGAGCGCCTCGCTCGCGGAGGCGGTCGAGGCAGGCGGGCTCGTCTGGGTCGGGCCGCCGCCGGATGCCCTCCGGTCGGGCGGCGACAAGCTGGCCGCGAAGCGGATCGCTCGGGAAGCGGGCGTGCCCGTGGTCGAGACCGGCGACGCAGAGGCGCTCGCGTTCCCGCTGCTGATCAAGGCGGCTGCCGGGGGCGGTGGGCGGGGGATGCGGGTCGTGCGCTCTGCCGCCGAGCTCGAGCCCTCGCTCGAGGCGGCGCGGCGTGAGGCCAAGGCGGCATTCGGCGATGACACCGTGTTCTTCGAGCGGTACATCGAGTCGGCGCGCCACATCGAGGTGCAGCTCCTGCGCGACAACAGCGGTCACGGGATCGCTCTGCCGGAGCGGGAATGCTCGATCCAGCGCCGCCACCAGAAGGTGCTCGAGGAGTCGCCCTCGCCGGCCGTCGATCCGGAGCTCCGGCGCGAGCTGGGCGAGGCGGCGCTCCGGTTCGCGGCCGCGATCGACTACCGCGGTGCCGGCACCGCCGAGTTCGTCGTTACCGGGCGTGAGTTCTTCTTCCTCGAGCTGAATGCGCGGATTCAGGTCGAGCACCCGGTGACGGAAGCGGTGACCGGCCTCGATCTGATCGCCGCGCAGATCCGGATAGCCGAAGGCCGCGAGCTCGAGGCAGACGGACCGCGGAGCGGGCACGCGATCGAGGTGCGGCTGTACGCGGAGGATCCGCGGACCTTCCTGCCGCAGAGCGGTCACATCGAGCGGCTGCGACTGCCGGGCTCGGTACGCGTCGATCGCGGAGTCGACGAGGGCGACACGATCGGAACGCGCTACGACCCGATGATCGCGAAGCTGATCGCGCACGGCGCCTCGCGGGACGAGGCGATCGCGAAGCTGCGAGCGGCGCTCGCGGAGACCGAGGTCGGAGGCGTCACGACGAACCTGCCGTTCCTACGCTGGCTCGTCGCGCATCCGGCATTCCGCGCCGCCGACACGACGACCGACTTCCTCACCCGCTACCCGCCGCTGTCGCTCTCTCCGCCGGCGCTTCCCGAGCCGTTCTGGCGAGGGTCGTTCCGGTTGAACCTGCCGATTGCCTCCGTTGCCGCACCGCCGGACCTCGACCACCCCGACCACGCCCATGCAGGCGGCGAGATCGACGACGAGGTCGTGGCACCGATGCCGGGCACGGTGATCCGCGTGCACGTCGCCGCGGGCGACGAGGTCGCTGCGCGCGATCCACTCGTGGTGGTCGAGGCTATGAAGATGGAGATGCCGCTGCTCGCTCCGCATGGCGGCATCGTCCAGGCCGTCCACGTGGCCGAGGGAGACACCGTCGCGCGCGGCGAGGTGCTCGTGGAGCTGGAAGAGACCGGATGAGCGTAGGCTCGACGGAGCTCGAGAATGAGCGGAGGTACCGGCTTTGCCGGCGCCGGGAGCGGGGATGAGCCTGAGAATCGAGCACGATGGGCCGGTTCTCCGCCTCACGCTCGATCGCCAGGAGCGGCACAACGCGATCGACTCGGCTCTGCTCGTCGGCCTGACCGCGGCTTTCGCGTGCCTCGGCGACACGCAGGTGGTCGTGCTGCGCGGCGCCGGGCTGTCGTTCTCGGCGGGAGCGGATCTGGACGAGATGCGGTCCGGGCTCGAGGCGAGTCGAGAGGAGCGTCTGGTGGACGCGCGGCGCTGGCGCGCGCTGCTCGAGGCGGTTGACAGCTGCCCGGTGCCCGTGGTCGCCGGGGTACACGGGAACGTCTTTGGCGGTGCCTGTGGACTGCTGGCCTGCTGCGACATCGTGATTGCCGCACCCGAGACCCGGTTCGCGTTCAGCGAGGTGAAGGTCGGCATCGTGCCCGCGGTCGTGTCGCCGTTCGTCGTGGCGCGGATCGGTTCGGGTCATGCGCGCGCGCTCTTCGTCACGGGCGAGCGCTTCGGCACCGAACGTGCGGTGTTGACGGGGCTCGTGACAGATGTGGCCCGGGATCTCGACGCGGCGATCGAGCGCGTCGTCGACGAGATCCTCGCCAGAGGGCCCGAGGCGGTTCGCACCGCGAAGCAGCTCGCACGTGAAGCGCTCGACGGCGACTCCGTGCGCCGGGCGGATCCCCGTTAGCGTCGGGCCGATGGAGAAGAGCCAGCGCAAGTTCGCGGAGAAGATGCTCGCCGAGGTTCGGCGCGCCGGCTGGGACGGCCCGCTCGAGCTCGACGAGGAGGGTTTCCGGCTCGTCAGCGGGCCGAGCTCGTATCTCAACCTTCACAATGCGTTCGTCGAGTACGAGCGCGCCCCGCGGCTACGTCGCGGGGAGGTCATCCGCCGATACGCGACGGTTGCCAATGCTCCCGGGTTCCCGGACTCGGCCGCCGAGGCCCGGCCGAACCTGCTGCTCCAGGTCCGGGATCACGCCTGGTTCGAGCAGCTGGTGCTGCAGTACCCCGACCTGCGCGACGGACGCGGCCCTGGTGTCACCTGCGAGCCGCTCAACGACCTGCTCGCGATCGAGATCGTCTACGACCACCCGCAGAGCATCGCCTCGCTTGCCCCGGACACGCTCGAAGGCTGGGAGATCTCTCCCGACGAGGCCTTCAGAGTCGGCAGAGCCAACCTGCGTGACCGGACGCCGGGCACCCTTGCGCCTGTCGCGGCGGGCGTGTTCACATCGCCCTGGCACGACGGGTACGACGCGGCCCGGCTCCTGCTCACGGAGCTGATCAGCCGGCTGGACCTCGAGGGCGACCCGGTGGCGCTGATCCCGCAGCGCGACCACCTGTACGTCACAGGCTCGGATGACGACGCCGGGCTGGGCCGGATCGCTGCGATCGCCGAGCCGCTCCTCCAGGAGCCCCGCCGCGTCACGGGCCACGCGTTCGTGTGGCGCGACGGTTCGTGGATGTCGTTCGCGCCCGAGCCGGGGCATCCACAGCACCTGGCGTTCCGGCGGCTCGTCTACATCACCGAGGCCCAGAACTACAACGAGCAGAAAGCGGTCCTCGACCAGCAGAACCAGGCTGCCGGCCGCGATGTCTTCGTGGCGTCGGTGATGGTGACGGAGCGCCCGGACACGGCTGCGCTGATCTCGATGAGCACCTGGACACTCGGCGTTCCGACCCTCCTGCCTCGCGCCGACACGGTCGTGTTCGTCGCTCCCGGGGCAAACGCCGAGAACCGCATCGTGCGGGTGCCGTGGGAGGAGGCCGTGGCGGTAATGGGTGAGTCGATGGCGCCGCAGGGGCTCTTCCTGGAGCGCTGGCTGGTCGAGACGTTCCCGGATGCCGGCCAGCTCGCGGAGCTCGAGGCCCGCTCCGGCTCCTGACCAGGTACGGTTGGCTCGTGGTCTTCGATCTCCCCGAAGAGCACGAGGCGCTCCGCGAGACGGTTCGCGACTTCGCCGAGCGCGAGATCGCTCCGGTCGCCGGAGAGCTCGACCGGACGAAGTCGTTTCCGTACGAGATCGTCGCGAAGCTCGGCGAGCTCGGGTGGATGGGGATCCCGTTCCCCGAGGCCTACGGCGGAGCGGGTGCGGACACGCTGGCCTATGCCGTCGCGGTCGAGGAGCTCGCGCGCGTCGACTCGTCGGTCGCGATCACGCTGTGCGCTCACACCTCGTTGGGGACGCAGCCGGTCTACCTGTTCGGGACGGAGGAGCAGAAGCAGGAGTGGCTCCCGCGCCTCACGTCGGGCGAGCGGCTCGGGGCGTTCGGGCTGACCGAGCCCGAGGCCGGATCGGATGCCGGCAACACGCGCACCCGCGCCCGGCTCGACGGGGGCGAGTGGGTGATCGACGGTGCGAAGCAGTTCATCACCAACGCGGGTACCGACATCTCCGGGCTCGTCACGATCACCGCGGTGACGGGGGAGAGCGACGGCCGCCCGGAGATCTCGAACCTGCTCGTCGCGAACGGCACGCCGGGCTACGAGGTGGGGGAGCCGTACCGGAAGATGGGGTGGAATGCCTCCGACACACGGCCGCTCTCGTTCGCGGACTGCCGGGTCCCGGAAGCTAGCCTGCTCGGCCGGCGCGGCGCCGGGCTGAAGCAGTTCCTGCAGGTGCTCGACATCGGCCGGATCGGCGTCGCCGCGATGGGCGTCGGGCTCGCGCAGGGCGCGTTCGACGAGTCGCTGCGCTACGCCCGCGAGCGCCACGCGTTCGGCCAGCCGATCGCCCGATTCCAGGCGATCCAGGGCAAGCTCGCCGACATGTCGACCGAGATCGAAGCCGCCCGGCTGCTGACCTACAAGGCGGCGCTGCTCAAGGACGGAGGCCGCCCGTTCGCGCTCGCGGCCGCGCAAGCGAAGCTCAAGTCCGGTCTCGTCGCCGTGAAGGCCGCGGACGACGCGGTTCAGATCCACGGCGGGTACGGCTACATCGAGGAGTACCCGGTTTGCCGCTTCTACCGCGACGCCAAGATCCTGACGATCGGCGAGGGCACCGACGAGATCCTGCGCCTGGTGATCGCCCGCGAGCTCGGCGCCTCCTAGTCCCTTACGGCCACTGCCCAGCCGGGGCGTGTCCGGTGCCAGGTACGAACCGCCGCGAGCTGCGCGTGAGTCGCCGCGAGTGAGATGCGAAGTCGGCAGCACGGGTCGTGGCCGACTGCTCGAGGCTCACGCGGGTCGCGAGCGCGCGGCGGTGACCACGTTCCGCAGCAGTACCGCGGTCGTCACGGGCCCGACACCGCCGGGCACGGGCGTGACCGCGCCCGCCACCGGCTCGACGGCCGCGGTGTCGACATCGCCGACCATGCTGCCGTCGGCGGCCTCGTTGGTGCCGACGTCGATCACGACAGCCCCGGGCTTGACGTGCCCGGCGCCGAGCAGATGAGCCTTTCCCGCCGCTGCGACGAGGATGTCGGCGCGGCCTGTCACCGCGGCGAGGTCGCGCGTGCGCGTGTGACAGATCGTGACGGTCGCATGCTCGGCGAGCAACAGCATTGCGAGCGGCTTGCCGACGACGTTCGACCGTCCGACCACGACGGCATCCGCGCCGGAGAGAGCCGGGCCGGCCAGGTGGAGCAGCTCCATCACCGCCTGGGCGGTCGCGGGAGCGAATGCCGGCAGCCCGGACGCGAGACGGCCGAGGCTGACCGGGCTGGCGCCGTCGACGTCCTTGGCAAACGCGATCCGTTCGCCCGCCTCGGCGAGAGTCAGTCCGTCGGGGAGGGGAGTGAGACACAAGATCCCGTCGACGTCGCTGTCGGCCGAAAGCGCATCGAGGCGGGCAAGAACCTCCGAGCCGTCGGCCTCGAGCCGCTCCTCGCGCAGCTCGATGCCGGTCGCGGCTGCCGCCTTGGCGATCGAGCCGAGGTACCAGGCGGCACCCGGGTCGTCGGTCGCGATCACCACCGCGAGCACCGGGGGAGCGCCGGCAGCCGCTCCGTCGGCAGCCTGCGCGCGGATCTCCGCTGCCAGCGGGCGGCCGTCGAGCAGCGTCATCCGGCCGACCGCGCGCGGATGGCTGCGACGATTGCGTCCGCGCCGTCGAGCCGCTGCACGGCACCGGCCGCGAACTGCTCGTAGGTCTCGCGCGTCGCCGGGTCGGCGATCGACGCGACGTTGGCGTCGATGTTCAGCAGCGAGGTCTGGATCGCCGCTCGCGCCGCGCCGGCGGCGGCCGCGCCGTCCGAGATGACATTGATGTTCCCGAGCGGGACGACCGTCTCGACCAGGTCGAGGATCTGTATCGCGACGTCCGCGGTCGAACGGGCCACCTCGGCCGCGGCGACCAGCGCGCGCTGGATCTCCCGCATGCGGGATGCGACCTCGTCGTCGGTCTCCTTCGGAAGCCGGTAAGCCGCGATCACGGCGCCGAAGGCGTTCGCGTCCTCCTGCGCTAGCTCGAGCGCGTGCGAGCGCAGGCTCGTCGCCCTGTCTCGGACCGCGGTCATCGTCTCGTCGTGCTCTGCGTAGGCGGGCTTGCCGATCGTCAGATTGCAGACCATCTCGAGCAGCGCCGCCGCCATCGCGGCCTCGAGCGCGGCCGCAGCGCCACCCCCGGGCGCGGGCGCCGAGGATGCGAGCGCCTCCAGCCAGTCACCGATCGATTCGCCCTCCACGGCTGCAATCTAGAGAATGCGCCGGTGATCGCAGAGCTGGCACATTCGCTTGGACTCGAGCCCGACGAGGTGCTCGCGTACGGCCCGGACGCTGCCAAGATCGAGCTCTCCGCGATCGACCGGCTTGCCGGGGTGCCCGACGGCCGGATCGTCTCGGTCACGTCGATGACGCCGACCCGGTTCGGGGAGGGCAAGACGACGACCTCGATCTCGCTCACCCAGGGGCTCGGCGCGATCGGCGAGAAGCCGGTGCTCTGCCTGCGGGAGCCCTCGCTCGGGCCGGTCTTCGGCCTCAAGGGCGGTGGCACCGGCGGCGGGCGCGCACAGGTGGTGCCGATGGAGGAGATCAACCTCCACTTCACCGGCGACATCCACGCGATCGGCGCGGCCAACAACCTGCTCGCAGCGATGGTCGACTCGCACCTCCTGCAGGGAAACGACCTCGGCCTCGATCCGCACTCGATCACCTGGCGCCGCTGCGTCGACATGGACGACCGTGTCCTTCGCCAGACGGTCGTCGGCCTCGGCGGCCGCGCCAACGGGCTTCCACGCGAGACCGGCTTCGACATCACCGCTGCCTCGGAGGTGATGGCGATCGTCGCGGTAGCGAGCGATCTCACCGACCTGCGCGCCCGGCTCGGCGCGATCACCGTCGGCTCGACCTATGAGGGCCGGGCTGTGACGGCGGAGCAGATCGGCGCCGCCGGCTCGATGGCGGTGCTGCTCAAGCAGGCGCTCAAGCCGAACCTCGTGCAGACGATGGAAGGGCAGCCGGCTCTGCTCCACTGCGGCCCGTTCGCCAACATCGCGCACGGCAACAACTCGCTCGTCGCCGACCGCCTCGGCCTCAAGCTCGGCGACTGGGTCGTGACCGAGAGCGGGTTCGGGGCCGACATGGGCTTCGAGAAGTTCGTCGACATCGTCTGCCGCCTCGGCGGCTTCGGCCCGAGCGTCGTCGTGCTCGTGGCGACCGTCCAGGCGCTGAAGCACCACGGCGGCGACGTCGAGGGCGGCCTCCCGGAGCTCGAGCGGGGCTTCGCCAACCTCCGGGCCGCGCTCGGGGTCGTCCAGGCCTTCGGCCTTCCGTGCGTCGTCGCCGTCAACCGGTTCTCGAAGGACTCGGCAGCCGAGATCGAGGCGGCTCGAGCACTTGCTGCGGAGCTTCCGGTGCAGGGCGTGGCCGTCAACGACGGCTTCGAGCGTGGAGGTGAAGGCGCAGTCGAGCTGGCCGAGGCCGTCGTTGCCGCCGCTCCGCCGGCCGTTCCCGAGCCGCGGTTCCTCTACGAGCTCGACGCGCCGATCGACGAGAAGATCGCCGCGATCGCCACGAAGGCCTACGGTGCCGGCTGGAGTCGAGCTCGCCCCTGCCGCCCGCGCCCAGGCAGAGCGGCTCGAAGCTGCCGGCCTCGGCCGGACTCCGATCTGCATGGCCAAGACGCACATGTCGCTCTCCCACGATCCGGCGCTGATCAACGCTCCGACCGGCTTCACGCTGCCCGTCCGCGAGCTTCGGCCGTACACCGGCGCCGGGTGGATCGTCGCGATGTGCGGCGACATGCAGACCATGCCCGGCCTCCCGAAGGAATCTGCCGCGAAGGTGATCGACATCGACGCCGCGGGCGAGACCGTCGGGCTCCGCTAGCGGTCCTCGCGCGTGTAGGCGACGCCGAGCGCCGCGGGCGCACCCAGCCGGCGCTTCGCGTTGCTCGCCGACACGATCACGAGCACCACGATCGTCGCGATGTAGGGGAGGGCGCTCGTCCACAGCACCGTCGGGCCGAGATTGATCTGGCGCGCCTGGAGCTCGGGCGCGAGCGCCTGCAACGCGCCGAAGAAGTACGCGCCGACGAGGCACAGCTCGGGGCGCCAGAAGGCGAAGATCACGAGCGCGATCGCGATCCAGCCCGCGCCGCCTGTGATGCCGTCGACCCACTGCGGCGTGATCGCGAGCGTGAACGTCGCGCCCGCCACGCCGGCCAGCGCCCCACCGGCGATCGTGTGGACGTAGCGGTAGCGAGGGACGCTGATCCCCATCGCATCGGCGGCGCCGGGCGACTCGCCGACCGCCCGCACGTTGAGGCCGTACCTCGTGCGGTTGAGGTAGTAGATGAGCGCCAGGACGAGCGCCCACGAGGCGTAGACCAGGAGGTCCTGGCCGAACAGGATCGGCCCGACGACCGGCCAGTTCTGCATCGAGGAGGGAAAGATCGGCGTGAAGGTGTGCGTCGCGGGGACGCCGGCCAGGTTCAGGTCGTTGCCGAGATAGGACGAGAGCCCGACGGCACCCGCGAAGATCGTGAGCGCGAGCCCGGAGACGATCTGGCTCGCGCGCATCGTGATCACCAGGAACGCGTGGATCGAGGCCATCAGAGCGCCCGCCGCCGCCGCCAGCACGACGCCGATCGCGAGCGCGATCGAGCTCGTCACGTGGATCCGATCGATGCTCCAGAAGCCGATCACCGCTCCCACGAGCATCATCCCCTCGACCCCGAGGTTCAGCACCCCGGAGCGCTCGGCCAGCAGCTCGCCGAGCGAGGCGTAGAGGAGCGGCGTCCCGTAGGCGATTCCCGAGGCGATCACGACGACGAGCAGGCTGTGGTTCACGCGGCTCCCGTCTCGGGTGTGGCTGTCGCAGGAGTAGGCCGCACGAGCCGGACGCGGTTCCGGATGAAGAGCTCGCCGCCGAGCGCGCAGAAGAGGATGACGCCCTGCAGCACCCCGACGAGGCCGGCCGGGAAGTCGGCGCCCTGGAGGGTGTTGCCCGCGTTCTCGAGGCCGCCGATCAGGAACGCGACGAGCAACACGGCGAACGGGTTGTAGCGCGCGAGCGCCGCCACGACGATCCCGGTGTAGCCGTACCCGAGCTTCTGCAGGCCGTTCGGGTCGCCGTCGAGCGAGTGGCTGAAGTCGCCGACCTGGCTCGCACCGCCGATCCCGGCGATCCCGCCCGAGATCGCCATCACCGCGAGGATCTTCCGCCGGACGCTGATCCCGCCGTAGCGTGCGGCCCGCTCGGAGTCGCTCAGCACCTGCACCTCGAACCCGAAGCGCGTCCGGTTGTAGAGCGCCCACAGCCCGACCGCGATCACGCAGGCGATGATCAGCCCGAGCGGGATCGCGATTCCGCCCTGCACGTGGATCGTCCACGGCGGCCAGATCGCCGAGCTCGGCAGGTCCTTGCTGGTCGGGAACACCTTGGCGTTGAAGCCCTCGGTGTCGCGCCAGTACGACTCGCTCTGGAAGATCAGGTACGTGAGGATGTACCCGGCGACGTAGTTGAGCATCAGCGAGGTGATGATCTCGTTGGTCTTGAAGAACGCCCGCAGCACGCCAGGGATCAGCGCCCAGAGCGCACCGCCGACTGCGCCGGTGACGACCATCGCGGCGATCACGGGCCACGACGTGCCGCCGGAGCCGCCGAGATAGAGACCGGCGGCGGAGCCGAAGATCGCGCCCATGAAGAGCTGGCCTTCGGCGCCGATGTTGAAGAGCCGCATCCGGAATGCGGCTGCGGCGGCGAGGCCCGTGAACGCGAGCGGGGTCGTCGTGATCAGCGTCTGCCCGATCGCGCCCGTCTGCGTGAACCCGGCCTCGAACAGCTGCTTGTAGGTCGTGAGCGGGTTGTGCCCGGTGATCAGGAGCACGATCCCGCCGAGCACGAACGCGACGAACACCGACGCGACCGGCACCGCGACCGTGAGCCAGCGCGGCTGGTTCAGCCGTCGCTCGATCCGTATCCGCATCAGGAAGTCGGGCCCATCCGGGAAGAGGGCCAACCATACAGCCGTCAAACTGACATCATCCAGCCGTGTCGCCGGTCGATCTCGGAAGACGACTCGCTGTTGCGCGGGGGGATGAGCCGGCCGACACCGTGATCCGCGGAGGGCGCGTGCTGAGTGTCTTCACGCGCGAATGGCTGGAGGGCGACCTCGCGATCGTCGACGGCGTCATCGCCGGCCTCGGGGAGTACGACGGCGTCGAGACGATCGACGCAGGGCGGGCGCTACCTGATCCCGGGGTTCGTCGACCCGCACCTCCACGTCGAGTCGTCGAAGCTCCTGATCGACGAGTTCGCGCGGCTGCTCCTGCCGCTCGGCACGACCGCGGTCGTCGCCGACCCGCACGAGATCGCGAACGTGCTCGGCACCGACGGCGTCCACTGGCTGCTCGACGAGGCGGCCAAGCTTCCGCTCGACGTCTACTTCATGGCCTCGTCGTGCGTGCCGGCATCGAGCTTCGAGTCGCCCCGTCGCGAGCTCTCGACGGGCGACCTCGAGGGCCTACTGCGGCGCCGGCATGTGCTCGGGCTCGCCGAGATGATGAACTTCCCGGGCGTCGTCTCGGGCTCGAGCTCCGAGCTCGCAAAGCTCGGGCTGGCGCGGCACATCGACGGCCACGCGCCCGGTGTGAGCGGAAAGGCGCTCAATGCCTACGCCGCCGCGGGAATCGAGTCGGACCACGAGGCGGCGACGCTCGAGGAGGGCCGCGAGCGGCTCCGGGCCGGCCTGTGGCTTCTGATCCGCGAGGCGTCCAGCGCTCGCAACCTCCACGCGCTCGCCCCGCTCGCGCTCGAGTATGGGCCGGCCCGGATGGCGTTCTGCACCGACGACCGCGAGCCGGAGCACATCGCCGACGACGGCCACATCAACGCGATCGTCAGGGACGCCGTCGCGCTCGGGCTGCCGCCCGAGGACGCGATCGTGATGGCGACGCTCAACCCGGCCCTCTACCACGGGCTCCATCATCTCGGCGCGATCGCCCCGGGTCGGCGCGCAGACATCCTCTTCCTCGACGACCTGGTGTCGTTCGTCCCCGAGCGAGTGCTCAAGCGGGGCCGGCCGGTCGTCGAGATCGCCTCGGTTGCCGTGCCGGACTGGGTCCGCCGCTCGGTGCACGTCGGGCGGATCGAGCCGGCGCAGTTCGCCGTCCCGTGGCGCGGAGGCAAGGCTCGCGTGATCGGGCTCGTCCCCGACCAGATCATCACCGCAGCTCTGGAGGACGAGCTGACCGCCGTCGACGGCTTCGCGGTCGCCGATCCTGCCCGCGACCTTGCGAAGATCGCCGTCTTCGAGCGCCACCTCGAGACCGGGCGCGTCGGGGTCGGGTTCGTGCGCGGCTTCGGGCTCGAGCGCGGCGCACTCGGCTCGACCGTCGCGCACGACGCCCACAACCTGATCGTCGTCGGCGCCGATGACGCCTCGATGGTCACCGCGGCGGAGCGGCTGCGCGAGCTCGGGGGCGGCCTCGTCGTGGCCGAGGGCGACCGGGTGCTTGCCGAGCTGCCGCTACCGGTGGCCGGCCTGCTCTCCGACCGTCCGCTCGCCGAGGTGCTCGCGGCCAGCCGCGAGCTGGGCGCGGCGGTGCGCGCGCTCGGGATCACGTTCCCCCAACCCGTTCAGATGCTGGCGTTCCTCTCGCTCTCGGTCATCCCCGCGCTCGAAGATCACCGACCGCGGGCTGGTCGATGTCGAGCGGTTCGAGCTGGTCACGCTCGAGGTCTGAGCGCTCGCCCGAGCCGGTTTCGCACTCGCCGTGGGCTTCGGACGACCAGCTCGCGCCGGAGCTCGCGGCGCCGTGCGCCGGCCAGGCGCGACCGGAGCGCGCGCGGGGCTTCCGGGCCCCCGTTCAGGGCCAGCCACTCCACGAGCGTCGACACGGGCGCCGTCCGGCGTGCGAGCGCCGCGTGCTCGCCGACGCGGTCCCAGTCCAGGTCGGCACTGAGCCCGGCGAACCAGCCGTCGGCGACCCAGCGGAGCCCGGGGTCGTAGACGGCGGCTGCGTTCGCGGCGACCTGGACGAGCTGGTCGGCGGCGCCCAGCGCGCGTGTAGGCGCTCCCGCGAGCTCGAACGGGATCGAACGGGCCCCGAGATCGGTCGGGGCGGACCGCGATGCCTCGCGGTGGAGCCTGGTGTGGAGCGAGATCCGGGTTCCCGACGGATGGAGAAGCCGCACGGGCAACGCCTCGCCGACGCACTCGAGCGGCAGCGCAGCTCGTGCGCGGCCGAGGTCGCCCGGCGCGACCAGCAGGTCGATGTTGTGGCAGTGCCGGAGCGGCGCGGCCGGGTAGCGCGCCCACGCGAGCGCTGCTCCGCCGGTGACGAGCACCTGGACGCCCGCGGCGTCGAGCGCGCCGATCGCCTCGGCGGCGGCGGCGCCGATCGTCTCGGCGCGCAGGCCCTCGTGGACGGCGGCTGCGCGGAGGATCGAGAAGAGCTCGACCGGCTCCGTCTCGCCGCGCCGCGTGTGTTGCAGCAGTGCGAATAGATGGCGGTCGGCAAGTGCCGGATCGCGCAGCCCGGCGACCGGATCGCCCGCCACGGCGAGCCATGCATCCAGCGCGCGGCGGCCCCGGTCGCCTTCCTGCAGTGCGGCGAGCGCGAGATCGGACTGAACGCTGGACGGAGGCTGGACGTCTCCGAGCGGCGCTCGCCGCGCGGTCACGGGGTGTCGGGCTTCGTGGTCCAGACGCTGACGTCGGCCACCGGAAGCGGTGGATCGAACGCGAGCAGGTCTTCCATGTCGCGGAAGATGGTGAGAGTGGGGGCTGAGTACTCATCGGCCTTCTCCTCGGACGGCGGAGGCGTCGATGCCTCGGCATCGGGAGCCTCGACGACCAGGCTCTCGTCGAGGAGCTCCTGCGCGAGCCGGCTCACATCGCCGACGACGTCGGCGTCGCCCGTCTCGTACCGCGCCCGCAGGGCATCTGCCACCTCGCCGATCGTCAGTGACGACGTGAGCAGCGACCAGGCGACCTCGGCAGTCCCCTCGAGGCTGTAGTAGCGGCCCGTGACGGTGTCGATGACGATCGCGTCGCCGTCGATCACCTTTGCGACCGCGCGCTCGGCGGCGAAGCGAAATCGGGTGGTTTCAGGAAGCATGGCCGTTGGCGGTGAGGGTTCGGTAGAGGCTCTCGTACGCATCGACGCTGCGACGAAGCGGGAATACTGCCTGAGCGCGGCGACGACCTGCCGCTGCCACCGATTGCGCGTGGGCAGGGTCGCGAAGCAGGCTCGAGACGGCGCCGGCGATCGCCTCCGGGCTCTCGGGCTCGACGAGGAGCCCTCCGTCGTCGCCGAGCACCTCCGGCAGGCCCCCGACCCGCGTTGCGACCACGGGTCGCGTGCCGAGCATCCCTTCGAGCGCGATCAGGCCGAAGCCTTCGAGCCGCGAGGGCACGAGCACGATCGTCGCCTCGTCGACGAGGCGCGGGATGTCTTCGGGGGAGCGCCAGCCGGCCAGCTCGACCGACCCTTCGAGACCGAGCCGCGCGACCTGCGCGGTGAGATCGCCGAGCGCGATCCCGTCGCCGACGATCCGCAGCCGGATGTCCGGGAACTCGTCGCGCAGCAGCCTGACGGCGTCGATCGCGACGTCGATGCCCTTCTCGGGCTGGATCCGGGCGGCGCAGAGCAGAACGGGCGGGTCGAACGGGAGGGGGCTGGGCTCGAAGGGAGGCGGGTCGAGCCCGTTCAGGATCGTCTCGGCGCGCCCGGCGATCGAGTCGTCGACCGCCAAGAGGTCTGCGAGCGCCGAGTCCGAGCACGCGGTGAACCGGTCCGAGATCGCGAGCGCCCGCCGGAGCAGGCCGACCGGCGCGAAGAAGTGGACCGGCGGCCACGACCCGTGGACGCTCAGCAGGGTCGGGGCGGGCGCGACGTTCGCGGTCATCACCGGGAAGTAGACGCAGGCGCCGGTGAGCACGATGTGCACGAGATCGGGCTCCACCTCCCGCTTGATCGCGGCCGTCTCGGCCTGGATCTCGGCGATCGCCTCCACGTCGGCCGACCGCATCGCCTGATCCATGCGGAGCCGACGGACGTCGACGCCCTCATAGGTGTCGCGTTCCGCCAGGTTCAGATCGTCGCGGCAGGTGACGATCGTCACGTCGATCCCGCGGCGAACGAGCTCGGGTAGCACCCTCGCACTGACAACCTCGACTCCCCCGATGTAGGGCCAGAACCGTTCGACGAAGTACAGGACCCGCATCAGCGGCCGGCCTGCCCCTTTCCGAAGGCCTTGGCCTCCCGGCGGGCATGGCGCCAGTGGGTGGTGAGCTCGACCGTGCGCACGGGCAGACGCGCCAGTCGGCGGACGTGAACGGAGAGCAGGTGCGTCGTGCTCTCGGCGGCGCGCGGGTCGAAGGTCAACGCGATCTCCGCCCGGCTCGGCCAGACGCGGCGCGCGAGGATCGTCGTCCGCTCGCGCACCGACAACGACTCCTCGAAGTAGTCGGGAAGCTCGATGCCGCGCCGGCGCATCGCCGAGCGAGCGGTCACCTCGGGGGCGAGGCCGATCTCGTCGAGCCGCTGGAGCCCCTCGGGGATCATCGCCAGTCCCTGGCGGAACGCGACCAGCGCGCCGACCTCGGCCGCAAGGCGGGCCGCGTCACTCCAGACCGCGAGGTCCCAGCGTGCGAGCGCCCGCCGCATGTCCTCGAGCGGGTGGGCGACGAGGCCGCCGTGCTGGGCTGCGTGGAGCACGATCACGAGAGCCGTTCCCGGCTCATCGAGGGCCGGGATGGTCGCCCCGCGCACCTCGACTTCGCTTCGATGCGCGGCCATCGCCGACCAGAACACGTCGTGCGGCGCACGGGCTCCGTGGAGAGAGCGGTGCAGGTCGATCTCGGTATGGTCGTTCTCGCGGCGCCAGTGCTGGGCCGAGGACAGGGCCGTGTAGGAGACGTATCCCAGCTGGTGCAGCACGGCTTCGACGGCAGGCCGGCTGGGCTCGGCGACGAGCACGTCGCAGTCGCCGTATGCGCGGCCGCCGTCGTCATAGAGGCGTGCCGCGATCGCCGCTCCGCGCAGGAGCAGAGCCTCCAGGCCGGCGCTCTCGAGCGCGGCGAACAGCTCGACTGCCGCAAGATCGGCGTGCAGGGAGAGCGCAAGCCCCGCGAGCCGTTCCCGCGCTGACGTTCCGGAACCCATCGAGTCAGTATGTCAATGCCGGTTGCGGGCGATCCGCGAGTGGGCGATCGCGAAGAAATCGTCCCAGTTCGGCGCGGCGTGCGAGAAGCTCCCTGCGTGCATCCGGCGGTCGAGCAGCACCTCGTCCAGCACGAACGTCTCGAGCCCGAGGTCCCTCGCACGCAGGAACCAGTCGACGTGGTCGCCGACCGGGACATTCTCGTCGAGCGGCCCGACGCGGTCGAAGACCGAGCGTTGGGTGAGGAGCGTCGAGAGGTGGTGCACCATCCGCACCCTGCCCGCCGCGACGTAACGCTCCGCCTCTCCTTCGAGCCCCGCCTCCCAGAAGTTCTGGGCGGTGCACAGGCACAGGTCGATCTCGGGCTGATCCTCGAGCGCGCGGAGCTGCTTCGAGAGCTTTTGCGGCCGGAAGAGGTCGTCCTGGTCGAGGAAGCTGAGGTACTCGCCACGGGCCATCCGGATGCCGTGGTTGCGAGCCGCCGGCGGGCCCAGGTTGGGCTGCTCGACGACCCGGACAGGGGCGCCATACGACGCGGCCAGCTCGACCGAGCCGTCCGTCGAGCCGTCGCTGACGACGATCACCTCGATCGGCCGGTGGTCCTGGGCAAGCACCGATTCGATCGTGGCGCCGAGGAACTGCTCTCCGTTCCAGACCGGGATGACGATGCTGATCAGAGGGTGCGGCGTCCATCAGCTGGCTCGTCGCCGGTCGATGCGCTCTGACAGAAGATTGAAGTAGGAGTCCATCGAGCGCGAGGTATGCGTCGTGCTGTCGCGGTGCATGCGGCGGTCGACCAGGACCTCGCCGAGCACCAGCGGCGACACCCCGGAGTCTGCCGCTCGCAGGAACCAGGCGATCTGGCCGCTCGACGCGTTCCCGTCGCGGCCCGACGCGTCGTCGAGGAGGCCGACCGTCTCGAACACGCGCCGATGGGCGAGCATCGTGATGAACGTGTGGGTCGCGGTCAGCTTGCCGAGCGCCGCGTAGCGCTTCTGCTCGAGCTCGAGCCCCGGCTCCCAGAAGTTCTCTGCGATACAGAGGCAGATGTCGAAGGCCGGCGCTGCAGCGAGGGCGTCGCGCTGAAGCGCGAGCTTCCCCGGGCGGTAGACGTCGTCCGCGTCGAGAAACGCGATCAGCTCTCCACGCGCCTCGAGGATCCCGCGGTTACGGGCGCCGTCGGGCCCCCGGCGCTCCTGTGCGATCACGCGCACGGGGTCGCCGAAGCTCCGAGCGAGCTCGGCGCTGCCGTCGGTCGAGCCGTCGTCGACGACGACGACCTCGATCTCCGGGTGGCTCTGCCCGAGAATCGATTCGATCGCCTCCGCGAGGTACAGCTCTCCGTTGTGCACAGGGACGACGCACGTGATCAGCGTCACGGGCCCGAGGCTAACCGAAGAGGCGGCCGGCCTCCTCGTCGACCTTGATCCGGAACGCCGTCCGGCTCTCCTGGCCGCGGATGATCCGGCGCGGGATCGCGAAGGGACCGGCGTCCGCCGTCGCATCGACCGCGAACGCGGCCCGAAAGCCCGCGTCGCGGGCTGCGATCTTCGTCTCGCCGGTGTAGCGGCCGTAGGGGTAGGCGAGGTCGAGCACCTCGTGGCCGGCGAGCTCGGAGAGCCGTTCCCGCCCGGCGGCCAGCTCCTCGGTCGCCGCGGCGCGGGGAAGCCCTCGCAGGTCGACATGGCGCATTCCATGCGAGGCGAGCTCCCACGGCCCGGTGGCGGCCGCCTGGAGGCCGGCGGCGCCCGCGATCGCGAGCCCGGCGACGGGCAGAGGCGGCTGCGTCCCAGTCGTTCGCTCTCCCGATGTGCTCCCACGGGACGAACATCACGGCCGTGAAGCCGTGCCGCTCGAGGAGCGGCGTGACGGCTTCGAAGACGTGCTCGTACGCGTCGTCGAAGGTCAGCAGGACGCCCTCGCGGCCCTCGTGGAACTCGTCGAGCGTGAGCGACCGGGCCCCGGTCGACCGGAGCGCGCCGAGCTGCCAGTCGAGCTCGGCCGGGTCGACGACCAGCGTGTGCAGGTCGTCTGCCAGCTGAGGCTGGAGCTCGAAGACGGCGTGGTAGAGAAGCGCAACCGGCATGGCTGCATATCCTCACACGATGCGGCGGGTCGAGACTGCGGACGTCTTGTTCGAGCGGGCGCTCGACTCGGGCGTGGCTGTGTCGACAGGCCTGTTCGACGTCGGAGGCCGCCGTGTGGCGATCCGCTGCGTCGGGGAGGCGCACTGGGCGGATCTGACGGCATCGCTCCTCGCCGCACCCGCCGGCTCGCCCGACGTGATGCTCGATGTGTGGGATGCCGGCGAGACCGGGATCCGCCCGGAGCGAAGCGCAGAGGAGCGTGCGGTCTATGCCGACCACGCCGAGGGGTTCGTCTACACGCCCGGCGGGCGAGAGGTGAGGCACTTCGGGCCCGAGTTCGACATGCGATTCGACCAGGAGACGCGCGTTGCGACCGGGTGGGTGGCAGCCGACCGGGTCCCGGCCTGGCATCGCCTGCGGCCGTGGCAGAAGATCTTCGTCTCCGCGCTGGCCGGATCGGGCGTCGAATCCGTGCATGCCGCGATGGTTGCGCGGAACGGCGGCGGCGTGCTGCTCCCGGGACAGAACGGCGCAGGAAAGTCGTCGACGACGTTCGCGTGCCTTGCCGCCGGCCTGTGCTTCCTCGGCGACGACGCGATCGCCGTCGAGCTCGGCGAGGCGCCGCCGGTCGGGAGCACCGTCCACGCGGTCGCAAAGCTGAGCGTCGAGGGGCTCGCCCGGTTCCCCGAGCTCGCCGCGATCAGCGAGCGGCATGACGATCCCGACGCCGATGAGCGGGCGATCCGGCTTGCGATCCGCTCGCCGCTCGCCGTGCGGTCGGCTGCCGTCTCGGCGATCGCCTTCCCTCGCCTCGTCGATTCCGAGCTGAGCTCCGTCCGTCCGCTCGCGGCGGTCCGCGCCGCGACGGAGCTGTTCGGCGCCTCGCTCTCGCTGGAGCCGTGGCGGGTGGGGGAGGCCTTCGGTGCGCTGTCCGACCTGGCGGCGCAGGCGCCGGCGTTCACGCTCGAGGTCGGGCGAGACCCGGCGCGGCTGGCCGAGACGGTCGCCGGTCTCCTCTCGGTCTGAGTTCAGCGCGTCTTCAGATGCCCGAGAGCGTGTGCTCGGAGACTCTCCCGTCGTCGACGTGGACTCCGCGGGCGACCGCGCGATTGTCGAGCCAGAGCGTGTAGTCGCCGGCGTCGAGGTTGTCGTAGACGAGCACGGTCGCGACGGTCTGGCCCATCGAGCGACGGAGGACCTCCTTGTGCTGCCGTGCCGCGTCGTTGCCGGCCGGGCTGATCTCGATCTCGACCCCGAGCAGCTCCGGATCGGTGTGGACGATCAGCGCGCCGACCCCGTCGCCGAGGTCGAGCAGCACCGGCCGGGCGCGAACCTCGGAGGCGTCGTGGTGGTGGTGCGGGTGGGCATGCGGGTGGTCGTGGTCGTGCTGGTCATGCGCGTGGTCGTGGGTCATCGCTCCTCCTTCCGGGCCGGCGGCGGGGCGCCCCGCCGCCGGCACATCGCTTCGTGGGCTCGTCAGACGGGCGGGGTGTCGTACCCGTCGTACGGCGTTCCCACGTACGGGAACGCGCTCAGGTAGCGGCCCGGGTCGGGCGTGATGCCCTGCGTCAGCAGGGAGGCCGCACCGTCCGCGGTGAACGAGTGGTTCACGAGCGGGTAGGTCGCGCCGGCGATCGCCCGCAGCTCGATCGCGACGATGTCGTCCCGCACCCGGCGGCCGTTCGGGAATCCGGCGAGGTCGCCGCCGAGGATCCCGAGGTCGCTCGGGCTCGGGTTCGCCGGGATCGAGATGTTGAGCCGGAGCATGTCTGCATGCGTCGGGCCCGTGTAGTTGGAGAAGTGCACGCCGGCCGGAAGCGGCAGCACGCCGTCCGGGATCCCGGTCAGCAGGATCGCGACGAGATCGTCACGGGTGCCTGCCGAGGGAAGGTTCGGGAACACCCCGGGGTAGAGGACGGGCAGGAGCCCGGCCAGCTCGGGATGCTGGACGTTCGGCAGGTACTCGTCGTCGTCGGCGGGGTTCTCGTGGTTCCACTCGTCCTTCTGGCCGAGCGGCACGATCACCTCGTTGAAGAGCGGGTTGCCGAGCCGCGAGACCTGCACCCAGGGGCCGGACTCCGCGGTCTGCATCTTCTTGTCGTTGAACACGCGTGCCTTGCGGCGGCTCGCCGCACTCCAGATCCCCAGCACCGACTTCGGGTTGAGCACGTCGCCGGCGCCCGGCGTCGAGCCGTCCCTGGTCAGCATCGAGAACGGGATCTGGATCGCGATCGAGTGGATGTTCAGCGCCTTCGTCCCGTCGACGCCGGCAATCGCCGGCAGCGGGATCAGGTGGTGGTCGTTGAACGGCCGCAGCGCGCCGAGGTCGAAGATCGACCCGAGGTCGACGTAGAACGGGTCGTTCCGCTGCCCGCAGAACACCTTCTCGCCGGACGGGAGCGTCTGGATCGCCGCGGAGGCGAGGCTCGGGTAGTCCGGCATCGAGCGCGGGCCGACGTTGCACGGCGGGCACGGCAGGTTCGTGCCGAGCAGGGTCGAGAACTGCTTGCCTTTCTCCCACGCCGGGCCGGGGTCGGCGTTGCCGTTCCCGTGCTTCGGGCCCTTGCCCGAGTCGATCCGCGTGACCGAGTAGAACTGCCGCGCGTTCCAGCTCGAGCTCGTCAGGGACGTGACCTGGCCCGTGTTGTAGAGGAACGTGTTCGGGTTCTGCAGGGTCGAGTTGAACTGGAACTGGTACTCGATGTCCGGCTGTGCGTCGCCGTCGTTGTCGATGTAGATCGAGTAGAGGACGTCGTCGCCGAACTCGTAGAAGTTCGGGCCGGCGGCCGGGCCCTGCAGCGGGACGAAGTTGCTGATGATCGTGACCGTGCCGGGCCGGTCGGGGCTGACGAACGCGTAGACGTCGGCGTTGTCGGCGACCGGGTCCTTGCTGATCTCGGGTGCTTCGCGATGGGACGACATCTAGGCCACCCCCTGCCTCTTGACGGGCTTGTGGTTGTGCCCGGCCGCCTTGAGCAGGCGCTGGACGAGCACGCGGTCGGTGTAGGTCTTCTCGGTGGTGCCGGAGAGCACGGTCACCTCGCCGCGATCCGCGTTGCGGATCACCGCGATGATCGGCTCGTTCGGGATCGGGCCGCTTGCCGCCGTCTCGGCGGTTCCGGGCTCGATCGCCGCGGCGAGGGCGGGCGAAGTGCTGATTGCCGCCGTGCCCGCCGCGACACCGGCCGTCTTCAGGAACGTGAGCCGGTTGATCGTGGTCATGGGGGAACTCCTCTCGTTGCTCCGTGTCGGTCGAACGCCGTTCGTTCGTCCCGACGGCAACATCGGTTCGATCTCCGCGGCGGAGCCGGGGCTACGAGGAGGAGGAAGTGAGGATCTGCGCGTTCTTCTTCGAAAGGCCCGCTGCGACGAAGAAGGCCGTCATCTGCGGCTCCAGCTTCGTCAGCTTCTTCTGGGGCTTGTTCGTGAAGACCTGCGCGATCAGCGTCGGGTCGACGCCGAGCACGCGCTGGATATCGGCTGCCGTCGAATGCTTGTCGACGAGGACGTTCGCGGCCTTGCAGATGTCGACCTCCTTGCCGTGATTGTCGAACTCGAGCAGGAGATCGAAGCTCTGGCCGAGCGCGGTGAGCCAGCTGCCGAAGACCGGCGCGTCGGGATGCATCGACCCGACCGTCTCACGAAGCGCCACGATCTCGGGCTTGTACTTCGTGACGATCTCCGTGAAGAGCGCCGGCACCGCGGCGAACACGAGCGCAAAGGCCTGCGACGGGTCCTTCTTCACGGCCGTGCACGAGTCGATCGACTTCTGCAGCCCGGCGCCCGACTTGGTGACGACTGCCCGGAAGGCGGCGACCTTCGTGCTGAGCTGATGGGAGAGCGCCCGATCGTGTTGGTCCGGCCTGGGCGGGGCGGCCGCGGCTGCGGTTGCGACGAGCGCAAGTCGCGGCCGCGGCGATCGCCGCGACGAAGGCTGCCCGCGCACGCATCCGGCTGTCAGGCAACCGAGCCCGTCGAGCCGCCGACGCCGCCGGGGGTTGCATCGCCGCTCAGGACCATCGACTCCGCCCGGCAGGTGGCGACCGCATTCTCGTAACCCTGGCGAGAGGGCCGCCCGAGAAGCGGGCTGACCTGGCGGGCAGCGCTTTGCAGCTTCGCGGACGCCGCCCTCTGGCAGGCATCGAGCTCCTGCTGGGCGGCCCTCGTCTGGTCGACGCCCTTCGCGAGGAGCGGCACGTGAGCCCGGCAGGCGAGAGCGGCCTGGCGCAGGAGCGCGTCGTTCGACTCCGCCGAGGACGTCAGCACGCCCTGGCTCCCGAGGCAGGACTGGAAGGCAGCGAGCGAGCGTGCCGCAGCCTGCGAATGGGATTTGTGCGTCACGAGGGCGAGCACCAGCATCGCGATCACGGCGATCGGGACGATCGTCCCGAGCACGATCGTCGCGGTCGAGATCTGCTTGGGAGGGTCCGGAATGGCTGTCGGAAACCAGCCGGAGTCGGGGACGTCGTTCGCCACTCCAGACGATTGTGTCAACTCGAGCGGCAGTTGACGAGGGCAAAACGATCTATAGAGAAAAAAACGACTGACACACCGGCGATTCTCTTGGTACCGTCCTCGGTGGCTCGAAGATGGCTACCCAGGGCATGCAGCGAAGCTTTTTCCTCCGGGGGCGGGGAAAGCAGCCCGGCCCGTGCTGCTGCTGATCGGTACGCCGGGACCGGCAAGCGCCCTGTCGGGCAATACCTTGCGCAGGAGAAGGGCTTCGTGCACCTCGACTTCGAGGACGACGAGACCCGCGACGGCTTGCTCGACCTGGGCACGTCGGAGCTGCGAGCCGAGCTCGCCCGGCTCCAGGAGGGAGCCCGCGGCATCGTGATCACCTGGCCGGCCGGGGAGGTCGAGCAGCTGGATGACGTCGACCGGCTGCGCTCGGCCGGTGCCGAGCCGGTGTGGTTCGACAGCGACCGAGGTGCCGCCTGCAGCGCGCACTTCGCCGACGCCCCCGAGCCTCCGACGTTTCACTTCGTCGATCCGTTCGAGCTGGACGGCAGGTTCCGCCCGGTCAATGCCGTCGTCGCCGAGCTTCTCGCGCCCCGGCCCGTGCCCGCCCGCGTCGCGGGCGGGACGGCTCGCCGGTGATGTTCGTGCTCGCTACGGCGACGGGCTCGCATTCCTCGCCGGGGCTGCCGCCGCCACGGCCGCGCTGCTCGTGGTCGCCACGAGCCCCTCGTCGCAGCAGCCCCGGCCCGCACTCGCGAGCGCGACCACGGGGGACCGGCTGCGCATCGCGTGCGCCGCGCTTCCGAAGCAGGGTGTCCTCGTGAGCGGAGCGAGCCTCGCCGGCGTCCGGCTCGGCGACACGATGGCCAGCGTCAAGGCGCTCTGGGGCGGGCACTTCACCCGTTGCGGGAGCTGCAAGCCGGCGATGTGGTTCTACTTCTATCCGCCGCCCGACGATCCCGTCGGAGCCGGGGTCGAGTTCCGGAACGACAGGGTGATCGCGGTCTTCACGCTCGGCGGCCCGACCGGATGGCACACCGAGACGGGGATCAAGGTGGGACAGATCCTCAACGGCCAGTACAACGGCAAGACGAAGAGCACGTGGCTCTCGTGCGCCGGCTACAGCGCCCAGCTGACCCGCTCGTCGGGCAGCTCGGTGACGTCGATCCTCACGCAGGGAGCCGCCGTCTACGGCTTCGCGCTGACGCGGCCGTCCGTCTCGCCCTGCCACTAGGTCTACGGCGCTACCGGCGCAGCTGGGAGTACCAGGCCGAGCCGAGCGTCCGCACCGCGGGCTCGCAGGCCGGTGACGCGTCGGCGACGAACGGCGCGTAACAGAACACGTCGGCGACGTATCGGCCCGAGACGAACTGCAGCTCGTAGTTGTCGAGCTCGAACCGGAACTCCGAGTGGCTGCCCGTCGCGCCGGCATCGAGGGCGTCCGCGGGATGCGCCTTGACGCCGGCGGAGAACGGCTGGTTCCACGCAAGCGCCGCCGCCGCCGTCGGGAACGTCAGCAGCGCCACCTCGACGACGTCGGTGCGCGAGCCCTGCCTCAGGTAGCGGCGGAACGGGAAGGTCGCATTCCCGGTCGCGACGAGCTTGCTGCGGAGCGCGGTCAGCGACCCGTTGTGACTCATGTTGGCCCAGGCCTCGGCAGGGACGAGCGCGGTGCCGAGGACAGGGCCCGGCAGCCCATGCGCCGGCAGGTGCGCGAGCTGCGCGGCCGGGATCGGCGGAGGCTTCAGCGTTCCCGCGAGCAGCTGGCCGATCCGCTGGTCGATCGGGTCGGCCAGCGCCGCGATCTTGCCGCGGCTCCAGAGAGCGCCGTCGACCTGGATCTCGACGCCGATCTGCTTGTGGACGAAGTAGAGCCGCGTCGAATGCTCTCCACTCGTCAGCGACGTGACGTAGTAGAAGTGCTGATCGCCGATCGCTGGGGAGTCCTGGTCGATCGAGCCCGGGACGATCGCCGCCGACTGCAGGAACTCGAGGCTGATCTCGTGCGCTCGGATAGGCGTAGAGCCGCGTGGTGATCGTCGTCTTGCCCTTGACGTCGTCGAACACCTGGCTCACGGCGCGAGGGGCTGCGGCTCCTCCTCGTCGATCGTCGTGTTGAAGGCGGGGAGCTCGGGCCAGAAGCTCTTGCCCGCGACCTGCTGCACCGTCGCCCAGGGGACGTTCGCGGCGAGCAGGGCGTCGGCCGTGAACCGCGGCGTGCCGGCCGTCGTCGCTGCCGGGGCGGCCGTCGCGAGCGCGAGTGCGAGCAGGGCGAGTGCCGGGAGCTTTGCGTTCATCGTCTTCTTAGGTCTAGCGGGGAGCGACGATCGCCCGGATTGCCTGCCGGACGGACTTCGTCGCTGCGAGCACCGCCGTCGGCTCGTACCCGCAGTGGGCCATGCAGTTGTCGCAACGCGGGTCGTTGCCGCGCCCGTACTTCGACCAGTCCGTGGTCTCGATCAGCTCTTTGTAGCTGACTGCGTACCCGTCGGCCATCAGGTAGCAGGGCCGCTGCCACCCGAACAGCGAGTAGCTCGGGATCCCCCACGGGGTGCACTGGAAGTCGACCTTGCCCTCGAGGAAGTCGAGGAAGAGCGGGGTGTGGTTGAGGCGCCAGCGCTTGCGCTGGCCGCCTGCGAACGCCTCGCTGAACAGCTTGCGCGCCTGCGAGACGCCGGGGAAGTGCTCCTGGTCGGGGGCCTTCTCGTAGGCGTACGCGGGCGAGAGCATCATCTGGTCGACCTTGAGCTCGTCGTTCAGGAAGTCGAGGACGTCCCGGACGGTCTTCGGGGTGTCGGTCGTGAGGAAGGTCGTGTTCGTGTTGACGCGGAAGCCGCGGCGCTGAGCCTCGCGGATCGCCTCGACGGCCTTGTCGAAGGTTCCCTCGCGCTCGACGAACTCGTCGTGGCGCTCGCGCATCCCGTCCAGGTGGACGACCCAGGCGAAGTAGGGGCTCGGCTCGAACAGGTCGAGCTTCTTCTTCATCAGGATCCCGTTCGTGCACAGGTAGACGAACTTCTTGCGCCTGATCAGCTCGCGCGCGATCAGGTGCACCTCGGGGTGGACGAGCGGCTCCCCGCCCGCGATCGAGACCATCGGCGCGCCGCTCTCCTCGATCGCTGCGAGCGCCTGCTCGACCGGCATCCGCTTCTTCAGGATGTGCTCCGGGTACTGGATCTTCCCGCAGAACGAGCACGCGAGGTTGCACTGGAACAGCGGCTCGAGCTCGACCAGCAGAGGGAACTTGTCCTCACGCCTCAGCCGCCGCTCCAGGAGGTACCGGCCGACCGTGATGCTCTGACGCAGCGGGACGCTCATCGTCTCAGGCCACCGCCTCGCTCGACGGTGGTCGGTTCAAGGTTATCGCGCGACGGCCCCGTGTCGGCCCACTCGGCCAGCGCGCCGCCGACCCGGCGAAGGCTCAGGAGGGCCCGAGGCCCGGCGATCGCCATCCTCGGGTCGGCCAGGTGCCGGCCCGCCTTGTCCGCCACGACGCGAACGACGGCGAACGGGCGGCCGTCGGCTCCGGCGGCGAGCCAGGCGGACTCCATGTCGAGGGCCAGAGCGCCGTCGAAGCGGCGTGCCCGTTCCGCCGGGCCGAGGATCCTGTCCGTCGATGCAAGCGTCCCCACGTGGACCCGGAGCCCGCGCCGCCTGAGCGCGTCGACGAGCACCGGGCTTTCGGCGACCTCGGCGCTCGTGCCGTCGCCGGCCAGGAGCTCGGTCGCGTAAACGACGTCCCCGGCTTCGAGCGCCGGGTCGATCCCCGCGCACACGCCGGCCACCGCGACCGAGGCGGCGCTGTGAGCGAGGGCGCGGGCGGCCGCTATCCGTGCGCGGGCCGGGCCCATGCCCGTCCGGATGAAGGAGCAGCCCGGCCGCGCCCCGAGCGCGAGCTGCTCGATCCGGAGGGGGGTGAGCACGAGCAGCGAGCCGCTCACTCCGCCGCTGCCAGGATTCGCCCGAGCGCCATCACCGGGAACACGTCCCTGTACAGGTGGTAGCGCAGATAGAAGTCGCCCGGGAAGCCCGTGCCCGTGAAGTACGGCTCCTCCCAGCCCCCGTTGTGCCGTTGGTTGTCGACGAGCCACTCGACCGCTCTCAACGCCGACGTGCTCTCGCCGGCGCCCGCAGCGTGCAGCCCGAGGATCGCCCAGGCCGTCTGGGAGGCGGTCGACACACCGCGGCCGCTCCAGCTGCGGTCTCTGTAGGAACGGAGATCCTCGCCGAAACCGCCGCCGGGGTTCTGGACCTCCTCCAGCCAGCTGACGGCGGCGGCGGCGCTCTCGTGATCCGCGAGCCCACATGCGGCCAGCGCGGGGAGGGCCGCCCCGGTTCCGTAGATGTAGTTCGCCCCCCAGCGGCCGAACCAGGAGCCGTCGCGCTCCTGCTGGCGGAGCAGCCAGGAGAGCGCGCGCGTCGACGCCGTCTCACCGGCGCGGCCCTCGTAGGCCAGGGTCTCGAGGACGTGTGCCGTGACGTCGGAGCTCGGCGGGTCGGTGACCGCGCCGAAGTCGCAGAACGCGAGCTTCGCCGCGAGCCGGCTCTCGTTGTCGACGTCGAACGCGCCGAAGCCGCCGGACTTGCTCTGCATCCCGAGCATCCAGTCGAGCGCGCGATCGGCAGCGTCGGTCGGGTCGTGCCCCGCGCGCCGCAGGGCGAGCACGATCACCGCGGTGTCGTCCACGTCCGGATAGTTCTCGTTTGCGAACTCGAACGCGAAGCCGCCCGGTGCGAGCCCCGGCCTGCGCACCGCCCAGTCGCCCCGCGTCCCGACCTGCTGAGCCGACAGCCACTCGCAGGCGCGCACGATTGCGCCGTCGCCGGGATCGACGCCTGCGTCGAGGAGCGCGAGCACGGACAGTGCCGTGTCCCAGACCGGCGACTGGCAGGCCTCGAGCCGCCGGCCCCCGTCGTCCTCGATCGTGAAGCTGTCGAGCCCGCCGATCGCCCGCTCGAGCACCGGATGCTCGAGCGGGAAGCCGAGTGCATGCAGCGCGACGATCGACCAGACCCATGGCGGCTGGATCCCGCCCCAGGAGCCGTCGCGCTCCTGCCGCTCGACGATCCACCGCTCGGCTGTCCTCAGAGCCTGCCGCCGGAGCACCCCGACCGGCCGGCGGGCATAGGCGTGGGCCGCTCGGTCGACGAGGACGAAGACCTTCCCCCAGAGATCCGACGCGATCGATGGGGAGGGGCCACCCGAGAGCAGGTCGTCGATCCCGAAGCCGACGGCTCGGGACGGCTCGAGCGCCGTGACGACCGACAGGGCGACGATCGTCTGGCGTGCCCAGCAGCCGAAGGAGTAGACCGAGAGCGGTGCGCGGGGGGGAAGCAGGATCTGCTCGGGCGGGAGCGTCGGCACCTCCTTCCACGACCAGAGGCCGATCAGCGAGAGCCACATGCGAGTGAAGACACGGCTCTGCTCGGCGCCGCCGGCCTCGCGGATGAAGGCCGCCGCGCGGGTCATGTGCGCGGCGTCGCGCGGATCGCCGGCGATCCGGAGCGCGATGTAGGCCTCGACCGAGGTCGAGAGATCGCCGGGGCCGCCGAAATAGGTCGCCCACGAGCCGTCGGGCCGCTGCCGGCCGCGGATCCACTTCGCGGTCGCCGCAGCCGAGGCCGGGTCGAGCAGGCCCAGGAAGTGGCGCAGGAAGATGTCCTCGGCGTCGATCGTGACGTTGGTCTCGAGCTCGCCCTTCCACCACCCCTGCTCACTCTGGAGCGAGAGGAGATGCCGGGTCGCCCGCTTGAGCGCGGCGCGGTGAGCGTCGATCGCCCGGTCGGCGGCGATGGTCATGCGGGCTCTCCCGCGAGTGCTGCGCGAGCCGCGCTGAGGCCGCTGCGGACGGCGCCTTCCATCGTCGCCGGCCAGCCCGTGTCCGTCCAGGCGCCGGCGAGATAGATGCCCTGAACTGCCGTATTTGCCCCAGGCCTGAGCTTTCGGGTCCCCGGCGCGGCGCGGAAGGTCGCGCGCGGCTCGTGGGTGACGGCGAAATCGAGCACCTCGGCACCGCGTGCGGCGGGCAGGAGCCGCTCCAGAGCCGGAAGGTAGCGGGCGCGCAGCTCGGCGACCGCGGCGCCGATCTCGTCGACCGCGTTCGAGAGCGAGACGGCGACGAGCTGCCCGTTGCGTGCACCGGAGGCGCTCGTGCGGTCGAAGATCCATTGCACCGGTGAGTCGATCGCTGCTGCGACCGGGTCGTTCAGGACCTTGCGGTCGTAGTGGATGTGCAGGTTGACGATCGGGCTCGTGCCGAGGGATTCCAGCGCCTCGCGGTCGAGCGCCCCGGGAGGTGCGAGCTCGGGAGCCGACTCGTGCGGCACGGCGAGGATGACCGCGTCCGCCTCCTCGGTTCCGCCGTCGAAGACGATCTGCCGGTCGGCGGTGACCGAGCGGATCGGCGTGCTCATCACGATCCGCCCGCCTGCCCGCTCGAGCGCGTCCGCTGCGGGCTCCGCGTGGAGCCGGCGGAAGGGCACCGCGGGAACGCCGATGTCGCATGCCTCGGCGCTGTCGAGCAGCCCGGTGCGGAACACCTTGACCGCGGCGGAAAGCGAGGCCTCGTCGGCGGGCAGGTTCAGGGTGGGGAGCGCGATCAGGTTCCAGAGCGTGGCGATCGCATTCTCCGACTGATGGTGGGCGCGCAGCCAGTCCGCGAACGTCTGCTCGTCGAGCCGTGGATCCTCGGGATCGAGCCGCTTGATCTGCGTCGCGGCGAGTGCGGCGGCGAGGCGCTCACGGATCGTCAGCGGCGCGTAGAGAAGCATCGTCTTCGCGAGATGGAGCGGGGTGGGGAGCCCGTTGCGGGCGATCAGTGCCGGGCTCTTGCCCTCGCGGAGGATGGGGACGTGGAGGCGGCGTTGCAGAGGCAGGAGGTTCTCGACGCCGATCCGGCGCAGGAAGCCGAGGTAGGCGGTGCAGCAGCGAAGAGCCACGTGCTGGCCGTTGTCGAGCTCGAGCCCGTTGCGCTCGAAGGAGAACGTCGCGCCGCCGAGCCGCGAGCGCGACTCATACAGCGTCACGCTGGCGCCGCCGTCGGCGCACTCGATCGCCGCGGCGAGCCCGGCGAGCCCGCCGCCGATCACGGCGATGCGCTTCGCAGTCACAGCACCCGCTCCCGGCACCGGCGAAGCCGGCGCCTCCGCTCCCTGATGAGCTCCGTCAAGCCTACGCTCATCGCGACCCCGCGAGGCTGCGGGCGAGGACGAGCCCTTTTTCCCAGGGCCTGAGCGAAAGGCGTCCGTGCAGGACGAGCGTGGGCTCGCCGGCGATCCGCTCGAGCAGGCGCCGGTACTTTCCGGCCATGGCGAGGACGCAGGAGGCGCTCCGCCGGTCGAGCAGCGGAACGAGGTCGAGCCCGCGCCGGAGCCACCCGAGGCCGCGTTCGGCCTCGAAGGCGATCAGCAGCTCGACCGGCCCGCCGAGGATCGCGCCGTCCGCCTCGACGCCGAACCGCTCGAGATCCTCGGCGGGCAGGTAGAGGCGCCCGCCCGCGGCGTCCTCGCTGATGTCGCGCAAGATGTTCCCGATCTGCAGGGCGACGCCGAGGTCGTCTGCGAGCACGGAGCCGGCGATCCGGTCGGTGCAGTCGAAGACGCCGAGCGACAGCCGGCCGATCGAGCCCGCCACGCAGCGGCAGTAGCGCTCCAGGTCGTCGAACGTGTCGTAGCGGTCGCCGCGAACGTCCGCCTCGGCGCCGTCGACCAGGTCGCCGAACGCGTCGAGCGGGATCGGGAAGCGGCGCGCGGCATCCGCGACCGCGACGAGCACGGCTTCGTTGCTCTCGGATGGGCTCAGGGCCAGGCGGCGCGCCTCCCCGAGCTCGGCGAGCTTCTCGTCAGCGGAGAGCGAGCCGTCTGCGATGTCGTCGATCTGCCGCGCGAGGGCGTAGATCGCGAACAGCGCGCTGCGCCGGTCCGG
The DNA here is from genome assembly GCA_963768435.1 of uncultured Actinomycetota bacterium. Lineage (GTDB taxonomy): Bacteria > Actinomycetota > Thermoleophilia > Gaiellales > Gaiellaceae > PALSA-600. The sequence goes on from CAVYIB010000021.1 coordinate 39,306, forward strand.
GGGCAGCAGCCGCATCCCGGCGTAGAAGCTCGAGCCAGAATCCCGGGCAACGCGGCGGCAGTGCTCGTAGGCAAGCTCCACTCCGCTCACGTCATCCCCTCCTGAGGTAGGTCGAAAACGTCGAGCGGGCGCGGCCGCCGCGACCTGCCTTCGGTGCGCCGGCCAGGACGTCGTAGCGTGCGGCGGCGATTGCCTCGAGTGCGGCGCGGCCGCCGCCGACGTAGCCCGCGACTGCGAGTCGGGCGCGGCCGCGAAGCCGGCCGACGAGCGGTGCGCCCTCGTCCAGCAAACGGCGGGCGCGGTCGACTTCGAACTCCATCAGCGCGCGGAGCTGCGGGCTCGTCGTGTGACCGCCGAGCTCGTCGCGAGCGACGCCGAAGCGGTCGAGATCCTCCGCAGGCAGGTAGACGCGCCCGGCGGCGTGATCCTCGGCGACGTCCTGCCAGTGCTCGGCAAGCTGGAGTGCGGTGCAGACGCGGTCGGAGAGGGCGATCCGGTCGGGGGTGGCCGTGTTGAAGACGTGGAGCACGAGCTCGCCGACCGGGTTCGCCGAGAGGTCGCAGTACCCGACGAGATCGTCGAACGTCGCGTACGCGACCTCCGCCTGGTCCCGCCGGTTCGCCTCGATCAAGCGGTCGAACGGCCCACGCGGCAGATCGAGCGCCGTGACCGTGGGCTGGAGGTCCCGCAGGATCGGGTGAACGGGCTCGGAGCCGTCGAAGACGCGGCCCAGATCGGCCTCGAACGCGTCGAGGTTCTGGAGCCGGTCGCCGCCGCTCGAGTCGCCGACCTCGTCGACGAGCCGCGCATAGCCGTAGATGGCCATCAGGTGGCGGCGAGTCTCGCGCCCGACGAGGAGCGAGGCGACCGAGAAGTTCTCGCCCGACGCGCAGTCGAGAACCTCGTGCGACCCGGGCAGCTTTACGGCGGCATCGGCCATGCGGAGCATTCTCGCGTTTCGGGCCCGGCTGCGGCAACTACGCCCGCCGAGGCAACACGCGCGACACCTCCCGAACGGCTCAGCCCGTGTTCCGCAACGCCGCCGCGATCCCGGCGATCGAGCGGCCGAGCGGGAGGCGGGCCTCCTCGTCGCCGGAGCGGTAGCGGCGAAGAAGCTCGACCTGGATCGCGTTCATCGGATCGACGTACGGGTTGCGGATGCCGATCGACCGCCGGACGACGGGGCTCCGCTCGAGCAGCCGCTCCTCCCCGACGATCGCGAGCACCGAAGCGACCGTACGCTCGTGCTCGGCCGCGATCGTTCCGAAGAAACGCTCCGGCTCGAGCTCCTCCGGAACGAGCTCCAGATACTCGCGCGCCACCTCGAGGCTCGACTTCGCGAGCGTCATCTCGAGGTTCCCCACCAGCGACCGGAAGAACGGCAGCTCCTCGAAGAGCCGCTGCAGCTCGGAGGTGTCCGCGGCCGCGAAGGCCGTACCGCACCCGAACCAGGCCGGGAGCAGCGTGCGGTTCTGCGTCCACGCGAAGACCCAGGGGATGGCCCGCAGGGCACCGAGATAGTCGCCGCTTCCCTCGGGGCGCCGCGCCGGGCGCGAGCCGATCGCAAGCAGCCCTAGCTCGTCGACCGGGGTGAAGGCACGGAAGAAGTCGACGAACCCCGGGCTCTCCCAGACGAGGGCGCGGTAGGCGGTCTCGGCCAGGCCGGAGAGCCGCTCGAGCAGCGCGCGCTCCGACCCGTCCGGCGTCCGGCCGACGACCTCCGGGAAGGCGCTGAGCACCGTTCCCGCGAGCGCCGCCTCGAGGTTCCTGAACGCGAGCCCCGGCAGGCCGTACTTGACCGAGATCGTCTCGCCCTGCTCGGTCACCTTCAGCCGCCCCGGCGGATGGCCGGGCGCCTGACCCAGGATCGCCGCGTGCGTCGGCCCGCCGCCCCGTCCGGCGCTCCCGCCGCGGCCGTGGAAGATCGTCAGCTCGATCCCGGCCTCGCGCGCAACCTCGGCGAGAGCCTCCTGCGCCCGATAGGTCGCCCACTGAGCCGCCAGGTAACCGCCGTCCTTGCCGGAGTCGGAGTAGCCGACCATCACCTCGAGCCGCTTGCCGCGCTCCGCGACGCGTGCCCCGTACCGCGGGTCGGCGAGCAGCGCGCGCACGGTGTCCGCCGCCGACTCGAGATCGCCGATCGTCTCGAAGAGCGGCACGACGGCGACCGGCTCGTCGGTCAGGTCGAGCACCCCGAGCACATCCTCCGTCGTCTGGGTCGCCGACACGATCACGGTGTCGAGCGCCTGTGCGCCGTGGCGCGCACGCGCGGCCGCGACCGCCTCGAACACCTCGCGGGTGCGCTCGGTCGGAGCCAGCACCTCGCTCGAGTGGAGCCGCACGTCGAGCTTCGCCAGGTGAAAGCCGAACAGCTCGATCCGCCGCTCGAGCGCCGCGAGCGCGCCGCCGGCCATCCGGTGGCCGCGGTTGGCCTCGAGGCTCCGGCGGATCACCCCGAGGTCGGCGAGCAGGTCGTCGGGCCCCTCGTACCCGTCGTTCCCGAGGCGCCACCACATGAACATGAGCTTCCGCCGGTACGCCTCGCCCGACGTCATCTGCACCGGCCCGTCCGCCCCCGGCAGCTCGCGCTCGTCGCGGGCGAGCGAGTCCTTCAGCTCGGGCGAGACGCCGACCAGCGAGCGGCTCGGGGCAAGCGCGTAGGCGAGGGAGAGCACGTCCGACCGATACCGCGCGAGGCCGTTCGCGGGCCCGCTCGAGGGCCGCCAGGATCGTGTTGCGCCCGACCTCGGGGTTGCCGTCGAGGTCGCCGCCGATCCAGCTGCCGAACGAGAACGGCACCGGCATCCCGGGCGCGAGCCTGCGGTACTCGCGGAGCTTCCGCTTGCCTGCGTCGAAGAGGGGCTCCTCGAAGAACCAGATACCGTGCCGGATCTCGTCGACGACCCCCGGCCGCCCGCTGCGCACCTCGTCGGTCTGCCAGAGGATCGTGATCTCCTCGGCGAGCGCGTCCTCGAGCGCCGCGCGCTCCGCCGCGGTGAGGTAGGGATCGTCGTGCCGGTCAGCAGCCCGGCGATGCGGACGTGCGCACCCAGCAACGTCCGCCGAGTCGCTTC
>CAVYIB010000022.1:0-62305 GCA_963768435.1 uncultured Actinomycetota bacterium
GGCGGGCGAGCGCGCTTCCGAAGCCCTTCGTCCAGGCGAACCTCTCGTGGTCGAAGCAGGGCGTGATCCGAGGCCTGCACTTCCACAAGCGCGGCCAGGACGATCTGTTCGTCTGCCTGTCGGGGATGGTGCGGGTCGTCGTGCTCGACCTCGAGACCGGCGAGCCGTTCACCGAGGACATCGGCGACGAGAACCCCGTCGCGATCTATGTGCCCGGGAGGCGGGCGCACGGCTACGAGGCGCTCACCGACGCGCTCTTCTGTTACCTCGTGACCGAGGAATACAACTCCCCGACCCCGATGAGCAAGGGATCCCCTGGGACGATCCTCGGGTCGTCGACCTCTGGAGCACGCGATCGCCGCTTCTCTCGGACCGGGACAAGGCCGCCGCGTCCTGATCACGGGCGCCGGGGGGCAGCTCGGCCACGCGCTGGCCGAGGAGTTCCCCGAGGCCCGCGGACTCACGCGAGCCGAGTGGGACGTCTGCCACCCGCTTCCGGACGCCGGCGGACGTCGAGCTCGTCCTGCATGCGGCGGCGTGGACGGATGTCGACGGTGCCGAGGACGACCCGCAGGGCGCGGCGGCGGTCAACGTGGGCGGCACCCAGAACGCCGCGGCGCTCGGCGTGCCGCTCGTCTACTTCTCCTCCGACTATGTCTTCGACGGAACGAAGCGCTCGCCGTACCTCGAGTCCGACTCGCCTCACCCGCTCGGCGCCTACGGCCGCACGAAGCTGCACGGCGAGGCCGCGGCGGGAAGCGAGGCGTGGATCGTTCGCTCGTCCTGGCTCTTCGGGCCGGTGGGCCACAACTTCGTCCGGACGATGCTGCGGCTCGGTGCCGAGCGCGACGAGGTGAGAGTCGTCTCGGACCAGCGCGGCTGCCCGACCTACACCGCGCATCTCGCCGCCGCCGTCCCCTCGGTGATGGCGCTGCCCCACGGCGTCTACCACGTCGCCGGCGGCGGGCGACTGCACCTGGGCGGAGTTCGCCGAGGCGATCTTCGAGGAGGCCGGCCTCGACTGCCGCGTCTGGCCGATCACCACGGCCGAGTTCGGCGCGAAGGCGGCGCGGCCCGCGTACTCGGTGCTCCGCTCCGAGAAGGGCGCCCCCGAGCTGCCCCACTGGCGCGACGGCCTGCGCGAGTGTCTCCGCCGCATCCGCGGCTAGCATCGTCTCTCCGAATGCGGGTCCTCGTCACCGGCGGCGCCGGCTTCATCGGTTCGCATTTCGTGCGGCGGCTGGCCGCGGCGGGCGACGAGGTCGCGGTGCTCGACAAGCTCACGTATGCCGGCAACCGGGCCAACCTCGAGGGCGTCGAGCACGACTTCCACCAGGGCGACATCGCCGATCCCGAGGCGGTGGCGACGGCGGCCAAGGGCTGCCAGGCGATCGTCAACTTCGCCGCCGAGTCCCACGTCGACCGCTCGATCCTCGGCCCGGCCGAGTTCATCCTGACCGATGTCCTCGGCACCCAGGTGCTGCTCGACCATGCGCGCCACGCCGGGATCCGGATGGTGCAGGTGTCGACCGACGAGGTCTACGGCGACATCGCCGACGGTGCCCTTCCGTGCACCGAGGACGCTCCGCTCCGGCCGTCGAGCCCCTACTCGGCCTCGAAGACCGGCGGCGACCTGCAGGTGCTCGCCTACATCCGGACCTACGGCGTCGATGCGTGCATCACCCGCGGCGCGAACAACTACGGGCCGCGCCAGTACCCGGAGAAGCTGATCCCGCTCTTCATCACGAACGCCTTCGAGGGCAAGGACCTCCCCGTCTACGGCGACGGCCGCCAGCGCCGCGAGTGGCTCCACGCCGACGACTACTCCTCGGCGATCGAGCTCGTCATGCGCAAGGCGCCCTCCGGGCGAGATCTACAACGTCGGCGGCCAGGAGTGCGAGAACATGGAGGTCGTCCGCCGGATCCTCGACCTGACCGGCGCCTCGCCCGACCTCGTTCGTCACGTCGAGGACCGCCCCGGCCACGACCGCCGCTACGCCGTCGATTCGGCGAAGGTCCGCGAGCTGGGGTGGGCGCCGGCGCACAACTTCAAGGACGGCGGCCTCGAGGAGACGGTGGCCTGGTACCGCGAGAGCCGGGCCTGGTGGGAGCCGATCAAGTCCGGCGAGTACCGCGCGTACTACGAAGAGCAGTACGGCAAGCGCCTCGGCGGCTAGCGGCAGGGGGCCGCGCGCCGAGGCCGAACCCCGGCACGTGGGGCTTCGGGACGCTTTGGAAGGACGCTGGTACCGTTCCCGGATGGTCCGGCGCGGTGTTGCAGCGGTGGGATTCGTTGCGCTTCTCGTGGCCGGCGGCGCCTCGGCGGCGCTCCTGACGGGCAGGCCGATCGCGGCCCCGTCCACGACGGGCGCCGACGCTCACGACCGTCACGACGAGCTCAGCCGCGGCGACGCTCGTGGTCACCGGGCACGGCTTCGGGCACGGAATGGGGATGGGGCAGTGGGGGGCCTACGGCTACGCGCTGCACGGCTGGACCTCGACGCGCATCCTCGCCCACTACTTCCCCGGCACGTCCATCGGGCGCAAGATGCCGCGCCGCTCGTGCGCGTCCTCCTGGCGGATGCCGTCCCGAGCGTGCTCCTGGGCTCGGCGGCGAAGTGGCATGTCGTCGACGGCGCCGGGACCCGGCTGGCGCTTCCGGCCGGCCCGCTCAGGGTCCCCGCGTCGCTCCGGCTCGACCGGAAGAAGCTCGTCTCGCCGCTCACCTTCGAGCCCGGCAAGGCGCCCGTCGAGGCGGCCGGGCGTCCCTACCACGGCCGCCTCGTGCTCAGCCTCGGACGGGAAGGCCGTCCAGCTGGTCAACGTCGTCGCGCTCGAGTCCTATCTCCCCGGAGTCGTCTCCGAGGAGATGCCGTCGACCTGGCCGCAGGCGGCGCTCGAGGCTCAGGCGATCGCTGCGCGCTCCTACGCGCTGGCGCGGATCGCAGCCGTACCGGCCACGAGCTCCTTCGATCTGTACGCCGACTGGCGCAGCCAGGTCTACGGCGGCGATCGACGCCGAGACTCCCGCCGTGAACGAGGCGGTGGGCGCGACGAGGAATCGCGTCGTGCTCTATCGCGGCCAGGTCGCAACGACGCTCTTCTCGGCGAGCTCCGGCGGCGAGACGATGTCCTCGGACGAGGGAACGGGAACACCGGTGCCCTACCTCGTCGCCGTCCCCGACCCATACGACACGCTCTCGCCCTACCACGACTGGGGGCCGGTGCTGCTCAGCGCCGCCGACGCTGCCAGAGGCCCTCGGTCTCCACGACGGCCTCGACGACGTCGTCAGTACGCTCGATCCGACCGGTCGGGTCGCCTCGGCGACGATCGTCTCGCACGGCTCGACCGTCACGTTCAGCGGGATGCAGGTGCGGGACGACCTCGGGTCTGCGCTCGAGCTGGTTCGACATCGGCTACCTCTCGCTCGACCCGGTTTCCGCTCCCGTCGCGAGAGGGAAGCCGATCATGCTCGCCGGTACGGTCCGCGGGCTCGACGACGTCTCGCTCGAGGCCCTGGCGGCCAACGGATCCTGGTCGACGGTCGGCGCGGTCAGTCCCGATTCCGACGGCGCATTCAGCCTTCCGGTGACCCCGAAGGCAACGACGCTCTACCGACTCTCCACCCGCGGCGTCCGCGGCGCCTTGATCAAAGTCCGGGTCAAGCCGACCTGACCGGGCTGCCCTGCCCGGGCGTGGTCGCGTACCGTGTGGGAAGGCCGCCCGTGACCAAGCGTTTAGTCCTCCTGCTGACCGTCTTGCTGCTCGCTCCGGCGAGTGCTGCGCTCGCGTTCGACAACACCGAGCCCGACGCGGCTCAGCAGTGGTATCTCACGCAGGACAACGCCTGGACGCACTGGCCGACGGCGCCGCACCTGAAGCCGGTTCGGGTCGCCGTGATCGACTCGGGCATCGACGCGACGCATCCCGACCTCCGCGGCCGGATCGCCGGTGGCATCTCGTTCGTCGGAGGCTCCTGGCGGAAGGACAGCTGCGGGCACGGCACCTTCATCGCCGGCGAGATCGCGGCGAGCCCGGCCAACGACGTCGGGATCGCGGGGATGGCGTTCAACGCGAGCCTCTTGATCGCAAAGGTCGTCGACGGGAGCTGCAACGTCTCCACCTCCGGCGAGGTGAAGGCGATCCGCTGGGCCGTCGATCACGGCGCCAGGGTGATCAACCTCTCGATCGGAGGGATCCGCGACCCGGGTGACCTCGACCTGGACTCGTATTCCGGCCCGGAGGAGGCTGCGATCGAGTACGCGTGGTCGAAGGGCGTGCTCGTGGTCGCCGCGGTCGGCAACGGGACGCAGGCGCCCTCGACCCCCTGGCAGTACGCCGATTACCCCGCCGCGCTCCCCCACGTCCTCGGAGTCGGCGCGATCCGCGAGAACGGGGCCGTTCCCGACTACTCGGATCGAGACTCGCAGTACGTCGACCTCGTCGCCCCCGGCGGCCCGATCTTCTCCACGATCCCGCACAACCTCGTCGACGCCTCGATCTACGGCTGCGCCGGGATGCCCTACTCCAACTGCGGCCCCTCCGAGTTCCGCGCCGGGATCGGGACGTCGTTCTCGGCGCCGCAGGTCACCGCGGCCGCCGCGCTCATGCTGGGTGTCGACCCCTTGCTGACCCCGTCCCAGATCGAGTGGATCCTCGAGCGGACGGCCACCGACGCAAGCCCCTCGACCGGATGCTCCCAGTGCCCGATCGGTCGCGACTCCCTTACCGGCTGGGGCGCGCTCGACGTCGCGGCCGCGATCAACCGGATCGGAAACGAGGCCGATCTGCCGACCGCCGACGCGTACGAGCCGAACGACGACGCCGGCACCTCGGCCTACGCGCTGAAAGGCTTGCGCAAGGTCGACGCTACGATCGACTTCTGGGACGACCCGATCGACGTCTACGCGATCACGCTGAGGCGCGGCCAGACGCTGTTCGCGCGGCTCGGCGCGGGCGCTCCTCCGCGGACCTCGCTCTTCCTCTGGCGCCCCGGCACGACGCATATCACCGGCCCGGCGAGAACAGTGCTCGCAAACCGCGCGGCCCGCGGTACGACGACGAGTGGCCAGGAGCGTCTCGCCTACCACGCGACCGCTGACGGGACGTACTACATCGAGGTCGAGGCCGGCGCGCCGACGAAGGCCCCGGGCCGCTACACGCTCTCCCTCGCCGTGCAGGGCTAGGAGTCGAGCAGCTCTTCGTCCGGCACGTCGCGGAGCGGCCGCGCCGGATTGCCGACGACGAGAGTCCGCGGCGCGACGTCTTTGGTCACGACGGCGCCCGCTCCGACGAACGCCTCCTCGCCGATCTCGACCGCCGGGCAGAGGACTGCGGCTGCGCCGATGCGCGCGCCGCGCCGGATCGTCGGCCCCTTGATCAGCGCGAGCCGCTTCTCGGTGCGGCCCATGAAGTTGTCGTTCGACGTGACGACGCAGGGGGCGATGAAGACGTGCTCCTCGAGGGTCGAGTACGCCGTGATGTACGCGCCGGCCTGGATCTTCGTCATCGCGCCGATCGTCGTGTCGTTCTCGACCAGCGAGCCGCGGCCGACGACGACGTCGTCCCCGATCGTCACGCGCTCGCGCACGCAGCTCTGGTCGCCGAGGATCACGCGTGCGCCGATCGTCGAGCCCGCGAAGAGGACGGCACCGGTGGAGATGACGGTGCCGTCGCCAACGGTGGCGGGAGCAAGCGGCTCTCGCTTGGCGGTCGAGCGCGGCGACAGCGTCGGCTGCTTCCCGACGACGGCCCCTTCGAGCACCTTCACTCCGTCTCCGAGCACCGTTCCCGGGTAGACGATCGCCGTCTCGTGAATCTCGGCAGTCACCGGCTGCTCTCGAGCGACTGCTGCAGCAGCTCGAGGACGCGCACGACGGCGAGCCCGTCGCGCGCCTCGACGCCGGTGCCGCCTTCGCGCACGAGGCGCAGGAAATGCGACAGCTCGAGCCGCAGCGGCTCGTCGCTCGGGATCTTCGGGCTGAGGATGTCTCCGGTCCGCGTCTGCCACTCGCCGAAGTTCTGGAGCGGCTGCTCGGGCCACTTGTCGTAGATCGTCACCTTGCGCTCGAGCTCCATGTCGTCGAAGACGACCATCTTGTCGCGGCCGACGACGGTCAGCTTGCGCATCTTGTGCGGGTCGAGCCACGAGAGGTGGAGGTGGGCGATCTTGCCGCTCGGGAAGCGCATGAAGCAGAAGACGACGTCCTCGACGCCGGGATTCAGGAAGGCGTTCCCGTGCGCCCAGACCTCGGACGGCTCCTCGTTCGCGAGGTGCAGGATCACCGAGACGTCGTGCACGCCGAGCGACCAGAGCGCGTTCTCGTCCTTGCGGATCGTGCCGAGGTTCTGGCGGTTGCCGTAGATGCAGAGCACGTCGCCGAGGTCGCCCGAGTCGACGAGCTCCTTCAGCTTGCGAACGCCCGGGTGGTAGAGCAGCAGGTGGCCCGGCATGAGGATCTTCCCGCGCGCCTCCGAGAGCTCGACCAGCTCGGCCATCTCGGCTTCGCGCATCGCCGGCGGCTTCTCGACGAAGACGTGCTTGCCCGCCTCGAGCGCCTGCTTGGCGAGCGTGTAGTGCGTCGGCACCGGTGTCGCGATCACGACCGCCTCGACCTCCGGGTCGGCGAGCACCTCGTCGAACGAGCCGGTCGCGAGGGAGTTCGGGAACCTGCGCGTGAACTGCTCGCGCCGCTCCTCGGAGGCGTCGCAGATCCAGACGAGATCGGCGAGGACGTCGACGTTGCGGACGAGGTTCGCGCCCCAGGGGCCGAGGCCGACCTGTGCGATGCGGACGGGGTCGCTCAAAGCTTCCACACCTTTCCACTTGCCTCGTGGCCGCGCGTCGCGTTCCGGAAGTCGACGACGACCTTGGCGCGCGAGACGACGTCGCCGTAGTCGATCGCCGTGTGCGCGGTGACGATCGCGACGCAGTCGTAGGTCTCGGGCTCGAGCGGCGAGGAGGTCATCCCGTCGAACTCGGCGACGTGCGGGTCGTGGTAGCTGACCTCGGCGCCGGCGGTCTTCAGCAGCTCGATCAGCTTCTCTGCCGGGGTCTCGCGCATGTCGCCGATGTCGGCCTTGTACGCGACGCCGAGGATCAGGATCTTCGCGCCCGACACCGAGCGCTGCAGCCCGTGGTTCAGCGCCTGCGAGATCACCGACCGGCAGAAGTACGGCATGTTGTTGTTGACCTCGCCCGCCAGCTCGATGAAGCGCGCCGAGAAGTCGTACTCGCGCGCCTTCCACGAGAGGTAGTAGGGGTCGAGCGGGATGCAGTGCCCGCCGAGGCCGGGGCCGGGCTGGAACGACTGGAAGCCGAACGGCTTGGTGGCGGCGGCCTCGACGACCTCCCATACGTCGATGCCCATCCGGTCGCAGAGCTGTGCGAGCTCGTTGACGAGCGCGATGTTGACGGAGCGGTAGATGTTCTCGAGCAGCTTGGTCAGCTCGGCCGACTCGGGCGCCGAGACCTCGTGGACGGTGTCGACCGCCGTGCGGTAGACGGCGGCCGCAGCAGCCGTGCAGGCGGGCGTGAGGCCGCCGACGACCTTCGGCGTGGTCTTCGTCGTCCAGTCGGTGCGGCCGGGGTCGACGCGCTCGGGCGACATCGCCAGGTTGAAGCCCTCGCCGGCGACGAGCCCGCTCGCCTCCTCGAGGATCGGCTTGACCACCTCGCGGGTCGTGCCCGGGTACGTGGTCGACTCGAGCACGACGAGCTGGCCGGGCTGGAGCACGGCGCCGATCGCGTAGGAGGCCTGCTTGACGTAGCTCAGGTCGGGCTCGCGCTGCTTCGTGAGAGGCGTCGGCAGCGCGATCAGGATCGCGTGCGCCTGCTTCAGGTCGTCGTAGTCGAGGGTGGCGGTGATCCGGCCGGCGGAGACGTGCGGCTCGAGCACGGCGTGGGGCACGTCCTCGATGTGGCTCTTCCCCTCGTTGATCGCCTCGACGAGCTCGGGCACGACGTCGAGGATCAGCACTCGCTGACCTGCATCGGCGAAGGTGACGGCGAGCGGAAGCCCGACGTAACCCGCGCCCACGATGGCTACGTCCCAGGGGCCGCTCACGGCGAACTAGCGTACAGAGCCGCTGCGATGCGGCCGCTCGCTTGGCCGTCGCCGTAGAGCTCCGGCGCGGCGTCGGGGAAGCGCGCAGCCGCGACTGCGCGCACGATCTCGTCGGGGTCGTCGTCGACGAGGACGTTCGCGCCGACCTCGACGGTGTCGACCCATTCGGTGTTCGGCCGCATGGTGACGCAGGGCACGCCGTCCCAGTAGGCCTCTTTCTGCACGCCGCCGGAGTCGGTGAGGATCACGCGAGCGTGCGCGGCGAGTGCCGCGAAATCGAGGTAGCTCGCGGGCGGGAGCAGCTCGAAGCCGAGCGGGCCGAGGTCGGCCAGCGCGGCGCGAGTCCGTGGGTGCACGGGAAAGACGATCCGCTCGTCGAGGCGGTTGAGCCCCTCGACGATCCGCGCGAGCCGCTCGGGCCGGACGTTCGCCTCGCGGTGCACCGTGACGAGGATGTACCCGCCCGGCTCGAGCCCGAGCCGCTCGAGCGCCTGCGAGCGCGAGCGCGCGATCGGCACGAAGAGCCGGTGGACATCGGCCATCACGTCCCCGACGACCAGGCGCTCGCCCGGGACGCCCTCGCTCTCGAGCTGCTCGGCCGAGCGCTCGTCCGGGCAGAACAGCAGCCGAGAGATCCGGTCGACCGCGACCCGGTTGCGCTCCTCGGGCATCGACAGGTCGAAGCTCCGAAGCCCCGCCTCGATGTGCGCGATCGGTGTCGTGCCGGCCGCCTCCGCGCCGGCGAGCGTCGAGTTCGTGTCGCCGAACACGAGCACCCAGTCGGGCTCCTCGACCGTCACCACCTCGCGGATCGCCGGGCGCATCGCCTCCGGGTCGGCAGTCTCGAGCTTGAGCCTGTACTGCGGGTCGCCCAGGCCCAGCTCCTCGAAGAAGACGCCGGAGAGCTCCCGGTCGTGGTGCTGGCCGGTGTGCAGCACGATCTCGTCGATCCCCGCGTCGCGAAGCGCCGCGGAGACAGGGGCCGACTTGATGAACTGGGGCCGGTTCCCCACTATCGTCAGGACGCGCATCACCGCTACACTACGGCGCCCCGCGGGCCGTTAGCTCAGTTGGTAGAGCAGGGGACTCTTAATCCCAAGGTCGAAGGTTCGAATCCTTCACGGCCCATCCTCCGCGCAAACAGTTGCGGTTCCTCGATAGAGCTGGGTGGAGCGCTCGGTGTGGGAAGCTCCCGCGAGCGGGGGGCAACAGAAGGGGCGACAGCGTCGCGTCCACCAACTCCTTCGCTGCCAGGCGCAGGAAAATATGAACCCGCGGTCACGGCCACCGGCTCTGCCGGGCATCTCGATCGGCGATCAACGTTCCGGTCAGGGCGCCTGGGTGGTTGAGGGCCCGTGCGTCAGCTCCGAATCCACCACGTGCCGCACACCGTCGACGTAGTCGAGAAGCCGGTCCTGCGCTCCAGTCCAGGTAGTCGAGTCCGGCAAGAACGGAGTACCCGCATATAAGCCCCTGCGATCCGACCATTGCGGCGAGCCCCCATGTTGGAACGAAGACGACCACCGCGACCGTTCACGCAGCTGAGCGCGGATTCCGACACCCGAGGAATCGGTCGGCTCGCGGTTCGACCGCTCGCGAAGTAGTGCAAGGTCGTCGCCACGGTCATTCGCTATCGCCTGAGACTTTTCCCGCCTTGTCGGCGATCTCGCCATCGAGAGCTGTTTTTAGGCCGTCGATGGCGCAGATCCTCATGAACGACCTTGGGCGCGACATCCTTGTCACCGAGGTCGGAGAGCCAGCCCGCGACCTTTAAGGACGTCGGCTACCTTCGCGTGGAAGATCGCGAGAAGCTTCCTGATGCCCCTCTCGACGAGCTTGAGCGCTTTCGCGATCCAGAACTTGACTTTGGCGCCAGCGATTTCTCGAGCGCCTTTCCCAGTGGCTTCACAGTTGGGCCGCTATCTCAGCGCCCGAAGGAGCGGTCATTCCCTGGCTCGGCTTGCTTGCAAGGGCGGCGCTGTCGCGACGAGCACGCAAGGGCTGCGTCGAGGTCTCTAAGGGCTGCGCAGTTGCCGTCTTTGACGGGATCACAGTGGAGCACGAATACATGGCCCTGTTCGACGGTCCCGCGGATCGTCGCGTGGATCGACGCTGACGGCACCGAGACGCAGCGCCCTCACCATGAGCCGCCCGCGTGGATGCGGGAGCGGGTGCGCGAAAGGATCGAAGCGATTCGCCGCGGAGAGGATCTGGAGGACGGGGGATCGCAGATCGTCGTACGAGTGTCCGATCGGGGATCGCAGACCTCGTTCGAAATCCATCGCATCGACGGACCCGAAGACTGAGAGAGCGGTCGTACTGATCGGCCGTGGCGAAGTCCTGGCGGGCCGGCAGGGCTAGACGTCGAGCTCGTAGCGACCGATGCGGAGCTCGACCGGTGCGCCCGGCCGAGGCCGCGAGAGGAGGAGAAGCTCCTCGCCCGCGCGAGCCATGGCGAGCTCGCCGCCCGCCTCGCAGCGCGCGTCGAAGATCGGTTCCTGGTGGCTCCATCCGGCCGCCGCGAGCGTGCCGAAGCCGTTGCTCTCCTTCTCCGAGTCGGTGCTCTTGTACGAGACCGGCTTCGACGGGGTGAGCAGGCCCGGGATCGAGAAGGTCTCCGTCAGGAGGAGCGGGTTCGCGGGGCCGGGATGAATGAGGTGCATCACGCCGTCGAGCGTGGCGAGGGCAAGCGGCCCCATGGACTCGTAGGGGAGCGAGTCGGGATGCCGTTCACCGACGGCGTCGGGCCGGTTGGAGAAGTGGGCGACCGGGAACGCGGACGGCGACCAGGCATCGATCGAGGTGTTGTCCTGCGCGCCGCTGTACTTGCTCTTCGCAGCGGTGATCACGTTGAACGGCGCCGTGTTGTAGGTGACCGCGTTCAGGTGGGAGCCCTCCGGCGCCTGCGCGACGAGGAAGAGCGAGCTGCCGAGCGAGGCGAGCACCAACGAACCGCCGGGCAGCGTCGTGGCCGCCGGCACCGCCGTGGGCTTTCCCCATGCCCCGTCGCTCCACACGCGCGAGCTCACCAGGCCACTCGAATCCGCGATCGCGAGCATCACCCGCGAGTCGTCGTCGAACGAGGCGAGTGCGAAGGAGGCTCCCTCGCCGAGCGGCTCGGCGGCTTTCGACCAGCCGTGCTGGAGGTCGTAGGTCAGGTACCGGACGACGCCCTCAGTCGAGCGCGCGACGAGGATCAGCTCCGTCTCGGACGCTGCGAGCGCGGCGCCTCCCGAGCCGTCGATGGGCAGGGACTCCACCGGCGACCACTGCCCGTCCAGGCCGCCCTCCGGGTCGGGTGTCCGTGTGCACATCCGCATCGTTCCGTCCTCGACGGCGTAGCCGGCGAACAGGGCTCCCTCGTAGCCGCCTGCGCAGAGCCCGCCTCGGCCGTCGGCGCCGAGCGGAGGCGCCTGCGGCGAGCTCCAGCGAAAACGGCGGCCCCAGAGGAACTGGAACCAGTTCGCGGCGGCGTCGTTCTTGCCGAGGTCGCCGAGACCGAAATTCACCTCGATCGTGCGGAGCAGGCTGTAGTGGTTGTAGCCCTCGGATTCGACGCCGGGCTCGATCCCATCGCCGAGCAGGACGGTGTAGACCTGATTCGGCCCGTCGTAGACGCACGTCAGGCCCTCGACGTGAACCTGCTCGAAGTCGGCCTCGTCGAAGGTGAGCACGACGAGAGTCCCGGGCGGTAGGTGCGATTCCGGCCCCGGAAAGCGCAGGCGCCCGAAGAATCCCTCGAGCCAGAGCGCGAGCTGATCGACGAGCGCGGGTGCGCGCGGCTTGCAATCCTCCTCGGTCCCGTTGATCCAGTGCCCGTCGTTCCAGACGTTCGGCGTGAACCATGCGTACTCGGGGAACTCGCCGTTCAGCAGGTCGGAGAAGAGGGCAGCCTCGCTCTCGATCTTCCGCCAGCGTGCCTCGTCACGCACGATCCCGGCGAAGGCGGAGAACGGGTTGTGCTTGATGTAGTACGGGTGTGCGTCCTGCGGCGCGAAGTCCGGCGTCCACGGCGTTGTCTCCGGGACGTAGCTATCCATGTAGCCCTTCCAGCGCAGCCGGCCGGGCGCCTCCTCGATCAGGTCGACGATCGTCCGCGCCTCGATCGGCTCCAGCCGGTCATCGCTCGATGCGTTGCAGAGCTCACCGGCGATCGAGGCGACGTAGTTCGTCTGCGACGGATGCATCACGCCGAAGTAGTTCCTGAGCTCGATCCCCTGCTTGGAGAGCCGCCGCATGAACGGGTTCCCGAGCACGTAGCTGCGGTACTGGTTCTCGAACATGATCACCAGCACGTGGTCGAACGCCCTCGGCATCGCCACTCCGTCGCCCGAATACATGACTCCGCCCACCGCTGAAACCTTACGTCGCCGGCCCGGAGGCCGCATTCCGCAAGACCCGGGGTCGCGCGTCGCCTCGGTCAGTCACGGAAAGCACTACGTCACCTCGATTCGCCTCACCGTTCAGCGATGAGCCTCGTGCTCGCCGATCGTCTCAACTTCATATCGCAGGAATCTCGATCGCCGAAGGTTTCGGCGCGGGTACAAACGCTCGAGTCCGACAGGAGGGAGACGAGATGGCCCACAAGACCGGAACACGTGAGGAATGGCAGGCGGCCCGCAACGAGCTTGCGAAGCTCGAGGCAGAGCAGGCCAAGCGGAACGAAGAGGTCAAGGAGAAGCGCCTCGAGCTCCCCTGGGTGCCCGTCGAGAAGGAGTACGAGCTCGACACCGAGGACGGCAGGCGCACCCTGGCCGAGCTGTTCGACGGGCGCTCGCAGCTGCTCGCCTACAACGTCATGTTCGGCCCGGACTACACCCTCGGCGCATGTCCCGGCTGCACCAGCCTGGCCGACGGGCTCAACGGGCTGCTCGTCCACCTGAATCACCGCGACGTGACGCTGCTCTGCTTCTCGAGGGCGCCGATCGAGCGGCTGACCGCCTACAAGGAGCGGATGGGCTGGGAGTTTCCCTACGTCTCGACCTACGGCTCCGATTTCGCGTTCGACTTCGGCCTCGCGCTGACCGAGGAGCAGGCGGAGCAGGTCCCCCAGATCAGGCAGATGGTCGAAGACCCGCCCGACTGGCTCGAGGAGTGGTCGGCGCAGGTCGGCGCCCCGCTCGAGGACGGGCTCCGCGAGAACCCCAGCTGGATCGCCTTCGCACTCGAGAACGGGACCGTTTACCACACCTACACGGTGTCGGCACCCGACCCGTTCGTCGCTCCGTACTTCAGCTTCCTGCTCGAGCGAACCCCGAAGCCGCAACCATCGGAGCCCCGCTCCTGGCGGAAGGACGAGTACCCGGACTGACGCCGAGCCTCAGCCGGACGAGGTCGCGATCGCCTCGATCTCGATCTCGAGCTCGGGAAGCGCCAGAGCCCGCACCTCGACGATCGTGTCGGCGGGGTAGGGCGGCGTGAACCAGCGCCTCCTCAGCTCGACGATCTTCCCGAAGTTCGCCATGTCCGTCAGGAAGATCGTCACCTTCACGACCCGTTCGAGGCCCGATCCGCCGGCCTCGAGGACGCGCGCAAGGTTGCGGAACACCTGCTCGGCCTGCGCGTCGAAGTCGCCTGCCCCCACGATGCCGCCGTGCTCGTCCAGGGCTGCCTGCCCCGAGACGAAGACGAGGTCTCCGACGCGGAAGCCCTGCGAGAGGAGGTAGGGCTCGAGCGGATCGGGGTCGAGGCGGATCTGCCGCGCCTCCGTCACGAGCGCTCCTCGCCGACTGCGGGGAGGCGCGTCGTCCGGAACCACTGGGACAGGTCGGGCGCCCAGACGATCGTGAAGATGATGAGCAGGCCGCCGGTGATCAGGCTCGAGACGTAGTCCGGCGAGCCGAGGATCGAGAGGATCTCCTCGAGCACGCTCAGCGACAGGACGCCGGCCGCGATGCCGACCGCGCTGCCCTTGCCGCCCGACAGGCTGACCCCGCCGATCAGGGCCGCCGTCGCGGAGAACGTCAGCACGTCGAAGCCGATGTTGGTCGGGCTCGCAGTGGCGAGGCTGTAGCTCAGCAGCGCGCCGGGCAGAGCCGCCCCGAGCGCCGCGACGACGAACACGCCGACGAGCAGCCGGTCGACCGGGACGCCGGCCACGCGTGCCGCCCGCCGGTCGCCGCCGATCGCGCGGAGATCCCTGCCGACCCGCAGATACCGGAGCACGAGCGCGGCGACGACGAAGATGCCGAGCGAGATCAGGCTCCTGATCGAGAAGATCTGCAGGATCGGCTTGTCGAGCCTGAGCCCGACGGTGTAGTTGTTGTAGATCACGCTCTTCGAATGACCGAGGATGTAGGTGATCCCGAGGACGATCAGGTAGCCGCCGAGCGTCACCGGCATCGAGTTCAGGCGGAAGCGGGCGATCAGGCCGCCCTGGACGAGGCCGACGATGCTCGCTGCGCCGAGCGCGGCGATGATGCCGACGAGCGGCGAGCCGCCGCCCGTCAGCACCGCGACCATGCCGCCGAACAGGTAGACGGAGGAGACGGAGAGGTCGAACTCGCCCGCGATCATCGTGATCCCGAGCGCGAGAGCGACGAGGCCGTACGAGGCGAAGTTCTGGAAGATGTCGTAGACGTTGGCCGTGCGCACCGTGTACTGCGTGAAGACCGGCACGAGCGCCAGCGCGAGCACCATGCCGGCGAGGATCGCGTACGGCGCCAGCTCGGCGGCACGCGGGCGGCGACGGCTCGTCTCGACCGCGCTCATCGGCTGCGCTGCCTCAGGTTGGTCAGGACGACGACGACGACGACGATGATGCCGCGGACGAGGATCTGAACACCCGTCGAGTAGCCGCGTAGCAGGAGCATGTCGGAGATCGTCGCGATGAAGATCGCGCCCAGCGCGGTCCGCGCGATCGATCCGCGCCCTCCGGTCACGGCGTTCCCGCCGACGAGCGCGGCGGCGATCGCGTCGTAGGTGTAGCTCCCCGTGAGCAGCAGGGAGGCGTTGGCGCTCGACGCACCGATCAGGATCCCCGAGCCTGCGGTGTACAGCGACGCGATTCCGAAGGCCCCGACCGTGAGCAGGGTGATCGGCAGGGCGGCCGCCCGGGCGGCGACCCGGTTCTCGCCCAGGAGATAGATCTGGCGTCCGAAGCGCGTCCGGCGCATCACGACCGCCAGGATGATCGTGACGGCGATGAAGAAGTAGACCGGCGCCGGGAGGCCCAGAACCGGGTTCGCGAGGCGCTCCCAGCTCGTCGCTCCGACCGGCGGGACGATGCTCTGCCCGTTCGAGAGCCACACCGCCATGCCCTCCATCAAGCCCGCCGCGCCGATCGTGATGATGATCGGGTTCGCGCCCCAGGCGCCGACGGCGAAGCCCTGGACGGCGCCGATCGCGAGGCCGAGGAGCAGGGTCAGGGCGATCGCGGCGCCGAGGTCGATCCGGAGGGCGTAGAGGAACACCATCGCGGAGATCGCGGCGGTCTGGCCCAGCGCGAGGGAGAAGAGATTGCCGCTCAGGATGATCACCGTCAGCCCGACGGCGATGATCCCGACGAACGACGCCGCGGTCAGGATCGCCTTGAAATTGCTCCAGGTCAGGAAGCCCGTGGTCGTCGCCGCGCCGTAGACCGTCACGACCACGAGCACGGTGATCCAGATTGCGAGCGCCGCGTCGGCAAGCCGGAGCGGGCGGCGCTCCAGGCCGAAGCGGCCCATGGCGGCGGTCATCGGGCCGCTCACGAAGACGCTTCGCTCTCTGCGCCCTGGCTGATCGTCATATCCGCAAGGATCGCCGAGGCCGACGCCTGCGCCCGCGGGACGACGGACACGATGCGGCCGGCGAAGATCGTGACGACGACGTCCGAAAGATCGAGGATCTCGTCGAGCTCGGTCGAGGAGAAGATCACCGCCGTGCCCTTGCGGGCGGCCTCGCGGACGAGGTTGTGGATCTCGCTGCGTCCACCGACGTCGACGCCGCGCGTCGGCTCGTCGAGCGCGAGCAGCGCCGTCCCGTCGAGCTGCAGCGCGCGGCCGAGCAGCACCTTCTGCTGATTGCCGCCGCTCAGGCTGGCGGCCGGCGAGCCGAGCCTGTCGTGAGGGACGGCGACCATCGTCGCAAGGTCGCGGGCGCTGCGCTGGATCCGGCGCTGCAGGAGGACCCCGAGGCGGCTCAGACGCCGGAGCCGTGTGACCGTCAGGTTTCGATCGACCGCCTGCCCGAGGAACAGCCCCTCGCGCTGCCGGTCGTTGGGGATGTAGAGGACGCCCGCGTCGGCGGCGCGCCTCGGCGTGTTCAGGAGCACCCGCTCGCCGTTGACCTCGATCGCGCCGGAGGCATTCGCAACGAGCCCGCCGAGCGCTCGTAGGACAGTGCTCGTGCCCGACCCCACCTGGCCGGCGAGCCCGGTGATGATCCCGCTCTCGAGCGTGAGCGAGACCTCCTCGACGCTCCCCTCGACGTGGAGCCGATCGATCCTGACCACCTCGGTGCCCGATCCGGGCAGCGCATGCTCGTGCTCGATCTGCGTCTTCGCCCCCTCCATCTCACCGAGCATGTGCTCGATCAGCGAGCGCCGATCGATCTCCTTGATCTCGTGCGTCCCGACCCGCACTCCGTCCCGCAGCACCGTCACGCGGTCGCAGAGCTCGAAGACCTCGTCCAGCCGGTGCGACACGAAGATCACGCTGCGGCCCTGCGCGACGAGGTCGCGCGTCGCCCTGAAGACCCGCTCGATCTCCGGCTTGCTCAGCGTCGCGGTCGGCTCGTCGAGGATGAGCAGGCGGGCATCGCGGACGAGCAGGCGGCCGATCTCGACGAGCTGGCGCTCGCCGATCGAGAGAGCCTCGACCGGGGTGCCGAGGCGGACGTGGCGAAGCCCGAGCTGGTCGAGGACGCTGCGCGCCTGCTCGGAGAGTCGCCGCTTCCGGTAGAGGAGCGGCACGTTGAGCCCCCCGAGGAAGATGTTGTCCTCGACGCTCAGCTCCGGCACCAGGCTCAGCTCCTGGTTCACGAGCGCGATCCCGTGCGACTGGGCCTCGTGCGGATTGCGGAGCGAGAGCTCCTGGCCGTCGAGGCGGATCACCCCTTCGTCGGGCCTGACGAGGCCGACGAGTGCCTTGACGAGCGTGCTCTTGCCGGCCCCGTTGTGGCCGCAGATCGCATGCACCTCGCCGACCCGGACGTCGAGCGAAAGGCCACGAACCGCCTTGACCGGGCCGTACGACTTGGAGAAGTCGACGACCTCCAGCAGCACGGGCGGCGCGGCCTGGTCGTCAGAGCGAGAACGGGATCCGGGCGCTCTATCCGCCGGATCCCGTTCTCCGCTCATCGAACTGGAGCCTGTCTCGTTAGAACGTGCAGATCTTCGAGAGCTGGGCTACGTTCGCCGAGGTGATGCGCTGCTCCTGGACGTACTGCACCTTCGGGCTCGGCGTCTTGCCCTGAAGGATCTGAGCTCCCATCTTGACCGCGAGGGCCGCCTCGACCTGCGGCGCCTGCGTCCCGGTGCCGTACTCCTGGCCCGCCTTGATCGCGTTGATGCCGACCGCGAGGCAGTTGCTGCCGGTGATGATCAGGCCCTTCTTCGCGACGCCGATCGGCACGCCGGCCTGCTTGGCGCCCTGGATGATCCCGACGGCCATGTTGTCGGCCATGCCGTAGGCGCCCTGGATGCCGCCCTGGGAGGCGTACTTCGAGAGGAGCTCCTGCGTGTCCTTGGCCGAGGTCGCCTGATCCCAGTTCGCGTCCTCGATCGAGACGACCTTGTACTGCGGGAACTTCTTCATGTACGCCGTGAACGTCGCCATGCGGTCGACCACGTTGTTCTGGCTGGCGGTTCCCGTCAGTGCGATCACGTTGCCCTTCGTGAATCCGGCCTGTTTCATTCCCTGGATGAGGTTCATCGCCGCGTACTTCCCGAGAGCCGGATCGTCCGTCCGGGCCTCGCCGGTGACGAGCTTAGCTCCGGCCGCCGACTGACGTCCGATCGCACCGAGAACCGGGATGCCGGCTGCCTTCGCCCGGATGTAAGACGGCACGATTGCGGATGCGCTCGCCGGCACCGAGATGATCAGGTCGGGCTTGTCGGCGATGAGGCGGTTCATGTTCTGCGCGTCGACCGCAGGGTCGAAGACGGAGCTGAGGACGGTGACGCTCGCCCCCATCTTCTCGAGGCCGCTCTTGACCGAGTTGGCCCAGGCTGCGCAGAACGGATTCTGGTTGGTGCAGATGATGACCCCGACCTTCTTGCCGGACAGGGGGCCCGCCTTGCTCGAGCCCATTGCGCCGGTGGTAAACACGGCTGCGGCTACGACGAGCACCGCGAGCGAAACCCAACGCGTGGTCTTGCGCGTCATGCTGTTACGTCCTTTCGGTTTCGAAACGATTGATGAACGCTCCCGAAGCGGTTGGTGCGTTGTCGCCTGGTACGAGGTTGGACAGGGCGGGGACGGACTAGTTAGGCACCGACGACAATGCATACGTAGTCATACGACCCGGCGAAAATACAACCTGTGCGAAAGCGTGTCAATCAGGGGTCGTTCCGCCAGGACGCGGGTCAGGTCGCCGAAGCGGACGCAAGTGTGTCCCGATGGACAACGCCGACCGGGAAGATGCGCCTCCGCGGAGCCAGCTCGACCTCCGAGTCGATCCGCTCGAGCAGGAGCTTCGAAGCAGCACGACCCATCTCGGCGAGCGGCTGGCGGACGGTCGTCAGGTTGAAGCCCTCCCAGCCCGCCATGTCGATGTCGTCGAACCCGACGATCGAGAGCTCGGCGGGAACGCGAACCCCGACGCGGCGCGCTGCGTCGAGCGCGCCGAACGCGATCACGTCGTTCGCGGCGAAGACCGCCGTGGGCCGGGGCTCTGCCGCCAGGAGGTCGAGGCACCACTGGTAGCCGCTGTGGTGGCTGAACTGGCCGACGCGGCGAAGTGCCTCGTCGAACTGGACGCCGCTCGCCACGAGCTGCTCCCGGAAGCCGCGCTCGCGGTCACGGCTCGTCGTCGTGTTCTCGGGCCCGGTGATCAGCGCGATCCGGCGGTGCCCCAGCGCGACCATCGCCTCGGCGACGAGCCTGCCGCCCCGGTAGTTGTCGGAGACCACGGTGTCCACGTGCGCGGATTCGATGTAGCGGTTCACGAGCACGACGGGGAGGTCGCGCGCCCCGTGACCCGGCAGCGGCGTGTCGAGCGTCGCCGAGACGTAGAGGAGCCCGTCGACCGCAGCCCCGTTCACGAGCTCGCCCACGTGCTGCTCGACGCTCGCGTCCGTCTGCTCGTTGAAGAGGATCGTCCGGTAGCCGGCGAGGGCCAGCTCGTTGTGCAGGATGTCGAGCAGCTCCGGGTAGAACGGGTTCGTGATGTCGCTCACCACGACGCCGACCGTGCCGGTCCGGCGCGTGATCAGGCTCCGGGCAGCTAGGTTCGGCGTGTAGTTCAGCTGGCGTGCGGCCTCGAGGACGCGTGCGGCCGTGTCTGCAGCGACCCGGGGGTCGCCGCGGAGCGCGCGCGAAACCGTCGACTGGCTGATCCTCAGACGGCGCGCTATGTCCTTGCTCGTCACGGCCATGATGGGAGCATCGCAGACACCACCTGAGGCGATTTGACAAGATCCCCGTCTGAGGTTTATGCATACGTAGTCAATCCGAGAGAGAGACAGGTTGTGGAGACGCTCAAGAAGCCATCGCGCACCCACGCGAGCGCCGAGAACGACGAAGCCGTCGCGGCGGTCGTAGACGAGATCGTCTCCGCGGTCGCCGCGGAGGGAGACGCCGCGGTCCGGCGCTACTCCGCCCGCCTCGACCGGCTGGGAGCCGGAGGCCTTCCGGCTCACCGCCGACGAGATCGCGGCGAGCCTCGACCGGGTCCCGACCCAGGTGCTCGACGACATCGCCTTCGGTCAGGAACAGGTGCGTACGTTCGCCCGCGCTCAGCGCGCGACGATGACGGATCTCGAGATCGAGACGCTCCCGGGCATCAGGCTGGGCCACCGGCACATCCCGGTGAAGAACGTCGGGGCGTACGTGCCCGGCGGCCGGTACCCGATGGTCGCCTCCGCCCACATGAGCATCGTCACGGCGAAGGTCGCCGGGGTCGACCGGGTGGCCGCGTGCACCCCTCCGCTCAACGGTCGTGTGCCGGACGCCACCATCGCCGCCATGCAGCTCGCAGGTGCGGACGAGATCTACATCCTGGGCGGCGTCCAGGCGCTCGCCGCGCTCGCGCTCGGGACCGAGACGATCGACCCGGTCGACTTCCTCGTGGGCCCGGGCAACGCGTACGTCGTCGAGGCGAAGCGACGGCTGTTCGGGAAGGTGGGGATCGACCTCGTCGCCGGCCCGACGGAGATCCTGGTCGTCGCCGACGAGACGGCCGATCCGGTGATCGTCGCCGCGGACCTCCTCGGCCAGGCCGAGCACGGGCCCGCGTCCCCGGCGGTGCTCGTGACGACGTCGCAGGCGCTCGGCGAAGAGACGCTCCGCCAGATCGCCTTGCAGCTCGAGAGCCTGCCGACCGCGGAGATCGCGGCCCGGGCGTGGGAGGACTACGGCGCGGTGGTCGTCGTCGACTCGGACGACGAGGCGCTCGCCGCGGCCGATGCCTACGGCTTCGAGCACGTCGAGATCCAGACCGCAGACCCGCGCTGGTACCTCGAGCGGATGTCGAACTACGGCGCTCTCTTCCTCGGCGAGGCGACCACCGTCGCGTACGGCGACAAGACGATCGGGACGAACCACATCCTCCCGACCGGCGGCGCGGCGCGCTACACCGGTGGGCTCTGGGTCGGCAAGTTCCTCAAGACCGTCACCTTCCAGGAATGCGACGAGGCGGCGAGCGCGATGATCGGCGAGATCTGCGCGCGGCAGTGCAGGATCGAGAACTTCGAGGGCCACGCCCGCAGCTGCGACGTCAGGGTGGAGAAGTACCGCGACGCGGCCCTCCTGGCGAGCGAGAGCGCATGACCTACCGGCTCGGAGTCGACGTCGGCGGGACGTTCACGGACGTCGTCCTCTACGACAGCGCCGATCAGCGGGTCTGGCTCGCGAAGACGCCGAGCACCCCCGAGGACCAGTCGGTCGGGGTGATCGAGGGAATCAGGCTCGCGGCGACACGGGCGAACGTCGGGCTTCCCGAGTTCGACGCGATTCTCCACGGCACGACCGTCGCGACGAACGCCGTGCTCGAGCGGCGAGGAGCGCTCGTCGGCCTGATCGTCACGCGCGGGTTCCGGCACATCCTCCATCTCGCCGAGGCGTGGACACCGGGACCGCTGTTCGGGTTCATGGTCTACGAGAAGCCGGAGCCGCTCACCGACACCCGCTACGTCCGCGAGGTGCCCGAGCGGACCGGCGCCGACGGCTCGATCGTCGAGCCGATCGACGAGGCCGCGGTGCGCGAAGCCGTCGAGGAGCTCGTCGCGGACGGCGTCGAGGCCCTGACGGTCTGCCTGCTGAACGCGCACGCGAACGGGCGTCACGAGCGGGTGATCGCCGAGATCGCCGCATCCGTCGCCCCCGATCTGCCGGTGTCGATCTCCTCGGAGATCCTCCCCGAGTTCCGCGAGTACGAGCGCACCATCACGACGCTGATGAACGCGTACGTCGCGCCGGCGCTCGAGAAGTACCTGACGAACGTCCGCGACGGGCTGGCGGAGGCGAAGGTCCGGGCGCCGCTCCAGGTCGTCCGCTCCGACGGCGGGCTGATGAGCCTCGAGTCGGCGTGCAAGAACGCCGTCCAGACCGTCCTCTCGGGGCCTGCGGGCGGGGTCAGCGGCGCCTCGTTCGTGGCCGGACATGCCGGCTTCGACCGCATCCTGACCTTCGACATGGGAGGCACGTCGACGGACGTCGCCGTCTGCGTCTCGGGCCGGCCGGAGATCACGAGGGAGACGAAGGTCGGCGACTTCCCGGTGCGCGCCCCCGCCGTCGACGTCGCCAGCATCGGCGCGGGCGGAGGCTCGATCGCCTACGTCGTCGAGGCGACCGGGGCGCTACGAGTCGGCCCCGAGAGCGCCGGGGCTGTTCCGGGCCCGGCCTGCTACGGCCGCGGCGGGACGGCGGCGACCGTCACCGACGCGAACGTCGTTCTCGGTCACCTGCCGCCGCGGCTTCTCGGCGGCGAGTTCGCGCTCGACACGGACGCCGCCTACGAGGCGGTCGCCCGGGTCGCCGGGGTGCGCGGGGCCGGCGTCGAGGAGACCGCGCGCGCGATCGTGAGCATGGTCGACGAGGCAATGCTCGGGGCCCTGCGCGTCGTCACGGTCCAGCGCGGCCGCGTGCCCAGCGATTTCGCGCTCGTGGCATTCGGCGGTGCGGGCGGCCTGCATGCGAACGCGCTGGCGCGGATCCTCAACTGCTATCCGGTGATCGTGCCGGAGGAGTCCGGAGTCCTCTCGGCGCTCGGCTTCATCTCGTCCGAGATCAAGAACGAGTTCAGCCAGACGTTCGTGAAGAGCATCGCCGCCACGACGCCGGATGCGGTCAGAAAGCCCTTCGACGTGCTGACCGCGCGGGCACGCGACTGGCTCGACTCCGAGAGCGTGGACGTCGCCGACCAGGACGTCCGGTTCATCCTCGACATGCGCTACAGCCGCCAGGGCTACGAGATCCCGATCGAGCTCGACGGCGTCGAGCTCGCCGCGCTGGAGCTTGCCGCGCTGGAGCGCAGGTTCGGAGAGGAGCACACGCGCCTCTACGGGTTCGTGCTCGACGGTGGCGCGGAGATCGTGAACCTGAGGGTGATCGCCACCGGCCGTGTCCCGCTGCCGGAGCTCGAGGCCCGTCCGGAGGGCGGCGCGGACGCCTCGGACGCGCTGACCGGCACCCATGAGGTCTGGACGCCCGAGGGAACGCTCGACGTCCCGACCTACGCGCGCGCCGCGCTCGAGCCGGGGATGACGATCGAGGGCTACGCGATCGTCGAGCAGTACGACGCCACCACCGTCGTGCTCCCGGGCCACCGAGCCGTCGTCGACCCCTGGATGAACCTGCTGATCCGGCCCGAGGCGAGCAGATGACGACGACGATCGACGTCGCCACCCTCGACCTGATCGAGAACGCGCTCCTGAACGCCCGCTTCGAGATGGACGAGGTCGTCCGGCGCGCGGCCATGTCGCCGATGATCCGCGTGCAGCACGACGAGTTCCCGATGATCTGCAACGCCCGCGGGCAGATGGTCGTCGGCCAGTTCGGCTCCTACATCCCCGAGGTGATCGACCGCTTCGGCGGCGAGGTCGGCGAGGGAGACGTGATCCTGCTGAACGACCCGTACCTCTGCAAGGGGTCGATCTCCCACTGCAACGACTGGCTCGTGATCCTGCCGATCTTCTTCGAGGGCAGGCGAGTCGCGTTCGCCTCGCTGTTCGGCCACATGATGGACGTCGGGCGGAAAGGCCCCCGGCAGCCAGGTCTCCGATGCGCTCTCGATCTGGGAGGAGGGGATCCGGATCCCGCCGATCAAGATCTTCGACCGGGGCGTCCTCAACGAGACGGCGCTCGAGGTGATCCTCAACAACACGCGCACGCCCGACACGAACCGGAGCGACCTGATGGCGATCATCGGGGGCTGCCGCGCCGCAGAGCGGCGGGT
Organism: uncultured Actinomycetota bacterium; assembly: GCA_963768435.1. Lineage (GTDB taxonomy): Bacteria > Actinomycetota > Thermoleophilia > Gaiellales > Gaiellaceae > PALSA-600. The sequence goes on from CAVYIB010000022.1 coordinate 23,605, forward strand.
GGTGGAGATCTGCGAGCGCTTCGGGGCCGAGACGTTCGAGGGCGCCTGCGATGCGCTGCTCGACCGGACGCGCGCGGCGATGGCGCACATCATCCGCCGCTACATCCCGGAGGAGCCCGTCACCTTCACCGACTGGGTCGACGACGACGGCCTCGGCAACGGCCCCTTCAAGATGGTGCTGACGATCTGGCGGGAGGGCGACGTCTGTCACGCGGACTGGACCGGGACCGACGACCAGGCGCCGGGCTCGATCAACTTCCACATCCACGAGGGCCTGTGCAAGCTGTTCCTCGGGATCTACATGATCATGGCGTTCGATCCCGAGATCCTCTTCAACGACGGGATCTACGACGTGTTCGAGGTCACGCTTCCGGAAGGCTCGCTGCTGAACCCGAAGTTCCCGGCGCCGCTGTCGAATCGGCTGAACGTCCACACGCGGCTCTTCGACTGCATGAGCGGCGCCCTCGGGCAGAACGCGCCCGACCTGTCGATGGCGGCCGGGTATGGAACGAGCCCGTTCTTCGTCTTCTCGGGCTACGACGGCTCCGGCGAGTACTTCCAGTTCGTCGAGCTCCTCTTCGGCGGGCTCCCGGCCCGGTACTCGGCCGACGGGCTCGACGGCCACTCGTGGTGGCCGCTGTTCCGCACGACCCCGGCGGAGTACGCCGAGAGCTACTACCCGGTGAGGATCTCGAGCTACGTCCCCGCGCGTGACACCGGCGGAGCGGGGTTCCACCGCGGCGGGACCGCGATCGAGAAGACCTACGTGTTCCTCGGGCCCCGGCGCGTTCACGGTGAACGACGACCGCGCCACGATCCCGCCGTGGGGGATCAACGGCGGGCGCCACGGCGGCTGCAGCACCAAGACCCTGATCCGCGCGTCAGGCGAGGTGGTCGAGCTGCCGTCCAAGATCGACCAGGTCCCGGTGACCGCCGGAGACACCCTCGTCTTCCGGACGGCGGGCGCGGGCGGCTGGGGCGACCCGCTCGACCGAGATCCGGCGCTCGTCCTCCGGGACGTGCTGCGGGACCTCGTCTCGCCCGACGCGGCCCGACTCCAGTACGGCGTCGTCATCGACGGCGTCGCCGTCGACCGGCGGGCCACGGACGCCGAGCGCGCGCGGCTTCGCGAGCAGCGCGGCCCGGTCGAGCCCTTCGACTTCGGCCACGCTCCGACAGGAGGACACGCATGACCATGAGCCTACGATCCAGGCTGGCGGAGCCGGGAGCGCTCGTCGCGCTCGGTGCGCACGACGGACTCACCGCGCGAATCGCCGAACGGGCCGGCGTCGAGGCGCTGTACCACGGCGGGTATGCGCTCGCCGCACACCATTTCGGCCTGCCCGACGTGGGCCTCGTCGGCCGGGCGGAGGTCGTCGAGAGCGTTCGCCGCATGCGCGGGGCGACGGATCTCCCGATCATCGTCGACGCCGACACGGGCTACGGGTCCGAGGCCGGCGTCTGGCTGACGACGCGGGAGCTCGAGGCTGTCGGCGCGAATGCGGTGCAGATCGAGGACCAGGTCTCCCCGAAGCGCTGCGGGCATATGGAGGGCAAGGAGGTGATCCCGGCCGAGGAGATGGTGATCAAGGTCCGCGCCGCCGTCGACGCGCGCCGGTCGGACGAGACGCTGATCATCGCCCGCTCGGATGCGCTCCAGGTGACCGGGCTCGAGGACACGATCGCCCGTTGCAACGCGTACGGCGAGGCCGGCGCGGATCTCGTCTTCGTCGATGCCCCGCGGTCGGTGGAGGAGTATGCGGCGCTGGCCGAGCGCTGCTCGAAGCCGTCGGTCGCGAACATGTCGGAGACCGGGAGGTCGCCCGCCGTCCCGACCGACGAGCTCGAGACGATGGGCTACAAGCTCGTCATCTTCCCCAGCACCCAGACCTGGGTCTTCGCGAAGGCATATGACGAGCTCTGCCGCGCCGTCATCCGGGACAGGACGACGGCGTCGCTCGCGGATCGCTTCACGAGCTTCGACGACGTCAACGCCCTGCTCGGGCTCGCCGAGTGGCAGTCGAAGTGAGCCGTAGGCCGGGAGCGGTCAGGCCGTGACGCCGAGCGCCCGCGACGTCTACGACCTGCGCGGATTCGGAGGCCGCCAGGGGGCCGGCGAGCATCCAGCCGTCGTCGTGGTCGACTTCATCGAGGGGTTCACGAATCCCGAGTCGGCGCTGGCCTGTGATGCCGACGCGGCCGTCGAAGCCACCCGCACGCTGCTCGACGCGGCCCGAGAGGCGTCCGTGCCGGTGCTGTTCACCACCGTCGCCTACGACGAGCAGGACCTCGAGCGCGCAGCGATGTTCGTCGCGAAGGCCCCGGCGCTCGCCACGCTCCGCCCGGGATCGCCGTGGGTCGAGGTCGACGGGCGACTCGGCCGTCGCGCCGATGAGCCGGTGCTCGTCAAGCTGTTCGCATCAGCGTTCTTCGGTACGAGCCTCGATCGGCTGCTGCGCGAGGCCGGCTGCGACACGGTCGTGGTCGCCGGAGCGTCGACGTCTGGATGCGTACGCGCGACGGCGGTCGACGCTCTCCAGTACGGGTACCGCGTGATCGTGCCACGCGAGGCCGTGGCCGACCGGGCCGCCGACGCCCACGATGGCTCCCTGCTCGACATCGACGCCAAGTACGGCGACGTGATCTCGATCGACGAGGCGATCTCGGCGGTCGAGACGGCGCGGAGGCCTCTGCCGACGAGCGGCTCGTGAACGGCGGCAACGCCACGATCGTCACGTTCAACAGCGCGCGCGTCGTCTTCGGCGGAGGGGCCTCGGCCGAGACGGGTGAGCACGCCCGGCGCCTCGGCGTCACGCGGGCGCTCGTCGTGTGCGACCGGTTCGTGACCGAGTCCGGGCTCGGCGAGCGGCTCGAGGCTTCGCTCCGGGTTGCCGGGATCGAGCCGGTCTTCTACGACCGCATCGTCGGCGAGCCGAGCGAGAGCTCGGTCGGTGAGGCTGTGGAGGCGGCACGCGAGGGCTTCGACGGGTTCGTCGGGATCGGCGGGGGCTCAGCCCTCGACACCGCGAAGCTCTGTGCGCTCTTCGCCACGCATGACGGCGAGTTGCTCGACTTCGTCAACGCACCGATCGGGCTCGGCAGGCAGGTCCCGGGGCCGGTGCTCCCCCTCGTCGCGGTGCCGACGACCTCGGGCACGGGGTCGGAGGTCACGACTGTCGCGGTCGTCGACTTCCCGAGGCTGGGCACGAAGACCGGTATCTCGCACCAGTACCTCCGCCCCTCGGTCGCGATCGTCGATCCCGACCTGACCCTGACGTGCCCCTCGGGCGTCACGGCCTCGGTCGGCGTCGACGCGCTGCTCCACGCCCTCGAGGCGTACACCGTCACCTCGTACGACGCGCGCCCGGCCGTCCCGCTCGCCGAGCGGCCGCCCTATCAGGGGTCGAACCCGTTCTCGGATCCCTTCTGCGAGCGCGCGATCGAGCTGGTGGGCCGCTCGCTCCGCACCGCTGTCGCGGACGGCGGCGACAGGGAGGCGCGCACCCGGATGGCGCTCGCCTCGGTCCTCGCCGGGATGGCGTTCTCCGCCGCGGGGGTGCACGTCCCGCACGCGCTCGCCTATCCGATCGCGTCGCTCAAGCACGAGTGGGAGCCGCCGGGCTACGGTGGCGCCGCCTTGATCCCGCACGGTTACGCAGTCGCTGTGACGGCGCCGGCCGTCTTCCGTTTCATCGAGGATGCCGTCCCGGAGCGCTGCGCGAGCGCGGCCCGGCTGCTCGACGGCGGCGACGACCTGGCGGTGTCGCTCGAGCGCCTGCTCGCGGACATCGGGGCGCCGAGACGCCTGCGCGAGCTCGGCTACGGCGAAGACGACCGCGCGGCCGTCGTCCAGGGAGCGCTCGACCAGCGGCGGCTCCTCGTCGGCTCGCCGAAGGAGATCGGGGCGGCCGAGCTCGAGGCGCTGTTCGGGGCGTCGCTATGAGCGAGCTGTGGCCCGAGCGCGTCGCGATCGTCGGCGCCGGAACGATGGGCATCGGGATCTCGCAGGTCTTCGCGTCGAACGGCATCCCGACCGTCCTCGTCGACAGCACACCGGAGCGGAGCGAGGCGGCGAGGGAGCGGTCCCTGGTGCTCCTCTCCCGGCTGGAGGAGGCACGGCTCGTCGGCGTGGGCGCAGTCGCGACGGCGCGGGAGAGCCTCTCGGCAGCGGGCTCGATCCAGGAGGCCGTGACCGGCGCCGATCTGATCGTCGAGGCTGTCCTGGAGCGCCCGGACGTGAAGGCCGCCGTCTACTCGGAGATCGAGTCGGCCGCCGGAGACGAGGCCGTCATCGCGACGAACACCTCGTCGATCCCGATCTCCGAGCTCGCGGAGGGACTGCGTCGGCCGGCCCGGTTCCTGGGGATGCACTGGTTCGTGCCACCGCTCCTCGTGCCCTGCGTGGAGGTGATCCCGGCTCCCGGCACCGACGAGCAGGTCGTGCAGGAGGTCGTCGGGACGTTGACGCGGCTCGGGAAGGCCGCCGTGGTCGTGGGCGACGGGCCGGGCTTCGTGGCCAACCGGATCCAGTTCGCGATGTTCAGGGAAGCGGCCAGGATCGTGGAGGACGGGCTCGCCACCCCCGAGCAGGTCGACGAGGTCGTGCGCTCGTCGTTCGGCTTCCGGCTCCCGTTCTTCGGCCCGTTCACCATCGCCGACCTGGCCGGGCTCGACGTCTACGCGGACATCTACGAGACGCTCGAGCGCGGGCTTGGCGCGGAGTTCTCGGCGCCGGAGCTGCTGCGCGAGCACGTCGCAAAGGGCGACTTCGGCGTCAAGACGGGCCGTGGGTTCCTCGAGCTCTCGCAGGAGGAGGCCGACGAGCTGCTGGCGCGGCGCGATCGCGCCTACGCGGGCCTCGCGCAGCTTCGGCACGAGGTCGAAGGGTGAGCGCCACGTTCTCGCCCGTTCTTCCGACGCAGCGGCTCGACGGGCAGCACGCGATCGTGACCGGTGCGGGAAGAGGCATCGGCCGGGCGGTGGCGCTTGCGCTCGCCGAGGCGGGCGCCGACATCACGCTCTTCTCCCGTTCGGAGGCAGAGCTCGCAGCCGTCGCCGAAGAGGTGGGCGAGCGCGGCCGGCGGGCCGAGGCCTGCGTCGGGGACGTGCGCTCGCCCGACGACGTGCAGCGGCTCGTCGAGACGGCCGCCGCCAACGACGGCCTCTCGATCTGCGTGACGGCCGCCGGGCTGAACCGCCCGGGCCCGACGCTCGAGCAGCCGATCGACGACTTCGATCTCGTCGTCGAGACGAACCTCCGCGGCACCTACCTCACCTGCCGGGCGTTCGCCGCCGCGATCGGCGGCCGGGGCGGGCGGATCGTGGCGATCTCGTCGCAGATGGGCGAGGTGGGCTACCCGGGGCGAGCCGCGTACTGCGCGAGCAAGCACGCGGTGAACGGGCTCGTCCGTGCGCTTGCGGTCGAGTGGGCCGCAGCGGGGATCACCGTCAACGCGGTCGCGCCGACGTTCATCGACACGCCGCTCACCCGCCCGATGTTCGAGGACGAGGCATTCCGGGCGGATGTACTCCGCCGCATGCCGATGGGACGGATCGGCACACCCTCGGACGTCGTCGGTGCGGTCGTCTTTCTCGCCTCGGAGCAGGCCGCGCTGGTGACGGGCCACGTGCTCGCAGTCGACGGTGGTTGGACGGCCTGGTAGAGCTTGGGTGGAATGGTGACCTGGTGAGCGACAAGCCGGCAAGGCGGGGCCCGGGCCCACTTGCGGGCCTGCGGCTGATCGAGCTCGGCACGTTGCTCGCCGGGCCGTTCGCGGGCCGGCTGCTCGGCGACATGGGAGCCGAGGTGATCAAGGTCGAGCCGCCCGGCAAGCCGGATCCGCTCCGCGACTGGGGCCAGGCCCGCTACGAGGGGCGGACCCTGTGGTGGCCCGTCCAGGCGCGGAACAAGAAGTGCATCACGCTGAACCTGCGCGAGCCGAGGGGGCAGGAGCTCCTCCTCGAGCTCGTACGCGTCGCGGACGCCGTCAGCGAGAACTTCCGCCCCGGCACGCTCGAGCGCTGGAACCTCGGCTACGAGCAGCTGTCGGCGGTGAACCCGCGCATCGTCCTCGCGCGCATCTCCGGCTACGGCCAGACCGGGCCCTACGCCGAGCGCGCGGGCTACGCCTCGGTCGCGGAGGCGATGGGAGGCCTCCGCCACATCAACGGCTTCCCGGACGAGCCGCCGCCCCGCGCGGGGATCTCGCTCGGCGACTCGCTCGCCGCGATGTTCGCGGTCCAGGGCATCCTGGCCGCGCTGTACCAGCGCGACGTGCTCGGCGAGGGGCGGGGCCAGGTGGTCGACGTCTCGCTGATGGAGGCGTCGTTCGCGCTGCTCGAGAGCGCCGTTCCCGAGTACGACCGGCTCGGGCTCGTCCGTGAGCCGATGGGCACCCACCTGAAGGGCATCGCCCCGTCGAACATCTTCAAGTCGCGCGACAACCTGTGGATGGTGATCGCCGCGAACCAGGACGGCGTCTTCCGGCGGCTCTGCGACGCGATGGGCCGGCCCGAGCTGGCCGACGACCCGCGCTTCGCGACGCATGTCCCGAGGGGCGAGAACCAGGGGGAGATCGAGGGCATCGTGGCCGAGTGGGCGGGCCGCGCACGACGCGAGCGAGATCGACCGCATCCTCAACGAGGCCGGTGTCGTGTGCGGGCCGATCTACACGATGGCCGAGATCTTCGAGGACCCCCAGTACAAAGCGCGGGAGATGCTGGTCGAGCACGTCGACCCCGAGTTCGGCCCCTACCTCGGGCCGGGCATCGTCCCCAAGTTCTCGGACACGCCCGGCGAGGTGCAGTGGTCGGGGACGTGGCAGGAGGGCAGCCACAACGAGGAGATCTACTGCGGGCTGCTCGGTCTCAGCGACACCGAGCTCGGCGCGCTGCGCGAGGACGGCGTCGTATGAGCGTCGTCATCTGCGACGTCGGGCCGAGGGACGGTCTCCAGAACCAGCCGGTCACGCTCGCGCCCACCGTGCGCGCGGAGCTCGTCGACCTGCTCGCCGCGGCGGGCGTGCCGCGCATCGAGGCGGTCAGCTTCGTCAGCCCCAAGGCCGTGCCGCAGATGGCCGGAGCGGAAGAGGTCGTCGCGGCGATCGAGCGGCGCCCCGGGGTTGTCTACGCCGGCCTCGCGCTGAACGAGAAGGGCTACGACAGGCTCCGCGAGAGCGGGCTCGACGAGGTCCACTTCGCGTTCGCGGCGACCGAGGAGTTCAACCGCCGCAACTCGAACGCATCGGTCGAGGAGGGCCTGGCGCAGGGCGAGCGAATCCTCGAGCGCGCCGCCGCCGACGGCATCAGGGCCACCGTCACGATCGGCGTCGCGTTCGGCTGCCCCTTCGAGGGCGCCGTCGACCCGGGCCGCGTGGCCGAGCTCGCCGCGTCGCTCGCCCGGGCCGGGGCGGCCGAGATCGTACTGGCCGACACTGTCGGCGTCGGCGTGCCGCGCCAGGTGCACGACCTCGTCGGCCGCGTCGCGCCGCTCGGCGTCCCGGTCGGCGTCCATCTTCACAACACGCGCAACATCGGCTTCGCGAACGCATACGCCGCGCTCGAGGCAGGGGCGACGGTGTTCGATGCCTCGGTCGGCGGGATCGGCGGCTGCCCCTTCGCCCCGCGGGCGACCGGGAACATCGCGACCGAGGACCTCGTCTACCTCTTCCACGGCGAGGGCGTCGAGACGGGCATCGACCTCGGCGCGCTCATCGACGTGGCGCAATGGCTCGAATCACACCTCGGGCGTGAGCTCGAGGGTCAGGTCTACAAGGCCGGCACGTTCCCGCCGGTTGCCGGCTAAGACTAAGGAGGACCACATGACGTACAGGCTGGGGGTCGATGTCGGGGGTACCTTCACCGACCTCTTCCTCGTGTCCGAGGGCAACGGTGGCGCTCAGTTCCGCGTGAAGACGCCGTCGACGCCCCACGACCCGTCCGAGGGCGTCCTCACCGGCGTCCGCCGGATCTGCGACGAGGCCGGGATCGAGGTCGGCCAGCTGCAGAACATTCTCCACGGCACCACGGTTGCGACGAACGCGGTGCTGGAGGGGAAGGGAGCGCGGGTGGGCCTGATCACGACCAAGGGGTTTCGCCAGATCCTCCATCTGGCCCGCTCGCAGACTCCGGGCCCGCTCGCGGGCTGGATCATCATGATCAAGCCCGACCCGCCTGCGTCGCTGGCCGATACGCGTGAGGCCGTCGAGCGCCTCGACGCGCGTGGGAACGTCCTCGTCCCGGTCGACGAGGCGCAGATCGAGGAGATCGTGCACGACCTGATCGGCTCCGGGATCGAGTCGCTGACCGTCGCCCTCGTCAACTCCTATGTCAACGCGGCTCACGAGGAGCAGGTCGGAGCGGTCGTCGAGCGGCTCTATCCGGGCTTCCCGGTGACGTTGAGCGCGCAGGTGCTGCCGGAGATCCGCGAGTACGAGCGGGCGGTGACCGCGTGCATGAACTCGTATGTCCGGCCGAGGGTCGAGAGCTACGTCGGTCGCCTCCAGTCGGAGCTGCAGGCGATCGGCGCGAAAGCGGACGTGAACATCCTCCGCTCGGACGCCGGCCTGATGACGACGCGGGAGGCAGCGCGGAACCCGATCTACGCGGTGCTCTCGGGCCCGTCGGGCGGCGTCGCCGGCGCTCTCTTCGTCGCGGGCAAGGCCGGGTTCGACGACATCCTGACCTTCGACATGGGCGGGACGTCCACGGATGTCGCCCTCTGCCAGAACGGCCAGCCGACGATCGGGCGGGAGACGTCGATCTCGCACTTCCGCATCCGTGTGCCGTCGGTCGACGTCCACACGGTCGGCGCAGGCGGCGGCTCGATCGCGCACGTGCCGCAGCTGACGAAGGCGCTTCGCGTCGGGCCCGAGTCGGCAGGCGCCGCGCCCGGCCCGGCCGCATACGGGAAGGGCGGTGAGCTGCCCACGGTGACCGACGCGAACGTCGTGCTCGGGCACCTCCCGCCGCAGCTGCTCGGCGGCGAGATGTCGCTCGACGCGGAGGCGTCGCGCGCCGCGGTGCAGACGATCGCCGATGCGATGGGGCTCGCATCGGTCGAGGAGGCGGCCGAGGGGATCCTCGCGATCGTGAACGAGAACATGGCCGGGGCGCTCCGGCTCGTCTCCGTACAGCGCGGGCATGATCCGCGCGACTTCGCGCTCGTCGCCTACGGCGGCGCCGGCCCGCTCCATGCGAACGCGGTCGCCCGGCTGATGGGCTCGTTCCCGGTGCTCGTGCCGCCTGCGCCCGGCCTGCTCTGCGCGATCGGCGACCTCGTCGCCGACTTCCGCGACGAGTTCGCCCAGACCTACATCCGGGTGCTCTCGGAGGCGGAGCCGGCCGAGATCGCCCGGCTGCTCGACGGGCTCGGGAGCCAGGGCCGACGAGTGGCTCGAGAGCGAGGGGATCTCCGGCGACACGCGGACGATCACCTACACGGCCGACATGCGCTACCGCGGGCAGGGGTACGAGATCCCGATCGCGATCGACCCCGAGGAGATCCGCACGGCCGGCGTCGCGGGCCTCGAGGAGCGCTTCAACCAGCTCCACGACCAGCTCTACGGCTTCCGGATGCCGGCCACCGCAGCGGAGATCGTCAACCTTCGCGCCGTCGGCTTCGGCAGCGTGCCGAAGCCCGAGCTGGCGGTCGGCGAGCCGGGCGGGAACGGACGCGTCAGGCGCGGTCGTCGACGAGCACCAGGTCTGGTTCGAGGGGCGGCAGCACGCGACCCGGATCTACGACCGGGCGAAGCTCCGGCCGCAGATGCGGTTCGAGGGCCCGGCGATCGTGACCGAGTTCGACTCGACGACGGTCGTGCTTCCCGGGTACGCCGCCGAGGTCGACAGCAACTTCAACATCCTGATCACCCCGGACAACTGAGAGGGACGTCGATGACAACCACACACCAGGACGAGCTCCGGACCGCCCAGATCCCCACCGACGTCACGGTCGATCCGATCACGCTCGACATCATCGAAGGCGCACTGAAGAACGCACGGTTCGAGATGGACGCGGTGCTCTTCCGCTCTGCGATGAGCCCGGTCATCCGCGAGCAGCACGACGAGTTCCCGATGATCACCGACCCCCGCGGCCGCATGGTCGTGGGCCAGTTCGGGGCCTACATCAGCGAGATGATGGCCGACTGGGATCGCGGCGTGTACCCGGGCGACGTGATCCTGACTTCAGATCCCTTCAAGTGTTCCGGGTCGATCTCCCACACGAACGACTGGCTGGTCCTGCTGCCGATCTTCTTCGAGGACGAGCTGGTCGGCTGGTCGAGCCAGTTCGGCCACCAGATGGACGCAGGTGGCCCGCTTCCCGGGTCGCTGCCGACCGGCGCCCGCACCGTCTTCGAGGAGGGGATCATCATCCCGCCGGTCAAGCTGATCGAGCGCGGCGAGGTGCAGGAGGACGTCCTCCGGGTGATCCTGAACAACGTCCGGCTCCCGGAGATGAACCGCGCCGACCTGTTCGCGATCGTCGCCGGCTGCCGCGCGGGCGAGCGGCGCGTGCTCGATCTCTGCGAGCGGTTCGGCAAGGAGACCTACCTCGCGGCGCTGGAGGCGCTCCTCAACCGCACCTACGAGGCGATGCGCACCCTGATCCAGCTGGCGATCCCCGAGGAGCCGCAGAGCTTCGAGGACTACATCGACGACGACGGCCTCGGAAACGGCCCCTTCAAGATGAAGCTGACGATCTGGCGCGAGGGCGACGACGCCTTCTTCGACTGGACGGGCACCGACCCGCAGGCGCTCGGGCCGATCAACTTCTACCTCTCCGAGGGCATGTTCAAGATGTTCATCGGGATCTACCTGATCATGGTCAACGATCCCCAGATCCTCTTCAACGACGGCTTCTATCCGCTGCTGCACGTCGTGATGCCGGAGGGCTGCCTGCTCAAGCCGCGGTTCCCGGCTGCGCTCGGCTGCCGCACGCACGCTCTCGCCCGGCAGTTCGACGTTCTCGGCGGCGCGCTCTGCAAGCTCGCCCCCGAGCTGAACACGGCCGCCGGCTACGGCACCTCGCCGTACATGCTCTACTCGGGCTGGGGCGAGGACGGGGAGTTCTTCTACTCGATGGAGATCCTCTTCGGCGGCATCCCGGGCCGGCCGATCGGGGATGGGATGGACGGCCACTCCTGGTGGCCGCTCTTCGAGAACATCCCGACCGAGTACCTCGAGGCCTACTACCCGATGCGGATCGACGGCTACACGACGATCACCGACTCGGGCGGCGCCGGCCTCCACCGCGGCGGCAACGGCGTCGAGAAGCGCTACGTCTACCTCGAGCCCGGCGAGGTCTCGATCCACGACGACCGGTGGCTCTCGCGGCCCTGGGGCGTGCTCGGCGGCCAGCCGGGCTCGCGCTCGGAGAAGCTCCTCGTCCGCGTGGACGGCTCCGAGCAGCGGCTGCCGTCGAAGTGCGACAACGTCGAGGTCAACCCGGGCGACATGCTCGTCTACCGCACCGCCGGAGGCGGCGGCTGGAAGGACCGGCTCGACCGCCCCGTCGAGGCCGTCGCGCGCGACGTCGAGCTGGGCCTCGTCTCGCGCCGAGAAGGCACTCGCGAGCTACGGCGTCGTCTTCGCGGCCGACGGCGCGGTGGACGCCGAGGCAACCGAGCAGGAGCGCGCCCGTCAGAGCAGCGAGCGCGGCGAGCCGCTCGCCTTCGACTTCGGGCCGCCGCTCGAGGAGGCGATCGCGAACTGCAAGGCCGAGACGGGGCTCGAGCCGCCAACGCCCGCGAAGCCGCTGCGCTGGTCGCCGCTCGAGGACGGCGCGGTCACCCTCGCCCGCATCCGCGAGCGTGAGGGGGTCTAGATGAGCGGCGGGATCGAGGGGTTCGGCGAGCGTGCCGGCGGGGTGGGCCTCCGGCCCGCGCTCGTGATCATCGACATGAACAACGGCTTCACCGATCCGGCGTCGCCGCTCGTGTGCGACCTCGACGACACGATCGAGGCGATCCGCAGGCTGCTCGAGGCGGCGCGGCGGGCCGACGTCCCGGTCGTCTACACCACCGTCTCCTACAGTGAGGGCGACAAGGCCGTCGCGAAGGCGTTCATCGACAAGGTGCCCGTGCTGCTCACGCTCGCGGCCGGCACCCGCTGGGTCGAGATCGACGAGCGGATCGCGCCTCGCCCGAGCGAGCCGGTGCTGAACAAGCTGTTCGCATCCGCCTTCTTCGGCACGTCGTTTGCGAGCCTGCTCGCGTCGCATGGCTGCGACAGCGTCATCGTCACGGGAGCGTCGACCTCCGGCTGCGTCAGGGCGACCGCGGTCGACGTCCTGCAGTACGGCTACCGGCCGGTCGTGCCGCGGGAGGCGGTGGGCGACCGCAACCCGGCGGCCCACGACGCGGCGCTGTACGACATCGACCTGAAGTACGGCGACGTCGTATCGCTCGACGAGTGCCTCGGGGCGCTGGAGGGGCTGGTTGCCGCACACGCTGGTTGAGAAGATCCTGCTCGCGCACGTCGACGAGCAGGAGATCCGGCCGGGCGACGTCGTCACCGTCCGGTGTGACGTCGTGATGGCGAACGACGTCTCGGGCCCGGTCGCCTTCCGCGCGATGGAGAAGATGGGCGCCGAGCGCGTCTTCGATCCGGCACGGGTCGTGATGGTCGCCGACCACTTCATGCCGGCGAAGGACGCGAGGTCGGCCGAGCTGCAGGCCCGGCTCAAGCGCTGGTCGGACGAGCAGGGCGTGACCTACTACGGCCAGGGCCGCGGCGGGATCGAGCACGCGGTGCTCTGCGAGGAGGGCTGGGTCGTGCCGGGGGCCGTGATCGCGGGCGGCGACTCCCACACGTGCACCTACGGAGCGCTCGGCGCGTTCGGGACGGGGCTCGGCTCCACCGACATCGCGTCCTGCCTCGCGCTGGGCTCGTTCTGGCAGGCGGTGCCGGAGACGATCCAGGTCGAGCTCACCGGGCGCCCGGGCAGCTTCGTCACGGGCAAGGACGTGATCCTCGCCGTGATCGGGGAGATCGGCGTCGGCGGAGGGACGAATGCCGTGCTCGAGTTCGTCGGCCCGGGCGCGGAGGCGCTGTCGGTCGACGAGCGGCTCGCGGTCGCGAACATGGCGGTCGAGGCAGGCTCCGAGACGGGGATCTTCCCGGCCGACGAGGCGGTGGAGAGCTATCTCGAAGGTCGTGCGCGCACGACCTGGACGGCGGAGCGCTCGGACGCGGACGCCACGTTCCGGCAGCGGCTCGACCTCGACCTGTCGGCGCTCGAGCCGCTCGTGGCGCTCCCGCACCTGCCGGGCAACGTGACGACGGTGTCCGAGGCCGCCGGCGTACCGGTCGACCAGGTCTACATCGGCAATTGTGCGAACGGGACGATGACCGACCTGCGCCAGGCGGCATCGATCCTCGGCGGCCGGTCGGTCCACCCCCGCACGCGGGCGATCATCGTCCCGGCGACGCAGGCCATCTGGCGCGAGGCGGCGAGCGAGGGGCTGCTCGACCTGTTCGTCGAGGCCGGGGCGATCGTCTCGACGCCGACGTGCGGGGCCTGCTTCGGTGGCTCGAACGGCGTGCTCGCGGCGGGGGAGAACGCCGTCGCCACGACGAACCGGAACTTCCGCGGCCGCATGGGATCGCCCGACGCGGGCGTGTACCTCGCCAACGCCTGGGTCGCCGCGGCAGCCGCGGTCGCCGGCGAGCTCGTCCATCCGGCGGTGATCAGGTGAAGGTCGAAGGCGTCGCGCTCGTCGTGCCGGGCGACAACATCGACACCGACGTCATGTACCCCGGCGCGTATCTCAACGTCGAGGATCCGGAGCAGATGGCGCAGTACCTGTTCGAGGGCTTCGATCCCACGCTGCGGGAGCGGCTCGTCGACGGGACGATCCTCGTCGTCGGCTCGAACTTCGGCATCGGCTCCTCGCGCGAGCACGTCCCGCTCGCGATGAAGGGGAGCGGCGTCAGCGGCATCATCGGCCGGAGCTTCGCGCGGATCTTCTACCGCAACTGCGTCAACCTCGGCCTCGCGATCGTCGCATGCCCGGAGGCGGTCGACGCCGCCCGCGACGGAGCCCGCGTCGCCATCGACACGACCGGAGCAGTCGAGGTCGGAGATCTCGTCTTCGACGTGCCGCCCGCTCCGCCACTCGTCCTGCAACTGGGCGCGGCCGGCGGCCTCGTCGACTGGACCGCTTCGCGCGTCGCCCGCTAGCCCCGGTTACTCGAGCCCGCGCGTCTTTCGATACTGCGTGACCCGCCAGCCGGGCATCAACGGATCCGGTGCCCCTTCGAAGGGACTTGGACACTCGACTCGCCTCAGTGCCGAAGTCACGAGCGCGGCGCACTCCCGGTAGACGAACCCGCGCTCGCTCTCGATGCGCCGCACGTATGCGGCCTGCTCGTGCGAGGGCTGCTCGACGTAGCTGTTCTTGCGCCAGGCCGAAGGGAACTTGAACACGGTCAGAGCAGGCAGGACGAGAGTCCCGGCGCGATCGCCGGCCCGCTCGATGAAGTCGTAGTCGGGGCCCGGGACGATCTCCCGGTAGTCCCGCCAGCCGACCTGGCGCCCCAGCTGCGACTCGTGCAGGTACGACGAGATCGGCGCCCCGTCGCAGCCTCGATACCGGCCGTCGCGGCCCGATCCACTCGGTCCGCGTGTGCGCAAGCCGCGAGCCCGTTCGCTCCACTCCCTCCATCAGCCAGGCGAGATGGGTCGGGAGCCAGACATCGTCGTGACCGAGGTAGGCGACATAGTCGCCGCCCGCGAGCCCGAGAGCCGCGCCGTTCGGGCCGGCCTGGTTGCCCGAGTTCTCGGGCAGGTTGTGCCAGCGCAATCGCGCATCGCCGAAGGAGCCGACCACCTGCTCCGAGTCGTCCGTGCAGCAATCGCCGACGACGAGCACCTCGATGTTCGAGTAGGTCTGCCACAGCGCCGTTCGGATCGAATAGCGCAGCACCGCCGACCAGTTGTACGTGGGGATCACGACGGTCACGAGCGGGCCGTCGGCTCGCACGGGTGGCGAGCGCCGCGCCGTTTTGAGCCATTCCCGCCAGCGTGCGTGTCTTTCTGGCTAACGACGGCAAGAAGCCCGTTTCGGCTCCAACTGCTTGGTAGCCTCGTCCACGTGATCGAAGGGGGCCTGCGCCAGGATGTCCAGACGGTATCCGTGGACGGTGAGCAGGTCGCGCAACTGATCGACGGCGTGGTGTTGCGGCACCAGGTCACCCAGGTCGACGAGCGAGGGACGTTGTGCGAGATCCTCGATCCGCGCTGGGACGTGACCGATCAGGCGATTGTCTCCGTCTACCAATTCACGATCCGTCCCGGCAAGATCAAGGGGTGGCACGTTCATCGCCTCCACGACGATCGCATCTTCATCAGCAGGGGTGAGCTGAAGGTCGTCCTGTACGACGACCGGGCGGAGTCACCCACGCACGGCATGATCAACGAGATCTACCGCTCGGAGCTGCGGCGCTCCCTGATGGTCATTCCGCGTGGAGTCTTTCATGCGCACATGAACGTCGGCTCGACCGATGCCTTGCTCGTCAGCATGCCGACCCGTGGCTACGACCACGCCAGCCCGGACGTGTTCCGCTTGCCGCTCGACACCGACGCGATCCCGTATCGCTTCGAAGCCCTCCCGGGCTGGTAGATGCGACGGGGCCGACGAGAGCCCGCCGGCCGCGCCGACGATGAGGCTGCGGTTTCGGGCGCGCTGGGCGACGAGAGCGAGCGGAGCCTGGCGGCGCGGGTCACGCAGCTTCAGCGCGCGGTCGGCAACAAAGCGGTGGGCTCACTGCTGGCGCGCGAGGGCGACAGGACGGACCAGGACGGATCGAAGGACGGCGCAACCTCGACGACTCTGGTCATGCCGGACCCGATCGGGGTCATCCCGGTGATCAGCTTCAGGATGGCGAACATCCACCAGATCGATGTCTTCGTTCCGAACAGCGACGCCGACCCGAAGCTGTTCAACGCGGCGGCGCAGGGGACCGTGTTCGGCCTGGTCACGATCTCGACGGGTAGCGGGTTCAGCATCACGATCGGCCAGGCCGTCATCGCCTCGGTTCAGCTCTCCGGCAACGGGCTCACGGTCAGCATCGACGGGGCCGTCGCGCAGAAGGGCCCTGACACGCAGTCGCCGCCGGGCTCGGCCGATCCGCCGACGCCGAAAAGCCCCTGAAAATGCGGACGGAACCTGGCCGATCCGGCTCACGGCCGGATGAACCGGGTCGGATTGTCCGCTACGGTTCCTCTCGGGGTACCCGGGATCTGCCAGTCACCGGAGAGGAGGTGCCGTGGAGCCTGATGACGGTGCCGGCCAGATCTCGGCCGGCGAGTTCGGAGTTGCGTTCAAGGGGTTTCTCGAGCAGGCGGCTGCGCAGGCGCCGGTCGAGCCGCCGTTCTTCGTCCAGAGGCTGACCGAGCACTTCGGGAGTGAGCCCGGCGCGTTTCCCGTCGTCTTGCAGGATTTCCCGCTGCGCGACCATCCGAACGTCCAGCGGGCGTTCGACGGGTACCTCGAGGGTGACGGGCGAAAGGCCGAGCTCATCGGCGTTGCCTCCGCCTACAAGCGCTTCAACGGCGTCGCGTTCTCCGAGCTCGTCTCCCGGGCGGGCCGCCCGGGCCTGCTGCAGGGCGCATAGCCCGCCGATGCGCACACTGGACGGAGAGGAGCTGCGCGCGTTCCTGCTGGCGGGAACCCGGACTGCGAAGGTCGCGGTCGTTCGCCGTAACGGCTCGCCGCTCGTCACACCCGTGTGGTTCCTGCCCGACGAGGACGGGTCGATCGTCTTCGAGACGGCCCGGAGCTCGGTGAAGGGCCTCGCCCTGGCTCGCGATCCGCGGGTCTCGATCTGCGTCGAGGACGACGAGCCGCCGTTCGGGTTCGTCCGGATCGACGGGATCGCGGAGCTCTCCCACGATCTCGACGAGCTGCTCTCGTGGACGACCAGGATCGCTGCGCGCTACATGGGCGACGAGCGGGCGGAGGAGTTCGGCCGCCGGAATGCGGTCGCGAGCGAGATGCTGGTCCGGGTGCGGCCCCGGAAGGTCGTCGCCCAGGTCGATCTGGCCGACTGATCGCTCAATGATCTGCCCGGGCGCCGGCGGATCCGTGGCGCGTCGGAGAATGAAAGAAGCTCATCGTCACGTGATGCGCCGTACCTCCGGTTGGGCGATCCTTGCGCTCGCTCTCCTCGCCGCTCTCCCGAGCGGCGCTGCCGCAAGCACCGCGTCGGTCGACCCGTCACGGTCGACGGTGGCGGCAACCCCGGGGGCGCTGCTGGCCGGGGTCCACAACGGGACACCTGCGACCGTCACGGTGAAGGTCACCCTCAAGGACTCGGCCGGCGGCGTGGTCGCAGGGAAGAGCGTGCGCCTCTTCGTCTCGCATCCGGCTCCCCAGGTGACCGCGTCGATCTCGCCCCAGTCTGCGACGACGGATTCGAGCGGCGTTGCGACCTTCACGGTCACGGCGAGGGGGTCGGGACGCCTGCCTTCTCGGCGCGAGACATGTCCGACGCGGTGTCGCTCACCCACACCGCCGCGGTCGAGTTCGTAGCGCCGACGACGTCCGACCCCACGCAGTCGTCGCTCTCCGCCCGCCCGGCGAGCGCTCCTGCCGACGGAGTGAGCCCCGTGACGGTCACGGTCACCCTCGCGAACATCACCGGGGCGGTGCTTCCGGGCCAGAGTCAGGCTCACGCCTCTCGTGTGCGCGACGCCGAACTCGTGCCGTCAGGCCAACACATCGTCCGGTCTCGGGATCGACCACCCCGTCACGGGGACGAACTCACAGGGCATCGCGACGTTCGCGGTCACCTCTAGCCAGGCCCAGGTCGTGCACTACGTCGCCTATGTCACGACCGGAACCGCTGGCTCCGACCGCCTGGCGGTGGGCCATTCGGTCGTCGTTACGTTCACGGCGCCGCAGCCGCTCGGCCCTGCGAGCGCGAGCGAGTCGACGATCACGGCCAGCCCTTCTACCGTGCAGGCGGACGGCCAGTCGACGGTGACGGTCACGGTGACGCTGAAGGACGCCAACGGTCGCCGCGACCCCAAGAAGCTCGTGCGCCTGACGCAGGTCGGGGCGGCCGGGCCGATCAACAAGACCCTCGCCACGATCACCCCGGCCACCGCGGCCTCGAGCACGACCGGTGTCGCAACCTTCACCGTCAAGGACAAGACGCCAGGGACGCACCGCTTCCAGGCGACAGACACGAGCGACTCGGTCACGATCGGCCAGACGGTGTCGGTGACCTTCACCGCCGTCGCGCCGACTACGACCACGACCCCCGCAGGCCCGAGCACCCCGGCCGCCGTCAGCGCGCGCTCCTCGGTCTCTGCGAGCCCGACCGCGCTGCTCGCCGGGACGCCCGGGCACAAGGCGACGGTGACGGTGACCGTGAAGCTGAGAACGGCCAGTAGCGAGCCCGCCACCGGGAAGACGGTCGCGCTTCAGTTCCCGGCGCATCTCGGATCCCTCATCGCGACGGCTGCGCCTCAGTCGTCGACGACCGATGCGAGCGGAATCGCCGTGTTCACCGTCAGCGCAACCGGCGTCGGGTCGGAGCACTTCCAGGCGGTCGACAGGACGGACGGGCTCCTGCTCGCGCACCTCGCGACGGTCAGCTTCGTGGCCGCGAACGTTCCCGACCTGAACGGCTCGACCGTGACCGTAAGCCCGGCCAGCGTCGCCGCAGACGGCACGGCCGCCGCAACGATCACGGTCACCGTCCTCAACATCGCCGGGGCTCCGCTCTCGGGGCAGCTCGTCCACCTGCTGGGCGTGGCCTGCAAGCCGTCCGGCCAGTGCACCCTACCGCCTCACAGCGCGGTCGCTTCCCCGAGCGCAACCACCAACTCGCATGGTGTGGCGGTATTCGTGTTGAAGGATCACACGCCTGAAACCGTGCGCTACACCGCAAGCGTCAGGGCCGGAACCAGCGCTCCGCCGCACACCCTGCATGCGAACGCGAAAGTCGCGTTCACGTCGGGCGCGCCCGCAACCGGGGCCAAGCCCGGCGGCAAGGGCTGGTCGGCCGACGCGCAGGCCTTCCGGGGCAAGAACGGCCAGCGCTACACCTACCTCTGCCCCGCGAGCGGCACCCGCAACCCGACCTGGGGAACGGCCACCTACACCGACGACAGCTCCGTGTGCACCGCAGCCGTCAACTTCGGGCTGATCACCGTCGCCGAGGGCGGCACAGTCACGATCGAGATCCGTCCCGGGCTGCATGCCTACGCGGCCTCGAGCCGCAACGGCACGACGAGCCAGTCCTACGGCTCGTTCGGCGGCAGCTTCGTCGTCGTCGGCACGCCGACGCACGAGAGCAAGGTCGGCTTCGGCGGCGGGGACTGGGGCGCCAACGCAGTCGACTTCCGGGGCAAGAACGGCGCTAGCTATCTCTACAGCTGCCCGGCCAAGGGCAGCGTGGGAGACGTCTACGGCACGGGAACCTACACCGACGACAGCTCGGTCTGCTCGGCCGCCGTCCACGCCGGTCTGATCACCGTCGCCGCTGGTGGAGATGTCACCATCCAGATCCGCCCGGGTGCCACGTCGTACTCCGGCTCGACCCAGCACGGTGTCACGAGCAACGACTGGGACGCGTTCGACGGGAGCTTCGTCTTCGTCACGGGCTGAGCGCGGCCGGGCGAGCCCCAGCCCGAGGCGTGCGGAGTATGATCTGCGAAAGTTGTGCGCACTCTAAGTTCACTGCGGCTCTGTATTTCGATCGCCCTCTCGGCCGGGCTGCTGGTCCTGGCGCAGGGAGCGCAGGCGCGCCTGAATTATCACTTCAACTACGAGTGACTCGATGTTTGGAGTCGTGAGGAGGCTGTAGCCACTCGACAACTCCAATCGCAGTATAGAGATGGGCTATGCACATATCGACGAACAACTAAGAGTCGCCGGAAGGGTGCCTCGCGACCCGCGCCATGCGGCGCTAGGCTTGGAGCCGCCTGTGACCACGAACGGAACCATCGCCTGGATCGTGATCGTGATCGGAGTGATTCCGATCACCGGCAAGGTGCTGTTCAGCGCGTGGCGGCTCGCACGGCGCGTCACCGGCTGAGAACCTTACACCGCGCCAACCTGGAGCGGCTACAGTCCAGGCACTGGGTGCGCCTCATCGATCGGTGCGCCCCGAACGCTGCGGCCTCGGCACGAGGGTGCGGCGGTCCTCCCTCAAGCGACGTGGGTGGAGCAGATTTCCGCCCGGCTCGTTCCAGCTCGGTTCGTGTCGCTGCATGGGATCAGCCGTTCCTGCCCAACGAGAGAAGGGAACTCATGAAGGGCTCGCAGAAACCCAAGAAGCTCCAGAAGAAGGTCGCGCAGAAGACGCTCAAGGAGCGCCGCGTCGAGAAGAAGGCCGTCGCCGCAGAGCAAGACCGCGCCGATCGCTCGAGGGCGTGAACAGTAGGCGCTCATGGTGGAGCGCCGACACGCCGATGCAGGTTTGAGATGAGCGCTTCTTCGATCCTGCCGACGACAGAGGAATCAGCCGGAGCCGAGGGAGGCCCTAGCCGGCGGCGCATGATCGCGGGCGTGGCGTTCGCGACGTGCACGCTCGGGGTCAGCTTCCTGCTTGCACGGCGCCTCACCAACACGAGCTGGCCGCTCGAGCGCGCGCACATGGGGCTCGTTGCCGCCGCGGTCGCTCTCTACTTCTCGAGCTATGTCTTCCGGGCGCTCGGCTGGCAGAAGCTCTTTCCCGCTGCGGGCCGTCCCGACCGTGCTCGCTGCCTCACATCCTGCGGTGCCGCCGCGGCCAGCGGCGTGATCCTGCCGTTCCGGCTGGACTATGTCGTCAAGGTCGGGACATTGAGGCGGATGCCCGGCGTCAAGCTCGGGCTCGAGGCGATCGTGCTCTCGATCATCTCGCTCGGGCTGGTCGACGCCGTCGCCTTCCTTCCGCTCTCGATCTCAGCCACCGCCACCACCACTTCGGGCTTCCGGTTGCCGATGATCCTCGTCGTGCTCTTCGGTATCGGCGCCTGCGGCGTCCTCGTCGCCGGCCGCCATCTCGCGAAGCTGCCCTTCGTCACGAGCCGCGCACGCCTCTCGCGGCTCGCCGATCGCGTTGCCCACCACCCTGGCGGAACGAAGCGCGACGCGATCCTGGCCTGGTTCTTCCTGCTCGGCTGCTGGACGAGCCGCGCCGCCGGAAGCATGCTCCTCCTCGCCGCTCTCGGAGCTGGTTTCTCGCCGGGGATGGCTCTCGTCGTTCTCTGCCTGGCCGCTGCCGCTTCGCTGATCCCGGTCACCTCGGGCGGCGTGATCGCCAACGTCGGCGCTACCGCCGCCGTGCTGCTCGCACTTGGTGTTCATCGCCAGGAAGCGATCAACTTCGGGCTTGCGTCCGGCCTGCTGCTCTGCGCGACTGCGGCGGCCGCTGCGATGGTCGGCTTCGCCACGTCGTTTGCCTTCTCGCGCCGCGCCCGCGGCCTCGCCCGCGTCTAAACCGCGGGCGTCTCACCGCCGCTCCAGAGCCTCGGCGAAGCGCGGCTCGGCGGCGGTCCGCTCGAGCCGATCGAAATGCTCCGCGGCGTACCCGGCGAAGTCGAAGTCGAGCTTCGAGATCGCCTGCTGGACGACGCCCCACATCGCCTCGCGGAAGTCGGACATGAAGCGCATCAGGACGTGAATCGCAGGATCGGCGGTGCCGTAGGCATCGAGAAGCTCTCGATCGCCGTTCGCGTCGAGGCTCGTTCGAGACCGCAAAGTTCGCGAGGTCGAACGCCGGGTCGCCCATGCCCGCGTACTCCCAGTCGACGATCCAGAGCCGCTCGCCGCGGATGAAGTTCCCCGCCAGCAGGTCGTTGTGGCACGGCACGAGGTCGTAGCTGCCGCGCCGCGCCTCGATCCGGCCGGCGGTCGCCTTCGCGGCCTCGAACCCGGGAGGGAGCGGGACGCCGGCTGAGGTCGCGGTCTCGGCGTAGGCCTCGACGACGCGGAAGGCGTCGAATCGCCCGGGGATCTCCGCGGCGCCGTGAAGCCGTCGGAGGAGGGCCGCTGCCTCGGCTGTCGTCACCACCCCGGCCTCGCCGGCGACGAACCGCGTGACGAGGTAGCCCTCTGGCTCGAGAAACGCCACGACGTCCGGGCCGATCCCGAGCGCCGCCGCTCTCAGCGAGGCCTCGAGCTCGACCTTCCGGTCGATCCCGAGCAGCGCCGTGTCGTTGCCGCCGATCCGCAGGACGAAGGGCTCGCCGTCGGCGACCACCTTGAAGTTGTGGTTCGTGATGCCGCCGCCGAGCGGCTCGACCGACGTGACGCCGCCGGGCCAGATGCGCTCGACGACGGATTCGATCATGCGCGGATGCGCTCGCCCGCCGGGTCGAAGAGCGGCTCCGCCGCGACCTCGCCCGCGACCGACTCGCCGAAGATCTCGACCTCGACCGGCTGCCCCGGCTCGGCGCTCGCGGCCGGCAGGTAGGCGTACGCGATCGACCGCTCGACCGAGTAGCCGTAGCCGCCGCTCGTGACGCGCCCAACGGCCGCGCCGTCGACGCGCACCGGCTCGGAGCCGAGCGCGACGGCCCGCGGGTCGTCGAGGACGAGGCAGCGGAGGAGCCGGCCGGGCTCGCGTCCTTCGAGCAGCGCCTCCCGGCCGTTGAAGGGGCCCTTGTCGAGCTTCACGGCGAACTCGAGGCCGGCCTCGAACGGCGTGTCGTCGGGCGTGATGTCGGAGCTCCAGACGCGGTAGCCCTTCTCGAGCCGGAGCGAGTCGATCGCCTTGTACCCGCCGGCCACCAGGCCGAGCTCGCGGCCCGGCTCCCAGATCGCGTCCCACAGCGCGAGCCCGAACTCCATCGGGCAGTAGAGCTCCCAGCCCAGCTCCCCGACGTAGGTCACGCGAAGGGCGAGGCACGGGACGTTCCCGATCGCGAGCTCGCGCGAGCGCATGTAGCCGAAGTCGAGCGGCGTCGTCGTGAGCGGCTGGAGGATCTCGCGCGCCTTCGGGCCCCACAGCCCGAGGCAGGCGTAGGCCGAGGTGACGTCCTCGACGGTGATGTGCCCCGGCGCGTGCTGGCGGATCCAGGCGAGGTCGTGCTGGCCGAACGCGGTGCCGGTGACGATCCTGAAGCGCTCGGTGTCGAGCCGCGTCACCGTGAAGTCGCACTCGATCCCGCCCCGGTTGTTCAGCATCGAGGTGTAGGTGATCGCGCCGACGTCCCGGGCGACGTGGTTCGCGCACAGCGTCTCGAGGAACCCGGCGGCTCCTTCGCCCGAGATCTCGATCTTGGCGAACGACGTCTCGTCGAAGAGCGCCGCGGTCTCCCGGCAGGCGAGATGCTCTGCCCCGATCGGCCGGTGACCAGAGCCGCCCGGCCCAGCCGCGCGGCCGCAGCGATTCGTCGCCGCGGGCGGCGTTCGGCTCGAACCAGTTCGCCCGCTCCCAGCCCGACTTCTCGCCGAAGGCCGCGCCGAGCTCGGAGAGTCGCTGGTAGGTCGGCGAGAGTCGCAGCGGCCGCCCGGCCTGCCGCTCGTGGCCCGGGTACTTCACGTCGTAGTAGGTCTCGTAGACCTCGAGCGTGCGGGCGAGCGTGTAGCCGGGCGAGCGGTAGGCGCGGCCGAAACGGCGCGAGTCCATGTGCCACGCATCGAGCGACGGGGTGCCGTCGACGATCCACTCGGCGACGAGCTGCCCGAGCCCGCCGGCGCCTGCGAGCCCGTGGGCGCAGAAGCCCGCGGCCGTCCAGAGCCCGCGCACCTCGGTCGGGCCGAGGATGAACTCGCCGTCCGGGGTGAACGCCTCCGGGCCGTTGATCAGCTTCACGACCTCGGCCTCCTCGAGCGACGGGACGCGGACGATCGCGTTCTCCATCAGCTCCTCGAACCGCGGCCAGTCCTCGGCGAGGAGCTTGCCGTTGAAGTCCGCGGGGATCCCGTCGAGCGACCACGGCGCGGGGTTGCGCTCGTAGCCGCCCATGATCAGCCCGCCGGACTCGGGCCGGAAGTAGACGAGCAGCGACGGGTCGCGCATCGTCGGCATGTCGGTCGGGAGGCCCGAGGGCTTGGTGATCAGGTACTCGTGCGCCATCGGGACGATCGGGACGTTGACGCCGGCGAGCGCGCCGATCTCCTTCGCGAACATCCCGCCGGCGTTCACGACGACGTCGGCCTCGATCGGGCCCTTGTCCGTGACGACGCCGGTGACGCGCCCGTGCTCGACCGGGATCCCGGTGACCCGGGTGTGCTGGTAGATCTCGGCGCCGCCGCGGCGCGCGCCTTCGGCGAGGGCGAACGTGAGCTGCGAGGGGTCGATGTAGCCGTCGGTCGGGAGGTAGGCGGCGCCGAGCACGCCGTCGGTCGACATCGGCGGGAAGAGCTCCTGGGCCTCCTCGGCCGAGATCAGCTCGAGCGGAAGCCCGAAGGTCTTGGCCCAGCCGGACTGGCGCGTGAGCTCCTCCATCCGCTCGGGCGACGACGCGAGCCGCAGCGAGCCGACCTCGCGCCAGCCCGTCTCGAGGCCGACCTCCTCGCCGAGCGTGCGGTAGAGCTCGACCGAGCTCATCATCATCCTCGTCAGGCTGAGCGAGCTCCGGAGCTGGCCGACGAGGCCCGCGGAGTGGAACGTCGAGCCGCTCGTCAGCTCGGCGCGGTCGACCAGGACGACGTCGGACCAGCCGAGCCGGGTCAGCCAGTAGAGGATCGAGCAGCCGCCGACGCCGCCGCCGATCACGACCACACGGGCGCGGTCTTTCATGCTCACTCCGGCGTGACGTAGGAGGCGGTGAGGCCGCCGTCGACCAGGAAGGTGGAGCCGTTCACGTACGACGACTCGTCGCTCGCGAGGAAGAGCGCTCCGTTGACGATCTCGCGCGGCTTCCCCAGGCGGCCGGTCGGCCAGTGGATCCGCCGCCGCTCGAGCGCGGCCGGGTTGTCGCCGAAGATGTTCAGCAGCAACGGTGTCTCGACGGGCCCCGGGCAGAGCGCGTTGACGCGGATCCCCTCGCGCGCGAACTGCACGGCGAGCTCGCGGCTCATCGAGAGCACGGCTCCCTTCGAGGCGGTGTAGGAGATCTGCGAGGTCGCGGCGCCGAGGATCGCGACGAACGAGGCGACGTTGATCACCGAGCCGCCGCCGCGGCGCTGGAGGTACGGGATCCCGTGCTTGCAGCAGAGGAAGACGCCCAGTGTGTTCACGTTCTGCACCCGCTGCCACGCGCTCGACCGAGGTGTCGAGGATCGAGGCGTCGTCGTCCGGCGAGATGCCGGCGTTGTTGTAGAGGACGTCGATGCCGCCGAAGCGCTCGGCGGTCGCGGCCATCATCCCCGCCACCTGCTCCTCGTCGGCGACGTCGACGCCGAGCGCGAACGCGTTCCCGGCGCACAGCGCGGCCGTCTCCTCGGCTGCCGCCAGGTTCACGTCGGCGGCGCAGACCTTCGCGCCCTCCTCGGTGAACAGGATCGAGGCGTCGCGGCCCATGCCGCCGCCGGCGCCGGTGATCACGCAGACCTTGCCGTCCAGGCGTCCCATCTGTCTAAACCTCCGTCTTGTCCGTGAGCTGATGGGACTCCCCGAACTCGAGGCGGCCCGACTTGGCGTGCTTCTCGTGGTGCAGGCGGTACACCCTCTCATGGAGCTCGCGGGTGTGATGGTGCGTGCAGACCTTCTCGAGCGTTCCCTTGACCGGATGCTCGCCCATCCGCAGGCAGTACGGGACGGCGCAGGTGCGATGCCAGCGCGCCCAGGCCGCCACCGCCAGCGCGGCGATGAGCGGGACCGTGCCGATGATGCCGAGGAGGTTGCTGCCACCGTTCGAGTAGCGGCTGTTCGCGAAGACGTCGGCCCAGATCAGGATCGTGACCAGGAGGCCGACCGCGATCAGGATCCCGAGCACGAAGACCCCGATCTCGTTCCTCTTCGCGGGCGCGCTCACCGGGCTCGTCAGTCTGTGGAGAAGAACACGCTCTTGATCTCCGAGTAGCCCTCCATCGCCTGCATGCCGAGCTCGCGGCCGAAGCCCGACTGCTTGAAGCCGCCGAACGGCGTCGAGGGCCGGACCGAGCTGTTCGAGTTGACCGAGAGGACGCCGGTCTCGAGGCCTCGCGCGACGCGGATGGCGCGGGCGCCGTCGCGCGTCCAGATCGAGCCGGAGAGGCCGTAGGGCGTGTCGTTCGCGATCCGGATCGCGTCGGCCTCGTCGTCGAACGGGATCACCGCGGCGACGGGGCCGAAGACCTCCTCGCGGGCGATGCGATCGTCGTTCGATGCCTCGACGAGAGTGCATGGGTACCAGAAGCCGGTGCCGTTTCCGGGACTTCGCCCCGGAAACAGCTAGTGACGCCGTCGAGGTAGGACGCGACGGTTGCTCGGTGTTCGGCGCTGATCAGCGGGCCCATCTCGGTCTCCTCGTTAGCTGGGTCACCAACCTTCACCTTGCTTGTCGCTGCGACCAGCAAGTCCAAGAAATCGGTCGTAGGCCGATTCGCTCGACCAGGATCCGCGAGCGGGCGCAGCAGTCCTGGCCGGCGTTGTCGAAGACGGCGTAGGGAGCGGAGGCGGCGGCGCGCTCGAGGTCGGCGTCGGCGAAGACGACGTTGGCGGACTTGCCGCCGAGCTCGAGGGTGACGCGCTTGATCGTCGCAGCCGCGTCTCGCATGATCCCGGCGCCGACCTCCGTCGACCCCGTGAAGCCGATCTTCGCCACGTCCGGGTGCTCGACCAGCCGGCCGCCGACGATCGAGCCCGGGCCGACGAGGACGTTGACCACTCCCTCGGGGATGCCCGCCTCGAGCACGAGCTCGGCCAGCCGCAGCGCCGAGAGCGGCGTGAGCGCCGCGGGCTTGAGCACGACGGTGTTGCCGCACGCGAGCGCCGGCCCGAGCTTCCAGCTCGTGATGTTGAGCGGGAAGTTCCAGGGGACGATCAGCCCGACGACCCCGAGCGGCTCGCGGAAGGTCGCCGCGATCCCGCCGCCGACGGGGATCGTCTCGCCGTAGTGCTTGTCGATCGCCCCGGCGTAGAAGTGCAGCACCTGGGCGACCATCCCGACCTCGCCGCGCGCGCCGGAGATCGGCTTGCCGACGTTCTCGGACTCGATCTTCGCGAGCTCCTCGCTGTGCTCCTCGACGAGCGTCGCGAGCCGCCGCAGCAGCCGGGCCCGGTCGGCCGGCGCGACCGCGCGCCAGGCAGGGTACGCCGCCTTGGCCCGCGCGACGGCGGCGTCTGTCTCCTCGATGCCCGCCTGCTCGAGCTCCACGATCGGCTGCTCGGTCGCCGGGTTGAGAACGGTGAGGGCCACGGGGTGATTCAACACCATCGACGCTCCACAACCCGCCCGAGCGCACATGTCCCTCGGGGCCACGTCCTGGGACAGTCCCCGTAACGGAGCGCGGCGCGATGGGGCGTAGAGCCGTGGGCTTGGCCCGAGAACCGTGTCGTGGACTGGGTTTCCACAGCTTGTCGTTCCGGGCCATGTCCGGGGACAGTCACCGTGACGTAAGCGTCACGGTGTATCCACAACCGTCCTGGGCCGACGTGGCTGAATAGGGCGTGTCGGGAGGGCCTAGCCGCGCTCGAAGAGGCGCTCGCGCTCCCAGCAGGTCACGACCTCGTCGAACAGCCGCTGCTCGGTGCGGCCGTAGTTGAGGTAGTGGTCGACGACCTGATCGCCGAGAGCGCCCCTCGCCATCGTCCCACCCTCGAGCGCGGCGATCGCCTCGCGGAGGGAAGACGGGAAGCGAGGCGCGTCCGAGACGTACGCGTTGCCCTCGAGTGCCGGCGGCAGCTCGAGGCCCTGCTCGATCCCGTGCAGGCCGGCGGCGATCAGCGCGGCGAACGCGAGATACGGGTTCACGTCGCCGCCGGGGATCCGCGTCTCGACGCGCTGCGAGGCGCCGTGGCCGACGATCCGGAAGCCGCAGGTGCGGTTGTCCCGCCCCCACGCGAGCGTCGTCGGAGCCCAGCTGCCGGCGGCGTAGCGCTTGTACGAGTTGATCGTCGGCGCCAGGAAGAGCGCCAGCTCCCGGGCGCACTCGATCCAGCCGGCGAGGAACGCCCCGAACACGGCGCTCTCCCCGGCGAACGCGTTCTCCCCGTCGCGCCAGAGGCTCATGTGGACGTGGCACGAGCTGCCGATCCAGGTGTGGTCGGGCTTCGCCATGAACGTGATCGAGCAGCCGTTCAGGTTCGCGATCTCCTTGGCGCCGTTCTTGTAGATCACGTGGTTGTCGGCCATCCGCAGCGCGTCGGCGTAGCGGAAGTTGATCTCCTGCTGGCCCGGCCACGCCTCGCCCTTCGAGCTCTCGACGTCGATCCCCGCCGCCTGCATCCCGTTGCGGATCTGGCGGATCAGCCCCTCGTCGTAGGTCGTGGCGAGGATCGAGTAGTCGAGGATGTAGGGCACCGACGGCGTCAGGTTGCGGTAGTGCTGCGCGTGCGCCTGGGCGTAGCTCTCCTTCAGCAAGTAGAACTCGAGCTCGGAGCCGACCATCGGCTCGAAGCCCGCGGCCCGCGCCCGCGCCACCTGAGCGGCGAGTATCTGCCGCGGCGAGGCGACGACCGGCGAGCCGTCCTCCCAGGCCACGTCGCAGAGTACGAGAGCCGTTCCGGGCAGCCACGGCACCCGCCGCAGCGTGTCGAGGTCGGGCTTCAGGTGGAAGTCGCCGTACCCGCGGTCCCAGCTCGCCATCTCGTACCCGGCCTGCGGGTCCATCTCCATGTCGAACGCCAGCAGGTAGTTGCACCCCTCGAGCCCGTGCTCGAGTGTCTCGTTGACGAAGAAGTGGGCCTCCTCGCGCTTGCCCAGCAGCCGGCCCTGCATGTCGGTGAAGGCGCAGACGACCGTGTCGATCGTCCCGGCCTCGACTTCGGCGGCGAGCTCGTCGCGCGGTCAGCATCGGGCGAGTGTATGCCGTGAGGGGCGCCCGCGCGGGCGCCCCTCACGAGCCGAATGGCTTAGGCCAGCCCCGTGTCCGCCGGCAGCACGAACTGCTTCTCCTGCCGTGCCTCGAGCGCGGCGAGCTCCTCCTCGGTGCCCATCCGCACCGGCCCCTTGAACCACTTGTGGGCCGAGATGAACCACCAGCCGCCGAAGAAGATCCCGATCCCGAGGAACCAGAGGATCGTGTAGTTCGTCAGCGACCACGAGAAGTTGTCCGACCATGGCAGGCCATCCTTGAACAGCGGCAGGCTGAACAGCACCGCGATGAACGCGACCCAGAGCAGCGAGATCACGTCGATCCACTTGTAGTGCCTGCCGAGGCTCCAGGCCCCGTGCTCGAACTTGCTCCCCATCCGGAGCCGGAGGAACACGGGCAGCACGAACGCGATGTACAGCCCGATCACCGCGATCGCGGTGCCGGCCGCGTAGCCCACGAGGTAGTTCCAGATCGCCGGCACCATCAGGAGGCCCGACAGCACGCCGATCCCGAACACGGCGTTGACCGGGACGCGCCGCTTGGAGACCTTGCGCCAGAGCTGGTGCCCGGGCACGGCACCGTCGCGCGAGAACGCGAACATCATCCGAGACGCCGAGGTTGTCGACGCCGTCAGGCAGAAGAACTGGGCTATGACGCAGATGAACAGCAACGCGTCCGACCAGTTTTGACTCATGGACGTCGCCCAGATCCAAGGCACCACCGCCCCGATATTGTCGAGCGCGCCCTGTGTGCTCGGCACCGCGAAGGTCACCGCGACGAGCAGGACGAAGCCGAAGACCACGGAGACGACCACCGACATGTACATCCCGACGGCGGCCATCCGCGACGCGCTGTGCGTCTCTTCCGCCATGTGCGCCGAAGCGTCGAACCCGGTGATCGTGTATTGCGACATCAGGAAACCGAGACCGAACACGAAGCCAGAACGCGGCGTGGTGGAAGCCGGTCACGTTGTTGCCGTAGCCGGTGGCATTCACCTTCCCGCCGAACACGTACGAGAAGGACTGGTGGTGGCTCGGCACCACGATCAGAACGAGCACGATCACGGCGACGCCGAGCATGTGCCAGTACGCGGAGACCGGTGTTCAGGAGGGCCGTGATGCTGACGTCGAACATGTTGATGAGACACGCCGCGAGCAGGAACACCGCATAGAGCGCAAAGACCGTCTCGTTGTAGTTGAAGCCGAACCAGTCGTTCGTGTGCTTCTCGAGCGAGAACAGGTCGTCGAAGAGCACCGTTGCGAAGGTCGACAGCCCGTACCCGATCGCGGCCGTCACGGCGATCTGGCCGATCAGGTTGAACCAGCCTGTCGCCCAGCCCCAGCCCGGGCCTCCGAGCTTCGAGGCCCAGTAGTAGAGGCCCCCGGCTGTCGGGAACGAGGACGCGATCTCGGCCATCGCAAGCGCGATGATGGTCGAGAACGCGCCGACGATCAGCCAGCCCCAGGTGACCGCAATCGGACCGCCGCTCTCGAACGCGATGTAGTACGAGGTCAGGCACCCCGCGAGGATCGAGATGATCGTGAACGAGATCGCGAAGTTCTGGAAACCCCCCATCGCCCGGAACAAGCTCCTGCGCATATCCGAGCTTGTGCAGGGTCATCTCGTCGTCGGTGATGTGGACACCGTCTGCAGCGGGTGCGTCACCGCTCATGCCCGTCCTCCCTCGTCGATGGCTCGGCCTGCCTTGCGGGACCCCGGCACAGTTGGTCTGCGGATCTAAACACCCTCGGATCGGGAAAGCAACGGCCGTCGACGCAACCTTTGGCATCCTGTCCCGGTTGACGGCGAGCCCCGGATGAGAAGGCGGTGGGTGTGGATCGCCGCGGCGGCCGTCGTGGTGCTCGCGATCGGCGGCGGGCTGGCCGCGTGGCTGTACACGGGCTCGACGCCGCACTCGGTCGTCGGGGTCTCGACGCAGCTCCCGACCACGACGAGGCCGAAGCCCCCGCCCAGGCCGGCAGCCCCCGAGGTGGCGGTGCCGTGGCCGACGTACGGCTACGACGAGCAGCGCACGCGCTTCGCCGCCGACTCGCCGCTCCGCCCGCCCTTCCGGCACGTCTGGCTCTACCGGGCGCGGACCCTGCTCGAGTTCCCGCCTGCGATCGCGTACGGGAACCTCTACGTCCCCGTCGAGCGTGGGATCGCGCTCGCGCTCGACGCGAAGACCGGCAAGGTGGTCTGGGCGAAGCACTACAACGCGTGCCTCGCCTCCTCCCCGACGGTGTGGCGCAGGGTCGTCTACTTCGCGATGATGAATCCCTGCGCCCAGCCGCACGACACGGCGCAGGGCCTGGTCGTCGCTCTCGCTGCGAAGACCGGCAGGGAGCTCTGGCGCTTCACCCTCGGAGCGGCCGAGTCCTCGCCCGTCGTGGTCCGCGGCACGCTCTATGTCGGGTCGCGCGACGACAAGCTCTACGCGATCGACGCGCGCACCGGGAAGCTGCGGTGGTCGTATACCGCCGGTGGTGAGATCAAGGGCGGCGTCGCCTATGCGGCGCACAAGGTCTTCTTCGGCGCCTACGACGGCGAGGTCTACGCACTCGACTCGCGCACCGGCAAGCTCGTCTGGAAGTCGGGGGCCGAGAGCTCCCTCGTTCGCGGGCGCGGGCGCTTCTACGCGAACCCCGCGATCGCCTACGGCCGGGTCTTCATCGGCGCGACCGACGGCGTCGAGTACGCCTTCGGCGTCGGCACGGGGACGCTGCTCTGGGCGCGGGCCACGGGCGCGTACGTCTACGGATCTGCCGCGATCTGGAACGGGACGGTCTACGTCGGCTCCTATGACCACCGCTTCTACGCGCTCGATGCCGGGACGGGCGAGGTGCGCTGGTCGTTCTCGGCCAACGGCCCGATCTCGGGCTCCGCCACGGTGATGGACGGGATCGTCTACTTCTCGACGCTCCGCAACCGGACCTTCGGGCTCGACGCGAAGACCGGCAAGCAGGTCTGGACGCTCCCTGACGGCCAGTACAGCCCGCTCGTCGCCGAGCGCCACCTTGCGTTCTTCGTCGGTCACGCCCGGATCTACGCGTTCGCTCGGCAGAAGAAGCAGTAGGCCCATCCGACTGGGCGCGCAGACTCGGATGCGTGGGCTGGCTCGATTGGATCCGTAGCGGAAGCCACGGCGACGACGAAGTGCGCGCCGCCGAGGAGGCGGCTGCGGCTCAGCTACGGCTCGAGAGCGGCGACATCGACGAGCTCGCCACGGTGTTCGCGCCGCCTCGCTGGCTCGAGGACATCGGCCGGTCGTCGTGGCTGTTCGTCGGGGCGTTCGCGTTGCTCGCCGGCGTCATGTGGTTCCTGGCGGCCACCTACACGATCGTCGGGCCCGTCGTCGTCGGCACGGTGATCGCGACCGTCACGATGCCGCTCGTCAGCGGGATGCACCGCCATCGCATCCCGCGAGTCGCGGGAGCCGGGATCGTCCTGCTCGGGATCGTCGCGATCGCCGTCGCCGTGCTGATCCTCGTTCTCGCCGGGATCAAGGATCAGAGCTCGGAGATCAGCGCGGCGGCGAGCAACGGCGCGAGCAAGGCGCAGAGCTGGCTGGAGAGCGCCGGAGTGGACTCGTCGAGCGCCGGCGATGCCAACTCGAGCGTCTCGAGCGCCGTTCCGAAGGCGCTCCATGCGCTGCAGAAGGGGATCGTCAGTGGGATCAAGGGGGTGACCTCGCTCGCGATCGGCCTCTCCTTCCTGTTCCTCTCGCTGTTCTTCCTGCTCAAGGACGGACCGTCGATGCGCGCGGCGATCGACCGCCACCTCGGCGTCCCGCAACCCGTCGCGCAGACCATCACGGGCGGTGTGATCCGCGCGTTGCGCGGCTACTTCAAGGGCGTGACGATCGTCGCCGCCTTCAACGGCGTCGTGATCGGCATCAGCGCCTGGATCCTCGGCGTCCCCCTGGCGGGGACGATCGGCACCGTCAACTTCGTCCTGGCCTACATCCCGTACATCGGCGCCTTCGTCGGCGGAGCCTTCGCTGTGGTGATCGCGCTGGGCGCGAGCGGCACGACGACCGCGCTCATCATGCTCGCGCTCGTCATCCTCGCGAACGGCTTGCTCCAGAATCTGGTTCAGCCCTTCGCGATGGGGTCAGCGCTCAACCTGCACCCGCTCGTCGTCCTGATCGTGACGATCGCCGCGGGGTGCCTCTTCGGAACGCTCGGCCTGATTCTCGCGGCGCCACTCGTGTCGGCGGCGGTGCACATCAAGAAGCAGCTCGACCATGCGCGCACGACGTCAGCGCTCGAAGCGCCGGTGCTGCCGGAGGCAACCGCCGGGACCTAGCTCTTCTGCGCGGCGAGCAGCTTCTCGATCTGCGCCTGGTTCGCCCGCACCTGCTTCAGGAGCGCGGCGTTCTCGGCAAGGAGCTGGGCGACCGTGAGGCCCGGCGAGGTCGTGGAGGCGCCGCTCGCCGCCGAAGCGCTCTTGCCGCCACCGGCTGAGGCAGAGCGGTCGAGCACTGCGATCACGGCCAGTCCCTGACCCGGTGAGAGGCGCCTGCGCCTCGGCGACGGATGCAACACCGGCCGCCCCGGGGCGGGGGGCACGTGCGGATGCTGCGTCTTCTGGGTGGTCACGCCGCTCGCTCCGAATGGTGCGGCATCCACCTGCCTGCCGCTCGCCCCAAGTGTATTCCGCCTACGCCGCGCGGCGGCTCAGCGAGAGCAGCGAGTCGAGCACCTGGTCGTAGGCCTCTGCGACGAGCCGCTCGGCCTCCTCGCCCGCATCGAGACGCGCTGCGGCGAAAGCGCCGGCATCGTCGCGCGGGCGCGCCTCGAGGAACTCCTCCCGGCTTGCCACCGCGCGCCGTTCGACCTCCCACAACGCCTGGTCGATCAGCGGGGCCAGCATCGCCTCGGCGCTCTCGGCGAGCGATTCGACGCTACGCGGGTCGCGATGGCCGCCGGTGACCGCGCGCCAGGCGAGCTCGCGGGTGACGCCCTGCCAGCTGCCCCCGCGGCAGAGTCGCCGGAAGGCCTCGGCGAGCGCCTCCTCTGCGATGCGCTCCGACGGGGTCTGGGACTTGGGCGCGAACGAAGCGTCCAACGCCGTGGATGATCGCGGCGGGACCGGACGTTCCCCCTGTGTGCCAGCCGTTCTGCGGCTCGTTTCTCCCGGTCCACGGTCGCCGGGAATCGACTACGTGACGTTTGAGACAACCAAAGAGCTGCATTTGACGGTTCTTCTCCGAGCGTTTGTAACAGTTCGGTAGGGTTGCGCTCGGTGCGCCGAGGCTCCATCCTCCAGCTCGTCCTGATCGGCCTCATAGCAGGCGCGATCGCCACGGTGGTTGCCGTTGCGGTGCCGTGGCTTCCCGACCCGGCGAGCAAGCAGGCGGAGCGGATCGACTTCGTCTACTGGTTCGCGACGGTCATCTCGCTCGTGATCTTCGCCGTCGTGTGCGCGGTCATGATCTACGCGATGATCAACTTCCGGGCCAAGCCCGGGGATTGGTCGGACGGGCCGCCCGTTCACGGCAACACGACGATCGAGATCATCTGGACGATCATCCCGGCGATCCTCGTCACCGCCATCTCGATCGTGAGCGCGATCGTGCTCGCGCAGAACGGTCATGCCGGCACACAACCCGCTCGATCGTCAAGGTGCAGGGCGAGCAGTTCGCCTGGCAGTTCACCTATCCGAACGGCAAGACCTACCCGATCCTGCGCCTGCCGATCGACCGGGGCGTGCAGGCTCGAGATCACCTCGAGGGACGTGATCCATTCGTTCTGGGTGCCGGAGTTCGGGCAGAAGCAGGACGCCGTCCCCGGCCAGGTCAACACGCTCGTGATCACGCCCAACCGCCTCGGCCACTTCCCGGTCATCTGCACCGAGCTCTGCGGCCTCGGGCACTCGTTGATGCGCAGCTGGTCGTTCGTCCTGACGAAGGCCGACTACGCGAAGTGGTACACGAGCTCGCCGGTCACGGCGCCCAGCCCGACGGGCGGCGCCGGGGTGAGCGCCGGCGCGCTGATCTTCACCTCGAACGGCTGCAGCGCCTGTCACACGTTCACGCCGATCCCGGCGGCCACCGGCAAGGTCGGTCCCGACCTGGACGATCTGACGGCAGCGGCCAAGAAGGCCGGGCAACCGCTCGAGGACTACATCCGCCAGTCGATCATCGACCCGAACGCCTACATCACGCCCGGATACCAGCCAGGCGTGATGCCGACGACGTACAACCACACGAT
Source organism: uncultured Actinomycetota bacterium (assembly GCA_963768435.1). Taxonomy (GTDB): domain Bacteria; phylum Actinomycetota; class Thermoleophilia; order Gaiellales; family Gaiellaceae; genus PALSA-600. The sequence goes on from CAVYIB010000022.1 coordinate 58,667, forward strand.
CGTTCCGCACACCAACATCGAAGTGCTCGTGCAGTATCTGGCCAAGAACACGAAGTAGCGAAGGACCCACGATGACCACTGAGACAGCATCCGCCGAGACCCACGCGCCGAGCAACGGCCACTCGCATCACCACGAGCCGCCGCCGCCCCCGACCGGGATCCACCGCTTCACGGCACCCGGCTGGTGGCGCGCGCTCTGGACGACCCCGCTCGTCGGGTTCATGGGCGTCGGGCTCGTCTGCCTGATCCGCTGGGCCGCCCACTGGGACCCGGTCTGGTACGCGCAGCCGATCCTCACCGTCGCGCTCGTCACGTTCCCGATGGGGATCCTGATCGGCATCGGCTGCTTCGACTACTGGGCCTACTACTTCTCGGGCAGGCCGACCCGGCCGGAGGACCACTCGGGCCACGGTGCGCGCAAGTGGCAGGACTACTTCCGCCCGAACACCGACCACAAGGTGATCGGCGTCCAGTACCTCGTCACGACGATGACGTTCTTCGTGATCGGCGGGTTCCTGGCGATGCTCTTCCGCGCCGAGCTCGCGAGGCCTGGCGACCAGTACTTCAGCCCGCAGACCTTCAACGTCCTGATCTCCGAGCACGCGGCGATCATGATCTTCGCCGTCGTCGTCCCCGTCTTCGCGGGCCTCGGCAACTTCGTGATCCCGCTGATGATCGGCTCCGCCGACATGGCGTTCCCGAGGCTGAACGCCCTGTCGTTCTGGCTGCTCCCGATGGGCGGCCTGATCATGCTCATCGGCATGGTCACGCCGGGCGGCGGGCCCTCCGCCGGCTGGACGTGTTACGCGCCGCTCTGCTCGCATCAGCCGCTCGGGCAGGTCTTCTTCAACATGGGCGTCCAGTGGGCCGGCGCGAGCTCGATCGTGACCGCGCTGAACTTCCTGGTCACGATCATCACGATGCGCGCGCCGGGCATGACGTTCTGGCGCATGCCGCTGCTCGTCTGGGCGAACTTCACCACCTCGACGCTCGTCGTCCTCGCGACGCCGTTCATCGCCGGCTCGCAGTTCTTCGTCCTCTTCGACCGCGTCATGCACACGAACTTCTTCGAGACGGCCAACGGCGGCTACGTGCTCGGGTACCAGCACATCTTCTGGTTCTACTCGCACCCAGCGGTCTACATCATGATGTTGCCCGGCTTCGGGATCATCTCCGAGGTCGTAGCGGTCATGAGCCGAAAACCGATCTTCGGCTACCGCCTGATGGCGCTGAGCCTGCTCGCGATCCTGATCCTCGGCTTCTCGGTGTGGGCGCACCACATGTTCGTGGCCGGCATGGCGCCATGGCTGCGCGTGCCGATGATGGCCACGACGCTCCTGATCGCGGTGCCGACGGGGATCAAGATCTTCTCGTGGGTGGCGACGCTATGGGACGGGAAAATTCACTTCACGACGCCCATGTTGTGGGCCGTCGGATTCATCGCCATGTTCACCATCGGCGGGCTGTCGGGCATCTATCTCGGCTCGGTGCCGATCGACATCCACGCGAGCGACACGTACTTCATCGTGGCGCACATCCACTACGTGCTCTTCGGCGGCTCGATCTTCACGGTCTTCTGCGGGATCTACTACTGGTTCCCGAAGATGACCGGCCGGATGTACGACGAGCGGCTCGGGAAGCTGCACTTCTGGATGACGTTCATCGGCTTCAACCTGACCTTCTTCCCGATGCACTACATCGGCCTTCAGGGGATGCCGCGCCGCGTCGCCGACTACGCGACCCGGTTCACCGACTTCAACCTCTTCATCTCGATCGCCTCGTTCGCGCTCGGCGCCTCCACGCTCGTGTTCCTCTACAACATGATCCGCTCGTGGCGCTACGGCCCGCCTGCCGGTGACAACCCCTGGCACGCGCTGACGCTCGAATGGCAGGTCTCCTCGCCCCCGCCGATCTTCAACTTCGACGAGATCCCGCAGGTCGTCGGCGGCCCGTACGAGTACGGCGTCCCGGGCGCGAAGCACGCGATCCTGCACGGCGCGATCGACCTCCGAACCCGTGGGCACGGGCCACTAGGCTCGTGATCCACGTGCTCGTGATCGCGAACGAGACCGCAGCCTCACCTGCCCTGCTCGACGCTCTGCGCGAGCGGGCGGTCGGCGAAAGGACGTGCACGTGACGGTGATCGCGCCTGTCAGCGAGCCGCGCCACGGCTACGTCGTCTACCAGGACACGCGCCGCGCCTCGGCGGGCCGCAGGCTCGACAAGACGCTGGCGCTGCTCCGCGAATCCGGGATTCCGCGCTCAGGGGTTCGTCGTCGAGACGAGCCCGGTGATGGCGGCCAAGGACGCGCTCGTCCAGCTCGAGCCGCCCCCGACCGAGATCGTCGTCTCCACCCATCCCGAGCAGCGCTCCGGCTGGATGCGCAGCAACGTCATCCGCGACATCACCAAGGCTGCCGGCGACATTCCCGTGCGCCACGTGATCGCGAACGACGACGCGACCGACGAGCGCAACGTCCTCGTCGTCGCCAACGAGACCGTCATCTCGCAGGAGCTGCTCGATCGCGTGCGGGCTCGGGCGGCTCAGGGGCCGGCCAGCTTCCTGATCGTCGCGCCGCAGTCGAGCGACGTGCCGAGCCCCGAGGCCGCGAAGCGCCTCCGGCGCGCCCTCTCGGAGCTGCGCTCGGAGGGGATCGAGGCTCACGGCCAGGTCGTCCACCCCGATCCGTTCACCGCGACGATGGAAGCGACGAACGACGAGCGGGTCGACGAGATCATCGTCTCGACCTTCCCGAGCGCCCGCTCGGGCTGGATGCGCCGCGATCTCGTGGGGCGCCTCCGCAGCGAGACCGGGCTGCCGGTTGATCACGTCGTATCGGAGGGAGAGGAATGAGCGCGCACGCGGAACCGATTGGTCATCGCCCACTCGGGCGGAACCGCGAACGATCATCCGCCGCCAATCCATTTCAGCTCGCGCATCAACCCGGTCATCGTCGGGATCTTCCTGTTCATCGGGTCGGAGATCATGCTGTTCGGGTCGTTCTTCACGGTCTATTTCTTCGACCGGGTCGTCAACAACGACGCCCACCCGGGCCCATGGCCGCCGTACATGCCGGGCACGCACATCCAGTTCGAGCGGCCGTGGTTCCTGGCGCTGATCAACACGCTGATCCTGATCACGTCCAGCTTCACGATGCACTGGGCGACGGTATCGGTGAAGAAGAACAACCGCGCCGGGCTCTGCGCCGGGATGGTGCTGACGCTGCTCCTCGGCCTGACGTTCCTCCTGACGCAGGTGATCGAGTACCACCGCCTCGGGTTCAACACGAGCGACACCGCGTTCGCGTCGACGTTCTTCGGGCTGACGGGGCTGCACGCCTGCCACGTCTTCATCGGCCTCCTGATCCTGCTCGCGATGACGATCAGGTCGTTCCGCGGCCACTTCAGTCCCGAGCACCATCACGGGATCGAGGTCGGTGGAATTTACTGGCATTTCGTCGACGTGATGTGGGTCGTCGTCTACGTGACCGTCTACATCCTGTAAAACTGTTTCCGCAGGTATGCGGAATCCGTTCAAGTCAGAGGATGCTGCCTTTCGCTTTCTGATTCTGGCGATCGGCTACTTCGGGCTGATCGCGGTCGCGTATGTGATCAACAAGTGGTTCGGGTTGGTCGTCT
>CAVYIB010000023.1:0-23108 GCA_963768435.1 uncultured Actinomycetota bacterium
ATGTCCGGGGACAGTCACCGTCACGAAAGTGTCACGGCGATGGGTTGAAACCCAGCGGCGAAGCCACTTTCCTCGGCGAACCCCGGGGACAGGCACCGTGACGAGCGCGGTCAGTCGCGCTTGCGACAGACCCAGATCGAGTCCTCGTGACCCGACCAGGCGGTGCCGTCGAACCAGCCGTAGAGGCCCTCGACGACGAAGCCCTCGTTGCCGAGGAGCTCGCGCCACTCGGTCATCGAGATCCAGGCGAGCGAGAGCTCGGACTCGACGCCGTCGCCGCGGACGCGCAGGATCAGCGTCCGGGTCTGCTCGTCCCAGTCGGCCCGCTCGAAGATGCCGGGCTCGCGCTCGAGCCAGCGTCCGTGCGTCTCGGCGATGTCCTCCGGGCCCGGCCAGAAGACGTCGAAGACGAAGTGGCCGCCGGGCTCCAGCAGCCGGTGCGCGGCGCGCACGACCGCACGGCGATCGTCGTCGGTCTGCATGTGCAGTAGCGACCGGAAGGGGACGATCACGAGGGGCACCGGCCCCTCGACCGGCGGGTCGCGGAAGTCGCCGTAGCGCAGATCGACCTTGACGCCGGCGAGAGCGGCCCGCTCGCGGGCGACCTCGAGCATTCCCTCCGAGAGATCGACGCCGATCACCTCGATTCCCTCCGCCGCGATCGGGACGGCGATCCGCCCCGTGCCGACGCCGAGCTCGATCACCGGGCCGCCCCATTTCCGTGCCCGTTCCAGGTAAAACGCGACGTCTTCGACGACGCTGACCGACCAGGGGTCGTAGAGGCGCGCAATGCGGTCGTAAGCGGACATGGCCGGTATGCTGCCGATATGGCGACGCCGGCACGGCCGTTCCTGTTTACCTCGCCCCGGTTCGAGACCGGGGCCGCGGCGCGCGCCGCGTAGCCTCCGCGTTCTCGGGCCGGGGCTGAATCAGCCGACCGAAGCCCTTTCGACCATGGAGAACGAGTGAGCGACAACTGGCAGGAGTACGAGCAGCAGGGCCTTGCAGCGAGCGCAGCTGCGGCGTCGAGCGACGACCTCGAGCAGGTGCGCGTGCAGTACCTCGGGCGCAAGAGCGACCTCGCGCTGGCGCTGCGCGAGGTTCGCGACCGCGAGACGGGGATGCTGCTGAACGGCGTCCGCCGGAAGCTCGAGGAGACGTTCGAGGGGCGCGAGACCCAGCTCGCCGGCGAGGAGCTCGACCGGCGCCTGCGCGAGGAGGTCATCGACGTGACGCTCCCCGGCGAGGAGCTGCCGCTCGGCCAGCTCCACCCGATCACCCAGGTGCGCCGCGCCGTCGAAGACGCATTCCTCGGGCTCGGCTACGAGGTGCGCGACGACCGAGAGGTCGAGACCGTCGAATACAACTTCGACAAGCTCGCGTTCCTGCCGACGCACTCGGCTCGCTCGCCGCGCGACACCTTCTTCTTCGACGAGAACCACGTGCTCCGCACCGAGACGAGCCCGTCCCAGATCCACATCCTCGAGGAGAAGCCGCCGCCGATCTACATGGTCTCGATCGGCCGCGTCTACCGGCGCGACGCGATCACCGCGACGCGGTATCCGATCTTCCACCAGTTCGAGGGCCTCGCCGTCGACAAGAACCTCACGCTCGCCGATCTGCAGGGAACGCTGCTCCACGTGATGCGTGCGCTCTACGGGCCGGACCGGCGCGTCCGCTTCCGCACGCATTTCTTCCCGTTCACCGAGCCTTCGATCGAGCCCGACGTCTCGTGCGGGATCTGCGGCGGCGCGGGCTGCCGCACCTGCAAGTTCTCGGGCTGGATCGAGATGGGCGGCGCCGGCATGGTCGATCCGCGCGTCTTCGAGAACGTCGGCCTCGACCCCGCGGAGTGGAGCGGGTTCGCCTTCGGCTGCGGCCTCGAGCGCACGACCCAGCTGCGCCACGACATCCCCGACATCCGCGCGCTCTGGGAAGGCGACCTGCGCGTCCTGAGGCAGTTCTGATGAAGGTGCCCGTCTCCTGGCTGCGCGACTACGTCGCCGTCGACATGCCGTTGAGCGAGCTCGCGACGCGCCTCTCCGTTGCGACGGCCGAGGTCGAGGGGATCGACGACCACGGTGTCGCCGACGTGGGCGGCAACCTCGGCCTGTTCAAGATCGGCCGCGTCGTCGAGGCGGAGAAGCACCCGAACGCCGACCGGCTCCAGATCACCAAGGTCGACGTCGGCGAGGCCGAACCGCGCTCGATCGTCTGCGGCGCCTGGAACTTCGGCGTCGGCGCGACCGTCGGTGTGGCGCTCCCCGGTGCGGTGCTTCCGAACGGGCTCGCGCTGGAGCAGCGCAAGGTTCGGGGCGAGATCTCCGACGGGATGATCCTGGCCGAGGACGAGGTCGGCCTCGGCGGCGAGCACGCGGGGATCATGCTGCTGCCGGAGACCGAGCCGGGAACGCTGCTCGGCGACGTTCTGCCGCTGGTCGACCACGTGCTCGTGGTCGAGGCGACCGGCAACCGGCCCGACCTCCAGTCCGTGTACGGCCTCGCCCGCGAGATCGCGACCCTTTACGACCTGCCTCTCACGGCCCCCCCGGGGACAGTCCCCAGGCGCGTCCCGAGCAGACGGTCGAGATCCGGATCGACGACTTCGAGGGCTGCCCGCGCTACGTCGGCCGGCTGTTCGAGGGCGTTGCGATCGGCCAGTCGCCGCAGTGGCTCCGGACGAGGCTCTTCCTGGCGGGGCAGCGGCCGATCTCGAACGTCGTCGACGTCACCAACTACGTGATGCTGGCGCTCGGGAACCCGCTGCATGCGTTCGACTTCACCGTGCTGCACGGGGGGCAGATCATCGTTCGCCGCGCCGCTGCAGGCGAGAAGCTGACAACGCTCGACAGCGTGGCCCGCGAGCTCACCGCCGACGATCTCGTGATCGCCGACGCCGACCGCGCCGTCGCGCTCGCCGGGATCATGGGCGGCGAGGAGACCGAGATCGGCGAGGCGACGACGACGGTGCTGCTCGAGGCCGCGAACTTCGAGCCGTACGGCATCTTCCGCACCTCCGAGCGCCAGAAGCTCCGCACCGAGGGCTCGAACCGGTGGGAGAAGGGCGTCGATCCCTACCTCGCCGAACAGGCCGCCGACCTCGCGACCAGGCTCCTGCTCGAGACAGCGGGCGGTACCTGGACGGCGGACAGCGACGTGAAGGGCGAGCTGCCGGAGCGGCCGGTGATCGGGTTCCGGCCCGAGCGCGCCGACGAGGTGATCGGCATCGCGACGCCGGCCGAGCGCCAGTACGCAATCCTCGACCGCCTTGGCTTCGACCGCAAGGGCGACGAGGTCGTGGCCCCGACCTGGCGCGCCCGCGACGTGACGCGCGAGATCGACGTCGTCGAGGAGATCGCCCGCTTCCGCCTCGAGGACGTCCCGTTCACCCTGCCCGCCCGCCGGGAGATGAACGGTGCGCTGACGCGCGATCAGCAGCTTCGCCGCCGGGTCGAGGACGCGCTCGTCGGCCTCGGGCTTCGCCGAGATCTACACGCCGAGCCTGCGGCCCGACGACGACACGCCGTGGAAGCTCCCCGAGCCGATCTCCGTCGATTTCACCGCCCTGCGCACGTCGCTCCTCCCGAGCCTCGTCGAGGCCGCGCGCCGAAACGTCGACGCCGGGTCACGCGGGATCGCGCTCTTCGAGATCGCGCGCGTCTACATGCCGGCCGACGACCTTCCCGCGGAGGCTCCGACCGTCGCAGGGATCGCCGAGGGCGGCTTCCTGCACGTGAAGGGCGTTGTCGAGGCGCTGTACCGCGCTGTCAAGGCCGAACCGACGTTCAGCCGCTGGAGCCACCCGCTCCTCCATCCGGGCAAGTCGGCGATCACCGACGCGGGCATCCTCGGCGAGCTGCATCCGCGCGAGCTCGAAGGCGAGTGGGGGGTGTTCGAGCTCGACCTGCGCAGCCTGTTCGACGCCGCGGGCGGGCCCGGTCGTGTACCACGATTTCATCACCTATCCGGCTGTGCGCCAGGACATCGCGGTCTCCGTCGGCGAGGAGATCCCGGTCGGCGATCTCGTGGCCGCGGCCCGCGAGGCAGCCGGCGAGGAGCTCCGCGAGATCCACGTCTTCGACGTCTACCGCGGCGACCAGATCGGCGCGGGCAAGAAGTCCGTTGCGTTCTCGGTTGCCTATCAGGCCTCGGACCGGACGCTTGCCGAGAAAGACGCGATGCGTCTGCGCAACGCGATCGTCGCGGCGCTCGCGCGAGAAGTTCGGCGCCGAGCTTCGCGGGTAGCGCCTAGCCCTGCCCCGGGAGCGCCACGGTGTCGATCCGCTCGGCCGCAGCGACGCGCAAGACGTCGGGATCCGACGTTGCGACGCGGTCACCGGGCCGTGCGGAGGCGACCAGTACGGCGTCGGCGAGCGAGATCGGGCAGGACGACCGGTGGTAATGGCTCGCGCGAATCTCTGCTGCGCGGCGCGCGGTCGCGACGTCAAGCGGGATCGTGTCGACAGCGGAATCGAGTAGCGGCTCCAGCGCCGCCATGGAGACGCGCGTCGGCACCCCGAAGACGCGCTCCGATACGTCCAGCGCTTCGGCGAGGTTGACTGTCGCGATCGCCGTGTTCCCTCGACGCAGGATTGCTCGCACCTCTGTCGCAGCCGGGCCTCCGGCGAGGAAGGCGACCACCGCGTAAGCGTCGAGGAGCGTCACGTCCGGCGTCGTTCCGAAGCGTGCTCGTCAGCGCGGGCGCGGCGGCGAAGCTGCATCGCGTCGAACTTCTTGAACTCAGAGCTGAGCGAGCCTTCCGCCGCCGCGACCGGATCATCCGCCGTCGGGCGGAGAACAAGATGGTCGCCGCGGTCGTCGAGAAGGACAGTCGTTGTTCCCCAGCGATGACGGACCGTTGCCGGGATCGAGATCTGCCCTCCTGCCGAAATTTTCATGCGTATGACTCATGACCCATGCATACTATCATGACAACGCGCGTTCACTCATCACGTCTGAGCGAGCGATCCAAGGTCGAACGATGGTGCCGTCGGCATGAACGATCGCGTTGCCTGGGGGCGTTTCGCCCACTCGCCGGCTCAGGATCTGCCAATGAGCGATCAGGCCCGAGTGAAACGCGCCTTGCGTGCTGAGAATGACCGTCCTGAAAGAGGAACCGCCGCTGTAGAAGAGAATGGCACAGCTCTCGGGAAAGGTCACGACGCCCGATCGGTTCAGGAGGTGGGCCGTGCGTCGCGCCTCGGGAACGATCAGAGCGCGATGCATCGTGTGTACCGCTTGACGCTGGGCGATTGACGCTTGCTCGTTCCACGAGCTCGCACACTCGGAGCTAGTCGGGCTCGGCAGTTCCCGAGCGTCGCCGGCGCGACGATGTTCGGGGTGTGTCTTCCCTGGGCATGTTGCGCGACGGCGAGCATCACCGTGACGGAGGCAGCCGCGATTGTTACCGCGAGGTGCCGACGCGTGCGTCTGTCTTTCCGCGCGCATCTGATCTCCCAAGCGTTCAAGAGGCTCTCGAGAGATCCAAGCTCTTCGAGTGCAAGTCGCTCTGCATCCGCTTGCCCGAGCCCGCGGGCCAGATTCGCGTCGACGGCGTCGTCGAGGTGGTCGTGGATCTCGCTTAAGCAGCCGGCGCCGCGAGCCCCAGGAGCCGACCCAGATCTCGCGAGAGGCTGGCTAGGTACTGGGCGATGGGGTCGACTGCTTCAGCCATGGTCGAGGACAGCTTTGACGCCGGTTGTGAATCGATCCCAGTCTTGGCGTTGGCTGGCGAGCTCGCGCTTCCCCTGTGCGCTGATTTCGTAGACGCGTCGGCGTCGTCCGCCTTCGCTGTCCCAGCGGCTGCGTACTAGACCGTCATCCTCGAGCCGCCGCAGAGCGGGGTAGACGGTGCCCTCGGCGTAGTCGAACTGCCCGGCGCTGGTACGCCGAACATGGTCGATGATCGCGTAGCCGTGCATGGCGCGGGACTGCACGGCGGCCAGGAGCAGCATGTCGAGATGCCCGGTGTAGGCGTCGCTTGACATTGCATAGGTATTCTATGGCATAGATGATCTATGCTTCGGCGTGATGGATCGGGGCCGAAGGTGAACAACCCGCTCGACCGCTTGACCGCCGGGCTGCCAAGCAGCCTCCGCATGACCATCGACTGGCTCGTCACGATCCTCGGCGCGATCTTGATCGTGCTGGCGATCAAGCAGTGGGTGATCAACCCCTACCGAATCCCCTCGAGCTCGATGGAGCCGACGCTCCACTGCGCGAACGCCGACGGGTGTCTCGCGCCGGGCGGTCTCCTCGACGGCTCCGACCGCGTCCTCGCCTGCCGCATCTGTTACGAGATCGGCAGCCCGAAACGCGGCGACATCGTCGTCTTCAATACCCCACCGCGAGCACGGATTGCCTGCACGACCGGCGGCGTCTATGTAAAGCGACTGATCGGAATGCCCGGCGAGGTATGGGCGGAGAAGAACGGCACCGTTGACATCAACGGGAAACCGCTCCAAGAGCCATACCTCAAGCCGGCGAGCAGGGACCACGACAGCTACCCGCCCGTCAGGATCCCGGCCGGACGCTATTTCATGATGGGCGACAACCGGCAGAGCTCATGCGACTCCCGAAAATGGGGAACGGTGCCCCGCGGGGATCTGATCGGAAAGGTCGTGGCTACGTACTGGCCGCCTACCCGGATCTCGTTTCGCTGACGAAACGATCGGTCGCCCTCTCGGGTCAGAACCGCGCTTTCAGACCATCCGCCCGTCGATCTGCCAGACCGGGCCCTGCGTGCCGACAGGGCGTGAGTCCGAGAGAACACGGAGGACGGTGACGGTGCCGCGCATGCCGTCGGCGTCGCAGCGCTCGAAGCAGCGGCGAACCATGCCGGGCGACGCGCCGTAGCCGAAGCTGCTCGCGCTGCGGAACTGCAGGCGCAGCGTCTTCTCGACCCGGCGCGGGTTCATCGGCGCCATGTTCAGGGCGCCGGGCTCGAGATAGTCCGACGAGGCGAGCTCGACCTCGCCGAGCAGGTCGCTCCAGTCGGACGGGAGCGTCGCGAGCGCTGCGTCCCACGACTCGGGCAGTGACGGCGTCGCCGCGCTCTGGGCAACTGCTGCCTTCTCCTCGACCGAGGCGATCGTGATCAGCCCGTGCAGGCGCTCTCCGTCGAGGCGCGCGAGCCCGCGGCGGAAGGCCTCCGGGCTGTGGCCGGTGCTTCCGCTGCGCGCGATCAGCACCGCGATCGTGTCGGGCCCCGGCCGGAGCGGCTGGAGCGGCGCGAGCAGCGCGACCGCGCGGTCGGTGTCACCGGGGTGCTCGAGCGCCACGTGGATGCGCGCTTCGATCCATCCCTCGGGCAACTCGGCCTGCACGTCGTGCCATTCACTGACCAGTGCCATCTCCCGAGAACGTACACTCAGGCCATGGCCAAGGTCGAGAAGAAGCGCGCTCTTTCAGAGGACAAGCTCCGCGACTTCCTGCGGGAGATGCTGCTGATCCGGCGTTTCGAGGAGAAGGTCGAGGAGCGCTTCCGCGCCGGCGAGCTGCCCGGGTTCCTGCACGTCGCGATCGGCCAGGAGGCCGCCGAGGTCGGGGTCTGCGCGGCGATGGAGGACGGCGACGTCTTCGGCTCGACGCACCGCGCCCACGGGCACACGCTCGCGCGCGGCACGCACCCGAACGCGCTGATGGCCGAGCTCTACGGAAAGATGGAGGGCTGCTCCCACGGCTACGGCGGCTCGATGCATCTCTACGACGTCGAGCGCGGCAACCTCGGCGCGAACGCCGTCGTGGGCGGCGGGCTTCCATCGCTGGTCGGGGCGGGCCTCGCCTTCAAGCTCAGGGACGAGCCCCGCGTCGCGGTCGCCTTCTTCGGCGACGGCGCGACCAACACCGGCACCTTCCACGAGTCGCTGAACCTGGCGCAGCTCTGGAAGACCAAGACACTCTTCGTCTGCGAGAACAACGAGTGGGCCGAGTCGACGCCGGGCTGGCAGCACTCGCCGGTCTGGAACGACATGTCCAAGCGGGCTCTCGCCTACGACATGCACTCGATCAAGGTCGACGGCCAGGATGTCTCCAAGGTCTACGAGAAGGCGAGCGAGGCGCTCGAGTACGTGCGCTCCGGCGCGGGCCCGGTCTTCCTCGACATCGAGACCTACCGGATGCACGGCCACTACATCGGGGATCCACAGGTCTACCGCTCCAAGGAAGACCGCGACGAGGCCGCCGAGCGCGACCCGATCGTTCGTCTCCGGGAGAAGCTCGAGGTCTCCACCGAGGACTGGCAGCAGCTCGAGGACGAGGTACACGAGATCGTCGAAGGCGCCGTCGAGTTCGCCAAGAACGGCACCGACCCCCAGCCCGAAGACGCTCTGAAGAACATTTACGCCTAACCGTGGCTGAGCTTTCATACCGGGAAGCCGTTCGCGACGCCCTCGCAACCGCGATGCGCACCGACGAGGACGTCTTCCTCATGGGCGAGGACATCGCCGAGATGGGCGGGTCGATGGGCGTCACGCAGGGCCTCTACGAGGAGTTCGGTGCCGAGCGCGTCCGTAACACCCCGATCTCCGAGATGGCGATCGTCGGTGCCGGGATCGGCGCCGCGATGCAGGGAATGCGCCCCGTCGTCGAGATCATGTACGAGGACTTCCTGACGCTCTCGCTCGAGCAGATCGTGAACCAGGCGGCGAAGCACCGCTACATGTCGGGCGGGCAGCTGAAGGTGCCGCTGACGATCCGCACCCAGGGCGGCGCCGGCTGGTCGCCGGGCGCGCAGCACGCGCAGCAGCTCGAGGCGTGGCTCGTCCACGTCCCCGGCCTGAAGGTCGTGTTCGCCTCGAGCCCCGCCGACGCGCGAGGACTGCTCTGGTCGTCGATCTACGACGACAATCCGGTGATCTTCTTCGAGCACCGGCTCCTCTACCCGGTGAAGGAAGAGGTGCCCGACACGCTCGAGCCGATCCCGCTCGGGAAGGCGCGGGTGATCCGCGAGGGCACCGACGTGACCGTGATCGCCACAGGCCCCCTCGTTCACCGGGCGCTCGTCGCCGCCGAGGAGGCGGAGAAGGACGGCATCTCGGTCGAGGTCGTCGACCCGCGCACCCTGCAGCCACTCGACGAGGACGGGCTCGTCGAGTCGGTCAAGAAGACGAACCGCGTCGTGGTCGCCCACGAGGCGGTCGCACGGATGGGCTTCGGCGCCGAGGTGGCAGCCGTGCTCCAGGAGAAGGCCTTCGACTGGCTCGACGCGCCGATCGAGCGCGTCGGGGCCAAGTTCGCGCCGCTGGCGTTCGCGCCGGCGATGGAGCAGTTCGTCGTCCCCCAGCCCGCCGACGTGCTCGCGGCAATCAAGAAGACGCTCGCGAGGGCCTGATGGCGAACGAGGTCAAGCTTCCCCGTCTCGGTCAGGGCATGGAGAGCGGCACGATCGTCCGCTGGCTCAAGGCCGAGGGAGACCGCGTCGAGAAGGGCGACCCGCTCTACGAGGTCGACACCGACAAGGCAACCCAGGAGGTCGAGGCCGAGGCGAGCGGGGTGCTGCTCACGATCGCCGTCGCCGAGGGCGAGGTGCCGGTCGGGCAGACCGTCGGCGTGATCGGCGAGCCCGGTGAGACGGTTGCCGTCGCGGAGGTGCCCGTTTCCGAGGAGGCGAACCCGGCGAACCGGATCCGACCGAGGAATCACGCTTCCGCGCGGTGATCAACGGTGCGCGCGACAAGACGACGGGCCGCGTGAAGGCCTCGCCGCTCGCCCGCCGGATGGCGCGCGAGCGCGGCGTCGAGCTCGACGGCCTCACGGGCACCGGCCCCGACGGCCGGATCATCGCCGAGGACATCGAGCGTGCAGAGGCCTCTCCCACGGAGGCGCCGCGTCCCGTCGCGCCGGGCGCCCCGGCTCAGGTACCCGCGGAGGTCGAGTCGGTGCCGCTCACGAGCACCCGCCGAACGATCGCCCGCCGCCTGACCGAGGCCTGGCAGGTTCCCGTCTTCCAGTTGACCGTCTCGGCCGAGATGACCCAGGCCAACACGCTGATCGAGCGTTCGCGCGAGCTCGATCCCGACGTTCGCGTCACGGTCACCGACCTGATCGCCAAGGTCTGCGCCCGTGCGCTCATGCGTCACCCCGACGTGAACGTCCAGTTCGCCGGTGATTCGCTCCTGCGGTTCCCGTCCGTGAATGTCGGGATTGCCGTCGCAGCACCCCAGGGGCTCGTCGTTCCGGTGATCCGGGCAGTCGAGCGGCTCTCGCTCACGGAGGTCGCCCAGGCCCGCGCGGCGATCGTCGGCAAGGCGCGCGACGGGGCGCTGCAGCTCGCGGATCTCGATGGTGGCACCTTCACCATCTCCAATCTCGGGATGTTCGGCATCGAGCAGTTCATTGCAGTGCTCAACCCGCCGCAGGCTTCGATCCTCGCCGTCGGCGCCACGGTCGACCGGGCGGTGGTGGTCGACAACGCGGTCGTCGTGCGGCCGATGATGACGATCACGCTGACGGTCGATCATCGCGCGGTGGACGGCGGCCCGGCAGCCGACTTCCTGCGGACCGTGAAGACCTTCCTCGAGGACCCCGCGCTAGCCCTATGACGGTTTTCGTCAGGCGCGGGGACAGGCTCGATGTCCCGTTCCTGCGCTCGCTGCTCGGGTTCGCCTACAACTGGCACGTCAGTGCGTTCGAGACCGACGTCTCGATCTCGCACTACGTGGACGGCTGGGGGCGAAAGGGCGACGCCGCAGTCGTCGCGACGGAAGGCGGCCACTCGGTCGGCGCAGCCTGGTACCGGCTGTTCACGTCGATGAACCCCGGCTATGGGTTCGTCGACGACGATACGCCGGAGCTGACGCTCGTCGTCGTGCCGACGAAGCAGGGCCAGGGAATCGGCGCGCAGTTGCTCGAGGCGCTGCTCGAACGGGCGCGTGTCGAGGGGTACGACGCGCTCTCGGTGTCGGTGCACCGGGGCGATGCCGAGGCGGACAGCTACCTGGCACGCGGGTTCGAGCAGGTGCGCGAGCACGGCGACACGCTCACGCTTCGCCGTTCGCTCTGACAGTCCCGGCGCGTCCGCTTTACGGACATGTCCTACCTGCTGTGCTACCGTAAATCCGTGGCGCAGCGCGAAAAACGCTCGATCTCGCTTCCCGGAGAGCTCGCGGCTGCGGTCGATCACGCGGCCGAGCTCGAGGGGACGACCTTCAGCGGTTGGCTCGCAGAGACTGCGGCGCATCGGTTACGACTCGAGGCCGGCGCGCGTGCGCTCGCCGAATGGGAGCAGGAGAACGGAGCCTTGACGCCCGAAGAGCGCGCTGATGGGCTGCAGCGCGCCCGCGCGCTGCTCGGGCGATGACCGGCATCACGTATGACACCGGAGCGCTCCTCGCCGCCGAGCGGAACGACCGGCGGATGTGGGCTTTGCACGCCGGGTTGCTCGCCGAGGAGGTCGTTCCCGTAGTGCCGGCCCCGGTGCTGGCACAGGCCTGGCGCGACGGCTCTCGTCAGGCGAATCTCGCCCGTCTGCTCGTGCTCTGCGAGATCGAGGCGATGAGCGAGGAGCAGGCACGACGCGTCGGCGCTCTCGCCGGCCGCTCGGGGCACGAGGACATCGTCGATGTCGCGGTCGTCGAGGGTGCGGTCCGTCGCGGCGATTCGGTCGTGACCTCCGATCCGGTCGACCTTCGCCGGATCGCCGAGGTCGCAGGGGCCCGCCTGCAAATCGTGCCGGCGTGATCCAGAGCCGGGTGCTTACGCCTCGACGACCGCTGTGATCCACGGCCGAAGCTGCTCGACGAAGGCCGGGTCGATGGCGTGGTCGATCGGCGACTCGCGGTAGAGAACCTCGGCCCCGGCTGCCTCGAGCTGCGCGACCGCGCGCTGGCCGAGCTCCACCGGTATCACGGGGTCGTACGTTCCGTGCGCGACCGCGATCGGCGGGAACGGCGCCGGGCCTAGCTCCCAGCCTTCGACCGTGGGGATGAAGCCGGAGAAGGCGATCACCGCGGAGGGCCGCGGGCGGCCGAGACCGAGCCCGACCGCGAGGCTCATCACGGCTCCCTGCGAGAAGCCGCCAAGAATGACCTTGTCGTAGGGCAGCGAGTCGACGAAGCCGGCGAGTGCAGCGAAGCCCTCGGCGAATGTCTCCGGATCGGGGTAGCCGACGCGCGGCACCATGTACCAGTGGGCGCCCCCGGGCGGGAGCGAGAGCGGGCCGCGCGGGCAGAAGCCGTGGAGCCGTTGCGCCGGGTCCAGCGCATCGAGCAGGCCGAGCAGGTCGTACTCGCTCGCGCCCCGGCCGTGAACGAGGACGAGCGCGCCGTCGGCGGAACCGATCGCCGGCCGGTCGACGAAGATCACGAGCGTTCCGGCCTTGGATCGGGCAGCGGCGTCAGGCGCTTCTCGAGCTCCGCGCGCATCCGCTCGTAGTTCGGCGGCAGGGAGAGATGCTCGCCGAGCGATTCCAGCGGCTCGTCGGCGGTGAAGCCCGGCCCGAGCGTCGCGATCTCGAACAGCACGCCGCTCGGCTCGCGGAAGTAGATCGAGCGGAAGTAGAACCGGTCGATCACCGGCGTCGGCTGCCCTCCCGCGGCCCGCACCTTCTCGAGCCACCCCTCGTGCTCCTCCGGCTTCGACGACCAGGCGACATGGTGGACCGTCCCGGCACCCGACATGCCCGCGCGCCTCGGGAGCATCGTCGTAGACATAGAAGCCGCTGCGCTTCTCGCCGCGCGCCTCCCAGCCCGGGGTGAAGCCGAGCCCCCAGAGGAACATTGCGCTCCGGCCGTAGTCCGACGAGTACGCGCGCACGCCTGCGAAGCCCCGCAGCGCGAGCTCGCGCGGGATCTCCGGATGATCGGCGATCAACGGCTCGTCGCCCGAGTCGTCGACCACGAGCTCGAGCGCGAGGCCCTCGGGGTCGTGGATCAGCACCGATCCGAAGTTCCGCTCGCCGTTCGCCCGCTGAGCCCAGAAGTCGAGCGCCTCCTCGGAGGCGACGCGGAAGACGATCCGATGCACCATCCCATCCCCGGCGCGGCCGCGAGGCGCGCCCGGGTACTCGAAGAACGTGATGTCGGAGCCCGCGCTGCCCCGCTCGTCGGCGTAGAACAGGTGGTAGACCGTCGGGTCGTCCTGGTTCACGGTCTTCTTCACGAGCCTCAGCCCGAGCGTCCCCGCATAGAACTCGACGTTCGCCGGAGCGTCGCCCGTGATGCACGTCACGTGGTGGATTCCGTCGAGGCGCACTGCCACGCATTTGCCGACGAAAGCATGGGGGAAGCAGCAAGGTTCCCCCTGGAGCCCCCTCCTCCCGGGTGCCCGGTGGCGACTCGCTGCGCGCCTCCCGCCGGGCGAAGCCCGGCTCCGGCGGTGACTGGAGTGCAAGCTCGGGCGCATCGAACCCCTAGGGCATGCGCGCGGGCTAGCATCGGCGATGTGAAATGTGACGTGGCAGTTTTGGGGGGAGGCCCCGGGGGCTATACGGCGGCGATCCGGGCAGCTCAGCTCGGTGCGAGCGTGATTTGCATCGAGGAGGCTCCGGAGCTCGGCGGCACCTGCCTGCGGGTCGGCTGCATCCCGACCAAGGCCTGGGTGCAGACCGCGCACTTCCTGCATCAGGCGCGCGACTCGTTCCCCAAGCTCGGGGTCTCGGTGGGCGAGCCCCAGCTCGATTTCCCGGCTGCGAACGAGTGGAAGGCAGCCGTGGTCTCGCAGATGACGGGCGGCGTGGCCTCGCTGTTCAAGGCGAACGGCGTCCAGTGGGTGAAGGGCAGGGGAACGTTCCGCGATGCGAACACGATTGCGGTCGAGGGAGGCGAGGACGTCGAGTTCACTTCGGCGATCGTCGCGACGGGATCGTTCCCGATCCAGCCGCCGATCCCCGGCCTCGACTCGGAGCTCTGCGTCGACTCGACCGGGCTGCTCGCCCAGACGAAGGTGCCGGCTCGGATCGCGATCCTCGGCGGTGGGATCATCGGCTGCGAGTTCGCCTCGATCCTGCGCACGTTCGGCAGCGAGGTGACGGTGATCGAGATGCTCGACCGCCTGATCCCGCTGGAGGACGCCGACGCCGCAAAGGAGCTTGCGAAGGCCTTCCGCAAGAAGGGGATCGCGCTCGAGCTCGGCAAGCAGTGCACCGCCGTCGAGCAGTCGGGCGACACCCTGACCGTGCGCTACGGCGACGGCGAGTCGGTCGAGGTCGACCTGATGCTCGTCGCCGTCGGACGGGCGCCGCTCGTCTCCGGCATCGGGCTCGAGGCGGCAGGCGTCTCCTTCGATACCCGGAAGGGAATCGGCGCCGACGAGCACCGGCGCACCTCGGTTCCCCACATCTACGCAGTCGGCGACTGCGCCGGCTACTGGCAGCTCGCGCACACGGCCTTTCGCGAAGGCGAGGTCGCGGCCGAGAACGCCTGCGGCCACGACGCCGTCATCGGCGATCCCGCCGTGCCGCGGCCGATCTACACCGATCCCGAGATCGCCGGCGTCGGCCTGACCGAGGCTCAGGCCCGCGAGCAGTACGGCGACGACGTCGCGGTCGGCCAGTTCCCCTGGGTGGCGAACGCCCGCGCCGTGATGCAGAACGAGACCGGCGGCTGGGTCAAGTCGATCCACGAGACCCACTACGGCGAGCTGCTGGGCCTCGTGATCGTCGGCCCCCACGCGACCGACCTGATCGAGGCGGCCGTTGTCGCGATCGACGCCGAATCGACGGTCGAGACGATCGCCGACGGCATGGCGCCCCATCCGACGCTCTCCGAGGCGATCAAGGAAGCCGGCCTCGTCGCGCTCGGCCGCGCGATTCACCTGCCGAACCGCAAGCCCCGCGCCGCCGCGGCGAAGTAGCGAGGCGGCCGGCCGAGGCGCGCGCGTCCTCGCGCGGTTCGTTCTTGACGGTCCCGATCGTCTCAGGATCATCTGCCTTTCCGGCAGTCCGCGGTATTCCGCGCCACCTATGAATCGCCAGGAAGGGGAGTCATGAGACGTCTTGCGCTTCTCGCCGTTTCAATCGCCGGTCTCGCGCTTGCCGCGTCGGCCCTGGCCAATGACGTCAACCCCGTCCTGGACGCCGCGGCGATCAGCTCCGCCCAGTGCATGACCCCCGGCAGCGGCGCCAAGCAGATGGTCGACGTCAAGTTCCGGCTGACGAACTACGCCGATTCCGGTTACGTCGGGGCCTGGGCATTCGACACCGTCAACCGCCGCCTGCGGATCTGGAAGCAGGCGGGCGGGGTGTTCTGCGCGCAGATCAGCGACGACGGCAGCAAGTTCGTCACGATCAGCGGGCTCAGCCCGGCCGGCGGCGGCAACCTCAACGCGGGTATCACCGGCACGTTCACCGGCGGCTACATCATCGCGGGGATCCACGGCCGGTTCGACCCGCGCTACAAGAAGTCCGGAGACCTCGGCTCGTTCGACGCGAACTGCAACACGCAGTTCACCTGCAAGGGCGCGTATCCGTCGTGGGTCAGCTACTTCAACGACGTGAAGTCAGGCGGGTTCGCGGCCTGGGGCTGGCTGTACGACGGCGGGACGTCGGGCAAGTGGCTCGACCAGGCGAACATCTCGCCGCCGCACGGCGGCGACATCCGCGGCTAGGCCGGTAGCGCGGGCTCGGCCGCGGCCAGCCTGCGGTCGACCGCCCGGCGGGCGCGCTCGAGCGGCGTCGGATCGTGCACGACCACGTACTGCGCGTTTGCGAGCAGCAGGTAGGAGTCGATCTCGAACGCGAGCTGCTCGGGATCCTCCGACGGCTCGATCGCGCCCTCGGCCTGCCCGTCGCGGACTGCACCGACCAGCTCGGCAAACCATTCGCCGGTAAAGCGAACTGCCAGATCGCGCACCGGGCCGGGGTGGGTGTCCATCTCGGCGGCAACGGAGGCGAAGAAGCAGCCGCCCGGGTAGACGTCGCTCTCGACGTGCTCGAGAAAGCGCTCCACGAGCGCCCGGAGCCGACCGAGGCCCGTCGGCTCCGCGAGAGCCGGGGCCACGACGAGCTCGTTGTAGACGTCGCTCGCGACCTCGATCGTCGCGAGCTGGAGCTCCTGCTTCGAGCCGAAGTGGGCGAAGAGCCCGCTCTTGCTCATCCCGACAGCCGCGGCGAGCCGGCCGATCGAGATGCCGCCGAGGCCCTCGACGGTCGCGAGCTGCGCCGCCTCGCGGAGGATCGCGTTCCGGCTCTTCTCGCCGTCCGCGCGCCGCTTGCGCGGAGCGACATCGGCGGGCTCAACGGTCGTCTCGGTCATCTCGCACCACAAGTTAGCACGATCGTTCGTACTTATGATAGAACGAACGATCGTACTAACTAAAGGAGGTCGACATGAACCTGATCACACGTGACGAGTTGCGAGCCAAGCTTCATCGGGGAGATGAGTTCAAGCTCGTGATGACGCTCTCTGCGCTCGCCTTCCGGGCAAAGCACCTCCCGACGTCGGTCCACTACGAGACGGTGGCGGAGGCGTTCGACGCGCTCGACCCGGCCGAGGAGATCGTCTTCTACTGCTCGGATGTCTACTGCGCCGCGAGCATCTATGCCTACCGGCTCTTCGAGCGGCAGGGGTACGTGCGGCTTCGCCGCTATGCCGGCGGGATCGCAGACTGGGAGGAGGCGGGCTACGCGCTCGAGTCGGGCTCGTACGAGCGCGCCCCCGACTGGTCGCTCGAGGAGCCCGTCCGGGACCGGCAGCCGGTCAGATGGCCCGTCCGTCCCGCGAGGCGGGTGCCGTGGCCCGTCACGGCATCCTCGCGCTCTTAAGGTTGCTGGAGGCTGACGTTCAGATTCCGTTGATGTTCGGCTGCTCTCCTGGTACCGGAGCTGCCCAGTGATTGGCACAATCGAACCTATCGAGGGGGGACGCGCACGATGAGTGACGAGAGCAAGGAAATCGAGAGCGGCATGGACGAGCCTTCGCGGACGCCGAGACGGCTCGCGCTCGCCGGTCTCGGAGCGGCCGTGGTCGTCATCGCCGCAGCCGCCGGTGGTGCGGTTGCCGGCCACGAGCTCTGGTCGTCGTCCCGCACGGCAAGCGCGCCGCCGGCGAACAGCATTCCGGCTCCGAGCGCCGGCGGCGGGTTCTCGGGCTCGGCCGGGTCCGGCTCGTTCGGATCAGGCTCCAGCTCGGCTTCCGGCTCGAGCTCGGCCGTCGCGGCAGGCGTCAGCCCGGGACTGGTCGACATCAACTCGAGCTTCTCGTACCAGGGCGCCGGCGGTGCCGGCACCGGGATCGTCGTCAGCTCGGACGGCGAGGTGCTGACGAACAACCATGTGATCGACGGAGCGACGAAGATCACCGCGACCGACATCGGCAACGGCAAGACCTATGACGCCACGGTCGTCGGATACGACCCGTCGCACGATGTGGCCGTCCTCAAGCTCTCCGACGCATCGGGGCTGACGACCGCCAAGCTCGGAGATTCCTCGTCGCTCCAGGTCGGCGACTCGGTCACGGGGATCGGGAACGCCGGCGGCGTCGGCGGAGCTCCGTCGAGCGCCGAAGGCTCGATCACCGGTCTCAACCAGACGATCACCGCAGGCGACGAGCTCGGCGGCACCAGCGAGCGCCTCTCGGGCCTCATCCAGACGGATGCCGACATCCAGCCCGGCGACTCGGGCGGCCCGCTGGTCGACAGCCAGGGCCGCGTGATCGGAATGAACACGGCGGGCTCGGCAGGGTTCCAGTTCTCGGGCGACTCCGGCCAGGCATTCGCGATCCCGATCAACGACGCGCTGAAGATCGCGCTCGCGATCGCGTCCGGCAAGGGCTCGGCGACGACGCACGTCGGCCCGAGCGCCTTCCTCGGCATCTCGGTCGCGCAGAGCGGCAACGACGGCCTCGGCGGCTTCGACGGCTCGGCGCCGTCGACCACGTCGGGAATCCAGATCGGCGGCGTGC
This sequence comes from uncultured Actinomycetota bacterium, assembly GCA_963768435.1. Lineage (GTDB taxonomy): Bacteria > Actinomycetota > Thermoleophilia > Gaiellales > Gaiellaceae > PALSA-600. Next base: position 17,838 of record CAVYIB010000023.1, read on the forward strand.
TGAACGGCGAGGCGGCTCAGAAGGCCGGGCTCTCGGTCGGCGACGTGATCACGTCGTTCGACGGCACGTCCGTCGATTCGCGCTCCTCGCTGAGCGCCGCGATGCTCCAGCATCATCCGGGCGACGTCGTCAAGCTCGCCTGGGTCGACAGCTCGGGTGCGTCGCACAGCTCGTCGGTCGTGCTCGGCAGCGGCCCGCCTGCCTGAGTAGTCACAGCGTCTTGTCGCAGCTCGCCGGCGCTCAGCCGGCGAGCGCGACGAGCGCCTCGACCTCGACGGCGAGGCCGCCCGGCAGCTCCGCGACGCCGATCGCGCTCCGTGCGCAGATTCCGCGCTCCTCGCCCCAGAGCTCGGCGATCGCGTTCGTGAAGCCGTTCGCGACCACGGGCTGCCCGCTGAAGTCGGGGGCGGAGCGGACGAGCACGAGCACCTTGAGCCACCGGTCGACCCGGTCGAGCGACCCGAGCTCGGCCTTCAGGCTCCGGCACATGAGGTGCGCGGTCGTGCGAGCGGCGAGCGCCGCGGTCTCGATGTCGACGTCGTCGCCGACGCGCCCGAGCCGGCTGTGATCGCCGTTTCCGGACAGGTAGGCGAGGCCGTCGTGCACGACGACGGGCTTGAGCCGCGGCGTGAACGGGAGCTCCCTCGGGGTCGGGAGCTCGATCGCGAGCTCGATCAGCCTGGCCTCCGGCTGCATGATTCGAGGCTAGCGCAGACGGGCGTATGATCGGCGCGGGCGAGTCACTCGACACGGGAGGTCCAGAGATGATCGGCGCGACCGTTACCTTCGACTTCGACGGGCCCTTCGATCGCGATCGTGTGCTCGGGCGTGGCGAAGAACGCACGCGAGTCGTTCGAAGGCATGCCCGGGCTGCGCTTCAAGTTCTTCACCTTCGACGAGGGCGAGAAGCGCGCGACGAACTTCTATGTCTGGGAGTCCAAGGAGGCCGCCGTGGCGTTCTTCTCGGACCAGCTGCGGGCCCGGGTGACCGAGCTCTACGGGGTCATGCCGACGATCGAGTTCTTCGAGATCGCCGAGATCGTCGACAACTCCGGCCGTTAGGGGACTTCAGTCGCCCCACCAGCCGTCGTCGGCGCTGACGCCGTCGCCGCCCTCCGGGCGATCCGATCCGATCGCGAGGATCTCCAGCCCGTCGGGGCCGGCGGAGAAACCGCGGAACGTTCCGGGCGCGACGCGGACGACATCCCACGCCCGAACGTCGGTGAGGTCGTCGTCGAGCTTGACCTGGCCCGAGCCGCTGAGCACCAGGTAGACCTCCTCCTGCTCCTTGTGGGCGTGCCCGCTCTTGCTGCGGCGCCCGGGGGCGTAACGGAAGTGGCTGAGGCCGATGTGCTCGGAGTCGAGCGCGCCGCGGGCGAAGCGAGCCTCGGTGGTCGAGCCGCCCTCGGCGGCCTTGTTCTCGAGCTCCATCAGGTTGACGATCGTGTAGCCGGGCAATGTGATCCTCCTCGTCGTGGACGCGCGCGTTGCGCAACCTCGTATAACGCGTTGTGTTGACCCGGAATGCCGGGATCTACTCCAATTGGTCTCAAGAGGCGGTCGGGTCGTGCCGACATCGCCGTCTATGGAGAACGATCGGGGGGAGGCAGGCCTCTGGGGCCCGGAGGCGCTTGCGGTCGACGCGACGGTCCTTCCGCCCGTTCCCGCGCCGGCGGTCGCTCGGGAAGCGGATCCGAGCTTGCTCGGCCTCGGGCTCCTGGCCGGAGCGGTCACGGCGCTGCTCGGGGGGTTGGCCTGGGCGGGCATCGTGATCGTCACCCGGTACGACTTCGGCCTCCTCGCCTGGTTCGTCGGCGCCGGGGCAGGGCTCGCGATCGTTCGAGTCGCGGGCGGGGGTGTCGCAATGCCCTGGCGCGTGCTTGCGGGAGTGTTCGCCGCGGCCGCGATCCTGGTCGGCCGGTACGTGATCTTCGTGCACGACGTGAAGAGCGTTCTCGGCTCTCAGCTCGCGGCGGAAGGCGTTTCCGTCGGCTACTTCGACACGAGCTCGATGAACGTCTTCGTGCACAACTTCGACAGCATCGTGCGCCCCACGTACTACATCTGGGTTGCATTCGCCTTCTTCGCCGCGGTTCGCACAGCAGGGGGAGGGCCGGTCCTCCGCCGCGCCCGCCGGCTCGAGCCGGCCCGCCCGACGCAGCCCGAGAAGTAGAGCGCGCCGGCCGCGTAGACTGCTCAGCGTCGCCGGCCTGCGACTCGAGCGAGGACGCGCATGCCCCCTCCATCCGGTACCGGAACTCCACAGAGCGAGCCTTCCCAGCTGGTGCACGTGGTCGGTGCCGGGCCCGTCGGGCTTCTGCTCACGGCGCTGCTCCAGTCGATCGAGGGTCTCTCGGTGCGGCTCTACGAGAAGCGGACCGACTACACGCGAACTCGGATGGTCCAGCTCGCGCCCTACCTGGTAGCGGATTCGCTCGAGACCTACCGCTCGGACGCGATCGACGAGGACAGCGTTGCGGCCATCTTCGAGCCGCGCGAGCTCGATGAGGGGCTCGCGTTCAGAGAGGCGATCCCCCCGGACCTGATGGAGCTGCTCCGTGGCTGGGCAGTGGGGTTCTGCCCGCTGAACGCGATCGAGCAGTCGGTCAGCGATCTGATCGACTCGCGCGGGTCCGGCACGGTGCAGCGCACCTCGGCGATCGTCACCGCGGACGAGGCGGTCGCCATGCTCGAGCCGGGGAACTTCCTGATCGACTGCACGGGCCGCAACTCGCTGCTCCGAGATCGTCTGGTGCCCGGCGCCGATGAGCTCGACGGCGCTGCGAACACGCTGAACGTCCGGCTCGAGTACGCGCTCGTGATCACGTTCCTCTACGGCCAGCCGTATGACTGCAACGAGCACTGCAAGTACTACAAGAACGTCGACAACGCGCAGTACAAGTTCATCCCGATGGTCCAGCGCACCCACTACGACGGCAGCGTCAGCCACGTGACGGGGATCGTGAACATCACCGCCGAGGATTACGAGGCGATGCCGTCCCGGTTCGACGGCAGATGGCTGCGCGAGAACTTCCCCGGCGTGGCGCAGTCGATGGACAGCTTCATCGGCATGGTCAAGCAGGAGACACACGGCGAGATCCTCGGGGACCTCGAGATCGTCCGGATCCCGCTCGATCTCTACCGGGCCCGGAACGCGACGAGCCGCGCGTGGCTCAGGGCCGGGCCGAGCGGCCATCCGTTCTCGAGCTCACCGGTGTTCCTGGCCGGCGACTCGGCGATCGGCTCTCCGTACTTCCAGTCGATCTCCCTTGGCTTCGAGTGCGCGATGTACCTGGCGGGGCTGCTCGCGCAGCGTGACCTGCCGCTCCCGGAGATGCTCGATCGCTACGAGCTGTACATCTACAAGCAGTGGCTTCGCGTCTACATGCGCAGCAAGATGATCAAGCACAACAAGGATCTGTTCGAGTCGATCGACGACCCGATGGCGCTGCTCGACAAGCTCCACATCTACTAGTGGCCTGGAAGTTCCCAGACTCGCCGGATACCGGTGTCTACACGACCCGCCAGGTCTTCCTCGAGGGAGAGCTGCTGAGCCTCGTCTCGCATGATCTCGATGGGGACTGGCAGTTCCTCCACGACGAGGAGGACGGCGAGGAAGGCGAGTTGCGCGACGAGGACGACCTGATGTTCGTTCACCTCCAGGAGATCGTCGATCGGCTCCCGGAGGTCAAGCAGCTCGCCGACCTGCCTCTAGGGTGGATGGCGACGCGCGAGTCGGCCGGTGGATCCTGGGCGCGAGAGCCGCAGCCGAAGGAGTGGGCGGCCGACTGATCACGCTCGCCGGCCGGCCGACTTATACTCGCTGGCCGTCGTCCTGGGGCGACACGAGAAGGAGGGGTTGCGGCCATGTCCGAGCTAAAGCGCGGTTCGGTAGTTCGTGCGTTCGTGGTGATGGCGGCGGTTGCTGCCGTCGCTAGCGGTACGGCCCAGTCGGCGGTCTACTGGAGCAACTACGGCTCGAACGGTAGTGGGACAACGATCGGACGGGCCAACGTCGACGGAAGCAAGCCGAGCCAGACGTTCTTCACGAAGGCGCTGGGCCCGGTCGGGGTCGCTGTCGATCGGAAGTATCTCTACTGGTCGGACACCCTCAACTCGTCGTGCGGCGGAACAACGATCGGACGGGAGAAGATCGATGGGACGGCGCCCAACGCGACCTTCATCAAGGGCGTGAGCTGTGCCCATGGGATTGCGGTCAACGGGTCGTACATCTACTGGGCAAACCGGGGGCCGAACGGGACCGGCACCTCGATCGGGCGCGCGCGCCTCAACGGCACCGGGGTCAACGTCAACTTCATCACGGGCGCGGTCGGGCCCTGGGGCGTCGCGATCGACCATGGTCACATCTACTGGACGAACCGCGGAACCGGCGGTGGAAGCCCTTGCGGCGGCTCGATCGGGCGCGCCAACCTCGATGGCTCGGATGCCAACGAGAATTTCATCACCACCGGTGTGGACGGCCCGACCGGCATCGCCGTGAACGCCGGGCATCTCTACTGGTCGAACGGCTGCGGCACCTCGATCGGACGGGCGAGCCTGAACGGGAGCGGAGTCAACCCCTCGTTCATCAAGGGGATCCCACAACCGGCCGGCCTTGCGGTGAACGCCCAGTGGATCTACTGGGCGGAGTTCGCCAACCCGACCGCGGTCGGCGGCGGCGGCCTGATCGGCCGCGCGAAGCTCAACGGCACCAGCGTCAACAAGAAGTTCATCACCGGCGCCAGCAGCCCGGCCGGGATCGCCGTCGACGGGGTGAAGGTCTCCGGCCCCTGAAGGCGTCTAGGTGGGCTCGTCGAGCTGTTTTCTGAGCGATGCGACGTTGGTTCTCAGCATCTGAATCGAGGTGGCTAGCTGATCCTGCCTACGCTCGATCTCGTCAAGGCGCTCGGCCAGGTGCGTCTCGGCCAGCTGCACCTGCGAGCGGACCGGAGGTGCCACCGAGTGAACCGAGTTGAGGATCTCATCCATGACGCTGAGGAGCGCCTCACGTAACTCGACGCGCAGAGCATCGAGGTCAGCTGCGGTGACGGGACGTGTCTCATCGCTCACGCCCGATCACCAGCCTGGCGCCACTCGTCCAGCCCGCCTGGGAGGCCTCGAGCCTGGCGGGTTCGCTTCCGGGTTCGATCGACGGCGTCCACGAGTGGGTTATAGACGACACGGGTGGAGCAACCACTGGCGCGCCGGTGCGCGGTTACGACGCCTGAATGTCCGTGCCTTCGCCCGACACTCGAAGCCAGTCGGTCCAAG
>CAVYIB010000024.1:0-27164 GCA_963768435.1 uncultured Actinomycetota bacterium
GGTGCGCCCCGGGGAGCGCGCTGCGGACCTCGGCATCCCCGGCCGCCTGGCGGGCGAGCGGGCCGAGGCTCTCGAGCTCGTCGACAAGGACGTTCTCGTTGCGGCCGACGCGCTCGAAGCGGCCGCGGGCGAGCAGGAGCGGCTCACCCCGGACGACGGCGCGGTGGGCCTCGTAGACGGGGGGCGGGATGATCAGGTTCATCTGGCCGTGCTCGTCCTCGAGCAGCATGAAGACGATGCCCTTGGCGGTCGAGGGGCGCTGGCGGGCGACGGCGAGGCCGGCGACGGCGATCCTCGCTCCGTGCGGGACACCGGTCAGCTCGTTGCTTGCGATACAGGCGCCTTCGAGGTGCGGGCGGAGGAGCTCCATCGGGTGACGACCGACCGAGATCGAGGTGTGGCGGTAGTCGGCGAGCATCAGCTCCCAGTCGGTCTGCGGGCGGAGCTCGGGGATCTCGGCGGTCGGCTCGAGCGGGAGCGCGAGCTGGCGGTTCCCGGCCCCGGCGCTCTCGCCGCGCGGCGTCACTCCCAGGCGCCAGAGGAGCTCGCGCCTCGGGCCCCACACGTCGCAGGCGCCCGAGGCGACGAGCGCCTCGAGCGCGTCCTTCCCGGCCGAGCTGCGCCTGGCGAGGTCGCCGATGTCGGCGAAGGGCTGCTCGGCGGCGAGCTCCTCGGCCTCGCTAGTCCCCACCGAGCGGATGTAGCCGAGGCCGACCCGGACCCCGCCGTCCTCGACGGTGCAGCGGGCGCCGCTGATGTTCACGTGCGGCGGGTGAACCTCGACCCCGCGCGACTGGGCGTCGCGGACGAGCGAGGCGGGCGGGTAGAAGCCCATCGGCTGCGCGTTCAGGAGCGAGCAGAGGAACTCGGCGGGGTAGTAGCGGCGCAGCCACGCCGACTGGTAGGCCAGTAGTCCGAACGCGGCGGCGTGCGACTTCGGGAACCCGAACCCGGAGAAGCCGACGAGCTTGTCGTAGATCGTGTGCGCCGTCGGCTCGTCGATCCCGTTGCCGAGGCAGCCTTCGACGAACCTGGGCCGGAACGCCTCGATCGCCTCCTCACTCCGCTTGCGGCTCATCGCGCGGCGCAGCCCTTCGGCCTCCCCCACGCTGAAGCGCGCGGCCGCCATCGCGACGTCGAGCACCTGATCCTGGAAGACGACGACACCGAGCGTCTCGCGGAGCGGTTCGCGGAGCGACTCGTGCTCCACCGGGTAGACGAAATCGGGGTCGACGCGCAGGCGCTGGCGGCGATCGATGTAGGGGTGGACGGCCTTGCCCTGGATCGGTCCAGGGCGAACGAGCGCGACCTGGACGGTCAGGTCGTCGAGGTTCTCGGGCCGGGTGCGCAGGAGGCTCTGCATCTGGGCGCGGCTCTCGATCTGGAAGAGCCCGACGGTGTCGGCGTTCTGGATCTCGCGGTAGACCTCGGGATCGTCGAGCGGGATCCGGGAGAGATCGATCGGCTCGCTGTGGAGGCGCGCGATCAGCTCGACGGACTCCTCGACGGCGGAGAGCATCCCGAGGCCGAGCAGGTCGATCTTGAGGAAGCCGGCGTCGGAGCACGAGTCCTTGTCCCACTGGCAGATCTGGCGGCCTGCCATCGCGGCGGGCTGCACCGGGACGAGGTCGATCAGCGGCCTCGTCGAGATCACCATCCCGCCCGGGTGCTGGGAGAGGTGGCGCGGCAGCCCGGCGATCTCGTGGGTCAGCTCGCGGAAGGCCTGCCAGCGCGGGCCGGTATGGGTTCCGGGCACGTTCTCGAGCTCGGCGGCGACCCCGGTTGCCTGCCAGCCGTCGGTGACCCGGGCGAGCCGTTCGAGCTCGGCGAACGGCAGCCCGAGCGCCTTGCCGACGTCGCGGATCGCGCCGCGGCTGCGGTAGGTCGAGAAGGTGGCGACGAGCGCGGCGTGCTCGCGGCCGTAGCGCTCGGTGACGGCGACGATCAGCTTCTCGCGGATGTCCCGCGGGAAGTCGAGGTCGATGTCGGGCACCGAGACCAGCTCGTCGTTGAGGAAGCGACCGAGCGAGAGGTTCGCCGCGACCGGGTCGACGTGGGAAAGGCCGGTGAGGTAGCAGACGATCGAGCCGACGCTCGAGCCCCTCCCCCGCCCCGGCGGTAGGGCGTTCCGCGGCGAGTCGCGCCCCCGCACCTCGAGCGCGCAGGCGCGGGCCAGCTCGAGCACCTCCCAGTGGAGCAGGAAGAACCCGGCGAGGCCGAGCCGGGCGATCAGCGCCAGCTCGCTCTCGAGGCGGTCGTGGGCGCGCTTCTTGTGGCCGTTTGCGTTGGCGTAACGGTCGGCGAAGGCCCGCTCGCAAAGCTCCCGCAGCTGGCTGTCGGCCGGGTCGGGGCCATCGGAGAAGTCGGGGTAGCGGTAGCCGAGCTCCTCGGTCAGGTCGAAGGTGCAGCGGTCGGCGATCTCGCGCGTCCGGGCGGCGGCGTCGGCCGGAAGCCGCTCGGCGGTCTCCTCGGGCGTGAGGAGCACCGATTCGTGGTTGCCGCGCCGCTCGCGCTCGGAGCCGTCGAGCGACGTCCGGTTGCGGATCGCGACGAGGACGTCCTGCAGGCGGCTGCGGCGTGGATGGTGAGCGTGGATGTCGCCCGTTGCCACGGTCGGGACGCCCAGCACGGCCGCAAGCTCGGTCAGGGCGGAGTTCCGGCGAGCATCGCCACGCTCGTAGGGGCGCTGGAGCTCGACGTAGAACGCGCCGGGGAACGCCCGTGCGAGTGCCGCGGCACCGTTCGGGTCGGTGACGGCGAGCCCGTTGCGGGCGCACCCGGAGAGGCAGACGAGGCCCTCGGCGTACTCGGCGACGACCTCGGCGCTCGTCCCGGCCGGAAGCAGGTCGCGCTCCCGCCCTTCGGCCCGGGTGCGGGCGTGCGCGTCGGTCAGGATCCGGCAGAGGTGCTCGTAGCCGCGGCGGGACTCGCACAGGAGCGTGACATGGCTGCCTCCCTCCAGCGTGACCTCGGCGCCGGTGATCGCGCGCAGCCCGAGATGCTTGGCGGCGTAGGCGAACTCGAGTGACCCGTAGACCCCGTCGTGGTCGGTGAGCGCGAATGCGTCGTAGCCGAGCTCGACCGCCCGCGCGGCGAGCTCCTCGGGCTGGGAGGCGCCGTCGAGGAACGAATAGGCCGAGTGCGCGTGCAGCTCGACGTATCCGGAGCTCATGTCGACGTCTCATCGGCTATCCGCGCTGCGTGAACCACGTGCCGGTCTCGGCGTCCCGGTAGACGACGGCGTTCTCGCCCGTCTCGAGGACGAGGTCGAAGTAGCGGCGGTCGACGGGCTCTTCCGTCCACCAGCGGTCGACGATCCGCCATTCCTCGCGGATGCTCGCGACGCGCTGCCGGTTCACACGGTGCGGGATGCCGTCGCTGTGCGCCTGGACGAGCGCCGGGCGCGGAGCGTTCAGTCGTCGCGGGGTACGAGCAACGCGCGTGCTTCCGGAATGCGTGACCACGGTGCCACCTCCACCACCATCGAGACCCCACCTGCGCCGACGGCCGCTTTCACCTGGCGCAGACCCTCTTTCAATCTCCCCTGAACCACTTCTCCCTCTGCCCGGACGAGCTCGAGCTGCTCGCCGGCGCTGTCGGCCAGCTCGACCGCCTCGAGCCGAAGCTTGAGCACCGGGGCCGGGATCTCGGTCAGCTTCGGCGCGAGCGCGAGCCGGAGCCGGGCGGGATCGGCGGTCGGGTCGCGGAGCGTGACCGCCCGTCGCCACGAGGCGCCGCCGACGAGCCGCGCCCAGAGGGCGAGCTTCCGCGGCGGGCGCCCCGCGCGCTCGGGTCGTGCGAGCAGGCCGTCGATGAGCACCCCGAGCCCTCGCCGTAGCGTCAGCTCCTGGCCGACTGCTTCCGGGAACTCGAGCGTCTCGACGAGCGACATCGGTGGCTTCCGAGGGACCACCTTGCCATCGTGCTCGCCTCTCGCCAGACCCCAGGCGCGCCGGCCGTCCGGCCCCAGTCGTTCGGCGACGGCACCACCTGGTAGCCCGGCAAGCTGTCCAATCGTTCGTACTCCGAGCTCTTCGAGATCCTCGTAGCGCTCCCGGTCGAGCGGGAGCAGCGTCATCGGCAGCGGAGCGAGGAACTTCCGCGTCCGGTCGTCGGAGACGATCAGCATCTGCCCCGGCCTCGCGACATTCGCTGCCGCAAGCGCCGCGAACCTCCGCTCGGCCGCTCCGGCGCGGGCATCCCAGGCCGTCCCGACCGCTGCGAGCGCCCGCTTGAGGGCCGGCTCGAGACCTCCGTAGAGGCGCTCCACGCCGCTCGTCTCGAAGTACACGGTTCCCGGCTCGGCCGACTCGACCCCGAACCCGGAATCCTCGAGCCGCCGCAGGACCTCCTCCCAGGCCTGCTCGACTCCCGCAGGATCCTGCTCGACGAGCGCCAGCCCCGGGCACGTCGCGAGCGCCTCCCCCAGGCGCATCCCCGGCCGGACGCCCTTCGCCTGCGCTGCGGCGGTCACCGAGCCGATCAGAGCCTCGGTCCCGGGCTGCGGCGAGAGCGCCGCGGGCTCCGTCTCCAGCCCCGGCCGCAGGCGCAAAGCGGCCCGTAGGTCGAAGGCAGGGATGACGAGAGCTGCGATCACGGAACGTATGTTCTATACGAACACACGTTCTCCTGTCAAGTGCCTTTTCTAAGTCCAGAACGCCGGCTCGAACTGCGCGATCGCCTCGCGCACCCAGTCGACGAGGTCGACCGGGGCCCACTCCATCTCCACGCCGTCCCGAAAAGACAGCCGGAAGCGCGGGCTCTCGTTGACCTGCACGTCGATCGGCGCGCGGGACTTGGCGCGGAAGCGGGCGAGCTCGGCGCCGTCGGCGATCGGCTGGTCGAGGAAGTCGCGGCTCTCGAACGTCTCGTCCGGGGGGACGCTGGCCACGTTGATCAGGTAGCCGAACGCGTCGGCGGTCAGGACGGCGGCGGGTAGGAAGCGGTGCTTGGTCAGGTTGTTGACGTGCTCGAGGATCGCGAGCGGATGCAGGTCGGGGCGGTCGAACCGGTGGAAGGGCTGCATCGCCTCGATCAGCGCCGCCCACTCCTCGGGAACGCCCTGCAGCGCGGCGCCGCCCTGGACGCGCCAGTCCTTCTCCCGCTTCACGACCGGGAACGCCGTCTGCCGGCCGGGCTTTCGGCCGCCGAGCAGCACGAGCTGCCAGACGAGGTAGTCGAGCGTCGAGCGCAGGTTTCCCAGGATGTCGCTGAAGATCAGCGCCAGCTCCTCGAGCGGCGGCTCCGACTCGACGCTCCAGCGGAACGTGTGCCAGCCCGTCTCGGGGTCGTACTCGAAGATGATCGCGTACGGGCTCGCCAGGAGGTAGCTCTCGAAGAGGTCGTCGTAGGCCTCGCGGTGCTCCTCCGCGCGCCGGAGCTTGGCGCGCACGCCGGTCAGATCAGCCATTCCGACCCCGCCCCGCCATTAGGATCAAGCCTATCGACGTCGAGCAGCCGTTCCACACCGACCTTGGCTACTACGAGGGCCGCGCAGACGGGATCGCGACCGTGAACGGAGTCACGGTCGACGAGGCCCGGCTCGATCTGGCGCATCGCCACGGCTACGAGAGCTGGGACGCGCTCACGTCCCACGTGGCGGCACTGGGCGACGGGACCGAGCCGCCGCCGCCGTTCATGCTTGCCTACCGGGCCGTCGAGGCCGACGACCGCGCCGGCCTCGTCGAGCTTCTCGACGCGCATCCCGAGCTGATCCAGGCGCGCGGGACGAACGGCAACGACCTGCTCGGCATGGCCGGCGACCTCGGGCTCGTCCAGCTACTGCTCGAGCGCGGCGCCGACCCGAACCGCGGCAACGACTACGGCTGGACGAAGCTTCACCAGGCCGGCTACTCGAACCGGCCGGAGCTCGCACAGCTGCTGCTCGATGCCGGCGGCCGTCTCGACCTCTCGGCCCGCGGCGACGGCGGGACACCGCTGATCGCGGCGCTCTTCTGGGGCCACCGCGAGGTGACCCCGCTGCTCGGCCTCGAGCCGGGCAACCTCCGCGTCGCGGCCGGCCTCGGCCTGCCCGAGCTGATCGACGAGCTCGCCGGGACACCCCAAGCGGGAGCACACCGAGCCTTCTATCGCCCCCACGGCGGCTTCCCCGCCTGGGAGCCCTCCGACGATCCGCAGGAGGTGCTCGACGAGGCGCTCGTCTGGGCCGCAAAGGCCGACCGGGTCGACGTGCTGTCGCTGCTCGTCGGGCTCGGAGCGCGAGTCGAGGCCGACCCCTACCGCGGCACCCCGCTGATCTGGGCCGCCGCAAACGGCCGCGTCGATTCGATCCGAAGGCTCGCGGAGCTCGGAGCCGACCCGAACCAGCGCGGCACGTTCGGCGGCCCGGACCACGGAGAGGGCGTGACAGCACTCCACCTCGCCGCTCAGTCCGGCAAGAACGACGCCGTCGAGGCGTTGCTCGAGCTCGGCGCAGACCCGACGATCGCCGACGGCTGTCACGATGCCACACCGGCGAGCTGGGCCGACTACGGCGGCCACGGCGAGCTTGCGGCACGCCTACGCGATCTGGCGGGCTAGGAGAAAGCCCCGCCCCAGGCACGGCCGAGGGCGACGGCGCCGACGAGTAGCAACGCCGCAGCACCCGCGAACCAGGCGCTGATGTCGCGAGTCTCGGTCGAGCGCCCGAAGCTGTTTCCGACCCGCTTGTAGAAGGTGGTGAGCTGCCGGCTGTCGGTCGCCGTCGCAGTTCGGCCGCCCGTTGCGTCGGCGATCGCCTTCATCAGCGGTGGATCGGGTGCGACCCTCGGCGCGTACGGGCCGTAACCGAGGACGCCCCTCTTCGTCCCGAGCGCGACCGTGTCGACGGGGATCCCGGCGTCTCTTGCAAGTGCGGCAGCCTCGAGCGGTTGCACGCGACCCTGGTTCTGCTTGCCGTCGGAGAGCAGCACGATCGCGGCGGGCAGGTTGCGGCCGGGCACACGGAAGACACCGTCCCGCGTCAACGAGCTCTGAGCGAGGCGCGTCGCGGTCAGGAGGCCGGTGCCGATCGCGGTTCCCGAGTCGGCTTGCAGGAGGCCGAGGGTCTCGGTGATCCGCTCGTGGTCGGCCGTCGGGGCAGCGAGCACCTGCGAGCCGTCGCTGAACTGGACGAGCCCGACCTTGAAGCCGGCGGGAAGGCGCTGGACGAAGCCGCGCATCGCCGCCACCGCCGCATCCAGTCGGGTCGGCTCGACGTCGCGCGCGCTCATCGACCCGGAGACGTCGACGAGGAGCACGATCGTCGCGTTGTCGACGCGGACGGGAAGCCGCGCCCGCGGGTGCGCCGCGGCACCCGCCGCGAACGCCAGCGCTGCGACGAGCAGGGCGACCGGGACGAAGCGGCGCCGCGACGGTCTACGCGCCGAGGCAACCGACTCGAGCACGGTCAGATTCGTGAACGCAACCGGCGAGCCGGGCTGCCGCCGAAGCAGGAGGCCGACCACCCCGAGCACGGCGAGAACGCCGATCAGGGCCAGGAGCATGAGCGGAGCGCCGAAGCTCATCGTCTTTTGAGTGTGCGCCCTACCAGGGGAAAGTGCAATGTCCGATCAGGCGACGATCTCGGCCGCGGGCCCGACCATCCGCTCGTAGCGCGGAACCGTCTCGAGCAGGTCGACCTGTGTGCAGAACGCGATGTCGGCCTCGAGGCCCGGCGGGCCGTACGTGCGCGCGGCGAGCCCCTCGGCGGGGCTCGCGAACGACGCCGCGAGCAGCTCGGCCGCGCGAGCGGCGTCCGTGCGCTCGCCCGGAAGCTCGGCGACGATCCGGCCCGCGCAGTAGGCGTCGTCGATCGCGAACCCTCCCTTGAACCCGGCGCAGAAGACGACGACGTCGTCGCCGGCAGCCCGGGCTGCGGCCGCGAGGGCCGAAAGGTTCAGCAGCGACCCGATCAGCACCGTCTCGCAGGCGGCAGCCGCCGCGAGGATCGTCGCGGTGCCGTTCGTCGTCGAGAGGATCAAGGTCGGCGCCGCGGGCCCGGCCGCGAACTCGACCGGTGAGGCGCCGACGTCGAACCCCTCGACGACGACCCCGCTGCGCTCGCCGCCGACGACAGCCTGGTCGCCGAGCTCTGCACGGAGCGCCTTGGCCTCGTCGATCTCGCGGCAGCACAGGACCCGCTCGTAGCCGGCCGCCAGCGCCTGCGCGATCGACGACGTCGCCCGGATCACGTCGACGACGATCCCGATGCGGGCCGAGAGCTGCTCGGCGGGTGTGAAGGCGACATCGACAGGCACCCCGATACGCTAGTTCGGTGGAGCCCGAACCGCGGTACTGCTACCGCCATCCGGACCGCGAGACGGGGCTCTCGTGCTCGGAATGCGGTCGCCCGATCTGTTACGAGTGCATGACACCGGCGCCGGTCGGCCTGCGCTGCCCCGAGCACTCGGGCAAGCCGCAGGGCGTCCGGAAGGTGACGAACACCGCCGAGCGGGTCGCGACGCGCAACGGGCGCCTCGCGTATCCCGTCACGATCGTCCTGATCGCCGCGAATGTCGGCATCTTCCTGCTCGAGCTGGCGATGGGCGGCTCACAGGACGGCACGGGCAGCTGGATCTACAGCCACGGCGTCCTCGTGGCGAACGGTCAATACACGAACGGGCAGTTGGTCGGCGTGGCGAACGGCGAGTGGTGGCGACTGATCACCTCGGCCTTCCTGCATGCCGGGATCGTCCACCTCGGCCTGAACATGCTGGCGCTGTACTGGTTCGGGCGGCTGCTCGAGCAACTGATCGGGAGCTGGCGGTACCTGCTCCTCTATCTGGCCTCGGGCCTGGCAGGCTCGGCGGGCGCGCTGTGGCTCGATCCGCACAGCCCTTCGCTTGGGGCGTCCGGCGCGATTTTCGGTGTGCTGGCCGCATTGCTCGTCCTCGAGCGGCGCGGCGTGATCTCAACCGGAGGGCAGATCCTCGCTCTCATCGTCGTCAACTTCTTCATCACGTTCGCGATCCCGGGGATCTCACGCGGAGCTCACATCGGCGGATTCGTCGGCGGGATCGTGCTGATGTTGCTCTACCTCGAATTCCGGCGCTCGAATGCGCTGTGCGTCCTCTCGGCAATTGGCGTCGCGGTGGTGTCGGTCGTGATCGCGTACGCCGTGATCTAGCCGCTCGGCGGCGGCTCCTTCGCGGTCCACAGCAGGAGGCCGACCTCGAGCAGGAACACGAGCGCCGCACCGAAGGCGATCGTGGCAACCGGGCCGGTGCCGGCCGCAAACGCGCCGGAGGCCTTCACTGAGACTCCACCGAGCGCCACGATCACCGCCAGTACCCAGGTCACCCACGCCGTCCAGGCGGGGAAGACCCCACGGTGCGCGGCGAGCGCGACCGACACGATCGGCAGGAGCGCGAGCCAGTACATCGGGATCCCCGCGAACTGATCGAGCTGGTAGAGCGCCTTCGCGAGCGCAGGGTCGGCGCCCGGCGAGGCGACAGCCTGCGCGATCACACCGTAGAGCGCATCGCCGACCGCGAACAGCCCGGCGCTCGCCGCCGCCCCGACGAGAATGACGGGCGCGAGCGAGCGCTGTCCAGCCCCACGGAGGTGGAGCGAGAGCTGTGACATGACACAGAGGTAGATCGCGAGCCCCATCGCGACGAGCACGACGGCGATCAGCACCTGCTTGTGATGGTCGACGTAGTAGCCCGCCACCTGGTCGGGCGTGTCGTCGAACTTCGGCGGCTTGCCCGCCAGGAAGAACCCGACCACCCACAACGCGACAACGGCGAACGCGCCGGCCGCCGCAAGATGCCGTCCAGACTTCATTCCATCCCTCCCGCCTTTGGAAAACGCCGCGGGGGCGATCTTCGACGTTCGGGCGCCGGATTTCAACTACCGGTCGTTTACCCCCCGGCAGCGACGTACGCGACCTGGTCGGCCAGCGCCGCCTGCGCGGCCGCGAGCCGGGCGAGCGGGACCCGGTAGGGCGAACAGCTGACGTAGTCGAGCCCGAGTGAGTGGCAGAACGCGATCGAGCGGCGCTCTCCCCCGTGCTCCCCGCAGATCCCGAGCTTGATCGCGCCGTTCGCGGCGCGGCCTCGCTCGACGGCGATCTGCATCAGGCCGCCGACACCCTCGATGTCGAGCACCTCGAACGGGTTCCGCTCGATCACGCCCTCGGTGAGGTAACGCGAGAGGAACTTGCCTTCGGCGTCGTCGCGTGAGACGCCGAGCGTCGTCTGCGTGAGATCGTTCGTGCCGAACGAGAAGAAGTCGGCGTGAGCGGCGATATCGCCGGCGCGCATGCAGGCGCGCGGCAGCTCGATCATCGTCCCGACGGTGTGCGCCAGGTCACCGGCCTCCTCGGCCCAGACCTTCTCGGTCAGGTCGCGCAGGCGGTGGAGCTCCTCGGCGAAGCCGACGAGCGGATGCATGACCTCGACGTGCGGCGTCACGCCGCGGCGGTGCTCGACCGCGAGCGCGGCGCGGGCGATCGCGCGGATCTGCATCTCGTAGATCTCCGGGTACACGAGCCCGAGACGGCAGCCGCGCAGCCCGAGCATCGGGTTGGACTCGTGCAGCGCGCGGATCCGGGCGCGCATCTGCTCGTCCACGGCCTGATCCTCCGGCGGCAGGAACTCGTGCAGCGGCGGGTCGAGGAGCCGGATCGTCACCGGGAGCCCCTCCATCGCCTCGAAGATCCCCTCGAAGTCCGCCTGCTGGAAGGGCAGGAGGCGTGCGAGAGCGTCTCGGCGCGCCGGCTCGGTGTCGGCGAGGATCATCTCCTGCATCACCGGCAGGCGCTCGTCGCCGAAGAACATGTGCTCGGTGCGGCAGAGCCCGATGCCTTCGGCGCCGAACTCGCGCGCGCGGACGGCGTCGCCAGGCGTGTCTGCATTGGCGCGGACGTGCAGGCGGCGGAACGTGTCCGCCCAGCCGAGGATCGTCTGGAAGTCGTCGTTGAGCTGCGGCGGGACGAGGTCGATCCGGCCGAGGTAGACCTTGCCGCTGCCGCCGTCGATCGTGATCACGTCCCCTTCGTGGAGGTCGTGACCGCCGAGCCGGATGACGCCGTTCTCGATCGTCAGGCCCTCACAGCCGGCGACGCACGGCTTACCCATCCCGCGGGCGACGACGGCCGCGTGGGAGGTCATCCCGCCGTGAACGGTGAGGATCCCCTCGGCGGCGATCATCCCGTGGATGTCGTCCGGCGTCGTCTCGTAGCGCACGAGCACGACCGGCTGGCCCTTCGCGCGCTCGACCGCCGTGTCGGCGTCGAGGACGATCGCGCCGCTCGCCGCGCCCGGGCTCGCGTTGAGCCCCTTGGCGACCGGCTCCGGCGCGGTGTCCGGGTCGATGCGCGGATGGAGAAGCTGATCGAGCTGCGCCGGATCGATCCGGATGACGGCCTCCTCGCGCGAGATGACGCCCTCGTCGACCATGTCGACCGCGGCCTTGATCGCCGCCGCTGCGGTGCGCTTGGCTGCGCGCGTCTGGAGCATGTAGAGGACGTCGTCCTCGACGGTGAACTCGACGTCCTGCATGTCCCGGTAGTTCTCCTCGAGCCGGCGCATCGTCGCGAGCAACTGCTCGTATGCGGCCGGCATGATGACGCCCATCGACTCGACGGGTTGCGGCGTGCGGATGCCGGCGACGACGTCCTCGCCCTGAGCGTTCACGAGGAACTCGCCGTACACCTCCTTCTCGCCGGTCGACGGGTTGCGCGTGAACGCGACGCCCGTCCCGGAGCGGTCGCCCTTGTTGCCGAACACCATCTGGACGACGTTCACCGCGGTTCCGAGGTTGTCGGGGATGTCGTTGGCGCGGCGATAGACCTTCGCGCGCGGGGTCTCCCACGAGTCGAAGACCGCGCTGACCGACCTGATCAGCTGGTCGGTGGCGTCCTGCGGGAAGTCGGCGCCCTTCTCGGTGCGGTAGATGCCCCGGTAGGTCTCGACGAGACCTGCAAGGTCGTCGTCTGTGAGGTCGGTGTCGAGCCTGGCGCCCCGCTCGCGCTTCAGCGCGCCCAGGGCATCCTCGAACGCGTGGCCGTCGATTCCATCGACGACCTCGCCGAACATCTGGATCAGCCGCCGGTAGGAGTCGTAGGCGAACCTGCGGGTTCCCGTCAGGGCTCCGAGGCCCTCGACCGCCTCGTCGTTCAACCCGAGGTTGAGGATCGTGTCCATCATCCCCGGCATCGAGATCGCCGCCCCGGAGCGCACCGAGACGAGCAGAGGGTCGCTTGCATCCCCGAAGCGCTTGCCGGTCTTCGCCTCGAGCCGGCGAACATGCTCCGCGACCTCGGCCTCGAGGCCCTCGGGCAGAGCGCCGGTCGCCATGTAGGCGCGGCACGCGTCGGTGGTGATCGTGAAACCTGCGGGCACGGGCAGCCCGAGCGCGGTCATCTCCGCGAGGCCGATCCCCTTGCCGCCGAGTAGTTCGCGACCGCCGTCGGCGGGCTCGTCGAAGTCATAGACGAAGTGCCGGGGGGCCACGTCGGATTCCTATCAGTCAGCGGCGGCGGCGCGCCCGGTACTCGGCGAGCCAGGCGAGAGACCGTAGCGCGAACCAGAACGGCGTGAACAGGACGTAGAACGTGAACATCGCGACTGCGAGCAGGAAGCACCAGAGCGCCCAGCGCGCCTTCGAGACGGGCGGCTTCGGCTTCACGTGGCGCTCTGGGCGGTGTGCGCCCGCCGCTCGACCGTGCGGATGATCCGGAGCGCGATCTCCTCGATCGAGATGTCGGAGACGTCGATTACGGGGCACCTGAGCCGCTTCTGGATCTCGGCGGCGTGCTCGAGGTCCTCGTAGATCTCGTTCAGGTCGGCGTAGCGGCGATCGCCCCCCATCAGCTCGACGCGCTCGGTGCGGATCTCGGCCAGGCGGTTCGCGTCGATCGTCAGCCCGACGATCCGGGTCGGGTCGACCTGGAAGAGCTCCGGCGGCGGCTCGATCCCTTTCACGAGCGGGACGTTCGTGGCCTTCCAGCCGAGGTAGCCGAGGTAGATCGAGAGCGGCGTCTTCGACGTCCGGGAGACGCCGACGATGACGACGTCGGCGGCGTCGAGCGCGCGGCCGAGACCGTCGTCGTTCTTGACCGCGAACTCGATCGCGGCGATCCGCTTGAAGTAGCTCTCGTCGAGCGGGGGGCGGGCGCCCGGTCTGAGCTCGGCCTTGGCGCCGGACACCTTCGCCACAGCGGCGAGCGGCTCGGCCAGGAGGTCGCAGTAGTCGACGGCGGCCTCCTCGCAGAGCCCGCGCATCGCGGAGCGGAGGGTCGGTTCGACGATGGTGAAGATCGCGACCGCGCGCCTGCCCTCCATCCGGGCGAGCGCGAGCTGAAGGTCGGCGATGGTCTCGACACGCGGATGGCGCACCGTGGTGAACGGCTGGTCGGGAAACTGCGCCTCGGTCGCCGCGACGACCCGCGTCGCCGTCTCCCCCGTCGCGTCGGAGACGACGTGCAACTCGACGACGCGCTCCTCGGCGCTCACGCTGTCCCTCCGGGCCACCGGCCGCCCGGGCCACGGCCTGGGACAGTCCCAGTGACGAGACGCGCGCGCCGGGGGCCGAAAATCGCCATTCCGCCGGAAAATGCCTGCAAATCGCGATGTCCCTCCGAGACATGTCTGGGGACAGTCACCGTCACGAAAGTGAAACAGTCGTTCCACAGCCGGTCTTTCAGGCCGTGGCTCTGACGGCGGGTCACGAGAGCTCTTTCGCGAAGATCGTCGTCGCGACCAGGGTGCCGTCGGGAAGCCCGGCATAGCGTGGCACCGCGCCGATCTCGACCCAGCCGGACGCACGGTAGAGCTCGTCGGCGCCTCCACCGGCGGTGTCGAGCACGAGCAGCGTCCGGCCGTGATCGAGCGCGACGCGTTCGACTGCCTCCATGAGCGCCAGCCCGATGCCCTGGCGACGCGCGCTCGTATGGACGATCAGCTTCTGCAGGTCGGCGCGGTGGCGGCCGTTCGGCCACTTGACGAGCCCGAGGTGAACCATCCCGATGACGTCGTCGCCGTCGAGCGCGAGCAAGACGATCCGCGAGCCGTCGTCGACCTCCGCCGCGACCTGCTTCACGTACGCGGCGAGCACGTCCTCGCCGAGCGGTAGGACGAAGCCGACCGACGCGCCGCTCTCGACCGCGTCGCGGACGAGCTCGGCTATGTCGGCCGCATGCCGGCGCAGGGCTCCGCCGTCTGCCTGTTCGATCCGAATGTCCATGGCTTGCAGCCTCCATTCTGCTTCCGCGCACGTCAAGCGTTCAGGGTAGGTTCAGGGGATGGAAGAGCTGGAGGCCTACGAGGGAACCGCCACGATCGAGAAGGTCGCCGCGCTCGGCCGCAGGCGCGGGTTCGTGTACCCCTCGTCGGACATCTACGGCGGCCTGGGCTCGGCCTACGACTACGGCCACTACGGCGTTCTCCTCAAGCAGAACGTCAAGGCCGAGTGGCAGCGGGCGATGGTGCAGGAGCGCGACGACATCGTGATGCTCGACTCCGCGATCATCCTGCACCCGCAGGTCTGGGTCGCCTCCGGCCACGTCGGCGGCTTCTCCGACCCCCTGGTCGACTGCCGCACCTGCAAGCACCGCTACCGCGCCGACCACATCGCGGACGCAGCGTGCGGCCGCAGGCCATCCAAGCATCCCGGCCAGACACCCGACTGCGACCTCACCGATGCGCGCGCCTTCAACCTGATGTTCGAGACCTCGATCGGCCCTGTGCGCGACGAGGGCTCGCTCGCCTACCTACGCCCCGAGACCGCGCAGGGCATCTTCATCAACTTCAAGAACGTCACCTCGTCCCTGCGCGTGAAGCCGCCGTTCGGGATCGCCCAGATCGGCAAGAGCTTCCGCAACGAGATCACACCGGGGAACTTCCTCTTCCGCACACGCGAGTTCGAGCAGATGGAGATGGAGTTCTTCGTGCCGCCGGCCGAGAGCGTCGAGTGGTACGAGTACTGGATCACCGAGCGGCGCCGCTGGTACCTCGATCTCGGCCTCCGCGACACGCACCTGCGCGTGCGCCCGCACGATCCCGACGAGCTCTCGCACTACTCGAGCGGCACGAGCGATCTCGAGTACCTCTTCCCGATCGGCTGGTCGGAGCTCGAGGGGATCGCGAACCGCGGCGACTTCGACCTGACCGCCCACGCCGAGGCCTCGGGAACGAAGCTCGAGTGGATCGGCCACGAGGAGCGCTACGTCCCGCACGTGATCGAGCCCGCGGCCGGCGCCGATCGCGCCACCCTCGCGTTCCTGGTCGACGCCTACGACGAGGAGGAGGTGGCCGGCGACGAGCGCACCGTGCTCCGCCTCCACCCGCGCCTCGCCCCGGTGAAGGTGGCCGTGCTCCCGCTGATCGGCAAGGACGACGGCCTCGTCGGCCACGCGCGGCCGCTGTACGAGGAGCTCCGCAAGGTGATGAGCGCCGAGTACGACGACTCCGCCTCGATCGGCAAGCGCTACCGCCGCCAGGACGAGATCGGGACGCCGTGGGCGCTCACGATCGACCATCAGACGCTCGAGGACGGCACGGTCACGATCCGCGACCGCGACTCGCTCGCGCAGGAGCGGATCCCGATCGACGGCGCACGCGCGCTGCTCGAGGACCGTCTCCGGCAGCCCTGGCAGCCGCGCTAGCAGTGGGCTGGCAGGAGCTCGCCCTCGAAAGCGAGGCCCTGCAGGGGAACCCGCTCGGCGACCCCGCGACCCGGCCGCTGTTCGTCTGGACGCCGAGCAACTACGACGCCGGCCCGGGACGTCGCTACCCCACGATCTACCTGCTGCACGCCATGACCTCCGAGGCGCGCGCCTGGTTCAACGTCTCGCCGTTCACGCCCTCGCTCGCCGAGCAGCTCGACGCCCTCGATCTCGACGCGCTGCTCGTCGCCGTCGACGGGTTCACCTCGCTCGGCGGTGCGCAGTGGATCGATTCGCCCGCAATCGGCGACTACGGCCGTTACCTCTGCGACGACGTCGTCGGCTTCGTCGACGCCAGGTTCAGAACCCTCCCGGATCCCGCGCATCGCGGGCTTGCGGGAACGTCGTCGGGCGGTTTCGGAGCAATGGTCTGGTCGATGCTCCGGCCCGATCTCTTCGGCGGCTTCGCCACGCATGCCGGCGACGCGCTCTTCGACGTCACGCTCGGCGCCGAGCTCGCCCCGGCCGCGCAGGCCCTCCGCAACCTCTACGGCGGCTCCTTCGAGGCGTTCTGGGCGGATTTCCGCTCCGGCCGGCCGGTGTTCGAGAACCGCACCGATCCGCTGCTCCAGAACGTCTACGCCACCGCCGCGGCCTTCTCAGCCGCACCTGACGGCACCGTCGAGCTGCCGTTCAGCCTCGACACGGGGATCCTGCTGCCCGATGTCTTCGCTCGTTGGCTCGCATGGGACCCGGTTCGAATGGCCGCGAGTCACGCCGACGCGCTCGCCGGGCTCCGTGCGGTCTGGATCGATGCGGGCCGCCAGGACGAGTACCGCCTCGACCTCGCCGCGGTGGCTTTCCGCGACGCCGTCGTCGCCGCCGGCGCGGCCACGGACGCCCTCCATTTCGAGCTTTTCGACGGTGGCCATCGCCGGCTCGGGCGGCGGCTCGGCAAGAGCCTGCCGCATCTAGCCAAACGCCTTGCAGGCCTCTAGGCTAAGTTTGCGAAATCTGAACCGCATGTTCCAACGTCAATGCCCCCCTTGAGGCCCGCTGGCCCGAGGCGAAAGTTCACGCCAAAAAAGTCAAAGGAGACGAATGCTCGTCGCAACAACGTTTTTGACCTTCTTGTGGTCGCTGATCGTGATCTTCTTCATGGTCATCTTCTTCATCCTGCTCTTCCACGTGATCATCGACCTCTTCTCGAGGCATGACGCGTCGGGCCTGAAGAAGACGGCCTGGGTCATTTTCCTGATCCTCCTGCCGTTCCTCGGACTGTTCGTCTACTACATCACGAACTCCGACGGCATGGCTCAGCGCCAGATGTCGGCGATGAAGCAGCAGCAGCAGGCCGCGGATGACTACATCAAGAGCGTCGCATCCACGACAGATCCGACCCAGCAGATCGCGCAGGCCAAGGCCCTGCTCGACGCCGGGACGATCACCCAGGACGAGTACGAGAAGCTGAAGGCAAAGGCGCTCGCCTAAACATCGAGCGCTTCCCGCGCGGACAGGTGCCGGCGGCGGCGACGTAGCGCCGCCGGCACCCGCCGCGGGATCCGCCCTAGAATCGTGGCCATGTGGCGGATCGAATCCCTGCTCTGGTCGTTCGTCGCGAATGCCCTCGCACTCTGGGTCGCGATCGTCGTGTTCTCGGGGGTCACGATCGGCGGGGTCTCCGATCTGCTCGAAGCGGCAGTCGTCTTCGGTCTGCTGAACACCTTCGTCAAGCCGCTGCTCAAGCTCGTGACGCTGCCGCTCGCGGTGATCACGCTGCGCCTGATCTGGTTCTTCGTCGCGATGCTGATGCTCGAGGTCACGACGTGGATCGTGAGCAGCTTCAACATCCACGGCTTCCTCACCCTGATCTGGGCGACGCTGCTGATCTGGGCCGTCAACCTGGTGCTCGACCTGGCGCCGGGCCCGTGGCGCGGCACCCGGCGCGACCACCGCGCGCTGAGCCGGGGCCGCTAGGCGCTCAGGTCGTACAGCGTCACGCCGCCGACGGTGGTCGAGGTGAAGCTCTGCTCGACCCACGTCGCAATCGCGCTCGAGGGGGCCGAGTTGCCCGCCCCGGGGCCACCACCGCCGCCACCGCTCGCGACGAAGTAGTGGATCTTCCCCGCGGCCACATACGCCTTGAACTGTGTGAGCGTCGGTGAGGGGTCGGTGCCGTTGAAGCCGCCGATCGCCATCAGGGGGTGCCCGGCGGCCAGCTGGATGCCCGCTGCGCTGTTGGCGCCGACGATCGCCGCGACTCAGCGGTAGCTCGACGCGTTCGCCGACAGAGCCGCGACGAGCGCCTTGCTCGGTGTCCCGGCGTCGAGCAGCCCGCCGAGTGCTCTCGGAGAACCGCGCGCCGAGGTCACGTGGAGGATCGTGTTGTAGGACCGCGAGATCAGCTCTCGCCTGGCCCCGCGGACGACTCGCGAGCCACGGGCGAGCCGAGTCCCGATCGCGAGGTCGCTGTGTCCCGAGAGCAGCGGCGCGACGAGCGGCAGGAGGGCCGCCAGGTCGGTCGAGAGATCGACGTCCATGTACGCGAGCACGCGGCCGCGTCCCTTGAGATCCAGACGCATGGCCCGACCGAGCCCAGCTCGGCCGCAAGGCCCACCGCACACTCCCACGTCCCGTCGATGCTGCCGTTATCGGCGAGCGCCGAGAACGGGAATCGCACGGTCAGGTACTCGTGGAGCGCCGGATGCTCTGCTCGAGCGCGCCCGCCTCGTTGAACACGGGGATCACGATCTCGACCTCGGGCGGGTCGTACGCGGGTGCCCCAGCCGCAGCGGCGGGGATTGCGAACTCGGGTGCCTGTGCGAGGCTCATCCCGAGCAGTGTCCGGGGCTGCCGTTACAGCTCCCTGAACGCCGCTGTGAGAACGATGTGAGCGCTAGACGGGCTCGTCCTTCGTGAACGGACCGGGCTCCGCATCGCCTGTGTTGATCGTGCCGGCAGGCTCGATCAACAGGATCTCGGCTCCCTCGTCCGAGCGCGGGCAGTGCTCGACGCCCCGTGGCACCACGAACATCTCCCCCACCCCGAGCTCGACATCGCGGTCGCGCAGCTGAATCGTCAGACGCCCGGACAACACGAGGAAGAAATCGTCGGTGTCGGGATGCGAATGCCAGACGAACTCGCCTCTCGCCTTGACGACGACGAGCTTGTAGTCGTTGAGGTACCCGACGATCCGCGGGTCGAAGACCTCGTCGATGCCGGCCAGCTTCTCAGCGAGGTTCACCTTGTCTTCCATGAGCTCCTTTCGGGCGGTAAGCGGCACCGCAACGGCGAAGCGGTCGTGCTCGGCGACCGCCCGGAGGTAGTCGGCGTGCTCCGCCGCAGTGCGCCGGTGCGGGTAGGGCGGCACGCCGCTCATTCTGGCAGCAGCGCGCGCCTGTCACGCTGGGGCTAGGCTGAGGGCGTGGCGGACGATTCGCTCACGATCATCGACAACCGCACCGGGGAGCAGGTCACGTTGCCGATCGTCGACGGAGCCATCCGCGCCACGGAGCTTCCGGCCGTCGTCTCGTACGACCCGGCGTTCCTGAACACCGCCGCCTGCCGCAGCGCGATCACCTATATCGACGGGGACGCGGGAATCCTGCGCTACCGCGGCTACCCGATCGACGAGCTCGCCGAGACCGCGGGCTTCCTGGAGACCGCATATCTCCTGCTCGAGGGCGAGCTTCCGACCACGGGCCAGCTCGCGGTCTGGGAGGACGAGGTCCGGTACCACACCTACGTCCACGAGAGCGTCACGAAGTTCCTCGAAGGCTTCCGCTACGACGCGCACCCGATGGGGATGTTGCTCGGCGCGGTCGGTGCGCTCTCGACGTTCTACCCCGACGCGAAGGAGATCTTCGACGCCGAGAATCGCTACCTGCAGCGGGTGAGGCTGATCGCGAAGCTCCCGACGATCGCCGCGTACATCTTCCGCCACTCCCACGGCCTGCCCTATGTCCTGCCGCGGAACGACCTCGACTACATTGGCAACTTCGTCAACATGACCTTCGAGATCGGCGGTCGACACGAGCCGAACCCGGTGCTCCAGCGCGCGCTCGAGATCCTGCTGATCCTGCACGCCGACCACGAGCAGAACTGCTCGACGAACGCCGTGCGCGGCGTCGGCTCCTCGCATGTCGACCCGTTCTCGGCGGTCTCGGCCGGGATCGCCGCGCTCTACGGCCCGCTTCACGGAGGCGCGAACGAGGCGGTGCTCCGGATGCTCGACGAGATCGGCGACAAGAAGAACATCCCGGGCTTCATCGAGGCCGTAAAGGCCGGCCACGGCCGGCTGATGGGCTTCGGGCATCGTGTCTACAAGAGCTACGACCCGCGCGCCAAGCTGATCAAGGAGGTCGCCGACTCGGTGTTCGCCGAGACCGGCGTCGACCCCAAGCTCGAGATTGCGCTCGAGCTCGAGAAGATCGCGCTCGAGGACGAGTACTTCATCTCACGGCGGCTCTACCCGAACGTCGACTTCTACTCCGGCCTCATCTACAAGGCGATGGGCTACCCGACCGATTACTTCACGGTGCTGTTCGCGCTCGGGCGGCTGCCGGGCTGGATCTCGCAGTGGGAGGAGATGCTCACCGACCCCGAGCAAAAGATCGCCCGTCCACGGCAGGTCTACATCGGGCCGGAGATGCGGCATTTCGTCCCGATCGGCGACCGCGGGTAGGGGTGCGGGCCTCCTCGAGCAAGCCTCGAACGGCCGGGCTTTCCCGCCCCGGCTCGTGGCGATACCAGCTCCCCGATCTCATGCCGACCGACTGGTCGCTCGTTGCACCGCGCGTCGCAGGAGACCCCAATGACCGTGTGTCTCGATCACAAGGTGATTGATACCCGTCAATTGGGAAAGAACTGCGGTATCCGCCCTCCACCAGTAAGGAGTTCCTATGGGAAAGTCCAGTAGACGGCTAGTTCTTACGCTCTTGATCGCAGGAGTCGCAACGATCGGCGTGTACGGCGTCGCCGCCAGCGCCGCAACGAAGGCAACGAAGGCGACAGCGCCCCAGAACACCCAGCCGCCGGGCATCAGCGGTACCACCACCGAAGGCCAGGCTCTGACCGCCACGACGGGGAACTGGAGTGGCACGACCCCGTTCACCTACGCCTACTCGTGGCGCCGCTGCGACAAGACCGGCGGAAGCTGCTCGGGCATCAGTGGCGCAACAGCAAGCAGCTACACGCTGACCGGCGCCGACGTCGGTAACACCGTTCGCGTCCGTGTGACGGCCTCGAACAGCGCCGGGTCGAGCAACTCGACCTCGGTCCCGAGTGCCGTTGTCGCCGCCGCACCCGCCACCACGACCGGAACCACCACCACGACCCCGAATCCGCCTGCGAGCGGTTGCCCATCCGGGAACGGCCCGGTCAACGTGAGCCAGGTCTCGCTTCCGGCGCGCCTCCTGATCGACGCCGTGAGCTCCTCGCCCTCGGTGATCGGGAAGAGCATCCAGAGCTTCACCCTGCGCGTAAAGGTGACGAACACGTGCGGCCAGACCGTCACGGGTGCTCTCGTCTACGTGACCGCGGTTCCCTACAACATGTTCGCGATCCCCGCCGAGGCGACGAGCGGCTCGGACGGCTTTGCGACGCTGACCATGAATCGCCTCAAGGGCTTCCCGGTCAGCTCGAAGCAGACAGTCCTCGTCCTGTTCATCAGGGCGCGCAAGGACGGCGAGAACCTGCTCGCCGGGATCTCCGTGCGGCGACTCGTCTCGCTGCACGTCAACCAGAGCCAGTAAGGGTGGATCGGTCAGGCCCCGCTCGGCAACGGGCGGGGCCTGACCCGTTTCCCCGTGGCCGCTTGCCTGCGAAGCTCAGCCGTAGTGCTCGAGGTTCTTCGCGCTTCCCTCCGCCGCATGGAGCGCCAGCTGGGTCAGCTGCGCGACGGTCGCGTTCGTCCCGAGCTCGGTATAGACGCCGGAGAGATAGTTGCCCTTGACCTGGTAGACCGAGATCAGCGTCCCGTCGACGGCTCGTGCGCATGATCTCGCTCGTGAAGTCGAATCCGCACATGTCGAGCGTCACGCAGCCCTTCACATAGTGGGCGTCCGAGCGAGCCTGGAGCGTGTCGCCGGCCCCGACCTGCGCCGGCTCGAGCGCGATGCTCGTGCCCGTCGAGGCCGATGCCAACTGGGCTGAGCTCGTAGCGAGAACGCCGACAAGCGCGACGATGGCTGCTACGACGGCGGAACGAAGCATGCAAAAAGGGTGCGTACCGCCTCGGGCGTCATGCCGCGGGAGGACGCTCCATCAGCTTCGGGCCGGGCTTCCCGAAACCGAACTTCTCGTACAGCCCGTGCGCGTCGCCCGTATGGAGGAACCAGGCGCGTTCGGCATACGGGCCGTGCTCGACCATCTCGGCGATCAACTCGACCCCGAGGCCCCGGCCGCGGTGCTCCGTGAGGACATAGACATCCGCGAGGTACACGTCGGGCACGCCGAACGTCTCGACAGCGCGGCAGAACCCGATCTGGCGGCCGTCGTGGTAGAGGCCGACCACCCGGGTCGCGCTGTGGATCAGTCGCTCCTGGTGGTCGTACTCGCGTCCCGGCGCCCAGTAGGACTCCTCGGAGATGTAGCGATGAACTGCGGCAACGTCGATCCGTCCCGGGTCGTCGTCGACCTCGTAACCGCCCCCGAGGTCGCGCCTCATGCGGAGAGCGTTCGCAGCCGGAAACCTCCGTGCTCCTCGTAGGAGGACGTGACGACCGCGAGCGCCTCCCGGCGGGCCCGGTCGCCGAGCCCGGCCGCAGCCGCATCCTGGAGCGGCGTCGAGAGCAGCTGCTCGATTCCGGCGAGCCCTTCGGGCGAGAGGCCGAACGAGCCGGCGGCATGACTGCGGCACACCGCACCCCCGGCGCGCGCCGAGAACCCGACGAGGCCGTCGGCGCCGCATTCGACGCACGCCGTGACGTGCGGCAGGTAGCCGGAGAGCCAGAGAAGCTTGAGCTGGAAGGAGAGCGCGAGCGGGTCGAGCTCGGGACGGGCCAAGCCCGGCGCCGTCTCGTCGAGCAGGTCGAGAAATCGCGTCAGCGCGGTGAACGCGCGGTCGTTCGCCTCGGGCTCACCGTAAAGGCGGAGCATCGCCTCCGCACCGATCAGCCCGGCGGCGAGGCGATAGCCGTTCTCCCTGGTCGCGTGATGCGAGGCGATCAGCTCGACGCCGGTCACCGTCTGGAGCTCGCCCGACCCCTCGTGCAGCATGAGCTCGACATGCGAGAGCGGCTCGAGCCGGGCGCCAAAGCGCGACTTCGTCTTCCGGATCCCCTTCGCGATCGCGCCGATACGCCCACGGTCGCGCGTGTAGAGATGCAGGATCCGGTCGGCCTCGGAGAAGCGCAGGGAGCGAAGGACGACCGCCTGTGTCTTGTACGTGCGGCCCACCGTCGCAGTCTAGGCGGGGCGGCGGCCTGCGAGATCGAGCGGCGAGAGCTGGCAGGCCGGGCAGTACCAGGTGCCGCGGCCGCCGATGCGGATCTTCTCGATCGGGGTGCCGCAGCGCTCGCACGGCTCGCCTGCCCGGCCGTAGACCTTGAACTCGTGCTGCATCCCGCCCGTTCCGCCGTCGGGGAGCGCATAGTCGCGGAGCGTCGAGCCCTGTCGTGCGATTCCGAGCTCAAGCGCCTTTCGGATCGCCTTGTGCAGGGCGCGCACCTCGGTCGGCTCGAGGCTGCGCGCCTCCCGGAGCGGGTGGATGCGCGCTCGCCAGAGGGCCTCGTCGGCATAGATGTTCCCCACGCCCGCGAGCGTTCGCTGGTCGAGGATCGCTGCCTTGATAGGCGCCTTCCGGGTACCGAGCCGTTGCGCGAGCACCTTCGGGGTGAAGGCGGCCTCCAGCGGCTCCGGGCCGACGCGCGCGTCGAGGTAGAGGTCGAGCTCGCCGGGCTCGAGCAGAAGCCACGTGCCGAAGCGCCGGACATCGCGGTACGCGACGTCCGATCTGTCGTCTAATCTGACAACCGCACGACGATGCGGGTCGTCGGGAAGCGCTCCCTCCGGCTCACTCGCATCCCAGTGGCGAAATGACCCCGTCATCCGGAGGTGAACCAGCAGAGCCCGCCCCGATTCGAACCGAACAATCAAATACTTGCCGCGCCGATCGACGGCAGCGACCTGCTCACCCTCGAGCTCTCGCGCGACCAGATCGGGGTCATCAGGGCGCGTCAGCCGCGCGTCCGAGATCTCGACCCGCTCGAGCAACCGCCCTTCGAGGGCGGGCGCAAGCCGCCGTCTGACGCTCTCGACCTCGGGAAGCTCGGGCACGGGGACACGCTAGCGACCGCCCTGCGGGTCGCGGCCGGGCCGGGCTCGTGCCTAGGTGATGACCTCGAGGAGCACCGGCTTGACCGGGTCGGCCTCGTCGGCGAGCTCGTAGGCCTCGAGGACGTCGCGGGCCGCCGCGTCCGCGGCGGCGTCGGAGCGCGCGTGAATCTCGGCGATCACCTCGCCCTGCTCGACGAGGTCTCCGCGCTTGCGCCGGCACACGACGCCGACTGCGTGGTCGATGCTGTCGCTCTTCACGCGGCGCCCTGCGCCGAGGTGAAGCGCAGCCGTGCCGACCCGGATCGCGTCGAGGCCGACGACCGCGCCGCTGCGCGGGGCGATCACCTCGCGCACGACCGGTGCGTGCTCGAGCGCCGACTCGTCGGCCGTGCCGCCCTGGGCCTCGATCCAGCGGTTCCAGATGGCCTCTGCCGACCCGCCCGCGACGGCTGCCTCCGCACGGGCCCGGCCTTCGGCCACGTCGATCCCTAGATCGGAGAGCGCGAGCAGGTGCGAGCACGCGTCGAGAACGAGCTCGGTGAAGTCGGCCGGCCCATGGCCGCGTACGGTCGCGAGCGCCTCGTGCACCTCGAGCGCGTTGCCGACGGCCTCGCCGAGCGGCTGGTCCATGTCGGTCAGGAGGCAGACGACCTCGCGGCCGGCCTCCTGGCCCAGCGCGAGCATCGTCTCGGCGAGAGCGCGTGCGTCGTCGAGCGTCTTCATGAACGCGCCCTTCCCGACCTTGACGTCGAGGACGATCGCCTGTGCGCCGGCGGCGAGCTTCTTCGACATGATCGAGGCGGCGATCAGGGAGAGCTGGTCGACCGTCGCGGTGACGTCCCGCAGGCCGTAGAGCGCCAGGTCGGCGGGAACGAGCGTCGCCGTCTGGCCGACGATCGCCATGCCGACGCTCCGCACCTGCTCGATCAGCTCCTCGGTGGTCAGGCCGACGCGGAAGCCGGGGATCGACTCGAGCTTGTCGAGCGTTCCGCCGGTGTGGCCGAGGCCGCGGCCGCTCATCTTCCCGAACGGGACGCCGCAGGCTGCGACGATCGGCCCGACAGCGAGCGTCGTCTTGTCCCCCACCCCGCCGGTCGAGTGCTTGTCGACGACCTTACGTCCGAGCGCGCCGCCGAGGTCGATCGTCTCGCCGCTCCTGATCATTGCGTCCGTCAGAGCGAAGGTCTCGCGGGCCGAGAGCCCACGGAAGAACACGGCCATGCAGAACGCCGCCATCTGGTAATCCGGAACATCCCCGCGGGAGTAGCCGAGGACGAGCTCGGAGATCTCGTCCGACGCGAGCTCCTCGCCGTCCCGCTTGCGCTGGATCAGCTCGACGGCCGGGATCACGGCTGGAGAAACGTCTTGCCGACTACGGCGCGCGGCGGCGTGCTGCCGCCGAGCCACGCGTTCACGGTCGCTCCCACGTCGCCGAACTCGCCGCCCTCGAGCACGCGACCGGCCGCGTTCCGGCCCTGAACGTACGCGAGTAGGAGCGCGTACTCGCGGGAGTGGTCGGTCGAGGGCGTCGTCGGGTCGCAGCCATGATCCGAGGTGAGGATCAGCAGATCTCCCTCGCGAAGCGCATCGAGCAGGCCCGGGAGGCGACGGTCGAAGTCCTGGAGGCAGCGGTGGAAGTTCTCGGGATCGTTGCGGTGGCCCCAGAGCATGTCCGTCTCGACCAGGTTCGTGAAGATGAAGCCCTCGTCGACGCGGCGCAGGAGCTCCTCCGTCCGCTGGATCCCTTCGACGTTCGACTTCGTCGGGAACGACTCGTCGACGTCCTGGCCCGCGAAGATGTCACTGATCTTCCCGACCCCGTAGACGGGGGTCCCGCGGCCGCGCATGATCGACATGTAGTTCGACTTCGGAGGCTCGAGCGAGAAGTCGTGGCGATTGGGGGTGCGCTGATAGTCCCCCGGCTCGCCCAGGAACGGCCGCGCGATCACACGGCCCACCGCGTGCGGCCCGGTCAGGATCCCGCGCGCGACCCGGCAGGCCTCGTATAGCTCCTCGAGCGGGATCGTCTCCTCGTGTGCCGCGATCTGGAACACCGAGTCCGCGCTGGTGTAGACGATCCACTTACCGGTGCGTTGATGCTCCTCCCCGAGCTCCTGGATGATCTCCGTCCCGCTCGCGGGCACGTTCCCGATCACGCCACGGCCGGTCTGGTTCATGAACGGGTCGATCACCGAGTCCGGGAAGCCGTGCGGATAGGTCGGCATCGCCTGCGGGGTGAGGATCCCCATCAGCTCCCAGTGCCCGGTCGTTGTGTCCTTCCCGCGCGACCGCTCGAGCAGGCGACCCGCGACGGCCGGCGCGCCCGGCTGCGGCGGGCAGCCGAGAAGCGGCTCGATGTTCCCGAGACCGAGCGCCTCGAGCGTCGGCAGGTCGAGCCCGCCGACGGCCTTCGCGACGTTGCCGAGCGTGTCGGAGCCGACGTCGCCGAAATCGGCGGCGTCCGGAAGCTCTCCAGCCCCGACAGCATCGAGGACGATCACGCAAGCTCTGGGCACGCGGCTATCCTACGGTGATGGAGAACGCTCTCGGACTGATCGCCTTCGCCGTGTTCATCGTGTGCACGATCAGCCTCGCCGCAGGGGTGACGTGGCTCGTCGTCAAGATCAGCCCGCTGCCCGGCACGAACGACAAGCCGGCCACGCCGCCCGCTCCCACCAGCTCGACCTAGGCGGCCGACAAGGCCGCGTCGAGCGGGGTGAACGGAAGGCCGTGCGCCTCGGCGACCGCCTCGTACGTCACCTTTCCGCCGAGCACGTTCACCCCCTTCGCGAGCGCCGGATCGGCAGCGACTGCATCCCGCAGGCCACGAGCCGCGATCGCCTCGACGTACGGCAGCGTCGCGTTCGTCAGCGCCTTGGTCGATGTGACCGGAACGCCGCCGGGCATGTTCGCGACGCAGTAGTGGATCACGCCTTCGACGACGAACACGGGATCGGAATGAGTCGTCGCGTGTGAGGTCTCGAAGCACCCGCCCTGATCGATGGCCACGTCGACCACGACCGCGCCGTCGTTCATCCGGGCGATCATCTCGCGGGTCACGAGCTTCGGTGCGAGCGCGCCCGGGATCAGGACGGCGCCGATCACGAGATCGGCCCCCTCCACGGAGTCCGCGATCTCGAGGGTGGAGGACATCAATAGCGTCACGCGGCCCGACAGGATCTCCTCCAGATGCCGCATCCGGTCGATCGAGCGCTCGAGAATCGTCACCTCGGCGCCGAGCCCGAGCGCCATGATCGCCGCGTTGTAGCCGACGATTCCACCGCCGATGATCACGACC
>CAVYIB010000025.1:0-70459 GCA_963768435.1 uncultured Actinomycetota bacterium
AAGAACCCGAAGGTGACGAGCTTCTACTTCGTGACCTACGCGGGCGCCGTCGCAAAGGATCCCGATCCGGCGGTCCGGGCGTTCGAGGCGAAGATGAAGGCGGCAGGCACCCCGGCCCAGAGCGGCGGGTTCATCACCGGCGCCGACGCGATCGACGCGATCGCCTACGCGATCAAGAAGTCGGGTGGCTCGACGACGGCGCCAAGCTCGCCGGCCGTCCTCTCGCACCTGACGAAGTTCCAGACGCTCGGAGGCCCGATCACGTTCACGCCGACCTTCCACAGCGTGACCGGACGGCCCTACCGCGTCGTCGAGGTGAACAACAACGTCGCCAAGGTGATCGGCGAGCACCCACGAAAGTCGTCGCCAACATCCACTGACGGAGTTGGCGGATGGAACAACCGAGGGTCGGCCTCGCACCGATGCGAGGCCTGACTCCAGGCCCGGCTCGCTCGGGCCCTCGGCGTCTCTCGGTCGTTCGAGGGGATCCACGCCCTCCAGGACGTCGATCTCGAGCTCGCTCCGGACGAGGTGCTCGGGCTGATCGGCCCGAACGGGGCCGGGAAGACAACGCTCGTCAACCTCCTGACCGGGTTCGACCTGCCCTCGTCGGGGCGGATCGAGCTCGGTGACGTCGAGATCACGCGCTGGCCGCCGCATCGCCGCGGCCGGGCCGGCCTGGCGCGCACGTTCCAGCACGGGAGGCTCTTCCGCGGGCTGACGGTCAGGAGAACGTCGAGGTCGCAGCGCTGGGCGCCGGCGCGTCTCCGGCGGAGGCACGTCGGCCGCCGACGAGCTGCTCGGCCTGCTCGGGCTGGCCTCCCGGGCGGCGACTCGGCGGCGGTCCTGCCCCACGGCGACGAGCGGCGGCTCGGAGTCGCCAGGGCGCTTGCGCTGCGCCCCAGGTTCGTGCTGATGGACGAGCCGGCCGCCGGGCTGCACGAGGCCGAGATCCCGGCGTTCGCGGCGGTCGTTCGCTCCGTCCGCGACGACTTCGGCGCGGGCGTGCTGCTGATCGACCACAACGTCGCGCTGATCATGGAGGTCTGCGACCGGGTGCACGTGCTCGACCGGGGCCACACCCTCGCCGAGGGGACGCCCGAGGAGATCCGGCGGAACTTCGACGTCGCGACGGCGTACCTGGGCGCGGGCGCCTCGAAGGTCGAGGCGGTCGATGCCTGAGGCGGTGCTCGAGCTGCCGGGAGATCGACGTGCGCTACGGCGCCGTCGCGGCGGTGCGCGGGCTCAGCCTGCGGCTCGAGCAGGGAGAGATCGTCGGGCTGATCGGCCCGAACGGCGCCGGGAAGTCGACGACGCTGCACGCGATCATGGGCGCCGTCCCGGTCGCGGCCGGCGAGATCCTGCTCCGCGGGAGCGCGCTGCGCGGGCAGCCCGAGGACATCGCCCGCTCCGGCGTCGCGCTCGTGCCCGAGGGCCGCCACATCTTCGGCTCGCTGACGGTGGACGAGAACCTGCGGCTCGGGCTCGCCGGGCGGCGCACCAAGGACGGCGTGGCCGAGGATCTCGACTGGGTCCGCGGGCTCTTCCCGGTCGTCGCCGAGTTCTCGAGCCGCCACGCGGGCTCGCTCTCGGGCGGCCAGCAGCAGCAGCTCGCGATCGCCCGCGCGCTCGTCGCGCGCCCGGACGTGCTGCTGCTGGACGAGCCGTCGCTCGGGCTCGCGCCGAAGATCGTCGAGACGCTCTTCGAGACGCTCGGGCCAGATCCGCGACCACGGCGTGACGATCCTGCTCGTCGAGCAGCGCGGCGTGATGACGATCGAGTTCGCCGACCGCACTCACGTCCTCTCGAACGCCGAGCTCAGGCTGACGCTCGCACGCAGGACGCCGC
Organism: uncultured Actinomycetota bacterium; assembly: GCA_963768435.1. GTDB lineage: Bacteria > Actinomycetota > Thermoleophilia > Gaiellales > Gaiellaceae > PALSA-600. The sequence goes on from CAVYIB010000025.1 coordinate 1,850, forward strand.
CGACCCCGCCGAGCTGACCCGCCGCCTGAGCCACGCCTACCTCTCATGAGCTTCCTGCAGGCGGTGATCGACGGGATTGCGCTCGGCGCGGTCTACGGGGTCGTAGCGGTCGGGATCGGGCTCGTCTTCGGCGTGATGCGGCTCGTGAACCTCGCCTACGGGGAGCTGATCACGGCCGGCGCCTACACGCTTGCCTTCCTGAGCGGCCAGACGGCCGTCGTCGCGATCCTCGCCTGCTTCGCGGTCGTGATCGTCGATGTCGCTCGTGCTGGAGCGCGTTGCGTTCAGGCCGCTGCGCGGCGCGTCTCCGGCGACGATGCTGATCGCCAGCTTCGCGATCAGCTTCCTGCTCCAGAACGTCTACCTGCTCGCTTTCGGCTCTCGAGGCAGCACGGTCGGCACGCTCGGCGGCCTGAACACCGCGATCGCGATCGGGACGCTGCGGATCAGCTGGATCGCGATCGTGGCGGTGATCGTCGGCGCGGTGCTGCTCGCCGGCCTGACGCTGCTCCTCAACCGGACGACGATCGGCCTGCAGCTGCGTGCCGCCGCCGCCGACTTCCGCACCGCGCGGCTGCTCGGTGTGCGGGCCAACCGGGTGATCGCGTTCGCGTTCGTGCTCTCGGGCGCGCTGGCCGCCGCCGTCTCGGTGCTCCTCACCGTGCAGTCGCCGCTCGTCACGCCGAACTTCGGGGTGCAGGTGACGATCTTCGCGCTGATCGGCGTCGTCGTCGGCGGGCTCGACCGGCTGATGTCGGCGACCCTCGGCGGGTTCGCGATCGGCTTTGCGACCGCGTTCGTCGGCGACGAGCTGCCCTCCTCGAGCAGCGTCTATCTGCCGTCGGTCGTCTACGGGCTCGTGATCGTCGTGCTGCTCGTGCGGCCGGGCGGGCTGTTCGCGAGCAGCCGGGCGCTGAGCGCGGAGCGCGTATGAGAGGCCGGCTCGACTCCCTGGTGACGGTCGCCGTGCCCGCGGCGCTCGTGCTCGTGATCGCGCTGATCGGCTCGCACGTCGGGCCGGTCCGCCAGCTCGAGTTCAACGACGCGCTCGTCAACACGGCGATCGTGGTCGCTCTCTACGTGTTCATCGGCAACTCGGGCGTCCTCTCGTTCGGCCACATGAGCTTCGTCGCGATCGGCGCCTACCTGTCCGGGATCCTGACGCTCGGCGCGGAGCAGAAGAACTTCGTGCTGCCGGCGATGTATCCCTGGCTCCGTCACACGCATGTCTCGACGGTGCCCTCGCTCGCGCTGGCGGCGGCCGCGGGCGCGATCTTCGCGCTGCTCACCGGCGTCGCCCTCATGCGCCTCTCGGGGCTGCCTGCGGGCATCGCGACGTTCGCCGTGCTCGGGATCACCGCGAACATCATCAGCTACTGGGAGAAGATCGGCCCCGGCGTGACGGCGCTCTCGCTCGTGCCGGAGAGCGGCACCTGGACGCTCGCGATCGGGGCGGTGATCGCGATCGTGGTCGCGTTCGGCTACCAGCGAAGCCGCTACGGGCGGCGGTTGCGTGCGACGCGCGAGGATCCGCAGGCGGCCGAGGCCTCGGGCATCCACGTTCACCGCGAGCGGCTGATCGCGTTCGTGATCAGCGGCGCGCTGGCCGGGTTCGCAGGCGGGCTGCTCGTCCACGAGCTCGGCTCGATCACGGTCGACCAGGTGTATCTCGACCTGACCTTCATCACGCTGGCGATGCTGGTGATCGGTGGCATGCAGAGCCTCTGGGGCGCGGTGTTCGGCGCACTGCTGATCAGCGGCCTCAACTCGTTCCTGAACGAGGGCGAGCAGGGCATCCACATCGGCGTGCTGATCCATCTGCCGAGCGGCTCGCGGCTGGTCGCGCTCGGCGCGGTGATGGCGCTCGTGCTGATCCTGCGCCCCTCGGGCCTCACGGGCGGCCGCGAGGTGACGCTCGGCGCTCTGCGCCGGGCGGGCCGGCTGTGGCAGTCGGGCGGTCCTCAGAGCTGAGGGGCGAGGGCCTGGAGACGGTGGATGCCGTCCCAGACGTCGACGAACCTCGTCGTGAGCGGTGAGCAGCCCAGCCTGATCGCATCCGGCATCCGGAAGTCGGTCAGCACCCCATGCTCCGCCAGCGAGTCGCACAACGTGCGCGCATCGGCTCGGCAGACCGAGATGTGCGCGCCGCGACGCTCGGGTCGCGAGGGCTGCCGAGCGTGAAGCCGAGGGGCGCCAGCCGATCGTCGAACAGCTCGACCGCGTACCCGGTGAGCGCCCGCGCCTTCGCCCGGATCTCGTCGGGATCCCCGCCTCGCCGGCGAGCCGAGCGCCCTCCTCGACCGCGGCGAGACCGAGCACGTTGGGTGTGCCGGACAGCCAGGCGGACATGCCGTCTGCGCGCTCGTAGCCCTGTTCCATCAGGAACTGGTCACGCCGGCCGAACCAGCCCCAGATCGGCTGCTGCAGGCGTGCCTGGAGGTCACGGCGGACGTAGAGGAAGGCCGGCGCGCCCGGGCCCGCGTTGAGGTACTTGTAGGTGCACCCAACGGCGAGGTCGGCCCCGGCCGCGTCGAGTCCCACCGGGAGTGCGCCGGCGCTGTGACAGAGGTCCCAGAGCACGAGCGCTCCTGCATCGTGGACGACGCGCGGTGATCTCCTCGAGCGGTGCAATCGACGCGGACCGGTAGTTGACGTGCGAGAGGACAACCAGGGCCGTGCGCGGGCCGAGCAGCGCCGCGACGCTCTCGGGCGACGGGCCGTCCACCGGATCGGCGTCCAGCCAGCGCAGCTCGAGCCCGCGCGAGGCTGCCAGGCCTTCGAGCAGGTACCGGTCGGTCGGGAACTCGTCCCGCGCGACCACGATCTCCGTGCGACCCCGACCGACGTCGAGCGCTGCAGCTGCAAGCTTGAACAGGCACACGCTCGTCGAGTCGGCGACGATCACCTGTCCCGCGGCGGCCCCGACCAGCTCGCCGACAAGATCGCCGACCCGCACCGGCAGCTCGAGCCAGCGCTCCCACCAGCCGCGGATCAGCCGCCCGCCCCACTCCGACTCCACGACGTCGCCGAGCCGTTCGAGCGTCGCACGCGGCAGCCGGCCCAGCGAGTTCCCGTCGAGGTAGACGAGCGTCTCGTCGGGGATCACGAACCGTTCGCGAAACGGCGCGAGCGGATCCGACCGGTCGCGCGCCTCCGCGTCGTCCCGGGTGAACGGGAGGCTGGACGCCATCGCCCGCGAGCATAGAGCGAGATCCACGCCGCAGCGTGCCTTTCCCGCCCCTAGCCGGCCCCGAGGCTCCGGGCCGGTCGAGCTCGGGGCCGGGTCAGCCCCGGCCTCGCCGACGTGCGCGTAGGCCCTCGACGTCCGGCTCGCACGGCGAGAAGAGGTGAACGGTCACTCCGGCGCGATCCTCACGGTCGTCCATCGCCCACGTCTCTCCGTCGTACTCGAGCTGATCTCCTCTCGTCAGTGGCCCGACCGTGAACTGCGCACAGTCGTGCGTGACGATTCTCCCATCGACGTATCGAAATTCGACCAATCCTCTCGATTCCATGGATTCACGGTATCTGTGTGGCTAGTCCCAGGGGACGGTGGGCGCATCGCCCCACAGCAGGGTCGGGCTACGCCGCACGGATGGGTGACATGGCAAGAGCCTGTTCGCGGTCGGGGAGGCACTCGAGATGCTCGAGCAGGCCGCTGAGCTCCATGGCCTTTTCGACGATCGCAGCCGTTCCGAGCTGGATCCGGAATCGCGAGCCTCGCTGTCGAGCGAGCCGATCGGCGACCAGGAAGTTGTGCAGCACCGACGAGTCGATGAACTCGGCCTCGCTGATATCGACGACGACCAGGTCGTTCTCCTCGATCAGCGAGGTCAGGAGCTCCCCCAGCATCTCCTTCGTCTCGAGGTCGTGTTCGCCGTTCAACTCGACGACGGCTTGGCCGAAACTCGGACGAAGGACATGTAGGTCACGAAATACCATGGCGCTCCTCCTCTGTCTCGGCATTTGTTCGACGTGTGCGCGCTTGCTACGCTCTCCGCGCCACTCATGACATGATACAACTAACGCGACGAAGAACATACGCAATAACTGTCGTCTATGTCAAGCGAACTGCGAGGTCGCCTATGCCGGATGAACTCAACGGGAACGAGAACGGAAACGGAACCTGGCGATTCCTTTCCAACCACGCCCAGGTGCTCATCTGCATCATGCGCGACCCCGATGCCAGGCTCCGCGATGTGGCTCCCGTGGTCGGGATCACCGAGCGAGCGGTACAGCGCATCGTCGCCGACCTGGTCGCTTCGGGCCACATCGAGGTGGAGCGAGTCGGGCGCCGCAACCATTACGTCGTCAACCGCGACGTCGCCATGCGCCACCCCGCGCAGACGGACCACGAGATCGGCGAGCTTCTCGACCTTCTCGCCGGCCCGACCGTCGCGGCCTCGGCGTCGGGGATACCGGGAACCATCTGAAGCTCGCGAGCGCCTGAGCCCCGGTAGCCTCCGTTGGCCGTCCGGCCCCGGGAGGCAGGCACGGGGAACCACGGCACGTCGACTGCGATCTTCAGGAAGGCCCTCGAGCGCGGCAACCTCGTCGTCGCCGAAGTAACGGCGCTCGAGCTCGGCCGGCTCGACCTCGGCGACGCGCTCGAGCTCACCGCTCTGACCGCGCTGAAGCAGAGGCCGCGCTCACGGCGCCTGGCCGGCCGCTGGCTCGAACGGTGGCTCGCCGAGACCTCGACACCCACAATCGACGACGCCCTCATGGTCGCGGGGTTGCTCGCAGCGCTGGGCGGCGAGCACCACGACCGTGCACTCACGATGCTCCGAGGCCTGCAAGCGATATAGGCACGTCGGGGAGCGCGGCTCAGCGCACGCTTGGTCGTGACCCGCGCCCCCGACGCGGAGGGGGATGGAACAGCCGTGCGCGCCCACGCCTGGCCGTACCTTGCCCACCTTCCGCATCGGCAAGGCGAGCCTCCGCCTTGAGTCGGAACACGCGTATGCGGCCAGAACACGGTGTCAGGGGTTTCCCTGATGCGGCTCGTGCGCTCCGTGCAGATGCTCGCGCTGGAGGCCAGTCACCCTTGCGGGTGCTGGAGCATCAAGACGGCGGCTTCGGCTATCCGCAAGGGCCTCCTACATCGCGGGCCCTTGGCTCCGTGCCCGGCTTCCAACCATCTCACGGATCGTGGGCGCGGTCGTAACGAGTAGTTGACTGCTGTCCTCGAAGCTGTCAGTGTCGGTCCCTCGGGATGGCCGCGGCGGCCGTGCCGACCTACGGGTAAGGGGGATTCAATGGTGCATCGCTTCGAACGGCTCCTGATACTGCTGACTCTCGTCGTCGGTCTCGCGCTGGCAATAGGTGGTTCGGCGTTTGCGATCGCGAATCCGGCCAACAACGGAAACGGATCGAGCGCTCCTGGCCAGGACAACGCAGCCGCGAATTGCAAGTACAGCTTGGGTGGCGTCGTCTTCAAGCAGGTGACTGCAGGCATCCAGGCTGGCGGAGGGCCGAAGACGGATGTTGGCCCGACCAACTGCGATCACTTCTGGCAGACAAGCGGGGCGATCGGCTCCTAGCGATCGTTCGCCGACGTCCTTCGGGACACGTTCGACGCGGGGGCTGCCCGCTGAGCTGATCGGTGTTTGGTTTGCTCAGGGCCGGCCCCCGCACCGAGACGTTCGAGCGACTGTAAGCGGGCCGGCCCCTTCGAAAACGAAACCCGGGCCTTTGCCCCATCTGGAGCGGCGATCGGAGGCCCGATCATTGGTGTCGCGAGCATAGCCCCTCTAACAAAGCCGTTTTTCGCCTGGCTACAGGAGTCTTCATGGGCCCGCTTGGATTCGAACCAAGGACCAAGGGATTATGAGTCCCCTGCTCTAACCAGCTGAGCTACGGGCCCGTGGCGGGACCGTAGCGCACCGGCAGTAGGATGGCTGCGCGATGGATCGGGCCGACAAGGACCTGAACCGGGCCTTCTACGACACGGAGCGGGAGGACGACCGGCGGCGGTTCGACGAGCAGCCGTCGAAGGTGTTCCTGGCGGAGAAGCTCGTGCCGTGGGTGACCTCACTGGTCGCGCCGGGAGCACGGATCGTCGACATCGCGGGCGGGAGCGGCGTCTACGCGTCTCGGATCGTCAGGGCCGCGCCGGTCACTGTGGTCGGGCTCGACATCAGCGAGTCGATGGTGCAGCAGCGCTCCGAGGATCCGCTGCTGCCGGAGAACGTGGTCGGCGACATGGAGGCGCTGCCGTTCGCGGACGGGGAGTTCGACGCAGCGCTCTTCGTGGGCTGCCTGCACCACGTCCCGGATCCGCTGCCTGCTCTGCGCGAGGCACACCGGGTCGTGCGCGCCGGGGGCGCACTGTTCGCCGCGGAGCCCTGCTCGATGCGGGTCGGGTCGGCGGGAATCGCGCCCGTTCCCGGGCATCCGCACGAGTTCCGGTTCTCGATGGGCTTCCTGACCGGGCGCATTCGCGACGCCGGGTTCGACGTCGACCGCGTTCAGGGGAAACGGCTGACGCTTCGGTTCGCGCAGCCCGTGCTCCGATCCCCGGGCATCTCGGCGTTTCGCACTGCCGACCGCATCGACCGCGCGCTGAATCTCTCCCCGGTGTCACGCGGCTCGGCGAGCTTGCGCTGATCCACGCACACCGTGTCTAGCTCGCTCGCTAAACTCGCGGCCGTGAAGGTCTTCCAGAGCGAGCGGCACTTTCGGACCCGCGGCGGCCTCCACGTCACGGACATCACCGACGAGGTACGCGGGATCGTCGCGGAGTCCGGAGTCACCGACGGGATCTGCTGCGTCTACTCGCCGCACACGACGTGCTGCGTCCGGGTGAACGAGTTCGAGAGCGGGATGTTCGAGGACTTCGCGGTGCTCCTGCGCCGGCTCGTCCCGCACGACACCTACTACGCGCACGACGACTGGGATCGCCGCACCGAGAACATCTGCGAGGAGGACATGGAGGTCGGAAACGGCCATGCCCACTGCATGTCGATGATCCTCGGGTCGGCCAGCGAGTCGATCCCCCTCGCCGACAGCGAGCTCTGTCTCGGCCAGTGGCAGCGCATCCTCTTCATCGAGCTCGACCGCGAGCGCGACCGGCGCTGGCTGGTCAAAGTCGTCGGCTCCTAGCCTCACCTCCCGAACGATCTCATCGGTACGATCGAGGGCGTGCATCTCTTCATCCTGATCCCGCTGATCCTGATCGCGGCCATCGTGCTGCTGTTCGGGACGGTCATCTTCCTCGGGCGGTTCAAGAACGGCAAGTACCTCCGCCCGATCGTCACCCTGCTCGCGAAGGTGCCGTGGCTGCGCAAGCAGCTGCTGAAGATGAACCAGGCCGTGATCGAGCGCCAGAACCCGGAGCTCGCAAGCGCGATGCGGAAGATCCAGCGCGTCGGCCCGACGGCCGACCCGAAGAAGCTCCAGCAGGCCTACCACTCACTCTCGCCCGAGGAGCGGCGCGCCTACCAGGAGGTCGTCGACCAGCAGGGCGGCGCCCCCGAGCCGGCGAACCGCCAGATGCGCCGGGCGCAGCAGCGGATGGCCCAGACGAACCGTGGGACGTCACGCCCGAGCGGCGGCAACAGCAAGAACACCGGCTCGAACAGCAAGCGCGGCAAGAAGCGCTGACGGCTCTCAGCCGCTGACGGTCTCGAAGCCCTCGGGCGGCGGAGGCTGCTCGTACTCGATCCGCCACGTCCGCTCGAGCAGCGGCACGAGCGACTCGACGATCTCGTCGATCGCCTGCCTCGAGCGGTCGACGATCCCGGCCATCCGCAGGAAGCCGTGGATCATCCCGTCGTAGCAGTAGCCCTCCGTCTCGCACCCGGCGAGGAACAGCCGCTGCGCGTACCCCTCCGCCTCGTCCCGAAGGACGTCCGCCTCGGCCGTGACCACGATCGCGCGCGGCAGGCGGCGTAGATCCTGCAGGGCAGACGGCGAGATGTCGATCTCCGCGGAGCCGTCGGAGTCACCGAGGTACTGCTTCCAGTACCAGTGCATTGCGTCGCGCGTCAGCCCGTAGCCGCTCTGGTAGAGCGAGAAGGACTGCGTGTCCATCCGGGTGCTCGTCGCCGGGTAGATCAAGAGCTGTGCGGCGAACGGCGTTGCGGCGTCCCGGCCCTTCCGGGCGACGATCGCCGCGAGCGTCCCTCCGACGCTGTCGCCGCCGACCCCCACCTTGTCGGGGTCGATACCGAGCTCGGCCGCGTTTGCGAGTACCCACTTCGCCGCCGTCCAGCAGTCGTCGAGCGCCGCCGGATACTGGTGCTCGGGGGCAAGCCGGTAGTCGACCGAGATGACCACGCACTCGCCGCGCTTGGCGAACGCCCGCGTCAACCCGTCATGGGTCTCGATGCTCCCGATCACGTAGCCGCCGCCGTGGAAGTAGACGAGCGCCCGGCTCGGCTCGCTCGTCTCGACGCCGCGGTAGATGCGGACCGGCACGCCGTCGGCGTCGCGATCCTCGACCGAGAACACCTCGTCGACGGGGCCGAACTGCTCCTTGGCGGTCACGACGTAGTTCGCGCGCAGCTGCTCGGGCGTCTGCTCCTCGACCGTCGGGAAGCCTGCCGCCTCGGCCTTGCGCAGGACATCGACGATCTGGGGATCCAGGTCCGGAACGCTCACGACACTCTATCCTACGCAGCCGGCGGATGAAGCCGGTACGGGGCGTTGAACGGCCCGTACACGTGGCGCATGAAGTGCGCGACGGCGGTCATCTCGAGCCGGAGCGTGTGCCCGTTCTGCTTGTCGATCTTCGCCTCGAACCAGGCCGGGGTCACGGGATCGAAGAACGTGATCTCCCAGACCGGCCTCCCCCCCACCACGCCGGAGCCGATCACGCGGGCATCGGTGACACCGGCCCAGAACGGGACCGGCTGGCGTACCGGCGGATTCTGCACCGACTCGGTCCACGGCGCCGTCGGCGTCGGCCGGTCCCAGCGCCGGAGCCCGATGATGATCGCCGACGACCGGTTCGAGATCGTGTACGCGAGCTGGTCGGGTGCGACCGCCGTGTAGACGGTGTTCAGCGCCTCGGTCGGGCTCGCCGCGAGCCGCTCGTGCCACGCAAGGGTCTTCAAGCCCCGCCAGACGACCCCGGCGTGCGCCACGGTCGCCGCGCCGTCCGGCAGGCGGAGCGACGCAGGAAGCGCGAAGTCGTAGGTGGAGGCGCCGAGTGCCACCGTGACCCGGCCGGCCAGGGTCGACGTCGCGACCTCGGACTGGTAGCAGCCCGCTGCGCACGCCGGCAGCTTCGTCGTGGTGCCTCCGGCTGCAAGCGATACATCGAGGTGGGCGGCCGGTGAGCCGTCACCGCCCAGCACGGAGACGCGCACGAGCGACTGCGCGGCGCCGGGGACGATCGCGAGCCCGAGCGCGCTCGTTCCCGCCTCTCGCGCGAGGACGAGCGCACCGGGCGGCGGTGACGGGAACCCGGGCGAGTTCGGAGTCGGGATGCGCCCGCCCTCGATGGCGGTCGGCGTCGTCGGGACGGTGATCACCGTCCCGGCCTGGCTCGAACCGGCAGGGCCAGGTGCGGAGCTCAGCAGCGCGATCGCGATCGCGATCGCGCCGACGCCCGCGACAACGGCGAGGATCGCCGCGCCGAGCTTCAGCAACACGGTGCCCTCGGTCAGCGTATGCCTGCGGCGGTCAGCGCGAATCCGGCCATGGCGCGAGGCAGCCTGGTCGCCTTGCCGATCGCCGCGTCGAGCGAGTCGGCGAAGTAGGCTCACGTCCTCTTCCGAGACGACGAGCGGCGGAATCCCCTTGATCACCGGGATCCCGTGCCCGGCGACCTGGATCAGCACGCGCTGGTCGCGGAAGAGCGGCGCCACGACGAGCTGGGCGAAGAGGCCGTTCTGGAGCCGCTCGACCAGGCGATAGGAGCGCGAGAGCGTGTCGGGCTCAGCGAACTCGATCGCCCACATCAGGCCGAGCCCCCGCACCTCCCGCACCACCTCGTGCCTCTCGACGAGCGGGCGGGTCAGCTCGAGCAGGCGCTCGCCGAGGGAGGCGGCGTGCTCGACGAGCCCCCGGTCGTCGAGCTCGGCCAGCGTCGCCAGCCCGGCCGCCATCGCGAGCTCGTTCGGAGCGAACGTCGACCCGTGGCTGAAGCGCGTTCTCCATCGAGTCGAACACGCGCCCGTGCACCTCCGCCGACATCAGCAGCGCGCCCACCGGGACGTATCCGCCGGAGAGCGACTTCGCGACGGCCACGAGGTCGGGCTCGAGGCCCCAGTGCTCGAAGGCGAACAGCTTCCCGGTTCGCCCGAAGCCGGTCTGAACCTCGTCGACGCAGAAAAGGGTGCCGTAGCGGCGGCAGAGCTCCTGCGCCGCGGCCAGGTAGCCGTCGGGCGGCAGGTGAACGCCCTTGCCCTGGATCGGCTCCACGAGGAACACCGCGACGTCCTCGCCGCGCAGCTCGACCTCGAGCGCCTCGAGATCGCCGAGCCGCACGTGGGCGAAGCCCGGCAGCAGCGGCCCGAACCGGCTCGTGAACTCCGGGTTCCCGTTCGCCGAGAGCGAGCCGAGGGTCAGCCCGTGGAAGCCGTGGTCGAGCGAGACGACTCGCCCTCGGCCGGTTGCGGCGCGGCCGAGCTTCACCGCCGCCTCGACCGCCTCGGTGCCGGTGCTCGTGAAGAGCACGCGCGCGAGCCGCTCCGGGGTCCGCGCGAGCAGCGCCTCGGCCAGCAGCGGCGGCAGCGGCGAGGTCCCGAGCTGCACCGAGCCCGGGAGATCGAGCTCCAGCGCCTCGATGAGCGCCGCGCGGACCCGCGGGTTCGACCGGCCGACGTTGAACATCCCGAAACCGCCGAGCATGTCGAGGTAGCGGTTGCCCCTGTCGTCCCAGAGATACGCGCCCTCACCCCGTGCCCAGGTGCGGTCGAAGCCGATCGTCTTCAGAACACGCGTGAACTGCGGGTTGATCGTCTTCCCCCACAGCTCGAGACTCTCGCCCCCGCGCGCCGCCACGAGCTCGCGAACGCCCATACCGACCTTTTTGTCACTGCCGGGCATAACTTGACTGTAACCACCTGGAGGCCTTGCGGACCGTCCCCGATAGGGCATGATGCCGGGACCGATCGAACCAATCGCCCCCAACGGCGGTTCACAAGGAGGAGCAACAGTGGCAATCGTCATGACAATGGAGGCGCCCGGCGCAACGCCCGACCAGTACGACGCGCTCAACGAGGCGCTCGGGATCGTGGACGACGAGACCGCCCCGGACGGCCTGATCATGCACGTGGCCGGGATCAGCGAGGACGGCCTGGTCATCGTCGACGTCTGGGAGTCCCAGGAGAAGCTCGACGCGTTCTTCAACTCCGGCGGGCTCGGGCAGGCGCTCGAGGAGTCGGACATGCAGGTCGGCCATCCCTCGATCCACAAGCTGCACGACATGATCCCGCAGGGCAGCGGCTCGGGCGACAACGTGCTCGTCATGATCGAGACCGAGATGACCACCGACGACTACGACGAGGTCTCCGGCGCCCTCCCCGCGCATTCCGAGGACGGCGGCGGGCATCCGGCCGTTGCGCACATCGCCGCGGTAACCGACGACGGGAAGCTCTTCGTGTTCGATCTCTGGGAGTCGCCCGAGGCATTCGGCGCATTCGCCGAGGGCCAACTCGCCCCGCACGCCGAGAAGATGGGCGAGGTCACACCGAAGTTCGTGCCGGTGCACAACGTGATCCGCGGCAGCGCAAGCGCGTAGAGCTTCAGATCACGGCCGGTGCCTCGATCCGGGGCACCGGTTCGCCGCCGGGCGCGCGGACGTGAAGGCCGAGCCGGTCGCGCATCACCTCTGCCGCATCCGGGTTCGAGTCGCAGAGCACGCACCGCCGTCCGAGCTCGAGTGCGGCCGCGCCGAGCGTGCCGCTGCCGGCGAAGAAGTCGAGGCACCAGTCGCCCTCTCGCGACGAGGCCTGGACGATCCGCCTCAGCACCCCGAGCGGCTTCTGGGTGGGATACCCGGTCTTCTCGCGGCCGGTCGGGGAGACGATCGTATGCCACCAGACGTCGGTCGGCAGCTTTCCCCGGGCGGCCCGCTCCGCGGTCTGCAGGCCCGGCGCCATGTAGGGCTCGCGGTCGACCGCCTCGGAGTCGAAGACGTACGCCTCCGGATCCACGACATAGACGAGGATCGTGTCGTGCTTGGCGGGCCACCGGCGCTTCGTCCGCGCCCCGTAGTCGTAGGCCCACACGATCTCGTTGAGGAAGCATTCGCGGCCGAAGATCTCGTCCAGGAGCACCTTGACGTAGTGCGACTCGCGCGGATCGACGTGGACGTAGAGCGTCCCATCCTGCGCGAGCACGCGCCGCGCCTCGCGTAGCCGAGGCTCGAGAAACCCGAGGTAGTCGTCGAAGCTGTCGGCGTAGGAGCCGCCCTCCGTGGCCCGGGTCCGGTAGCGGCGCCCGCCGAACCCGGTGCGGTCGCCGCCGGGATCGGCCTCGACGGCGAGCGTGAGCCTGCGCTGCTCCTTCCCCGTGTTGAACGGGGGATCGACGTAGATCAGCGTGAAGGCACCGTCCGGCAGCCGGTGGAGGAGATCGAGGTTGTCGCCCAGGTAGATCGCCTGCTCGAGCACAGCCCTGACGTTAGAAGCCGACGCGGATGTTCGAGAGACACCAGAGCCCCGAGATGCTCCAACTGAGGGCCTTCTAGGTCCTGACGAGCTCGATCTCCGGGCCCGTCCGCCCGTTCATCAGCCCGAGGGCAGCGGCGGGATTCCAGAGCGCGCACTCGCGTTCGACCTCGGCGAGATAGGCGCGGCGCCCCTGCGCATCGGGCCCCCAGTCCTCGCGGGCCGCGAGCTCGGCGAGCGTCGCGGCCACGACATCGGGCGGAGCCTGCTCGGGCGCGACGAGCGCCGCGCACTCCTCGCAGTCCCGCACCTCCGTCAGATCGCGTAGCGCTGAGCGTCCGCTCGGCGTAGGCGGCCGACGCGGCATTGGCCTCGACCTCGCTCGGAAGGGTCGCGTAGACGTGCCCGCCGGAGCCGCGCACGGCGGCCCGCAGCAGGTCGTCGGCCTCGAAGAACCGTGTGCCCGATCGCTCCCAGCGCCGGGCATGCTCGAGCTCGTGGCGGAGCATCGGCCCGAGCGCGCAGTCCGGGATCCCGGGAAGCTCACCCCAGATGGCGAGCCGGTGCGCCGTGTACCGATGGCGTGCGACGCGATCGCCGCCGACGGCGCGGAATACGGCAACCGTCTCGGGCCAGACGATGCCCGCCGGATGAAGGTACGCGAGAGGCGTCGTGCCCGCGGGGCGCTGCGCCGCGACGACGTAGGCAACGATCGAGGCGGGCGCGATTCCAGCGTCGCCGCAGGCGATGGTCAGCTCCTGGCGGAGGTGTTCGGGATCGAGCAAGGCGCAAGTTTTGCCTAACGCGGCTACTTGACCGAGCCGGATATCCTCGGGGTGTGAGGACGTTCAGGCGGATAGCGCTCTCCGTTGCCCTCGCAACCGCCGTATTTGCACTGATCGGGCCGGCCCCGATCGCGCAGCCCGCCTCCTCGAGCCTCTGCACGGGCGGGATGCTCACCGGGACGTTCAAGGTGATCCCGGATAGCGCGGGAGCCGGGAACATCGTCTACCGGCTGCGCGTCACGAACAGCTCGAAGACCGCGTGCGGCGTGACGGGCCTCCCCACGCTGACGTTGCTCGATTCGGCCGGCAAGAAGCTGCCGACGAACGCGCGGTTCAGCGGGGCGCCGGGCACGCTCAGCGCGATCCTCGTCACGCTCGAGCCGGGCGGCACCGCCTCCCTCACGGCGCGCTTCTCGCCCGACGTCCCGGGCCCCGGCGAGCCGGTGTCCGGACGGGCCTGCGAGCGGACGGCGCACAAGCTCCGGGTTGCACCCTCGGGCGGCGGCAGCCTGGTCGCTCCGATCACCCCTGCGACGCCGGTCTGCGAGCACGGCGGGCTGCAGATCACCGTGTTCCGGCGCGGCTAGAGATCGCGTGCAGATCTACATCGCAGGGCCGCTCTTCTCGGAGGCAGAGCGCGACTGGCTCGACAAGCTCGCCGCGAGGCTTCGCAGCGAGGGGTTCGATTGCTTCGTGCCCCACGAGCATTTCGACGCGATCGCCGAGCTGACACCCGATGAGATCTACCGGGTCGACGGCGACGGTCTGCGCTCGTCGAACGTGCTGCTCGCCTGGCTCGACGGCCCGGTGATCGACGACGGCACTGCGGCGGAGATCGGAGCCTTCGCGGAGCTCGTTCGCAACGGCGATGGGCACCACCGCGGCCTCGTCGGCCTCGTCACCGATCTGCGGCTCGAGCGGCGCCGCGGCAACGCCCCCGGGGACGGGATGAACCTCTTCGTGATCGGTGCGATCCGCTCGGCCGGCTCGGTTTGCTGGTCGGTCGACGAGGCAATCTCCGCACTGCGCGCTCTCGAGAGTCGCTGAACCTTTCACGTTTCTTAGCTTTCTACTTACGTCGTATGGATACTCCTACGAGAGCGATGATGACGGTGGGCCACATCGCACGAAAGGGCCTCGCAGTCGCCGGAACGGCAGCGGCGGCCCTCGTCGCGTGCGCAATTGCGGCAGCGGCTGCACCGACTGCGATCACGGGGCCCGTCACCGCCACCGCGGCGACCACGGCCACGCTGAGCGGTACCGTCAACCCGAACGGCACCGCCACGAACTGGCATTTCGAGTACGGGAAGACGACGGGCTACGGCACGAGCACGTCGTCCACCAGCGCAGGCAGCGGAACCGCGAACACCGGTGTCACGCAGGACCTGACCGGCCTCACGCCCGGAACGACCTATCACTACCGGCTCGTGGCGATCTCGACCGGCGGCACGACGAACGGGACCGACGGGATCTTCAACACCGCGTCGGCCGCGCCGCCGACGGTGATCACCAACGCAGCTACGGGAGTCGGTAGCGGTGCCGCGACGCTGAACGGCTCGATCAACGCAAACGGCCAGGCAACGACCTACTACTTCGAGTACGGCACGTCGACGTCGTACGGGACGAAGACCGGCGCGCAGAACGGCGGCAGCGACACGAACCCGGTGAACGTCTCGGCCGGGATCTCAGGCCTCCAGACCGGCCAGACCTACCACTACCGCCTCGTCGCGACGTCGACCGGAGGCACGACCAACGGCAACGACACGAGCTTCACCGCGAGCAGCGGGCCGAGCGCGACCACCAGGGCCGCAAGCTCGATCACTTCGTCGAGCGCCAAGCTGAACGGCTCGGTGATCCCGAACGGCCTCGCCACGACGTGCTTCTTCGACTACGGGACCTCGACGAGCTACGGATCGAAGTCGGCGACCTTGAATGCCGGGTCGGGCACCAAATCGGTGAACGTGTCGGCCACGGTCAGCGGGCTCGGCGCCGGCATCTATCACTTCCGCGTCTCGTGCTCGAGCTCCGCGGGCACGTCGACCGGCAGCGATCTCAGCTTCGGCAGCGCCGGGCCGCCCGTCGTGCAGACCGGCTCCGCCCAGGGCGCCTCGACGAGCGGCGCGACTCTCACCGGCTCGGTGAACCCGCAGGGCAGCTCGACGAGCTGGTACTTCCAGTACGGGCCGAGCGCCTCGTACGGCTCGAAGACCCCGGCGAAGAGCGCGGGCTCCAGCGCCGCCGCAACGGGAGTCTCGGCGGCGATCACGAGCCTCAAGGCCGGCACGACATACCACTACCGCCTCGTCGGAACGAGCAGCGCGGGGACAACCTTCGGCAGCGATGTCACCTTTACGACGGTCGCGGCCGTGACGATCGCCTCCTCGACGGTTCAACTCGTCTACGGCCACTCCGCGACGCTCTCGGGCGCCGTCTCGAGCAGGCAGTCCGGGGTCACGGTGACGATCCTCGCCGAGGCGTTCGGCACGACCTCCTTCAAGACGGTCGGCACGACGGTGACCAGCGCCGGAGGGTCGTGGACCTACCAGCCCAGGCCGACGATCCAGACCGCCTACGAGGCGAACACGCCGGACGGCACCAGCGCCCCCGTGACGATCGGCGTGCGCCCGGCGATGTCGCTCCGCGTGATCACCCAGCACCGCCTGACGACCAGGGTCGTCGCGGGCTCGTCGTTCCGCGGCAAGCAGGTTCAGCTCCAGGTGCTGCTGTCGGGAGACCGCTGGAAGACGGTTGCCAAGGTTCGCCTGAACAGCAAGTCGGCCGCGACCTTCGCCTCGTCGAGGCTCCCTCACGGCTCCTCGACGGTTCGCGTCGCGATGAGCGTGAACCAGGCCGGAGCCGGCTACCTGGGCGCGTTCAGCCGCACGATCAGCTACCGCCGGCCCTAGAGCGAGGCCCTAGCCCTTTGCGGCGAGCGCGGCGTTGAGCGCCGCGGCCGTCTGGGCGCCGACGATGCCGTCGACCGTCAGGCCGTTCTCCTGCTGGAACGCGCTCACCGCCTGCTGGGTGAGCGTTCCGTAGATGCCGTCCGCCTTGAGCTCAGCCGTGCCGATCTGGTTCAAGCGCCTCCTGCAGGGTCTTGACCTCGGGGCTCGTATCGCCCGGCTGGATCTTCCCGGCTGCCGGCAGGGTCACCGTGATCGTGCCGCCCGTGGCCGGTGTCGTGGTGGTCGTCGTGGTTGCCGGTGAGGTGGTGGCCGGGGTCGTCGTCGGTGTCGTCGTCACGGCCGGCGTCGTGTTGACGGGAGTCGTCGTCGGCGTCGTCGTCGGCGCCGGCGTTCCGTTGCCTCCGGCATCGACGACGAACAGCCAGATCAGCACCACGGCCACGACGACGGCCAGCCCCGCGACGAGCGCGATCGCCCGCCGCCGCCGGATCACGTCGTCGACCGGAGGTGGCCCCTCCTGAGCAGGCCCCGCGGCGGGCGGACGGGCGGCGGACGCGCCGCGCATCCTGGGCGCTCTGCCGCGCTCGTCGAACCAGTCGAGGTCGGAGGCGTCGGAAAGCCAGTCGTCGGCAGGATCGGCTGCGACCTCGGCGCGAGTGCCGGTCTGTGCGCTGATCACTGTGGGGGCGTCCTCCTCTGGCATCCGACGAGAGTTTGCCTCTTCGCGCGGATAGTGCGGGCGTCTCTTTAGGAAACACCGGAAAAGCTGTGAGGCACATGTAAGAGCTGCGCCGGGCAAGGCCCCGGGGAATGCCGCGGGGTTGCGTCGTGCGGACCGGGCGGTATTGTCCGGCGGTGGCCTACCAGCCGCCCCCGGAGATCATCGAGCGCTACGCCGACGTGCTCGTCAACTTCGCCCTGAATGAAGGGCGCGGCATTGCGCGCGGCGATGTCGTGATGATCTCCTCCGGCGACGTCGCGAAACCGCTCTACGTCGCGCTCCGCGACGCGGTGCTGCGCTCCGGCGGTACGACGCTCGGGGACTACTCACCGAGTGGAAGCTCGCGCTCGGCGCTCGAGATCGCCTCGATCGAGCAGCTCTCGGCGTTCCCCCGCGCCTACTACCGCGGCGTCGCGGCGACGATCGACCATCGGATCGCGGTGATCGCGACCGAGGACCCGCACCAACTCGAGGGCATCGACCCCGAGAAGCTCCTGGTCGGCCGCCGCTCCATTCGCCCCTACCGCGAGTGGATCGCGAAGAAGGAGGCCGAGGGCCGCTACTCGTGGACGCTCGGTCTCTACGGGACGCCGGCGATGGCCAAGGAGGCACGGCTCTCGCACGAGAAGTACTGGGGTCAGATCATCGAGGCGTGCTTCCTCGACGATCCGAACCCGATCAAGCGCTGGCGCGAGGTGTTCCGGGAGATCAGCCGCGTCAAGCAGCGGCTGAACAAGCTCCAGATCGAGCGCCTGCACGTCGAGGGTGACGGGATCGATCTCCACTTCACGGTCGGCCCGACGCGGCAATGGCTCGGCGGGACCGGGCACAACATCCCGAGCTTCGAGATCTTCACCACCCCCGATTGGCGCGGCACCGAGGGCACGGTCGCCTTCACCGAGCCGCTCCACCGCTACGGGAGCATGATCGAGGGCGTGAAGCTTCGGTTCGAGAAGGGCCTCATCGTCGAGGCGTCCGCAACGCGGAGCGAGCATCTCCTGCACGCGATGATCGCGAGCGACGAGGGCTCCAAGCGCGTGGGTGAGATCTCGCTGACCGACGGCCGGATGAGCCGGATCACCCGGTTCATGGCCGAGACGCTCTATGACGAGAACCGCGGCGGCCCACAGGGAAACTTCCATCTCGCGATCGGCAGCGCCTACCGGCAGGCCTTCACCGGCGACATCGCGGCCCAGAAGAGCCGCGACTGGAAGCGGCTCGGCTTCAACGAGTCGTCGGTGCACACGGACATCGTCTCGACGGCGCGCCGCGAGGTCACCGCGACCCTCCCGAGCGGTCGCACGAAGACGATCTACCGCGACGGCCAGTTCACCGTCTAGCCGGGACAACGGCGGTGTGACAACCGAATTCGCCTCGGCGGCGAACACTGTTCGACCACCTCGTTAAAAGGCATAGGAGGAACAGTGAAGAAGCTCGTCGCATTGATCAGCACCGGGGCCGTGTGCGCCCTGGCGCTTGCTGCGCTTTCGGGTGCGGCGCCACGCGCTGCAGCCGTCCATTGGGGCGCCACGCTTACGTCGAAGGAGACCCCGGCGCAGGTCGTGAAGGACACAAAGGCGAAGGGCAACTTCAGCGCCACGCTCAAGGGCAACAAGCTCAAGTGGACGCTGACGTTCTCGAAGCTGACCGGGCCGGCGACCGCGGCACACATCCACAGCGGCGCTGTCGGCGTGGCAGGCGGCGTCGTCGTCCCGCTCTGCAGCCCGTGCAAGACCGGTCAGACCGGTACGGCGACCGTCAGCTCGTCGGTGGTTGCCATGGCCGGGAAGAACGGCCTGTACGTCAACGTCCACACCACGAAGAACCCGAACGGCGAGATCCGGGGCCAGATCTCCAGCATGTAGATGGATCGGTCGCGGCGGCGCAGCGAGCGAGCTGCGTCGCCTCGATCTCCTTCCTCGTCAGTGGAGCAGGGCTGCGACTGCCGCCACGACGAGCACGACCGCGAGCACGACGTTCACGACGCGACCGCGGCGCGGGTCTCGAAGCACCGGCGTGAGAGACGCGCCGGCCAGCAGCCAGGCGACGTTGATCAGGACGATCATCACCGCGAGCACCGCGACCTTCGCGCCGGCATCGAGCGCCGCATCGGAGCCGAGATGCGCGCTCGCGAACACGGCAGCGATCGCCACCCAGGCTTTCGGGTTCGCAACTCCGAGCAGCGTGCCGCCCCTGAGGCCGGGCGCCGGCGCGCCGCCGGCGCTCTCGGCCGCAACCGGGGCGGTCGCGATGTGGAACGCAAGCCAGAGGATGTAGGCGACCGAGGCTCCGATCAGGACCTTGCCGATCGCCGGCAGCGCGAGCAGAACCGCCGTGATGCCGCTCGCGACGGCGAGCAGGACGATGGTCGTCCCCAGGACGATCCCTGCGAGATAGCCGAGGGATCGTCGAACGCCGTGAGCCGAGCCGGCCGCGGTCAGGCTGATCGTCGCCGGCCCGGGGCTGCCCATGATCGCGAGTGAGCTGAGCACCAGCGCGAGAAGCGGACCGCCCACTCAGCCACCGCGATACGGTTTGCCCATGCAGGAGACGCTACGAGGCGCCGTCGGGAATGGTCTTGAACGATCGTGCGACTGGATCCGTCCGGGCTCGGGTGCCCCGGGGCTGGAACGCGCCGAGGCCTTCTTCTCCGAGCGTGCATTCGAGTTGCACCGGCACGACACCTACGCAGTCGGGATCACGTGCAGCGGCGTCCAGACCTTCCGCTACCGGGGGGCTCGCCGGATCGCGCTTCCGGGGCAGGTACACGTGCTCCACCCCGACGAGCTCCACGACGGCGGACCGGGCACGGCCGAGGGCTTCCGCTACCGGATCGTCTACGTGGAGCCCGAGCTGATCCGCCGGGCGCTCGACGGCGCGCCGCTTCCGTTCGTCTCCGACCCGGTGCAGGATCCGACCTCCGCGACCGCCGAGATCGCGCGCGTACTGGCCGACATCGACGAGCCGATCACCGAGCTCGGGCGCGTCGAGATCGCCGCGACCGTCGCCGACACGCTCCGGACGCTCGCCGGCCCTGCCGCCACGTCCGAGCCGATCGCCCTGCGTGCCGTCGAGCTCGTCCGCGATCACCTTGCAGCCCACGCGACCGAGGAGACCCGCGCTGCCGAGCTCGAGCGGATCGCCGGTCTCGACCGGTTCGCGATCGCCCGCCACTTCCGCCGAGCCTTCGGGACGAGCCCGGACCGCTACCGGACGATGCGGCGCCTCGAGCTCGCGCGTGCTGCCATCGCGAGAGGTGCGCCGCTCGTTCGAGCCGCGGCCGAGGCCGGGTTCTCGGACCAGAGCCATCTGACCCGGCAGTTCAAGAAGGCGTTCGGAATCACGCCCGGCCTGTGGGCACAGGCTGTTGCCAACGGAAGGAGCTCTCGTTGACCGAGACCGTCGCCCCCGGCAAGCCCGTCCTGTCCCGGGAGGAGCGCGTCGCGCTCGGCAAGGAGGCGCGCACGCGTGCGCCCCGGTCGAGCCACGGTGCCTGGGAGCCGGCTTCGGACCGGCGCGACCCGGTCGCGGTGTTCGAGGAGGAGGCCGCGAACCGCGTTCAGGGGCTCGTCCCGATCCGCTACGGCCGGATGCTCACCTCCCCACTCTCGTTCTTCCGCGGCGCCGCCTCGATCATGGCCGGCGACCTGGCCGGCACGCCGAACTCGGGAATTCAGGCACAGCTCTGCGGCGATGCGCACCTGTCCAACTTCGGCCTCTTCGGCTCACCCGAGCGGCAGCTGATGTTCGACGTGAACGACTTCGACGAGACGCTCCCGGGACCGTGGGAATGGGACGTCAAGCGGCTCGCTGCCAGTTTCGAGATTCTCGGCCGTGAGCTCGGCTTCAGCACTGCCGAACGCCGTTGTGTCGTTCGAGCGTGCGTCCGCCAGTACCGCCGGCGAATGCTGAAGTCGGCACGCATGAGCACCCTCGAGGCCTGGTACGAGCACCTCGAGGTCGAGCGCTTGCTCGCAGGCGTCCACGAGCAGGCGGCGAAGGGCGCGCTCTCGAAGCGCGAGGCGAAGATCGCCGAGCGCCGCGTCGAGCAGGCTTTTGCGCGCGACCACGTCCGCGTCCTCGCCAAGCGGACCGACACCGTCGACGGTGAGCTCCGGATCGTGGCCGACCCACCCCTGATCGTTCCGGTCGAGGAGTTCGTTCAGCCCGGCTCGGACTGGGAGGAGACGAACGACGTGATCACCCGCCTCCTCGGTTCCTACCGGACGACGCTGATGCACGACCACCATCATCCGATCGAGGAGTTCAGGGTCGTCCACGCTGCCCGCAAGGTCGTCGGTGTGGGCAGCGTCGGCACGCGCTGCTACATCCTGCTGCTCCTCGGAAGCGACGAGTCCGACCCACTCTTCCTGCAGGTGAAGGAAGCGGAGTCCTCGGCGCTCGAGCGGTACCTGGGCAAGAGCGCGTACTCCCATCACGGCGAGCGGATCGTCGTGGGGCAGCGCCTGATGCAGGCGGCGAGCGACATCTTCCTGGGCTGGCAGACGGTCAAGGGGCTCGACGGGATCGAGCGTGACTACTACGTTCGCCAACTGCACGACTGGAAGGGCGGCGTGGACGTGGAGAACTTCAGCCCCGGCGGGGCCGAGCTGTACGGGCGACTGTGCGGCGCGACGCTCGGGCGTGCCCATGCGCGGTCCGGCGACCGGATCGCGATCGGCTCCTACCTCGGTCGGGGCGATACCTTCGACCGTGCCGTCGGCGATTTCGCCGTGGCGTATGCCGACCAGAACGAGCGCGACTTCGAGACGTTCGCGTATGCGGTGCGGACCGGGCGCCTGCCGGTGCTGACCGGCATCTGAGACCGACTCGGGCCTTATTCCGGCTGGAACACCGCCAGCGTGTTCCCGTCCGGATCCTTGAACCACGCAGACTTGCCGACGCCGGCGGTCGTCGCAACGTGGTCGACCGTCTTCAGCGCCGGGAAGTCGTAGTCCTCGAAGACCACGCCGCGCGCGACGAGCGAGGCGACGTCGGCCTCGACGTCGCTCGACCAGAAGCGCACCTGCGTGTGGTCTGCCTTGTTCTCGGAGGGTCGGCCGTAGACGAGCAGCGTGGTGCCGTTGCCGCAGTCGAACAGCAAGTGGTTCGGGATCGTCTCGGCCGAGAGCGCCAGGCCGACCTTCTGCTCGTAGAACTCCCGGCTCCGCTCGAGATCGGCCGAGCAGAGCACCGCTGAGATCCGTCCGGTTCCGATCACAACTCGCCTCCTTCGTTGCTGGTCCCTCCGGAGGGGAGGGCATCTGATTGTGGACCTCGCGCGGCACTCGTGTTCGAAGCATCGCTTGCAGGCCATCGAAAGTTCTATGGCTCAGCCACGTTTGTTCGGCGTAGCATGATGTCCGGAGGGAGATCCCGACGCTGCGGATCTGGCCCTGAATTGGCGCACCGGGACGGATGCGCGAATCCAGGTTCGGATTCCCCGGCCTGTTGACCCCCTCGAAAGGTAGGACGTCGTGGACGTTCTCTCATATCCCATCGTCGCCGCTCTCGTCGTCGTCGCCGTCGCGGCCCTGTTCCTCTACAAGAGCCTCACCGCGATCGGCCCGACGGAGGTCGGGCTCGTGACCCGGCGCTTCGGCCGGCGGCTCGACGACGACAACGTCATCGCCATGAACGGCGAGGCGGGCTTCCAGCACGACCTGTTGATGCCCGGCGTGCGGTTCAAGCCGTGGCCGGTGTTCTCGACCGCGAAGTACCCGTGGGTGCAGGTTCCGGCCGGCGGGATCGGCCTCGTGATCGCGCAGGTGGGCTCTCCTCTGCCTGTCGGCGCGAAGAGCGCGATCTACAGGCCCGAGTTCGGCGACTTCAGCAGCGTGCGGACGTTCCTCGACTCCGGCGGGCAGCGCGGCGTCCAGCGCCCGGTCCTGCCTCCGGGAACGCTGGCTCCGATCCACCCCGTCGCGTTTCTCGTGCTCACATGCGACGAGCTCTACGGCGAGCCCGTCTCCGGTGACCTCGCGCCGAACGGGAGCGGTGTGCTCGGGCCCGAGGGCTTCGGGCTTGCCCCGCACGACCTGCGCGTGACGCAGATCAGCTCGCAGAACGGCCTCGACCAGGTGGGCATCATCTACGCCCTCGAGGGCGACCCGCTGCCGCGTGGCGCGATCGCCGGCCGGCTCGGCGACTACGCCGACGTCGAGTCACTCGAGGACGCGGGCGCCACCCATGCCGAGATCGTCGGGTCCCTGCTCGGCAACAAGAACGAGCTGCACAACAACTACCAGGACTTCCAGCGCTTCCTGGACAACGGCGGTCGGATCGGGCTGCAGCACGACCCGCTGCTCCCCGGCGCCTACCTGCTGAACCCGTTCCTGATCCGCGTCGAGCTCACCGACATGCTCGTCGTCCAGCAGGGCGAGGTCGCGGTGATCAAGAGCTATGTCGGGCTCCCCACCGCCGACACGAGCGGCGAGGACTTCAAGTTCGGCTCGATCGTCCAGCCCGGGCACCAGGGCATCTGGTCCGAGCCGCTCCGCACCGGCAAGTACCCGCTGAACCCGCACTGCTACGGAGCGGTCGTCGTGCCGACGAGCATCCTGACGCTGAACTGGGCGGATGCCTCGAGCGAAGCGCACAACCTCGATGTCTCGCTCTCGCCGATCGACGGCAAGAGCCGCGAGGGCTTCGAGTTCAACATCGACCTGCAGGTGCAGATCCACGTCCCCGACACGCGCGCTCCGAAGGTGATCAGCATGGTCGGGACGATGCAGAACCTGGTCAACGAGGTCCTGCAGAGCGCGGTCGGGAACTACTTCCGCAACAAGCTCCAGAGCCTCGCGGCGGTCAAGTTCATCGAGACGCGCGACGTCGTCCAGCGCGAGGCCGAGGACTACATCAAGGCCTACCTCTCGCGCTACGAGGTCGAGACGCGCGGCGTCCACATCCAGGACGTCGACCTACCCGCCCGGCTCGTCGAGGTGCTTCAGGCCCGCGAGATCGCGAACCAGCAGAAGGCCACGTACCTCGAGGAGCGCTCGGCACAGGACGTCAGGCTCGAGATGGAGAAGTCGCGCGGCCTGGCCGACGCGCAGCTCGCGCTCGCTGCCTCCGAGGTGTCGGTGCAGATCGCCTCGAACGAGGCCGCCGCCCGCAAGGCCGAGGCCGACGGCGTCGCGGCGTTCACGACGGAGACGGGGCAGGCCGAAGCCAACGTGATCGAGGCGAAGGGCGTCGCCCGCGCGGCCGGCTTCCGCGCCCAGGTCGAGGCGCTCGGCGAGGGCCCGACCGCGCTCGTGGCGATCGCCTCGGAGATCAGCGACGGCCACGTGAAGATCGTCCCGGACGTCCTCGTCGCAGGCGGCGGGACCGCCCTCGACGGCCTGGCGGCCGCCCTGGTCGGCACGCTCAACGGCCACGGAGACCCCGAAGCGCACAAGGCCGCATAGGTCGCTCGACTCGCCAGGAGTCGTGAGATGATCGCGGCGTGAACGAGGAGGAGAGCCCCGGAGGAAGCCGGATCTTCCGGTACACGGAGCCCGAGTCGGATGAGCAGGAGCTCTCCGTGGGCGACGGGGATCTGATCGACGCGGTCGACGCACATCTCGATGCCTGTTTCGGCTCGTCGGAGCGCACCGTCTTTCACGAGCTCGTCTCCCGACGATCCACCTGGACGTTCACATCATCCCGCCGAACGACGAGTTTCCGTTCCAGCGGCTCGTGACCTCCGGCATGGCGGAACGACCGATGACGGTGCCCGCCGGCTTTGGCCACTCTCCGTTCGCGGAGCTGACGATCGCGCTCCCGGCCGACTGGCCGACCGATCACGAGGGATTCGACGACGAGCGGGTCTACTGGCCGATCCGCCTGCTGAAGAGCCTCGGCCGGCTGCCGCATGACCACTCGACCTTCCTCTGGTACGGGCATACGATCCCGAACGGCGATCCGCCGGGGCCGTACGCAGCCGACACGGATCTCTGCTGCGCCCTCGTCTCGCCGCCCATCGGCGCCCCGGTCGAGTTCAACGAGCTCGTCGTCGGCGATCGCACCGTGCGTTTTCTCGGCGTCATCCCGCTCTACGAGGACGAGATGCGCCTCAAGCTGGCGAAAGGAACTGACGCGCTCCTCGACCGGTTCGACGACGCGGGCATCGGCGACATCGTCGTTCCGGGTCGAGCGAACGTCGCTCTCAAGCGGCGACGTCTCTTCGGCCGCTAGCTCTCACGCTTCGCGGTAGCCGCTTTCGGACCAGGCTCAAGACACCCGCCCCGAGCCGCCGCCGGGCCCACGCCGCGGACGGCGCCTGCTACGAGCGCGTTTGCGCCTTCAGGTGCTGGTGGACGAAGGCGATCGCCATGCTGCCCTCGCCGACCGCGGCCGCGACGCGCTTCACCGGGCTCGAGCGCACGTCGCCGCACGCGAAGATGCCCGGGACGCTCGATTCGAGCAGGTACGGGTCGCGATCGTCGCCCGTCCATTTACCCGCTGCCGTGAGATCCGGGCCGGTGAGCACGTAGCCGTGACCGTCGAGCGCGATCTCGGGCGGCAGCCAGGCCGTCTCGGCGTCTGCGCCGATGAAGATGAAGAGCCCGCCGGACTCGAGCGTCGTCGTCTCCCCCGTCTCCGAGCTCACGACGTCGATCGCCTCGAGTGCGTCGGCGCCGTGCGCGGCGACGCACTCGCTGTGGAACAGGGTCCGGATCGCCGGACGCGTCGCGATCTGATCGATCAGGTACCTCGACATGCTCTTGTCGAGCCGGTCGCCGCGGCAGAGGATCGTGACGCTGCGCGCGTAGTTGGCGAAGTGCATCGCGGCCTGGCCGGCCGAGTTTCCTGCGCCGACGATATGGACGTCGAGCCCGTGGGTGTTCGAGGTCTCGCTGCGCGAGGCGCCGTAGTAGACGCCTTTGCCGCCGAGCCGCTCGAACCCGCCGATCCCGAGCCTGCGCCAGGAGACGCCGGTCGCGAGGATGACCGAGCGGCCCCGCACGACGCCCCCGCCGTCGAGATGGACCTCACGGCTTGCCGTGTCGATCCGCGCGATCGAGCGCGTGACGAGGATCTCGGCTCCGAGCCTGCGCGCCTGCTGCAGTGCCCGGCTCGCGAGCTCGTCCCCCGAGACGCCGGCGGGAAAGCCGAGGTAGTTCTCGATGCGGGACGACGTGCCTGCCTGGCCGCCCGGGCGCCTCACGCTCGACCACGAGCGTGCTGAGCCCCTCCGAGGCGCCGTACACCGCCGCGGCGAGCCCGGCCGGGCCGGCGCCGACGATCACGGTGTCGTACTCGGCCTCGCTCGGTTCGGTGGTCAGCCCGAGCAGATCGGCGACGTGCCGGAGCTCGGGCCGGGCGACGGTCGGGCCGCCGACGCACTGGATCGCCGGCCAATCCTTCTCCGGCGGGAACGTGCCGTCCCAGTACTCGACGAGCTCGGGCTGGTCGGGAGTGATCCACTTGAACGAGATCTGGTTGCGGTCGAGGAAGTGGCGGAGCTCGGCACAGGCCGAATCCCAGCGCTGCCCGACGATCACCGCGCGGGGCGGCGGCGGTGCGGCCGCAAGCCCGGCGAGGCCGCCTGAGCCCCCGATCCGGTTCGCGGCGAGCTTGCCGACCTCGACCGCGACGCCCGGCGCGGCTGCCGAGACCATGTAGTAGTCGTGCGGCGCGAGCCGGATGACCCGTGAGGGCTCGGCGGCGCGGAACCCGACGGGAAACACGGTTCCGAGCGTGATCGGCACCTCGCCGAAGACGTCGCCCGGTTGCCGCACGCCGACCACCGTCTCGATGCCGTCCGTCGTCTTGACGGCCTCGATCCGCCCCTCGAGCAACCCGAACAGCGCCCGCTCCCCACCCTCGTGCGCCGCGAACTCACCGGCGACGAGGCTGATGTCGGCGACCGACCGCGAGAGCCGCTCGCGCTCCGCTTCGCCGAGCTCGGCGAAGATCGTGATCTCGGCGATCTCTTCCGCGGTGACCATGACGCAAAGCTACCGCGGCCGCAGCGCCAAGCTACGTCGGCAACCTGCCCGGTTACCCGGTGACGGTCAGCGTGGCGACCATCCCGAGGTCGCGGTGCCCCGGGAGCGAGCACGAGAGCGTGTACTTGCCGGGCGCGAGCGTGATCGTCTGGGTCGCATGCGCCTCGGGAGCCAGAATGGCGAACTTCCACGTCTTCCCGGCCTTGCTCTGGACGACCAGGTCGTGGTTGTCCATGCCGAAGTTGACCACCTGCAGGATCAGCTTCCCGCTCGGAACGCGTTGCCGCGAGAGCGTGAGGAAGTACTCCTTCTCGACGACCTGGAGGCGCGCCGGGACCTTCGCGGGCGCCGCGTTCGCCGGAACGGCAGCCAGTGCGGCCACGGCAGCCGGGAGCAGGAGCGCCGCGCCGCGCATCAGACGAGGCCGCGCATCAGACGAGGTTGAACCGCGGCATCTTCTTCGCGTCCGGAAGCACCCGCTCGGCGTCGACGTGGAACCACTGCTCGGCGAGCGAGGAGTACACGGCGCGGAAGTCGACCGTCTCCTTGAGGTTCCCGTTCCGGTCGAGCCCGCCGCGACCGAGGCCGGGAAACTCGCCGATCATCTTGTGCGGCAGGCTCTCGCCCAGCATGAACGCCACGCCTGCAGCGCCGTGATCCGTGCCGTTGGAGTCGTTCTGCTCGGCCCGGCGGCCGAACTCGCTCCAGAGCAGGGTGCGCACGCGCGAGCCGAGATGGCGTTGCTCGAGATCCGCCTGGAACGCGGCGAGCGCCTGCGCCGTCTGCTGGAGCCCGTCGGCAAGCGGCCCGCCTTCGTCGGAGTGGGTGTCGAACTCGCCCGGAGCCTGCAGCGCGACTGCGCGGATCGGGAACCCGGCGTGGAGCAGCGCCGCGAGCCCTGCGAGCCGGCGCGCGAAGTCGCCATCGGGATACTTGACCTTGGTGTTGTAGTGGGCCTGGCCGTCCTCGCCGATGAAGCGGCCGAGCTGCCGGTGGAGCTGATTGGCGTCGTGGGCCGTCTTGCTCGCGGAGGTCAGGAAGGGATCGGTGGGGTCGGTGAGGCCGCCGAGCGCACCCATCGCGTCGGGCAGAAGCGTGCCGGGAACGTCCCACACGTTGTGCGAGTCGAATCCGTAGTCGGTCGGGTCGGTCAGCGTCGCGACCGGGACGTGCGCCGTCGCGAGCGACGGGAGAAGCGACCCGTCGAGTGAGAGCCCCTGCATCGCGTTCTCCTGGTCGCCGATCACGTCGAGGATGCGGCCGAGCCAACCGGCGCCCTGCTGTGGATCGAGCGCGCCGACCTCCCAGTAGTGGCGCGAGGTGAAGTGCGACTGGTCGGGATGCGTGTACCCGATCGCCGGGAAGACGGTGATCTTCCCGTGGTCGTGCATCTTCGCGAACGGCTCGAGCGAGGGATGCCAGTGCAGGCGCGAGTCGGTCTTGAAGACGGGGCCGTCTTCCGGCTTGAGGGCGATCTCGGGGCGGAGCCTTCGATAGTGCGGGTCGCCGTTCGGGTACAGAACCGAGAGGGCGTCCCACCCGCCGGGTGCGAAGACCGAGACCAGCACGCGATCCGACCGGCCGGCCGCCGACGCCCGTGCGATCGCCGCGTCGAAGGCACGCGGCCCGAGCGCCGAGGCTCCGTAGACGGTGAGCGCCGCGCCGAGCGTGCGCGAGAGGAACGTTCGCCGGTCGAGCCCGGTGCCGGCCGGAAGCGGCATCCCGGTCTCGATCGAAGGCAGCCCGCGTCCGGCCTCTGCGATTCCCTGGCGCAGGAGCGACGAGCGCGAGAACTCCTTGCAGTGGTGGGTCATGCGGTCTGCATCTCCGGCGAGACCGCGACGAGGTGGCGGAGCGCGTTGTAGGCCATGATCGGGAAGCTCTTCTGGCGATCCTCGTCTGCGATCGCCGCGGACATCGTCTTCGTGGCGTAGTCGAGGAGCGCGGCGTGCGTGTGCGGGGAGACATCGAGCGAGTTCCACCAGCCGAGCGCCTTGTTGACGAGCACGGTCGGGTCGGCAGGCGGCCGCTCGCCGGGGCTCGCGTGGTCGGGGCTGAAGGAGTGCTTCTCGAGGGCGCGGCGCGCGATCAGCCAGCGGGCCCGGAACGTCGAGGTGTCGAGCCAGCGGGTGTCGTCCCAGCCGCTCACGTTCGGCGGGTAGAAGAGCTGCTGGCCGGCCATCGCGTCGAGCCAGATCCAGTCCTCGGTCTCGATCCGGTCGCCGCGCATCCGCAGGAGGCCGGCCGTGTAGACGACCGGCGACTTCACCATCCGCGGCCCCTCGTAGAGCAGCGGGTGGCGGAGGATCGCGGTCACGACGGGCCTGACCTGGTGGCCGGAGTGGACGTAGAGCGCCTCGAGCAGCGAGGCGGTCTTCGGGTCGGGCGGGACGGGGACGAAGTAGCTCCAGAGCCGGTTCACGAAGTAGCCGGCGTGCGCTGGATGCTCGATGCAGAGCCGCACCGCGTTCTTCCAGTTGAAGGGCCCGACCTTGTGGAAGATCACCTTCATGTCGGCGTCGTGGTTCTCCGCCTTGAAGCGGAAATCGACGTAGCCGGCGCCGTTCTTCCAGTTCGCCGTCCAGCCGGTCAGCGCCCGCGCCTGCTCGCGGACGTCGGTCTCGGTGTAGCCACTCCCGTGGCCGAGCGTGAAGAGCTCCATCATCTCGCGCCCGTAGTTCTCGTTCGGCGAGCCCTTGATCGAGTTCAGCCCGTTCAGGAAGACCAGCATCGCCGGGTTGATCGTCGTGCGCATGGCGAGCCCTTCGAACGAGCCGAGGCCGATGCGGCGGAAGAGGTCGTTCTGCTGAAGCATCAGCTTCTGGCTGCCGACGGTGACGTTCGACGTCGCGAACCAGTCGTGCCAGATCAGCGTCATGCGCTCGACGAGCGGGCGCGAGGTGCGGACCATCTTGTCGAGCCACCACAGGTGGTCGTGGCCGAAGGCATCCTTCGGCGCGATCGGCGCCCCGTCGACGACGGGCGGCTTGCCTACGAGCTGATCGGTCGCCGGCGGATGGACAAGCGAGTCAACGGCGCCCTGCAGGCCCTTCGCCGCGAGGTGCTCGGCCTCCCCGCTCCGCGGCCCGAAGCCCGCGCGCCACAGGAGGCGCTCTGCCTGCTCCGGCCCGAACGGCCCGCTGTAGACGGGGAGGGCGGACGGCACCGCATCTCATCGGCATCCCCGCCGGCCGGCACATGCCTCGATCGAGGGATTCGCGGCCGGGCCGCGGTAGCTCGTCAGGATCCGATGACGAGGAAGTAGCTCTTCTGCCCGATGAACGTCGGGTAGAAGAACCACTGGCCCTTGCTCAGGTCGAGCGTCTTCGACTTCTTGCCAGTGAACGGCGCGGTGCTGACCGCCGTCGCCAGCTTGTGGCTCTGCTGGATCACAAAGCCACTCTGCTTGCTCGCGTCGGTCACGGAGACCCTGTAGAGACCGGCCTTGAGCGAGCTCACGACTCGCCCCTGGAAGGTCAGCGTGACCTTGCCGGACGCGCTCACCTTCCCGACGAGGGTGCCGCGCTCGACCGCCGGGCCCGACTTCGTCGTCGCGTCCGACCCGACGACGTCGGTGGACTTGTCGACCGCGCCCGGCTTGGCCGTGCTCGCGGGGCCGTTGACCAGTCCCGCGGTTCCGGAGGCGGCAGTCGAGAAGGTGATCTTCGAGAGCACCGGCTGGCTGCGGTCGAGCGCCACATAGGTCGAGCCGGGCTGGAAGGTGACGTTCGCCTCAGCCGCCGCACCCGTGCCTGCATCGATCGGCGTCTCGACGGAGACACCCGGGCCGGTGAGCACGAAGTCGGGCAGCCCGACGCACGAGACGAAGTCATCCTGCGAGAACCAGACCTGGTACGTCCCCGGCGCGATCGTCCCGACGGCTCCGCCCCCATCGGTCGTGATCGTGAAGGTGCAGTTCGTCCCGACGTAGTCGACGTAGAGCGAGGGCAGCACGCCGGCCGACGTCGCGGCCCCGGCAAGCACCAGGCCGGCCGCGCCGACGAGCGCCGCGCAGGCTGCGGCGAGTGACCCCCGATGAACGTGCATCCGCAGCTACTTGGTACCACACGGCGCGGCCAATTGCGCCCGGGCGGCCCCGATTCCTAGCCGCCCGGAGGCGGGAAGCGAACGTGCATGTGGTTGTCGTGGTTCGGGTACGGGATCACGACTCCCGACGGGCCGTGGAGCCCCGTCGAGAACCCGACGAAGATCATCTGGGCGCCTGCCGCGACGAACCGGTCGACGAGGTCCTGCGAGAGATCGCGGTCGATCTGGTCGGGCGAGGTCGGCGCCCGGAGGGTTCCGTCGGCCCGCGGGTAGTAGACGTCGACGTCGAGCCCGTTCTGATGAGAGACGTGCTCGTCGGTCATCGGGCCGCCACCCTTCAGGCTGATGTCGCCGACGACGACGCGTGGTGCGTCCGGATGTGCGAGGCGGTACGCGTCGATCACCGAGACGACCGCGTGGATCGTGCGCTGGTTTCCGTAGAGCCTGTGCGGCTCGTTCGGGACGCTGTCGGTGACCGGGTCCCACGTGACCCAGCCGGGCCCTTCGATCGGGAGCTGGGTGCCGTCGAGCAGGTGGCCGTCGTACGGGAGGCCCTCCGAGGTCGCGTGATGCCATTCGATCGCCGGGAAGGACATCGGTGGCGGCGACCCGGCGGTGCGCGCTCTTCGCCTTCGGGACGGGATCCCGCCCGCGGGTGCTGTCGCCAACGCCCGGGCGGTCGCCGGACTCGAGGAGCCGCGGGTCGAGCCGGAAGGTGAGGCTCGGCGGGTCCTCGAGCAGGACCTTCGCATCGTGGCCGCCGCCGTAACGATGCACGGCGAGTGGAAGGATCACGGCGGGCGAGAGAACGAGCGCGGTCGCCCGCACCCTGCGCATGTTGCGGCGGCGGTACCGCGCCGCTCGACGCTGGCGGGAGGCGATCAGCCCGGGCGGCGGCCCGAACGAGGGCAGCGGCCCCATCCCGGAGAAGGACGGGACGAGCGCCCGCTCACGGAACCAGAGGACTTCCGTGTCGAGCCACAGCTCCCCGCGATGCCAGCTCATCGAGACGTGGTCCTTCGCCCAGGAGCGCCCGTGTCCTTCGACGTCGGAGAGCTCACACGACCGCCGAGGGGCCGGAACGCCTCACGGGTTGACCCGTGCGGCGTCACGCCTCTGATGTCGGCGTCCCACCGCCCGCCGTCGATCCTGCAAAACGCCCCGGCAGACGTCGTTTTGCACTACTACGTCTCTATCTCGTCGCTGCTCGAGGTGAAGAGCTAGCAGGCGCCGCCTGGAATGGACTACCCTCCGCGACTCATCCGGAGAGGGAGGTCTTGTTGACAGCTGCGCCCGTTCCAGTCGAGCACGCAACCCAGCTGGCCGTCGAGCAGAAGGTCAAGCTGAAGAAGTCGCTGCGGCGATTCGACATGGTCTTCTTCACGCTCTGCGCGCTCGTCGGGCTCGACACGCTCGGGGTGGTGGCGTCCTACGGGCCGCAGGGCATCTTCTGGCTCGTCCTGCTCGCCGCGGTGTTCATCGCCCCCTACATGCTGCTGATGTCCGAGGTCGGGAGCACCTTCACCGAGGAGGGCGGCCCGTACGAATGGGTCAAGCTCGCGTTCGGACGCGCTCACGCGGGCGTCGCCGCAGTGGTCTACTGGGCCTCCAACCCGTTCTGGGTCGGCGGCTCGCTGGCATTCATCGCGAGCGAGGCCTGGCAGCGCACGAACCTCCCGGCGCTGGGCGTGAACGACCTCGGCTCGGCGGGCGACTACATCTTCAAGCTCCTCTTCATCTGGTTCTCGATCACGGTCGCGATCGTCTCGATCCAGAAGGGCAAGTGGATCCCGAACGCCGGCGCGATCGCGCGGATCCTCGTGCTGGGCTTCTTCAGCCTGACCCTGCTCATCTACGCCGAGAAGCACGGTCTCCACGGCTTCGCCTTCGGCAAGCTCTCGCCGTCGCTCGCGGTCCTGTTCGCCCTCGCCCCGGCGATCCTGTTCAACTACGTCGGCTTCGAGCTGCAGAACGGGGCCGCCGAGGAGATGGTCAACCCGCAGAAGGACGTGCCGATCTCGGTCCTCCGCTCCGGCATTCTCGGGATCATCCTCTACTGCGTGCCGATCATCGGGATCGTCGTCGTGCTCCCGTCGACGGCGATCACCGGCCTCGGTGGCTTCATGGATGCCGTCAAGGAGACGTTCACGGTCTACGGCAGCGCCGCAGACACCCTGTTCGACCTGACCGCGATCGGGTTCATCTTCACGCTGATGACCTCGGGGGCCGTCTGGATGATCGGTGCCGACCGCGTGCTTGCGGTCTCGGCGGCGGACGGCTCCTTCTTCCCGCAGTTCGGGGTGTTCAACAAGAGCCTCGGGACGCCGGTCCGGGTGAACCTACTGTCGGGCGTCGCGTCGTCGGTCTTCATGGTTGCGGCCGTCCTGCTGCTCCAGAGCGGCAGCGCCGCGGATGCCTTCAACGTCGTGCTCGCGATGGCGACCTCGACGACGCTGCTCGCATACCTGTGGATCTTCCCCGCCAGCCTGAAGCTCCGCTACGTCTTCCCCGACGTCCACCGGCCCTACCGTGTCCCCGGCAAGGGAAACATCGGGATCTGGATCGCTGCAGCGACGGTGACGTTCTGGGCCGCGCTCGGCTCCTGGGTCGCCGTCTTCCCCGGGACGCTCGAGCCGCTCTTCGGGCTGTCGTACGACTTCAAGGACAACTGGGGCGTTTCCAGGGCCACCTTCGAAGGGCTGACTCTGGGCACCCTCGGCGTCCTGTTTGCGGTCGCAGTGCTCGGCTACCTGGCGGGGAGCCGTGTCCGCGAGCACCAGGTGAGCGTGCCGATCGAGGAGCTGGCCGAGCCCGCCTACTGACTTGCCAGCGGGCGCTACTTGCTCGTGACGAGCTTCAGAACCGCAAGCACTGCGGCGTCCGACAGCGTCGTCGAGTAGTTCATGCTCACCTGAACGTCGCCCGACGGATACTCGGCGAACAGGTCTTTCGCGTACCGGCCGGTGAGCGCATGCGAATGCGTGTCGATGACCGCCTTCGAGGCGCCTGCGACCCGGACCGCGGTCACGACCTCGGCGCCGTGCTTTCCGGGCGGCAGGACCATCATGTCGACGTAGCCGGTCGGGTGCGAGTCGACGAGCACGACGTAGTTCCCGTCGGCGCTCGACCAGGTGCAGGTCTTGCCGTCGAACTTCGCCTTGGCGTACGCCTTCCCGGCTGCCTTGCTCATCGCGGCGACCGAGGCCAGCTTGCACTTGTTGTAGCCGCTCGTGAAGATCGCACTCGGACCACCCGCGTCGTGGCGCGACGAGACGCCGGAGCCCGAGGCGGTCACGGGAACTACGACAACGGCTGCGGCGAACAGGAACGTGATGAACAAGCGGGCACGCCTCATGTCGGACTCCTTCGTCGGTCGAGCGCCGAAGCTCCTGACGCCGTTGGCGCCGGGAACCCTACAGCCGGGTCAGGCTCGCTGGGACGTGGCGCGATAGCGTGCCTTCGTCCAGCCCACGAAGCGGAGGACTCATGGCGAAGCATCGGCTCTCGCGTGATCAGGTGATCTGGTCGTTCGGCCCCGACCTGCAGCCGGTCCTGGAGGTCGAGCCGGGCGATGTCGTCACGTTCGAGACGAACGACTGCTTCACGGGCCAGATCCGCAGCGAGGACGACCTCGTGACCGGCATCGACTTCGGCAGGATCAACAGCGCCACCGGCCCCGTCGCGGTCGCGGGTGCGAAGGCGGGCGACTCGCTCGTCGCCGAGATCCTCGACGTACGGCCGATCGAATGGGGCGTCGCGACGCTGATACCGGGATTCGGGCAGCTGGACCACCTCGTCGACGCCCCGCTGACGCGACTGTTCGAGGTGCGCGACGGGATCGTCAAGATGAACGACCGGGTGTCCTTCCCGGCGCGGCCGATGGTCGGCGTCGTGGGCGTCGCGACCGCGAGCGAGACGATCTCGACCGGCCATGTCGGCCCGCACGGAGGGAATCTCGACGATCACCTCCACGGAAAGGGCGCTCGGATCTTCTTCCCGGTGCGTCAGCCGGGCGGGATGTTCGCGGTCGGCGACATGCACGCGGCGATGGGGGACGGTGAGATCTGCTTCACCGGCGTCGAGATCGCCGGCGAGGTCGATATCCGCTTCGACCTGCTCGAGAGCAAGCAGGCGACCTGGCCGGTGACCGAGCTCGCCGATCGCTGGGTGCCTCACGCATCTGCCCCCGGTTACGCCGAGGCCTTGCAGCTCGTGTCCGAGGAGGCCGCGAAGCTGCTCGTCGACGAGCACGACTTCTCGATCGAGGACGCGTTCATCTTCCTGTCGGTCGCCTGCGATGCAGGCGTCGCCCAGGCCTGCAAGCCGGCCGAGGGCTTCGGCACGATCGGCCGCTTCTCGATCCCGAAGATCGACGCCTGCCCCGGCCCGTTCCGGACATAAGCGTCTACCCGGCGGACAGCCGCAGACTCACGTTGTCGGCGTAGCCGTCGACGTATCCGCCGGACACCGGCCGTGCCGTGATCACGACGGTCACCGACGTGGTGCCTTTCGGAACCACTGTCGTCCTGGTGGCGGCGATGAGCTTGGTCGTGTCGCCGCGCTGCAGGTGGGTGACGGGCTTGATCGCGAGCTTGCCGAGGGCTGCTCCGCTACTACTGACGAAGGTGGCCGCGACCGATGCGTCGTCGGCCTGCGACGCGTAGCCGCCGAGCGTTGCGGAGAGCTTCGCTGTCACCTTCAAGCCAGGCTTGCGGAACGCCGAAGGAACGTCGACGGTCTGGCTCGCAGTCGCGATCGTGGCGGCCGGACCACCTGCGAAGAACTGCCGCCCGCCCGAGACCGCCCTGGACATCGCGGCATCCGGAAAACCGCCGGGCGCGCCGTACTTCACCTGCGTGAAGTTCCCGGTCGTCGTCCAGCCGGTCGGCGCCGCCTTCGAGCTCGAGTCGGAGACGGCCTTGCCGATCTCTGCGCCGCCGTTCCTGATCAGCTCGCCCGACACGATCGGCTTCGGAGCCGCGGCCGTGGCCGCGGAGACCGCCAGACCAAAGGCAAGACCCGCGACAACAGTCGGAAGCGCTCGCTGGAACAGGTTCCGATCGAGCCTCACGTGGCCCACCCCACAGGCGGGTCCGTCCCGGCTCATGCCGTTGCCTCGGTCACCGCCTCCTTGGCCGGACGCGGCTCGCGGAGGAGGAAGTAGCCGGCGGCGGCACCGGCAACGAGCACGATCGCGCAGATCAGGAGAAGGTCGTCGAGGCCGCCGACGAAGGCACCGGTCGCCGCGTGAGCGAGCGCCGGCCGGTCCTCCAGCGGGCGCGTCCCCGAGGCGCTGACCGCGTTTGCGAGACCGCGCCCCGAGGCTCCCAGCGACGCCGCGAGGGAGGCCGCGATCCGGTTCTCGAGGAGAGCGCCGAGCGCCGCGATGCCGAGGGCGACTCCGCCGATCCGGAAGGTGTTGCTGATCCCCGACGCCATTCCCGTTCGCGCCGGATCGACGACTCGGAGCGCCGCGGCGGCGAGCGCCGGGTTGGCGATCCCGATCCCGATCCCGCCGACGACGAGGCCGGGCAGCAGTGCTGTCCAGGGCGACGTCGCCGAAAGGAGGGCCCACATCAGTCCGAGGCCCACCGCGACGAGAGCGAGGCCGACGCCGATCAGCGACCGCATGGGTATCTGCGCCCCGAAACGGCGCACGATGAGCGGCACGAAGAAGACGAATGCCGTCATGGGAAGGAAACGGAGCCCGGCGCCGAGGGGCGAGTAGCCGAGGATGTCCTGGAAGTAGATCGACAGGTAAGGGAAGAGCGCGAACATTCCCGCGGCGATGCAAAAGGTCGCGATCGACACGCCGGCGAACGCTCGCTGGCCGAACAACGTGATGTCGAGCATCGGCCGCTTCTGCCGCCGCTCGATCAAGACGAACAGCACGAGCAGGGCTGCACCGCCGATCAGCGAGCCGAGGATCAGCCCACTCGTCCAGCCGTGCGCGTTCCCGCGGAGGATCCCGAAGACGATCAGGAACAGCGCCGCGGAGAAGCTGACGAGCCCCGCGACATCGGTGCGGCGGGCGTCGACGTCACGCGACTCCGACACCCTCGTGATCGCGAGGAACAGCGCGAAGATCCCGATCGGCACGTTCACGTAGAAGACCCACCGCCACCCGGCCGTGTCGGTGAGGATGCCTCCGATCAGCGGCCCCGAGGCGACGGCCGCGCCGACGGTGGCCCCCCAGATCGCGAGTGCGCCGAAGCGCTCGGCGCCGCGGTACTCGTGGCCGATCAGGGCGAGGGCGGTTGCGAAGAGCGCAGCGCCCCCCACTCCCTGAAGTGCCCGGGCGAGATCGAGCACGGTGATGCTCCAGGCCGCTCCGCACAGCGCCGACGCCCCGGTGAACACGATGACACCGACAAGGAAGACCAGGCGTCGCCCGTAGCGGTCGGCGAGCGCGCCGCACGTCAGGATCAGGACGGCCAGGGACAGCGCGTAAGCATCGAGCGTCCACTGCAGGCCGCTGAGATCGGCGCCGAACCGGCGCTGGATGCTCGGCAAGGCGACCACGACGATCGAGATGTCGAGCAGCAGCATGAACGTCGTCGCGCAGACCGCGACGAGCGTCCATCTCCGCCGCCGGCCGTCGTCGACGGGCAGGCCGGTCCCCCCTCCAGCATCTCCGGACAAGACGGCGATTCTACGGAGAGACTCCCGCGTCCGGGGCGATTGTGGGGAACTTCCAGGAACCGTCCAGCACCTCGGGCCGAGGGCGGTAGAGGCGAACGGTGTAGTTCCACCCTTCCATGATCGGAAGGCAGTTCGGCCGGTCGTGGAGGCCACCGAAGCGCACGGTCACAGAGCCATCGTCGTTCGGCACGGTCGTGAGGTTGTTGACGCTGTAGGCGTTGCGGTCGTTCGGCTCGAAGAAGCCCTCCGCGTTGTAGAGCGAGATCGACCAGAAGCCGTCAACCGGAACGTCCGTAACGGTGAGCTCGTATGCGCCGACAGGCTGGCCGGGCTCGACGCTGATGTAGAAGGCTTCGCGGTCGGGTAGCCCTCCTCCGCCAGCCGCTGTGCCGAGCAAGTGGTGCAGGGGATCGACGTCGTCCTTGGCGCCGAATGCGTGATCGAATCCGCCGACGTGCTTTCGCGAGATCGAGGATCGCCTTGCGCGTGCCGTCGAGGCTGGCGCGTCGAAGTCCCCGGGCTCGAACGTCATGGCCGACGCCGCAGCCAGCTCGAACCGATCCTGGAGAGCATTGACGGCTGCCACGTCGGCGGCATCGCCCGAGTCGACGAGGACTCTCGCGGCCACCAGGACCCAGGTGTATCGAACTCCTCAACGGTCAATCGATGCTCGTCGGGTTGATGGAAGACCCGGTTGATGTAGTGATCCTGGTTGACGACCATCACCGAGACGTACCGGTTTCCGCCGTCCGGGATCGCGACCGTCGCCCCTGCGAGATATCGACGATCGCCGCGCTGTAGAGCGTGTCGCGATTCATTCGGATCACCTGCCGGCGCGAGTAGTGCCGGTGAGGTTACTGCCGTGCGACCGGCGAGTAGGGCCGGTCGAGGTGGTGACGGCTCCCCCTCGACGCCAGGCTAGTCAACCGCCACATTCGCCCGCCCCGGCTCAGTCGGCGCTTAGCGCGAGCGATCTGGCCGCCTCGGGAGCGCGTGCAGCCGGCCGCAGGGGTGCGGGCAGCTGGAGGCAGACGAGCACTCCGATCGCCGGGGCAATGACGCTGACCGTCAGCGCCAACCTGAGGTCGACGGCGTCCGCCACCGCGCCGAGGATGACGGCGGCGATCCCGCCGATACCCATCGCCAGGCCGATCGAGAGGCCGGATGCCATTCCCACGTGCCGGGGCAGGTAGAGCTGGCTCAACACCATCGTCACGCCGAAGGTGCCAACGACACACACGCCGACGAGCATCAACGCGATCACGCCGACGACTCCGCCGACGTAGACGAACGCGAGGATCAGCGGCGCGATGGCGGCCTGAGTCACGAGCAGCGTCCGACGCAGGCCGATCCGGTCGGCGACCTCCCCGAGCACGAGTGTCCCGATCGCTCCCGCGAGCAACATCAGAAACAGGAGCCTGTTTCCGTCCGACTTCGAGTGGCCATGGGCGACGACCCAGAGGGGCACGAACGCGAGCAAGGCGAACCAGGGGACGCTCCGCAGGGCGATCACCACACCGAGCAGCGTCATCGCCCGGCGATCGTCGATGCCACTGTCGTGTGCGCCCGCATCGCGTACCGGGGTCAGCTTCGACAGGCGGGGCAACTCCCGCGCGATGAGCATCGAGGCGACGAGCACGGGCACCATCGCCACCAACCCTCCGACGAGGCCGAGCCAGACGACCAGCTCTCCCGTCGCGAACGCGCCGACCGCGTAGCCGGCGTTGCCGCCCACGTTGAAGTAGGACATTCCGCTCGCCCGTTTGGGGCCGCTGGCGTACGCGGCGAACTTCGCGCCCTCGGGATGGAATGCCGCGATCCCGAGCCCACCGGCGAAGACGAGCACGACGACCACCGGATACAACGGGGAGATCGCCGCTCCGCCCACCCCCACGGCGGCGAGCACGATCCCGCCGGGGATCAGCCACAGGACACCACGACGGTCCGACCACAGGCCGAACAGGGGCTGCACGAGCGACGAGGAAATCGTGACCGCCAGGAGCAGCAGAGCGGCAAGGGCGTAACTGAGATCGAAACGCGCGGTGAGAAACGGGATCATCGCCGGCACGCTTCCCGACGCGAAGTCGGCCGCGAAATGGCCGCCCGACAGCGTCCACATGGAACGCTTCTCGATGCCTGCTCGCGTCCCGGTAGCCATTGAACGATGGTACTGGCAGGGCGCCGCGCGCTCGCGAAGGTACGCGATCCGGCTCCGGACGTGACGAACGGGATGGGCTGTGAGAGACTATGGCCGTGCGTCGCTCAATGTTCGTTGCGGCCGTGCTGGCGGTCTCGGCCACATCGGCCGCAGCTTTCACTGCCGGATCCGGCGGAGCCGCGGCGCCGTCCGGCTGGTCGGGCTCGGCCTCGTGCACGATCGCGGTGACAGGCCCGGGCTACCAGCATTCGGAGACGCAAAGATGGCAGCTCAGCGGCTCCACGAAGGTTCAGGGGAGCTTCCAGTTCGTCGCTTCGAACTGGACGGACACGGGCAGCGGCTCCTCGCAGGTGACACAGGGCGACCAGTCGAGGGACATCAGCTGGACGGTGAAGGCCGCCGCTCCGGGGCAGTTCCGGTTCTTCGTCAGGGCGTCAGACGGGAAGCTCGTGATCGGCCAGGCAAACGCCCAACTTCGCGTTCAGAACGGCATCACCGGGACGCAGCAGGTCACGATCGGAGGCGTCGCGCAGACCCCCGGCCCGGTCGGGCTCGAGGCGTTCGAGACGCAGTTGCCGGCGATGATCGCCGCCCGCACCAGCACCCGAGTCTCCGGCTCGATGCCGACGACGACGATCAATGGGTCGTTTGGCCCGTTCCAGCCGGGTGCCGCGACGGCGACGAAGCGCTGCTCCTGGCGGTTCGCCAGGTAGACCGGGATCAGGCGCCGCGCTCGCTCAGGGCAGCGCTGACTGCCTCCTCGAAGGTCGTCCGGTGCGCGCCGACCAACTTCCAGATGCGGTCGTCGTGGGCGACGGTCGGGACGCGCAGTCCCTCTACGAGCGGCCGGGCGACCGAGACGCTCGCGGGCGTGACCAGGTACAGCCACAGCGAGGAGAGCCTCGGCGTCAGCAACGGAACCTCGATCAGGACCGGGTGCTTGTCGAGCAGCCCGGCGACGCGCTCCATCATGCCGCGGTAGGTCATCACCTCCACCCCGCCGAGGTCGAACGTCTCGCCGAGCGCTTCGCTCTTGCCGCAGACACCGACGAGGGCGGCCAGGACGTCGTCGAGCGCAACCGGCTGCGTCTCCACGGAGACCCAGCGGGGGCACACCATCACCGGCAGCCGTTCGACGAGCGCGACGATCGTCTCGAACGCGGCGCTCCCCGGCCCGATGATCATGGCCGCCCGCAACGTCGTCAGCGGCACCGATCCGCCGCCCAGGATCGTTGCCGTCTCCGCTCGGCTTCGAAGGTGCGGCGAGAGGTCGGAGCTCGTCTCACCGAGCCCGCCCAGATAGACGATCTGCGCTGCCCCGCCGGTCGCCGCGCCGTAGACGACCGCTTCGGCCGCAGCGCGATCTCGCTCCTCGAAGTCGGTGCTTCCGAGCGAATGCACGAGGTGGTAGACGACGTCGATCCCGTCGAGCGCCGCCCGGATCGCATTGGCGTCGGTCGCGTCGGCCGCGACCCAGGTGATTCGGTCGTCGGACGGGGACGGCGGCCGCCTCGCGACGCCGACGACGTCGTGCAGGCGCGAGAGCGCCTCCACGAGGGGGCGGCCGATCGTGCCGGTGGCACCGATCACCGCGACTCGCATTCAGCTCGTCTCGACGGCCACGCGGGCGAGGAACCGCCGGCCGACCAGATCGTGGAACCATTGCTCGATCCGCCAGAAGGGCCCGCGTAGGAGCGGCGCGAACCCCTCGATCGTCACCG
Source organism: uncultured Actinomycetota bacterium (assembly GCA_963768435.1). Taxonomy (GTDB): domain Bacteria; phylum Actinomycetota; class Thermoleophilia; order Gaiellales; family Gaiellaceae; genus PALSA-600. The sequence goes on from CAVYIB010000025.1 coordinate 43,328, forward strand.
ACGTCTGACCGCTCTCCGACTTCCAGCCGATCGTCCCGCCTGCCCTGCGTGCGAACATCCCGCCCGCGATCGTGCGCCGCCCATCGACGAGCGGACCGAACCGGAGAAGAGCAGGCCAGTGACCGCCGACCCGGATCGCTCCCTGCGAGAACCTCGCCATCCCGTGGGTCACCCGACGTATCTCCTCCCAGTAGAGACGCTCGAGCTGGCTCGGATCGAGCTCACTCCCGACGCCGGCGCTCTGATGCCAGTCGATTGTCCCGTCGTCGCGCTTGACGCTGACACTTTCCATCCGCAGCGCGACGATACCCCGCCGGTGCGAGCCGGCTCGGCCGGGCACCCTCAGGTCAGCTCGTCGCGGTCTCCGCCCACCCAGGCCGCATGGCGCTCGGCCGACCGCTGCACAACGGCGCGTCCATCGGCGCTGATCGCGTTCGCGAAGTTCCCGTAGAGCCGGTCGTACTCGAACTCGTCGAGCGCAGCGACGAGTCGGGCGACAACAGCGGGCGACAGCGGGATGTGGTTCGGAAAGCTGCGCATGAACGACACGGAGGCCCGATCAGGGTTCACGTAGACGCTGTCGCTCGAGAGAAAAACGCCCTGGCCGTCGGGTGCCGTGAAGTGGACGACAGCGCTTCCCGGGAAGTGGCCGCCGATCTGTGCAAGCGCCACGCCCGGCAGTGGGTGCACCTGCCCCGACCAGGATTGGATCGCACCGTCCGGGCGAGCGACGAAGCCCAGATTGGCCTCGTTGACGTACACGGGGGGCCCACCCAGCCGCCGGCTCCATTCGACCTGGACGCCGAACATGTGCGGGTGACTCGCAGCGATCGCCGCGACCGGCCCGAAAGCGAGGATCCTCTCGACGGCGGCGTCGTCCAGGTAGCCGATCGGGTCCCAGAGCAGGCTTCCAGCGGCGGTGACAAGCAGCTTCGACTGCTGTCCGATCCCGACGCCCGGCGAAGCGCTGACTCCATGCAGGCCCGGCTCGAGCTCGAGGATCTCGACGGTCGTTCCGGCTACCCGGAGCTCCTCGAGATCGGTCCATGCCTGGCCGGTGACCGGCACCCACTGCCGCTCGTCGGCGCAGACGGCGCAGATGGGCACTTGACCGGCATGTTCCACGGCGCACGTTCTGCAGATCGCGAAATCCACGCGCGCAGATGTTACGGCTCGGAGTGATCCAAGGTCGACCGCCACCCCCGGGTAACCGATCCGGCTATTTCACCTGCCAGGACTCGACCGCGCGAATGAGCTGCGGCCCGTACTTGGGCCACTGGCTGACAACCGCCGCCGCCACGATCACGCTCCCAGTTGTCCGACCCTGGACGAAGCAGGCCAACTCACGATAGTGGTACCCCTTGCGCGGGGTCGTGTAGTCGTCCATGACGCACGAAGCCTTTCCACCCCGAAGCAAAATCCCGGATACGCGGGCTTCTTCGTGAACAGCGTGGTTCTGCTTCTCACGGAGGTGAGCGATCCGGAAACTTGGCCAGTTGCTCATCTTCTCCGCGCCGCTTTTCGGGCCGGCGTTCAAATAGACAAGCGTGACTTGGCCGGAGCGGTCGTGGAGCGCGGCGGAGACGGAGTAGGTGTCGCCGGGGATTCGCTGCATGAATGGCGGGTACCAGAGGATCGAGCTGCCCGACGCGGGAACGTCGCCGGATCCCGTAATGGCCCTGAAGGGAGTTCTTTCAACCCCTCCCCAAGGGTTGCTCGACCTCCTGCAAACGTAGCGCCAGCGATGCGGAGAGCAGGGTGGGTGTGCCTCGCGTCGAACTTCCAGCCGCTGCTTCTCGTCACGGTCAGCGAGGCGGCAGCACGCTCGAAGCGGTCGTGCGGTGCCACCCTCGTCACATCGCCGACCCTACAATCCCGCGCTCCTCCCTCACGTTGCCGTCGTAGCACGTTGCAACGGCAATATGGGTGGAGGTGGCGGGAATCGAACCCGCGAAAGATTCCCGCCAACTCGGTGCGCACGCCGTGATCGAAATCACCGCTCGATCGGAACTGCTGTACGCTGCCGCCGTCCGGAAGACGCCGGCGATCTCTTGCAGGTCACCTAGCACCGAAAGGGTCATACTCGCAGCGTGGACGAAGCGCCACTGGTCCTGGTCACCGGCGCGACCGGCAAGGTCGGCCAGGCGTTCATCCGCAGGGTGCTCTCCTCCCCCGACGAGCGGCTAGCCGGGATCACGATCAGAGCGCTGTGCCACAACCGGCTGCTGCAACCTGAAGCGCGGCTCGAGGTCGTCGAGGGCTCGATCGAGGACCGCGACGTCGTGAATGCTGCCACCGAGGGCGCCACCCACGTGGTTCACCTGGCGACGACCAAGGAGACGCCCGAAACGATCTTCGACGTCACGGTCAAGGGGCTCTTCTGGCTGCTCGAAGCCTGCCGCGCCAGTCCCACCTTCCGACGGCTCGTCCTGGTCGGCGGAGACGCCGCGGTCGGGCACTTCTTCTATCCGCATCCCCTCCCCGTCACCGAGACGCAGCCGCACACGGCCTATCCCGGCTGCTACGCGCTGTCGAAGGTGCTCGAGGAAGTGATGCTCGAGCAGTACGGCCTGCAGTACGACCTCGACTACTGCTGTCTGCGGGCGCCGTGGATCATGGAGAAGGACGACTTCCGGTACCAGCTCTCGTTCGGGGAGGACGTGTTCGGTGGGCCGCGCTGGCGCGACCTCGTCGGCGCCGAACAGGCGGATGCCTACGTCGAGCGAGAAGCGGTGCCGGTGATGCTCGACGAGGACGGGCGGCCGGTGAAGCGGAACTTCGTTCACGTCGAGGATCTGGTGGACGCGATCCTCGCCGCTCTCGACCAACCGGCCGCACGGCGTCAGACGTTCAACATCTGCATGGACGAGCCGGTCGACTACGGAGAGCTCGGCGCCTACCTCGCCGAGTCCCGCGGCCTGCCCACGGTCGAGATCCGCACGCCGTACCACTCGACCTGGCTCGACAACGCGAAAGCGAAGTTCCTGCTCGCCTGGCGCCCACGCTACGACCTCGAGCGGCTGGTGGAAGAAGCATGGAGCTACGAGCGCGACCCCGACGAACCGCGCGTCGTCTGGTATCCGGGATAGCCTCGGGTCCGCCGCGGACGGCGCTTCACGCAGGCTTCTAGTGTCGAAAAACGCGATTCCCGACGACCGAGAGCCCTCTTCGGCGCCTCTCGTCTTGAATCGTTCTCGGTGCTTACTTCCTTAGATCGCTTCTTGGAGCGATCGCAATGGAGGCGAAGGGTTGGAAAGGCCCGAACTTTGGCGCAACCACGCCATCCTCAGCCAGCCTTGCGTCCCATCTGCGACCGCTTTTCGGCGCTTCTCAGCGGCGTCACGTTCGCCGCGTAGGCCCGCTTCAGCCTCTCCCGTGCCGCGTCCTCTGACGGATGCCCGTAGGTCGACATCACCAGCGCGCCCCCATCTGTGTGCCCGAGCTACACCGCCAGCTCGTCGAGCTCCGTAGCGGTCAGCGCGTCCAGATCCTTCCGCCCGCGCGGCTGCTCTAGCCGCAGATTCCCGAAAGGGTTCGGCCGCGCGTGCAGACCGTCATTGATCGCGTCCCCCAGCATCGTGTTTCGCGAACGCCAGGCGCAGTTCGGCAAGCCACATGCCAGAGGCCCCTAGGGAGTGAAGTGCGTCCAGCGACAGGTTGGGTGGGCGCCAGTGGCTTGTACGTATTCGCAGTGGTGCCAGCTGAACGCTTTGACGCCTGGGGTCGGCATCAGCGTGGCCTTGCCGACGACGCAGCCGCCGATCATGGAGAGATGCCCAGGCGGAGAGGCGATCGTGCAGGTGTAGCCGGTAAGGATGCCCATGTTGAGACCTTTGCCTGGCGACGGCTTCCGAAGCATCTTGGCTGTCAGCGCTCGTGCGGCCGCGCAGGGCATGTTGATTGCAGCCACCGTGTAGTGGCTGCCCGTGGAACCTCGTGCTTCCCCTGCGACGAGAAAACGCCAGACCGGGCCGGCCATGTCGCCGCAGTTCGTCTGGCCAGGCACGGTCGGAGCGTTCGCAGCGAGAGCCGACGAACCAACCCCGAGCACCACAAGCACCACCGCGCCCAACACCAATCTGCCCTTCATTCGTGTCCTCCTTCGTCTCCGCCCCTGTCCCGGCCGGGACAGGCTAGTACCGCAACGAGAAAGAGGCTTGACGTCGCAGAATCAGATGCGGTTGACCCAAAGTGCGCGACTCGCCCGTGAATGTCCGAACCTACAGCACTATGCCTGGGCTGCGATCAAGCGCGAGAGCTTGACAGCTTGGGCCTGACTGATCTTCTGCGCCGGGTCCGAGAACTGACATTGCACGAACGTGCCGTGGAGATACGCGATGAAGCCGTAGCCGGACCCCTGGCGTTCCGAGAAGACGAAAAGGGTCGCAAGAGGGCCAAGGCCGCCCATGGAAACGAAGCCGCCGTATTTCCGTTCGCGTTTGACGAGCGCTGCGAACTGCGCCGGTGTCGGGTTCTCATAGCTGACGTACACGCTCGGATGCTGGGGCGCGTACGAGGAGCGGCCGTTCTTGGTGGGGATGTCGACGACCTTGATCGGAAAGTGGATGAGGTTGCAATTGTGGGTGACTTCCCCGTTTGTCGCCTTTACCGAGTAGCCAAGGATGGCGCTCGCCTTGGCAGCGATTGGCGTGATCTTCGCGAGGCAGTTCGGGTCCGCTGCGGTAGCTTCCGTGCCGCCGAACGCCAGGGCCGCCGTCGCGATTAGTGATGCCGCGAAGGAGCGCCGCAGATGTGCCGCAATCATCACTGTGCCGCAATCATCACGCTCGAGTCTACGCGGTAGTAGCACTCTCTGCTCGCGCGGTAGCGCTCCGCAAACAGCTTCTTCCCTGGCTGTTTCAGCGTCCCTTGCCCCGGCAGCTCCTCGAGACGCCCGACCACGGCCTCCGGCGTCGAGATGTCCCACCGCAAGTAGACGTCGTGCCAGCCCGCCGCGACCACCTTCGGGCCTTCACCGGCCACGGACAGCTCCACCCGTGCTCGTGGGTCGCATGCGACCCAAACCCGACCCCATTGCGACCGATTTGCGACCCAACACGCGATCCCGGGTCGCAAACGAGCGGTTTTTTCTGCGGGAGCTTTCGCGGTCTTTCGCAAGCCTTTTGCCTGCAACGCGCGACTTCTCGCGATCCTTCGCGTCTACCGTGCCGAGTGGACCTGAGGGGAGTTCTTTCAAACCCTCCCACGAGTCTTCGCGACCTGTTGTCGTTATCTCAGACTGCCAGTCCGTCTTGAGGCGTGTGCTCCGTCAGCCACTTGCCGAGTCTCGCCAAACCGCCACGGAGAAGTAACTGGTGCCCGCCGTTCAAGGAGAGGTGATCAGATCTCGGAAGGAGAGCCATCCACTCTGACGAGTCGCGGCCCGTGGCGAGACGATCGCCGACGCCTGTCAGAAGAGCCGCGCCTGTCGTTGAAGGAAGTTCAGTGAGCGGCAGTAGACGAGCCGCGGTACTCGCGTCCGCCATCAACGACCAAGCAGTCCCCGTGCGAGCGGAGAGCGACTGTCGAGTGTAGTCCCGGAGATTCGAGAGCCCATACCCGCGTAGGAATGCGATCGGGAATACGGTGACGTACACCAAGGCCCGCGCGAGGGCTACAGGGACACGACGACTCAGCGAACGTGGCCTTGCTCGTACCCAATGCAGGGGACGCGGTAGGGGGTGGAGTCCGGGAAACGGCGTGGCAACAAGCACCAGAGACGTGACCCGAGTCGGGTGTCTTGCAGCCCAAGCAGCGGCGAGGACGCCACCGACTGAATGGCCGACGAGCGTTATTTTCTCCGACGGCGCGACCCGGTCAATAAGGACATCGAGGCTCGCGAGATGAAACTCGAGGTCATAGGGCGCGTCCGGCTTTGACGATTCGCCGAAGCCCCCGAGATCTGGCGCGACGATCGCATAACCAGGCGCGTACTCGGACAAGCCGCTCCAATATCCACCCGATCCACCGAGCCCGTGGATGGCGATGAGAAGCGGACCTCGACCCGTCCGCCAGACTCGCATCTGCCCCCATGACTGCTGGACGAACTCGCCGCCGGACTGCCTGCGTCCCCGCCGTACGTGCCACCTATCTAGCGACGGACAAACCGAAGCCGTTTTCAATCCGAACTCCCGGCTTCTTTCGCCCTTCTTATGATCGTTCTTGTCGAGGATGCGCTTCATTCTGTGCACATCCATCATCGCAGCTGTTGTGCGTTGTGACAACGCCATGCGCCACTGGCACGGCTCTCCAAGCTCCGCCCCAGGGCTCTGCTTGGAGTCACAACCGCCTGCTATGGCACGTTGTAAAAACTGCAACGAAAATGGAGGCGGCGGGAATCGAACCCGCGTCCGCGGACGCACCGACCGAGCGTCTACAAGCATAGGTTGCGATTGAAGTTTCGCCCGGACGGCTGGTTCGCAACCAACCTACCGGCGGGCTAGCCATCCTAGAGTCTCGCGCCGCCGGCGATTGGCTTTCCATTGGCGCCAGCCCGTTCGTTGATGCCGGATCCTGAGCTACGGGCCCTGCTCAGGGCGACACGCTGCGCTAGGTGTTTAGGCTAGGCAGCGAGTGCGAGGTGATTTTCCGCACTTGCGTTTTTTTCCGGTTGTTTCACGAGGCCTACCGGAAACCTCGGCTTGCAGCTCTGCCGGAGAACCGACCACGTCGAAACCATGGCGCCCCCCCGTATGTGTGTTGCAGCACATGCTAGCGGCCGTTCCGTAGTCCCCCGCATCCGCGTGAGCGGATTCGCCGATGCCGGCCTCGTCCAGCGGGGCGAGTATCAGGGCAGATAAACGGAAGAAAGGGGCGATCATGGCACTGATCGAGAAGGAAGCCACCGTGACGGAGCCGGTGACCGGAACGATGAAGGCGGCCGTCGTCCACGGCTTCGAGGAGCCGCTGACGATCGACGAGAAGCCCATCCCGATCCCGGGAGCCGGTGAGGTCGTGGTCAAGATCGAGGCGTCCGGGCTCTGCCACACGGACATCCACGCCGCGCACGGCGACTGGCCCGTCAAGCCGTCGCCGCCGTTCACGCCTGGACACGAGGGAGTCGGCATCGTGACCCTGCTCGGCCCCGGCGTCACCGAGGTCGCGATCGGCGACCGAGTCGCTCTCCCCTGGCTCGGCTACGCCTGCGGCACCTGCGAGTACTGCGTGACCGGCTGGGAGACGCTCTGCCTCGAGCAGAAGAACATGGGCTACTCGATGGACGGCGGCTTCGCCGAGTACGCGAAGGCCTACGCCCGCTACGTCGTCAAGGTGCCCGAGGGGATCGACCCGTTCGAGGCCGCGCCCCTCACGTGCGCAGGCGTCACCACTTACAAGGCAGTGAAGGTCGCGGGCACGCGGCCGAGTGACCTCGTCGCGGTCTTCGGCGTCGGCGGCCTCGGCCACATGGCGATTCAGTACGCGAACATCGCCGGCGGCCGGGTGATCGCGGTCGATGTGATCGACGAGAAGCTCGAGCTCGCGAAGACGCTCGGAGCCGAGTTCACCGTCAACGCGGCGAAGGAGGACCCGATCGAGGCGATCCAGAAGCTCGGCGGAGCCGACCAGGCGATCGCGCTGGCTGTGTCGCCGAAGTCGTTCGAGCAGGCCTACGGCTCGCTCAGGCGCGGTGGCACGCTCGTCTTCGTCGCCCTTCCGGCGGAGAACGAGATGAAGCTGCCGATCTTCCAGACGGTGCTGAACGGGATCACGGTGGTCGGATCGATCGTCGGGACCCGCGTCGACCTGAAGGAAGTGTTCGAACTGCACGCCGCCGGTCGCACCCACGTCACCTACGAGGAGCGGCCACTCGTCGAGGTGAACGAGGCGATCGAGGACGTGCTCGCCGGCACCGTTCCGGCCCGGGTCGTGTTCAGGCCGTAACCGTCGGCATCACGGGTGGCGAACGCGGTCGCGGAGCATCGTGACCGCCTTCGCCACTCGCGCGTGTCGCGTCTCGGCGCGCTTGGCATCCTCGATCCAGCGCACGTACTCCTCACGGTGCGTGTACGAGAGCGCGTCGAAGAAGGCACGCGCATCCGCGTCGAGCGCCGTTGCGAGATCGTCCGGCACCTCGACCGTGCGCTCCTCCTCGTCGAGGACGAGGTCGACCGTCACCCGGTCGCCCGGCGCGACCCCGGCGCCGGCCCGCACTTGCCGAGCGCCTCCTTGGGGTCGAAGGGCAGGTCGAACGCGAGGACCGGCCCGAAGTCGACGATCTCCGCCTCGAACGTCACGCGCGCTCGGCCGCCCGCCTCACCAGGGTCGGCGGCGCGATCTCCGCGTAGGCGTCCTCCGCGATCCCGGCGATCTCGTCCCAGTCGACGCCCGGCTCGAGACGAACCCCGAGCCAGCCGCGATGGCCGACATACGGCGGGACGAAGAACCGTGACGGGTCGGCCTCGACGAGCATCGCCTGGAGCCCGTCGGCGGCCGCGCACCAGAGCGCGAACCGGCCGTCGCCGTGGTGGTCGGTCAGCACCATCACGAACGGGCGCTTGCCGCGGACGAAGAACGTCGGCGCCCCGTGGCTCAGCCGCTCCTCCACCTCCGGAAGGCCGAGACAGATCTCGCGGAGCCGGCCCAGCGCACGTTCGCGCTCCTTCGGGCTCATCATGCTCCGAAGTCTAGGCGGGGCCCTGTTCGGCGCGGCGACGGTCGAGAACCGACTTGAGCATCCGCGTGTACTCGACGCGATCGTCGCGAAGCTTGACGCCTGTGTTCGAGTCGTGGACGCGCCGCAGCAGCGCGACCTCCGGGAGCATCAGCGAGCGCAAGCCCCGATCCAGCGCGCGCGCGTACCACTCGACGAACTCCCCGAGCCGCCATTCGACCGAGAAGGGGCCCGCGGCCTCGAACGCGGCGCGGCGGATCAGCATCGTGCCCCGCGTGTAGGCGGGCTGAATCCCATCTCGCACTGCCGAGCGGTCATCCGCGAAGTGCTCCGCATGTCCGAAGACGGCCCCGAGATCCGGCCGCTCTCCCAGGACGGCGACCTGGCGTTCGAGCTTGCCGGCCGGCCAGAGGTCGTCGGCGTCGAGGAACGCAAGCAGCTCCCCTGTCGCCTCCTCCGCGCCCCGGTTGACCGCGGCGCTGACGCCTTCGGCCGGCTGAGACACGACGATCACGGGCGCTCCGAACGCGCGCCCGACCGCTGCCGAGCCGTCCGTTGAGCCGTCGTCGACCACGACTACCTCGTGCGGAGCGTGGCTCTGAGCGAGAACGCTCTCGATCGCCGCTCCGAGATACCGCTCTCCGTCCCGCACCGGGATCACGACGCTGACGCGCTCCGCGCTACCAGTAGTTCTCGGCACTCTCTCCGGCCTCCAGGCGGTAGCGCTCGGGCAGCTCGACCCACGCGTCGTTGAAGTAGTTGCGCTCCCACTTCCTGCGTCCGCGCCACCGCTCGCCGAGGACTCCGAACAGCACCTGGAGATGGCCACCGAGCGAGATCGCGACCTTGCCGTGCTCCTTCAGCCCCACGGCGAGCGGGATCGCCAGGCCTCCCGCGGCGATCAAGGCTACGTCGAAGCTCGCCGGGCCGATGCGCCCTCGGATCTCGCCGAGCAGCTCGAGCGCATCGCCGTAGCGCTCGCGCGTCTCGGGAACGAATCCGTACGGGAACTCGACCGCCTCGACGCTGGCCGGTTCGAACCACGTCTTTCCGATCCCTCGCCACACCGCCTCGAACGTCTCCCTGTTCGCGCGTTCGCGCAATACCTCCGCGAACGGGCACACGAGCAGCACCCGTTTGCCGCGGAGCAGGGGCAGGTAGCACCGGCTCTGGTCGGCCGGCACAGAGCGGTCGGGCTCTTGCTCGAGAAAATCGATCGGCCGGCCTTCGAAGCCGTGCTGCGCGAGCAGGTCGGCGTCCGCCGGCCAGGCCATCACGCCGATGCTGTCTAGCGACCCGACGGCATCGACGTAAAGATCGGCGAACCGGCGCAGGAACTCCGGCGAGGTCGGGAAGATGCCGGAGTGCCGCGACAAATGGTTCGCGAGAAACACCTCGTAGGCCCGGACGCCGGCCGCGTCGAGGCCCTGACGCAGCACGAGCGGGTAGCGGAGGATCGCGTGCTCGGTGTTTCCGAGCTTGCCGGCCGCGAACCCCTGCTTCTCCTCGAGGGCGGACCGAATCGCACCGATCAGCTCCTCACGCGTCGACAAACGCTGAGCCGGAACCGCGCTCACGGCTCGTTTCGGCGTCGCACCACCGACTCCCTCAGCACCTCGAGCAGCTCCCGGTTGAGCGTCGCCCCGCCGAGAGTCGAGAGGTTCGCATCGTGGACGCGCTTGTAGACGAGCACCTCCGGCACGAGCTCGACCCGGAGACCGGCGTCCTTGATCCGCGCGAACCAGTCGATGTCGGGCGCGATCGCCCAGCGGGTCTCGAACACACCGATCCGCTCGAACACCGTCCGTCGGGCGAGCAGCGCGCTCGGCATGTTCGCGACGTGATCGGAATCGAGCAGTTCGGGCCTGAAGCCGGGCGGCGCCGGAAAGCCAGGCTCGAGGACGAAGCGCATCCGCGAGATCACGCAGTCGACCGCAGGCTCGTCGGCGATCACGGCGACCTGCCGGGCGAGCTTGCCGGGCAGCCAGTAGTCGTCGGAGTCCAGAAACGCGATCAGCTCTCCCCCGGCCGCCTCGAGACCGCGGTTCCACGCGTCCGCGAGCCCTGTGCCGGTCTGCTCGATCACGCGGACCCGCTCGTACCGGGAGGCGATTGCGAGGGTCGTATCGGACGAGCCTCCGTCGACAAGCAGGATCTCCAGGTTCTCGTAGGTCTGCCTCTCGATGCTGTCGAGCGCGGCTGCAAGAAACCGGGCTGCGTTCTTCGTGGGGACGATGACGCTCACAAGCGGCTCGGTCACGGGAGCACCATGAGGCCCGCGAGCTTGAGGCGCTTGCTCGCGGCTCGATCCGGGTCGATCGGCCGGCGGGCGTGCGAGTAGTCGACCGGCCGATCGGAGAGACGGATCGACAGCTCGGCTCCCGCCGCCGGAAAGGGCGTGAGGATCACCGAGCCGAGGCGGTCGTAGGACGAATGCTCGTCCCAGACGAGGTGCTCGGCCGTTCGGCCGCCCGCTTCGACCTCGATCCAGCCCGTATCGGGCCCGACGATCAAGAGGAGCCCGACGAGATCGCCCTCAGGTCTGAGACGAAGCTCGTTCGACGAGTCGATCTCGAGGTAGGGATAGACGAGCCGGAACCGCCCCTCGAGACAGCCCGCGGGATCGCGGAACATCTCCGGCGTCGGCCCGACGACGCGCGCCCGGCGAAACGTCGGGTCCCCCGCCGCCGCGGGGCGAGGCTCCCCCGGCGACGCCAGGATGCGCTCGAGCCCTCGCAGGACTGTCGTCGCGGTCAGGTCGGACCCCGCTTCGGTTGTGTGCACCTGGTCGCGGAGAAGGCTTCCCGCCGGAGCTGATGCGAGCTCGGAAGCCGCGTCGATCGAGGCCAAGCCGTGCCGCTCCGCGACGCGTTCGTACGCATCGACGACGGCACGCAGCTCACCGGGCTCCCGATCCGTCCGCAGGAGGTACAGGAAGCAGGTGGCACATCCAGAATCGTCGAGCTTGCCGACGATGCCCTCGACTGCGGCCTCGAGGTGCTCCCGCGGAGTCGTCCCGGCCAGGTCGGAGGTCGCGTACTCCACGAAGCAGAGGTCGGGCCTGTGCCTGAGCACGAGGTCGTCCATCAGGAAGACGCCGGTGATCGCCCCCATCGCGCCCGTGCCGGCGGCGACGGCACGGTGGTCTCTTCCGGTCAGCCGGCAGATCGCCTCGTGGAGCCGCGGCCTGTAGCCGTCGGCCTGGGCGGTCACGCTCGCGCCCAGATAGGCGATCGTGCAGTCCCGGGAGCGCAGGCGAGCAGCTGATCTCACCGAGACCGGCCCTGGGTCTCACGAACGCCTCCGGCGCGATCGAGCTCATGACGCGACGCCCACGGCACCAGCGGCCGATGCTGCGCGCGCCAGGTAACGGGCGACCCGCGGCGCGTCGCAGCCGAGCTTGCGTGCGCGGCTGTACTCGCCCGCGGCGAGGACATGGCGCCCCGCACCCTCCAGCACGAGGCCGGCCCAGAGGCTCAGGTAGCCGTCTGCGGGGTAGTGGCGCCGGTAATGCAGCACCCCACCCCCGCCCGCACTCGCCATCACGGGCGTCGCGGCCGCGATGAGGCTCTCGGCGTCCTCCGCCGCCTCATCGACGGTGGCGAAGAGGCTGGCCGCGAACTCCGGCGCCTCTCCGCCGAGCGATTCGACGAAGGCAGCCGCACCAGTTGCCGAGCCGAGCCGGCGGCGCGGCCCCTTCGGCAGCTCCATCAGCCCGTCGTAGACGCGGGCCCACGCTGCCGCGGCCTTGCCCGGACGGGCCTGCTCGCGCGCGTTCCGGCCCAGCCGCAACCGCTCGGCGGGATCGCGGAACAGCCGCTCCACCGCTCGAGCGTACTCCGCCTCATCGCGCGCAACCAAGCCGGTGACACGATCCTCCACGAGGCTCGCCGCCGCACCGTACGGCAGGACGACGGGCGGCACTCCGGCGCTCATCGCCTCCTGCAGCGCCAGATCCGACGTCGAGTAGTTGCCCCGAGCAAGCGGGTATCCGAACACGTCGAGCTCGGCGAGCACACTGCCGATGTCCTCCACGTAGCCGCGCAGCTCGAAGCGCTCGTCCTCGGCCGTCTCCCGCGCGATCGCTGCCGATGCGTCCCCGCTTCCACAGACTACGAACCGCACGCCGGGCACGTCGATCGCAGCCGTCAGCTCGACGAAACGGGGGTGTAGCTTGGCGAAATCGAGCGTTCCGACGTAGCCGACGTTGAAGGTCGCGTGCGGCCTCGGCTCGGAGTCGCTCAGGCGGCCGGGGTCGAAGTCACCCGGAGCAACGAGCGGCGGCTCACGAAACACCGGCAGCTGCGCTGTGCGCGAGGCCGTGACGACGACGATGTCGGCCAGGTCGACCACCTGCGAGGTCAGCACCTGAGGCGCGGTGTCGCCCGCGACGTGAGCCCACACCGCGAGGCGGCAGGGCGGCAGGCCTGCCCGCAGCAGCTCGTAGAGCTCCGGGGTGTTCCAGAAATGCACCTGGACGAGGTCGGCCTGCTCGAGCGTTGAGCGGAGGACAGCGGGCTCAGGGGCCTCGAGCACCTCGATCCGGGCTTCCTCGGCGCGCGAGCGCATCAGCGGGTCGGCCGCGAGCAGCGAGACGACCGAGCTCTCGACGTCGGGTGTGGCCGCCGCCAGCGCAAGCAGCGCCCGGCCCGCGCCGCCACGGGACAGGCACTGGATCACATGGACGACGCGCACGCTTACCGCACCGCCGGAACATCAGGCCTGAGCGTGCGGATCCGGCCGAGCAGGCGTCCGACGTTGCCGCTGAACATGGCGTCCTCGAGAAACGCGTCGGCCTCGGCGTCGCGCTCCACGCGCGATGGGTGCCGCAGCGGGGATTCGACCGCGACGGCGGGCACGTCGGAGAAGAGCCCGCGGAACTCCGTTCGCGTGTTCGTCGCGTCGTCGCGAAAGCCGACGTTCGTGACGAGGTTGCGGCACGGGACCGCGCTCAACCCGCCGGCCAGCCAGGAGGCGAAGAGCCAGGCGCCGTCCCAGGCGTCGTTCCGCTCGCGCCGCTGGCCGAAGATGTACGTCCAGTACTGGACGGCCTGCGCGTCGCCGTCGAACATCTCCTCCAGCCAACCCGAGTCGCGGAGCCCGGGCCACGCCTCGAAAGCGGGGTCGTACAGCTTCCAGGCGCGGCGCCAGGTCGCCCAGCCCCAGATCAGCGGGTAGCGGGAGAAGAAGTAGCTCGCGTCGGGGTTGTCGGCACCCGCACCGAAGTTGTTGCCGGAGATCGAGAGGACGCGCGGGTCGTCCCGGTAGCGCTCGAGCAGCTCGTCGCAGAAGCCGAAGAAGCTCGGATCGGGCAGGCAGTCGTCCTCGAGCACGATCGCCTCCTCGACGAGGCCGAAGGCCCAGTCGAGGCCGGTCTCGACGCGGCGCTTCACCCCGAGGTTCTCGGTCGCGTAGTCCGTGAGGACCTCGCAGTCCCAGTTCGCCGCCTCCACGACCGCCCGCGCCTCCTCGCAGCGCTCGACCTCGCCCGGCTGGCCCCGCCGCGGGCCGTCGGCGACGACGAGCAGCTTCTCCGGGCGGGCAGCCTCGACGATCCGCACGAGCTCCGCGGTCGTGTCGGGCCGAGCATGGACGACGAGGACGACAGGCGTCCTCAGGCGCGCGCTCGGCGTCTGCGGAAGGCGCGCTCGGCGAGGCGGCACGACCGGCGCTGGGCGCGCGGCGACGGCGGCCATCTCGTTGACGCTTCCCGTGAAGTGCAGGAAGTGGACGTCGGCCAGCGCGCGAGCGGCGTATTCCGTCTGGCTGGGGTGGCCCGGATGGGTCACGAGAAACGGGAAATGGAGCGCCTGGTACATGCCCCAGATGTAGTTGAACCGGCAGTCGATCCAGCTCACGGCCCCGGCACGGAGCAGCTCGTAGGAGAGCGGGCGCATCTCGTAGTTCAGCCCCGGCCCCTTGTCCTCGTACGAGGCGTACGTGTCCTCGAGCAGCTCGCGGTGATGCTGCGGCGAGAGGACCATCACGCCGGTCTGGACGATCTGCTCGAACCCGCCGGGAAGGCCGAAGGCGGCGTAGTACTCGGCCGCGGTCAGGTTGTCGACGAACTGGATCCCCTCGGCCTCCCAGCGGCGGTACAGCTTCTCGAGGATCCGGGCATGCACCTCGCGCGAGGGGGTCGCGTACTCGTCGACCGCGCCGACCAGCTCGACGGGGACGCCGTCGACGACCGACGGCGCATCCGGGCCCGGCAGGACGTCGGCGTCCACCCACACGACCTGCTCGTAGCGCTGGGCGAAGGGTGCGCCGAGCACAAGGCACTTCTGCCAGGCGGGCGACCTCGAGCGGGCGCGCGTAGACGTGTCGAGCGGCTCCTCGAGGCAAATCAGGTCGTAGCCATGACGGTCGCAGTAGCGCCGCCAGAGCGGCTCGCACACCGAGTGCCAGCGCTCGGCAAAGCCGGGCCCCACGGCAAGCGTGACGATCGCCTTCGAGTTGCGCGCGGTCACCGGAGCAGCGGCTCGATCGTCGGGCCGATCGCAGCAAGGTCGGTTCCGAGGTCGAGAAAGTGGCTCGGTACCTCCCGGGCGATCTCGGCGAGCCGCTTCAGGGTCTTCGCGCCGGCGGCCGGAAGCTGGAGAACGGTATTGGGCGCGAGCGCAGCGAGCGCGGCGGACGCCGGGGCGGGGCTCAGCTCCGAGCGCCGGCCGCCGACCAGCCGTGGGATCACGATCCCGCGCAACGCGGCCTCGACGAGTACCCGCTCGGGCGCGACCTCGTGCAGGAAGTAGACCGCCTTGTCGCCGCTCTCGAGCTCCGAATCCGGTGCAGCTCCGCCCAGGAACGGCAGTCGTGAGATGTCGGCCCAACGCGTCTTCGCCGAGCTGTAGATGCTCGCGACGCGCGTGGGCGCCGCGGGCCCGATCAGGCAGTAATCGTCGGCGAGCACCTCGAGGCCGGCCGCCGCGGCAGCCAGGGTGGTCGACGACTTGCCTGCGCCGGACTTGCCGGCGAGCAGGACGCAGCCGTCGCCGGAGCCGACGGCCGCGGCGTGGACGAGCTCGACGCCGAGCGAGCGAAGCCAGCCGTCGAGCAGCGGCCGGAGCGGCGCCGCTGTCTCGTAGGAGGGGATCTGCGCCGCCGACTGCACCCAGTACACGGCCTCGCCGAGCTCGAGGTCGAGCATCACGAACGAGTGGGATCCCCACTGGAAGAGGCTCTGGAACCGCTCGTCGAAGAAGCCGCGGATCTTCCCGTACTCGAGGTAGTCGGTTGCATCCCACGGGGCGGACGGCATCAGCGCACCGGTCGTCTCGCTGTCCCAGATGCGGATGACCAGCGGATCGGGCGCGCGCTCGCCGGTCTCGAGGTGTGCGAGCGCCCGCGTCAGCGGGGCGACGAGAGCGGTGCCGGCGAACCGGAGCTCGATCGGGTGCCCGGCGAGCAGGTACCGCCTCGTCTCGGTGCGCCGCGCTCCGGCCGCAGCCAGATCCCAGGTCTCGCGTAGCTCGGCGAAGAACGCGGCAGCATCGGGGGCGAGCGCAGCCTTCGCCTCCACGGCGCCTACCCCTCGGCCGGAGGCTGGCCGTTCTCGGGTGTGTTCGGCCAACCTCGCTCGTCGACCTCGTGGATCGGGTCGAGCAGCAGTAGCTCCTGCATGTCCGTGTACCTGACCAGCTTCGGCTCCTGGAAAGGCGGGCGCGAATCGCCGTTCGCGGGCGCGCTCACGATGTCCGCCGTGCGGCCATCGCCTTCTCCCATCGCTTCGATCAGCGCCTCGCGCACGAGCTCGTCGACGAAGGTCCCGACCGCGGGCTCGACCACCGCCTGCGTCGCGTCATGGCGCTCGAGCAGCGCGGCGACCGTCTCGTCGAGCGAGGCCCCCTGATCGACCAGTGTCCAGATCTCGGCGCCGGTCCCGGGGATGCTGTAGTAGGTCCCGGTATCGAGATTGACGACGATGACCTCCCCGTCGAGGAGCTCATGGATCACCGGCGGGGTGTTGACCCTGAATCGCGTCGTCATGGCTGAAATCCGCCCGTGTTGGCCAGCGGGGTGAGGATGTTACCCTAGGCGCCTGCTGGGGTTTTTGGGCTTTCCAGCCTCGGAGCGGCATCGATGGCGATCCTCGCAGGCCTACACGATCAGGATCAGATGAAGCCCCTCGGCCCACCGGCCCAGGATGGCTTCTGGCCGACCGAGGACCAGGTTCTGCTTCTCCGGGCGGCACTGTACGAGCCGCCCGAGGCGACGGAGGCCTGGAGCTCCTGGCGCGAGTCGCACACGCTCGAGAACGCGGGCTACCCCGCCGTCGAGGTCCTACCGCTCGTCTACCGCAACCTGGCCGGCGCGGGGCTCGCTGACCCGGATCTTTCGACGCTCCGCGGCGCCTACCGGGCGACCTGGGTTCGCAACCAGGTGATCTTCGATCACGGGGCCAGGGCCCTACGGGCGCTCGGCGAGGCCGCGATCCCGACGCTCGTGCTCAAGGGGTTCGCGCTCGCCTTCGTCCACTATCGCGATGCGGGCGTCCGGACGATGGACGACATCGACGTGCTCGTGCCCTGGCGGGACGCCGATCGCGCGCTGGCTGCGCTCGCCGGCATCGGGATCGAGCCGGGCACACCGGGTGAGCGGGAGCGCACGGCGCACGCCGAGCACCTGCACGACCGCAGCGGCCGTCCCCTCGACCTGCACTGGTTCTCGCTGCCTACCTCGAGCCGAGACGATTCCTTCTGGGCCGAGTCGATCGACCTTTCGATCAACGGAGTCGCAACGCGCGCTCTTTGCCCGACCCACCAGCTGCTGCACGTGCTCGTGAACGGCGCTCAGTGGGGCGTCGTCCCGAGCATGCGCTGGGTCGCGGACGCGGTCACGGTCGAGCGATCGGCCGCGCGGCCAGGCCAACCCGGGATCGACTGGAGCCTGCTGATTGCGGAGGCCTCGAGGCGGCGGCTGACGGTCACGACAGCGGCGGCGCTCGCCTGTCTTTCGTCCGCCGTGCGCTTTCCGGTGCCGGCGTGGGTTGTGGAGCGTCTCCACTCCGCGCCGAAAGGGCTGCTCGAGCGGCCCGTTCACCGCGCGATGACGAGACCGGCAGGCGCGGGCAGCCGGCTCGTCGTCGAGCTCGACCAGTACAGGCGGCGGAGCCGGATCGACGGCTCGCTCACGTTCGGCGAGTACCTCGCGGACCATTTCCACGCCACCGGCCGGCGGGAGCTCGTCCGGGCGATCGGGCGGAAGGCCGCCGAGGTCGCGGTCGTGCGCGTCACTCGCCGGAGGCGCCCGAGCGTCTAGCGCCGCTGCTTGAGTGCCCGCTCCATCTGCCGCTTCGCGTCGCGGTCGGCGAGGGTGCGGCGCTTGTCGATCGTGTCCTTGCCTCGGGCGAGCGCGATCTCGATCTTCACTCTTCCGTCCTTGAAATACAGCCGCGTCGGGACGAGCGTCAGCCCCTTCTCGCGCACCTGGGCGTAGAGCCGCTCGATCTCGCGGCGGTGTAGGAGCAGCTTCCGCGTCCGGGTCGGATCGTGGTTGGCGCGGTTCCCCTGGTCGTAGATGGAGATCTCGGCGCCGTGCAGCCACGCCTCCCCGTCCCGAATGTCGGCGTAGGCCTGCCCGAGCGTCGCCCTCCCGTCGCGCAGGGACTTCACCTCGGTGCCGGTCAGCACCAGCCCCGCCTCGACCCGCTCCAGGAGCTGGTAGTCGTGGCGGGCCTTTCGGTTGTCGACGATCAGCTTCTCGGACATCGAGAAGAGTCTAGGGACGCCCGGCGGCGTGGGCCTCTACCCCTGGCGGGCGCGCCAGAGCCGCTCGGCGACGACCGGGAGCATCGCGAGCGCGATCCTCGGCTCGTCGTCGAGCAGTTGCATGAAGTCGCTCGCCCCGATCGCGAGGCAGCGGACGTCGGTTACGGCCCTCACGCGTGCGGACCTGACCGAGTCCGGCACGAGCAACGCGAGCTCGCCGACGAACTCACCGGGCCCGAGCTCGATCTCGACGTGCCCGCGGGCCTCGACGATCACAGAGCCCTGCTCGATCACGAACATGCCGGAGGCCGCGTCGCCGGCCTGGACGAACGTCTGCCCGGCGGGAACGTCGATCTCCGCAGCCAGGGCGTGGATACGGCGCAGCGCGTCATCGCCGAGACCTGCGAAGAGCGGCAGGCCCCGGAGGCGCGCGAGATCGTCTGTTTCCGGCACGGCCATGTTCATATCACGCGAGGGCGAGCTCGACCTTTCCTTCACCCTTCGCGATCTGCTCGACGCGCACCGCGATCTTGTCGCCGAGCCGGTAGCGGCGACCGCTCCGGCGGCCGACCAGCGCGGTCCCGGTCGGGCTCAGCTCGTAGAACTCACCGTGGAGCCGCCTTGCGGGAAGCATCCCCTCGAAGACCTCCCCGAACCGGATGAACAGCCCGGAGCCGATCGCGCCGGTGATCTCGCCCTCCCAGCGCTCGTCCCAGCCGCGCTCCAGGAGCTGATCCTCGAGCAGCCAGGCGAGGCAGATGTCGTCTGCGAGGTACTCGATCTGCGACGCAGCGCGCTCCTTCGCCGATGTGTGCTCGGCGAGCCAGCCGAGATCGTCGGGCGCCGGGTCCTCGCTGACGCCGAGCTCGTGCAGGAGCGCGCGGTGGACGATCAGGTCGGGGTAGCGGCGGATCGGCGAGGTGAAGTGGCAGTAGGCCGGGCTCGCGAGCCCCGAGTGGCCGAGATTCGCCGGGTCGTATCGCGCCTGCTTGAGCGCGCGGAGGACGAGCATCGGGAAGGCCTCCCTCCCGCGCCCGGTCTGCTCGACGTACTCGGTGATCCGGCGCGAGATGGCGCCGGCGAGCACTGCGGCCTCCTGCGGGGAGATGCGATCCGGCACAGCCGGTGTCGGCACTTCGAGATCGGCGAGCTGGGCGAGCAGCCGGGACACCGACTGCGGATCGGGACGCTCGTGCACGCGGAAGAGCGCCTCGCGGCGGCGGCCCGAGAGGAACTCGGCTACGTGCTCGTTGGTGCGGATCATCAGCTCCTCGACCAGCATGTGCGCGTGCGGCTCGCCCTGCCGCCATGCGCGCTCGACCCGGCCGTCGCCGAACGAGAACTCGATCTCCGTGGAGTTGACCTCGAGCGCGCCACGCGCGAACCGCGCCGCTCGCAGCGCCGTGGCGACCTCGGTTGCAAGGTCGAGCTGCTCCAGGATCTCCGGCGCCGCATCGCGCCGCTGCGCCTCGCCGTAGGTCAGGCGCGCACGCGAGTTGATCACCGAGCGGTAGAAGATGGGCTCGCCGCGGGGCGGCATCTCGACGGTGACCGTGAGCCGGTCCTGGAGCGGCCGCAGCGAGCACGCCTCGTCGGCAAGCGCCGGCGGCAGCATCGGCGCCACGTGGCCGGGCACGTAGGTCGAGAACGAGCGCTCGGCCGCACCCCGGTCGAGCGGCGTTCCGGCGCGAACGAACCAGGAGACGTCGGCGATATGCACCCAAGCGCGGATCCCGTCGGGCTCGCGCCTGAACGAGAGCGCGTCGTCGAAGTCCTTCGCGCCGTCGGGGTCGATCGTCATGGCCGGGAGGTCGCGCAGGTCGACCCGCCCGTCGAAGGTCTCCGAAGGGATGTCGTAGGGCTCGAACCGGACGCGGGCGCCCTGCTCCACGAGAAGCGCCTCGAGGACGTTCTCGATCCGCTTCGAGCTTCCGATCCTCTGCTCGACGCGGGCTCTCCCCCGACCCGGCCTGACGACCGCGAGGTCGCCGCGCTCGAGCCCGCCGAATCCCTTGGCATCGAGAACGATCGGCGTTCCCGGCGTGAAGTACGGCTCGCCCGAGATGAGCTTGCCGCGGCGGGAGATCTCGACGACGAGGCGCTTCCTGTCGTCGACGCCGGCCATCTTGCGAGGCTACGGGTTTGCTACCGCCTGGCGGCGGGTTCGGGCAGAACCGCGAGGGTGAGCTTGGCGATGTTGTTCGCGGCCAGCGGGTCGGACGCTCCGCCGACGGCGATCGTCGCCGAGACCCACCTCGCACCGGGCTTTAGAGGGATGACCGACAGGACGATTTTCGCCGTCGCGAACGCAGCAAGGCTCAGGACGGTGCAGGTGCGCGATGGGACGCTGCACTCGACTCCAGTGCCGAGCACGCGCACCAGCCGGACGTCCTTCGGGAGCACGAATGAAAGCGTCGAACCAGACGTACCCTGCGGACCCGCGTCGTGGAGCAGGATCGTGACGTTCGCGGGCTTTCCGACTCGGGCCTTGGCTGCCTTCAGTGCGACGCCCAGGTCGGCGGATGGGGCCGTCACCGGGAGGGACATGCTTCCCGACTTGGCTTGCGGAGAGGTGGTGGGCAAGCCGGCAGACGTCCTGGCCGTTATGTGCCATCGGAAGTTGAACGCAACTGACAGCTGACCGGCCGAGTTCGGGTCGAGCTTGAGCTCGAGAGAGGCGTGCCCCCCGGAAGGAAGGTCGCTGAGCGAGCAGGTGACCGTCGGCGTCCCGGTGCATGACCCGGCGTCCGCGGTCGCAGACTCGATCGTCGCCCCGACGCCTGACTGGTCGATCTCGACCGTCAGGCCCTGAGCGCTCCCAGCGCCGACATAGGTGAACATCACGTCGACGGTGTCGGGTTGGCCGGCCACGAGCGATGCGAGCGTCGACGTGGCCGACACCGCCGTTTGGGGCACGGACGAGGGCCAACGGACGGTCACCGTGTTACTCGTTCCGGTCGTCGCGTAGTCGGGCGACGCGTGAACGGTGATCCCTCCGTTCGTCAGGAGCGTGACGACGGCGAGGCCGGAGTACGGGCCGAAACAGAGCGTTCCCTTACCGGTGAAGTCCGTTTTCAACTGGAGACTCTGGGCGGTGGGAAAAAGCGCTGACGTTGAGCTGGACATCGGCGGCAAGGGGCTGGTTCGTGACGGCGTCTGTGATCACCGCCGAGACGCACCCCTGAGCGCTCGAGCTCGCGGCGTCCTGGTTCGTCAGCACGACCTTGATCGGGTTCGCGGCAGCCGCCGGCCCGGCGCTCACCAAGAACACCACTCCAGCCAGAAGAAGCGCGCACCCCCCGATCCGCATCAGCGGTCTTACACTCGCAGAAATCGCCTGAGCGTGACCCCGGAGCCGAGGGCACCGAGGCCGAGGCCGATCCCGAGCAGGATCAGAGCCGTGAGCGGGAAGGCGAGGGCGTGCACGTCGGATGCGGTCGAGAGCGCGCTGTGGAGGATCGCGGGCAGCGCGACCTCCTTGCCGATGATCAGCAATAACACCGCTCCGAAGGCGCCGGCGAACCCTGTGAGGAGCCCCTCGATCATGAACGGGCCGCGGACGAACCAGTTGGTCGCGCCGACGAGCTTCATCACCTCGATCTCGCGCCGCCGCGAGAAGATCGAGAGCCGGATCGTGTTCGCGATGAGGAGCGCGGCGGAGGTCAGCAGGACTGCCACGGCGATCGCGAAGATCGCCTCGACCCAGTGGGCGAAGTGAAGGATCCGGTTCGAGTCCCGCGTGTCGTGGATCACCTCTTTCACGCCGGGCTGGACCGGATGCAGGCTCTTGTAGAGCGCATTCAGGTCCTCGGCCTTCTTGGGCGTGACGATGAACGTGTCGGGGAACGGGTTGAACGGAAGCGTCCGCAGGAGCGCGCCCTCGGTCTTCAGCATCTGCTTGTAGGCCTGCGCCTTGGGGATGAACTTGAACGAGCCGACGAGCTGGTTGGCCGAGAGGGAGCGGGCGACCGCGTTCTCCTGGGCATGCGTGGCCTCGCCGCCCTTGTCGGAGTTCGTGTTCATGTCGATCTTCACCACGAGCTCGTTCTTCACATGGTTCGACCACGAGACCGTCCAGGTGCCGAGGGCGATCAGGAGACCGAGCAGGAACATGCCGATCAGCACGGTCATCACCGCTGCGAAGGTCGTCGAGACGTTGGCGCCGAGGCTGCGCCAGGCCTCGGAGAAGAGAAGCCGCAGCCTCATTCGCCCGTGTAGCCCCCGCGGCGCTCGTCGCGGGCGAGGCGCCCGTCTTCGAGCTGGATCACGCGCTTGCGCATCTTGTCGACCATCTCGCGGTCATGGGTGACCATCAGGATGGTCGTGCCCGACATGTTGATGCGGTACAGCAGCTGCATGATCCCGACGGACGTGTCCGGGTCGAGGTTGCCGGTCGGCTCGTCGCAAACCAGCAGGGGGGGATGGTTGACGAATGCTCTGGCGATCGAGACGCGCTGCTGCTCGCCGCCCGAGAGCTCGCTCGGGGTCGAGTTCATGCGGTGCGAGAGGCCGACCATCGAGAGCACCTCGGGCACCTTCTTGCGGATCGAGCTTCGGTTCTCGCCCTGCACCTTGAGGGCGTAGGCGACGTTCTCGGCCGCGGTCCGGGTGGGCAGCAGCTTGAAGTCCTGGAATACGCAGCCTATGTTGCGCCGGAGCATCGGCACCTTGTTGCGCTTGAGCCTCATCAGGTCGCGGCCGCCGACGACGATCTTGCCGCTCGTCGCGTCGAGCTCCTTCAGGAGCAGCCTGACGAGCGTCGACTTTCCCGATCCCGACGCGCCGACGACGAAGACGAACTCGCCCTTGTCGATGTGGAAGGTGACGTCGTTGAGAGCGACCACGTCGGGCTCGTAAACCTTGGTCACGCTCTCGAACACGATCATCGAGCTGCCGCCGCCGGCGGCGCGCGTCGCGTCCTGTGGCGGATCCGCTACAGCAGTCGAAGTCTCGCTGGGTATGAGGTCTCGATCGTCCAATTCGATACGAGTTGGCGCCTCACTCACCGCGGCGCCCGCTTCAAGATGTCTCGCAAGAGGGCCTCCAAAGCATAACGGACGGAGCTACCCAAGCTGGTTTGCAGCCTTCGCGAGGAGGTAGGAGTGGATGAAGGGATCGAGGTTTCCATCGAGCACACCCTGGGCGTTTCCGGTCTCGTAGCCGGTTCTGGCGTCTTTCACCTGCTGGTAGGGATGGAGGACATAGCTGCGAATCCATTCGCCGCCGAAGCCTGTGTCGGCGGCTCCGCCCCGTTCCTTCGCCATCTTCGCCTCGCGCTCCTCCTCGAGCTTCTCGACGAGTCGCGCTTTTAGGACGCGCATTGCGGTCTGCTTGTTGGCGGACTGCGAGCGCTCGTTCTGGCACTGGACGACGATTCCGGACGGCAGATGGGTGATCCGGACGGCGCTGTCGGTCTTGTTGACGTGCTGCCCGCCGGCCCCCTGGGCGCGGTAGGTGTCGATCTTCAGGTCGCCTTCGTCGATCTCGACCTCGGCATCGTCGGGCAGGAGCGGTGCGACGATCACCGTGGCGAACGACGTCTGGCGGCGGTGCGCGGAGTCGAACGGCGAGAGGCGCACGAGCCGGTGCTTGCCGCGCTCGGCCTTGAGCACCCCGTAGGCGTTCTCGCCCTCGATCGTGAAGGTGGAGCTCTTGAGGCCCGCCTCCTCGCCCGGGCTGGCCTCGAGCAGGTCGATCTTGAACCCGCGCTCGGAGCCCCAGCGCTCGTACATCCGCAGCATGATCTCCGTCCAGTCCTGGGCGTCGGTGCCGCCCGTGCCCGACTGGAGCGTCACCACGGCGTCCCCGGTGTCGTAGTCGCCGTTGAAGAGCGCTGCCTCCTCGAGCCGCTCGAGCTCGCGGTGGAGCGGCCCGATCGACCTGGCGATCTCGGCGGCCATCCCCGGATCCAGCTCGTAGAGGTCGCGTGCGTCCTCGTACTCGCGCACGAGCTTGTCGTAGGTCTCGATGCGTTTCGAGACGCGCGCGTGCTCGGTGCTCGTCTTCTGGGCTCGGGCCTGATCGTCCCAGAACCCGGGCGAGTTCATCTCGGCTTCGAGCGCGCCGCGGCGCTCAGTCAGGCGAGCCGGGTCAAAGGTAATCACGGACCCATTCGAGCTGGGTCCTGATCCCTTCGAGCTGCTCCGAGAGCGGTGTCTCCTGGTCAGCCATAGCCGGGAGATGGTACCCGGCGGAGCGATCCTGGCCGGGAATGATTTGTCTTACGGGCGTTCGTGCAACTACGAACAGCCGCGAGTGCGGGCTATGCCCGTGCTCGCCCAGCTCGAGCCGCAAAGCCACCCGGGCGCGCAAATTTGAGGATTTCCATGCGCGGGGAAAATTGTCAGGCGCCGTGGCAGCGCTTGTACTTCTTGCCCGAGCCGCACCAGCAGGGGTCGTTGCGGCCGATGCTCTCGTTCTCGGACTTGACCACGGGCACCGCGGGGTTGCCGCCGCCGTTCGTCTGCCCGACGTCGCCGTTCGGGGCCGGGAGGCCATAGGCGCCGCCGGCGCCCGGGTCGAACTGCTCGTAGGTGCGGTTTCCGTTCGTCTCCTGCGGCGGGGGAATCTGACCGTTCTCCTCCCCGGGGGTGATCTGGGCGTGAAACAGGAGCGCCACGACCTCCTCGCGGATCGCGCGGTTCAGCTCCAGGAACATCACGTGGCCCTCGTTGCGGTACTCGACGAGCGGATCCTTCTGGGCCATGCCGCGGAGGTGGATGCCCTCGCGCATGTAGTCCATGTTCTCGAGGTGCTCGCGCCAGCGGACGTCGACGACCTGGAGCACGATGAAGCGCTCGAGGTCGCGCATCAGCCCTTCCTGCATGCCCTCGATCTCCTTCTCGCGCTCGAGGTAGGCCTCCGAGGCGTCGTCCAGGAACTCGGTGATGATCGACTCGCGATCGAGCCCGCGTGATCTCCTCCACGGTCACGCCGGTGCCGTAGAGCGCCTCCATGGCGTTCACGAGCTCTCCGAGCTCCCAGTCGCTTTCGACCTCGCTCTCGGTGTAGTTCCCGACGACTCCGGCGATCACCTCGGGCAGCCAGATCTCCTTCATCTCCTCGGAGAGGTCCTGCCCGTCGAGGACGGCGCGGCGCTGCTCGTAGATCACCATGCGCTGTACGTTCATCACGTCGTCGTACTTGAGGACGTTCTTGCGCTGGACGAAGTTCTGCTCCTCGACCTTCTTCTGGGCGTTCTCGATCTGGTTCGTCAGGATCTTCTGATCCATGGGCTGGTCGTCCGGGAGCTTGAACTTCTCCATGATGTTGAAGAGCCGGTCGCCGGCAAACAGGCGCACCAGGTCGTCCTGGCCGGAGAGGTAGAAGCGGGTCTCGCCCGGGTCGCCCTGGCGGCCGGAGCGGCCGCGGAGCTGGTTGTCGATCCGCCGGGCCTCGTGGCGCTCCGTCCCGAGGACGTACAGGCCGCCCAGCCCGCGCACCTCGTCGTCGATCTTGATGTCGACGCCGCGGCCGGCCATGTTGGTCGCGATCGTGACCGCGCCCTTGCGACCCGCGTCGATGATGATCTCGGCCTCGCGCGCGTGCTCCTTGGCGTTCAGCACCTCGTGCTTGATTCCCTGGCGCTTCAGCAGCTCGGAGAGGAGCTCGGACGTCTCGACGGCGATCGTTCCGACGAGCACCGGCTGGCCCTTCACGTTCCGTTCCTTGATGTCGGCGATCACCGCGTTGAACTTCGCCTCGATCGTCTTGAAGATCAGGTCGTTCTTGTCGAGGCGCGCGACATCGACGTTGGTCGGGATCGGCACGACGTCGAGGCCGTAGATCTCGACGAACTCCTTCTCCTCGGTCTTCGCGGTGCCGGTCATGCCGCCGAGCTTGTCGTAGAGCCGGAAGTAGTTCTGGAGGGTGATCGTGGCCAGCGTCTGGTGCTCTTCCTGAATCGGCACGTTCTCCTTGGCCTCGACGGCCTGATGGAGCCCTTCCGACCAGCGGCGACCTTCCATGATCCGCCCGGTGAACTCGTCGACGATCTTCACCTCGCCGTCCTGGACGACGTAGTCGACGTCGCGCTTGAAGAGCGCCTCCGCCTTCAGCGCCTGATGGACGTGGTTGACGAGCTGGACGTTGTCCGGGGAGTAGAGGTTCTCGATCTTGAGGGCCCGCTCGACCTTCTCGATCCCGGACTCGGTCGGCGAGACGTTCTTGTGCTTCTCGTCGAAGAGGTAGTCGTACTGCTGCGAGAGCTCGGCGTCCTCGACCTTCGAGCCCTTCGACTGGATCCCGCTCAGCGTGCGGGCGACACGGGCCATGTCGTAGAAGGCCTTGGCGGCGGTGGTCGGCTCGCCGGAGATGATCAGCGGCGTCCGCGCCTCGTCGATCAGGATCGAGTCGACCTCGTCCACGATCGCGAACCGGTGCCCGCGCTGGACGGTGCCCTCGAGCGAGACCGCCATGTTGTCGCGCAGGTAGTCGAAGCCGAACTCGGAGTTCGTGCCGTACGTCACGTCGGCCTCGTAGGCGAGGCGGTGTGCCTCGGGATCCATCATCGCCTCGATGTGCGCGACGGTCATCCCGAGCCGCTCGTAGACGCCGCGGTTCCATTCGGCGTCGCGGCGGGCGAGGTAGTCGTTGACCGTGACGAGGTGGACGCCCTGACCGAGGGTACGACCGTCGTGGGTCTCGACGGTCGGCAGCGCGTTGAGGTACAGCGCGAGGCTCGCGACGAACGTCTTGCCCTCACCGGTCTTCATCTCGGCGACGTCGCCCTCGTGGAGGACGATCCCGCCCATCATCTGGACGTCGAACATCCGCTGGTCGGACTCGCGGATACGCGCCTCTCGCACGGCTGCG